>NZ_CAJVAS010000042.1 GCF_910593845.1 Paenibacillus solanacearum | reverse complement strand
GATAATTTGTGCCCCGCCGGCTTTCGAGTAGACGAAACCAGTTCTTCTGTTGGAATAGCAGCACAAATATGATTCGGAACAAGGTCGCACAAGTGAAGCCAAATTTCTTCTTAAAGCCAGCTTCATTCAAGTGTTTGATGACCTTCAGTTCATGGAAAGCCGGCTTAATTTCTGCTGGCAGTTGATCAATGGATAGTTTTTGTTCTATCATATAGAGGACACCTCTTCTGTGTGGTAGTAGTGTGACTTCGACACTCTCACTTTACCAAAGGAAGCGGTGTTTTTCTATTTTTCAATCAAGGTATCTTATCGATCACAAATCCAGTACGCACACGGACTTAGGCTGATTTATTAGATGCGAAAGTTGAGTTATAAAAAAATTGGATTTAATAATTTTAAAGATATCGAAGACACATGGCACCAAGTTATTAAATAACCCATTACTTCTTTAAGATAACAGGGAACGCTAGCTCCATAACAACACCACGAGGCTGCCGAGGGAAATAATCGGTGGCCTCGTTAAGCTATTGGACAGCAGGATAGTTCAAGTAGTTATGATGTTAAAATGGATTCAAGCTCCGCTAAATGATATTTAGTATTGAGGGGATACAATGAGGATAAGATCAGATAGTTTGAATGCTCAGATTACAAAGAATGTGAAGATAAATTATCTTCTCTCTTTTCCCGAAGGTTATGGAGAAGATGAAGAAGTTAAATGGGGACTTATTATTTTTTTACATGGTATGAATATGAGGGGTGAGGATGTAACTAAGCTAAAGAGCTATGGAATTTTCGGTATTGGCCAGGGTTTATCATTACCGTTTGTTATTGCAGTCCCCCAGTGTCCAAGTGAGTCGTACTGGAATATGGAACGTGACGCGGTTATGGCTTTGGTTACTGAACTTACTACAAATCATCGTATAGATTCAAGCCGTATATACTTAATTGGATATAGCATGGGGGGATACGGAGCTTGGGATTTAGCTATCAACTATCCTGAAACGTTTGCGGCGATTGTTCCATTGAGTTCTGGTGGACAGGTATCTAAAGCAGAGCAGTTAAAAGACACCCCTATATGGGCTTTTCACGGGGCCTTAGACGATATTGTACCAGTAGATCAGATGTCCAAAATGATTCGTACAGTAGAGCAATATTCGTCAAACATTAAACTTACTATTTACCCAGACCTTGGGCATGACATCATGGAAAGCACCCTCAACAATCAAGAACTTTATACTTGGCTGTTGGAACAGAGGAGGCTTACCTAATGGGATATGAAAGTATGTTGACAAATAACTCAACATGTGTAAAATGGTAAGTAGTGGAAGGTGATAATAAATATGAGTGAATTTGGCGAGCTTCTCCGAAATCTCCGCAAACAAAAAAAAGTTACTCAGCGGCAGCTTGCTGATCTAGTCGGTATTGATTTTACGTATATAAGCAAAATCGAAAGCGGAACAATGGACCCTCCAGCAGAAGATAAAATCATACGTATCGCGGAAGTGCTTTGTATTGAACCGGAGGAGCTTGTTTTAGCAGCAAAAAAGGTGCCGAGCAGTTTTCAGAGGCTGATAACAGAAAACAGCAATATCCCTGTCTTTTTAAGAAAGGCTTCAGATCTTTCTCCGACGCAATGGAAGAAAATTAAAGAGATTATTGGCGAGTCGGAGGAGGACAAGACGAAATGAAATCGCCGTGTTTTATCTCACGTGAGCAAATGGAACGCTTAACCGAGCAAATATTAATGGACTACGGGTTCGACCCTTACGATAAAATGGTTAAATCCGCTCCGATTGAGGAAATCATCGAATTTCACTTCGACCTGCAAATATGTTGGGAGTCCATCGATCACTTGGATAAAGATGGTCTTGTGATGGCCGCGATTCTTCCGACTGAAAAGCAAATCATTTTAAATGAATCACACCGCGAGCTATTTGATAACAAAATTGGGACATACCATTTTACACTTGCACATGAGCTCGGTCATTGGGTTCTTCATACGTCGGAAACGCCGTATTTGCTTCGTTTGGGGAATAGTGAACCTGAACGGCCCACAAAAGTTCAAGGTCAGCCCTTTTTTTGCCGAAGCACTGCTCAAAAGCCAATGGAAGAAATACAGGCAGATTTATTCGCAGGATGCCTTCTGATGCCCCGTCCGATGATAGAACGCGCTGTAGGCCAATTGAGAAAGATGAGGAAAATCCATCTTTCTCACCTATACGGGCTAGCACACTGCTTACGGGTTTCCATATCAGCCTTATCAGTGCGATTAACTCAGCTACAGCTCTTGACTATAGATCAATATGGCAATGTGAACCGTCCGGGTACGTACACGCATCCGGCATTCGAGCAGCTGACCTTAGACATCTAATTTTTTTTAATCATCAAGTTGAGTTGATTATCAACACAACATTATAAGCCGAATTGGTTTATATAAATAGTATCCATGGGTAAGCTCTTTAAACATCTCTGCCGAAGCAGCATGGATACAGCGAATGTCGCAGTTATATTTTATATCGAGATGGAGGAATTACTTTGAAAAAAACTGTATTGTGCAATGGGCTGACCGTCATTACCGACCATAACGAGAAGGCAGTATCCACATTGATATGCTATTGGGTGAAAGCAGGCGGGCATTATGAAGCAGCTTATCCGCACGGCATTGCCCACTTTCTAGAGCATATGATGTTCCAAGGAACGATGACACGTACGCAGGAGCGAATCAATGAACTGGTAGAGGAGTGCGGAGGGCGAAGAGGCGCTTCTACTGGTAACAACCGGACAAAGTATTTCATTTATACGCCATATGATGAGTGGAAGCAGGGCGTTGAGTTGCTGACGGATATGGTGTTTCATTCTACTTTCCCGGAACAAGAATTAGCCAAGGAAAAGAAGGTAGTTATTGAGGAAATCAAACGAGCGGAGGATAATCCTCGGGAGCATGGCAGAAGAGAGTTGATGCGAATGCTTAGCGGGATGCACCCGGAGCGTGCCAACTGCTTAGGGACGGAAGCATCCGTATCCTCGATCACCCGCGATGATCTGCTTCGGTTTCATGAGCAATTTTATCAGCCGAGCAATATCGTGCTTGTGGTTACTGGTCATATTGATCATGCAGCGTTAGTTGATTATTTAGAATCATTGACGATTCCGGCAGCACCGGAAATGTCAGCACCGATTGTCTTGGATAAGCTAAAGCTTTGTCCGCTTGACGGCCGCACGATTCACATCGCTCGCGATATACGTCAGTCGCAATTACATTGGGGGATGTATGGGCCCTACATAGATTCCGAGGAGAGATACACAGGCTTCGTCGCCCTGCACGTGCTGGGTGGAGGCAGTGCTTCCAGGTTAGGTAAACAGATCCGCGGAGACAGAGGGCTTGCCTATGACGTAAGTGTTAGACTGAGTCCGGGGGTCAGCGAAGGGTTTATTACCGGATATGTCGCTACCGATCCGCAGCGTATCGATGAAGCACGCAATATCATTATCGCCGAGTTAAATCGCCTAAAGATAGAGCGGTTGCAAGATGACGAGCTGACCCGCGCTAAGAAATGGATAACGGCACGTTACCTGGTCGCTGAGGATTACCCGGAAGCAATAAACTCTCGGCTAGCGTCAATCCACTTGTTTCATGGTGCAGTCGATCCGAATGACTTTGTCGACAAAATTCGTACCGTTTCGGTGGACGACGTACTGCACTTTGCTGAAACCTATTTGAATGCTGATAAAATGCTGTTTGTTCAGGTTAGCCGCGATGGTGATGCGTTCGTAGCGGACTTGAAGAACGATGGACGAACTGCCTAAAGAGATGAGGATAAGATAGGGATGAGTATGCATGGAACGTTTTGTGCATCTTCACGTGCATAGTGAATACAGTTTGCTGGACGGGGCGGCCCGGATCGAAGAGTTGGCCGCCCATGCGGCCGAGCTTGGCATGACGTCGCTTGCCTTGACCGATCACGGCGTCATGTATGGAGCGGTACCCTTCTACAAGGTGTGTACGGAGCGGGGAATCAAGCCGATCATCGGCTGTGAAGTATACTTTACGTCAGGCTCGATACGCGACAAAGGAAGGCAGAATCAGCCGGTTTATCATTTAATTTTGCTTGCCAAAAATGAAACGGGCTACCAAAATTTAATGAAACTGATCTCGATCGGCCATATGGAGGGCTTTCACTACAAGCCGCGTATTGATGCCGAGCGATTGGCGGCATATGCGGAAGGGTTGATTTGCTTAAGCTCCTGCCTCAAGGGTGAGATCTCCCAGCATCTACTTCATGCAAGGCGCGCCGAAGCGAAGCTGGCCGCCGAAAGGTATCGGAATATATTCGGCGATGATTTCTTTCTGGAGCTGCAGGATCACGGGCTGACCGAGCAAAAGAACGTGATGCGCGACATCATTGCGTTGAGCCGGGAAACCGGAATCCCGTTAATCGCCACGAACAATGTTCACTATATTAAGGCGTCAGATAGGGCAGTTCAGGATGTGCTCGTTTGCATCGGCACTGGAAAGACGGTGGATGATGCTGACAGGCTGCGTTCTACGACCGATCAATTGTACTTGAAAAGCGGTGAAGAAATGCGCAGGCTGTTCGCTCACGTCCCTGAGGCATTGACCAATACGGCCGTCGTGGCGGACCGATGCAATCTGTTGCTGGAATTCGGCCGCTCGATTATGCCTGAATTCCGGCCGATACCCGAAGGGTTAACCGCCGGAGGGTATTTGGCGGAATTGTGTCGACAAGGGCTTACCGCCCGATACGGTTGGAGCCGGGATGGACGCCATGAGGATGATGATGGTGGCGTTACAGTCGATGCTTCTTATCGGCGGATGATAGAGGAAAGATTACAGTTCGAACTTACGGTCATTGAAAAAATGGGGTACTCCGACTATTTTCTGATCGTCTGGGATTTTATACGCTTCGCCCATGAGCGCGGTATCGCCACCGGGCCGGGTCGGGGCTCGTCTGCCGGAAGTCTCGTCGCTTACACGCTGAAGATCACCGATGTCGATCCGATCCGGTACGGCCTGTTGTTCGAGCGCTTCCTGAACCCGGAGCGGGTATCGATGCCGGATATCGACATCGATTTCGACGACCTGCGAAGGGAAGAGGTGATCGCTTACGTCGTGGAGAAATACGGCAAAGACCATGTCGCGCAGATCATCACGTTTGGTACGATGGCCGCGAAGGCTGCATTGCGCGATGTCGGCAGGGTAATGAACGTACCCTATAACGATGTTGACAGGGTCGCCAGAATGATTACCGGCCATCTCGGGATCACGCTGCAGGAAGCGATTACGGTCCATTCCGAGCTGAAGGCGCTTGCAGCCAAGCAACCCAAAACCGCAGAACTGCTCGACATGGCGATGCGGATCGAAGGGCTGCCCCGTCACATGTCCACGCATGCGTCAGGCATCGTTATTTCCCGCGAGCCGCTTACCCGGTACGTGCCGCTCCAAGAGGGAGCGGAGGGGACCGCTTTGACGCAATATGCGATGGAGCATCTGGAAGCAATCGGATTACTGAAGATGGATTTTCTAGGTGTGCGCATGCTCTCGATAATCGAGCGCACATTGCGCTGGATTCGGGTTTGGAACGGCATCAAGATCGATTTGCGGAAGCTGCCAGAGAACGATCCAGCCACGTATGCGATGCTGTGTCGAGGCGAAACGGCGGCTGTATTCCAGTTGGAGTCGGCAGGCTACCGGCGGCTGTTGAAAGAAATGAAGCCGTCGGTGTTTGAGGATATTATTACCGTCGGCGCATTGTACCGGCCGGGACCGATGGAATATATCCCTAAGTATATTAGGGCTAAGCACAGGGAGATGGAGACGGAGTATCCCCATCCGTCGCTGGAGCCGATATTGCGCGATACGTACGGGATTATCCTCTATCAGGAGCAGATCATGCATATTGCTGCCAAGATGGCGGGATTCAGCCTCGGCGAGGCCGACTTGCTGCTGCACGCCGTTAGAAAAAAGAAGCGCGAGGTGATGAACGAGGAACGCGCCCGCTTTATCCGCGGCAGCTTGCGGAAGGGCCACAGTGAGGCTGACGCCAACAAGGTGTACGACATGATCGTGCGCTTCGCCGACTACGGCTTTCCACGTGCGCACGCTGCGGCCTATGCTGTCATGACCTATCGTACGGCTTGGCTGAAGGCGCACTACCCCGTGCCGTTCATGGCGGCGACGCTGACGTCTGTCATGGGGAATCACCGCAAGGCGGCAGAATACGTCGATGAATGTCGACGCATGAGGATTGCGGTGCTGCCGCCCGACGTGAACGAAAGTATAGAGGGGTTTACTCCTGTTTATCTGCGACGGAGCAGCGAAGAGCAGAACGTGGGCTTGAACGCGGAATCTCCTGACGAAGATGCCGACTCGAGAGCGATACGCTTTGGGCTTGCTGCGATCAAAAACGTCGGAACGCAGGCGATCGAAGCAATAATCCGTGAGCGAAAAAGCGCGCCTTATGAAGATTTGCTCGATTTTTGCCGAAGGGTGGATTTGCGGGCATGCAATAAAAGGGTGATCGAATCCTTAATTTCGGGAGGGGCATTCGATTCTCTCCCCGGCCACCGGGCGCAGCTGCTAGCCGTACTGGAACGGATGATCGAGGCAGTGCTGAAATGGAAAAAGGACCGGGAGGAGCTGCAACTGCACTTGGTCGGCTTGACCGAGGAGGTGAATTGGACGATCGAATACCCCGACGACGCCGCTCCGTATACTCAGCTTCAGAAGCTCGCGCTGGAACGTGAACTGCTCGGTATGTTTATTTCCGGCCATCCTCTCGACGCTTATGAACCGCTGCTGCACGAGCTCGATGCTATGCCGCTTCATCAGCTGGCAGAAGAGCCGGCTGCAAGCGTGGTGATCGTGGCGGGGATGATCGTATCCTGCAAAAACTTCCTGACCCAAAAAGGTCAGGCTATGGCTTTCGTGGAGCTGGAGGATCGCATCGAAAAGATCGAGGTCGTCATTTTCCCGGAAATCTGGACAAAATACGGAAACTGTGTACAGAAGGAGCGTCTCATGCTCATTCGCGGCAAGCTGCAGCAGCAAGACGCCGGCGTCAAGCTGCTGGCCGACCGCCTTACGCCGTTGGACGAGCCCCGTGCGCGCGAGACCGCGCTGCGCTGGCGCACCGCACCAATGTCCCGCCCAGCCGCCGGATCGAGGCCGTGCGTTTTCTTGAAGATCGACGCTGCTCACGAAAACACGCAAGTCCTGAGCAAGCTGAAACAGTTGCTTCAGCAGCACAAGGGTCCGCTTGGCGTCATTCTTTTCTACGAGCGGAGCAAGCATTCCTTAAGTTTGAGCGAACAGTACAGCATCAAGCCGTCTCCACAGCTGTTCCAAGCGATTGAGGCGCTGCTCGGACCGCAATCCGTTAAAGTATAATCCACCCCAATAGGGGTTCTTACGAAGAAAAAGACGACCCTTATGCCCATAAACTGGGATGAAGGTCGTCTCGTCTTATTTAATACCCATTCATGTTCCAACAACGCAAGTTCTTCAGTGGCTTCGCCTGTGGCCCTGGTCTTTTTTCGTGTCGAAAGCAGGGATTTCCAGCCAAAACGAGGAATATGTCCTAAGAACTATATATAAATTAGTAGTTGAATGGGGAGCTTGGAGGGGCATTGACCCGCAAGCTTGAAGAGGTGACGGATGATGAAGCAGAAGATTCTCATTGTTGAAGATGAACCGAGGATCTCCATGGTTCTAAAGGCATTTCTGGTCAAAGCCGGCTATGCGGTGGAGCAAGCCTATAACGGCGACCAGGCGATGTCTTTGTTTGAGTCGTGGGAGCCAACGCTGGTGCTATTGGATGTCATGCTGCCAGTCATGGACGGATGGTCGGTTCTTAATTGCATAAGAAAACGAAGCGCTTGTCCAGTCATTATGTTAACGGCACTCAGCGATATTCATTATCGGCTGGAAGGACTGAATGGGGGCGCTGACGATTATTTAGTCAAGCCATTCATCGGAGAAGAGGTTGTTGCTCGCGTGCGAGCTGTGTTAAGGCGCTTGCCGCAGGTTGCGACAGAAAATTCGGCGATCTTCGGCAATTTGAAGATTGATTTTAATTCGCATAAGGTGATGCTAAACGGGGATGAGGTTCATTTGACGCCGAGGGATCTATCGCTGTTTCTATATTTGGCCAGTCATCCGAACCAGACATTGGATCGAAACCAGTTGATTGACGCTGTATGGGGAAGGGATTACATGGGCAGCGATCGAGCCGTCGATATGGCCATAAAACGGATTCGCCAAAGCCTTACGGAATGGTCCGCCGAAGATGGGGGGATCATTACATTGAAACGATTGGGGTATCAATTTCGTGTCAAAGCGAGAACGTAAAAGCCTGCTCTATTATTGGTCGATCCGTTACTTTACGATTTTATTTATCAGTATCATGATCCTTGGTTTGCTTGCCATGTATGTTTTCTACAGGAATGCGTTATCTACCCAATATACCAGTGTGAAGAACATGGCGGGCGAACTTGAGGCCATCGCCACAGATAATAACGGGAGGCTTCCCCAGACTCCCGATATGGAGGGGTTTTTAAGCACTCTGGCTGAGCGGCATAATCTTCATAGCAGACCCATCATGTTCATCCTTAATCGAGATGGCCAAGTTGTTCAACAATACCCCTCTGTGCTACCCGAGGAAACAAAGCAAGTGATGATGCGAATCACGGATATTATGTCTGGAGAGGCGCATGTTATCGAACTGGAGGCACAACAAGGCCAAGAGCCCTATTTAGTGGGCATATATCCGATTATTGTTGAATCCTCCAACACGGGTTTTGCATTGTACATGGCCCCTCAGCGTAATGCGCTGGACGGCATGTTTGCTTTCAGATATCCAAGGTGGATTCTGCTGGCGTCCTTCTTGTTTATAGGCTGGGGAATTGTGCATGTATTAACAAGAAGATTGATCAAGCCAATACAGGAAGCGGCCAACGCAGCGAAGCAAATTGTGTCCGGCAATTATAATTTGCAATTTAGGAATGATTACAAAGAGAGGGAAATCCATGAGCTTGCTCATTCGTTCCAGGAGATGGCGGATCGGCTAAATCGCTTGGAGAAACTTCGTACGCAGCTGCTGGCAGGAGTTACACATGAATTGAAAACACCCGTTACAGCCATCAGCGGGTTAGTTCAGGCTGTCCGCGGGAAGGTAGTTGAAGGGGAAGAGGCGGAAGTATTCCTGGATCATTGCATGAATGAATGCAATCGTCTGCAAAAAATGGTAGAGGATTTACTGGATTTCAATAGCTTTGCAGCGGGTAATATTCAGGTGGATCGCGAGCTAATCGGCATGCAGGCGATGTTGACCGATATAGTGGAGCGATGGAGTTGCGTTCAAGAGCGCCAGTCGATTGAAGTTAAACTGGAGGCGTCAGCTCCGGCGGCGGAACTTCGACTTTTTACGGATCCGATCCGTATCGAACAGATTCTTATTAATTTGTTGAATAATGCGAGAGATGCAATCGTTGAAGGAGGCGTAGTTATCGTTCGTCTGGATACAACCGCATGTTATTGCCATATTAGCGTTCACGATACAGGCTGCGGGATGCCTGTAGCCGGGCAGAAGGATATATTCGAACCGTTCTATCGCGGCGCAGAGAAAAGGACGCTTGTACACGGGCTTGGCCTTGGATTGCCATTCAGTCGAATGATCGCACGATCGTTAGGCGGCGATCTGGTATTGACTCACAGTTCTTCAAGCGGTACAACCTTTGAACTCATTCTTCCGCTTGAATCATAATATTCGATGATGACTAAAAACAACATTTTCATGAGGATCATGTTCCTTGTGGAGAAGTTGTTTTTTTTATTTCGACAACAATACAAATTTATACACGTTCTGACATTTCACTGACACTTTGGGATGGTAGTCTGTGACTGTTTCATATTATTTATAGGATAAAAGGAGTAGTTCGTATGAGTATGTGGATGGGGTATATCGTTCTCATTGTTCTGGTCGGAATATGTGCGATCTCGTTATGGGCGGTATGGAAGTTGATGCATCCTGCGCGCAAGCCGGTGCTGGTGACTCCCGATGAGGAGGGGCTGCAATATGAATCCATCACTTTCCGAAGCCGGGACCAAACGGTTAATCTGAAGGGATGGTTTCTTCCCGCTGTCGGCTCGCCCAAGATGACAATTATATTCGCGCATGGATACAGGAGCAACCGCCTCCAGCATAAGGTCGCTGCACTTGGGTTAGCCAAGGCTCTCGTTCAGCGCAATTATAATGTAGTAATGTTTGATTTCCGCAATTGCGGGGATTCTGAAGGGCGGTTAACGACAATTGGTCTGGATGAACAACAAGACATCCTCGGCGCCATTGACTGGTGCCAAACGTTCTGTAAGGGACGAATCGGCTTAATTGGTTATTCAATGGGCGCGGCTGCGTCCCTCCTGGCAGCAGCGAAGTGCGCGGAAGTATCTGGTGTCATTGCGGACAGTCCGTTCAGTGATTTGAATCGGTATTTGCTGGATAATCTGTCGATATGGTCCAAGCTTCCGAAATACCCGTTCTCCCCGCTTATGGTGCTAGCAATTCGTTTCATTATGAAGAAGAATCCGCAGCTCGTTAAGCCGATCGTATCCATACAGCAGATTTACCCTCGACCGGTCATGTTCATTCACGGGGATCAGGATGAAACGATACCGTGCGCCAACAGCGAAATGATGTCACAGCGATTTGCCGATACATTCAGCTACTGGAAAGTTCCGGGAGCCAAGCATACGGGTTCTTATAAGTTGTTTCCTGTGGAATATACGAATCGGGTAGATCACTTCTTCGATCGACTTGCAGGAGGCCATAGATAACATGAGATCAAAAGCCAAAATTACAGCAATCGGCAGTTATGTTCCTTCCAAAGTGTTAAGAAATGCAGATTTGGAGATGATGATGGACACGAGCGATGAATGGATCGTTCAGCGAACGGGCATACGTGAAAGGCGTATTGCGGCTAAGGATGAGTTCTCAAGTCATATGTGTATCGGGGCGATTGATGATCTGCTTACGAACTATGACGTATCGATCATGGATGTAGATATGATCCTGGTAGCCACCTATACTCCGGACTTTCCGACGCCTTCCGTTGCTTGTTTAATCCAACAACATTATGGTATTCCGGCTACGGGGGCGCTCGACGTTAACGCAGCTTGCACGGGATTTGTTTATGCGATGAACCTGGCAAATGGATTAATCACCAGCGGGCTTCATCAGAAAATTTTGGTGGTTGGCGCGGATACGGCATCCAAAATAATGGATTATTCGGATCGCACTTCCTGCATCTTATTCGGTGATGGAGCTGGCGTTGTTTTAATGGAAAGAACGGAGGATACGGGGGCGTTCGCCACACAGTATTTTGGATCGGATGGTCATGGAGGAAGTTATCTGTATCGCTCGGGCCTAAGAAAGGAGTTGTCAGGAAATAAGCTTGCAAGTAATGGGATGCTGGTGCAGAACGGGCGGGAGGTGTACCGTTTTGCCGTTGGGACGGTGCCGCAAGTCATACGTAGCATTCTGGATCAAGTCCGCTGGAGTGCGGATGAGATTGATTGGTTCGTTCCCCACAGCGCCAATCTTCGCATTGTCGAGTCCATAAGCAAGAAAATCGGTATTCCCATGAGCAGGACTCTGCACAGTATGGAGTATTACGGTAATACGACAGCTGCCAGTATTCCGCTTGCCTTGAGCATGGGAGTCAAGTCAGGTCAAGTCAAGGCCGGAGATCGACTGCTGCTGCTCGTCGGCTTTGGCGGCGGATTCACCTTCGGCGGGGTTATTGTGGAATGGACATTAGCGCCACAAGCTGCTATCCACCCGGCGAATGAGAATACGAAGGAGTATGAACATTCATGAATATAGAACGGATCAAATACCAATTGTTTAGAAGCACGACTTCTAAACAGTTGGTATTTGTATGCCCGAGTGAGCATTTGCTTTTGACAACCGTATTCGGTACTTGGCTGTCTGTTGCATACAACGGTAAGGCTGCCGCAGAAGAGAGGGGCGGATCTGTACATCGGACCGTATGGCTTGCTCCTTATGGCGGGATGACATTTAGTCTTATATGGGAACATTTGTTTTCATTTGACTCAAA
Source organism: Paenibacillus solanacearum (assembly GCF_910593845.1). GTDB lineage: Bacteria > Bacillota > Bacilli > Paenibacillales > NBRC-103111 > Paenibacillus_G > Paenibacillus_G solanacearum. The sequence goes on along the minus strand of NZ_CAJVAS010000042.1, from coordinate 43,643 downwards.
ACATGGTATGCTTATTTGTAACTAAACATGATTTCGGGTGAGAGCATATGCTACCGATTATTCGCATTTCTGTACGTGCACTGGTCGAATACGCGTTTCGCAGAGGCAGTCTGGAGTCTGGATTTCATGCGGCACCTACGTTCTCAGAAGGGACGCTTGCGCATCAGAAGCTGCAAAAGACGTACCAAGAATCGGACCTCAAGGAAGCACCGCTGCAGCACGAGTTCGAATGCGGGGACTTGCGTTTTCGGCTGGAAGGGCGCTGCGATGGCATCCGATTCCCGGAGAACGAACTTGTCACTATTGAAGAAATTAAGTCCACTCTGCAGAATATTAACCATATTGAGGAACACGCGCACCCCGAACATTGGGCGCAGGCTCAATGTTATGCGTATATGTATGCCGCGAAGGAAGGCTTATTGAAGCTGTGTGTGCAGCTGACCTATGTGCAGCTGGATACGGACGAACAAATTCATTTTCGGAAGGAGCAGACGACGGAGGAACTGGAAGGTTTAGTGCTCGGAATGCTGCAGATATATGCACCCTATGCAAGATGGACGGCTAAGCACGAACAGGAACGGAACGAGAGCGCGCGGAGTCTGTCGTTTCCTTATCCGGCCTACCGGGAAGGGCAGCGTAAGCTGGCCGGTGCCGTTTATACGGCGATCGCCGAAGGGAAAGATTTGTTCGCAAGAGCTCCGACCGGAACCGGCAAAACGATCTCGACCTTGTTCCCGGCCGTTAAATCGATTGGGCAAGGGCATCTTCAACGAATCTTCTACATAACGGCCAAAACGATAACCCGGACTGCGGCGGAGCATGCGATGCGCGCCATGGCGGATGCTGGCTTACAGGCGAAGACCGTCACGCTGACGGCGAAGGAAAAAGTATGCTTCAAGGAAGAGGTGCGCTGCTCGAAGGAGTACTGCGAATACGCAGATGGCTTCTATGACCGACTTAACGACGCGATGCTAGACATGTTGGAGCATGAGGCATCGATGGGCCGCGAGGTGATTGAACGGTACGCACGCAAACACCGGGTATGTCCGTTCGAGCTGTCAATAGAAGCGGCATACGCCGCGGATGCGGTCATCTGCGACTATAATTATGTGTTCGATCCGCGTGTGTCGTTGAAGCGGTTGCTGCAGGAGCAGCGCAAGCATACCGCTCTGTTGGTGGATGAAGCGCATAATTTGGTTGACCGGGCGAGGGACATGTTTTCTGCGGAGCTAGTAAAATCCGGTTTTCTCCATCTTCAGCGGGAAAGCAGGGGCAAGCGACGAGAGCTTGCCCAGGCGGCCAAGGCCTTGAATAAAATATTTATCGAGCTACGCAAGGAGGTGGGGGAGCGGACGCATTCGCTGCTTGACGGTCCGCCGCAAAGCTTGCTTGAACAGTTAGAGTTTTTTGCCGAAGCGGCCGAGCAGACGCTTGTTGCAGGCGGGGAAGAAGAGGGATTGACGCTCTTGAAAGATGTTTATTTCGCGGCGCAAAGCTTCCTTCGAATCGCAAAGTTGGCGGATGAACGGTTCGTCACCTATGCCGAAGTCGAGCGCAGCGAGGTCAGAGTGAAGCTTCTATGCCTAGATCCGTCCCAGCTGCTGCGACATATGAGCAATGGCTATCGGGCGAAAGTATTTTTCTCGGCAACGCTGTCCCCGTTCGGCTTCTACAAGGATGTACTCGGTGCCGGGGAGGACGGTTATACATTTGCGATTCCATCCCCCTTCTCGAAGGACCAATGGGAGGTGAGCATCGCGGCATTATCGACGCGATACCGAGACCGTGAAAGCTCGATGGCCAGGCTGGGATCACTGCTTCGAGAGCGGATCAGCAGGCGTATTGGTTGCTACTTGGTCTTTTTTCCTTCGTTTGATTATTTGCAGGCCGGCGTGGCCGCGTACGAAGCGGAAATGCCGGACGCCGATATCCTTGTTCAGGCCCCTACGATGTCGGAAGAGGAGCGGGAGCGGTTTCTGGACACGTTCCAGGCGGGAAGAGCCCGGACATTAGTCGGCTTTGCCGTATTGGGAGGCATATTTTCAGAGGGAATCAATCTGCAAGGGGACCGGTTGACCGGTGTCATTATCGTTGGTGTGGGGTTGCCGCAAATCGGACTGGAACGTGATCTGATGAAAAACTATTACAACAGAACAGGGCGGGACGGCTTTGATTACGCATATGTTTTTCCGGGCATGAACAAGGTGCTGCAAGCGGGCGGCAGATTGATTCGATCGGAGCAGGATCGTGGTTCTCTTGTGCTTGTCGATGATCGGTATTTACAGACCAAATACATACGATTGCTTCCTGAAGAATGGCGAGTTTAATTGGTATAAATCAGGATATGCTGTATCAGGGACAAAAGGAGATCTCGTAAAGTGAATCAATGCATGAAACCTAACATCCCTTTTTATTTGCAGCAGATAGGCGCACACCCCTGAGGGGGACTGCGCCTGTCCTAGTGTGGTTTTGGCCGATCCTAACACAGAAGTGAATTATTTGTTAGTAAAACAATTGACATATGCTAAATATGGAAGTATGATAAAACCATAAAATGAATGAACCGTTCATTCAATAAAATAACGATGAGAAGGTGTACGAAATTGATGGATAAAACAAATCATAAGGCGTGGAGCGTGCAGGGCAAATATGTGATCATTACAGGAGCAACCAGCGGCATCGGGCTGGCGGCGGCCAGGGAGTTGGCGGCTAGAGGTGCCCACTTGGGAATTGTGGCGCGAAGCCAGGCCAAGGGGAATGAGACAGCCGAACAGCTTCGGGCGCTTACTGGAGGCAATACGAATGTGGAAGTGTTCTTGGCAGACTTGTCCGATCAGCGGTCGATCCGCCGCCTCGCTTCCGAAATTTTGGCAAGGTGTCCCCGGATCGACATGCTGATCAACAACGCCGGTGCGATGTTCGTCAAACGGATACTGACCAAGGACGGCATGGAGAAAACTTGGGCCGTCAACCATCTCGCCCCCTTCTTACTGACGACGCTGCTCCTTGACCGGATCAAGATGAGCGGCGAAGCCCGGATCATCACTACTTCTTCACACGGACACAAGATGGCGAAGAAGGGCATCGCTTTCGACGACTTGACCGCCAAGAAGCGCTATAGCTTCTTGCAAGCCCTGATGGGCGGTGCCAACTTCCGCTACGGAGAGACGAAGTTAGCGAACATTTTGTTCACTACAGAGCTGGCCCGCCTCCTTGAGGGAACCGGCGTTGTCGCGAACTGCTTAGATCCGGGGCTTGTCGCTACCAATTTCAATCAGGATAACGGCATGCTGGCGCGGATGACGATGGCGGTCATGAAGCGATTTTCCCAAACGCCGGAAAAAGGAGCCGAGACGCTCGTCTGGCTGGCGGATTCGAACGAAATCAGCGGGGAGAGCGGCAGGTACTATGTCGATATGAAGGAAGCCATTCCCGCGGCTCCGGCCCGCAGCCAAGAAGCTGCACGGAAGCTATGGGAAGTCAGCGAAAGACAAACCAGGAACTCGGGAATAGGAGAGTGATGCTATTTTTCTCTGTGACATAAATTTGATTCCATGTCCAACCAATATTCATGTCCGTTAAAATAATTCCATAATTTGATTATTTATTATATTAATAACCATATAAATAATGTTATATTTGGTTTAGAGTTCTTTTTATGCGGAATAACATATTCATCCGACGGAGCTAATCGTGAGTGCGCTGCTAATCAATAGTGTTTATGCAAATAACCTCTCCCAACCACATGAAGTATGATGAAAGGAAGGAAAGGGAATGACACCTTTTGCTGCAAAAATTCTTATACTTCTGGGAAGTGTTTTTTTATACATTATAATGAAGCAAGTATTCAGAAATACATTAAAAGGGGAACAGACCGTTCCTTATTTATTTTTTATCTTTTTCACCCCCTATATAGCGTTTGCAGGCATTGTAATATTTTTATATTTGGTAAAAGTTGTTGCCTATTTGTTTATCGACTGATGCTCGCAGCCACAAGTGCAGTTTCATTCCAAATTCCTCCCGGATTGGTGCTCGCTACCCCGATTATGCGCTGACTTTAACGTCTTCATTTTGCGGTATTTTGAAGGCGATACACCTTTAGTGTCCCGGAAAATCCGCGAGAACGTATTATACGATCCGTAGCCGACTTCCAGTGCAATTTCAGATACGCTCATCTCGGTTGAAACGAGAAGACTGCACGCATGGCGGATGCGAAGATCTTGCAGGAAGTGGACGTACGTTTGACCAGTAGTTTTTTTTATGATTTCACTGACCCTGGAGAGGCTCAGAGCGAATTTCTGGGCAATTCCACCCAGCGTGATATTCTCTTGATAATTTCCGTTTATATAGTGGATGATCGGCCAGACGGATCCTGCTGAGTTACCTGAGGCGGGCTTCGCGCTTGGTGTTGTACCATTCTTCCTCCGATAGCGGTCGAACCGGATGAGAAGCTCCTTCAGCTTAGCCTGCAAATAGCTGTTCCGCCATAGTTCGCTGCTGACGTATTCCTCGATCATTTCCTCAAGCTGACTGTCCATCCGCGCTTTCTCTTTCCCCTCCAATTGAACGAAGGAAGGCAGCCCTTCAGTACCATTCACCATGCCGTTCATCAGTTCTTCCCGGTTCTGCTCTACGAGCAATTCCATACTGAATCGACAATTGTACAGAATGAGCTCCGATCCCGGATCGGTAAACAATTCATGGATTTGGTACGGCAGCAAAAAAGAAAACGTCCCCGCCTCCATACGATGTTTTACCCCATTGATCGTTTCCCAGCCTGTCCCGCTCTTGACGTATGAAAATTCAAGGTAATCCTGTCGGTGAGAAGGATAGCCTTTCTTCAGTCTATTAATCAGGAGCTCGAACTGGAACGGGCTGTCTTTCGTCGTATAGCCTTTCAAATATTTTGGAAAATGTGACATATGGGCTGGACCTCCCAGAAAAAATGGGATAATTATCGAAAAACACGTTAGGTTTTTTCCCTTCGTTTATTTTACCATAAATAAAGTAAGTGAGTGCTTGTAACAGGGATTGAAGCCATAATTGGATTCACAGCCGTTCGCAGACTAGAGGAGCTGGGCGTATTGTTTAGAGATTATCCCGCATCGTCACAGTCGACTGGCGATGACTTCGGGATACTTACCAATACTAAATTGGGGGAAACCGATATGAAAATGAATCGAATGGCCGCACTTTCACTACTATTGTTTGCAACCGCTTGCAGCAGCGGTAATGACGGCAAATCGGCCGGTGAGCAGCCCGCAGCAGAGAAGAACGCTCCGCCTCAGGTTTCGACTGAGCCTGTCACGATCAAATTCGCGCTGAGCATGGGATGGCTTGGACCTGACGAATTCCAAAAGTATGTTGAGGAGCCGGTGAAAAAGCGGTACCCGTACATTACGATCGAGCCCATCGATTTGTCCAAACCGGAGAATGGTTTTGATAAGCTGATGGCAGCTGGCAACATACCGGACTTGGTGATGACCGCTTCACCGATTATTTACCGGTTTGTAGGAACCGGAATGGAAGATAGTATCGAACCGCTGATCAAAAAATTCAATTTCGACCTTTCCCGGCTCAACCCGGTCGCCGTAGAATCAGTGAAGTCGGCTAGTCTGCAAAACAACTTAATCGGTCTTCCATGGACGATGCACTTCAGTGCGCTCTACTTTAATAAAGATATCTTCGACAAATTCGGTGTTCCGTATCCGAAGGATGGCATGACCTGGGAGGAGGCCAGAGAGCTGGCCAAAAAAGTGACGCGCAGTGAAGGCGGTGTGCAATATCGGGGTTTGGAGCCGGATAAAGCGACCCGCGTGGCTTCTGTGCTGTCATACGGCCTTGTCGATCCGGTAACGGAGAAGCCGACCGTCAATAATGATAATTGGAAAAAAATATTCGAGTTGCTCAAAAGCATCTACGACATTCCCGGAAACAATACACCCCGTTTGGCTGGCGGAGGTACGGATCAGTTTAAGAAAGAACAAACTCTCGCTATGCTGGCTTCCAATAACAACCTGCCGAACTTGAAGGATGCACAGGATTTGAACTGGGATTTGGTCCAATACCCGTCATTCAAAGAACGCCCCAACACCGGCATGCAGGTGGATGAGTGGATTCTTCACGTCACGGCGCAGAGCAAATACAAGGATCAAGCATTTCAAGTCATATCCACGATTCTATCCGACGAGGTGCAGACGGAAGTAGCCCGCAACGCAAGGCTGCCGATAGTGAAGTCCAGTAACATGGAGCAGGAGTTCGGCAAAAACTTGGCTTACTTGCAAGGGAAAAATGTGAAGGCGGCCTTTATGACCACTCCTGCGAAAGCGCTTCCGGTGAGCGTGTACGATTCGTTCGCGGATGGTTATATGTCCAATGCCATCGTCCCAATCATCAAAGGGGAGAAGGATATCAACTCCGCGCTGAGAGAAGCGGAAGAACAAATTTCGAAAAACATTGAAACGAACCGGCAAAAATAACTCGGCAATAGGATGAAAGAAGGAGTCAGGCTTGACGCAGTTTGGCGGTCTTCGCCGTTGTTTGCAATTTTCAATGGTTGGGTGCGATTGGGAGGGGGAACACGAGTGACTGGACAAAAAAGATTTGTATGGCTAGCGGCGCTGATTGCGCTGCTGGCCACCGCAGGTTGCGGGGACGGCGATGCGGCGCCGCAGGGCGCCCTGAATTCGGACAAGACTGGACCGATCGAGCAAGATACGACACCGATTACGCTGCAGCTTTATGCTTACAACGCTCTTACCGACGAGGAGTTCGCCGCATTTTTCAGTGATCCCGTAAAGAAGAAATATCCTCATATCACCATGGAGCTTGTCAAAAGTGGGCAAGGGCTAACGCCTTGAACCGGTACGATCCAACCACCTTGCAGGCCATGCGCATCAATGACGGACAGCAGAAGTTGGCCGGGCTGCCCTATGCGATGAACTATGCGGTTTTGTACTATAACAAAGATATTTTCGACAAATTCGGGTTCGACTACCCGCGCGATGGCATGTCTTGGAACGATGCTATCGAGCTTGCGCACAAAATGACCAGAACCGATAGCGGGGTCGACTACCAGGGCATCGATCCGACCGGAATCACTCGGGTTGGCTCGGGTCTGTCGCTGCCCTACGTCGATCCGAAGACGAACAAACCGCTGATCGATTCGGATGGATGGAACAAATCGTTAACTTTGCTTAAAGAACTGTACAATATTCCCGGTGTTGTCAAAGGAACCACTTTCAAATACGGAACCAATGCCTTTACGAAGGAAAAGTCACTTGCCATGCTGGCGGAGTGGGGCAATCTGATGTCAGGCACATTGGAGAAGGTAGCCAAAGACGGGGACAAGTTGAACTGGGACATGGCGTCCCTTCCGAATTTTACGGGGCTGGTCGGCACAGGCCGAGAGACCGATCTGCACGCGCTGCTCGTGTCCAAAACGGGCAAGCATAAGGATCAAGCATTCCAGGTCATCTCACTAATTGGCAGCGACGAAGTACAGCAAACCATCAACAGCAGCGGCAGGTTGACCGTGCTGAAAAAAAACGACGCTTTCAAAAAAAGCTTCGGTTCCGCTCTGACAAGCATGAAAGGAAAAAACTTCAATGCGATTTTCTCAGTCACACCGTCTCCCAATCACGTGCCGTCCCTATATGACAACATAGGCCGCACTGCTTTGAATAACGCCGAGAAGGCAGTCGCCTTGAATCAGAAAGACGTCAATACCGCCTTGAGAGACGCGCAGGAGGAAGCAAGCAAGGCGATTCAGTCTCAGCTGGCCAAATAAGGAAAGTTTTCAAAGACAACAAACGTATAAGGAGAGTTCTGAAACTATGAATATTGTCTATTTCCACACGCATGATACCGGGAGATACATCCAGCCTTACGGGTATGCCGTACCTACGCCTCATTTGCAAAGTTTCGCCGAAGAAGCGGCGCTGTTCCGCCAAGCATTCTGCGCCGGCCCAACCTGCTCGCCAAGCCGCAGCGGCCTGCTTACCGGAATGGCTCCGCATTCGAACGGGATGCTCGGTCTCGCCCATCGCGGCTTCCGGCTGAACGACTGCTCGCAGCACCTTGCCTCGTTCCTTGCCCGAAACGGTTATGAAACCGCACTCAGCGGCGTACAGCACGAGAATCACGGTGCGGGAGCGGTCAACGAGCTCGGCTACAAGCAAAACCTCAATCTTTTGAACGAAGCGCGTGGAGGCGAAGTGCGCGATTTGCAGACGGCCCGGCTCGCTGCCGAGTTCATCGGCAAGCAGGGGGACGCGCCGTTCTTCTTGACCGTCGGCTTGCATAACACGCACCGCGCGGAATTCGATTTCCCGCAGACGAGTCGTCCGGTCGATTCCCGGTACGTCATGCCTCCGCATCCGATGTACGACACGGCAGCCAACCGCAAGGATATGGCCGGATTTATCGCTTCGGCTGCGGTTGTCGACGAGTGCTTCGGCATTGTGCGGCAGGCCATCAAGGACGCCGGAAAATGGGACGACACGATACTCATCTTTACGACCGACCATGGCATCCCTTTCCCCCGAATGAAATGTTATTTGTACGATACGGGCATCGGCGTTTCGCTTATGATGCGTGTCCCAGGCAGGAGAGAAGGTCTAGTAATCGACACGATCGTCTCGCAGATCGATCTGTTCCCGACATTGTGCGAGATAACCGGAATAGCCCAACCGGACTGGCTGCAAGGCTGCTCGCTTGTGCCGCTGCTGGACGGCAGCGCCTCCGAAGTTCGCAGCGAACTATTCTCCGAGGTGACGTACCACGCCGCTTACGAGCCTATGCGCTGCGTGCGGACGGAACGCTACAAATTGATCCGCTTCTACGACGATCACGATCAGATTGTCATGTCAAATATGGACAACGGCTTGAGCAAACAGTTCCTGATGCAGCACGGCATTCGCGAGCGCAGCCGCTCCAAAGACATGCTGTTCGACCTGTATCTCGATCCTGTAGAACGCGAGAACATGATCGACGATCCCGCCTATGCCAGCATGGCCGCCGATCTGGCCGCGCGGCTGGAAAGCTGGATGCGGCGTACGGACGATCCACTCCTTCAGGGCTCGGTACCGGCACCTGAAGGAGTGCGTGTCAATTCGCTCGACAGCTTGCACCCGAATAACGGAGCCGGCCATTGAGGCTAACCGAACGCATGGGCGATAACTAGGTGGTGAAAAGACGGACGAGCTTGCCATCCAAAGCAAAGTCCAATATTGCCCGAATCTCATCATGTAAATGTGGCAGATAGATGAGGGAAAAGTTATCGCTCTTAGCCGGGGAAGGTCTCACAGACGTGGAGTAGAAAAAAGGAAGGGGGAGCTTTAACATTAATGAAAACATATATGATTGCAACCACATTGGTAACGCTCACATTGATGGGAGTCACGGGCTGTACAGCTTCAAAAAGCATAAGCACGGATAAGAACGCTCCGGTTGTCAGTACGGAGCCAGTTACACTCAAGGTGTATATGTATGGTTTAAAAGAGCTTACGGATGAAGAATTTAAAACTTATTTTTCGGATCCGATTCAAAAGAAATATCCGTATATTACCTTGGAGCCTTTGGTTGGTGTCAAGGGCTCTTTACCCGAAGAACTCATCACGTCGGGGAGTTTTCCGGATATTATCCTGACCAGCGTCGCCCGAATCCCGGAATTCATGAAGCTGCAAGTGCTTGAGGACATCAGCCCGCTCATCAAGAAGAACAGCATCAGTCTCGACCGATTCGAGCCTTCGATCATTGACTCCTTTCGATGGTACAGCGATAAAGGCGAAGTATTCGGACTGCCCTATTCCATTAATTTCGCCGCTCTATTTTACAATAAAAACATATTCGACAAGTTCGGAATTCCCTACCCGAAGGATGGCATGACTTGGGATGATGCGCTGGAGCTTTCGCGTAAGCTGACGCGGAATGTAGACGGAGTCCAGTACAAAGGTCTGGATACCGGCGGTGTGTCGCTAATGGGCTTCGGTTTGTCGCTGCCTTATGTTAACAAAGCGGCAAACAAAGCGGCGCTGCAAACTGATCAATGGAAAATGGTGCTGGACAAAGCCAAAGAATTTTATGAAATTCCAGGAATGATTGAGGGGGATAAGCTGCCGGGCGCAGGCGAGTTTACTTCGGATCAGAGGATGGCGATGATGGCAGCCTGGGGTAACGGGCTTACCGGCACATTCGAAACGCTGCAAGCTGAGGGAAAGCCGCTTCATTGGGATATGGTGACGATCCCCAATTTCAAGGAAGCGATGGGCTATTCCAGAGAAGCGGATTATCAACTGCTGATGGTATCCAAAACCTCCAAGTACAAGGAGCAGGCGTTTCAGGTCATATCGCATATAACCGGAGATGAATTGCAGGATCTCATTAATAGGAAGGGGCGGCTTACATCTCTGAAGAAGAACGACCAGTTCAAGAAGTCGTTCGCTGCCGATCTCCCTAGCTATAAGGGGAAGAACATGAACGCGGTATTCGGAGTCAAGCCGCAGAAGCTGCATGAACCGTCCGATTACGACGCCAATCTGAGAACACTCGTCAACAACACGTTGCGGGAAGTTGTTGTGAACAAGAAGGATACGAATACGGCTCTGAGGGAAGCGAATGAAAAAGGCGATAAATATATTTTAGACGAGTCGAATAAGTAAACTCCACCTGTTCCCGAACGAGGAAATCTCCGGACGTGTAAAGTACAAATAATGCATCCGAATGCAGATTCTTGGATCGATGGGGCATGCAGTTCAAGCAGCAAATCCATGAAAATGCACCTCGCGTTATGGTTTTTGGATGGTCGGGAAACCTCCATTTTACCATTTTTCGCTACGGTGCGTTTTTGCTTTTTATCCGATTTATTGGAGATCCTTCTTGGCCATTTTGAAAGGGGATACATATTGTTATGAAATGGAAACCTCAGTTTATCACCGTAATAGCCGTCCTATTACTTGCAGGCTGTACTTCAACGGAACAAACAGCTGGTCCGATGAATGATGCCCTTCAGCCGGCACGGCCAACAGAGCCTGCTGCGCAGCTGATGAACCAGAGTGATCTGCCCAAAGATTTATTTTACAGTAACCCGGTTATCAAGAGTGGAGCCGATCCCAGCGTGATTCGTACAAGCGATGGCAAATATTATGCCTATCCGACAGGAGGCAGTGGCATTAAGGGATATTCCAGCAGCGATCTCGTACAGTGGAAGGACGAGGGGCAAGTATTGAAGGCGATAGACAGCTTTGGAGACAAAAATTTTTGGGCGCCACATGTCGTTGAATACAAAAGCAAGTATTACATGTTTTACTCTGCGGTGAAGGGCGAGGAGAAGATGCATATCAACGTCGCGGTTGCGGATTCGCCTAAGGGTCCTTTCAAGGATATGCTGAAGGAGCCGCTCTTGAATTATGAATACGGCACGATTGACCCGTATATTCTGGTTGATGATGACGGCAAAATTTACTTGTATTACTCCAACAATCTATTACCGTTCGGAGACAAAAAAATCAGCGACATTAATGTTGTCGAATTGAACGAGGACATGAGTTCTTTAAAGGGCAAGCCAGTATCGGTGTCGAAGCCAGAACAGTCTTGGGAGAAGCAGAGCGGCAGCAATGAATGGAACGAGGGCGCTGCTGTTCTGAAGCATGACGGCACCTATTACTTGATGTTTTCGGCCAACTGCTACTGCAACCGCAAATATTCGGTGGGTTATGCCACTTCTAAAAGTCCGACCGGTCCGTTCGTTAAATATAAGGACAATCCGATTTTGAGCGCCGACCACACCAAGGTATCCGGACCGGGACATCACTCCATTATCCTGTCCCCGGACGGCAAGGAATGGTGGATCATGTACCACACGCACGCTGATGCGAAGAAGGGCGGAGGCAACCGCCAACTCAATATAGACCGGGTCGGGTTCCGCAGAGACGGATCCATGTACGTGAACGGTCCGATCATTACAGGGCAAATGCGGCCCTCCGGCACGACCGGCAAATGGAAAAACATCGCAGGCGACGCCGCGATAACAGTAAGTTCGATCAAGCAAGGCTTTTCGGAGAAAGCATTGAACGATGGCGAAATCGGACTGTACAAGCGCTTTGAACGGTACGATTGGGTGGCAAGCAACGAAACAGCCGGAGCTTGGGCGCAGCTGACCTGGCCGAATCAACGGGTCGTGAAGGCCGTAATGATCTATAAGAGTGCAAGCGGCTTAAGATCGATCCATACTGGCAAGCTAATTCTGGATGACGGCACGGAAATCAAAAATATCGAGTTCCCAACCGAGCCTGGTGCCGCCGCGATTGTTAATCTTGCGGAGCGGAAGGTCAAATCCATCAAAGTGGTCATCGAAAAAACGGCGACCAACGAAACGGGACTTTCTGAGATTGTGATTATAGGCGAGTAACGGGGCAGAAAATTGCTGTTTTTGTATATTCACCATTCCTTTAACATCAACAAAATCGCAACTAAACACCAACTAACCTTCGTAATATACTAACAATAAAAACTACCCATGAAAGGTGGAGGAGATCCGTTGAAAACAATTACATTGCCCGAAATTTCGATTCCGGTCTCGAAGCAGGCGGACGTCGTGGTGGTCGGAGGCGGTCCGGCCGGTATTGCCGCTGCCATTGCGGCGGCCCGCAACGGAGCGAAGACGCTGCTCATCGAGCAGAGAGGTTATCTCGGCGGAATGGCAACCGTGTCGCTTGTGCCGGCTTTTTGCCCGTTTACGGATAAGGAGAAACCGGTCATCCGCGGGATCGGGCTGGAGCTGCTGGAAGCCATGAAGCAAAGCTGTGGCGAAGATTACCTGCGTAAGTATCAGAACCGCCTGGACTGGGTGCCGATCGACGCGGAGGTACTGAAGCGCGTGTACGATGATGCCGCGCTGAAAGACGGGGTCGAGCTTCTGTACCACACGTTTGTCGGTCAAATCGTGAAGAACGAAGGGGGACGGCGCGTCGAAACGATTGTCACGCTCAACAAATCTGGCCTTGCCGCCGTTCAGGCCAATTATGTGATCGATGCTACGGGAGATGGTGATATTGCGGCGCTTGGCGGAGCACCTTTTCAAAAAGGGGGGGAAGCTGGGGAGCTGCAGCCGGGAACGATGTGCTATTTGGTGTCAAACGTCGACCGGGAGCGTTTTCTGGCATATTTGAAGGAAAGCGGAGATTCGGGGCAAATCCACCTCGCGGTAGAGAAAGCACAGCGTGCCGGAGATCTACCGCCGGGACGCGGGAAGGTATCGGGTCTTTCCTGGCTGGCGGACCATTTGGTCGGGGTCAATTTCGGCCATGTGTTCGGCATCGACGGGAAGAGCGCTGAAAATTTGACCAGGGGAGCGATCGAGGGTAGAAAAGTGGTTCAAAAGCAGATGCGGTTTTTGCGCAGCTATGTGCCCGGCTTCGAGCGAGCTCACTTGACGGTAACTGGGGAGCAAATCGGCATTCGCGAAACGAGGCGAATTGAAGGGGATTATATTTTGACGCAGGATGATTTCGTCCAAACGCGAAGCTTCCCGGACGATATCGCCCGCAACGCCTATTTCATCGATGTGCATCTGGCGACGAGCACCGACCGTATGAACATTTACCGGTTGCCCCCAGGACAGTCGCACGGCGTGCCTTACCGCTGTCTGCTGCCCAAGCAGCTCGACAACGTATGGGTCGCGGGCCGCTCCGCCTCGGCGGACCGAATCGTGCAGGGCTCGCTCCGGGTCATGCCGAACTGCTTCGCGATGGGGCAGGCCGCAGGAACGGCGGCTGCGCTGGCGGCAAAGCGGTCGCTGGCAAGCCGGGACGTCCCGGTCGCTGAGCTCCAGTCGCTGCTCATTCGCCAAGGTGCCTGGCTCGGCGAACGATTTCTCACTCATACGGCTTGCGGAATCACAAAGGAGGAATAATGCACGAGTGATTCAGTAATTGGGATGTTACTCGCAGTCCGTCATTTTGTTTACTGTGTCTCCTTCACAAAATGGTCCAAGCCAGGTTTGTCTCCGTCGCACTGAGCAGCGCCGTCGGCTTCACCCGCTCCATACGCTTAAAACCGGCTTGAAATGTAAGCGCAATCAGGCGAATACTCGGCACACGAAAGGGAACAAACATAAAAAAACGGAGGTCTATGGTCATGGTGAAAAAATGGAATTTGGCAGTCGTACTGCTGTTACTTGTGACGATGCTTGCGGCCGGCTGCAGCAGCGGAGGTAAAGACGCGAACGACGGAACGGGGACAAGTGCGAATCCGACCGCGAAGGAGATTACCGATCCGATTACGTTGACGTTTTACAACGGACAGCCCGGCGCCTTGAATTTCGACACCTTGGGCATTACGGAAGCGCTAAAGAAAAGATTTCCCTATATTACGCTGAATATTATTAATCGCGGAGACAAACAGGACTACAAGGATCTGATTGCAGCGGGGACGCTGCCGGACATTATTTATGAATCCGCCAGCTTCATGGTCAGCCGGATTATCGAGAATGGTTTCCAGTACGACATGCAGGAATTGGTGAAAAAATACAATTTTAATCTTCAACAGTTCGAGACGGCCGTACTGCAGCAAACACAATTTTCCAATACGGAAGGAAAGCTGTACGGATTGCCGTTCACCATGAACCGGTACGCCCTTTACTACAATAAAGACCTGTTCGACAAGTTCGCGATCGATTATCCGAAAGACGGCATGACATGGGACGACATTTACAATTTGGCCGTAAAAACTTCGCGCGAGGACCAAGGTACCACGTATATCGGCTTCGAAACGACGCCGAACAATATGATGCTGAATAACCAGCTTTCGCTCAGCCCGCTTGACCCGAAGGAGGATAAAGCGACCGTCAACACGGACGGCTGGAAAACCCTGTTCGAAAATTTGAAGCGGTTCTATGAAATTCCGAGCAACAAAATGGTTGCAGCCTCCGAAGTCAGTAAAGGCAATGTAGCGATGGCGCTGGAAAGCCACCCGATCATGATCAACTGGGCCAAGGTGAATCCGGGCATGAACTGGGATGTCGTTTCCCTCCCGACGTTAAAAGAAAAGCCGAATATAGGCCTCAAGCCCGCCACGCTCGCTCTATTCCTTACGCAAAACTCCAAATACAAGGATCAGGCGTTCCAGGTCGTATCCTATTTGTTATCCGAAGAGGTGCAGTCCTTGCTCGCCAAGCAAGGGGTCGGCACTCCGCTCGCCAGCAGCGCGGTCAAGAAAGTGTTCGGCCAGGACGTACCGGAGTTGAAGGGCAAAAATACGAACGCGTTTTATTTCTACAAGGACGCACCGCCGTCGCCACTGCGCGATCCGAAGCTGACGAATGTCAACGTTGACTTGGGTGTGGCGTTCACGAACATGGTCAATAAGAAAACCGACGTCAATACGGCTCTAAGGGAATTCGAGGATCAGATTAATAAGAATATCGAAACGGCCAAGCAAACCAAATAACCGGATAATGCACCGCTGACGCCGAGAAGGAAAATATCGACTCTATGAACAAGCTGGGCAAAGTAGAACGCAAGAACATGATCGACGAACCTGCCTATGCCAGCATTGCCGCCAATCTGGCCAAGCGGCTGGAAAGCTGGATGCGGCGTACGGACGATCCGCTCCTCGCGGGTCTCGGTAACGGTCCCTATCAATAGCTAAATAAAAACGTTCGACGCGGCTGCCGACATGTATCGGCAGCCGCGTTACGTTAACTGGCAGTTTTTTCATGACCAGGGGGGATACGGCAGGCATTTCCTTCGGAATCTGCTTCCGTCCTTTTCTCGTTCCCTTCTTTCGATCCTGTTCTTTGTTGACGGTCAGATAGATTGGCAATCAGGGGCAGGCCACTCCCGATAAATTCTGCTGTAAAGTACCGTAAATTTGTTCAGACGATTATCCATATTATTCAATGCTTTCTCCATTTACTCCCATTATGGAAGGCGTATAATTAGATTCGATAGCGCTTTCAGTTCCTACGATTTTCCATCTAAACACTTGGGGGGATTGGTATGGATAGAAATAGAAAGAGAACATTCGGGCTCCTGATGTCGGCAGCGGCATTCATTTTTGTAACCGCTTGCAATAGCGGAGGAACGGCGCCGACAGCCGAGACTGCGAAGCCTGTTGTGAATGACAAGACGGAGTCGGCCGATCTCGTCGTCCTCTCCAAGGTTCCATCCATCACCCAAGATGAATTCGACAGGACGATTGCCGCACCGATTCAAGCGAAATACCCCAACTACAAAGTGAAGTATATCATCGATGGGAAAGAAACGACGCTGGATAAGATGATGGTCGCCGGTCAGGCGCCGGATATTACGATCACCTCGATCGGAGGCATGTACAGCGCTTTAATTCCGCTCAGCCTGGAATATGACTTGACGGAGCTGATCAAGAAATACAACTTCAATCTGAACCGCATTGAGCCGTCAACGATCGAATCGCTGAAGAACGCAACAAGCAAGGGGGCCATCTACGGCTTGCCGAAGTATACGAATGGGGTCGTTCTTTTTTACAATAAGGATGTATTCAAGAAGTTCGGGGTGCCGTTCCCTACGGACGGGATGACCTGGGATGAAGTGCTGAAGCTGGCGACGACGATGACCCGGGTGGATAACGGGACGCAGTACCGGGGAATGGGCTTCTTCTACAGCAACATGCTGACGGAGAATCAGTTGTCTGCCCCATTCCTCAATCCGAAGGAAGACAAAAGCGCAGTCAACGGGCCATTGTTCCAGAAGCTGCTGCAGACCTACAAATCGTTCTACGATATTCCGGGCAATAAGCCTACGGAGGATTTGAGCGCGGATAAGGAGCTGACGGCGTTCCAGAAAAACCGGAATATGGCGATGGTCATGGCGCCGTTGTCCGGCTACGGCCGATTCGAATCCGATCCGGATCTCGATTGGGATTTGGTATCGGCTCCGACGTTTTCTGATCTGCCGAAGGTCGGATACCAGCCGAATACGATCTATTACTTCATAAGCAATGCGAATAAGCAAGCGGACCAAGCGTTCAAAGCCGTCGTCGAGCTGCTCTCGGACGATGTCCAGCTGCAGGCGAATAAGGAAGCCCGTCCGACGGTGCTGAATGATGAGAAGATTCGCGCTACGCTGGGAAGCAACCATAAGCTGTTCAAGGATAAAAATTTCAAGTCATTGTATTATAACAAATTCGCTCCGATCCCGCCGGCGAACGAGAAGCTGGCTCCGCTCGTGAATGCGTCTTCCATTGTGCAGAGTGAGTTCGCTGCCATGATCAAGAACAGCACGGATGTGAACACGGCGTTAAGACAGGCGGACGAGAAAATTAATCAAGCAATCTCGACAGCGAAGAATAAGTAAGCTCACGGGATGGAGCCTTGGCTGGACGGCAGGTAGCCGCCGCCAGGGCTGTTTCCGCCGTTCGAATAGGCACATTGAAATGTAAGACGATTATCCATATGTTCCGGACGATCTTGAATTTACTGCGGATTGGCAAGGGAGTATATTGAATTTATCAGCATACGATTGTGCTGGGATCATTCGCCGGATGCTGCGGTGCACAGCGGACTGGAGGGAGCTATGGAGAAGGAGTTTCTGCATCATTTTTACCCTAGAATCTTGGATGTCACTCATCGGGAAGCGGCTTACTGGGAGCTTCATCATTACCGCGTCGAACGTCCTGTGACGAATGTATTTAATCTTGTCTTTGTCTATAAAGGCGATGGTGTGCTTGTTCTGAACGGAGAGCGGTTCGAACTGAAGCCGGGCTGTGTCTTCCATGTCAACCCGGGGATGTGGATGGACATCAGCACGACGGCCCACAATACGCTTCACTATTATGGCGTTCAATTCCATCAGCTCAACATTCAGTGGGAGGGGAGCGAATGCCAGAGCACGATTACACATATGCCGCTGCCCTTCAAGCGGGTGCTGACGATGCCGACATTCGCGCTGCACAAGCAGGCCTCGGAGCTGTATGACAGCTGGCACTCGAAGGTGACGGGCTATGAATGGCAGGTGAAGCTGGGCTTGTTCGAACTGATGGATTCGCTCTGCAACGTGGTGATCGCTGAGCAGACGGAGCAGGAGAAGTCGTACCGGCAAATGGAGGACAGCGTCCGTTATATCCGGCAGCATTATGCGGAGGAGCTGAATCGTACGATTTTGGCCAAACAAACGTCCATGTCGGTGAGTCATTATTCCGCGCTGTTCAAGAATGCGGTCGGCATCAGTCCGCTGCAGTTCGTGGAGAAGGTGCGGATTGATCAGGCGAAATCCATGCTGACCAGTACCTCCAAGCCGATTAATGAAGTGGCTAAGGCGGTAGGGTATAACGATCCGCTGTACTTCACCAGGGTGTTTACGAAGATTACAGGCATGGCGCCGCGGGAATACCGTGGCGGCTGATGTCGTGAACATGGTAGCTGCAAGAAGCTTATACCATCTTGAAGAAAGAAGGTGCGCTGATGAGTGCGTTGAAAAGATATGATGTCCTGATCGCAGGCGCGACGTTCGAAGGACTTGGGATAGCAAGTGCAGCGGGGAACCGCGCCGTATTGATTGAACGGACGGGCGGTGTCGGTGTGGAGTTTACGGCCACCTACCGGCAGGCTGTTATCGACCGTACGCTCGCGGTGTCGCCTAGGGCCGAGGCGCTTCGCCAGGAAGCAGACGGCAGAAATATAATTTCGGCTGAAGGTGGTATACACTGGCCGGCTTTCGTGCCGATCCTGCACCAGGTTATTCAGAAGGAGCAGCTGGAGGTTCGGTTTTTGACTCGCATTATTGAGGTGGCGGCGGATCCTTCCGGGGATTATCGGGTCACTTGGATCGACGCGGCTGGCTTATCTACGGTGCTCGCCGGACGTATTGTCGATACGACTAACTTCTGTGAGACGGCGCCCCAAGCGGCAGCGGGCTATCTAGGGAAACGGCGGCTGAATGCAGTCATCCATAACTCGAGTGCTCCGGAACAGCAGCCCCCGGATTGCGACGGTTATCCGGTGCATGGGGGACGGTTCGCGACCGAGTGGATTACTAGTGCAGCGCTGGAAGCGGAAGACGATTGGGCATCAGCACGGGAGCGCTTGCTGGCGCATTGGGCGAAACGGCCGGAAGCGCTGCGTCCGTGGCAGCTCGCCACGATCGCCGATGGCTTCGATGTGGAGGTCGAGGCGGGTACCGGGATCGACATCGCCGATCGTTGGGAGTGGCGTCCAACAGCCCGGTATCGTGATCCGGTGGCGGCCTTCGAGGCTGGACTACAAAGCGCAATGGGGGTGCGGACGGCATGATCTTGTCAGAGCGTTGGAACGGGAACGTGAAGCAGAGGAGCTGTGAGTCTTCGTTTGACGAGGATTACGATGTCATCGTGGTCGGTCTCGGTACTGCGGGGGCGCTCGCTGCACTACGGGCGGGACAGCTGAGGCTGAAGGTGCTCGGCATCGAACGGATGCACGGGATGGGCGGTGTCGGGACGCTGGGTGGCGTTACGGGATACTACTTCGGCACACGCGGGGGAATCTATGAGGAGATCGACCAGCAAACAGCGGAGCTGGAGCAGGCGTTGTTCCTCAAGGCGAGCGGAGTGAATGCGAATGCGAAGAGCATCGTCCTGGAGCGGGCGCTTGCGGCTTCCGGTGTCGTGTTCCGGTACGAATCCGTAGTGCTGGGCGTGTATCTTGAGGATGAGCGTGTGAAGGGGCTGCGTTGGGTCGGGACGGATGGCACTGTTCAAAGTACATCGTGCCGGGTCATCATTGACGCTTCCGGTGAAGCAGAAGTATGTGCGCTGGCCGATTGCGCGGTACGCCGAGGGCGGGACACCGACGGACAGGTGCAGCCGTACTCCAACGTCGTGCAGTGGCTTAACAACAATCGGGTGGAGCACTACTATACAGATTCGGGCTATGTGGATGCCGGTGATCCGGAAGCGATGTCGGCCGCGATCATAAGTTCTGCGCTGCTGGAGACACACCTCAAGCCTTCCTACAGCGATGGCAGACGCATGCTGAAGGTTGTGCCGCAGCTCGGTCTTCGCGAAGGACGCCTGATTGTAGGTGAAGAGACGGTCACCTTCGGCGACTTCAGTCAAGACCGGTATACGAGCGAGCCGTTATTCTTCGCCTATTCGAACCTGGATAATCACAGCAAGGACGTCGCCTTCGAAAGCGAGGCGCAGCAGGATTGGTCGGTTGTGGCGAGTCTGTGGGGCTTGAACTTTACGATTCCAATTCCGAAGGGTGTGCTCATCCCGGCAGGCAAGGAAGGGCTCGTCATCGCGGGACGCAGCATGTCGCTCGACCATGAGCTGGCCAGCTGCATCCGGATGAAGCGGGATATGCAAAAGACTGGTGAAGCGGCCGCGGTGATGGCTTATCTCAGCATTACGAAAGGCTATGCCATGAAGGATATTCCTTACGCGGAGCTGCGTCCGCTGCTCGAGGAGACCGGCTGCCTGGAGCGTGGTGCTGGGGTAGAGTTCAAGGACAGCTCCGTGCCGGCGACCGATGCGCTACATACGCGCAAGTGGCTGACGGCTGTGGAGGACATCCATGCGGGCTTGTCCGGCACGAAGGCGGGCATTGCGATATGGTCTGCGAAGCGGCAGGATTCTGCCATCGTGCCGCAGCTGCTTGAGTGGCTGACCTCACAGGAGGAGCATCTGAGGAAGAACAGCGCGCTGACGCTCGGGCTGATCGGCGATGACGCCTGCATTCCTGTGCTGCGGGAGATGGTACGGGAACGGGATATGTTCGTGCCGTACACGAGCCGGAAGTATAACCAGGTGCGCGGGTATGCCGCGATCTACCTGCTCGGCAAGCTGGGTGATGCCGGCATCGTGCCGGAGCTGCTCCGCATTCTGAATAATTCCAGCTCCCTGCCGGCGATGGAGACGGAGGAGCGGAACTGGGAGTTCATCTCCAATCCGCAGGAGCTGTATTTCCAATACTTCTCCTACACGGTGATGGCGCTGTTCCGGATAGCTGAGAAGCATGCGGAGCTGCGGGACAGCATTGTAGAGGCGGTGCAAGCGCGGCTGGCGGACCCCGACTTGGAGCTGAACGTGACATTTAAGGGCTCCCGTGTCATCAAGTACTCGATGATCCCGCGTGTGCGCGAGCTGACGGTGAAGAAGCAGCAAGCCTGGAAGGGTGCAGCGGTGTAATAAGAAGGGCCAATCGGAGAAGCTGCTCCGGTTGGCCCTTGTTCGTTTGTGCATGGTGTAAAGATGGATGATGCACTTCGGGGTCTCCGTTTTTGAAGCTTTCGGATTGACAAACGGCCGTATTTGCGGTTTAATGATTAATAATTAGAAAATTATCTAAATAACTAAATAAGTGATTGGAAAGGAGGGATTGCTTATGCCGCTGAACGATGCGTTCAAAGCGTTGTCCGACCCGACCCGACGCAAAATTCTCGATTTACTGAAGGAAGGCGATCTGACGGCCGGCGAAATAGCGGAGCATTTTGACATTACCAAGCCGAGTATCTCGAACCATCTCAACCTGCTGAAGCAAGCGGAACTCGTATGGGTCGAACGAAGAGGGCAGCATATCGTTTATTCCCTTAATACGACCGTGTTCCAGGATGTACTGAAATGGATTCTGAATCTACAGCAACCGAAAGGATGATTCCTATGAAAAAATGGATTTTCCCCATTGCTGCGGCCGCAGTAGCCGCTTTGGCCAGTCTCTTTGCTTATGCCGATCTGCCCGAGTCGATGGTGATTCACTTCAACATTTCCGAGCAGCCTGACCGCTGGATCGCCAAGCCGGTGGGCGCGTTCCTGCTGCCGGCGCTTATTCTGGCGGTTTCTTGGACGGTTATGATGGCCGTCAAATTCGAACAGGACGCGAACAAGCGCCTACGCGTGGAAGCGAGCATCGGCGTGATCACCGCGATCGTATCCTCAACGCTGCTCGCGGTGCATCTCTTCACGATCGCCTACAATCTAGGCTATGAATTGCGCGTGGCTACGGTGACCACCGTGATCATTGGGTTCGTCTTCCTCATCATGGGCAATCTAATGCCCCGTTTGCCGCAAAACTCTCTGAACTGGCCTAAGCTGCCCGTTGACATCCAGCGCAAGGCGTCCCGCTTCATCGGCCGGTTCATGTTCGTGCTGGGCATAGCCTTTGTACTGCTGGCCGCGCTGCCCGGCCCGGCCATTTTCCCTACCTTCTGCGTTCTTCTGGCGGTTTTCATCGTGGTCACGCTCGGCGCATTCGTGCGCTACTTGCGGATGTAGATCCAAAAGTTATGCCGATTCTGTTAAAATATTAATTATTTATGAGGGGCGTTCAAATTGGATACTAAAGTGAATGAAATTGCGGAATGGATGTTATCTGAATTGAAATCATCTGGGATTTTGTATCAAGCCGATGCGGTTAACTATATAATAAAAAATTTTGGTGAAGCGTTTATTTATATTAACGAAAATGGAAATCAGTCAATATCAAAGGATGTAAAGAAAGCTTTTAAAAAGTTGCATGCTGGAAGAGCCGCGTGGGAGCGAGATGGTTTCTTTTGGGGTTGGACTTGATAAGCTGCAGGGGCGTGTATAAAACGACTTCGCTTTGGTCATAATGAATTTAGGGTAGCCATTCACGGAAAAAAGATCTGAAACTATATTACCGGATAAAAATCGCTAATGAATCCATTATGGAACTGTGAATAAATAAGTATCGCTTGAAATATAGTACTTTCCGGATTTATCCTTGTTGGACCTCAAATGAGAAGAAGGACTGGTCGAAAAAACCGATCCTTCTTTTTTTATTGCGTTCCTGCGAAAGAGGGCTCGGGCCATATGCTAAAGGTTAATCACGCTTGCTTGTACTACCTATTCTTTTTCGACAATAGAAGTGCTGTGCTCATCTACAATGTGACAAACTTTTTTCCAATGCAAAGGTATAATGTAATTATGTCACAATCAGAAATTCCTGTTTGTATTACAAACACTTGGGGAGATGGTCTATATGGACGAGCAGTTCATAAAGAGGCTGCACACGCTAAATCGTCGTGACGAATTAAGATCAAAACTATTGATCGAAGGTGTAAAACTCACTCTCAAACGTAAGAAGGAAATGGGTTTATTATATAGGTTTTTTAATAGTAAAAAGAACCTGGTCATTGCCAAAGGATGGAATTGAAGTTTTTTATAAAAAAACAAATTGACTTTCTCGATACGAGTTTAATAAACAACTGAAACGCGGCTGCCGGCATCGATCCGCAGCCGCGTTTCGTTAACGGGACAAAGTTCGATCAATCGCATAGCGTAGTTGAACGACGCCGCTGCCGAGGGGCTTACAGTCCAACAGTTGTACTTGTTTAAATCGATAGTTGTCTTTGTCGATCAAGAGATTTAACCCTCTGCCTTCCAATATGGGTGCTACGTTGAAAATCACTTCGTCTACAAGTCCTTGACCCAGGTATGAATTGTGGATATCCGCACCGCCGCTAATTAGGGCGGTCTGATGGCCCTTCTCCTGCAGGTAATCCAAGGCTTCCTCTGGCGATCTCACAACCTTTACGCCCGGGATTTCCGAGGCGCTCTTAGAAACAACAACGATATCGATATCGGCAAAGGGCCCTGGTCCACCGCTGCCACGCATTCCTTCGAAGGTCCGACGCCCGACAATGAAATTTCCTGCAGCTTTGGCGTGTGTAATGAAGTCGTCCAACGCTTCTTTTCTCGGCGGATTTTCGGGGCTGGATTGTGCATAATTGCCATTTGCGGTTAAGGTTGCCCATAGAATGGTTTTCATAGTCTTACTCCTCTTCATATTCGATTCGATAATTTTCGGATAGCTGCTGCCACCCGATCCGGACGATCCTCCTGAACGTAGTGTGAGGCATCTTCTAGAATTTCGGTTTCGTTCATCGGCAAATATTTCTGCCATTTGGCCATCTGTTCGAGCGGGAAGCCGGCACTATCTTTCGTTCCCCACACAATCTGTGCGGGCAATTCGGACAAATTCGACAGCTTCGACTCAATTTCGGCTAGCCACATTCGTGCTTTGCGGATATACCTTGGAAATACCCATGTCGGAATCCTGGACTTCGGAGTCGGGAATGGGTCGGTATAAGCTTTGCGCAAACGATCCGTGACTTTCTCGGTATGATATATTCCGTGCGGTACAATGACTTTGGCGAAAAAATTACGTTGTTTCTGAAGCCAGTACCCGATAGGCCAGCCCCCCATGGCGAGCGAGAACAATTTCATCGGCAATATTTTCGCAGGCCATGCCCAAGTATTCATTACGACGATGCCGCGTAAGTTTTCTCGATGCCGTACTGCGTAGTTCAGGCCGATCGGACCTCCCCAATCCTGAACGACTAATATAAAATCTTTCAAATCCAGAAGGCGAATGATATCCTGAATGGCTTCCGAATGCTCCTGTGGCGTAAAGCGGTAGCCGTCAGGCGCCTTCGACATCCCGAATCCGGGGTAGTCCGGAGCGATAAGGCGGAACTCCGTACGAAGCTCCTTAATTACGTTGCGATAAAGATAAGACCATGTAGGGTTGCCGTGCAGGAGAAGAACTGCCGGGCCCTGCCCTTCGTCGACGTAATGGATATACCCGTTACGGTAAGGCAGCCACCGGTCGGTGAACGGGTACTCCGCAGGGTCTAATTCAAACGGTCTATTCAAGTTGATCCCTCCTTCCTAACGAAATGCCCAGCATGTTTTCCCGCCCTTGCTTCACATCTTAATTGATCTATGCTACATTTGAAAAGTAGTTACATTTAAGTGCAATAGTTTCAAAAAATGAACTATGGAGTGGTCAAAATGATGGATCGATCTTGCCCTGGTACTGTTGAGCCTATCCTGGAAATCTTGGATGGGAAGTGGATGCTTCTTCTCCTATTCGAACTGTTCAACGGGAATCGACGTTTTGGCGAGTTACGTCGTAAGCTGCAACCGATTAGTCCGAAAACTTTGACAGATCGCTTGCGACTGTTAGAGGAAAAAGGAATCGTCACGCGTACTCTTTATCCAGGCGTACCGTTACATGTCGAATATGACCTTACCGAGAGCGGGAAGGCGCTGCAGCCGATTTTTGAAGCGATGTGGACGTGGACTCAGGAGCATGGCGCATATCTGCGGAATAAGACGATCGAGAAAGATCAAGAGGCAGAGAGGGAACAGTGAAGGCCATCCTGCAGAAGGATGGCCTTTTTCAAAACTTGCCGTTACAGACAGCGCGGAGATCCGTACCACAAGTAAAAGCTCCGGTCAGGTCATAGAGTCAGGCGACGTGTGGCCTGCTTCTACTTGCTTATTCATCCGTTTTGCGCATGCAAAGCTCCCGGAGGTGGAGGATGACGATTTGCTCCATCGTCTCTGGTGTGTATAGCTCCGGTCGAAGCAGTGCGAGGATCGTCAAGCCTTCGACGACTGCGGCCAGTCTAAGCGTTTCGAGCTCTATATCTATCGACGGGGGAAGAAGCTCAGCACTACGCAGAAGGCCGAGGACCGTTTTAGTCAGATGGTGAAGTCCGTCCGTGAGCTCGTCTTTTTTAACTCGCAACGTCGAGCTTGAGAGGGAACGAATGGCGAATACCCACCAGACGCCTGTTGCAGTTCGTTTTTCCGAATCCATAGGGAGTAGCTCTAAAAGTATTTCTTTCGCGGCTTTTATCGGAATACAGCTTATATCCAGCCCCTCTGCCTTGTGTGCTGCCCTTGTCAAAAAGTAATCCACGATAAACAGCAACAGCTCGTCCTGCGTTGAAAAATAATGCCGCAAGGCACCGGGCGACACCCCCGCCGAAGCGGCGATAGCGCGGATTGACGCATGCTCGATTCCTTTTTCTTCGATAATCCTCCACGCCGATTCGGCGATCAGCTTCCTTTTTTGTTCATGGTCCACGATTTTCGGCAACGATACCCCCCCTTGCCTTATTTAATACACTGTACTAAAATAAAAAACACAGTGTGTTATTTAGATGCTTATTTGGTTATAACGCATTGCGTTTATTCCGTCAATGGTATGGGAACTTGTCTGTACGGGAACTTGTCGTGATCGGCGAGAGGGGGATTTCGGTGCAGGACCAATCCAACGGAGGATTTCGTATGCATTCGAGCTGTTATATTTGTAAAAAGGCGTTTTATGTCCTTGAGGGGACTCAAGCTTACGGCCATGTGAAGCGAAACATGAAAGGAATGCATTGCTGCGAAGATTGCAAGTTTATGATCGAACTTGAAGCACGCCTGCAGTTCGGGAGGCGGCTGTTGACCGGTAAAGATTAGGTTTCAACATCGGCGCAGCGCTGCAGGAAAACCGTGGAGCTCCGAGGTTCCGAAGGAGTGCACATTTATTCTTGTAGTCCGGCTCCCTGCATAAAAGCGGAAAGCCCCGTCGTAACGGGTGCTTGCTGCTGCTTTTTCACCGGACGTCAAGCGCCTGAGCGGCCTGAACGTCCAGCAGCTTCGTTGCAAACCAGTTCGGGTACAGCGGCGCAGGGCGCGTCAGTTCATCCAGCGTCGCGATTTCCTGCACCGTCAGCTGCAGCCCTGACGCGTTCAAATTGTCTTCGAGCTGGCTCAACTTGCTCGAGCCGACGAGCACGCTGCTGACGTGAGGCTGCGCAAGCAGCCATGCGAGCGAGACCTGCGCCGGCGTTGCGTCGTGCGTGTGAGCAATATCTTTCACCGTATCCATCACCTTAAAACCCCACTCCTTGTCATGCGGTAAAAAATCAAACCCGCTCAGCCGATGTTCCGGATCGATCAAATGATGACGAGTATATTTGCCGCTCAAGAACCCGCCGGCCAGCGGACCCCATACGGTTAAGCCGACACCGCCGTTTTGCATGAAAGGCACCGTATCGTGCTCGATGTCGCGGCCGATCAGCGAATAGTACATTTGTCCGTTGATGAAGGGGGCCCACCCGCGTTCTCGCTGCATCTGAACAGCTTGGGCGGCCAGCCAAGCCGGCCAGTTCGAATAGCCGATGTACCGCACCTTGCCTTGCCGAACTAGATCGTTCAGTGCCTCCAGCGTCTCTTCGAGCGGTGTGAACGGGTCGGTTTTATGAACGATGTACAAATCGATATAATCCGTCCCCAAGCGAATCAAACTCGCCTCGCACGCATCGAACAAATGCTTGCGGGACAGCCCGGCTTGCACAAGCTCCGGTCCCATCCGCATGCCGGCCTTGGTCGCAATGACGACTTCCTTCCGGCGCGATCCGAGCAGACGGCCGAGTATTTCCTCGCTTAGACCGTCCGCATAAGCATTGGCCGTATCGAAGAAGTTAATGCCTGCGGCAAGCGCATGGTTGACCAGCTCCTGAGCGTGATCCTGCCCTACCTTGTAAACGCTCGGAATGTTCCCGGACCCGAACGTCATCGCCCCGAATGCGAGCTTCGATACGAGCAATCCGGAACGGCCCAATTGTGTATACTTCATATTTTCCAGCCTCCCATGTGGTTTGTTTATTGAATTTCATGATCTCAGTATATATAACGGCAGGGATTTAGTACTTGAACAATATGACCGCGATTTTGAACAAAATGCGCATAGGAGGGGAGGACCGCGTTGTCTGGGTCCCATTATTAGGATAAACTGAATGTAAAAGGATGCGAACCGTGAACGATCATGGCGTTTGGCGGTTGCGTAGGGATGAAGGGAGAATCGTGCAGTGCCGGATGTTCCTGTCGTATCAAGTGAATCTTTAGGATGGTCTGATTTGAAGCTGTGGGGGTGGGAAAGCGTTTCTCCGCAGGAGGCGTTCGAACCGGCCTTGCAGAGCCATCTGATTGTCATCCATGGGACCCCGCAGCCGGTGAAAGTGTTTGAGCGGGCGGACGGGTACCGGGGAGAAGGGGTAGCGAAACCGGGAGATATTAATATATTTTCAGCAGGCGATCTGTCCTATTGCAGATGGGAAGGGGAGCTTTCGTTTGTGCGCCTCGATCTTTCCACAAGACTCACCGATCAAGTCGCCGCTGAGCTGGAGCTTTTCAATACCGGAGACGCCATCGACTTCGGCAGATCTATTCGGTTGAGCGACGAGCGGATCGTACAGATGGTTCAGTGGCTGAGAGAGGATGTGCAGAGTGGCGGGCTGGGCGGACGGCTGTACACCGATTCGCTGACGCGGATGCTGACCGTTCATTTGCTGCACCGCTACGGCACGCCCTCCGGGCACCGGAGAGCGCTGCCACAGCGGATCGATCGGCGCCAGCTGGACGGCACTCTTCAGTATATACACGCTTACTTGGATCGAAATTTGTCCCTGGACGAGATTGCCGCCGCCTCTCATGTGAGCCCCTCCCATCTGGTGAGGCTGTTCAAGGACGCTACGGGTCTGACTCCTCATCAGTATGTGATTCAGGAAAAAATTCGCAGGGCGCAAAAGCTGCTGATCGGCGGGATGCCGGCTCACGAGGTCGCTGCCATACTCGGGTTCAGTGATCAAAGCCACCTGCACCGGCACTTCAAACGGCTGCTCGGAGTCACCCCGCGCGAATTTGTGCTTGCCATTCGTTAGTTCCAGTCGATAGTTTGAGACAGATTCCTTCGAGGAGGTTTATCCATTTTATGGACTTCAGAAATGTACGTGAACTCGATTACATACCGGTCATTTCAATTATAGATAATTGGTGGGGCGGTCGACATATGGCCGACATGCTGCCCAAGCTATTCTTTCAACATTTTCAAGACACAAGTTTTGTAGCCGAACAAGATGGTCAAATCATCGGCTTCTTAATCGGTCTTGTCTCGCAAAGCATTCCGACTGAAGCATACGTTCACTTTATTGGCGTGCATCCTGATTGCAGGAAAGACGGAGTTGCGAAATATTTGTATCAGATGTTCTTCGAGAAGATTCGGGAGAAGGGATGTAACGTAGTTCGTTGCGTCACATCTCCGATTAACAAAACATCAATAGCTTTTCACACACGTATGGGATTCCAGATTGAAAAAGGAACGGGTGAGGTTGATGGTGTACCCGTTACAATGAACTACGATGGGATAGGACAAGATCGAGTCCTCTTTGTAAAAGAACTTATCGGGTAACGATAGCTTAAAGAAACGTATGGAATCGGATAGGAGTGTGCTAGCCATGGACACGAGTAGACTAAAATCGTTGCGCGTGAAACAAATCATTTTCATCAATGCATGTGTTTGCATCATTATCCCGTTAACCGGCGGTCTCTTACTTGTTCTAGAGCCGTCGCGTTCGGATACTTACCTGATAGGCGTTTTTTTATATGGGGTCGTGTTGCTTTTTGAATGTTGGAGCCTCTTTTTTCCGAAGCATCTGCTCTTCATGCACGGTCCCCGATTTATGCGTGAAATTGCGGAATATGAACGGGAAAAGTTAGGCAAGAATCATGATCGAAAAGGGCGGATCGTTAGACTATTTGGCTTTACGTTCTTACTTGTGAATCAACTAGTGGCCTTTACTCGCATAAGGGATGACGATCCCATGCAAATCCGGGATGTGTCTGGGTTATGGACGATTATGGCTGCTCTAGTTTTAATCTTTATCTTATTGAGCAACGCGGCGATCCTATACCGCATTCACAAAATCGATCGTACAGAGCCGGGGCAATTCCGCTGGTTTACGCTTAAATCGTTGGCATTGGGAATTATGTTAGGTCTGGTCGCCGTGCTCCTTTTGAGTGTGGGATTCGGAATCGCGTTGCACTAGCGCTCTTTTGTGATCCACGAGTGTAGTCCCTTTCGCATGCAGCATGTATGATGGCTTTCGTTTAATTCATGTAAACCGTTACATAAAATACATCGGACATCGAAGCTACGTTCAAATCGAAGCATCCGCTTTCGTAAAGAGATTATTAAATCGTAATAAACCGTCAAAGTACATATTGTCGCAGCATAAAAGAGCGGTTATAATGTAAAGGGTTACATATATTTATCGGAGGTGGTGAACAAAGTCCATTAATAAACACTAACATGAGTTATTTTTTTAATCTTCAATGTAACGGGTTACATTGAAAAGCGAGTTCCAGAGGTGGTGAGGGGAAAGCCGTTTTTAGCGTAAGATCTGGATTCTGCTTGAGCGTATGCTGGGTGTTGTTACACATAAAAAATGCGGCTGCGTGGAAGTTGCAAGATGTCTACACAAACGGTTTGATTCGGCGAAAGTAACAATTTACGTAATAAAAATGGATAAGACTGCGAATCCGAGAATCGGTTCGTACATTCATGGGAGGAATTATGTTAAAGAGAAACTTATGGTTACTATTACCGACTCTATTGACCACCTTACCTCTGGCGGGTTGCAGTCAAGCATCCACGAGCAGCGATAACTCGAAGGCGGCAGTTGAAGATCAGTCGCCCGTTACGGTTAGCGTAGGATTTCTTCCCGGATGGTTGACAGAAGACGAACGGAAACAATATATCATCGACCCCGTTCATCAAAAATATCCATGGATAACCGTAGAAATGAAGCCTTACGAAAAAGGAAGTTCTCTTGCCGAGCTAATTACCGCGGGTGCAACGCCCGACATTCTCATCGACACCAACATTTACGGCTTTAGCACCTGGTCCGACCTTGGATTGATTACCCCTTTAACCGATTTGATCAAGACGAATAAAATGGATCTGAATCGTTTCGAGCCGGAAGTGCTGGATGCGATCAAAGCGGCTACCCAGCGAAGCGATCTGGTTGCCATCCCGTACACCAGGCATTTTTCCGCTTTATACTATAATAAGGACATTTTCAATAAATTCGGCGTTCCCTATCCGAAAGACGGCATGACCTGGGAACAAACGTACGAGCTTGGCAAAAAGCTGACAAGAAATGAAGGCGGAATTCAATACCGCGGTTTGGAGGTCAACGTCATCGAGCGGATGGCTTCACAGCTGTCCCTTCCTTATGTCGATCCGAAAACGAATAAAGCGCTCGTCAACACGGATCAATGGAAGAAGGTGTTAGACTTTGCGACCAAAGTCTATCAAATTCCAGGCAACAGCCAAATATCTACCTATGGAAAAGCGGCCGAAACGATGCTCAATGGGACATTGGCCATGTACGCCTCGCTCAATGATATTATGGGTTACAAACTTTATAACAGCCCGGATGTATGGGATATGGCGACTTACCCGGAATGGCCGGAAGCACCGGGTCTTGGTGCGCGGGCAGATGCCAATGCGATGGGAATATCACCTACAAGCAAAAATAAAGATGCTGCTTTCAAAGTCATCATGGCGATGACCTCCGATGAAGTCCAAATGGATATGTCGAAGCATGGTAAATATCCCGTCATGAAAGATCCTAAATTCGCGAGTTCTTTCGGTGCGAGTATGGATTTTATGAAAAATAAGCATATTGAGGCCATTTACAAAACGAAACCGGCCAAAACGTTTATTCCAACCAAATACGACTCCATTGCGATGTCGGCGATGAATGCGGCGGTAAGTAAAGCGGTTAAAAACAACATTGACTTGAATACTGCGCTCAGAGAGGCGGAAGAAAGCATCAACAAGCAAATTAATGAGAGGGTAACTGCAGGGAATTAAACGCGGTCTGCCGCGGTGAAAGAACCTTGGGGGAGGTATATTCATTGGAGATGAAACCGGAAACCGAGAACTCAACTGAACTGGATTCGACTATAGAAGGACAATCCGAACAAGCGCAAGCACCGCGAAACAGCCGGATCAGCCGCAGAAAATTGTTGGCCGCCATTGCCGTGACCGGCGCTGCCGCTGTTGCGGGAAGATTGTCGAATGCAGTTAGCGGGCAAGCCTCCGTTTCGTCGAGCGTGTACGGGAATGGGAATGAGAATGGGGGAATCAATGTTGTGGATTATCAGCACCTCATTCCGAACCAAACCGCAGATCCCGCCGATTGGAATTGGAGCCCCGCTTTTCAAGGCGCATTGAATGAAGCCAAGACCGGCCCTGTACAGGTTATTGTTCCTCCGGGTACATATAAGTTGAAAAGTCCGCTTAAAATATACCGAAATACGCATCTTAAGCTCAATATGGCTACACTTGTCCGTTCGTTTGCGGGCGCGTTCCTCTACAACGGGGATCCGGGAGAAACGTTTGGCGGATATGACGGGCACGGGAATATCATCATTGAGGGCGGCGTATTTGAAGGGAACATCGCTAATTTCCCTAATGGATATAACGCAATCATTTTGCTCAGGGGCAGGAATATTACGTTCAACAATGTCGAAATCCGCGATGTTGTTGGAGGGCATGCCGTCGATATGAATGCATGCGAGGACGTATCATTCCACAAATGCCGGTTTCTTGGATTTCGCGATCACACGGGAAATAATGATTTTCATGAAGCTATCCAGATTTCCAATCAGACGAGCGACTCGCTCGGGTCGGATCCGAATGGTTTTGGCATCAACGACGGTACGCCTTGCCGGAACATTCGCGTGACCGACTGCTATTTTGGCGCCAGCGGAACGACGGGCACGCAAGCATGGGCTGCAGGTGTAGGAAACCATAGTGCAGTTCATAATTTGTGGAACCAGAACATCAAAGTATACGGATGCACCTTTGAAGGGATGACGTATGCGGGGATTCGATTATTTAAATTTTCAGATGTGGAGATATCAGGAAATACGTTTATTGGTTGTACGAGAGGAGTGAAGCTGGACAGCGCATGGGGCGGTTCGTCCTTGGCCAACAAGGACGGGGCCGGGGTGAATTCCAAATTGCCGCAAGCAGGGAAAAATATCCTTATCGCCAAAAATATTTTTAAGGATATAAAAAATGAAAGTGTGGTCGTTACAGGTGCTGCATTCGGAACGATTGCCGCTTACTACGATAGCGTAAGCATTCTCGGCAACCTATTCGATCATCAAGGGATTGCATCGCCTTCAAGCAATGCGAATGTCATTTATCTTTCTTGGGTAAGGCAGGCGAAAATCGATCATAACAGCATAAAGAAAGGATACCGGGGCGCTTATCTGGCGTATGTTGCTGATGTTATCATCGGTGATAGCAATTCCGTGACAGACATTACCTCCGAGGGCATGATCGTCACAGAGCATGATGTCTCCTTTAACGTTCCAATATCCGGGGAGCCGGGCTATGATGCCTCGATTACGGCGGCTTCGGTTAAAACTTGGTACAAAAGCAAAGGGTACACAGCCAACATTCAAATCGGGCGTTCCCGGTTAAAACAGATCGGCCGGACGGGAGTCTATTTGAACTATGTATGGGGGTTCAAAATCGACGGGATCACCGTAGATAGCGCCGCCACGGCGACTGACGCGGACCGCGACGCGATCCGGATCGAGAACAATGCGAGGAACGGTGAAATTTTGTTCCCAACCGTAATCAAAAATCCCGATTATAGTTCCGGAACGGGCGGGGCGAACCGGTATGCGGTGAATGTGCTGAGCAACTGCCAAAATATTCGGCTCCAGGCGGGAGAACTGGAAGGGAAGGCATCGCAGACTATCCTTCTAGCCGGTACGAACGTATGGTGCGGCAATTACGTTTATGCGCCGAACGGGGCAAGGTATAAAGCAACGATCGGCAACGATGGCGTGCCCGTTTACACCAACGGGTAATCTCGGCTGTGTTGCCGAAACGATAATCCTTCAGGCAGACACCTGCAATTAATCTTGTAATTGATTGTGGGTGTATTTGTGTCTGTGTCCACAAAATTGTCGGGGAGGAATTTTTATTGACAATATAAACAGTAATTATTACTATTAATTTAGATTCCGGATTAATCTGCAAACGCACCGGTTGCATCCGAAGGATGGAGAAGGATGTTACGCAGGCGGCAATCCGAAAGGAGTTGAACGACGTCTAATCGTAATAATTACAAGTATAATATGCAAAGGTGGAATTGCAATCATGAACCAGTCCAAACGATTGCTGCGCATCTTGATTGGGAGTCTTGTTATCACTTTGGTTGCTGGTTGTGCTCAAGCGACAACGCCTGGCAGCCGGAATGAAGAGCCCAAGACGGCCTCGGCATCGGAACCGTCCCAGCAGTCTTTAACGTTTCAGGATGATACAGGCCGATCGGTCAGACTAAAGGCCGAGCCTCAACAGATCGTCGTTCTTTCGCCGCAACTGCTGGATCTGTTATATGCTGTCGGTGGTACCGCGATCGCCAGGACATCCGCGTCCGGAGGAAATGTGCCGGAACAGGCAAAACCAATTGAAGACATTGGCGGCATGACGACCGTGAATACGGAAAAGCTGTTATCGCTCAAGCCCGATTTGGTCATCGGTTCCCCTAACTTTCATTGTGACTTGACCCCTATTTTGGATGCGAGCAGCATTCCCTTCGCTCTGTTCAACCTGAGTACATATAAGGACTTAAAGGAAAAAGCACTCCTGCTTGGGAAACTGAGCGGTTCGGAAAGCAAGGCGAATGAAGAGCTGTCGAAGCTGGATCAGCGAATCGGGCAATATACCGGGAAGGTACCTGCCGATAACACACCGACTTTTGTGATGCTGAACGTGACCCCGTCCAGCATCTCCATTCAGCGGACGAACACGGTAGGGCTGGAGGTCGCGAACATGCTGAAGATGAAAAACGTAGCGGAATCGCTGGATTCACCGCAAAACAGCCAATCTACGGCTCCGTACAGCCTGGAAAAGCTGGCCGAGCTGAACCCGGATTACGTGTTCATTCTCATTCACGGTGCAAAGGAGGCAGGCGAGAAAAAAATCCAGGCCGATTTATCCAGTCAACCCGCCTGGTCTTCGCTGCGGGCCGTGAAAGAAAGGCGGATGGCCGTGCTATCATCCGATCTGTTCCTATCCAATCCCGGCTTCCGCCTGGATGAATCGGTTGCCTCTCTGGCGAAGCTCGTGTACCCGGAGCGTTTCAGCAATGGAAAATAAGCGGGATCGGATCACGGCTTCTAGGGGAGTGTTCGTGCTTGCCGCCTTGTTTGCGGCCGCGTGTTTGGCGGTAGCATTCAGTATAAGCTCCGGGGCGGTCTCGATTTCACTTGGGGACATATGGAAGTATTTGTTCCAAGGCTATGACGGCTCCCTGAAGGACGTCGTGTGGAACATTCGCTTGCCGCGAACGCTCGTCGCAGCGCTAGTGGGGGTCAATCTGGCATGCTCGGGAGCGATATTGCAAGGGGTGATGCGCAATCCGCTTGCCGATCCGCATATTATCGGCGTTTCTTCGGGAGCCGGGCTTTTCGGCATCATCGTTTTGATTTTATTCCCGCACATGACCCGTCTGCTGACACCGGTCGCGTTCATCGGCGCGACAGGGGCGTCAGCTCTTATTTATGTGCTTGCCTGGAAGCAGGGAATCAGTCCGGTTCGTATTATTCTGGCTGGTGTCGCCGTCTCCGCTTTTCTCGGTTCGGGCATTTCGGCTTTGCTGGTGTTTTACAGCGACCGCGTTCATGGCGCGCTGATGTTCCTTGTCGGCGGATTGTCCGCCAAAAGCTGGCCGCAGCTTTACACCATACTGCCTTATTCGCTCACTGGCGCTCTTTTGGCTATGGCAGGCTCCACGCACATGAATGTGCTTTCGCTCGGAGACTCCAACGCAAGAGGGCTGGGGCTGCGGGTCGAAACGACCCGTTTTGTGATGACCGCCGTCGCAACGCTGCTTGCGGCCAGCGCGGTCAGCGTTGTCGGTCTGCTCGGATTTGTAGGTCTGATTGTTCCGCATACCGCCAGGCTGATGATTGGCGGCGATTACCGCTTGCTGATTCCGGCTACAGCTCTGCTCGGGATTGCCGTGGTCACGTTCTGCGATACGGTAGCCCGCCTGATGTTCGCCCCGGTCGAGCTTCCCGTCGGGATCATCATGGGAGTGCTCGGTGCGCCGTTTTTTCTATTTTTGCTGAGGAGGGAAGCCGGTTGAAAACATTCCTCGTGGAAGACGCGACGCTGCAATATGCCGGCAGATCGGTCGTTGAACGGCTGAATTGGCATGCGGAAGCGGGAAAAATATACAGCATTATCGGTCCGAACGGATGCGGCAAGAGCACGCTGCTCAAAGCGCTCGCCGGACAGCTCAAGCTGCAGAACGGCTCGATTCTGCTAAACGGCAATTCGCTTAGCGGCTTCGCACCAAGGCAGTTGGCGCGGGAGCTGACGCTGCTGCTGCAAAGCCAGGATCAGGCGCCGGATATGACGGTGCGCACGCTGGTCGGTTACGGACGGTTCCCGCATAAGCCCGCTTGGGGACCGATGCGGAAGGAGGATGAAGCGATCGTCGATTGGGCTCTGGAGCAGACGGGAACGCAGTGCTTTGCCTCGCGAAAGCTTAGCGAATTGTCCGGGGGCGAGCGACAACGGGTCTGGATCGCCATGGCGCTGGCCCAGCAATCTCGCGTCTTGCTACTCGACGAGCCAACGACATTCCTGGATGTCAGCCATCAGCTGGAAATTCTGGAGCTGGTGTCGAAGATCAACCGTCAGCACAGCGTTACCTTCATCATGGTACTGCACGACATTAACCATGCCGCCGCTTATTCGGACGAGATCGCCGTCATGAGGCAGGGAGGCTTGTACGCATGCGGTAAGCCGGAGGCAACGGTCACCACGGCGATGCTTGCCGACGTCTTCGGCGTGGAAGGACATGTTGATCGGAATCCGAAGGACGGCCGACCGTTCTGCTTCATTACGGGGCTGCTCCGCAAGACCGGACCGCAGCGGCAACAGCCGGAACGGGCTGAGCCTATTGAGCCGGCGGTTGCAGTCGGCCCGGTTGGAGAATAGACAAGAATTGGCATCCGTCGCAACACCTATGAGTGATGAGACGGATGATACCGTAAGCTGATTAGGAAGGGGGATTACTATGAAACCGATGCATAACGTGTTTCCTTTTACTGCGATTGTCGGACAGGAAACGATGAAACTTGGACTGCTGCTGAATCTTATCAATCCGAGACTTGGAGGCGTTCTGATCCGTGGCGAGAAAGGAACGGCCAAGTCGACGGCGGTCCGGGCGCTTGCCGACTTGATGCCCGGCCTGAACGTCGTCAATTTGCCGGTCAGCGCGACGGAAGACCGCGTGGTCGGAACGCTGGACATCGAACACGCGATCCGTCAAGGGGAGAAACGGTTCGAGCCGGGGCTGCTGGCAGCAGCACACGGACATATTTTGTATGTGGATGAAATCAATTTGCTCGATGATGCGATCGTCGATGCGCTGCTTGATGCTGCTGCGATGGGCGTCAACACGGTTGAACGCGAAGGGGTGTCGCACTCGCATCCCGCGCAGTTTATATTGATAGGCACGATGAACCCAGAGGAAGGGGAGCTGCGTCCGCAACTGCTCGACCGATTCGCGCTTTCGGTAGAGGTTAGCGGAGAGAAAGACGTTCCGAGCCGGATGGAAGTGATTCGCAGGAGGCTCGCTTTTGAGTCGGATCCCGAACCGTTCCGTCAAAGGTACGGGCAAGATCAAATGTTACTGCAGGAGCGAATTGTTCAGGCGAAGGAACTGCTGCGGCAAATCGAGCCAACGGAAGAAATGCTCGAATGGACTGCGAACATCGGCATACGGCTGGAAGTGGACGGCCATCGGGCGGATATTACGCTGATGAAAACAGCGATGGCGCTTGCTGCGTACCAAGGACGGACCCGCGTTCTTCCGGAGGATATGACGGAAGCGGCGATGCTTGTGCTGCCGCACCGGATGCGTAAGCGCCCGTTCGAAGACCAGATCGGCGGGGTGGAGGAGCTTCGGCAGCAGCTCGGCAATTTGTTAACGGAGGGCGCGCATGTTACATAAGCCGCCAGCTTATCCATTTTGCGCTGTCGTCGGTCAGGAGCAGGCCAAACAAGCGCTTCTGCTTTATGCCGTGAATCCGCGTCTTGGAGGGGTATTGCTGAGTGGCGAGCAGGGCACGTCCAAGACGATCTTGATTCGCGGTCTTGCCCGTCTGCTGCCGGGGCGGCGGTTTGCAGACATTCCGCTGCACGTGACCGAGGACCGGCTGTTGGGCGGGCTGGATGCCGAGTATGCTATGCAGCGGGGAGAAAGACGGCTTTCGCCGGGATTGCTTGCGGAAGCCGACGGTCAGGCACTCGTGGTCGACGAAGTGAATTTGCTTCCGGAACGGATGATAAGGATGATTTTGCTCGCAGCGGAGGCGGGGTATTGCAATATTGAGCGGGAAGGAATTTCTGAGCGGCGGTCGTCACGTTTTTTGCTGTTCGGGACGATGAACCCACTAGAAGGGAATTTGTCTCGGGCACTCCATGACGGCTTTGGATTGTATGTTCGGATGGAGGCTGAACGGAATCCGGCTGCGCGAATGGAAATTATTCGCCGGCGGCTTGCGTTCGAACGGGACCCGGAAGGTTTCGTCCTAAGGTACGAGGACGAAACCTCAGCATTGCGCGAAAGGATAGAGCAGGCTTGCCGCCGATTGCCTGCCCTGCGAGCCGATGAGGCTGCGTTCCGGCTCGCCGCCGAAATCGTCAGGGCATCCGGATGCCCAGGCCATCGGGCGGATATCCTATTGATCGAATCCGCGCGCGCCATCGCCGCCTGGGAAGACCGTTCAGTTGTAGGGTCGGAAGACTTGCGGAAAGTGGCGGGCTACGTCCTGCCGCACCGCATGCGGTCAGAAGCAGATGCACCGCCGTCTGCGGAAGCCCACGATGGCCCTGCATCCGGTCAAGCACCGCAATCGCCGCATATGCCGAACAGGTCCGCGCTCGAGTCGGGGGCGGACCTTCGCGGGCAGACACAGGACGGAGAGCCGCTGGAGAACACTTCGCGCCAGCGCCAACTGGACGGAAGCGAAGAACCACAGGAGCGTCCTGATTTGACGGGGCCGACCGTTGCGCGCGACATTATCGAGCGGATCGGCCGGGATTTCGCTGTGCAGCGATTTGCCTTTGTCCCGCCTCGAGCCCAGGATTACGGAGGATCGGGGAAACGAAATAAAACGGGACCTGGGGCAGGAAAGGGCCGGTACATTCGGGCGATCACCCCGCGGGGTAAGGTACGCGATCTGGCCTTCGACGCGACGCTTCGGGCGGCAGCGCCATTTCAGCGTCTGCGAAAGGCGGGGCATTCTTCAACTGATGCCGCACCCGGCAGGGTCATCGTCAACAAAAGCGATCTGCGCGAGAAGGTGCGGGAGAGCCGTGCGGGAACTGCGCTGCTCTTCGTGGTCGACGCCAGCGGCTCGATGAATGCCGCCAAGCGGATGAAGGCCGTAAAGGGAGCGGTATTATCGCTTCTGCGCGACGCTTACCGACAACGCGACAGCGTGGGCTTGGTGTCATTCCGGGGGGACCGCGCCGAGCTGCTGCTTGATATAACCCGCAGCGTCGAGCTGGCTGAGCGCAGACTCCAGGCCATGCCTACCGGAGGAAAGACGCCGCTATCGCTCGGTCTGCACAAAGGCGCGGAGACGATCCGCGCGCTGATGCGAAAGAAAAGCGGACAGGTGCCCGCCATGATCGTGATCACCGACGGCAGGGCGAACGTAAGCAGCGGTTCGGGACTTGATCCATGGATGGAAAGCATGGACATCGCTCGGCGTATCGCAGCGTCCGGTATGCAGACGCTAGTCATTGATACGGAACAAGGGCTTGTGCGGCTGGGTTTGGCCCGAAAGCTCTCCGACGCGCTGCATGGCCAGTATGTTCGGCTGGAAGAGCTGGAAGCAGGACGTATCGAGCGTATTGTTCGCACGATGCTGTAGTATGCATTTTATTCCTTAGATTACAGCGGATATTTTATTTTGTTTCATAGAGATCCGGTTATTTTTAAGAGGAGAAGGAGGGCATTTCGATGAAAATAACCGTATTGACGGGCGGAGAGATGGCGCTTGCCCATTTGGCTGAAGCGTACCGGACGCTTGCGGAGGAGCAGCGCCGCCGGTTCAAGCTGGAGCTGATCGATCTCGGCGCGGAGCTTACCGACGCACAAAGGATACATATCGCAAGTAAACTCGAAGCGGCCGACCTTGTAATAATCGATGCGCACGGTGTGCGAAAGGAGTCGATTACATATGTCGGGCGCATCGTTCAGAATCGTTCGGCTCACATGGTTCCGGTTGGAAGCAATGATTCCGATATTCATTCAGTGCTGCGCCTGGGCAAGCTGACAGCCGGCGATCTGCCTGCTCAGCGGACACCGTACGCCGGAGAGCAGCTTCCCGTTGATAAAAGAACGGATTACCGCCATTATGTCCGGTTGACCGAATATTGGCGCGGCGGTGGAGCAAATAACATGCTTGGCCTGCTCTGTCTGGCAGGCCGGATGTATGGCGGCTGCACTTACTTGCCGGAGCCGTCCGAACCGGTATACGTACGGGAGCTGTGCATTTTCGAGCCGACGGAGCGGAAGGCATTCTCTTCCTATGCTGCGTTTCGGGAAAGTCGTGGTTACGCCGGAACGAATGTTCGTCCTATCGTAGCCTTTTTCTTTCTGGGCAACGGCAACCCGGCGAACGCCGGGGATTGCATCGGACAACTGCTGAGACAAATCGAGGTGTTCGCCGATGTGCTGCCAATCGCTTTTCCATCGGTCATGAATATTTCGCTGCCCCGGCTGCGCGAGCTGATGTCGGGAGACGGCCGGCCTGTGAATCTGATCTTGAACTTTTTGCCGTTTCGCCTTGGTCTAGGTCCTGTCTCGGGAACAGCCGGCCATGGCGAAGCTGCACAATTGCTTGAAGCATTGGAGGCGCCCGTACTTCATCCATTTTTCTTGTCGAGCACGACGTTCGAGGAATGGAATCAATCGACCCGGGGACTGGCGCCGTCGCAATATCTCGTTCAGGTTGTGCTTCCGGAACTGGACGGCAGCATTGAAACCTATCCGATCGCCGCATTGCGGCATGACGGGGAGGACCCGGAGCTGGCCGTTTCCTTGAACAAGCTGGCGTTGATACCTGATAGAGTGCAGCGGCTCACGGATCGCGTCCGGCGCTGGCTTACGCTGCAGCGCAAGCCGAACCGGGACAAGAAGCTCGCCCTGATCTGTTACAATTATCCGCCCGGCGAAGCGAACGTGTTCGGCGCTTCCTTCCTCGATACGTTCGAGTCGGTTTCCCGTTTGCTTACTCAACTGAAGCAGCGGGGGTATGGCGTGGAAGAAATGTCCGCGGAGCAATTGCGTGCCCGTTTCATGGAATGCGGGCTGGTCAATTCCGGAAAATGGTCCGGCGAGCGGGCGCCAACCGGCATGATCCGTTATTGTGATCCCGCCTTTAGCGCCAAGCTCAAGCGTAAGGCGTGGGGGGCAGACGCCGCAGAGCATTGGGGCGAGCCGCCCGGCGACGTGATGACGGAGGAAGGCGCCTTCCTGATCCCCGGCATTATGAGTAATCAGGTGTTTATCGGTCTGCAGCCGTCACGAGGCATTCACGAAGACCCGGAGAAATCGTATCATGACCGTTCGCTGCCACCGACCCATCAATATACGGCATTTTATCAATGGATACGCGATGAGCTGGAAGCGGATGCCGTCGTTCATGTCGGCACGCATGGCACACTGGAGTTTCTGCAGGGGAAAGAATGTGCCATGTCGGGCGATTGCGTGCCGGACGATCTTGTCGGTGATTTGCCGCATCTATATTACTATTACATTGGCAACCCGTCTGAGGCGATGATTGCCAAACGGCGCAGTCATGCGGTGCTGATCGGGTACCAGGCCCCTCCGTTCACGGAAGCGGAGCTGTATGGAGAGTGGCTTGGCCTGGAGATGCTGCTGCACGAATACCGCGAAGCGGAGCAACTGGATCCGGAGCGATGCGAAGACATTCTTCGGAAGCTGCAGGAACGTGCGGAATCGATGCATTTCTCCGGTACAACGCCGGAGGCGATGGAAGAGGAGCTGTATCGAATGAGACGTTCGGTCATCCCAAGCGGTCTGCATGTGCTGGGCGATGGATATTCTTCTGAAGCTGCGGCAGCTCATATGCGCTTCGTTCTGCGCCATGAGCGGGGGGACATCCGCTCGTTGCGCCGCTTGCTTGCCGATCGCAAAGGATGGGATGCTGAGGCGCTGGCTTCAGGCAGAGACATGTCGATTCTGCGGGAGCTGGATCTGGAAGCGGAGTCCATCGTAGAGATGTTTATTCGAACCAAAGAGCTGCCATCTCCGTATGCGGGCGAGCGACCGGAATGGCGTACGGCGCTGCTCCGGTCGCTGGAGTATGGTTATCAGGCGTACGAGAGCACACTGGCGAACGAGGAGATGGAAGGACTGTTACGTGCGCTCGAAGGAAAATACGTGCCGGCTAAGCTTGCTGGTGACGCACTTCGCAGTCCCGAGGTGCTCCCGTCCGGACGCAATTTGTATCAATTTGATCCGCGTGCCGTACCGAGCACAACAGCCGTCGAACGCGGAGCGGTCGTCGCCGAAAATTCGATTCGGGAGTACCGGGAGCAGCACGGCGTATATCCGGTAACGACGGCAGTCGTCGTCTGGGGACTGGAAACGTCGCGGACACAAGGCGAAACGATTGGACAAATCCTTCATTACCTGGGCGTACGCATCAAAGGCGGAGGCGGCAGCGGGGCGTTCCGGACCGAATATGAAATGATCCCGCTTCAGGAGCTGGGCAGGCCGCGCTTGAACGTTGTTGTCCATATGACGGGATTATTTCGTGACATGTTCCCGAATCTGCTCGACGATTTAAATCGTATTTTCCGTCAAGTATCCGAGCTGGATGAGCCCGAGGCGCTCAACTATTTCAAGGCCCATACGAGAAGAGCGGCGGAACAACTGCTCTCAGCCCGTTACGACGCAGAGCGGATTGCGGATTTGGCCAGCGCTCGCCTATTCGGTCCGGCGGAGGGAGCGTACGGGACTTCAGTTACCAAGTTGATCGAAACGAAGCATTGGACCGAAGAGGCCGAGCTTGGCCATAAATATGGAGAAAGCCAGCAGCACCTATATAGTCTGAAGTCACGCGGACGTGCAGAGCCGGAGTTGTTCCGTTCTCATCTGCAGGCGGTCGACATCGTCTCGCAAATTCGCAGCAGTCATGAACGGGAGGTAACGGATTCCGACCATTATTACGAATATTTCGGGGGATTGTCCAAGTCCGTGGAGCTGGCGAAAGGAAGCCGTCCCGAAATCCACATTACCGACACGACCGGAGAGCGGATCTTGACGGAGTCGGCCGAACATTCCATCGCCCGTGGGGTGCGCACCCGTCTGGCCAATCCGAAATGGATTGATGCGCTGCTCAAGCATCCGTATCACGGGACTCAAACGATTGCCCGCCGTTTCGAGTACGTACTCGGTTTGGCCGCCATGACCGGCAAAGTTGAGCCTTGGGTGTTCGATCAGCTGCATGCCGTTTATGTCGAAGACCCAGAGAGAAGCCGTCAAATGAAGGAAAACAATCGATGGGCTTATCATGCGATGATCGAAACACTGTTGGAAAGTCATCAGCGGGGGTACTGGCAGCCAAACGATGAGGAACTGGGCCTCCTGCGACAAAAATATCTCGAACTGGAAGGGGACTTGGAAGAATCCGCTCCAGTGCTGTAGTTGTTGTGATTGTTTCTGCTTGGGCACTCTGATATGTCCACCACTCAGATATGTACCCACGTCGAGAACAGGCAGTTTGTCGAGGCCCGAGCTAGACTCATTCCTATTATCCCTACTTTAAAGTAGGTAATTAAGGCTCAATCTAAAAATCAGTGCTTGACAGTTAGCTGAATAATCGATGTCGGTTACATTCAATAAGAATGCCTGCGATGTAGCCATCGCGATTACGGGTGAAATAATGGCGGCGTTGAAAGG
>NZ_CAJVAS010000041.1 GCF_910593845.1 Paenibacillus solanacearum | reverse complement strand
ACGCTCTGATCGAAAATCGATGCATAGGATACATTCTCCACGACTGCCGCTTAAGCGTCAAAGTTGAAATACTGAGATTTAGTGAGAAAACAGGAGAAAACATTACTTTATAGTGGGAGGAACCAGATGCTATCGGTTAAACAACGACGCACAATTATTTATGTTTTGCTGTTTTCTTTGATTTTTTCAAGTTTTGGATTAATTGCTGAACCACAGGAGGCGAGGGCGGCGACAGGGCTTCCTCGCATCTTGATTACGGAGTTGGTCCCTAACGCTGTGAACGGTACGGGTGGCGTGACTTCTGACATGTATGAGTATGCGGAAATTTACAATAACTCCGATCAGCCGGTGAAATTGTCGGACTTGCAGTTCATAATTAGGAGCGACGATGCTAAGGATTCCCAAGGAAATCCAAAACCCACATCAAGCGACCCATGGCAAGGCTGGGATGCAACTGAGTCCGCGAAAGTTATTCCGCCTTGGGGTGTTATGGTGATCTGGGTTAAGCAAACAAGCAATAATCCCAACACACTTGACGATTTTTATACATATCATAAAACGTTTAATGCGGATTTAAAAAAAGAACAAATTGCTATTTTCAAAGGAACCGGATTCGGCAATGTAGCTGCTCGAACTTTTATTGTCAAGGATAAGGATGGTAAAGATGGCAATATATTGTCTACAGCGAGTTATGTTGGTACGTCGACAAGCGATCCTTTGGACAAAACATCGATTCAATACTTTTATCCTAAAGACGGCACCACAGCGATGGAGCATAAAGGAGACCCATCAAGGAACCAGCCTCTAACAACCGGAAAATTGAATGCTATGCAGCTCCCTTTGCAGGAAGTGGCCAACCCAATCGTGACATGGAGTGACGGACAGGCAACGGTTAGTTGGACAGCACCAGATATCACGGGTTACAACGATTACTCGTATATTAATGTCTATGACCAAACGGGAACGATTGTTGCGGGTCCGATCACGAAAGAAATGAAACAAAGTGTGAATATTCATCTACTAAATGGAACCAATTATACTTTTACGATAAAGACTGTTCTTGACAATGTTAGTGAAAGCAGCGGTGTAACTTTACCGACAGGGCAACCAACGGGATCGTCGCAATTTCCGCCATCTGGAATATATCAAGATTCACCTGATTTAAATGGAAGGAAGGAACAGTCCGATCTTGTCAATTTCTTCAAAGTAAGTGAGAAGGGGCCGATCATTCCAGGCTTGCAGCAATATTTGGTGCCGCAAGGGATGGCTTACGATGCAGCCCATAATTGGCTCTTGATCTCCCATTACCGTGAAGGAAAATCAAGCATGCT
Organism: Paenibacillus solanacearum; assembly: GCF_910593845.1. GTDB lineage: Bacteria > Bacillota > Bacilli > Paenibacillales > NBRC-103111 > Paenibacillus_G > Paenibacillus_G solanacearum. The sequence goes on along the minus strand of NZ_CAJVAS010000041.1, from coordinate 54,450 downwards.
TTCGGTTGTCGATATGATTACTGGCAAGCTGATCAAGGCGATGGAGCTGTACTCGAATGCGAGCACTGCATACAAAGGGCATGCGGGCGGAGTGGCTGTCAGCCCGAATTATGTATGGCTTTCTTCGGATTATAAAGTGTATCAGATAAAAATGGACGATCTTGTTAGTGCGCAGGACGGAGGAAAGCTTGTATTTTCCAGCAGCTTTAATACGGAGACGAAAGGCTCCTTTCTTACCTATGCAGACGGATTCCTATGGTCAGGGGATTACGAGGATTTGGCCAATTATTCGACGAAAGCGTCCCATTATCTGACCAACAGGGATAATCAACCTCATCACGGCTGGGTTGCAGGCTATCGTTTGGACGCTACCGGAACCCCTGCGGCTTCGCCTGAACAAATTTTTTCTATTCCGGATAAAATTCAAGGAATGGCTTTCGTTCAGGATAAAATTGTATTAAGCAGATCCGGCGGACGAACGAATATGAGCCAGTTGATCGTGTACAAAAATCCGTTAAAGTCGAATATCCCCTCCGACAAGACCGTTGATGTTGGAGGCACCGGAGTTCCATTAACAATATTGGACGGGGTGAACGCGATCAATTCGTTGATCATACCGCCAATGTCCGAAGGCGTCTACGAATACAAAGGGAAACTGTACGTATTGTTCGAATCGGGAGCAGCAACTTATTTGTACAACGGCACTTACCCGGTTGATTCCATATACTCGGTCAATATTGAGCCGTACCTTCAACCGCAGGAGGATAAGTTTCCGGAGCTGCTGGTTACGGAGGTCTCTCCCGCGCCAAAAGGAGCGAGTGAGCCGAATGAGTTTGTCGAAATCTATAATACGACGAATCGGCCGATCGATTTGACTGGGTACAAGTTATACTATTACTACAATCCCGGCTCCCAGCCATGGTTCGATGGGGTTACCAAGTGGAACTTGGTGGCGAAAAATAACATTATAAATCCGACGAACATGATCATTCAGCCTAAATCCGCGAAAATTATATGGTTAATCAAGCCGCAATATAAAGATAAACCGTATACCATTGATCTATTCAATAGCGAATTCGGAACGAATTTGACTGCCGATCAATTTGTATTCGCCGATCTCAAAGATGGCGATGCCATGTACGATACGGGGAACCGTTACGTTGCTATTGTTTCCCCAGAGGGAGATAAGGTCAGGGATCGGTTAAGCATGGCGGGCTATAATGCGGCAATGGAGAATAAAGATTGTAATAACGATGCCAGCAAAGGTACGGTTACTTGCGATGTTGAACGAGCCAAAAGCGAAAGCATCGACTATTCTTACCCTGTAGCCGGCATTAACATGGACGGCAGACTAATGGTGGCTTCGCCTCACCAAACGCCCACACCAGGTACAGTCAAACCGCAACAAATAGCAAACTTCCCGTCTTCGCTTTCAAACGACGTCGAAAAACCGATTGTCACTTGGGATGATAAGCAAGCGAAGATCGAATGGACGGACCCGCCCATTGTACAGGATTTTGAAGTAAATATATACGACGCGAAGGTTAGCCTGATCGGCACTGTATCCAAGGGGATAAAGTCATACACTGTGGCAGGGCTAGAGAACGGTACGGATTATCAATTTACATTGAAAGTGACAAGATTTGGGTTGGAAAGCAAGGGTGTAACGACAGAGACAGGATATCCAAAGGATGGCGAAGCACCCGCGAAGCCGAAAAGTTTGAAGGGAAACTCGATAGATGGCGACATCGTTCTGGAATGGACTTCTAACACGGAAGCCGATTTGGTCGGATATAAGATATACGTGGATGATAAGCCAATATCAAGCGAACGTGTCGATGTGGAAGCTTCCAAAAGCAAGCATGCCTTTAAGACAGACGACTTGGAAGACGGAAAAACGTATCAAGTCTCCATCGCCGCTGTTGATACAAGCCGTAACGTTTCCGAAAAATCAGATTCTGTTTCGATCAAATACGAGGGAGGTCCCAGCGGGTTTAAAGGTACGGCTGGCGACAAATCGGCAACACTCACTTGGAATCCGATGTTGATCGACTTGCTCGGGTATACGGTGTACCAAAACGGCCAACCGCTGACCGTTTCCAATTCGGTGTATACGGTAACATACAGTACGTATTCCTATACGGTGACAGGGTTGGCAAACGGAACGAAATATAATTTCGCTGTAACCGGTGTGAAGAAAGATAATAAAGAGACGCCGAAATCGAACATAATCGAGCTTACTCCATTTGTGATGACCGACATTTCGCTTGATATTCCTTCAACGATCCCGGTGGGCGGCATATTTAACAGCGTCGTAAAAGCCGTGTATGACGGTAGGCCGGCGGAGGAAATTAAGCTGAACGTTTCGTACAAGAGCGCGGATGCCTCGATCGTCTCTATTGAAGCTTCGGGACAAGGAAAGGCGCTCAAGCTTGGCAAAACGGTCATTGAAGCCACTTACGGAAGCTACAAAACATCGCAAAATATTGAGGTAAAAGAGGATTTGATTTCCTTGGAACTGAGCGGTGTGCCATCAGCGCCTTTCTACATTGGCGATAAAGCGCAGCTGAAATTGACAGCGAAGTATAGCGACCAATCGACGAAAGAGGTCACGGCGGGGGCTACCTACACAGTAGACCCGTCCGCGGTCGCAACCGTTTCGAGCTCAGGGTTGCTTGAAGGCAAAGCCAAAGGAGAAGCGACCATTAAAGCCGCGTTCGGCGGAAAATCAGCCGAGCAGAAAGTTACGGTCAGTGAAAAGGCATCCCCAGTTACACTGGTCTCCCTTGAAATCATCGGAGTGATATCGAATTTCTACCCTGGGGACCGAGTACAGCTGAAAGTGACAGCGAAGTACAGCGATAATACGACAAAAGATGTCACGAATTCGGCCGCATATACTAGCAGTAAGACGGATATCTTAACGATCAGCTCCACAGGTATGATCGAAGGGAAGAAAACGGGTGATTCCATCATCAAAGCCGACTTCGGCGGGAAATCCGTTCAATCGACGGTAAGCGTTGTTGATCGACCGCTCAACTCAGGCGGAGGCGGAGGGGTTGTGAGCGGTGGCTCTTCGTCGGGATCGGCGAACTCATCCACGCTCGGTGCTTCGTCGCTGAAAGCCGTCAAGGAGAATGATTCGCAAGGACGAAGCGTGACCAGGTATGAAGTAGATTCGGCCCAGCTGGGGAATGCCTTCAGATCGCTCAAGGCGGATGAGCGCAAAGTGACGATTAACATTAGCAGCAGCGAACCGGTAACCAAAGTTGCAATGCCGGCCTGGACCTTGCAGGAAGGTAGCAAAAATTCGCCGAACGCGGCCATCGTCATTCAGAACGGCGGAATATCTTACGAGATTCCGGTTAAGGCTTTCAACTTCGATTCCTTGGCCAAGGAGCTCGGGGGCACTATAGATAAAATGACGATCAACGTCGTTTTCACGGCGCAATCCGGCCAAGAGGCAGATCGTATTAAAGCCGTCATGACCGGTCAAAACGCGAAGGCGTTGACGACCGCTTACGACTTCACGATTCAAGCAACTGTCGGTGGAAAAACCGTTGAAGTAAAAAGCTTTAACGGCGAATACGCAGTGAGAACGTTAGAAGTTACGGGGAAGATGGATCCATCCAAATCGACCGGTGTGCTCATCGATTCGACCCGTGGAACGATGTACTTCGTACCTACCATATTTACTACATCGGGGGGCAAGACGCAAGCATCAATCATGAGCCAGAGCAATAGCATTTATGCCGTGGTAGAGCTGAGCAGAACATTCGCCGACGTGAAGGGCCACTGGTCGCAAAAAGACGTCGAGCTGCTGGCGTCGAAGTTGGTGGTCAGCGGCGTGGATGATCGCAACTTTGCGCCGGACGCGCAAATCACCCGTGCCCAATTCGCCACCATGCTCGTTACGGCGCTCGGTCTATCCGGTCTTGCGGATAACGTAAAGGCGGCGCCCAAGTTCAAGGATGTCGCTGCCGGCGACTGGTTCGCTTCGGCGGTCGCCGTTGCTGCAGAGAAAGGCTTGATCAGCGGGTACGAGAATAACGAGTTCCGGCCGAATGCGAACGTGACGCGCGAAGAGATGGCCGTCATGGTCGTCCGAGCGCTCCAGCTCGTGGACAAACGGGACGTTCCGGCGGCAAAGCTTGTCCAATTCAGCGACGGAACGGCGATTGGCAGCTGGGCCAGCGCATCGGTAGCCAAGGCTGTAGATACGGGGATTATCCAAGGGGTCACGGATACATCCTTCGAGCCGGGACAATATGCGACGCGTGCCCAAGCGGCCACGATGCTGAAACGAATGCTGCAATATTTGAAATTTATGAACTGATGCAAGGGATGAAGTAGCGGATAGCCCCGATCTTCCGTCATGGAAGCGCGGGGCTATCCTGTTTTTTAACCGTAAGGGGCATCGCCAAGCACAGGCTGTTCGCGCTTTGCGTATACAATCGCGGAGGGATTTGTTAAAATTGGTTTATGAACTCCAATTCTACTGGCAAAGGAAGAGCTATGCAGAGAAGATCGATCCCTATCGCCCCGGTCTTTTATAAATATCTCGTTTCCTATATTATCGTCCTGCTGATTCCGGTAGGGCTGCTTGGCGTGAACGGATCGATGCAGCTGAAGGAAATCGTCAACCAATACGTGGAATGGACGAACAAAGAGATGCTCAACCAACTCGGTGAGAGCGTCGATACGAAAATCCTCGAAATGAACCGGATCGCCGCCCGCATATCGTCCAATCCGGATTTAACCCCCTATGCGGTCACGAAAGATTTTTACAGCGCGTACTTGACCAAGCCGCTGCTCGATTACAAAGTATCCAATGATTTTATACAAGAGGTATTGTTTTATATCCGGGAGCAGCCGAGTCTATATTCATCTGTCAGTACGTATCGCCTTCCGAATTTTATTAATGACATTTACCATTTTCCGAACTGGCCCGAGGAACAGTTTCGTCACGATTTGAACACCATCGCGAAACCGACGCTTCGGCCGGCGGAAGATGTCCTGTTCATGTCTTCCGCGCACGAACGGTATATCAGCTACTTATTGCCGATTCCGACTTCAAGTCTTCATCCATACGGAACGGTCCTTTTCCTGATCAAAGAAAGCTCACTACTCAATTATTTGAAATACGAAGCGTACCCGCGCGCCGGAAATACGATTATTTATGACGAGAATAACCGGGTTGTCACCTCTTACAAAGGGGAAGGACATGCGGAAGAAGAAGCGCTGTATCGCGCGCTGGAACCGACGGGCAGCATGTTCTCGGTACTGGAGCTGAATCATGTCAAATATTTCGTCTCCCGCCTGAAATCGGATCAAACCGGCTGGACGTACGTGAATGTGCTGCCTGTCGCGGACGTGATGAAGCCGATCAACGACGTGGTGTCCAAATGGCTTCGCACCCTGTTTTTCATTCTGCTGCTCGGCAGCTTCGTTATTTATGCCCTGCTTCGTTATAATTACAATCCGATCAAGAAGCTCGCGCAGCTGGCCGAGATGCATCTGGGCAAGACGATTGCGAAGAGCAACGAGCTCGATACGGTCCGCACGCTCATTGACAAAATTATGCTGTCCAACGACGAGTTGGGACAGAAGTTCGAAAGAAACCGTTCCGCCATTCGCCAGCAGCTGCTGCTCGATCTGCTGAAGGGCGAGATCGAGACGCAGGAACAGCTGCGGGAACGCGGCAGCGAAATCGGCGTATCGCTCGAACACCCGGTATATGCGGTATTTGTGGTCGAAGGCGCCGGACTCACGGCGGCCACGATGCAGTGTGTTGCAGACGCGATCACCGGCCGCTCGGGCGAAGCGCTTGCGGTGTACGCCAAGGAAAGCATCGGGAACGACATGATGATTTTCCTTGTCTCGACGAGCCGAACGGAGGAAGAACTGTCCGAATGGATGCGGGAATGGCATGAAGCAGTGTTCCGGGACTTCGGCGTCAAACTGACATGTGGCGTCGGCCAGCCGTACCGCGAGCTGAAGCAGTTCGGGCGCTCGTTCATCGAAGCTTCCACGGCGTCCGATTACAAGTTCATTAAGGGTAGCGGTCAAATCATTCATTTCCGCGAAGTCGCTTCCGATCACACTTCCACCTTGTTTGACACCGGCAAGGAGATGGATCACTTAAGCTTTTTGCTGCGCGAAGGGAAGACGAAGCAAATCGCCGAGACGCTGGCGCAATTCACGCAGCATATCAAGCAGGGTGGAACGACCTTGTTCGTAGCGCGCTGTTTGTGCTTCGACATCATCCATACGGTCATGCTGACGGTCCAGGAGCTGAGGAATGAATTCCCGCAGCTGACCGGACAGCTGCCGGATGTCATGACGCTGATGCAGTTTCATACCGTCGAGGAGCTGGCCGAGCTGATCACGAAGGCGTGCATCGATGTGAGCCAGGCGGTGCAGGAGCTTCGGGGCCATCCGAGCGAACGGCTGCTGGAAAGCATGCTGGATTACTTGCATACCCACTGCCGCCAGCCGGATTTTTCCGTGCAGGCGATGGCCGGCCATTTCGCGTTATCCGCTTCATACTTGAGCCGTTTTTTTAAAGAAAATACCGGACAGACGATCTCCGATTACGTTCATTCGATACGGATTAATAATGCCAAGAAGCTGCTGGAGCAAAGCGATACCTCGATCAAGGACATTGTGCAGCTGGTCGGTTACTTTGACACGTCGAGCTTTATTCGCAAGTTCAAGACGGAAGTCGGCGTGACGCCGGGCGAGTACAGGAAAATGACGCGGCAGCAAGCGGGCAGCCCGCCAACCGGTTGAATGACCGGTTTTTTTCGTGTTTGCGGCACTTCATGAACCGCATATGGACGAGTCAAATACCGCATATTCAAGGCGGCAACAAGCCTTTGCACAGCGGAAGATCAGATTTCGCATATGGCGCGTGAAAGCGCTTATATACGCGGCGCCGGAAACTTTTTTACAATAATAAGCGAAACGGAAGCCATCCATAACGGAAGAAGGGAGGGGGAAGATTGACAGCGAGACCGATAGAGCACTCGGCTCCGGCAACACAGAAGAAGCAGACGCTGCGGCGAAGCCCGGGCTGGAAACGCGTCTTGCACAATTACGAGCTGTATTTGTTTATTCTTCCTACGCTGGTCTACTTTATTTTGTTTCACTACGTTCCGATGTATGGCGTACAAATCGCATTCAAGAACTTCATTGCCGTCAAAGGGGTGACCGGCAGCCCGTGGGTCGGATTCGAGCATTTCGAACGGTTTTTCGAATCGTACCAATTCATTACGGTTATGCGCAACACGCTGGGCATCAGCCTGTACGAACTGTTGGTCGCCTTTCCCGCGCCGATCGTGCTCGCGCTGCTGCTCAATCAAGTCACGAGCGAACGATTCAAAAAAATCGTGCAGACGGTCACGTACGCGCCGCATTTTATTTCCGTCGTCGTCATCGCCGGCATGCTGTATTTGTTCCTGTCACCGAAGCAAGGTTTGGTGAACCAAATCTTAGTGCTGCTCGGGATGGAGCCGGTCTTCTTCATGGCGAGTCCGGATTGGTTCAAGACAATCTACGTGTTCTCCGGCATATGGCAAAATATCGGCTGGGCGGCGATCATTTATTTGGCGGCGTTATCCGGCGTCAATCCGGATTTGCACGAAGCGGCCGTCGTCGACGGCGCCACGAAGCTGCAGCGCATCCGGCATATCGATCTGCCGAGCATCATGCCGACGATCGTCATCCTGCTCATCCTGAACGTCGGGCATCTGATGAGTATCGGGTTCGAGAAAGTGTACCTGCTGCAAAACCAGCTCAATATCGACGCTTCGGAAATCATTCAGACCTATGTGTACAAGGCTGGTCTCATGAACGCGCAATTCAGCTATTCGGCAGCGATCGGGCTGTTTAATTCGGTCGTCAACTTCATCCTGCTGATCTCGGTCAACCAGTTGGCCAAAAAGACGAAGCAGGCCAGCCTGTGGTAAAGGAGGACCCGCAACATGATTGCAACCCGTACCCGAGCGGATCAAGCGTTCGACATATTCTCTTATACGCTGTTGTCCCTTCTGCTGCTTGTCGTGCTGTATCCGCTCTATTTCGTCGTCATCTCGTCGATCAGCAACCCGGATTTGGTCAACTTGGGTAAAGTTACCTTGTACCCGCGCGGCGTGACGCTCGAAGGCTACCGGCGCATTTTCTCTGACGCGACCCTCTGGCTCGGTTTCCGGAACTCGCTCCTGTATACGGTGCTGGGCACATGCCTGAACGTCGTACTGACGCTGACCGCCGGATATGCGCTGTCGAGAAACGATTTGGCCGGACGCAACGTGTTCATGTTCCTGATCGTGTTCACGATGTTTTTCGGCGGCGGGCTGATCCCGACCTATTTGCTGATCAAAGGCTTGGGGCTTGTCAACACGATCTGGGCGATGATTCTTCCGAACGCCGTCTCCGCTTACAATATCATCATCACGAGAACGTTTTTTCAAGGCAGTGTTCCCGGCGAACTGCTCGAAGCGGCCAAAATGGACGGGAGCTCCAATACCCGTTTTTTCCTCCAAATCGTGCTTCCCATTTCACTGCCGATCGTCGCCGTTATGGTGCTGTTCAGCGCCGTCGGGCACTGGAACTCGTATTTTCAGGCGCTCATTTATTTGAAGGACGACGAGCTTCAACCGCTGCAAATCATTCTGCGCAAAATATTGATCAGCGGCGAAGCGGCAGAGAATATGGTCGACGGGCTTGTGAACCAGGCGGAAATCGTCAAAATGGCTGAAACGATGAAATACGGCGTCATTATCGTGTCGAGCCTCCCGGTGCTCGTGCTATATCCGTTCCTGCAAAAATATTTCCTTAAAGGCGTTATGATCGGTTCTCTGAAAGGATAAGCTTTCAAAACGATAAAAATTGGGGGAATGGTTAGATGAAGACAAAATGGTGGGTACACGGCGGGATGGCGACTGCGCTCGTCATGACGGCAGGACTGAGCGGCTGTAGCGGGGCTGGCGACGGGGGCGGAGCGAAGTCAAGCGACAAGCCGCAGCAATCCCAAGCGCCGGCGAATATGAACGCAGCGGGATTACCGATCGTCAAAGATAAGGTGAATTTGAAAATTGCCGGGTTTTACGGCATTGCAGGTCAGAAGCCGTTCGGCGATCTGCCGTTCTTCAAAGGCGTCGAGGAGAAAACGAATGTTCATATCAACTGGCTGATGAACGATTCGAACGGATTCAAGGAGAAGAAAAATTTGATGTTCGCGAGCGGTGACTTGCCGGACGCTTTTTATGGCCATTATATATTGGATACGGACGAAGTCGTGAAATACGGTTATCAAGGCTTGTTCATCCCGCTCGAAGGGCTGATCGACAAATACGCGCCGAATTTGAAAAAAATATTGGATGAAAGCCCCGACTACCGCAAAGATTTGACGGCGCCGGACGGCCATATTTATTCGCTGCCGACGATAGACGCTTCGTATGCCAAATCGAAGGACGCGCTGTTCATCAACAAGAAGTGGCTGGACCAGCTGGGCTTGCCGCTGCCGACGACGCCGGACGAATTTTACAAGGCGTTGAAGGCGTTCAAAGATAACGACATGAACGGCAACGGCAAAAAGGACGAAGTTCCGTTCTCATTTCGCGTACACGCGATTACCGGCATTTATTCCATGTACGGCTCGTTCGGGCTGCTCGATAAGCAGGATCACATCATCATGAAAGGCGATCAAGTGATCTACACGGCCGTTCAGCCGCAGTATAAAGAAGCGACCAAATATTTCAACAAGCTGTTCGCCGAAGGGCTGGTCGACCAGGAATCGCTGACGCATGACGAGAAAGTATACGGCTCCAAGCTGCGGAGCAAGGAGAAAAATATCGGAGCCTTCGTCGCCTGGACGGCCGCCACGTATATGGACCCGGATCAGGCCGCCGATTTCGTGCCGCTGCTGCCACTCAAAGCGCCGGACGGATCGAGAGTGTGGAATCGTTATCCTTCGGGAATCTTGAGCAAAGGCGCCTTCGCGATCACTTCGGCGAACAAAAACCCGGAAATCACGATGCGCTGGATCGACTATATGTACGATACGAAGGTGAGCCTGGAGGCGGTGAACGGCACGATCGGCACCGTCATGAAGGAGAACGGGGACGGAACGCTCAGCTACATCGATCCTCCGAACGGCGTGAACGCAAACGAATTCAGGCATATGACGGCGCCGGGCTCCACTTCCGTCTTCGCGAAAACGAGCCGCACGCCGGCCGTCACGGGGAAACCGAACGATAAAGGCGACTTGGATAAAATGTATGAGCCTTATCTGGATAAAAACATTTTCCCGAACATGTATTTCAGCTCCGAGGAAACGGATGCCCGCACGCGGTATTTGACCGATATCGACGCTTATGTCAAGAAGATGCAGGCCAAATGGCTGATGCAGGGCGGCATCGACGCGGAATGGGATGAATACGTGAAGAAGCTGAAGGAAATGAATCTCGACAAGCTCGTCAAGGTGTATCAGGACGCGTACAACCGGTATAAAGCAATTAAATAGACAAAAGGGGCAGGCAGCGGATGATTATCCTTTGCCTGTCCCTTTGCTTATACTTGTTCGCGAGCCGGCGCTACTGGTAGTTCGGATTCCAGACACGCGCCTTGTAAAAGGCGGCAGATGTCCGGCTGCGGTACGTATCCGGGCCTACGAACCGGACCGTATCGGTGCACCAGTCGCTCTGACAGCCTTTCTTCGGTGTCGTCAGCACCACCTGGCCCGTGAGCAAGCTGCCGACGCTCTTAATTCCGCGCACATTGATTTTGGGTGCGTCGGGGAATCCTCTGGACCAGCTTTTGTCCGATTTGACGTATTGCAGCACTTCGGACCCGGTACTGACCCATAGGCGGTCCGTATTGCCGTACACAGGCTGAAGATCGTGGCCGTCGGCCGAAGGGAGGTTGACCTTCAGCTCCTCCTTCAGCACGGGGGCTTCGGGCGTGCCCTCCACCTTGAGGGCGACCAGATGATCGTGTCCGAGTGCCCAGAGCACGTTCTTCTGCGGGTCCCATAGTACGCCGTGCGCCGTCTTCATCGGATATTCGGCATATTTGGACGATGACGGCCCTTGGGAAGACGTGTACACCCGGACCCAGCCGCCTGTGCTTGCGGCGATCGCAATGTTCCCGTTGGGCAGCAGCTCCGCTTCATGCGGGTTGCCGCCCACCTGGAGTGCCCACTTCTTGCTGTCTCCGGCAGGGTAGGGGATGATGGCGGCAAGACCTCTGGAATCGGTGACGACCATCCATTTCCCACCGAATGTATCGTTATTGCGGAGCTTGATGCCCGAGGGGAGTCCCCAGCCCGGCGTAACGCTGCTGAATCCGTTCGTTGAGGTCGGTTTCCATGACCATTTGATCGCCTGCTCGCTGTTCCAGTCTTCCGCGCTCGGATCGAGCACGATAATTTTTTGCGAAGCCTGGTCTGTGACGGCGACCCAATTGCCGATTTCCGGCTCGGGTGCTTTGACCGTAGCGGCGGGTTTACTGCTGCATCCTGCGACGATGGCTGCGGCCATCAGCATTAAGAACAACCAGAGGGAGCTTGCACGTAGAAGGCGGCCGGTTATCAACGGTGTTGCTCCTTTCGAATGTACTTATAGATTCCTGACTTCATTATATAAAGGGAATTTCCAGTGATACATGGAATTTTGTAGTTATTGGAAAATTTTATTTTCCCGCCGTTTTTTGCCGATACATTTGATTGATCTCAGCTACAACTTTTTGGTAACGATCATCCTGTTTTAATTTCAATATCCAGGCATCATACGCTTCGATCGTCATTTGTCCGATAATGACCTTCATTCGAACATCGTTTACCGAGCTGAGCAGGCTTGCCCAGGCATCGTAATTTTTTTCCGGATATAAACCAGCCGACGGATTGGGGGGAACGGCTCTGCTTCGCTGCTCCACAATTCGCTTGTTGCGCTCGTTTATTTCCGGGGAAATGCCGATGGCCGATACGACCTGCGTATCGCCGAGCGGTCTCCAGATCGAGCCCAGATTGTCGCCGATGATGACCAAATCTTTTTTGGCCTGCTCCGTCGCCGTACGTATGCCGTCCCGTTCCGTGTAGTGAATGCCTTTCAGACCGAAGTTGACCAGATCGTTTCCTTCCGGCGAGTAGCCATAATCGAGAAACTGCAATATTTTTTTCATCTTTGGTTCAGGGACGCTTTTGGGGATCAAGTAAGCGCCGAAAAAGCCGCCTTCCGTCGTCGGCACATAAGGGACGCCGCTTGGCCCTTTAAGAAACGAAAGCGGCAAGATGTCGGCTCTCGGATTCGTTTTGCGCAGCTCTTCGATGAATTTCCATACGTACCCCATCGAGAGCGATGTGGCGCCAGCCTCGCTCCGCTTGATCGCCTCCTCCATTTGCGTCAGCTTCATGATTGGCAGGTTCGGATCGATGATTTTGTCGTCGTACGCTTTCTTGATCCAGAGCAGCGCATCTCTGGAGGCATCCTCGGTGATGAGCGGGTGGAGCATGCCGTCACGCAGCTTCCAAGCGCCTCCGGTTTCGTTGAACGTGCTGAACACGAACTGCAGTGAGCTGAAATAGCCGGAGAATCCGATCGTATCCTGCTTGCCGTTCTGATCCGGATCCTGGTACGTAAACGCATAGAGCACCCGGTACAGCTCATCCATCGTCTGGGGGACGTTCAGCTTCATCCGCTCCAGCCAATCGAGACGGAGCATCGGGAATTGCTCGCCTCCGACGACAGGATAATAGCGAGGAACGGCGTAATGCTTGCCGAATAGTTTGGAGTTCTCCCAAGAATAGTCGGGCAATGCGGACAGATTGGGATATTCTTGAATATAAGGCGTTAAATCCCAAAACAATCCTTCCTTGACCAGGTCTTTCAGGATGGGCATATTCAGGTTGATGGCAAATGTCAAATCCGGCAAGTCCCGGGAAGCGAGCAGCATGCGGATTTTATCGTCGAACGAGGTGGAAGGAATCCACGTAATTTTCAGATCGGTCTGCGTCCGTTTCTCGAGCTCGTTCCAGAGCGGATTATCTTCGCCGACCATTGTCTGCGCGTAATTCATAATTTGCGTCGTGATCACAGTCGGTTTGGCTCGTTGCTCTCCGCCGGTGCGCGTGAAGCTGCATCCGGAGAGCATGACGGCGCCCGCACAGAGCAAGCCGAACAGGAGACGGCAAAGCGGCATCGGTTTCAACATGACGGGTATCCTCCATAGAGAAGAATCAGACTCTGCGAGCTAAGCGTATGCGCTTTGCCCGTTTCCGTCAATATGAACCTTTTGCAGGCCGCCCGCGCCTCCTGAATGAGGGACGATTATTTCATCAGCTCGGCAATTTTTTTGTTGGCTTCCTCATGGGCTTCCCGGAGTGCCGTATTGATGTCCTTCTTCTCCTTGAGCACGCCGGTGTTCATCGCCTTCTCGGCGATCAGCTCCACTTCCTTGTCGTATTTGGTCGGCATCGGATTCGCATTGTATACGTTTTTGAAGGCGGCCTGAATATTTTTGCCCTTGAGCGACGGCAGCTCACTGCCGAACAGTTCCTTCGTTTTCGTATCGTTCAGCACGGACATTTGGCCCCGCTTGGCGACCAGCTCCTGGACCTCCTGACTGGATAGGAAGTTCATGATTTTAAAGGCCAGATCCTTGTTCTTGCTTGTGGAGGACAGCAGCAGGAGGCGCTCTTCCGTTTCGATGCCTTTCGGGCCTGAGCCGGACTGGATCGGGAACGTCGCCACATCCCAGAAGCTCATGTCCGCTCCCTCCTGATGAAACGCTTCGCTGTTGCCGAACGTGCCGCCGTACGTCAGCGTCATCCCGACGTTCTGATCCTTGAAGAAGCGGTTGACCAGATTGCCGGACGTGGCGTTGCCCGGAATCGAACGGATTTGCTGGTACAGGTCAAAATATTCTTTCCACGGCTCCGTGTTGAGCAGCGACTTGTTCGTTTTCGGATCGACCTTCGGAAGCAGCCGGGAGATGCCTAGGCGCGACGGCGAATTCGGCTCGAACGCGGCAATTTTGCCTTCGCTGGCGGAGCCGAGCACTTTGGCGATCTTAATCGTATCTTCGAGCGTCATGCCATCCTTTGGAAACGGGATGCCGTATCGTTCAAAAATATTTTTGTTGTAAAACAACAGGCCGAAGTTGAGCGAGAACGGCATGGCGAGCATTTCGTTTTTGCTCGAGAACGATTTGATTTCGTTGATGCCGCGCGGTTGAAACTTGCTCATGTCCACATTGTACTTCTTGATTAGCTCGCTCACATCGGCTGGAATGTTCAAATCGGTAAAGTTGAGCATATTCAGCGAGCTGGTGAACGTGATGTCCGGGTATTCACCGGTCGAGAGCAGCTCCACCGGCATCGTTCCTTTGCCGGCCCGGACCAGTTCAAGCGTCACTTTCGGAAACTTTTTCTCTACCGGTTGTTTCATCCAATAATTGAAATCCAGATCGGTAATGCCCGCATACTGCTGGAACACTTTGATCGTGACCGGTTCGGACGGTCCGGTATCCGGCGATTCCGCCGCTCCCTGGGCCGGCGCTGCAGACGGTTTCTGTTCGCTCTTGCTGCAGCCGACGAACATGGACGAGCATAGTAACGCCAAGCTTGCCACTACAAGTACTTTCTTTTGAACCCCTGAGATCGATCGCATAACTACCTCCTTGAATGTCGCTCGGATTCGAGCCGATTGCAACGTCATCGTAGGCCCGGCAGCAATTCCGGTCAATAAGAACGTTTTGCATACCGATTTCCTGACGCTGTCTTTTTTTGCAGAAGGTCGAATCATGTCGGCAGTTCGTGACAATCCGGCGGCGAACGTTTACAATAAAAGGGAGTCATAATGCTGCAAGGCAGGTGAAACGGCACAATGAAGGCGATGCTGCGCGATAGGGGCACCTTTTTCTGGAAAAGCTTGATGCTCGTTCTTGTGGCTAGCTGTTTGCCTGCGATGCTGATCGGCATAAGCATTTATTATGTAGGCGCGCACACGATCGTGCGCGAATTGAACAGTGCGCATAAAGTCCAGATGACGCAAACGATTCAGCGATTCGACGATTATTTATCGAATCTGGAAAATTATTGTGCGCTGCTTGCCTTTAACCCGGGCGTCGATTCCACGCTCAACCGGATGGATTTTGCGCAGCAGTACCATAGCACGAGAAATTTGTTCAAGACGCTGATGCTCATGAAGGGCTCCAATCCTTTGATCAAAGACGTCGCCTTATATTTGAAGGAGTCGGGCAGCATCATCAGTGATTATTTGGGCGTCAGAACGCTGCAAACGGCCAAAGACCGTCAGCTCGCCAGCTCGCTGCTCAATACGGACAAGCTGACGTTTATGACCGATCTGCAGCTGGATGCGCTGCCCGAGACGTCGAAGGTCGTCGCCATCAAACTGTCCGATCAGAACGGACGGGCGCCTTTCGGCGCATTCTTCATCTTCATCAACCAGTCGATGCTCGATCGGCTCGTCGGCAGCTCCGCAACGGGAGGCGGTTCGGCATTCCTGATGGACGATAGCGGCCGGCTTGTCACGAACGATTCGTCTGCCGATCCGCAGCTGCAGCGGGCGCTTAAGGACGCGGTCATGAGGGGAGCCTCTTCGGAAGATACATTCGTGTACGGATATGGCGGCGCTGCCTATTCCGTGTCGCATCAGGAGTTGTCCCGTCTGGGGCGCAAATGGATTTACGTATCGGCGACGCCGCTCAGTCAAATTACGGCGCCGGTCACGTCATTGTCCCGGATCATATTGATCATCGGCACCTGCGGGCTTATCGTCGTACTGCTCATCGCATGGGTTACGTCGAACCGGATGTACCGTCCGATTCAGCGGCTGATCAATCGTCTGCAGCCCGGCAAAGAAGCGGATAGCGGGCCGAACAACGAAATTGCGAGAATCGAAACCCACTGGGAGCGGCAAATGGAAGAACGGATGGCGCTGCAGACGCGGATTGAGAAATCGCTGCCTTCGCTGAGGGAAATGTTTTTGCTGCAGTTTTTTCAAGGAAAGTATACCGGCCTGTCGGAAGAAGAGATGCGGGGCAAGCTGCGGCAGTACGGCTGGCGCACGGAGCGCCGCAAATTTGCGTTTCTTGTGCTGCAGCTCCATGGGACGATCCCGCCTGATCGCCGCATGACGGACAAAGACCACCGTCTGGTCGCCTATGCGGCCGCCAATATTATGGAAGAGCTGACCGAAACGCAGCTGGAGCATGGGCAGGTCTTCCCGTTCCACGACTCATCCATCGCCGCACTGCTCGTGCTGCCTCCGGATCTGTCGTATGAAGAGGCACATCGGCATGCGGCTGATTTTGCGCAGACGGTGCTGAGTACGGTCGGCGGACTGCTGCGCATGCAGGTGACGGTCGCTGTTGGCAGGCTGAAGGAATCGCTGCTGGAGACGCCGGAAATATTGGAGGAAACCCGCAAAGCGCTTCGTTACCGGCAGATCGGCGAGGCTTGGCAGCTGGTGGACGTTCATGAGCTGCAGCAGCAGGGTGAAGAGACGGTGCAATTTCCGTTCGTGCTGGAGAAGGAATTAATTCATGATTTGCGCATGGGTTTGGAGGAACAGGCAAACATTCATTTGCGGCAATTTGTGTCCACGCTGCGGGACGACGGAGGCACGGAGCTGTGGATCCAGCAGGGGATGATGAAGCTGCTCGGCAGCATCCACGAAGCGGTGCTCAAATCGGAGATCAATCCATCCGTCTTGTTCAACGGAGAACATATGTATGACGAGCTGCTGCAGATCCGGGACCCGGAAGAAATGATCCGCTGGTTTCAAAGCAAGGTGATCCGGCCTTTCATTCAGCGCGTTCCCAAAAGCTACAACCTCCAAATGAAGGATACGGTAGAGGAGATGCTGGAGCAGCTTCACGAGCTGTACTTGAGCGATATTTCCCTTGAATATTTCGCGGAAAAATCCGGCGTCAGCCTATCCAAACTGAGCCGGGCGTTCAAGCAAGTCACCGGGGAAAACTTCGTTGACTACGTGACGCGTCTGCGTCTGGCCAAATGCAAGGACTTGCTCGTGACGACGAACTTGAAAATCGGCGACATCGCCGAGACGCTTCGTTATAATCCGCCGTACCTGGTACGTATATTTAAAAAGTATGAAGGCATGACCCCCGGGCAATACCGCGAAAAGCACGCGGAGCCTTCACAGCAGCACTAGCGCTCCCCGGATGCAGGAGGGTCGAATCTGCGTCCGGCGGCCGTGCAACTTTTGAGCTGCCAGAGCCGTATTATCAGGTAGGCTGCACTTTGGAGCGGAACAGCTGCTCAAACTGCTCGATGAGCGGTTTGTTCTCTTTTGCGAGCGTGATGAAGTAATTGTACATCCCTTGAATAATAATCCCGTTGGCCTGTTCCTTGCCGATTTCGGATGCCAGCGCCTCCAGCGTTTGCAGCAAAGCTCGGCTGCACTGCGGATCGTCAACCCGCGTCGTAATCCACTCCCGCAGCCGCTCGATGCTGGTCTGCAGCGAATGCCCGTCGGACGGGTTCGCATAGGCCGGATGAAGGTAGGACGGATTAAGAATCGGCTCGGTTTTCCTATGTAAAATGCCCTGCACCAGATCGTCCAGCCGCTCGATCAAATAGATGGATAATGTGGCGCTGTCCATCGGATGGTTGTGAAAAATAGCGAAGAAGAAATATTCTTTCAGCAGCCCGTTCAGCATGCCGGCGCAATCCAGCGCATTCGGCGCAAGGGCGGGGCCGTAGAGCTCGGTAATCCGGTCCTGGTACCATTTCAGACTGCGGGCCGATTCCTGCAGGAACAGATCGGAAAGCGCCTGGGTATGAGAGAAAGCGATTCCTTTCATGATCATGCAAAGAAACGCCTTGTCCTCGAAGACGAGCTTGCACTGCAGCTGGATCGCAATGATGAGCAGCTCTCTGGGGCTTCGCGATAGTTTGAACTGCGCTTCGTGAAGTTCGGCGTGGAATCTTTCGAAATAATGGCGATATATGGAGACGAGCATTTCCTCCTTCGACTGAAAGTGCTGGTAGAAGGCCCCCTTGGATACGCCGGCTAAACTGACGATGTCTTGAACGGAAGCGGTATGGTAGTCTTTTTCGCCGAAAAGCCGCATGCCGGCATGGATCAGCTGCATCTTTTTGTCATTCATTGCCAGATTCACGTCCTATGTCTGTCCTGGGTAGGCAGAAGATTCATATTACCGACATTGTATAATCAGAACCTCGGTTCGTCAAGACATTGACCGACTGGTCATTCTGAAAAGGTTCACAAAAAAAATGATTGAAAATATCACTATTTTTCATTATATTACTTGGTATGACCGACTGGTCATTTTTGGTTTCCCTGCTGTCCGGGAGATGAGCCCGAGGCGATACGGCGGGACGAATGGGGAGATGATACGCGTTTTGCCCAGTACATATACCGAATTGCAAATGTCCGTTAGTCATTATATGTCGCTTTTGTTTGAAGATCACGGATTCAGTCCGCTGACCGGAAGATTGTTTACGCTGCTGCTGTTTGCGGATCGGCCGCTGAGCTTACAGGACATGGCCGGGAAGCTGGAAGTATCCAAGGCGGCGGTCAGCGTGCAGATCCGGACGCTCGAACGGGAGGCGTTGTGCCGCAAGATGCGGACCGTCAAGGACCGCAAAGATTACTATGTCATCTCCGGCGATCTTGGCGCGACGATTCTTCGCAGCAAGCTGGAGCAAGTCAGGAAATTTCGCGATACCGTCGATGGTATCTTGGATGCGCTTGGGCAGTGCGGCGAAGTGCAGCCGCAGGACGAGGCGTCCCACGCCGCGTTCAAGGAACGCTACAGCGAATTGTCGATGCTTTACCATCTGCTTGCAGGCAAGCTGCAAGGAGTGGAGAAGGAGTGGCTGCAAGGGCGAGCCCGCTCCCTGGGAGAACTCGATTTTCGTTCACCCGGATATATATAGCCCGCGGAATGGAGTGAAGGAATAGAACGATGAATTACTTAACACGGTTTTCGTTAAAGAATGTTGCCGCGATCATTATTATTAGCGCCCTGCTGTTCATAGCCGGGGGATTTTCGGCAACGACGCTGAAGCAGGAGGCGATGCCCGACATCTCGCTTCCAGTCGTCTTCGTGAGTACGATTTACCCGGCGACGCCGAAGGACGTCATGGAGAATGTGACGAAAAAACTGGAGAAGCGGGTTGTCGGGATCGAAGGAGTGAAGAAAGTCAGCTCCACCTCGAACGACAATTATTCGGCCATTACGGTCGAGCTGGTGAACGGAAGAAGCCCGGACGATGCTAAAAAAGACATCGAAGCGGCGATTTCCGACGTCAAGCTTCCGGTGGGGGCTGGCAAGCCGAAAGTATCCAAGTTCGGCAGCAATGAATTCCCGGTTTATTTCGCAGCGGTGCACGGCAATGAGAATATGAACCGCGAAGAGCTCAACCGGATTTACAAGGACATTATTGAGCCGACGCTCAGCGCCATGAAAGGAATCGATCACGTCGACTCCGTCGGCGAGGAAGTTTCGACATTAAAGCTGAAGCTCGACTTGAACGCATTGACCAATTTCGGATTGACGCCGACAACCGTAACACAGAGCATTCAGGCCGCTCTGACGACGAGCCCGGCCGGTACGGCCGAATTTAGCGGCACGACGCAATCCGTTCGTGTGGAAAGTGATTTGAATACGATATATAATTTAGAAAATATGAAGCTTTCGACGCCGACGGGAGATACGCTTCTGCTGAAGCAAGTCTCGAAGGTCGAAGCGATCTCGGATTCCGAATTCGTCACGCGCCTGAACAAGGAGCCGGCGATCGGTATTACGCTCTACAAGGCGAAGGACGCCAATACGGTGCAATTCGCAAACGATGTCGAGAAGCTGTTTAAAGGCTGGGAGCAGGAATTCCCGAACATGAAGTTCACGACCGTGTACAACTCGGCGACGGACGTGAAGAAATCGATCAATGGCATGCTGAAGGAAGGGGCTTCCGGCGCTCTCCTCGCATCGATCATGATACTGCTATTCTTGCGGAACGTTCGAATGACGCTGATCGTTCTCGTCTCGATTCCGCTGTCGATTTTGACGACGCTCTGTATTATGTCGTCCCTCGATATTACGCTGAACATCATGACGCTGGGCGGCTTGACGATCGCCGTCGGGCGGGTCGTGGACGACAGTATCGTCGTTATCGAGAACATTTACAGTGAATTGCAGAAGGCGCAGGAACGTAACGAATCGGTTATCCGAATGGCGACGTCGCGCGTGGCATCGGCCATTACGTCTTCGACCATCACGACGGCCGGCGTATTTCTTCCGATCGCGTTTGTCGGCGGCATTCTGGGGGATATTTTCAGACCTTTCGCCATTACGCTGATCGTCTCGCTTATGGCATCGCTGATCGTAGCATTGACGGTCATTCCGATGCTCTGTAAGCTGCTGGTGCTCAACAGCAACAAGATCAAGTTCCATGATGAGAACCACATCGGCAAATTTGCGCTTCGCTACAAAAAGGTTTTGGACTATTCTTTACATAATCCGAAGAAAATTTTGTTCGCTTCGTTCCTGATCTTTGTCTTGTCGATCGGCGGAACGGTACCGTTCCTGGCCGCTGCCTTCATGCCGGAGAGCGCGACGGACAAACAAATCCAAATTACGCTGAAGCTGCCTCGGGAAACGTCATTCGAATCGATGGATTTGAAGGTTAAAGAAATCGAGGACATGATGGGCAGCGCGAAGGACGGAGCCGGCCAGCCGGAATTCGATTATTTCGAGTCGATGGTGGGCTACGATCAGAACAATATGAGCGGAGAACGCACTTCGTACCGCGCTATGATCATGGCTGCGGTCTCGCAAGCTTCCAACGCCAAAGAAGTGGCTGCTGCGTACAAAGAGAAAATTTTGTACTTGCTTCCGAAAGGTTCTGAAGTGGAAAGCTCGCTGTTGTCGGGCTCAATGGGCGGTACAAGCGAAGATTTTGCCTACCTGCTCAAGGGGGATGACTTGATTCAACTGATGGCCGGCGCGGAGCTCGTGAAGGCGAAGCTGCGCGAATTCCCGGAAATGCAGGAAATCAAAGACAACCTGAACGAGAAGAAAATGCAGGTTACCGTGAGCGTGGATCAGAACAAAGCGCGCTTGTACGGACTTTCTTCCGCCCAAATTACCGAAGCAGTCAGCAGTTGGCTCGCCAAGACGGACATCGGCGAAGTCAAATTCGACAATGTCACTTATGCGACCAAGCTGATGCTGGACGACGATTATAAGAACTCGCTCGATAAGCTCGGACGCATTCATATCAAAACGCCGACAGGCACGATGGTGAACTTGAACGAAGTCGCCAAAGTGCGTCAAGTCGATGCGCCGGCGTCCATTACGCGGGAAATGCAAGAGCAGTTCGTGAAAATTACTGCAAAGATCGACAGTAAGGATAAAGGCGGAGTTAGTGCTAAAGTGACGGAAGCGCTCAAGTCGGTCGAGCTGCCGAACGGCGTGCGCACGCAGGTTCAAGGGGTGAACGAAGACATTCAGGAGAGCTTCGGTCAAATGGCGATAGCGATGCTGGCTGCGATCTTCATCGTTTATCTTGTTATGGTTATCGCATTCGGCAACGCCAGCGCCCCATTCGTCATTTTGTTCTCTTTGCCGCTTGCCGCCATCGGCGGATTTTTGGGATTGCTTATCGCGAACGAATCGATTAATATTACTTCCTTGATCGGCTTCCTCATGCTGATCGGCGTCGTCGTTACGAATGCGATCGTATTGATCGACCGCGTCCAGCAGCTTCGCGAGGAAGGAGCCGGCGTGCAAGAAGCGCTCATCTCCGCGGGCCTTTCGCGTTTGCGTCCGATTATTATGACGGCCGGAGCAACTGTGTTTTCCTTGCTCCCGTTAGGGATTGGTTTGTCGGAAGGATCGCTTATTTCCAAAGGATTGGCGGTCGTTGTTATCGGCGGCTTGACCACTTCGACCGTATTGACCTTGGTCGTCGTTCCGGTTGTATACCAAAGCATCGACCGGATGAACAACCGCATTGCCCGTCTCTTCAAGCGAAAAGCGAACACCTCTGCGGATTCCAACGCGGCTCCAGCCGTGCATTAATCCGCGAAACCACCTTATGGAGTACAAGGAAAAAGGAGAATCGATCCATGAAGCTAATGAAATCTCGTGTGTTGAAACATAGCGCGAAGCTGGCCGGAGCGGTTGTACTCGGCGCAGCCCTGATGACGGGCTGCTCCGCAGCTCCCGATGCCAAAGCATCGCAGGAGAATACGGCCGAATCGCAGGTGAAGACCGTCAAGGTTACGAAAGTATCGAAGAAAAAAATAAGTGAGCCCCTCGAGCAGGTAGCGGATGTTGTCTCTTCGCTGCAGATCGATATTATCGCGAAAGCCGGCGGCGACATCCAGGAAATATTGAAGAAGCGCGGCGATATGGTGGAGAAAGGCGACATCATTCTCCGCCTCGATCCAACCGACGTATTGATTCAGAAAGAAAAGGCGCAAATCGGCCTGGCCGGTTCCCAGCAGCAGCTGACGAAATCGAAGCAAGACGTGGAGGACGGCAAGCTGGAGCTGAAGAACGGCATCGCCAAGCTGGAAGCGTCGCTGAAGGATGCAGAGAAGAACTACAGCAAGATGCGCAACGATTACGATCAGGGACTTGTCGAGAAAATTCAGCTCGAACAAACCGAGACGCAGCTGAACAACATGAAGCTCGACTTGGAGAACAACCGCAACAAACTGCAAACGTTGGAAAAGACGAATTCGCTTGCCCAGTTGGAACAAGCGGTTCAATCTGCCGGCGTATCGATCAAGGAACTGGACCGGACGCTGGAAAATCTGGAAGTCAAGGCAAGCGTCAGCGGCATATTGACGGACTTGCCGGTGGAAACGGGCATGACCATCTCTGGCGGCTTCAAGGTCGCACAAGTGCAGCAGCTTGACCCGATCAAGATCAAGGCCGAGCTGACGGAGCAATCCGCCGCCATGATTAGAGGCAAGCAGGAGCTGACGTTCTACATTCCCGGGACGGTAGAGAAAACGAAAGCCAAGGTCAATTACCTTGCGGATGTGATGAGCGCCCAGTCCAAATCGTACGCATTGGAGCTTGAAGTGGCGAACGCGGACCGGAAGCTGAAGCCGGGCATGAAGGCTCAGGTGCTGCTGTCCGAGGAGCAGGATCAAGTGGTTGTAGCGATTCCTACGCTGAGCGTTGTGCGCGAAGGTGGCGACACGTTTGTGTTCGTGCTCACCGGTGATCAGGTCGAGAAGCGCAAGGTCGAGCTTGGCCGGTTGAACGAAGCCGACCAGGAGGTTATTTCCGGCCTGAAAGAAGGTGAACAACTCGTTACTACGGGGCAACATCAGCTGAAGGACAAGGAAAAAGTCAAACTTGGCCAATAAAGCAAATGCATAACTAACTGGAGGATAATTCGCCATGAACAAAAAAATGAGACGCACATTGACATCCGTCGCCATCTCGGCCGCGCTGATGAGCAGCTATGCTTATCCGGTGCTGGCCGAGGAGGCTCCCGAAGCTTCGGAAGCTGCCGAAACAGTAAGCAGCTCGTCCGTTGCCGCATATTATACGCTGACCGATACGCTGGACGTACAAGTGAAGAGCGCCGTGAACGAGCATGTACCTGCAGGTACGAGACTCGGCATCGTCGTCAAACTGAAAAACAACGGCGGCAAAATTACCCGCGTGCCGGAATATGAATTGAGAGTGACGACATCGGACGGCGTTACATATACGCTGCAGCCGAGCGCATCGAATCCGAAATCAATCCAACCGAAGGCGGATACCGAGCTGAGCTACATGTCCGTCATCGACCGTACCGACGACTTTACGATCAGCGAAGTCAACTACACTGACGTTGACTATTACGTCTATCCGAAGACCGAGACGCTTGTCGTGTCCGTTCCGGTCAGCGAGCAATCGTGGAGAGGCAGCGACATGACGATCACGAACCCGTCCGCGGTGAAGAAGTGGTCCGATACGTTCACGATCCCTTATTCCAATTCGCCGATTCAATTTACACCGGTAGGCATCACGAAGGAGCTGCGCGACCAAGGCGCGGTATATGTCGTGCAAGTGCTTGCCAAGAACGGCTCGGACAAAAGAGAAACCGCCCCGGACTTCTTGATCGACGGTAAAACCGAAGCGAAAGTATTTGCCGGCGAGCGTGTGGAGAAAGATGCCATCGTCCTTGAAGCGGGCGAGCAAAAATATATTCATTACGCGATCCCGACGGATCAAGACACGGTTCTTGCCAGCCTGAACCTGCTGACAA
Source organism: Paenibacillus solanacearum (assembly GCF_910593845.1). Classification (GTDB taxonomy): domain Bacteria; phylum Bacillota; class Bacilli; order Paenibacillales; family NBRC-103111; genus Paenibacillus_G; species Paenibacillus_G solanacearum. Next base: position 30,161 of record NZ_CAJVAS010000041.1, on the reverse strand, counting down.
CGGAGAAGTTCACACCGGCCGGTTCCGCTCTCATCTATCAATACAAGGTTGGCCGCTTGAACATCCTGCTGCCGAACCAAGCTTCCGGCGTTGCGGCCGCTCCTTATACGCTTGGCGAGTCGATGACGTTCGACGCGAACAGCCAGCTGATTCATCCGGATTTGAAAGTGTCGCTCGTGGAGTTCAACATGAATGATAACGCCGAGGAAGGCAACAAGACGGTGACCGCGAAGTTCCTGTTGAAAAACGGCAGCGACCGTCCGATGACCGTGCCGGTGTTCCAGACGAGCCTGATCAGCTCGGATGGCTACCAATATGACGGAAGCCGCCAAGCAGCTACAGCGGCGACGGTGCTGCCGAACTCCGGCTTGACCGTAAACTATGTATTCACACTGCCGGTATCCGAAACAGGCGATAACCTGACGTTGAAAGTCGAAGACGCCGTCATTGCAGCGCCTTATAAGACGCCGATCGCGACTTACGCGGTACAACTGCAGAAAAACAGCTCGATTGATACATTCAGCGTATATCCGTTTGATATCAAGCTGAACAGCTGGAGCATCGGTCTCGCGTTCAACGGCTCGGCATATACGTACAAAGGCAAGCTGTTTATGGACATTCAGCGCAAAAATGAAGTGCAAGCCGATCAAAACTTCCCGAACCTGTTGTTCGAAGTGTACGACAAAGACGGCCGTCTGATTGCAACGATCGAGAAGCCGCTGATCGGGCAAAATCGTCTGGTCACCGGCGAGAACAACTTGACCTTCACCGGAACGTCGGAGCAGTTCGATCCTACGGTGAAGCTGAAAATTTACGAGGCGTTCAAGACGAAGAACGGCCAGTCCAAGCGATTGCTGCTGGATCTGACGCAAAAGTAATTATTAATCTATCATATTGGCGAGAAAATCCCCGGGAGATGTTTTCCGGGGATTTTTGTGATTTGCCGGAGTGCTTCCTAACAACATTTTTCGACAAAATAACTTTTGATTCGACGAAATTTCCTAATGAAAAGGGAACGTACGTACTGTATAGTTGTTTTGTTGACACAATTTTGGGAAAAGGAGTCTGTACATGATCGGAAGATGGAGAAGAATAGTGTCTATTGTACTAATAAGCATGATTGTAATATCAAGCTTAACAATTGAGTATGCAGGGGCAGAACCTGTAAGTCCTGAAGGGGGCATAACTTACACTGGAAAGCAAAACGCAACGAGTGATGTTGCTCCTAGCGAATATGAAGATGCGGCCTTGAATAAGGAAGACGATGGCCAACATATGGGGGTTAATACCAAACAAAACGAAGAGGCTTTTTTCGATTACGGACCGCCTCTAGGCTTTTCTGTAGCAGACAGTGTGTATAAATTTGTGTATGGAAATGCTTTATTATATTCGACTCTTATGGGGCCGGCTGTCAGATATACATCAATGAATGTTTTTAATGGTGGAGGAATATATACTTACGATGACACTCAGAGTTGGCCAAGCCTAATTAATGCGCTGTCGACAACCTATAGCCAAGAAGCAAGTGGCTATGATCAGAAATGTGTCTTGTATGTCGATAATACAGTACAGTGTAGATACGGTGCACAAATATACGATGATACATCGGGTTGGCCAAGTTTGATTAATGCAAGGTCGATAACCAAAAATATTAATAATTATTCTGACTATCGTTGCGTCCTCTATATAAACAATACAGTATCTTGCAGAGATCCTTGGAATGGCCCTTACGATGATACATCGGGTTGGCCGAATTTAACTAACGCAAAAGCGATTAGCCTAGCCTCCGACCAGAACGGTGTTGGTGTTCGTTGTGTCTTGTATAAAGACAACAAAATAAGATGTAGGGATGGCTATGGGGAATGGGAAGAATACGTTGGCGCTTGGCCAGATTTGACCAATTCGAAATCATTTTCTCATCACTTCAATCCCGAATCGGGTGAAGTATACAATTATGTCGCATACACCAATGTAAACCCTGCGATTGAATACATATCGAATAATACACAATATGTCAATAGAAATACGGGTCAATATATTTCCATATCAGGAACGGTCAGGGATATGGACGATGATAACGTAACAATCAGTGCTACAATTGCTGGGATCACAAAAACCACTGTAATACCTAGTGCTTACAACGCAAAGTCGTGGACACTGGTATGGAATGTAGATAGCGATAATATTCCAGTCGGAACATACTCAAACATTACGGTTACAGCAAATGATGGACTTTGGGGTACCGCAGGTCAAAATTACACAGGGACCGTTTATGTCAGCAATCCACCGAAGCCCCCGGCGAACCTGGGTTTTAATTGGAACACGACAGATTGGCAGTGGTTTAGAACACAGCCACAAGTTACTTGGAATTTCAGCCATCCCGATGCTGGTAAAACGCAATCGCTGTACCATGTGCAGCGGACCCAATCTGATTGGAACAACATTGATTACGACACTGGAGGGGTCTCCTCTAGCGATACGTACCACAGCATGGGATGGTCTCACCAAGGCACAAACTATGTCCGAGTACGAACGGCCGACTCAAATGGCTCCTGGTCCGATTGGTCGTATAAGACATACCAATTTGATTCGAACGCACCGAACGTCTTTAACTACAACGTTGGTACGACTCCTGTAAACATCGTCGACGGCGGAACAAAAAACATTTCCGTTGAGGTTTCAGATGATCGGTCAGGGGTAAGATTGTGGGATGCATATTATCAAAAACCAGATGGTCAGTGGGTACAGGCAATAATCCGTGTAACGCAGAACGGATCTGTTTGGACGATGAGCGTTCCTATCACATTAGAAGGGAACTATAAAGTTCATCTTTATTTCGGGGATACGGCGGGTAACGGAGCTGTTCAGTATCCTTCGGAATTAAACTTTGCTGTTGACCGGACACCTCCTACTGTGCCAAGTAACCTGGCCGCATCCAATCTCACGGCTACCAGCGTGGTCTTAAATTGGAGCCCCTCATCAGATAGTTCAGGCATCAGCGGCTACAATATTTATCGGGATTCGGCGCTGATCGGAACAACATCAGGCGGGATCACCAGCTATACGGCTACCGGATTATCAGCCAATACGACATATCAATTTACCGTGGCCGCTAAAGATATTTTAGGGCACGTATCCAATCCGAGCAACGCGATAAACGTTCTCTACGATACCATTCCGCCGACGGCGCCAAGCATATCGCTGTCGAACTGGACACTAACGAACGTTACGTTAACGATAACTCCTGGCACAGACAATGGTAGTGGCGTACAGAAGAGTCAATATAAGATTGGTTTGTCAGGGGCTTGGACGGATTATGTTTCACCGGTTGCTGTTGGAACGATAGGACAACCAACCGTATACGCGCGTACGATAGATATGGTCGGGAACATCGGTCCGGAGGCTTCAACAACGATTCCGGAAAACGTGACGACGAATCCCGCAAATTTAAGAGTTGTCAGCCAATCCGGTACGACCGTACAGTTGGCTTGGGATGCGCCGAAAGATATTGTCGGCGTTGTAGGCTACGATATTTTGATAGGCGCCGCGGTCACAGGCACTTCCACGACCACAAGTTATCAGGTTACGGGGCTAACAGAGGGTGCTACATATCAATTTAATGTAAGAGCAAGAGACGCTGCAGGGAACGTATCCGGGAATAGCAACACGGTAAGTGTGACGATTCCGGACTATACAGCACCGTACGCGCCGACGAATTTGCGAATTACAGATCAAACGGGCACCACCATCAATTTGGAGTGGAGTGCTTCCTCAGATAATATCGGCGTAACGGGCTATGACATTTTAATTGGAGATAATATTGCGGCCGCAAGTACGACAACGAGCTATCAATTTACAGGATTAGCGGAGGGAAGAACCTACCAATTTAGCGTACGGGCAAAAGATGCAGCCCAAAATAGTTCCTCTAGCAGCAATACGGTGACGGCAACCATTCCGGATTACACACCTCCGACTATTCCGTCTAACCTTAGAGTTGCAAACCAAACTGGCACCACAGCGATGCTAAATTGGAATGCATCAACGGACAACATCGACGTAACAGGGTATGACATTCTCCAAGGTACGGTAGTGACCGGTACAAGCAGCACATTGAGCTACGAGATTACTGGACTCAATGATGCGGCTTCGTATCAATTTAGTGTAAGAGCGCGGGATGCAGCAGGAAATGTTTCGGGACTGAGCAACGAAGTCAACTTAACATTAGCGGACACAACGCCACCGGCTCCGCCTGCCAATGTGCGAGTAACCGATCGAACCGGCAATTCACTTACCTTGGTTTGGGAAGCGGTGAAGGATAACGTTGGCATTTCACGCTACGACGTTTACATGGGGGGGAACATGATCGGTAGTACGGCAACCACCAACTTTGCCGTTTCAGGACTATCACCTGGTGCTACATACCAGTTTGTAGTGAAATCGATCGATACATCAGGAAATGTTTCTGGGCCAAGCGCTACGCTTACAATGACCACCATGACGCCTGCTCCGGGTTCTGACAGCTATACTTCTCATATAACATTGAAGAAGCTGGAAAGATGCTGCAACACTACCCTAACCACTGAGGACGCGGTTAATTGGCCGAGCGTGACCAACGCCAAATCAATCTCCTATTATACGCATCAAGGCATTACAACGGTGTGGAGATATGTTTTATACAATGATCTTACAATCCGGCTTTTCAAATATGACGGTAGGAACATCATTGATGCAGGTAACGATGCAATGATATGGCCAAGCCTAACAAATGCGAAAACCATTTCCTATTCAATGGACGGAACCTATGAATATCGATGCGTGTGGTATAACGATAACACGGTGAAGTGTAATAAATACGATTTTTATAATTATTATCATACAACAGAACTCATTGACGATTCTGCCAACTGGCCGGATTTGAGCAATGCAAGGGAGATTACTCGCTATAATCGGCCTGGCAGTCTGACGGAAAGGCGTGTTTTATTCAACGATAACACCGTAAAGCTTTACATAAAAGATAATTATGGCTACACCACGGTAACGGACGAAACACCACAATGGGCCGGCGTTGCCGGAGCTAGGTCTATTGCATACGCGCGTACGGATTCCTACGAATATCGATTTTTAGGCTATTTGGATAACAACCCGTCGATCCAAATAAACAACAACGATCAAACGAGCTATGTCAATGGAACCGCTAAGACCATTACCTTGTCTGGTACGGCAAGCGATCCGAATGGAGACAACCTAACCATCAGCGCCACGATTGCTGGCGTAACGAAAACGACAACGCTCTATAACACAGCTACGCCACAGCCGTGGAGTTTGCAATGGAATCTAGCAAGCGATCCGATACCGCAAAACACTTACACCAATATTACGGTTATGGCAACCGACTCATATGGAGCAAGCACCAATGCATTATATTCCGGTTTGATTCGAATCGATCGGTTACCGAATGTGCCTAATCAATTAAGTCCCGGAAATGCAAGCTCACCTGTAGTAATCTCAGGCGCAACGCCAAAATTCAGTTGGGTATTCGCGGATCCGGACGCCGGCGATGCACAAATGGCTTATCAGGTGATGGTCTACGATCAGCAGTCGAACGCGTCGGTAATCGACACCGGGTGGGTTACTTCGGGAAGCAACTCGTTTGCCGTTCCTTCGGCTACCCTAGGGCGGGGAAAAACGTATCGTTGGCAAGTTCGAGTGAAAGATAGCTATGGTGGCGAGTCCGGCATATCATCTTCGGCATTTATCCAAATTAATCAAATTCCGAAGATTGAATATACCGGAGGCGAAGAGCGACCTAACCATATTTACAGCTTCAATTGGAATTACAGCGACGGGGACGGGCAGCCGCAAGCCTCTTACCGAATCATGGGTTCCAAGACCAACTGGGCGTCAACCGAGTATGATACGGGCGTCATTAATTCGACAACGACGAGTTTCACAACGCCATCGTTAGCCGCTGGGACGTGGAGCTTTAAGATCATTGTGAGTGACGGTTTGGAATGGTCCGATCCGATGCCGCTAGGCATTATCGATAAAATCCCGCCGACAGTACCGGTGAAGCTCGAATTGGTGAACAAAAATACCGCTGCAGCCACTCTAGCTTGGCAACCGGCAACAGATAATATCGGAGTAGCGGGTTATGATGTGTACAACGGGGATGTCCTGGTAATCTCTACCACCAATACCGGCATTACCGTTCCGAATACCGTTCCAAACCGGCTGTACATTTTTGCGGTAAGGGCTAGAGACCTGTTAGGCAATGTATCGGAGGCCAGCAACACGGTTTATTATTACAACGGGGAGTACAGATATGTTTACGATGCCAAAGGTCGTATTGATTATATGCTCTTATCGTCAGGGCAAATATTAAAGTATGAATATGATGCAAACGGCAATTTACTGCGAATCGTGTTGCAATAAGGTTTAGGAACGGCTTGTTTGACGACTTTGGGATTGGAGGCAATGTATGATTAAGAAGTGTATATCCTTAACATTGGCTTGGGTGTTATTGTTCTCGATGGTAACACCTGTGGCCGGAGCTGCGGATTCCCCTAACATGGGGGATAGCCGCGGCGGATATGATACAGCGGTGAGTCAGGCTGTGTACTCGGCGGTAGCGCAGAATGTATATGATCGTGTCACGGATAATGTGTATTCTTCGGTTACCGAGAGCGTATACGGTACGATCGCCGGTCGTATCAATGAATTAAGTCTCATGTACAATATAGACATCTCGGTCATTCGTTTGAAGCTTCTGGAAGGGTATGAATTGCAAGATATTGAATGGGCGCTTCAGTTGCAGCAGCAAAATCACAAAGGACTGCAGGAGCTACTGGATATCCTACGTCCCAAAGGATTGTCTCCCATACCGGTTGGGGGAGGAGCTCGGAGGATGTCTATTGCTAGCGACAATCCGTATGCTTCTGAGATTGATGCCGCCGGAGTAAAGGCGGTTAATACGAATCCGGACCAGGCTCCGTTTCAAGTGAACTCGGGCAGGGAACAAATCTCCACTTTAAGCGGTGAGCTGACAATTAAGGAAACAGATCTAACCCTGCCCGGCAGGAGCGGGCTTAGCTTTGCACTAACAAGAACGTATCGAAGCAACTCATCCGGATTTTTCAAAGAAGATACGGAGCTTGTCCATCCGGGTACGCTCAAATTTCAGTACAACGGTTATACGTACACGCAAACCATGGATAGCAGCGGCAACGTTGTTTCTTCCCCTAAGACGGAGAAACTTGAGACCCAAAACTTCAGCAATGCGACGGACTTTAATGAGGCATCGGATTGGATCATTGCCAATCAAGGAAAAGATATTACGTATTCCAATTGGACGGGGCCAGATGCGAACGGAGTATATACACGAACGATTCAGGGCGTTTCATCGAATGCACAATATAAAATATTGAATCAGGATGTATCGAGTATTTCCTATTTCCGAAACAAAGCATCGGAAAAACCAAAGGAGCAAAAATGGTTCCCCATTGGCGCCGGATGGAGCTGGAGCCTTCCCTTTATTGATTGGGAGACCGAAGGGTTTTCAGGATATGTTTATATAGGGGATGGAAGCTCGTATAAATGGGCAGTCGGAAATAGGCTGAGCAAATACCCATTTGAGGATTTATATATTGGGAGGACAAGCGCCAGCATCGTTGTAAACGGAGAAACGGCCGGATACGAATTAAATAATAATGTGACGAAGAGAACGGTTTATTTTACCCAAGACGGAAGGCCGATCCAGATCTCCGATGCGTATGGGAATACGATCCAGTTCGAGTATAAACAAGTCGAATCGTATGGGAAAGTGCTCGGGACAATACGGGATGCCATCGGCAACACGATTGATATCAACTACACCGCAACACAAGTGATACTTACTTCGAATGGCAAAACCGTCGTATACACAAAAGTGTTACAGGATAACATCTTCCCGGACCAGCCGTGGCGAAATAAAAAAACGGATCTGCTCGTATCGGTGCAAGACGTAATGGGCAACACCACAAGATATGCCTATTTGGAAGGAGACACTCCGTCATTTAACTTAACTAACAATTCCGGTATTGCCGTTCCGAACAAGCATGCGTATGTCAACACTGTCGAATATCCGACAGGGGCCAGAACGATGTATACGTATGAATCGGTTCCAATCTTCCGGTATTATAGCGAAAATTCTTTTACACGGAAATACCGTCTTACCTCGAGGGAAGATCAGGTATCCATGAACGGGAGCACGGTGGCGTACAATCACCAGGACTATTCTTACGAAAATGATATGGCGACAAGGCCAACGTACCGATTCGATACTTGGGGCAACCGAGTGATCCCAAATGATGTATATTTCAAAACGATCATAAATGACGGGTTGAAGACGACAACGGTTAATAATGTAAGGTACTATCACAACAGACTTACCGATTCAGGGGTATTCCTCGATACCGAAGAATTTTACTATAATCTCGGGAGCACGGTGAAATCGGGAGATCAGCAATATGATACGACCCATACGTATGATCTTGGTAAAGACAATCCGAACCCGATTGAAACCAAAACACAATATCAGGATGCGAGCGGGACGAGCACCCCTGTTATCGTCAAACGAACCTACGATAACTACGGCAACGTGCTAACGCAAACCGATCCTAACGACATTACAACAAGGTACACGTACGATTACGGCTTGCTTAAAACGATGACCAAGCCAGTCAATGCGAACTTGACTCATTATGCAGAATACGAGCGCAATGCCCAAGGTAGCGTTACGCAGCTCACGGTAAAAGACAATAATACAACCGGTCCATTGCGGTTAAAAGTAAACTACAATAACTATGATGCATTCGGTCATCCGACGAGCATTACAGTGACGGACGGTCAAAGCTCCCGAACAATCGATAAAGAATACAATAATGCGGCGCCTTATCGAGGCGGATTTTTGACCAAGCAAGCTGTACTGGTTACCGACGTCGAGGGGAACCGTACGCCCATCACACAGCAGTTTGATTACTACACCGATACAGGGCTGCTGAAGAAGCTTACGGACGGGAAAAATTATGGTACTACATATCAATACGATGCTTTTGGTCGCGTTACGACGGCCACATTCCCAGACGCCAGTCAAGTCAACATCACATATGACGATGTCAGCAACATGGTCACTTCACGAGATGAGACGGGAGTCACAACGATTACAAAATGGAATCCGATCGGCTTGAAGCTGTCGACTACCATACAAGGAAGTGGAACCATTGCCTACGAGTACGACAATAAAAGCCGTCAAACGGCAATAATCGATGCACTGAATCATCGGACACAAATGATCTATGACAACTTCGATCGACCGGTCGAAACCATTGCTGCAGATGGCAGCAGATCGAAGCTGGCATATAACGATGTCGCCAGGACCAAGACGGCAACCGATGGCGAAAATAACAAATCGGTTGAAACGTACGATAAGCTGGGCCGCGTCATTCGGAGCGAATTATTCAATGCAAGTAATGTATCATTAACGCACTCCACGTTCGATTATGATTATATCGGGAATGCCGTGCAGGCCATTGACGGTAAAGCACAGCGTACCAAGTATACGTATGATATTCTTGGCCGGTTAACATCGGTGGAAGACGCCAAGAACCAGAAAATGAATTATAGCTATAATTTCGCGGATAAACTGACGCAAATTCAGTACCCGGATTTAACCGTAGTCCTTAATCAGTATGATGAGCTGGGGCGTCTGATTCAAAAAACGGATCAGGAGGGGGCCATAGAGAAATATTTCTACGATGCGAACAACAACCTAGTGACCCGAATCGACCGGAAAAATCAGACGACGCTGAACACATTCAACTCGCGCAACAGACTGACCAAAAGCGTCGTCGGCAGCGAGATCGTTGAGTACGATTACGACAATGCTGGACGCCGGACGCTATTAAAGGATGCCACGGGATCGACCCAATATCTGTACAACACGATAGGTCAACTGGCAACAGTCACCTTCCCGGACGGCAAAACGATGAATTATACGTACGATCTGCAAGGGAACCGTAAGCAAATGACGGATCCGTTCCATAACGTTACGGTATACGATTATGACCAGAAGAACCGATTGAGTCATTTGGGGCCAGCACTGAACGACTGGGATGCAGGTTATTCGTATAAAAATAACAATTTGCTTTCAAGCGTCAGTTTGCGAAACGGGATTAGCTCAAACTACACTTACAATGGCACCAATCTGGCCCAACTGACGTACCAACGTTCAGGTATAACGTTAAGTCCGTTCCAGTATAATTATACGTATGACAACAATCTCAATCAGACAAGCAAGACGGAGAACGGGGCATATTTTGAATTTGCATACGATGAACTGAACCGTATATCGACATCGTCACAATTTAGCGAACAGTATCAATACGATGCACGCGGCAACCGCAGTTCACTGCAAACGAGAAACAACCTGCTGGACAAAAATAAGCCGAACTACCAGTACAATGCCCGTAATGAACTTGTTCACGTTTCCGATGCGAACGGGGCCAATATAAGTTACACGTATAACGGGGACGGATTGTTATACGAACGGACGGAAAACGGGCAAACGACGCGTTACTACTATGATGGAGCCAGTGTCATTGCAGAAGGGAATGTAGCAAACGGTGCGTCCAGCTTGAAGACGAGATATGTGCGCGGCAACGGTCTCGTCGCCAGGGTTGACGCTAACGGCACGAAGTCATATTATGTGCATAACGGCCATGGAGATGTCGTGGGGTTAACCGACGGCAGCGGAAGTATACTGAATCAGTATACGTACGATATATGGGGCAATCCGCTCGTTGCGCAAGAGCAAATCAAACAACCATTCCGTTACAGTGGCGAACTCTGGGATAGCAGCACGAACTTGCAGTACCTCAGGGCCAGATGGTACGATCCGAGTGTAGGACGGTTTATAAATCAGGATACGTATGAAGGGGATATTACGAATCCTTTGACGTTGAATCTTTATACGTATGTGCATAATAATCCGTTGAGGTATAGCGATCCGAATGGTCACTGGGCTACCGAAATTACTGCCAATTGGACCATTAATGAGATGAAATGGCAATGGGAAAAGGCTTATTCTGCTAACAATACTGACAAAATGAAGTATTGGGCTGGAGAGGCTAATAAGCTTCGAGAACGAATGAGGACGGCAGGATATTCTGAGTCTGATATTATGCAAAGCGATGACTATTCTATTCCAGAAGCAGTTGTAATGGATATTGCTTGGGCTTCTACAATAAATTGGATAGAAAGCGACTCACTCGGATTAAAGTTATATGTTGATGCAGTTCAAATGATAATTCCTGACCCAATGGCTTTGGGAACATTGAAGGGTCCAGGTGGAATGAAGTTTTCTTTTAGTAATTTGCCTAAAAATCCAAATGAACTATTGAAGAATGGTTGGAAAGATGTGACTCCTGATGGTATGCTTAAAAATACAACTTCCCGAGAATATCATGACGAGGTTACTGGATTTAAGGTAAGATTTGATCCAGGGAAAGAAGGAGCAAATGGATTTGAAGGTATGGACCATTACCACTTTTATAATCCAAATAGTACTGGTAAAATGGACTATTATATTGATAAAAGTGGAAATCCTGTTCCAAAAGGCTCTAAGCCATCACATATTGTTCCTTAAAAGGACTGAGATTAGGTATGAAACCATCTGAGCTATTGAGTAGTTTAAATTTACATGACAGTCTTGTAAACAGTATTTCTTTAGGCGAATCGGAATTAGAAATCGAGTTAGAATTGTGCAATTGGAAACAAGAAGGCTTTCAAGAGACCGAGGAAGAGATGTTGCTGTGTCAGTTAAATTTCTTTGAAGTAAGAAACCTCCATTTGGAGCCTGTGAATTTCTCATTTGATAGCAATGAAATTCTCGAAGTGCAGATTGAAAGCGTTGATGATGCGAGAGAACCTGAGAAAATTAGGATAGTGCTTTCAGGAGGAGAGGATGTTGTGATCATTGCCTTTGAAGCGAACGAGGTTATTTTTATAACAAAATGAATAAATTATATGCCTGTTGGTTTTACCACAATGCGACTAAACCTCGCGTTGTGGTTCTTTTTTATCTGCCGCGGCCACTAGAAATCGGAAATAGCTGAATAACGTTTGCGCGGCGGCGAACAGCGCTTCACTTACTCTCTCTGAATTTAATAATACATAGCCAGTTCTCTCGGCGGACGGGGGGCTGTCACCCCGCTTCCTTAGGGCTGTTATACGATTTCACATGTAGCCAAAATTGTAGCGTGATGGATATGCTGATGATCCCTGAAAACCTTGCCCGTACGTATTCACCACATGGCGACGAATTGGGCGTAAAACGCCCAGAAATCGCCGTAGATGGGCGCTACTGTCCTACCGTGACTTTCGACTGTTCTGAGGATAGAAATGGGAAATTGCCCGGTTTCTATCGCCTGTAACCACGTGCCTCACCCGGATTCGACAAGCGATGGGGTATAGGATGGCCTGAGGAAAAATAATTGATATAATTTTTCGATCAATTGGCTTCGATTGATAACCTAATGGTATAGAATGGTATATTTCCTGCTAAAAAACGAATGAATATACGGATAATTTCCTATATTTAGAAAAAATTTTATGAAGAAGGACATGCGCTCCTATGTGGGAAATACAGGGGTCTTATGGGAAAGCTCCATTCTCCGCAGATTTCGGATGCCTGTCCAGAGTGGACGAATAAAACAAATAAAAGTGGTCGCTATATTAAAAAATAAAGAGGATTCATCAAAGGAATAACATGCTCTTAGATGAATGAAAAGAGAAAGAAAGTGACGAAGCGAAGCGGAGTCTTCCGAGCGAAGCGAGGAGGTCACAGGCAGGGAACGAGCGGCTTAATATTCGTGGGCAGCCTATGCCCATAGAAGCCTGGGCTGCTTTTCTGACTATGAAGGATGGATGTGCTCTGCTCCTCGCTAACGCTCGGAGGACTTCGCTTCGCTCGTCCGCTGAGTGATATTAGGATTTATACGAGGGTTGTAGTAATGATTGGAATGCTCTGATCTCCCTATGTTCTCTGGATGATAATATCCCCCACATGCCCCCGCTGGCGACGATATGGACGTAGAACGTCCCGTAGTCGCTGACGGGGGCTTTTTGCGTATCCGAGGAAGCTTTTCCCAACCTGTCTATGACTCGCCCGTTATGCCTGTTTAAATGTACTGTAACCATACTCCCTCGTGACCCCCTTGCCGGATATGCCTAACGAAGTGTAGGGACTGCTTTCCCTGCCGTTATTTTTTATATGAACCCCATGGAGTACACATGCATCCCCCCGGTTTATTTACGGTAAACGCCCCAATGGGCGCCAAGGAGGACTGGGCGATGGGATATAACTGCCAGATGACGAGAATTGGAGATTGCCTGCGAGTGAAGCTGTATGGAAAGGAACTATTTGAAGAAAGTGACCGTAAGTCGAAAAACCAACGCTTAGCGGAGATCGAAGCGATTCAAGCCGACCCGAGCCTGACGGACTTGCAGAAGCGGCTCTATGCGGCGATCTTGGAGCCGCCTGATAAAGAGGAGGAGTGTGCGCGAAATCGCCCTGACCGAACGCCGAAGCCAGGACGGTTGAAACTGGCGGAACGGGAACGATTCTGCCACCTGATGGACCGAAACTTTAGCCTGGGCCACAAGTTCATTACCTTGACCTACGAGAAGCCGGACGTGACGCTGGATGAAGCGGCGAAGGACTATGAGAACTGGGTGAAGCGGATGCGCGAACGGTACGGCGATTTTAAGTATCTTGCCAATCGTTCCTTCCAGCAGCGCGGCACACTCCACTTCCACCTGCTGGCTGACCTGCCTACGATACCGAGAGCGGAACTGGCGGATGGAACGTTTCGGGATATATGGGGACGGGGAAGCGTCGAATTGAAGCGTATCTATAGCCTGCCGATGGAGGAGCGCCGGAATAAGCTAAAACTTGACCTGATTAAGAATCTGCGGGATTTTAAGGCGGATGAGCGTTCGTATGGGAAGCGCCTGTTTCTCCAGAGTAAGAACCTGATTGTCCCGAGAACGGTAAAAGGCGACTTTAACGAGATGATGGAGAAGTTGAGGGAGAACGGGTATGTGCCGGAGCTAGTGGAAACCCGTCAGTTTCCGGTGGAGTACCTGAACTATATCCAGCTCGAAACGTACCGCCTGACGAAGTAAAGGTCACCTTTATACCTTTACCGCATTAAAGCCCATACTACCCCTGTCCCCGCTGTGGTGCGGCTGGGTAAAGGTGTGTCACTTTAATTTTGAAATGAAATGATGCTTGAACTCTCCCATACACGCGTACTATGATTGCTCCGAACAAAAATTACCAAAAACTAGTAATCTTTAATTCGGCTTCGGTTACGGTAATTTTAATTATCGTTGCGATTGGGGGAGTGACTGTTGAACGTGATTGGTTATATTCGCGTATCGACGCAAGGACAAGCGAAGGAAGGCTATAGTCTCGCGTACCAGCGCGATGAGATTGAAGCGTATTGCGCCGCACAGGGTTGGAACTTGTTGCATGTGTATGAGGATGCCGGGATTAGCGGCGCGGAGGTAGACGAAGAAGCGCTGGAAGTCGAGCGTGAAGGCTTCCGGGATATGCTCGAAGCACTGCCGGATGGTGGTGTGAGCTATGTGCTCGTGCTTAACACGAACCGCTTATGGCGTAGTGACATTGTGAAAGTGCTGGTTCACCGCGAGTTGAAGCGCTATGGCGTGGATGTGAAGAGTATCGAGCAGCCGACGTACAGTATCCATCGGAAAGACCCGAGCGATTTCCTGATTAACGGGCTGATGGAACTGCTCGATCAGTACCAGCGGTTAGAAATCGCCTTGAAGCTGGGACGCGGACGAATGAAGAAAGCGCAGCAAGGCGGCTATGCCGGAGGACGCGCTGCGTTCGGCTATACGGCGAAGAAGGGACGGAAAGTGATCGAAGTGAACCCGATCCAGGCGTCGGCTGTGAAGCGGCTATTTGAGATAAGGGAACGAAACCCAGGCCTGACGCTGGCGGAGACGGCGCGGCGGCTGAACGCTGAAGGGTATACGACCCAGCAAGGCATGCGGTTTACGAAGGTACAGGTCAAGCGAATCCTGGACCGGAAAGAGCTATACGAAGGCATGGTGTGCTATGGAAACGTGAAGGCCGCCGGGCTGCACGAAGCGATTTTGTGAGGCGGTGGCGGGATGGAGGAGATGGAGCACTATAACCGCTGTGTCGAGCAGGAAGACCGATACGATGAGCAACTGGATACGTTGGAATCGTGCCAATACGCGATATTCGACCATATTTACCGCTATGGGGAGCGATTCGATAAGTTGGCGGTGGAGAATGTATTAATTGCCATTCATCAATTGGAAGATGCTGTAAGGTTGGAACTGCTTCATGTGCGACTGGAGAAGGCATACCTTGCCTATGGGCTGAAACCGAACAAACCGAAAGCTGACTGATGGAAACGTGAGGGAATGAGAATTTGCTAGCGTGTCTTTGCGGCTCGTCCGCTCGAACTGAGGATGCAAGCTCATTTATCATGGTTTCAAGCCGTCTGATGGGACGGATACTCATGGACTGGAGGTTAGTTTACGTGTTATGTATTCTGCCCGCTTGTTCGCAGGATGCCTCTCCAGCCTGTGCGTAGTTGTCCCATCCCTGTGAAGGAGCGAAGTGAAGATGATCCAACCCGAAAAATTGATTTACGTAGGCGTAGACCTGCACAAGCAGCATCATACCGCCGTGATGATCGACTGCTGGAATAAGAAACTGGGCGAAATCCGGTTCGACAACAAGCCGTCCGCCTTTCCCCTGCTGTTGAAGGAAGTGAAGAAGCACACGAAAAGGGGCATGTCTGTCGTATACGGTCTGGAAGACGTAGGCGGATTCGGCAGAGCGTTGGCGGTGTACCTAACCGAAAGCGGCTGCCGGGTAAAGGAAGTCAACGCGAAGCTGGCGAATAACCGCCGTAAGAGTCACGTCACAGTACAGAAATCCGATAGCTGGGATGCAGAATGCGTGGCGAAGGTGCTGCGGGATGAACTGCCGAATCTGCCTGACGCAAAGCCAATTGACCTGTACTGGGCGATTAGCCAGCTCGTCACCCAGCGGAAATGGCAGGCTAAGAGCTTGTCTGGCATGGTGAAGCGGCTGCACCAGCAACTCGGCTACCATTACCCCAGCTACAAGAAGTTCTTTTCCGAAATCGACGGGAAGACGGCGTTGGCCTTCTGGCATAAGTATCCTTCGCCCGTCCACCTAGATGGTGTGATGGTGGATGAACTGGCGATGTTCCTGCGGAAGCTGAGCAACTATGCGCTCTCGACGAAGAAAGCGGAGCAGATGCTGATGCTGATCGCGGAGGATGGCGATACGACACGCGACTTTCAGGAGAAGCGTGATTTTATCGTGAAAGGTCTTGTGCGAAATATTCGCTTCTATGGGCGTGAACTGAACCGAATTGAACAGGAGATCGCAGGTCTAATGAAGCAGCTTGGCTTTCAGTTGGAGACGATGACGGGAATCGACTTGGTAACGGCTGCGGAACTGGTAGCGGAGATCGGCGATATCCATCGTTTCGCTACGCCGGATAAGCTGGCGAGATTCGCGGGAGTAGCGCCGATAGCGGTAGGTTCGGGAAACAAGCACCGCAACTACAAGAGCAAGCAAGGGAATCGCGAGCTTCACGACATTCTGAAGGCGCTGGCTATTCGGCAGATCGCGGTGACGAGAACGAAGAAGGAGCCGCGCAACCCGTACTTCCATGCGTACTACGAGCGAAGGATGGCGGAAGGAAAGACGAAGCAGCAAGCCATCGTTTGTATCATGCGGAAGTTGGTGAATGTCGTCCATTACCTGATGCGGACGAAAGCAGCGTATGTGATACCGACAGTGCCGGAAATGGACGCTGGATGATATACTGGGGAAAGGCTGTGGAGGAAGAATCTGCCGCCTATATTCCCGGTAAGTAAGGCTTTATTAACTAGGATACGTATGAAGGGGATATTACGAATCCGCTGAGTTTGAACCTTTATACGTATGTGCATAATAATCCGTTGAGGTATACTGATCCTAGTGGGCATTGTGCAAAGGGAATGGATTACTGTGAAGTTAGTAGTCATCCCGATGGAGAATACGACCATTTGTTAAACGCTGAAAATAGACTGTTAGTAGCTTCATTAAAAGATGATGTGACTTATGGTGGCCAAGAAACAGCCCTTAATGCCGCAAGTCAAATAGAGGCAATCAGGTCAAATCCATGTAGTTATACTTATTGTGATGAAGGCGACGTTGCACGTTTTCAGTATGATGATTATGGTGTTTTTCTTGGAGCAACACTAGCAGTCCGAAACTCAAGCCTAGCAGGGAAAGTGCATCCAGTAACTGGAGTAGCGTTTGATTCCAATGGATTTCCAAAGTTTGACTCAAGGTTTGATACCCACCTGCCTGAGGATCAATTGAAGTCAAGTGATGCAACTCAATTTAGAACAGCTACTAAATCACTAGCAAATGAAGTTATGAATAATCCTGAGATAGCAAAGCAGTTCACAAAGCTACAATTGGAACAAATAAGCAGGGGTATAACTCCTGAAGGTTATACTTGGCACCATCATCAAGACACTGGTAGAATGCAATTAGTAGACTCCGCTATTCATGCAAAAACTGGTCATACTGGCGGAAGAAGTATTTGGGGCGGAGGAAGAAAAATACGTAGTGGGAGAGGGGAATAAAAGAGTGGCAAGTATTGAATGGGACTTTTATGATCAAGCTTTAGATATTAATCAAATTTACGTGGTAGAAAAATATCTTGGATGCAGATTTCCCGAAGATTACGTTTCAGTTGTAAAAAAATATAGTGGGGGACATCCAAATCTTGATTGTTTCGATTTCTACGATCACGAAGAATCGGTTTTTAATTATTTATTAAGTTTTAACTCGGAAAGATCGATATATATACTAAAGGTTTATGAAGATGTAAAGGACAGATTACAAAAGAATCTTGTCCCAATAGCCAATGACCCATTTGGCAACTTAATTTGTTTTGATTATTCAAAGAACTCAAAAGAACCAGCGGTAGTATTTTGGGATCATGAAATCGCTTATGAAGATCGTAATCAAGCAACGTCATTTATTTGCAACACATTTACAGAATTACTGAACAAATTATATCAGCTTTAATTGAAGTAGCCACAATGCGACTAATCCTTGCGTTGTGGTTTTCTTTTTTATGTTTCGCCGCGGCGGCGGCTTTATTAAGACCATACACCGGTGCCGAATGAATTACTATTTCTTGTTTGAATAAAGTTAACCCTTGTAAGCCACGTACCAAAGTTTCCCCAAAGCAAGTGTACGCACACAGTAGCTGTTGAAGATTATACCCTAACTGATGAAACCTACCCGACCAAAACAATAGTAAAATCATCAGATGCTATCATATTGAAGCCCAATTTCCTTAGCTTCGCTTTATCGCTGTTTTCTGAAAAAAAAGAAATATGCGAAATAGAAGGTGTAACACGCAACTTCATGGCTACTTACCCCGACCATTCATAGTAGAAGGCCGTCAATAAAAAGTATTTGATTTTATCCGCAACTTATCTAGGGATTGCAACGATGGATACGGTGTAAAGAGAATCTGCTGACGAGCAGTTGACATATACAGGTAAGGAAACGTATCAGGCTAGCCGCCTTGCCCTCTAATAATAGACGGAAATTCGTTAAAAAAATTTCCGGTTGGGGGCTGAACATGGAAGGAGTCAAGGTTTCAATAGACCGCATTGTAGTCGATTTTACCAACGTATATTGGAGTTTCTTTAATCCGCTCCGCCAGTGGTTATGTGACTATTACAATGCTGCTTTTTACGTCAAAGATAAGGGGTTCAAATATCGTGTTCGAGTCAGAGAAGGGAAGTATTGGGTATACATCTCCTATCAATTGGTCTACGCTCGAATGTCAAGGAAGCATACGCTCCGAATCGAATGTCATCCTGATTCTCTTGTCTATTTTCGTTCGTGGTTGTCCCAAATTGTCGATAACGCCGAAGAGGTACAATTCGTAAGGTCGGATGTAGCGTTTGATATTCCTTTGCCCTTAGCGGAATTGTTCGTGCTGTCACTGACTGGGCGGAATATGCGAAAGAAATTAGGAACGTTTTACTCTAACAAGCGACATCAAAGGCAAGTTGCCGGATATTGCAGGGTATATGACAAAAAACAAGAACTGTCGCAACGGCATGGAGTAAGTATTCAAGGGGAACTAACGAGGTTTGAAATCGTGTATAAGCCGGATGACAAGATACCTATGAATAGGCTTGTCCAGTTTCCGCCCCAATTCAACAGGCTTTATCTATGCTCTCATGTAACTGAGCCGGAACAATTGAAGCCAAAACATCTGCAACGAGTTCGAGGGCTGATGACTGGTGAACTGGAGCAAAGAGAAGTTACGGGATATTACCGCAGAGAGATTGAGAAAATTATGCGAAAAAGCCCTACTCTTGATTTCGACATTACAGCGGCGGAACAGTGGGAGGATGTAGTAACAATTCCCTGCTCAGTTTTGGGCGGCTTGATTACCAAAACGGCAATAGCACAGTAAGGTTATTCGTCCTCCATGTCAATCAAATCATGGATATGTATGTTCAGTGCTTTACATATTTGCTCAAGGGTACTGATATAAATTCTATCCGTTGTCCCCCTGCAAAGGGCATTTATCGTACCGGGACGCATATCGACCATAAGTGCAAGCTGACGTTGAGAAATATTCCGCTCGTCCAAGAGTTCCTGCAATCTAATCTTGATTCTCATATCTTATTTTCCCCCATCGGTATATTTAACAATATATCATGATTAACGAAAAAACACATTGCTTGTGACGCTGTAACGTCATATAATGGTTGTGTGACGTTGTAACGTAACGGAAATTGTGATTATTGTAACGGTGGGGGAGGAAACAGAATGAATGTCATCGGATATGTCAGAGTATCGACGCAAGGGCAAGCCAAAGACGGATACAGTTTATCTTACCAACAAGACGAAATCCATTTGTATTGTGAGCGGCAGGGATGGAACTTATTGCATGTATTTACAGACGAGGGAATCAGTGGGGCGAAGGTCGATGAGGATACTCTTGAAGTGGACAGAATCGGCTTTCAGAGCATGTTAGCCGACCTGTCTGCTCATACCATTGATGCAGTTGTCGTACTCAATACAAGCCGTTTATGGCGGTCTGACATCGTAAAGGTGCTTGTGCATCGGGAGTTCAAGAAGCATGGCGTGGATGTGAAAAGCATCGAACAGCCTACATACAGCATCTACAAGAAAGACCCAAGTGATTTTCTGATTAACGGACTGATGGAACTGCTTGATGCTTACCAACGGCTCGAAATTAGCATGAAACTGAGCCGAGGACGCAATAAGAAGGCTCAACAGGGCGGCTATGCCGGAGGTCGGGCGGCATATGGATACAAAGCCAAGAAAGGTCAGAAAGCTATCGAAATCAATCTCGATGAAGCCCAAGCGGTACAGCGAGTATTTGAATTAAAGGAATTGTTCCCTGACTGGTCATTGTCGCAGATGGCGTATCAGATGAACTATGACCGCTTTACTACGGCTCAAGGCAAGAAGTTTACGAAAGTGCAGGTCAAGCGAATCCTTGACCGCAAAGAATTTTATCAAGGTCTGTACCTCTACGGCGACATTAAAGCCGATGGGCTACACCAAGCGATTATTTAATCGAGGGGGCGGCAACGTGGAGGAAACAGCCAAGCAAAAAGCCTTATTAGGGGAAGAATTGCAGTTTATGCTACAGATTCAAACGTGCGAAGAAGTTTTGTGCACCATCATGAATACGGTTCGTCAACAAGGAACTTCGATGCACCTGCTAACGGTTGAGGACATCATAAACTTTATTCATCGAATGGAATTGGATTTCAGAACCAAACTGCTCCATGTCAACCTTGAGCAAGCCATTGAAGCAAGTAAGTACAAGCGGTAATCCTGCCGGAACGTGACGGAAATGAGATTTTGCTAACGTGTCTTTGCGGCTCGTCCGCTCGAACTGAGGATGCAAACTTATTTCACGGCCAACGTTCCAACCATCCGTATTGTGGGTGGTTACTCATGGGTTAGAGATTTGCTTACGTATCGTTGTGGCTTGTCCACTTGCAGTCAGGATGCAGTTCTAACTCATCAGTAACCATTCAATTCTAACGACAACAGGGAGTGAAACAAGCATGAAACAGCCGGATAAATTAGTTTATGTGGGGGTAGACCTTCACAAACAGCATCATACAGCGGTCATTATCGACTGTTGGAATCAGAAGTTAAGCGAAATCAAGTTCGATAACAAGCCAACAGCGTTCCCACAGCTTGAGAAGGAAGTCAAGAAGTACACGAAAAAGGGTATGTCCGCTGTGTATGGCTTAGAAGATGTGGGCGGCTTCGGTAGAGCATTAGCAGTCTACCTGACCGAGAAAGGCTGTTGGGTGAAGGAAGTCAATGCAAAACTGGCAAATAACAGACGTAAGAGCCACGTCACGATACAGAAATCCGACTCGTGGGATGCGGAATGTGTGGCTAAGGTTTTACGTGACGAGTTGCCGAATCTGCCGGATGCAAAGCCGATTGACCTGTATTGGGCGATTAGTCAGCTTGTCACACAGCGGAAATGGCAAGCTAGAAGCCTGTCAGGGATGGTCAAGCGGCTTCATCAGCAACTCGGCTATCATTACCCAAGTTACAAGAAGTTCTTTTCCGAGGTTGACGGTAAAACGGCGTTAGCGTTTTGGCATAAATATCCTTCACCTTCCCGATTGTCAGGCGTGGGGGTGGAGGAACTAGCAACGTATCTCCGAAAGCTGAGTAATTATGCTTTATCGACCAAGAAAGCAGAGCAGATTCTAACGCTCATAGCCGAGGATGGCGATACGAGCCGTGATTTCCAAAACAGTCGTGACTATATCGTCAGAGGGCTTGTCCGTAACATCCGCTTTTACGAGCGTGAATTGACTCGTCTTGAAAGGGAAATCGAAAGCCTGATGAAACAGCTAGGCTTCCAACTAGAAACAATGACAGGCATTGAATTGGTTACAGCCGCTGAACTGGTAGCAGAGATTGGAGATATACACCGCTTCGCTACTCCTGACAAGTTGGCACGATTCGCAGGAATCGCCCCCATCGCAGTAGGTTCAGGAAACAAGCATAGGAATTACAAGAGCAAGCAAGGCAACAGGGAACTTCATGACATCATAAAAGCCCTTTCCATCCGGCAAATTGCCGTTACACGTACCAAGAAAGAGCCACGGAATCCATACTTCCATGCCTACTATGAACAGAAGATGGCGGCAGGAAAGACCAAGCAACAAGCCATTGTCTGTATCATGCGGAAACTGGTGAACGTCATCCATTACCTGATGCGAACGAAGGCGGCATACGTAATTCCAGTAGTATCCAGTAACCAAGCGGCATGATATAATCATAGAGTCGGGCGGCGATTGTAAACAAACAGTCTCCGCCCTTTTTATCGGATATGGAACGGTTTATTAACTAGGATACGTATGAAGGGGATATTACGAATCCGCTGAGTTTGAATCTTTATACGTATGTGCATAATAATCCGTTGATATTTTCTGATCCTAGTGGACACTGTGTGGCAGGTGTAGATTCAGGTTGCTACGTAGACTCAGCTAGTGGAGTAGACGATCAGTTAAATGATGCGGTTAGAACAGAAGTAAAGAAAAACTCATCTATGTGGTGGGAAATAGAAAGATCAAAATCAAGTTGCAAAAGTACTGCTTGTATTGATAAATCCATATCTAATCAGAAAAAGCTTGAGGCAGCAAATGATGAATGGAGAAACAATGCTTGCAGTTACACAGATTGCATGTCTGGAGAAGCAAGTTTTATCTTGGAAGGTAACATAGCTATCGGTGTAAGGCTAGCTATTGTGATTCAGGAAGAAAGCAGAGGTATCCTGGATGGAGTGATAGATTTTATTTCACCGAGGGCATATGCCGCTGACTTGCCTCCTGGACAAGTAACACCTAAAACAAGTATTGGGTATATCGAACATTACTATCGTTCTGGTGACCATGCTCCACCACATGTGCATGTCATTGATAAAAATAATGTTGTCGTAAGGGTAGGGCAAAACGGCAAGCCAATTTCAGACGAAGATGCTGCAAAAATGAATCGATACCATACTCAACTGATTAGTACCTATCAAACTCATATAAGGTCAACTGTTGGTAGAATTATGAGGTACTATAGAGAAAATCCAAATGAAAGAAAATAAATTTTTGGCAGGTGACTATTTTGTCGGTTATAGAGAAGATTAATGGAATTGCAGTTCAAGCAAATATAGACGGAGAACAAACAGCTATTGCAATTGGTGAAATAATTTCTAGACTTGAAATTGGCAGGCAATTCGAGTTACACAGTCAGTTGTCGGAAATAGCTTTAACTTTATTAGTGTCCTACAGGGATAAGCTTAATATTAATCAAGAAGTAAAAGAACAGTTTGTGTGGTGGTACTTTAGAGAAAAAGTTCAAAAATCAGGAAAACGTATTGATTCTAATTTACTTAGTGAGTTATTTCATGAGTATGCAAGTTCAAAATCAGTGGGTTTAGAAAGCATTGTAATACAGGCAATCAAATCTGATGTTTTAACTGAGGCTCAATTACTGCAAGCAGAGGCGATTTTTAGTAGCAAAACATTTGAGAAAGAGAGTTTTGCTTATACCATACGAAAGAAAATTGATTTAGGCGCTATGTTAGATAAGACAGATGTTAGTAAACTACTTGATTTCAGGTTGTATCTTGTTTTAGAAAAGGCTCTTGACAATAAGCTTGTTCCAGTTGAGGGACTGGACTACGTTACAAGCCCTTCGGACGGCACTCCCGATAAGAAAGCTCGATTAAAATTATTTCAAAAGGCTCAATTAATTAGAGCGCAGTCTTAGCGTTCCTTAGCCACAATGCGACTAACCCTTGCGTTGTGGTTTTCTTTTCCTCACATCAGCTATCAACGTATTGTATTTTGGAGTACTCGATACTAGATCAGCACAAAAAGGACTCGATAAAAATCCAGTCCAAAAATAATTTCAAAAGTATTGATTTTTAAAATGCGATTTTGATATATTGCTTAATGCAGACGAGAGGATATAAAAAGGCATTATAAATATAATTCAAGTGGGCAATCTTTGCAAGTCCCAATTTGAAGATTTGAGGTGAATTATTTATGAACTTGAACAATTATGAACTATGATTTGTTATAACAGGTCAAATTATATCCAAAATTTTAGAGTCCTGATTTAAAACCCAGAGGAGGAATTGAATGATTGATACCGTCAATTTAATTGTTAAGCCAGTTCAGATTAATCCAACTTACTTGCTGAAACTACAACCTAACCCTAAAACTTACTTGGATCATCCTACCGGATCATTGAAAACTACATACAAGATGTACGATGAACAACTCCCCTATATCGTGTATAACGACTATAGCCAAATCTTAATTGTACAAGTATCCATTCCCAAATTCCTCTACGGAAACAACGTCTACCTCATACAAGAAAGCGATATTCCTCTTTTCTTTCATAGGCTAAGTTCCCGATTATATGAGTTATTTGCCATACATGTGAAGAAGGAGGATTGGTATGTATCAAGAATTGATTTATGCTGGAATTTTCAATTGGGAGATGAGGTAGAGAATTACATTAAGCAGCTACACGGTCTGTATATCCCGTATATGAAGTCCAAATTATACGGACGGAATGAGACAGCAACTCATTTTAATGACAGCAGATACATTACATTTTACAACAAGCAGCAAGAATGTAAGGATCATAAGGAACCAGCAGAAATCATTGCTAAAGCTCAAGGATTGCTGCGCATGGAAGTAAGTCTAAGCTATGATGAGATGAGAAAATATTCATCGAAACGTCTCGCAATTCATTTAATATCGAAAGCGTTTTTTATACATACTTTTAAGCCAAGCTTGGAAACGATCCAACTGCCTGCAACTATTGATGGTCTAAGTCTAGAATGGTTCAAATCTCAGTCATTCAAATTGAATCAGATTGAGAGTGTGCTATCGTTTCAAGCATTACATAATTGGCTAACAGATTCGGAAGTCAGACAATTATACAAGCCATCGACCTATGCCAATCGCAAAAAGTTATCGAAGCAAATCATATTTCCAAGCCAACGATCATTGAGGCCGCTTGCTATAGATTTCGATAATTTGGGATGAAAGTCATCCATCTTGAAACGACAGTTACTCCTACGATTACGATATCAGATAAGTACATAAATGATTAAAAGTCCAATCATATAAAGTGTTTCAGAGTTATGCTCATCTTACATAGGTGAAATCAAGTGTACATAAGAAATACAGCAATTACCTTACATATTGCAAGAAAAGTCGATTTATTTCCGATTGTGTGAAAATGAAATGGCGATTTTATTTTCATGCGTAAATCCGGGGCTCGTTTACATTCATTTAAGGCTTTGAAATAGCCGTATTAATCATAGCTGATGCGTAGTCATCGCGATGTTAGAAGTATGACGATTAGCTTTTTTCCGAGACTATGAGCTCATCTATTTCAACGTTTAAGGCTTCGCATATTTGTTCAAGAGTACGAATGTAAACTCTGTCTACGTTATCTGAACAAAGATGATTAATCGTAGCAATTCTCATGTTCATTGATAGCGCAAATTGTCTTTGCGAAATATTCCGTTCTGCTAAAATTTCACGTAACCTAATTTTTATTTTCATGGAATCCTCCAAAAGGATTACTTTTAAGAGTTCTACGAAAAGAATATATCATTATTTCAAAGTTTCGGCAAAATATGATTGAATTATACTCTTAAAAGTAATAGAATAGTTACAGGGATATTACTCTTAAAGGTTTAAACTCATAAGAGTTACATAAATTAAAATTTCTGTAACGGAGGATAATTCTCGTGAATGTGATCGGTTATATTCGAGTCTCAACAGCAGGGCAAGCCAAAGATGGTTACAGCTTGTCATATCAACGTGAAGAAATTGAAACGTATTGTCATCAGCAGGGATGGAATTTGCTTCATGTATTCGTAGACGAAGGAATTAGCGGCGCAAAAGTAGACGAGGATGCTCTGGAAGTAGATCGTCAAGGATTTCAAGATATGCTTTCATTTATATCGACTCATTCGATTGATCATGTTGTCGTGTTGAATACAAATCGTTTATGGAGAAGCGATATCGTCAAAGTGTTGGTTCATCGGGAGTTTAAAAAGCAAAATGTTGATGTGAAATCGATTGAACAGCCAACTTACAGCATTTACAAGAAAGACCCGTCAGATTTCCTTATTAACGGGTTAATGGAACTTTTAGACGCATACCAACGACTGGAAATCGCAATGAAGCTAGGCAAAGGAAGAACAAGGAAGGCCAGAGAAGGCGGTTATGCTGGTGGACGGGCAACATTCGGATATAAAGCCCAAAAAGGTTCTAAAGTACTGGAAATCGATACAGAGCAAGCAGTAATTGTTGAAAGAATATTTGAACTTAAAGAACATTTTTCAAACTGGACATTATCGGAAATAGCTGATCAATTGAACCTTGAAAACTACAAAACGCAGCAAGGCAAGGCTTTCACCAAAGTTCAGGTAAAACGAATCCTTGATCGTCGAAGCTTTTACTGCGGCATGTATCAATACGCAAATGTTGAAGCTATTGGCAAGCATCAGGCGATCATACAAGGTGGGTGGACATGAACGAACCAACCCTTATGGGCAAATGGGATGCTGAAGAACGAATGTTGATGCTGCAAATTCAGACCTACGAAGCTTGTACTTTAGCTGTGTTGGGGATCGATCGAATATCGGCATTACATAAGTTGACAGTTGAAGACATTGTTTCAAACCTTCATCGTATAACCCTTGATTTACAGACTGAATTATTGCATGTGAGATTAGAAAAAGCCTATGCCGTTCACTGAGATACTAAACTAGGAACAAAGATGGGGAGTAGTTTTTGCTAACGTATCTTTGCGGCTCGTCCGCTCGAACTGAGGATGCATAGCTACTCAACCGTCGTTGTTCAGGTTGAATGATTACTCATGGGTTGGAAATATGCTTATGTATCTTTGTGGCCCGTTCACTTGAAATCAGGATGCAAGTCTAACTCATGAGTAAGGATTCAACAATACAAACAATGAGGAGTGGAGCGATATAGTACAACAAGACAAATTTATTTATGTAGGAATTGACTTGCACAAACAGCATCATACGGCTGTGATCATCGACTGTTGGAATCAGAAGCTAGGCGAAATCAAGTTCGAGAACAAGCCGACAGCATTTCCTCAGCTCGAGAAAGAAGTCAAGAAGCATACGAAGAAAGGGGTGTCAGTAGTCTACGGCTTGGAGGATGTAGGCGG
Organism: Paenibacillus solanacearum; assembly: GCF_910593845.1. GTDB lineage: Bacteria > Bacillota > Bacilli > Paenibacillales > NBRC-103111 > Paenibacillus_G > Paenibacillus_G solanacearum. Next base: position 2,704 of record NZ_CAJVAS010000041.1, on the reverse strand, counting down.
TTTTGGCAGAGCATTAGCTGTTTACCTGACCGAGAAAGGCTGTTGGGTGAAGGAAGTCAATGCAAAATTGGCTAATAACAGACGTAAGAGTCACGTAACCATACAGAAATCCGATTCGTGGGATGCAGAATGTGTAGCTAAAGTTCTACGGGATGAACTTTACAATCTGCCGGATGCAAAGCCCATTGACCTGTATTGGGCAATCAGTCAGCTTGTAACCCAACGAAAATGGCAAGCTAAGAGTCTGTCGGGCATGGTCAAGCGGCTTCATCAGCAATTGGGCTACCATTATCCGAGCTACAAGAAGTTCTTTTCCGAGGTAGACGGTAAGACAGCGTTAGCATTTTGGCATAAGTATCCTTCTCCTTCCCGATTGTCAGGCGTGGGGGTAGAGGAACTGGCAACGTATCTCCGCAAGCTGAGCAATTATGCTTTATCGACCAAGAAGGCGGAACAAATTCTAACGCTCATAGCTGAGGATGGCGATACGAGCCGTGATTTCCAAGACGAGAGGGATTTTATCGTCATTAGTCTTGTTCGCAATATCCGCTTCTACGAGCGTGAATTGAGCCGCATTGAAAAGGAAATTGAAGGACTGATGAAACAGCTAGGCTTCCAACTGGAAACGATGACAGGTATTGAATTGGTTACGGCGGCGGAACTGGTAGCTGAGATAGGCGACATTCATAGGTTCGCTACTCCTGACAAGTTGGCACGTTTTGCCGGAATCGCTCCTATTGCAGTAGGCTCAGGTAACAAGCATCGAAATTACAAGAGTAAGCAAGGCAACAGGGAACTGCATGACATCATTAAAGCTCTTGCCATTAGGCAAATTGCCGTTACGAGAACCAAGAAAGAACCACGTAATCCCTACTTCCATACCTACTATGGACAGAAGATGGCGGCAGGAAAGACCAAGCAACAAGCAATTGTCTGCATCATGCGGAAACTCGTAAACGTCATCCATTATCTCATGAGAACGAAGGCGGCATATGTAATTCCAGAAGTATCCAGTAAAGAAGCGGCATGATATAATTATAGTGTCGGGCGGCGATTGTAGCAAAACAGTCTCCGCCCATTTTATCGCCAAATGAACGGTTTATTAACTAGGATACGTATGAAGGGGATATTACGAATCCGCTAAGCCTTAACCTCTATACCTACGTCCATAACAATCCGCTGACGAATGTTGACCCTACTGGGCATTATTGTGTATCTACTGATGGAAATTGGGCTCATGGAGGTAGTTGCGATAATGGTGCATTAGGTTCAAAATATCTTGGCGATGACAGCAACTTCCAAGGAAGACCTATTATTGAAGATGGGGTTACTACTGGCATGTTAGATGCTAGTGGTCCTGTGTTACCTTCAAGAAATAATTTTTGGAATTATGCTTATGTAAGTTGGATTAATGGTGACAACGATATATATCTAAACTTAGATCGAGGTACTCAACAAGAATTCAAGACCCATTTATTAAAAGGATATATGTCGTATCAAATTAATAACGGATATCCAGATCTTGAAGCCGGACTAAGTTTAGATCCGTCATTAATGACCGTTTTTCCAAATAATGCTACTGAAATAAATAAATTGTTTGGACAAAATGGAAAGTATATCCCTGATGAACCTGGGAAATCTGGACGTGGTAAAATGGTATGGGAACTGGATGAAAATACAAGGATAACCTTAGAAAAACATCCTTATGACAAAGGAGCTCCCGAATGGCATAGAAATTATCACTACCACATAGATTCACCAGAAGGCAACCATCAAAGGTTTCTTCCAGGTCAAAACATTCCTGACTTTTTACGAAGATTCTTTAAAAAATAGCTAAACAAACTTAATACTTGGAGGTTATAATGTCTGTTATAAAAATTGATTCTGAAATCGAGGGGCTCAAGGGCGAAATAATTATTAGTTTGTTAGATTCTCGCAGAATATTGTTTAGTGTTAAATTGTTACACAAGTACGGGATGGAGGCTGCGATAAAATTAGAAGCCACTCAAAGCAAACAATTAATATCTTCTCTTAATAAAGGTTTGGAATTGAGTAAAAGTAATAGTAATTTTTCAGAAAGAGTAGGAGTTGATATTATCAATATTACTTCGCAAGTCGAAAGCGAAGAAGGCATAATAATTGTAAGTGTTTATCAAGACGAGGTAGTTTTATGTGTCTCTTTAGCTCAAGGGGGAGACCCAGAAGTTACTCTAAATCAAAAAAATTGTGCTGAACTAATCCATTCACTTAATGAAATTACAAAAGAGTTTGTATAGATAGTCCCTAACCACAATGCGACTAACCCTTGAACTGTACCCCGTAAGATGGACACTTGAAAAAAGTGACCTCTTACGGGTTACAGTTCACCTCGCGTTGTGGTTTTCTATTCCTCACATTTTGGAGTACTCGATACTAGATCAGCACAAAAAGGACTCGATAGAAATCCAGTCCAAAAATAATTTCAAAAGTATTGCACTTTTAAAATGCGATTTTGATATATTGCTTTATGCAAACGAGAGGATATAAAAAGGCATTATAAATATAAATCAAGTGGGCAATCTTTGCAAGTCCCAGTTTGAAGATTGTCGTTGTGCTGTGATAATGTCACTGTGTAACTGTTCTGAGATAATGTCACCATGGGACAGGAGATCATGACATTGAGCAGAGCAGAATTGAAGAAGGTTGTCGTAGTGGAGAAAATCAT
>NZ_CAJVAS010000040.1 GCF_910593845.1 Paenibacillus solanacearum | reverse complement strand
TCTGCATCTGTTTATTCCTTTTTTGTTGTTCGGTAGGACTTACAACAATACAGGATTAGCAGATGTTTTTCCATTTTCAACCTATGAATTTTCTGTCAAGCGCTGATCTCGGCATTGAGCCGTAATTAAACTGCAAATTAATTGTATGTTGTCTCGATAAAGTTTTTTGGTAAACATAAATATTTCCGATGAATTATGACCATTTGACGCAAAGCGCAGGCAACCTATGGTTGCTCTTATGTCCCTTACGGGCGAAGTGCGTGCGCAAATGGCCTTTTTTGCATTTTCACCACTTTATCTCCTTGGATCGTCGGTTAGTAAATGAATTTCCTAATAATTTACTATATGGGAAAATAGTGCTATAATTTCGTATGATAAGTAGTACCTTAGTTGGTGTCTATGTCGATTAAAACATTTCCGTATTTCCGCATATATCTGTACTTCTGAATCATTAGGATCGAAAACGAGGCTATATTTCCTTAACAAGTCTTAAATAGCTTCATCGAGTAATTTTGATTTATCAATGCGGGTGCTACGTTTCGAGTACGCTCGTTCTCAGTGTTGATACTATGAATGATGGAGGAATATTCATGTTTAAAAAAATAACTGCATTTGGTTTTGCCCTTTCTATAGGAATTACTACAGCAATACATGTTATCAATGCAGATCCCCCAGCGTTTAGTGATATTACTGGGCATTGGGGCCAGCAAGCCATAATGAAGGCTGTTGAAGGAGGAATTGTCGACGGCTACCCGGACGGCACATTCAAGCCGGATATGGACGTTTCAAGGGCAGAGTTTATTACAATGCTGACAAAAGCTCTTAAGCTGAAAACCAGTGAAGAAGGAGCTACTTGGTACAGCAAGTATAATAACGCTGTGGTTGAGGCTGGGATCCACCGTTACGAAGAATTTAGCCAAGACATTAACGGCGCGATTACAAGACAAGAAATGATGCGTTTGAGCCTCAGAGCTACAAGACCTGATTTACAGTACCCCGAAGTAGAAATTACCGATAAAGCGGTTGTTTATCAGGCCGTGAAAACGGGATTAATTCAAGGGTTAGACCGTGGGGCCCTGGGTCTGGATCAAGCAACGACGAGAGCACAAGCTATGACGGTTGTAGATCGAGTATTACAAGCCAACAGGGGTGAGGGCGATAAGCTGATAGTGGATAAGCAAGCGTTAAACTTGGCTGAGTTAGAATTGAGGAAGACAAATATTTTTACGGTCATGCCCGAAATTTTTGGTGGTACACAAATTGTTAAATGGAATCCTGATAATTTATCGGTAGAAACCGGAGATGGTTTGTACAAGGCGACAATGGATCAGATTATTGCTATTGATCTCGAAGACCCGGACGATCCCAATTTGAGCTTGTTGGGCGATTTTGACACTTTAAAGTGGTACACAGGTTTAAAGGTGAACAGTCCATATATAAAGGATGGGTATATGAACAGTTATGTTCTATATTTCAAGGGTCATGTGGACTTTAATAATGATCCTTCGATTTACAAGGATACTTTCAAACAGCCCAATTTTACTCTATATGGATTCAAATCAAATGAACCTACCGACAAGCAAAATGGTATTTTGAGTAACGCAGCACCATTGTTTCGTGATTCGCCTGGAGATATTCCTGCACTAATTATTCCAAAAAAGTACTTTTTAGATTCGGATGTTGCGATTTCCATTAGTGCCCCGGCCATACCACCAGCTAAAAATTATAATAAGCGTATTATTTCAATTTCGACATCCAAGAAGTAACCCGTAAGATGTTAATGAACGGAAGTGAATAAATGCGATCTAAAATAAAGTACCTTAGCTTCCTAATGTTGTTGATATTAACAATTCAGATTCTACCTATACAGTATTTGGATTTTAGGTGGCCTGTTGCAAAAGCGGCAACGCCTGATGAAATGCGGGAAATGACGTATGCTGCCAGTACATTAAATGGCTATCAAGCCGTTTACAGCGCGTCAAAAACTGTAAAGACAAATCCCTTTGCTGTAACCGCACCCGAAGGAAAGGTGATACAAGAACTTTCCTTTTATCAAGATGGAAAAGTCGTGAAGACAATAAGTGAAGCGGCAGGAGTACCAGCGTGGAACACCTCGGGAATCAATTTTACGGGCGTTCCGGTTGAGGTAACCTCCAGCGGAAATGATACTGCCCAAGGATATTTTGCTTTTTACCGTTATGCCCCCGGAAGTTCGGGTAGGACGCTTGATTGGTATCAGGATGGTGGGGAAGGATGTCCAAGTCCATCTGGACGAGACTATAGCGAGAACGTCAACGGCTCAATGATGCCAGCAAGTCCGAATTGTCCAGGTACAAAACTTGCTTTGACAGCTGATCGAACGATGCCATATGTTTTAGAAGATAATACTGAAATACCGGCTGCTGTTGTCAATGCTTCGGATATAACCGCTACAGCATCTATACTTGATAATGTTCTAGTTCCTGGTCCTGAAGGTGTCGATGACGGATATACAATTGAAGCATTCACTTATTATAACAAAATAGAAGGGATTACTTCCGATACATTTAAAGTACATTACTCGCAAGATTTAGACTATAAATCCGACTACTATAGACAGCTCGGTTTACCCGGCGCGAAGGTAATGGTTTACTACGCTGCGTTTACCGTAAATCTACGGTCAAAAACGTATACGTATCCCGACCAAATCGGTATTACCTATAAAGATGCTCCAATTCTATCGACTCCGGATTTAGTCCCTATCAGTCTTTCAAGCGGATCAGTATGTATTGAGGCCGGTAAGGATGTTACGTATACTTACAAAATCCGAAATATGGGTGTTGATACAACATCCACTTTTCGGACAATCGTAGAACTAAACGGATCGGAAGTTGCAAGCATGGACACTTCTAACGGTCTTTCAAAAAACGAAGAGAAACAAGGAACGTTCACCTATAGCTTTCCTTCATCAGGATCATATTCTTTCAAAGTCATCGTCGATACAAATAATGCTGTAGCCGAAGGGGCTGGCGGGAAAAACAACAACACTCTAAATCAAGCTGTAACCGTACAATCAGTAGGAGGCTGCTCCGGTACACCGCCTGTTGATCCGCCTGACCCGCCTGATCCACCCGATCCTCCTGGATCAATGACGGGAAAAATATGGCCCGACAAGGAAATTATAAACTGGAAAGATAACAATCTCGTTTGGTTCGAGGTGGAAGAGAAAGGTTGTACTTTAAAGAAATACAAATTTGAATTTAAAGGGAACGGCGGAGTTTGGAACATGCCGCCAGTACAGGTAGGATGGTACGATAGCAACGGGGAAACCAAAAAAGCAATGCCGTTCAATTACGATACCGTCACCCGAATGTATCCCGGAAATATCCAAGATGGACAAGTTCAGGTCCGAGTAACGGTGCTGGATAGCTGCGGTTCAGAGAGCATTATCGGTCCGGGCACATTTACCATCGGACCTCCACCACCAGACACGCCGCCTGAGCTGCGGATTGCATTCATTGATCCGACAGACGGCAGCGAAACGGGCCAAGTGATTCTGGGTGATCGAGTGGACCTGAAAGTAACGCGGTTGTTCGATGCAGACGGCGATCCGTTGACGCTGCAATGGCTTTTTACAGACAGCGAAGCAACGGATTGGATTAGAGGGCTTCCGGCCAAGCACGGATGGACGACGCCGTACAATAAAATGAGCTATACCGGCATGACCGCTGATACGGTTGGCTTGCAGCTCGTATGTGCAACGGCTTCGGACGGTGTCAAGACAACGAAGTCTTGCACCAATTTGAACGTTATTCCACCGAATCCGGTTCCCAAAATTAACGGACCGCAAGTCATCAAAGTGAACCGGCCGGTCAATCCGCCGTGGGATTCGAGTCAGAGCTATTCCCCGGTCAAAGGTAGAACCATCGATCATAACCGCGACGAATGGACGAATGCTCTTCCTAAATATACGACAGCGGGAGAGTACACGATCAGCCTACATGTTTTCGATAATACCGGTTTGAAATCATTAAGCCCGGACACATGGAATCTGATGGTCATTCCGGATCAGCCACCTGTCATTGATTTTTTATACAGTGACACGATCTCAAGAGTCGCACCAAGCTATTTCAAAAACAATTCGCGTAGTCCGGACGGCGACACCATCGTCAAATACGAAACGTGGTATGGCTACGACGCCAATAACAACGGCTCTTGTAACCCGTACGAAAACTTGATCTCGACGAATAATAATAACTTCCCATTCCACCCGAGCAAGGTAGGGAAGTACTGCTTCCGTTTATATGCTGAAGAAGATTACGGGTTAAGCAGCTGGAAGGATTATACCGTCGAAGTAACGAACGACAATCCGGAAGTAACCTTTATGGTTAGTGGGCAAACGAACGAGCCGGTTCCGGTCACGACCGTTCCGCTGCCAACGTCCTCGTTGCTTGGGAATTCGTGGTTCAACACAAGCTTGGACAAATCTACGTTACCGAAAACATTTTGGAGTTTGACTCCAGACGGGACGTTAACAACCAACACGAGAGATATGAAAACTCCTATTGGAGTGAGAAAGTTTGATGAAATCAGTGACAATGACAATTATGGCCTGATAGAGGACGACCCGAACCTTACCTTTCCACACGATGCAGCATCCTTAATGGAGATTGGAAGTTTAGGATCGGTTACTTTCAATGGTAATCCAAAAAACTACATTATAGAAAGTACGCCTCAATACTATCTTGGCGACAATATGTTCATTCAGTATGTAAGCTATCCCTATGCTTCTTTGCAGATTCCATATTTCTATCTGGTCGGAACCAATCTGCCTGCACCAATTAAATTGATGGAGGGAAACTATTCAGAAAACGGCAATATATATGTGCGGGAAGATATCGATGAAGTCATCCTTTTGATGTATTACGAATCATGGAATAATACGATTGAATACACATATCAACGGCATAAACTTTCCGCTCTGAAAGCCGGCAATATTGTACCTGCCTCCACAATTCACGAACGGAAGGTTTACCAGAACAGCGAGCAACCGGAAGTAAAAATTACGTTTAGCGACGGTAAAGATAGGCAGTATATGGACGGCTTTATCAAGACTCCGGTAGATTACAAAAGAATCGATCTTGTGAACCGGAAAATCGAATCATTTTCCTTCGATAACTTGATAACCCCGTATAAAGTCGAAAACTACACTCATATTAATGCTTTGCCAGCGAGAGAATGGAAGTCTGGGGTATATACCTTTAACTTCCCATACCTGAGAGGCTTTGTAACTCCTGGCGGAAAAGTAATAAATACGCATTACGGCGGTTTCATCTGGTATGACACGATAGAGCAGACATTAAACTTCCGGGATATGAGTTATTACGGGGGGCCGGGGGGTGCAGCATACCCGTCTGGTGTAAGCCCAAACGATGACTACATTGCGTACTCGATTAGCAGCTATTCAGGAAGCCGAGGTTATGTAGTGAATCTTCGAACAGGGGATGTTCACGCGAATGGATGTGGTGAAGAAGGCGGCTATTGGGACTATGATCAGCTAGACGATGATGGCAATCCCACATGGGTATCGGGGGTTTGGGTTTGCCGATGGTATCCCGAAATTCCTAGTGATCAGCAAGATGTTCTAAACTACAAGAAGAATAACCAATACGGATTTGCAAGAGACCCCATCGATGGTTATACCGTTATTAATAAATACTATCAAAATGAAAACTGGTTAGCTGATTCACGTACGGGACAATTGCTGTGGAACATAGGCGGTACATGCGGAAAAGCGCCGCGTGTATATGCAGCGGGACTTATGGTAATGTGCGGAAAGGTATATTCGTTCCCACGCTCCGAAAGTCATCCTCCCTCATCGAAGGAGTTTTTCACGTTCGGGCAGCTGGTCAATCCATCGCTGCAGCCACTCGTCAACGGAACATTGAAGTGGTCGATGCGGATCAATAATCTCAAGTACGATTACGTTCCAGCCGGTATGTCATTCCGGATACAGGATAATCAAAACATGTACCGAGTGGAGTCCATGAAAGACCGGCTGCGGCTGATCAAAATCGTAAACGGGGAAAAGACGCTTCTTGCGGAGAGTTTGCGGTATTTGCCAAGCGGTGCATGGGCCGCGTACTCCGTCAAGCTAAACGGTAATGAAATTAAAGCGTACCAGAACGGCACGCCTTTGTTTACAGTTTACGACAATACATTTGCTACCGGCACGTACGGGCCGTATTCCGTGCACGAAACGACGGAATTTAAAGAAATGGCCGTCGTGCTGACAAGCCCGCAGCTCGTTACGAAAACGTACGGCGCGGCGGTAGTCGATACGACAGTGAACTATGAAACGACATACGAAGATCCGGAAAATGACCTGAGGTTTGATAACGGCACCCAATGGCGGTATACCCACGTTGATCCGTTCATGTTCCTGGATGTAGGTGACGGCAAGAGCGGTTATTCTAGCAAGAACGTGGCACTTGTTACCACGCCGATCATGAGCTTTGATAAAGTGGGCAAATACAACGTCGAGTATCGGGCGCCGGATGACCCACATCCGGATCACCGTCTGTCTAATGGCGATCCGTCATTCCAAGGGTACTCGAAGTACTCTAATTGGTACTTGCAGCCGCTGATCGTGCATCGAGCACCGATTGTATACTTTACCGTCACGCCAACGGCCAGCAACACCATTCAATGGACGGACAGCAGCTATGACCCCGATCATTGCTACAATGCAGGAAGCTGTCAATCCGGATACGAGTCCGATCGCGGAATTAAGTTTGAAAAGTACTACTATATCACGCCAAGCGGATATACCGTTAGCGGAAAACTCGTGCATCCGGCAGAGTCGGGAACATACACAGTGGCCAAAGCAGTAGGTGATGAATATTACGCGTGGTCGGATTGGCTCGAGCGATCCGTTACGGTTAACTGCAATCCATGTGTAGCGAACACGCCACCAACCGTATTTTTAACTTTTCCGAATGGAGGATATGGAAACCCAAGTCCCGTTTCCTTACGGCCAACGATTTCATGGAATCAAGGCGATATCGACCCCGGGACGATCTTCACCGTCTTTGATATTGAGATTAAGGACATTTACGGAAATTGCTACGAGTGTGTCTATAATCGCTCGATGAACACGACGAATACATCGTGGGCATGGACAATGGACACGCAGCTGCAAATGGGCGGCCAGTATCAAGTCCGGGTTAGAGTATCCGATGGAGAAGCATTCTCGGGTTGGTCTAACATTGGGTGGATGATCACGAATCGTCCGCCACTAACGTATATGAGTTTCCCATTTGGTACACAAGCTGATCCGACGTATATCACGACAACGCGGCCGCAGTTCCAATGGACGCAGACCGACCCCGATCCGGGGACGACGTTTACCTACTTCCAACTTCAAGTAGCCAATGCGGCCAATGGGGTCATACTGGATACGGGTAATGTGTGGCAAGGAACAACATCGACAACCGGCAGCTATACGCCGGTAGTGGATATGCCGACAAACGAGCCGTTACGCGTCCGTGTCCAAGTAACAGACGGCTTCGCTTGGTCCGGATTTTCACCGGATGCATGGATGATTATCAATCGACCGCCTATGGTCACTTTAACGTATCCAGATGGAACGCAATCAGCTCCAAATATTGTTGAATCGAACACGCCGACTGTCACATGGAACCAAATGGATTTAGATTCAGGGGCTTCATTCAGTTACTTTGAAGTACAGGTGCTGAATGAAGCGGGTACGGTTATAGTCGATTCCGGAAGAGTTTGGCAAGGAACTAACGCTACATCCGGAAGCTGGACGGTCAATACACCACTGCCAGAGGGTCAAAAGCTTCAGGTACGCGTAAATGTTTGGGACCAGTTCGATTCGTCGTCTGGTTGGTCAAACACCGGATGGTTATACATTAACCGACCGCCAAGCGGAAATATTACGTTTTCAACTCCGATTTATGAAAACGATACTCCATCATTTACAGTTTCTGCAATAGATCCGGATGGGGACGCATTATCGATTAAAGTAGAAAGCAGCTTTAATGGAGCTCCTTTCTCAGTAATTCAACAGTGGTCGAACGTCCCATCTGGCCAGGACAAAATATTCACATACGGCCCGTTGCCCAAAGGGAACTATACATTACGGTTGACGCTTGATGACGGTCATGGTGGAACGTATGAACAAACGTATTCCTTTATCGTTCTACCGCTAACTATTACGGGTTGGGTAACACACACTCCTGAGTGGGAAAGCTATCGCCAAACCTGGAATGCCAAGCATCCGACTGACCAACGAGCTGTCTCTGACTTTTGGGCGGGGGAAGTGTTTGTGCTATCAGCAGCAGTTACGGATACTGGAACAAGCTCAACGAAGCCGATTTCCGTTATATCTAGACTCTTGACTACATCCGAAAACGTAACCCTTAGCTCGAGTAATCTGATAAATTACTCAGGAGAATTGCTGAATACGAATCATGACCGAATTCTTTCCGACGGAAATCATACTTTCAGGTTTACCGTCACATGGAGTAATGGATTGGTTCAGACCTATGATGTTGCAATCACGATAAAAGATGTCATATGGGATGTTATTGTGAATCAAATTCGTCATTAGAATGAATATGGTTAACAGATTGCCGGATGACAAATAAAGTTTAGAATTAATTAGGCGTTCACTCAACCGGGTGCACGCCTATTTTTTTGTGAGGTTGGACGGGTATCGAATTTTCTAAACAATTAAATTTGAATGAAGAATGAATAGATTAAACATTATAACGTTATATACTCAGGAAGCTTTCTGTGATATTTTAGAAATATAACGTTACAACGTTTCGAGGCTATAGAAGATGGTGAGCTCAATGGAGGAAAGCTTCGTTTTACGAAATGCAACCTGCGTAAATGGCTTGACGGCCGATTATGTCATTAATGAAGGAGTCCTTACCGATGTAACTGCGGCGGGAAGCGGCCGGGCTCAGCGTATCATCGATTGTTCCGATGCTTATGTGTCGAGCGGATGGATCGACCTTCATGTCCACGCCTTTCCCGCTTTGGATCCGTATGGTGATGAGATTGACGAGATCGGTATAAAGCAAGGCGTTACGACGGTAGTCGATGCCGGAAGCTGCGGGGCGGACCGTATGGCGGAGCTGACTGCCAGCAGAAAACGGGCCAAAACGAATTTATATGCATTTTTGAACATTTCACGGATCGGTCTGTCACGCGTTGACGAATTGTCCGATCTGGCATGGCTGGATCAGGAGAAGGCGGTACAGACAGCCCGGGCTTACGAAGACTTTATCGTAGGGTTGAAGGCGCGCATGAGCAAGAGCGTTGTCCGGGACAGCGGAATCAAGCCGCTGCTTATCGCAAGATCGCTGTCCGATGCCGCATCGCTTCCGTTAATGGTGCACATCGGTTCCGGTCCCCCGGCCATCGAGGATATTGTTGCGCTGCTGCACAAGAGAGATATTATTACGCACTACCTTCACGGAAAACCAAACAATTTGTTTGATGAGGAGGGCAAGCCGCTTCAAGTATTGCTTGATGCCCTTCGAAGAGGCGTACATCTGGATGTCGGCCACGGTACGGCAAGCTTTTCATTCCGAATTGCGGAAGCAGCTAAAAGGCACGGGATTCCGCTCCATACGATCAGCACGGATATTTACCGCGGGAATCGGTTGAACGGTCCGGTATACGGCATGGCGCATGTGTTATCGAAGTTTCTGCATTTAGGCTATACGCTCGAAGAAGTGATTGCAGCGGTCACCGTGAACGCGGCGAACTGGCTGCAGAAGCCGGAGCTGGGAAGAATACAGGTCGGCGGCGCTGCGAATTTAACCCTTTTTACCGTAAAAAATAAGCCGCTGATCCTTACAGATTCCGATGGGGAAACGAGACTGGCTGCAAAAACAATTGAAGCAGTGGGAGTGGTAGTAAATGGCGAGTTCATTGAATGCTAAATATGGACTGAAACGCGTCATCAATGCAAGCGGACGCATGAGTATTCTGGGGGTCTCCGCCCCGGCGGATACGGTTATGGAGGCCATGAAAGAAGGCGGGCAACAATATGTGGAAATCGCGGATTTGGTCGACAAGGCAGGAGATTACGTCGCGCGAATTCTTGGCTCGGAGGCGGCCGTGATCGTGAACTCGGCCTCCAGCGGCATCGCACTTTCCGTGGCGGCCGTTGTAACCCGTGGCAACCGCCGCATGAGCGAACGGCTGCATCAGGAGCAGATTCTCCATAATGAAATTATTATGTTAAAGGGGCATAACGTTCAGTACGGGGCGCCAGTGGAGACGATGGTTTATTTGGGTGGCGGGAAACTCGTTGAAGTCGGCTACGCCAACGAAGGGTCGGCGGAGCATATCGAAGCTGCCATCAACGGCAACACGGCTGCGATCCTTTACGTGAAATCACACCATTGCGTGCAGAAAAATATGATCTCCGTAGAGGAAGCGTGGGAAATTGCACAGCGCACCCATATTCCGCTAATCGTCGACGCCGCAGCCGAGGAAGATCTTCAAAAGTATGTGAAATACTCCGATCTTGCGATTTACAGCGGATCGAAGGCCATAGAAGGGCCGACGTCCGGCATTGTCGGCGGGAAGCAGACGTATATTGAATGGCTGAAGGTTCAATTGCACGGCATTGGGCGCAGCATGAAGGTTGGCAAAGAAACGACGTTCGGCTTGCTCCAGGCGCTTGATGAATATGGCGTCAAGGAAGATCAGAGCGAGCGGGAAAAAGCGGCGTTGCAAACACTCATGCCGTTAAATGAAATCGCTGGCGTCAAAGTGGCTATCGTTCAGGACGAAGCCGGCCGGGCCATCTTTCGTGGGCGCATACATATTGATGCCGGACTGGCGAAAACGACGGCGAAAGAAGTCGCGGATGGACTGCGTGAAGGCGAAATCGCCATTTACACCCGCGATTACGGCGTAAGACAAGGTTATTTCGATATCGATCCGCGTCCGCTTCTAGGGGATGACCTTCAGATCATCGCTTCCCGAATCCGTGAATTGGCAGGAGGAAGATAAGATGTCCAGCATATCGAAACGATTTTATAAAAACCGTGTGGCCTTGAATGTGCTGGCAAACAGCATTGAGAACGCCAAAGAAGTATTTGAAGCCGCGGAAGGCTTTGTTTTGGTCGGCGTGCTGTCCAAAGCTTATCCGACGGTCGAAGCAGCTGCAGCAGCGATGAAGGAATATGGCAGGGCCGTCGACGAAGCGGTGTCCATAGGACTCGGCTCGGGCGATAACCGCCAAGCCGCAGTCGTCGCGGAAATTGCGAAGCTTTACCCGGGGAGTCACATTAACCAGGTCTTTCCTGCGGTAGGGGCGACCCGCGCCAATCTTGGCGGCAATGAAAGCTGGATTAACAGTCTGGTGTCTCCTACAGGACGCGTCGGTTATGTGAACATTTCGACCGGACCGGCCAGCGCCGCGCAGGAAGAGCAAGCGATCGTACCGGTCCAAGCCGCGATCGCGCTTGTCCGCGATATGGGAGGCAACGCTTTGAAGTATTTTCCGATGAAAGGTTTGGAATGTGAAGAAGAATTCAGGGCGGTAGCACAGGCATGCGGCGAAACGGGCTTTGCGCTCGAGCCGACCGGGGGAATCGATAAACACAATTTCGAAGCCATTGTGCGCATTGCGCTGGAAGCGAAGGTGCCGCAGATTATACCTCACGTTTATTCCTCGATTATCGATCCGGAGACGGGGAAAACGAAGGTCGGAGACGTAAGCGAGCTGCTCATCAAAACGAAGAAGCTGGTCGATCTTTATGGTTAAGCGGATCGCGGCTTTCGGCGAGGTCATGATGCGCTTGCAGACGCCCGGGTATGAATTATTGTCCCAGGCGAGTACATTACACTACTCGTTTTCAGGCACGGGCGTGAACGTTGTATCGGCGCTTGCCCGCTTCGGGCATACAGGGTATCTTGTGTCCAGGCTTCCAGCGAATCCCGTAGGAGATGCGGCCATCTCTTTCATTCGCAAGCTGGGCATCACGGAGAAGCACATCGTCCGCGGCGGGAATTACATAGGCATGTATTTTCTGGAGAATGGTTTTGGGGTCAGACCCGGTCGCGTTACCTATTCGAACCGGCAGGAAAGCAGCTTTAACACGGCGCCGGAAGGAACGTATGATTTTGAGACGATTGCCAAAAACGTCGATATCGCTCATTTTTGCGGGATCGCGCTGGCGATGAACGATTCGGTCAGGTCGCTCATGAAGCGGTTTGCGAGAACAGTCAAAGCACAAGGTGGAACCATCGTTTTCGACTGCAACTATCGCCCTTCGCTTTGGGGGGACAACGGCTATGAAAAAGCGAAGCCTCATATAGAAGACATGCTGCATTTGGCCGATATCGTCATGATGAATGAAAAAGACGCCATCCATGTACTCAGCATGAAAACAGACAAGGCATCGCGCCACGAACAAGTAAAGGAATTACTGCCGGCGGTTGCGCAAAGATATAACATTCCGGTCATCGCGGGTACGCACCGCTCCATTAACGGCGACAACTCCCATGTATTGCAAGGGTTTATGCTGAAGCAGGATGCCTTCACTTTCTCGCAATCACTCACGTTTTCGGTCTATGATAGAATAGGAGCGGGAGATGCGTTCGCAAGCGGGATCGTCCACGGGGAATCGAGGCAATTTTCTCCCGAAAAGACGGTCGGATTTGCGGTAGCGGCAAGTATGCTGGCCCATACGATGGCCGGCGATACCCCGATGTCATCCGAGAGCGACATACTCCGGATCATGACAGAAGCATTGGGCGATGTAGAAAGGTAGTGAAAGCCGATGAAGCTATCTCGGAGGAACAAGCCGTTATATTTGCAAATCAAAAATATTATTAAAGATCGCATACTGCACGGCGTATATCCATTGGGGATGTACATTCCTTCGGAGCCGGAGCTGGAAGCGGAATTCAGCGTCAGCAAAATTACGGTGCGAAACGCGATTAAAGAGCTTGCGCAAGAAGGATATCTGGAAAAGAGCAGCGGTAAAGGAACAACGGTTATTCGCAACACGTCCGCCTCCAAGCTGTCCAAGTGGAAGCGGTTCACAGAAGTGCTGGTCGAAGAAGGCCGCCAAATTCAAAAGCAGCTGCTGCAAGCGAAGGTCGTAACCAATGAAGAGGGGACGGAGCCTCACCGCTTGTTCGGGGAG
This sequence comes from Paenibacillus solanacearum, assembly GCF_910593845.1. GTDB lineage: Bacteria > Bacillota > Bacilli > Paenibacillales > NBRC-103111 > Paenibacillus_G > Paenibacillus_G solanacearum. The sequence goes on along the minus strand of NZ_CAJVAS010000040.1, from coordinate 42,734 downwards.
CGTTGTCTCCTTATCGAACGGATTTACCGTCTGGACGGCAAGCCCTATATTTATTACACCCATTATTTAACGCCCTTGCTGGAAGAGATTGAACTTGCGGATCTCAATCAACAGTCCTTATACGGACTCATTGAAGAACATGACATATCGCTGGAGAAGTTTCGGGATGAGTTTGCAGTTGCTACGGCTCCAGCGCATGTCGAGGAGATATTGGGCGTTCCCGGCGGAACCGCCTTATTGCAAAGATTTCGTTATTCCTATGACGACAGGGGCGAGGTCATCGAATACAGTACGGGGTTTTACAATACGCGTATGGGACATTACAGCATTCATTATGATGCGTAATAAAGAATGTTCGCAATTGAACATGCCGCATAATAGCGGCTTTTTTTGTTTTTATAGGGTGAAGTCTTCGTCTTCTAGCTATATATTTCGAAGACGTATTCCCGCAAACGAATAGCTGACCAGTCTTTCCACATAATGATCGTCAATCGGATCGCCCAAGACCAGCAGCCGATAGAAGATGGGGCCGTACAGAAGGTCAATGCTTAGTTCGATATCGAGATCCTCGTTCAATTCTCCGTGCCGAACGCCCCGCTCCAACAGCTGTCTCGCTTCGAGCCGCCGAGGTTGAATGTATCGGGTCTGGTAAGCTTCCGCAAGGCCGGAGTCGAATTGCCCTTCGCCGATCAGTTCTTTGATAATTTGGCCCTCCGGACTCGTCATAAACCGGGTCACGTTTTTGACATGATCGAGAATATCTTGCAGGACGGAGTCTGTTTCTGGGACGGGCAGTCTGGCGGAAGCAGCCGAGAGGAAGCCGTCCATCACGACGGCCGCCTTATTCGGCCACCATTTATAAATCGTCGCCTTGCTGACGCCGGCGCGCTCCGCGATCTTCTCGACCGTGACGGCTCCGAATCCGTTCTCCAACAAAAGCTCGTAAGACGCGCTCAGGATCGACTTTTCTGTCTCGACATTGCGTGGACGTCCTCTTTTGGCACTCACCGGTATAACTCCCCTTCGCGCGGTAAAACGCGCATTCGAAATTAAAAACGATACGTTCATTATACAAAAAATTAATAATAAAATCACCTATTTACAAAACTGAACGTTCAGTATATATTATTGTCATGGGAATTAATAAACTAAACGTTTAGTATTTATTTCAATGCGATGGAGGAGAATGATGATGCAAAAGGAACAAGTCAGAGAGAATAAACGGATTTCGAGCGGCATGGTCTTTCTGATGGCAGCTGCATGCGGTCTTATCGTGGCCAATCTATATTACGCTCAAACCTTGGTAGGGCAGATCAGCGTTTCCACGGGTCTGTCTTCTGCAGCAGCCGGTATTATCGTTACGATCACACAAATCGGTTATGTCGCGGGGCTGTTGTTTATCGTTCCCGTCAGTGACCTGATCGAGAACCGACGCCTTATGACCCTATTGCTCGCGGCCTTGTTCGTGGCCTTGCTGGCAGCCGCATTCGCCCCCAATGCGCCGCTGTTCCTGACGGCCTCCTTATTAATCGGGCTAGGTTCCGTTGTCGCCCAGATCCTGGTGCCCTTCGCCACCTATATGGCGTCTGAAGAGCAGCGCGGACGAGTGGTCGGAAACGTCATGAGCGGGCTTCTGCTCGGCATCATGTTCGCCCGGCCGCTGGCCAGCTTCATCGCCAGCATGTGGAAATGGCAAGCCGTCTTCGCAATGTCCGCCATCCTGATTGCTGTCTTAACGATTTTGTTGGTGAAGCTTCTTCCGCAGCGCAGGCCGACTTCTTCAACAAGCTACCGCGAATTGATCGTCTCCTTAGGGAAGCTGTTCAAGGATACGCCCATTTTGCGTCGCCGGGCGTTCTATCAAGCTTGCTTGTTCGGAGCGTTCAGCCTCTTCTGGACGGCCATCCCCATGCAATTGACCGATCGCTTCGGAATGTCCCAACAGGGCATCGCGTTATTTGCCTTAGCTGGCGTGGGAGGTGCCGTCGCGGCGCCGATTTCTGGAAGACTGGCGGATAAAGGCTGGACCCGACTGCTGACCGGGTTGGCGATGGCGATTGCCGCTATATCCTTTATGCTGACGTATCTTTTTCAAAGTAATTCGACAACGGATCTCGTCCTACTCGTGCTTGCCGCGATTATGCTGGATATGGCCGTATCGGGAAATCTCGTTCTGGGGCAGCGCGCCATCTATTCCTTGGGAAGCGAAGCAAGAGGCCGGTTAAATGGATTATTCATGTCCATATTCTTTGTCGGCGGAGCGATAGGCTCCTTCATAGCCGGTTTGTCATACGCTTATGGCGGTTGGGATGTTACCTCCTGGATTGGAACGGCACTGCCACTGGCGGCCTTAGTTTACTACTCGACAGAAAAGAGATCGTAGCGAATCGTCACACTGATCCATATGCTCGAGGTGGCGCCGGCGGGTACGGCGACCATCGGAGCTTGTAGCTGAGGGATTCGGGTAAGAGGAGACCGATGTGGAGAATGTTGAGAATCGAGCAAAAACATATGATTTTTCAGCATTCTCCTCAGCCGGATTAACGATTATGATGATAGGTAGAAAGCTTTTATCGAGGCAATATCACCATATGCAAGGAAGGTGAGGGAAAAGGTCAATTAACGAATAGAAAGTACTGTTCTTTAAAGCTTAAAATTGAAAGCGTTCACATGCATAGCTTGCGCAAGCCATCGTTTGCAAGAGCCGTGCCGCCGTTTCGCCGCCATGAAAAAAGCATAGGGGGGGTCTGAAATGAAGAAATCGTCTTTATGGTTCGCATCGTTATGCTGTACCGTTTCACTGGTTGGTTGTAATGCCGCACCCAAAGCGCCTGCAGATGTAAACATTGCTCAAGGAAACGCCGAGCTCAGCAAAGATCCGGTCACCGTCAAAATTTTTGCCAGCGGAGGCATGTTCTCCGAGGAAGAATTTGCGCGGTATATCGTCGATCCGGTCAAAAAGAAATATCCGCAAATTACGGTGGAGCGGTATAACACGTCCTCGAAGCTGGCGGATTTAATCTCTGCCGGAGATATTCCGGATATTGTCGCCAGCTATCCCGGGCCAATGGGCAGCACGCTTGCCGATAACAAAATGGTCTACAATATGGAACCGCTCATGAAAAAGTATAAGTTCGATACCGGGCGTTTTTCCGACGAAGCGCTGCAGACGCTAAAAATTGCCGGCGGACAAAATTATTTAGCCGGTCTGCCCGCGTATACGAACACATTCGCCTTGTTCTACAATAAAGACATTTTCGATAAATTCGGCATTCCTTATCCGAAGGACGGCATCTACTGGGACGAAGTCGTAGAGATCGCCAAAAAATTCAACCGTCTTGACAACGGCGTCATGTACCGCGGCGTATTCCCGGATGGCATCGGACGGATCCAGCAGCAATTGTCCATTCCGTTTGCCGATTTTAATACGAACAAATCGCTCCTGAATTCGGAGCAGTGGCGTGAAGCGTTTCAGATATGGGGAAGCTTATTCAAAATGCCCGGGCTGACCGAAGGCGATTTCGCCGTGCCGAACGCAGGCAAAAACCAGACCGCCTTCGTATCCGGCACGCTGGCCATGATCGCCAGCCACAGCAACTTGCTCAATTCGCTCAAGAAAGCGCCGGATCTGAAATGGGATATGGTTACGTACCCGCAGCACCGGAAAGCGCCGGGTATCGGACAGCGGCTGGACTCGCCGATCTTGTCGATCACCGAGCAGAGCAAAGTAAAGGATGCCGCCTTCCTTGTGCTCGATACGCTGCTTTCGAGCGAGGTACAGGCCGATATGATGAGGAACGGTCGGATGACGGTGCTCAAAGACGAGAAGCTGAAATCAGAATACGGCAAGGGTATCGAAGAATTCAAAGGCAAAAATTTGAGTGTCATGACGAAGCTGAAGTTCGCCGTGATGACGCCGTTTAAATATTTGCCAGACGGAGACGTCGATAAAGTGCTTTCCAAAGCGTTCAATGCATATATTATCGATCAAAAAGATATGAATACGGCGCTGCGCGAAGCGGACGAAGAAATGAATAAGCTGATCCAGGATAAATTGGCGCAGAAAAAGTAAACCGCGGCTCAGGACTAAAACGACTTCGCTTTGGTCATAATGAATTATTGAATAAATAAGTATCGCTTGAAATATAGTATTTTCCGGATTTATCATTGTTGGACCTCAAAGAGAAGAAGGACCTGGTCGAAAAAACCGATCCTTCTTTTTTTATTTGTATTAGGGGTCCGTTCTTTGGATTTCAGAAAAGGATACGTTTTTCCCCTTCAATCGTTTGGATAGGTCCGATGTTTTGGGAAAATTCCAGTGATCTTTCCTAGGCTGTGTATAAACTGACTTTTAATATGCTCTACCGGTGCTCCGTTATACAAATCTGAGAATAAATCAAATAATAAGGACAAACGATCCGACGATGGATCAATCGGAATGGATTGCTCACGGTTATTAATCAGCTCGCTCATGATCGATCTCCATCTCCTAACTTTAGAATGGTATTGATGAAGAACAAATTCGTATGATTATCCTAGCAAATACAAATGATGATGAACGTGATTTGTGTCACGTTTTGCTAAAACCTGATAATGGTATGATGGTTATTGCTCAACGATTTGGGATTGGATATGGAAAATGTCTCGGCTTCAACGAGGTGGGGAGTGATGGAATGAAAAGGGGTTACCGGAATGGTGTAGCGCCCAAAAACGGAGGACTATTGACCGATCTGAGACTGCTGCTAAAGGCCAATGTCTTGATTGCCAATGTAGTGCCAGTGTTTACGGGTTTTTGGCTAGCCTTACACTTTATGGATTTGCATATAACGGATTACTGGGATGTATTGATCCTAACACTGGCCGGAAGTACGTTTGTTATGGCTGGAGCCCTTGTCATAAACAACTGGTACGACGTGGATATTGATACGATCATGGATAGAACGAAACGCCGTCCAACAGTTACCGGCCGTATTTCGCTGAATAGAGTCCTAATAATGGGTATTTTTTGTACGGTTTCAGGCTTCATTCTATTGCTTTTCACCACGGTAGAAGCGTCAATTTATGCTTTGATCGGATGGTTCTCCTATGTATTTCTGTATACCATGTGGTCCAAACGCAAATATACGATCAATACGGTTATTGGAAGTATTTCGGGTGCCGTATCCCCCTTCATGGGATGGACTGCTATACAACCGGGATTTCACAAGGTCCCTATCGTGCTGTTTTTGATTTTGTTTATTTGGCAGATGCCGCATACTTATGCGATTGCCATTCGGAAATATCATGACTACAAGGCTGCAGGGGTTGCTATGCTCCCGGTAGTTCGCGGTATTGCGGTAACTAAACGCCATGTGCTTGTTTATGCGGTCTGCTTATTTCCGTTACCCTTTTACTTGGCATCTATCGGAAAAACGTTCATGATCGTTGCCGTACTTCTTAACGTCATTTGGATAGGAATCGCGTTAAGCGGCTTTATTACGAAGGATGATCAACGCTGGGCGCGAATTATGTTTCTTTATTCCGTAAACTATATCATGATTTTATTTGTACTGATGGTCATTGTTACATTACCGCTTTAAACGATCCATTGGGCTGATTTTCAACATATGCCGGTTATTCGGATATGTTGTGAATCGGCCTTTTTTTTCCATCGCCACGCTGGAATAAAAAGAATTATTTTTATGTGATCCCAAACACAAAAGTGATAATGGTTCTCAATTAAAATAGGCCTATGAAATTAAAGGGAGATGATAACCAATGAGCGGTAAGCAGGAGAAAAAGATCATAGAAGCGGGGCGCGGATCGCGAATAGGAACATGGCTGTCCTTAAGCGTCGTTGGCGCGGTTATTTTACTAACGTATCTGGTCCTTTTCGGGCTTTATATGAGCAGAGTATAGGGGGAGAAGGCAATGAAGATGCATCTGGATGAGAAAATATGGCTGACCTTAAGTTTTGGTATCATTATGATCTTTATGCTTATAACGGGTTACCAAACCTTTGCCTTAAGTATGGGGCCGCCAAGCAATAAGGAAATCATCGACCCACAGAAGGTCGATCAAACAGCACCATTCAATCAGCCTGGCATGAAGAAGATCGGTGAGAATGAATATGAAGTGGTCATGACACTTCAAGCGTTCGGATTCGCCCCTTCGAAGATTGAAGTACCGGTCGGAGCGACTGTGCACTTCGTGCTGACATCCAAAGATGTTGTACATGGCTTCCAAATTGCGGGAACCAATGCCAATGCGATGGTCATGCCGGGACATATTCAAAGAATTACACAGACCTTCGATACGCGTGGTTCGTTCCTAGTCCTATGCAACGAATATTGCGGCGGGGGCCACCAATTCATGAGTACAACCATAACGGTTCTATAAACAGGGGGGCTCAACATGAGTATACACTTTGGAATCAATAAAGAGGATGCGGGGTTATCCAAATCTTATGTATTTGTCGCGTTTGCCGCCTTATTGCTCGGAGGGTTCTTGGGCTTGCTGCAAGGATTAAACCGTGCAGGCTTGCTCGAATTGCCCTCTTGGCTCAACTATTATCAAGTCCTGACGGCGCATGGCCTTTTATTAATTGTGGTGCTTTCGGCATTCTTTACGATCGGCTACTTTTATGCAGGTATGTCGCATACGTTGGAGGGGCTCCTTCCAAAGGTAAGAGCATGGGCTTGGACAGGGTTTTACTTGAAGCTTGTCGGATTTGTATTGGCTGTCATTCCGATCCTGATGAATGAAGCATCGGTTATGTATACCTTCTATCCGCCGCTAGCGGCGCATCCGGTATTTTATTTTGGCCTTGTATTCATCGTCGTAGGTGTATGGCTCTGCTGCATCGGAGCCTTTATCCAGGTCGCGTACTGGAGGAAGAAGCATAAGGGACAGCATCTTCCGATTCTTTCCTACTTCGCAACCGGTGTGTTTGTCCTGTTGTTTTTCGCTCTGATTCCCGTTGCGATAGAAGTCTTTATGATTATTCCTTGGGTATTGGGCTGGGTGAAGACGATCAATGTCATGCTGTCACGAACCCTGTTCTGGGCGTTCGGGCATACTTTGGTGAATATATGGTACTTAACGGCTACTTCGGCTTGGTATGTTATAGTCCCCAAAATCATCGGCGGCAAACGCTGGAGCGACACACTGACTCGCGTCGTAATTATCGCTTTAGTCGTGATGAACATTACCGGAGGCTTCCATCACCAAATCATTGACCCGGGGATTTCGCAGGCCGTGAAATTCATGCACGTATTTATGAGCTTGGCGATTGGCTTCCCTTCTCTCATGACGGCCTTTGCGTTGTTTGCCGTATTCGAACGTACAGCCCGGAATCAAGGAGGAAAGGGGCTATTGGGTTGGTACAAAAAGATGCCATGGGGCGATGTTCGCTTCCTAGCTCCGTTCATTGCCATGCTTGCTTTTATTCCGGCTGGCGCAGGAGGGATCGCCCAAAGCACCAATCAATTAGATCAGGTTGTTCATAATACCATGTGGATCGTTGGACACTTCCATTTAACGTTAGGAATGTCCGTCGTGATGACATTCTTCGGTATTAGCTATTGGCTGGTTCCGTACATCTCCAAACGTGTATTAACGCCTGGAATCAATAAACTTGGTGTTATCCAAACCTGGGTATGGACAGTTGGGATGTTATTTATGTCCGGAGCCATGCACTGGGTAGGTTTACAGGGTTCTCCGCGAAGAACCTCTTATACTACGTATTTTGACCATGCGGTAGCTTTAGGATGGGATCCCTACTTAATGCTTCTTGCGATTGGCGGAACCTTGTTAATGGTCGGTGTGATTATACAAGTTTATGCAGTCGTTTATATGATGTTTTATGCCCCGAAAGGAGAAACGGAATTCCCAATTGCGGAAGTAGAGGAGGATGGATCGCAAACGCCGTATTGGACTGAGCGTTGGGGACTGTGGATTATCGTTATGCTGCTGGTAGTTGCGATGGCCTATGTCATTCCGATTACCGAAATGATCGTAAATGCGCCTCCGGGATCTCCGCCGTATAAGACCTGGTAATGCAATTAACGTCGAGGGGCACTCAGGAAATAGGACGATTCCCTTGACTATCGATAGGAAGTGATCATTATGACTCAACCGCGACGTAGTGTCCTAGCGATCTTCATTGTTCTTATCTTCGGTTTGATCCTATTGGGTGTCGGAACCGATGGGTTTAGTACATTTACAGCAGAAGCTGCAAGGATTAAGAAGCTGGTCCAGGATAAGCCGCTGTTCCCTGATGTTAGATTTAGGGATAGCAACTGGCGTGAATATTCCATATCCGAATTTGAAGGTAAGTATGTATTCATTACGTTCCTATACACATCCTGCACATCGGTTTGTCCGCTGCTAGAAATGAACATGGCGAAGGTGTATAGCTTGATACCGCCGGAATATCTCGGTAAAGAGATTGTCTTCTTGAGCATCAGCTTTGATCCGGACAGGGATGACCCGGCTAAGATGAAGGAATACGGCGTCCACTTCAATAGCGACGGAGAAACATGGAGGTTTGCTACCATCCCGGACCGGAAACAGCTAGATTCCCTGTTACAAACGTTAGGCGTCATTGTGATTCCGGATGGATACGGGAATCTGGCCCATAATTCAGCTTTTTATCTTCTGGACCGGCAAGGTGTTCTTACCGATGTGATGGATTACAGGAAGCCTGATGAAGCGGCGCATAAGGTGACAAGCCTTCTGGGCGGGGAGAGGGAGGGAGAGCGATGAGACAATTTTTGTTGGGACTGGTGCTGTTGATTGTTCTGGCCCTGCCTCCCGTTGCCCGTTTATTAGAATCCATCATGATTGTTCACATGCATATGCAGATGCCTTTGCTTGTATTGTCTGGATGTTTGATGGCACGATTATTCCAATTACGATATCCGGCATTCTTCACCAAGTGGAATCACAACGGGATTCCTGGCATTCTTTTGTTTACCTTGATTATGGTGTATTGGACCATTCCCAAAACAATGGATGAGACCTTGACCCTACAGAGCGCGGAATGGTTTAAATTTCTCAGTTTGCCTTTTATCGCTGGAATCTCGCTCAGAGACAGTTGGGGCAGACTCGGCTTGCAAGGAAAACATACGCTCATTAGCATTTTCGCAGTGAAATATTTGGGCATGGGACTGTTATATGTTAATTTTCCGGAGCAATTGTGCAACAACTATTTGCTGCTTGATCAGTTGACGTTAGGCTGGGGCTTTTTGACCACATCCGTTTGTATGTTCATCTATTTGGGGTATGTGGCCATCTTTCAGCCCTATGCCAATCGGACGGCACATCATTTGATCGACAGTTAGTTAATCCTTGGGCCTGCAGCGGCCCTATTTCTTTTAACAAATAATACATAAAGAGAGGAGACATAATAAAGAGAACTGCACGAGCAGTCGGGTCTAATTAGATAGCATGCCCAGGCACCGTCTATGGGTTTCGACAAGGACCTAGCGGAAGGCTAGGTTTTTCTTATATGATCATTTCATTTCTGCGAGCTTTTGATCCGCTTTCTCCTGAATTTCTCGAATAACGGTGTTTACGTCCTTGTCCCCGGTAGCGATTTCTTTTCTTCCGTTATTGATTTCCGTGCGAACGGTCGCATCATATCTCGTAATGACATGGGGGACGCGAGGCGTTGTTTTGAAGAACGCTTGAACGTTTTTGCCTTTATATTCGGGCAGTTTGGATCCGTATGCCTTTTTAATTTCTTCGTTCTTCATCACCGTAGGCGTGCCGTATTCGCTCATCAGCCGCTGAACTTCATCGGAAGTGATCGCTTTAATCACTTCCATGGCGGCGTCTTTATTTTTGCTAACGTTCGAAACAGCAAGCATATGGATGTCGACCTCGCGTCCCTGGCCTAATTCCTCTTTGAAGTTAGGCAGCGACACAACATCCCAGTTCACATTGGCTAGATCCGCTTTGGCGTTCATGATTTGCAAGGCCCAAATCGGCCGCATGGCAACGTTGTGGTCTTTGATGAAGCCGCCAGTACCATAATCGTATTTTCCCGCGTTCACGAATCCGGGAATTGCGTACGCTCGCTTCAACATGTCGAATATTTTCTTCCATTGGTCGTTATTGACCAATGCCTTCATCGATTTGGTGTCTACATAGGACAAGGAGAGCGCTTGACCGATATCGGTGGCGACGCCGGGATCAAAGCCGATATAGTTGATTCCATCCTGGGTGCGGGTTAGCTTGCGGCCCAGCTCTACCGTTTCGTCCCAAGTCATCCCGTCTTTCGGATACGCCACCCCAAACCGGTCGAATATATCCTTATTGTAAATGAGCACGCCCAAATTGGTCGAGAACGGGATCGCGTACAGCTTTCCCTTGTCGTCGAAGGTCTTCACGGCGTTGATGAAAGTCGAGTCGAACCGGTTCAGATCGAGATTATGCTTTTTGACTAAATCGTTCATGTCGTATTGGAGTTCTTTGAGCAAATAAGGGGGGAATTGAGGGTTGCTGCCGTAATTGATGTCGGTAAAGTTGCCTGTGGCCACCAGTTCATCCATCGTCGAGCCTTTTGCGTCTTTCACTACTTCGAAAGTTACGTGAGGCAGCTTTTGTTTGAGTGGTTCTAGGATAAATTGCTGAAGCCGGTCGTCCGAGATCCCGTTGCTTTGGTTGAACATCGTAACGGTTACAGGCTTGGGCGGGGAGGCATCGGGCGTTTGTTTGCCGGGGGGATCGGACGACGTACTGCCCTCGATATTGCCTGTATTTCCACATGCCGTAATAGCGGTTATAACAAACGAAGCGGCGAAGAAACAAACTGTAGTTCTGAGAAATTCCTTCATTCGAGATTGCCCCCTTCTTGGATTCGGCAATGATTTTTCAATCGGCAGCGAATTCAACAGCGATTAGGCAGCGGTATCGACCATTTCTCAAGTCCACAAAGCGATATACGGGAAAACAATAAGGCGTGCTTCTGCATCCCCCTCTCGGAGCAGGATCTTTCAACTTGGTGGAAAAATCCGGTATTAATGAGATATTATCATATTGCCCTTCTGCTGTATATTATGAAAACGTTCGGTCAGGCTTTGATGAGGCTGCAGTCTGGATGCAGTGAATTAAGGTTGACGTCGATGGCTGTGTATGTAAACTGAACATATACCGCAGAATCAAGGTATCCATTCGATAGAGAGAGCGGAGGTAAGAAACGGGATGGGGACGACAAACGAACCGACCATATTCGAAGCGATCGCCGCTCAGTACGACTTAGGCGGTCCTGTCGAGATCCGGTCTGAGTTAAGCGGGATGAACAATACGACGCGATTCGTATATGCGGGCACCCGTAAATATGTGCTTCGCGTGTATGAGAATCATTGCGATGAGAGCAAGCTGCGGTTCGAGCATGGCATATTGGAACGACTGCAGCGATTGGGATTACCGTTCCAAACGCCGCGCGTGCTTCGGACAAGAGGGGAAGCTGACACTTTCGTTACGGGACCGGATGGGAAGCTGGCGTCACTGTTTTACTATATCGAGGGCAGACGGCCCGATCCCGGCATTCTCAAGCACGTGGAAGGGATCGGCGCGACGAGCGGCGCGCTCATCGAAGCTTTGGCAGCGGTCGAGATGGCGGAAGGTTTGGTTGGTCATCAACCATATTATCTGCTTCAAGACAACTATCCGACAGCCATGGATGCGTTGCGATCGATCATGGAAAAGCCCGTTCCGGATCGGGCGCTACAGGGATTGAGAGAAGAAGCCGAATTCCTGATCGGCGAGGTGAGGTCTTTCCAGGAGCTCATTCCGCAGCTATCCGGGCTCCCGCATCAGCTAATCCACGGCGACATCGTCTTCGATAACGCGCTTGCCGAGGGTGACAAGATTATCGGGCTGCTCGACTTTGAGTTCGTGACGTTCGATCTGCGTGCCATGGAATTGGCAGTTATAACCGGTGAGCTGCTTCAGCCTGGCGATTCAAGCGTATGGGAGACGGTACAAACTCTTCTCTCAGGCTATGGAAACGTGCACAAGCTGACTCGTGAGGAAGCCGAAGCACTTCCCGCGCTTATCAAGCTGAGGAGGCTGGATGTATTCCTTCATTTCACCGAACGTTATGTGGGCGGGCTGGATTTGGCCGACGTGCTGCGGAGTCAGCTTATGAAGTCTGCAGCTCTCTGCAGGTGGATAGGTGAACACGAGGAACGTCTTCGGTCCATGTGCCGCGAATTGCTGGTTTGACTTCCTCACGGTAAACAGATCATAGAAAGTGAAGAACGGCCCTTTCGCAAGATGCGAACAGAGCCGTTTTTTTTCATTGTTCCACGGAGGAAAGATCCCCAGTGGAGGTGCGTGTCAATTGCTAATCCGCACTTCGATGCCAAGTGCTTCAATCGAATCGATCCATTCGTTTGGGCAGCCCGGATCGGTGATCAGCATCGAGATTTCTTCAAGCCTCGAGATTTTGACAAACGTAGATACGCCGAATTTGGAGTGATCCGCCACCACAATCGCTTCCTCTGCCCGACGCATCATCTTCCGCGATATTATCGCTTCTGCCAGATGGAAGTCGGTAATGCCCTCAGTCAATGTAATGCCACCGACGGTTAGGAACGCTTTATTCACTTTAAATTGGTCGTACAGTTCATCCGTCAGTGATCCCGTCGCCGATTGATAATCGACATTCATTTCCCCGCCGACGAATATAATTTTTCCTTTGAACATCTCAAGGGCAAGATTTAGAATCGGAACCGAATGTGTGATCAGCGTTACATTCGCTCGATCCTTCAAATGGGGCAAAATCTCCATGGTCGTCGTGCCGTTATCAAGCATGATCGTTTCACCGTCTTGAACAAGAGATGCCGCCAGTTTTCCGATGGCCGTTTTCTCCTTCATCATCATCTGCGATCTTTTGAGAAAAGGCGGCTCGACAAGCTCCATCCGCATTTTTACAGCGCCGCCGTAAACTTTGCGAAGCTTGCCTTCCTTCTCCAGCCGATCCAAATCTCGGCGCACGGTTTCTGTTGAAATGCCAAGCAGGTGCGAAAGATGATGCACCTGCACCTTTCCTTCGATTTCTAACTGTTTTAAAATCGTCATCCTGCGATCTTCATATGTTAATGACATGCTAGGCCTCCTGAGATGACCAGTGATGGCGGAGTGGTGATGTTTCAATTTGTACATTTATAGAAGGGAGCTGGTTCCTGCCGTCAATGGCTTGGAAGCGAATTCATTATAGTGGCACGACAACTCGCTGTCTATCCTTGAAATATACGATTTCCTTATAGCCCACATGCTTCAACAGCTCGATTGCTTCATCAAGAAGCATGCCGATATCGTCGGGGAAATGAGAGTCTGAGCTGAGTGTAATTGGCACCTCGTGCTTCTTGAGTACTTGGAGGAAAGACGGGCTCGGGCAAGCTTCCTTGACCGGGTAGCGATAAGCCAGTCCCGTATTCAGCTCTGTCGCAACATTCGCTCTTTTCAGCGCCACAGCGATGTTTTCATACATAGGCAGAAGCACCGATTCGTCCGGCCGATAATTAAACACCTTCAAATTATCCAGGTGCGCTATCATATCGAACAACCCGCTTGCGACCGCTCCACTAACCGTATCGAAAAAGTGATGATACAGCTGGGGCAAATCTTTCTCCTTGAATACATCCTCCGTCTCCGGATTATCGAACCCCCAGCCATCAAGGAAATGTACCGAGCCGATGACATAATCCAGATCGTATTTCGAAAGCAATTCGCCAAGTTCCTGCTCTCCACCCGGAAAATAATCTGCTTCCAATCCTAACGACACCGGGTACCCGGCCTGCTGCGCTTTTTTTACCGCAGCTATGAAGGGCTCGATGGAGCCGATACATACGCGATCCAGCCAATATTGCTGCAGCTTGCCGACAGGCGAATTGTCCAGAATGAGGTGCTTTTCATAATAATCGCGAAATTCCGTGAAGCGGTAGCCATGATCGACCAAACCGAAGCGTTCTATACCTCGTTGTTTTCCCAACTCGAAATAAGTTTCAAGCCACGTTTCATGAAAACAGCCTTGATCCATTCGCTGCTTCAGGATCCCGACAAATTGCTCCGCCCATGCTAAAGTGTGAGAATCCTTGCCGGTGCTTATCTTGGCCATGTGCACTTTTTCCAAAGCACTGGCGGTTCGTTGTACCCATCTCGAAGAATACGGCCCTTCTTCTAGGTGAAAATGAAAGTCTACTTTCATGGCGATCACTCCTAATAACAATCCGGTATATTGACTATTTAAATTGTTTCATGACTGTTCATGTTGTTTTGTATCAGTTTAAGGTCTCTCTTTCTCGATGTCAATCTCGAATCATGCTTCGAAATATAATTGACAGCAGGAGAAATATGGATTTAGAATAGTCATGAAACAACATAAAAAAAGAAAATAATGCATCATTCCAAGGTAAGTCACTATATTAAAGGAGCAATCATGATGAAACATAAACTTTCATTCCGCGATGATCGTACTTTTACGATTACACAATTTACGGATATTCATTGGATGGATGGAAGGGCTGAAGATCAACAATCGCGTCGGCTCATGGAGACAGTGCTTGATGTGGAAAAGCCTGATCTTGTCGTATTTACAGGCGACGTTATCTATACCGGAAACGTTACTCCGGGAAAGCCAATTTGCGAAAGGCCGGCTCAAGCATTGCAGGAAGCGGTGCATGCGGCAGAACTCCGCGGCATTCCTTGGGCGATTGTCTTTGGCAACCACGATACCGAGAACAGGATTACAAGAAAAGAGCTCATGGACGTTGTCATATCGCATGAGCACACCGTATCCCAGCACGGCGATGATCTGTTGAGTGGAGTGGGCAATTACGCGCTGCATATCGACGGTTCCGATGATCAACCTGCGGCGGCTTTGTACTTTTTCGATTCGGGTGCTTATTCACCGGCTCCGAGCGTGCCGGGTTACGACTGGATTCGCAACGACCAAATCCAATGGTATGCGAACGAATCACGCAAGCTCCGCGCGCGTATGAACGGTCGCACACTGCCGGCGCTAGCCTTCCTCCATATCCCGCTTCCTGAATATAAAGAGGTGTGGGAGACCACAGTGTGCTTCGGCAACAAGTTCGAGGATGTGTGCTGCGCAAGAGTGAATTCGGGCCTATTTGCCTCGATGGTCGAGATGGGTGATGTATTGGGCACATTCGCCGGGCATGATCATATCAACGATTACTGGGGCGAACTCCACGGGATCCGTCTTTGCTATGGCCGGGCGACCGGCTACAACACTTACGGCAAAGAAGGCTTCCCGCGAGGCGCGCGCATGATTCGTCTGCGTGAGGGGGAGCGGAGCTTTGAGACGTGGCTGCGTCTTGCGGACGGCTCCGTCATCGGCCGACAACCCGAGCACCATCCAAACGCTTGATTTTCATTCTGCGCTGAAGGGGACATTAGTGAGGAGCTGCCACCAAGGACAGCTCCTCTTTGAGTTCATTGAACTCGGCGGCAGATGCTTGAAAAGAATATGACGACTAATACTTTTTTAATGATTGATGTAATGCTCGTTGTTGCTCAGTTTGGGTCGAAACAGGAATATATGTCGTAATACAACCGTATATTTAACTGGAATCAAAAATATTACCACCATTTCGCAAAATGTAGTTGCAAAGTTGAGCAATAACGAGCATAATTGGAGATAAGCCGACCCGTCAAATGAAGGGGAGAATACGCATGCATCAAGCCGACAGGCCTAATATCGTTCTTATCACCTCCGATCAGCAGCGCTACGACAGCATCCGCTCGCACGGCTCCGCATTCATGAATACGCCGAACATGGACAGACTCGGACAGGAGGGTGTTTCCTTCCGAAGGGCATATTGTCCGTGCACCGTCTGCACCCCCTCCAGAGTTTCAATGATGACCGGTCAGCAGCTGTCCCGGCACGGTTCGTACAACATCGGGACCTTCACCTCAGACTACAATCCATTCTTAAGCACGTACCTCCGTGAAAACGGTTACCGCACCCATCATATCGGCAAAGCGCACTGGCATCCGTTTTGGGTCGATAGCCCGGAAAACCGGAAAGTGCCGGAAGACGGCCAGCCGTTGCGGGATTTCGCAGGCTTTGAGACGGCCGAGCCGGCTATCGGGCATTCAACGTTTGGCGTGACCGGTTTTTACGAACATTGGGTGAGGCAGAAGGGGTTCGATCCGGCGACGCTGAAGGTAGACCGGCTGTTCGCGGAGGACGCCAACGACACGGGGAACTGGAATTTGCCGGCGGAGCTGCACAATGGCCATTGGATTGCCGAGCGGGCGATCGATTTCCTCGAACGGCAGGACGGGAGCCGGCCGTTTTTCCTGAACCTCGGCTTCCAGGATCCGCACCACCCGCACGTGCTGCCTTCCGACTTCCACAACCGGGTCGACCCCGCCAGCATTCCGCTGCCGGAATTCGATCTCGAGCGGGAAACGAATCCCGCCGAGCACATTCCGCTGTTGCTGGACGGCAAGCTGGTTGAAAGCCGCTTTAACGGTAACTTCGTCATTGCCGGCAACGTCAAGGCGCCGTGGCGACCGTATTTCCAGGATGAGGCGAAAACAAGAGCGACCCGCGCCTACTATTATTCGATGGTGCAGCTGCTGGACGATCAGCTCGGGCGCATCATGGTCGCGGTCGACGAGCTCGGGCTGCGCGACAATACGCTGTTCATTTTTACAACCGATCACGGGGAAATGCTCGGGGATCACAGCATCGGCCAGAAGGGCCCGATGATCTACGAGGGAGTCAGCCATATTCCGTTCCTGATGCGGTATCCGAACGGCTTTGCTCCTTGCGAAGTGGAAGATTGCGTGTCGTTGATCGATATTTTGCCAACGGTGCTCGATTTTGCACGGATCGAGGATAGAACGAAGCGCGACGGACTGAGCTTGAAGGATCGTTTGCAGGGGAACGTGCCGGCGCTCGACAGGAAAGGGGTGCGTATCGAGTTCAAGGAGGAGCCGGATCGGATCCGGTTCAAATGCTGGGTTACGCCGGAATGGAAGCTGGCCGTCTACCTGGGCGAGCCTTTCGGAGAGCTGTACGACTTGGTACATGATCCCGGCGAGATGCACAATTTGTTCGATGTGCCGGAGTACCAGGCGGTCAAGGCGCGCCTGCTGATCGAGCTGCTGAACGACCTGGAGCGAAGCGAGCCGGTCCATATGCGTCCGTGCCGCGCATAGACGCCGATAGAAAGGAAGCACATGACACATATGACAGCAAAAAAACCGAACATCCTCTTCATGGTCGCCGACGACCAGCGCTTCGATACGATTCATGCGACAGGCAACGCGCAGGTGATCACCCCCGTGCTCGACTCGCTCGCGGAGCGCGGGGTCGCGTTCCGCACTACCTATATCACCGGGGGCATCACTCCGGCCGTCTGCGTGCCGAGCCGGGCGTGCCTGCATACCGGTGCCCACACGCTGCGCGCCTCGGCGGGCCGCTTCCTCAATCAGTGGCCGGGGCTGATGACGATCAATCCCGACCGTGCAGTGATGCCGCAGGTCATGCGCGAAGCCGGCTACTACACGTTTGCCACCGGCAAATGGCATAACGATCGGCAAAGCTTCATCAAGAGTTTCGATGACGGGGCGAAAATATTTTTCGGCGGCATGAGCGATCATCTGCAGGTGCCGGTTTACGATTTCGATCCGACCGGCGAATACAGGAAGGAAACGAAGTATTACGGCGAAGCGTTCTCCACCGACCTGTTCGCGGACGCGGCGGTCGATTTCATCCGCGGGTATGACCGGGAGCAGCCGTTCTTCATGTACGTGGCGTTCACATCGCCGCACGATCCGCGCACGGCGCCCAAGGAATTCGCCGAGCGCTACAATGCGGCCGACATCGAGCTGCCGGCTAACTTCATGGAGCGGCATCCGTTCGACAACGGCGAAATGACGGTGCGCGACGAGCTGCTCGAGCCGTTCCCGCGCGACCCGAACTCGGTGCGCCAGCATATCGCCGATTATTACGCGATGATCACGCATATGGACGACCGGATCGGCCGCATTCTCGAGGCGCTGCGCGACAAGGGCGAGCTGGACAATACGATCGTCGTCTATACGGCGGACCACGGTCTGGCGCTCGGCCAGCACGGCCTGATGGGCAAGCAAAACCTGTACGACCACAGCATCCGCATCCCGCTGCTCGTCAGCGGCCCAGGGCTGCCGCCACGCAAGCAAATCGACGCGGTGACGTGCCAGTTCGACATTTTCCCGACCGTCTGCGAATTGGCCGGCGTCGAAATTCCCACCACCGTCGACGGGCAAAGCCTCGTTCCGCTCATCCGCGGGGAATGCAGCTCCGTCCACGATACGGTGTTCGCCGTGTACAAGGATTTGCAGCGCATGGTATGCGACGGCGAATGGAAGCTGATCCGCTACTACCGGCCGGAGGAGCATAATTACGGTACGGACCGGCTGCAGCTGTTCAACATCCGCCGTGATCCTGCGGAAACGTGCGACCTGTCGGCCGATCCGGGCTGCGCGGAGCACGTGCAGAGGCTCGCCGGCGAGCTGGCCTCGTGGCAAAGCCGAATGGACGACCCATGGGCGTACCGCTCGGTCACGCCTCCGGCGAATCAACCGGCCAAGGGGCAATGGGGCAACTGGATTGACTAACGAAAATATAGTCATAACAAGATGAGGAGTGGACCGCATGACATCTGCAAAACATGAGCTGGGAAACGTAACAACACTGCTGTTCGATTTGGACGGGACGCTGCTTGACAGCCACGAGTTTTTGATGAAAACGCAGTTTCAGACGCTCGAAAAGCATTACCCGGGTGTCTACACCTACGAGCAGGTGGTGAGCAATTTCGGCACGATTTTCCTGGATCTGGTCAAGGCGATCGACGCCGCCGGCTATCGGACAGCCGTTGACGAGTTTATCGCCGCCAAAGTGAGCGGCTACCGGCACAACACCCAACTGTTCTCCGGCGTGCTGGCCGGACTGCGGCGGCTTAAGGAGGGGGGCTACAAGCTCGGCATCGTCACCAACCAGCATAAGGACGCGGTAATCAATCTGATGCGCGATTCCGAGCTTGGCGGCCTATTCGAGACGGTCATCGCCCTGGAGGACATGACGCAGGAAAAGCCGGCGCCCGAGGGCATTCTGAAGGCGCTTCGGCAGCTCGGCTCGGTACCGTCCGAGGCGGTCATGATCGGCGATTCGAAGGCGGATATTTGGGCTGCGAAAAACGCCGCGACCACCTCGGTGCTGCTCAAATGGTATGGCGAAAAGGATACGTCGGCTTATCCGCCGGACATCGAGTACGACTCACTGGAGGGGTTTATCGAGGAACTGACCTCGGCGCAGAGGAACCGATCGGCTTAGCCCGGCAGCGCTAACAGGAGAAACGGAGGAATGAATTTGCTAGTAGATCAGTTGACGTTTTTCGGCGGCGCCGACGAATCGGGCGGCGTGCAAATTTTGTTCGGGCGCGGGGAACAAGCGCTGCTGTTCGATTTCGGCACGGCGCATCACTGCCTGCTCGATCCCGGATATTTGAACTTGTATGACCCGGTCGCGCCTTCGCGCGGACGGGAAATCCGTCAATACTTGCTGGGCAAGATGGCTCCGCCACTGCCTGAACTGTTCGATCCGGCGCAGCTGGAAGGGCTGGACGAAGATGCCATGCTCAGCCTGTGGGATCATCTGGAGTTCCCCCGCTACAAGAGCATCGGGGTGTTCGTCGGACATATGCATCAAGACCATATGTCACTGCTTCCTTTTGCCCGCAAGGGGCTTCAGGTGTATATGAACCGGGACACCAGCTCGCTGTACCGCGGCATCGTGTATTCGGGGCAATATCCCGATACGCAGGCAACGATTGTGCCTTGCGACGACTTAAGCGTCATCGATTTCGGAACATTTACCGTGCAAATCGTCGAAATGGATCACAATACGGTCGGCGCATCCGCCATCGTCATCGAAACCCCCGACCATAAGATCGCGATCACCGGCGACTGGCGCCGACACGGCCGCCATCCGGAGCGGGTCGACCGGTTCATCGACCTGTGCCGGCGCAAGGGCATCGACCTGCTGATGACCGAAGGGACGCGCGTCAGCAAGGATCCGGCGCCGCAAACGTCGCGGAAGGAAACGAAGTCGCTTGAGATGTACGCCGACATTGTGCAGCGGACGGCAGGGCTCGTGTATTTGCAAATGTCGCCGCGCGATCTCGAGCGGATGGCCGACATGATTCAGATCGGCCTTGAAAAAGGACGCCAAATCGTCATGGACGGCTCGCATGCGGCCCTATGGTACGCCTCCGTGCGCGATGGCATACGGGCGCTGGCGAACCACCCCGCGCTCAATGCGGAGATCCGCGTCATCGACTGCACCCTTCCGGCCGGCGTGAAGTTGCCCTATGAAACGACGTCGCTTGCCGAGGTGGCCAGGCACAAGGAGCGGTACGTTTATTTCTTCAAGTTTCCAGAGCTGGGCCACCTGATCGAGCTGGAGGCGCAGGGCGCAAAACCGGGGGCGTCCAGCTTCATTCAGGCGGATTACAGCGTGAAAATCGACCATGCGGGTCTGGCGCGCTTCCTCCAGGCGTACGGCATCGAAGGCCATTCGGTCAGCAACAAGGGCCATGCGACGCCCGAGGAGGTATCCGACCTGATCGAAGGCATCGGACCGAAGGCGGTCGTGCCGGTGCATACGCGGCACCGCAAGCTGCTGGATACGAGAGGTGTACGGGCGTATTACCCGGGCCGCGGAGAGACGATTTCCATAACGGATTTGCTTGGAGCGGCCCGTTAAATTAAACGCGCAGAAAGGATGGTTTTAAATGAGATTGGCGACGTCAACTAATTTCTTTGCATACAGGTTAAACGGGGAATATACGCCGTATAAGGAAGCTATGCAAAGGTGCAAGGCTGCAGGCTTCAACGTATTGGACGTCAATTTTTGCGCTGCGTTCAGGGGAGGCACCGATCTGGTGCGCGACGACTGGCAGGAGCTGATCGAGGACTTGCGCAACGAAGCGGAGAAGGAAGGCGTCGTATTTACCCAATCGCATCCTGTGTTCACCCGCCGGTCAGATGAATTGCCGGCGGAGCGGCTGGAGGTTTACAACGAAATGATGAGGCGGTCGATTATTGCAAGCTCTATCCTTGGTGTGAAATGGGCCGTTCTGCACCCCGCTCCGGGAAAAGAAGGGGCCGATTACGACGCGGATGCGATCATTAAGGAAAATTTAGAGCTTCATGCGCCGGCGCTGGAACTCGCCAAGAAATACAACGTCGGCATTGCATTTGAAAATATGATTGAAACCACGAAAAGACGGTTCGCCAGCAGAGCTTCGGACTTGTGCGCCCTTATCGATGCTTGCAATGATCCGGGAGTCGGAGCATGCTGGGATTTCGGGCACGCGAATTATATTTTTACGGATCAGCGGGATGAACTGCGTCTCCTAGGCAAACGGCTGAAGGCTACCCATGTGGATGACAATTACGGCAAATCGGATGAGCACATGTTTCCATTCCACGGCAGCATCAATTGGCATGAACTTCTGCCTGTGCTAGCCGAAATCGGGTACGCTGGAGACTTCACCTACGAGACCCACAAGGAATTTGACCGGCTCCCCGAGCATTTGAAGGATATCATGGCCAAGACGGGGTACGAAATCGGGCAATATTGTATTTCTTTAATTAAATGACCCATTTGCTCGAGGCGGTTTCAATGTTCCTCAGGCTCAATTGAACGAAACCATGAAGAAATGGGAAGGCATACTGTCCTGTAAGTATTCGCGGCGACCCGGAACGTGGTCAGCAAGCGGAGGTGAGGAACCGAGTATGAAGCATTCAAAAGGCAAACAACCGAACGTGATCGTCTTTTTTACCGATCAACAAAGATGGGACACCACGGGCGTGCATGGCAACCCGCTCGAGCTGACGCCGAATTTCGATGAGCTGGCGCGTGAGGGGACTGACGTTCATTATTCATTCACGTGCCAGCCGGTTTGCGGGCCCGCCCGCTCGATTTTGCAAACCGGGGTATATCCGACGACGTCGGGCTGCTACCGCAACAAAATTCCGCTGCACGGCGACGCCAGAACGCTCGCGCATTATTTTAACGAGGCGGGCTACGAGACCGGGTATATCGGCAAATGGCATTTGGCCGACGCCGGCAGCCAGGCGGTGGCCGAGCCGCAGCGTGGCGGCTACCGGTATTGGCTCGGAGCGAATTCGCTGGAGCTTTGCTCGGATTCGTACAACGCGATCGTATACGACAACGACGGCCGTGAGGTGAAGCTGCCCGGCTACCGGGTCGACGCCTTGACCGATGCGGCCATTCGGTACGTCGATGGGCACAAGGAAAAGCCGTTTTTCCTGTTCATCTCGTACCTGGAGCCGCACCACCAGAACCATATCGATGACTATCCGCCGCCGCATGGCTATCGCAAGCGGTATGAAGGCCGCTGGACGCCGCCGGATTTGCAGGCGCTCGGCGGCAGCAGCGCGCAGCACCTGGAGGGCTACTACGGCATGGTGAAGCGGCTGGACGAGGCGCTCGGCCGGCTGCTCGATACGCTGCGCAGCCTCGGGCTCGCGGACGATACGATCGTGCTGTTCACCTCCGATCACGGCTGCCATTTCCAGACGCGCAACGATGAATACAAGCGCTCCTGCCATGAAAGCTCGATACGCGTGCCGACCGCATTGATCGGCCCGGGCTTCACCGGGAAAGGGAGGGTGAGCGAGCTTGTCAGTCTGATCGATTTGCCGCCGACGCTGCTGGATGCGGCCGGCATTCCGGTGCCGGAGCATATGCAGGGCAGCTCGATCATGCCGCTGCTGCGCGGAGAAAGGGACGATTGGCCGGACGACGTGTTCATCCAGATCAGCGAATCCCAGGTCGGCCGGGCCATCCGCACCGCGCGCTGGAAGTACGGCGTAACGGCCCCGGATAAGGACGGCTACGGGCACACGGGGTCAGACCGGTATGTGGAGCAATATTTGTACGATCTGCAGGCGGACCCGCACGAGCTGACAAATCTGATCGGGCTCGAAGCGTACGAAGGGGTCGCTCAGGTACAGGGAGAGCGGCTCGCGCGCCGTATGACGGAGGCGGGAGAGGCGGCACCGGACATCGTCCGCGCTCCGAGACGGCCTGCCGCAGGGCTGACCTTAAGGTTCCGATCGGCTCAGCCGGAGGAAGCATTTGAATGACCGTTTGGATACATTCAAAGAGATGAGATCATGGAAACCCGAATCAAGAGGTTGTCCCCTTACGCTATGGCATCTCTCGTTGCGATGACCGCACTTACCGGCTGCAGCTCGGCCGTGCCGGATAAGCCGGCCGACAAGACGGCTCCGCCCGAACAAACCGCCCAGACCGCCCCGGCCGCTCCTTCTAAGGGAACGAAGGAGCCCGTTGTCTCCGCCGAGCCGGTCACGCTGAAGTTTTACGCGCATGTCGCGGAGATGGACGAAGGTACGTTCAAGACGTATATTTACGATTTCGTCAAAAAGAAATACCCGAACATCACGCTTGAGTTCTCCTTCGGCCCGGCGGGCAATCTCGCCAAACTGATCGCCGCCGGCACGATTCCGGACATTATTTATTCCGGCTCCGACAACTACATGTCGATGAAGGATCTCGGCATTCCTTACGACATGGGCGATTTGTTGAAGGCCAATAACTTCGATCTTTCGGTATTTACCGATTTGTCGATGGAAACGCTCAAAGGCCTCGGCGCAGGCAAGGTGACGGCGGTTCCGTTCGGCCGCAACGCTTCGGCATTGTATTACAACAAAGATTTGTTCGATAAGTTCGGTGTGCCGTACCCGACAAACGACATGACCTACGATGACGTGATTAGTCTGGCCCGCAAAATGACCCGTACAGAAAACGGCGTACAGTATATCGGCTGGGAGCCTGGTTTCCCGGATGCGAACGCCAGCCCGTTCATCCAGCCGTTCGTCGATACGAAAACGAACAAAGCATTGGTCGACACGCCCTTCTACAAAAAAATATTCGACATGATGAAGACTGGCTACGAAATTCCCGGCTTTATCGGGCCGAACAACACGTTCCGTTATGCGCCGAAGTCGTTTGTCGACGATCATGTCATCGGCATGTACGTCGATTGGTACAACAAAATGCTGCTGCAGTTTCTCACCTCCGATGCAAACGGCAACGCGGCGAATTGGGATTTGGTGACGGTACCGAATTTTACGGAAAACGCAAAAATGGGCCGCCACGAATCTGTGCAGTTCATGCTCGTTACGAAGCAAACCAAATATAAAGACCAGGCGATTCAGGTGATCAAAGCGGCGACCTCCACCGAGGCTCAACTGCTGCAGGCTCGTACGGGACGCATCTCCGTGCTGAAAGACCCGGAAATGCTGAAGCAGTTCGCCAAGGACGTCAAGGCGCTGCAAGGAAAGCATTTGGAGAATCTGTTCCAGTACAAAGCGGCCCCGTCCGCTCAAGCGACGATTTATGACGATGACATCCGCACGATCGTTCGCAATGTGTCCAAGGAAATCGCCGTGAACCATAAGGATGTCAACACGGCGCTCCGGGAAGCGCAGGAGATGGCCGACAAGAAGGTGGCGGAAATTAACGCCGCCAAGAAGTAAGGCGGGCAGTGCCCGCCTTATAAACAGCATATGGAGGGGTCCAATCAGGATATGAAGCGAATCGAGAGCAAACGACCGAACGTCATCGTCTTTTTTACCGATCAGCAGCGATGGGACACGACCGGCGCGCACGGCAACCCGCTGGGGCTGACGCCGAACTTCGACCGGATGGCGAAGCGGGGAACCCACGTGTTCAATTCGTTTACGTGCCAGCCGGTGTGCGGTCCTGCCCGCTCCTGCCTGCAGACGGGCCTGTATGCGACGCAATCCGGCTGCTACCGCAACAATATTCCGCTGCCGCCGGATTCCAAAACATTGGCCCATTATTTCCGCGAGCACGGCTATACGACCGGGTATATCGGCAAATGGCATCTGGCCGAGTCGGATCCGGTACCGGAAACAGGGCGGGGCGGGTACGAATATTGGCTCGCCTCCAACGTGCTGGAATATTCGTCCGACGCTTACGACACCGTCTTGTACGACAATGACATGGAGCCAGTCAGCCTGCCGGGCTACCGGGTGGATGCGATGACCGACGCCGCGATCCGGTATGTCGCCGACAAGCGGAACGAGCCGTTCTTCCTGTTCATCTCCTATCTTGAGCCGCATCATCAAAACCATCTGGACAACTATCCGGCGCCCGACGGTTACGAAAGCGGACTGATCGGCAAATGGCTGCCGCCCGATCTGGCCGAGCTCGGAGGCAGCTCCGCCCGCCATTCGCCCGGATATTTCGGCATGGTCAAGAAGCTCGACGAGGCGCTCGGCCGGCTGCTGGATGCGTTGAAAAGCCTGAAGCTCGCGGACGACACGATTGTGTTGTTCTCATCCGATCACGGCTGCCATTTCAAGACGCGCAATGCCGAGTACAAGCGCTCCTGCCACGACAGCTCGATCCGCGTGCCGACGGCGCTGATCGGGCCGGGCTTTAACGGCGGCGGGCAAATCGACGAGCTGGTCAGCCTGATCGATTTGCCTCCGACACTGCTCGATGCGGCTGGCATTCCCGTTCCCGGGCACATGATGGGGCGCTCGATTGTCCCGTTAAGCCGCAAGCAGCCGGTGGAATGGAACAAGGAGGTGTTCGTGCAGATCAGCGAGGATAAGCTGGCCCGCGCCATCCGCACCGACCGGTGGAAATATAGCGTCGTGGCCGCAGGGGTTAGCGGCTGGCACGAATCCCGGTCGGACACGTTTGAGGAGGAGTTTTTGTACGATTTGCACGCAGACCCGTATGAACTGAACAATTTGATCGGCGTGCCGTATTACCAAGCGGTGACGGAGGAACTGAGGGAGCGGCTGCTCGCCCGGATGGTCGAGGCGGGAGAAGCCGTGCCCGCGATTGTGCCCGCGCCTGAGCGCAAGGCGCCGGTCGACCGTCGCGTCGACATCAGCGAGCTGCGTGACAACAACATCCATTGGACCTACGGCAGCTGACTGCCGGCAGCAGAAAAGAGGAGGAGTTCCGTTTGAAGCGCAGCAATCTTCTTTTAATCATGGTTGATCAATGGAGATGGGACGGACTCGGCAAAACGGGAGGATGGGCGCATACGCCTGTCCTCGACCGGCTGGCCGACGAGGGCGTTCTGTTCGATAACTGCCTTACGAATTCTCCGGTTTGCATTCCGGCAAGACTGTCGTTCGCCACCGGGCTGTACCCCCATAATACCGGAGTATGGGGAAACATCCGGCACGATCTCGCCTTGGACGCCGACACGTGGATGAAGGCAATCCGGGACGCCGGCTACCGCACGTGCCTGATCGGCAAAAGCCACTGGCATCGCCACGAAGGCGATTTGCGCGAACGGGTATCCTACATGAACGCCTACGGCTTCGACGATGTGGACGAAATTCCCGGCCCGCGCCGCAGCATGCACGTCCGCTGCAATATGACCGAGCAGTGGGAAAAGGCCGGTTTGTGGAGCGAATATACGCGCGATTTCGAGCAAAGATTCGCCGGCAAGCCGTATCTTGCCAAGCCTTCGGTACTACCGTTCGAGCATTACGCCGATGTGTACGTTGGCCAGCAGGCGAAGCGGTATTTGCAAAGCTATGATGACACCAAGCCGTGGTTGTGCATGGTCAGCTTCGGCGGCCCGCACGAGCCATGGGATGCGCCCGAGCCGTACGCCTCGATGTACGCCCCTGAGGCGATGCCGCAGGCGATTCCGCGCGCTCCCCGGACCACGCCACGGCCGAGCGGCTTTCTGGACCGTCTGTACGAGCCGGGCAACGCCCATTCGCCGCAGGCGACAGAGGAAGAAATCGCCCGGATGCGGGCGAACTATGCCGGCAACATCACGCTGATCGACGAGCAGATCGGGGAAATCATTCAGGTGCTGAAGGACCGCGGGGAATGGGAGCATACAGCGGTCGTCTTCGTGTCCGATCACGGCGAGATGAACGGCGACCATGGTCTCATTTATAAGGAAAACTTTTATAACAGCGCGGTCAAGGTGCCTTTGATTGTCCGGCTGCCAGAGACGGAGAACACTTCGCAGGGCGGCAGGCGGCACAGCAGCATGGTGGAATGGTTCGACGTCGGCCCGACCTTGTGCGAGCTGGCCGGAGCCGATCTGGGCGGCCGGTTTGCCCAGCAGTTCGGCAAATCGCTGATGGACGTGCTGCGCCAGCCGGATCGTGTGCATCGTGAGGAGGCGCTTTGTGAAATTCATAACGAGCTAATGATCCAGACGCCGGAATGGAAGCTGGCGGTCAACAAGGACGGCGAGCCTTATATGCTGTTCCATTTGGCCGAGGACCCCGACGAGCGGGAGAATCTGATCGGTCATCCGGAATATGCGCCTGCGCTGCAGGCTTTGAAAGACAGGCTGCTGCAACGCTTGGTCGCAAGCCAAACGAGTCCGAATCATATGAAAATAACGTAACCATGACTTGAACCGGCGCCCAGGAGCTTTATTCAGGTGTAATTTTGGCGTACATCACGTATAAGGAGAGAAGATGACAGATGAGCAAAAGACCGAACATCGTATTTATGATTGCAGACGATCACCGCTACAGCGATATCCATTCGCTTCACAACAAGCACGTCATTACCCCGAATTTCGACCGGCTGGCCGCGGGGGGGACCGCTTTTTTGAACACCCATATTATGGGCGGGCAATACAAGGCGGTGTGCACACCGACCCGGGCCTGCGTCCATACCGGTGCTCACGTGTTCAAGGCAGTGTCCGGCGAGCCGGAGGCCCGCTTCGATCTTCCGCATATCAACCATACGACGATCAACCCCGAGCTCGCGTTTATGCCCGAACTGCTGAAGCAGACGGGTTATGCGACTTACGCGACGGGCAAATGGCATAACGACAAGGCGAGCTTTATCAAAGGCTTTACCGGGGGAGACAAAATATTGTTCAGCGGCATGGCTCCGCAATACGAAATGCCGCTCCACCGGTTCAACGAGGCCGGGAGCTATCCGCCGGAGGACGCCGTCGTGCATGACGAGCATGCGACAAACATTTTCTGCGACGCGGGCATCCGGTTCATTGAGGAATACGACGGGGATGATCCTTTTTTCCTGTACATCGCCTTCACCTCGCCGCATGATCCGAAAACTTGCCCGCAGGAGTATTACGACATGTACGACCCGGCCGACATTCCGCTGCCGCGCAACTTCATGCCGGTGCATCCGTTCGACAACGGGGAAATGTTCGTGCGCGACGAAGCGCTGGCTAAGCTGCCGCGAGATCCGCAGGAAATATGCCGGCACATCTCGGAATATTACGCGATGATCAGCCATATGGATGCGGAAATCGGGCGCGTGCTCGATGCGCTTGAAAGAAAGGGGCTGGGCGACGACACGATCGTCGTTTACACGTCGGATCACGGGCTGTCGCTCGGGCAGCACGGGCTGATGGGCAAGCAAAATCTGTACGATCCGAGCGTCCGTATTCCGCTCATTTTCCGCGGGCCGGGCGTAGCCAAAGGCGTTAAGGTGGAGGCACTTACGTCGCAAATGGATATTTTCCCGACATTGTGCGCGCTGTCGGATATTGCGGTTCCTGGCACCGTGGACGGCAAAAGCATGGTTCCGCTCATGCGCGGAGAGGGCGGCGAGCATTACGGCAGCGTATTTGCCATCTACAAGGATGTGCAGCGGATGGTAAAAACCGACACGTTCAAACTGATTCGCTATTACCGGTCCGAACGAGGGGGCGGAACGAACCGCATCCAGCTGTTTAACCATAAGGACGATCCTTGGGAAACGACTGATTTGGCGACGCACCCGGACTACTTCGGACAAATTGCGGAGCTGTCGCATCTGCTGGCGGATTGGCAGGAGTCGCTAGGCGACCCGCTCGCTGGCAAAGCTATGCTTTGATCACTTCGACGTCGGCCGCCTGAAACAGCTGCAGCTGCGCTTCAGGCGCCTCGTCGTCGGTCACGAGCGTATGGATGGCATGTACCGGTGCGACCGAGTGCAGCGATAGTTTGCTTAACTTCGTATGGTCGGCGGTAACGATGACTTGCCGGGCCGCCTTGATCATCAGCTGCTTGGTCAGCACGAACTCGATTTCCGGATGGGTTATGCCGTGAATGGGATGGACCGCCGGGATGCCGATAAACGCTTTTTGCACGTGGACGTTATGTAAAATACTTTGAGTGAACATCCCGTTGAGCATGTAGGTGCCGCGTCTGAGTGACCCGCCGGTCACGATGACATCTACGCCCGGTGCGTCCTTCAGCTCCGAAGCGATGTTCATATCGTTGGTAATGACGGTGAGCTCTTTCCGGTTGTGCAGATGCCTGGCAATATGCAGCGTCGTCGTACCCGAATCGATTATGATATGCTCGCCGTCCTGAACCAGCCCGGCAGCCGCCCTCCCAATCCGCTCCTTCTCCGCATATTGTCCGGACACTCTTTCCGAGAAGGGGGGCTCGATCGTAATTTCCTCTTCGATGGCGCCGCCGTATGTGCGCTGCAGCAAGCCTCTTTCCTCAATTTCGGCCAAATCGCGGCGGATGGTCGTCGGGTGAACGCCGAAAATTTCGGCCAATTTGTTCACCGAAGCCGCTTTGTCTCTTCTTACAATCTCGATAATCTCCTTGATCCGTTCAGCACGAAGTGTCATATGTTCTCCCATTTCATTGCAGGTTGCTTTCATTATATGAAAAATTGAAAAGATGAGCAAAGAAATGTACAAGGAGGGTCACCTATGTCCACTTTGAATAAAACGACAGTGGTTATGCTTGTGCCGTCGCTGCTCGCCGTGCTCGCCGGCTGCTCCGGGGCCGATAAGCCGGACCAGCCGAAGGCACAGCAGACAGATACAGCAGTTGCCTCGAATACGGCCGTGCCGGAGCCGGTCACGCTCAAATTTTTGCTCAGCGGGGGAAAGCTGACCGATATTGAATATGAGCGGTATTTTGTCAACTTTTTAAAGGAGAAGCTGCCTTACGTTACTTTGGAGAGGCTGCAGGGGACGGCGGGGGACATCGTGGCTTCCGGCGTCATTCCCGACATCGTGTATACAGACACCGACTTCTACATGCCGCTGAAGCAGTTGAACTTGCCATTCGATATGACCGATTTGATCAAAAAAAGCAATCTCGATCTCGGCGCCTTCGTGCCGGAAACGGTGGAGGCCGTACGCAAGCTCGATCCGGATAAAAAAATGACAGGGGTTCCGTTCAACCGGAATGTCGGCGCGTTATTTTACAACAAAGAACTATTCGACAAGTTCGGCATCGCTTATCCGAAGGACAGCATGACCTGGGACGAGGTGCTGGAGCTTTCGCGCAAAATGACCCGGGAGCAGGACGGCGTTTCTTATATCGGCTGGGAGCCGGGCTTTCCGGACGTCATCGCGAGTCCATATACGCTGCCATATGTCGATCCGAAAACGAACAAGGCGGTGATCGACGACCCCGTCTATAAAAAGGTGTTCGAGCTGATGAAGCAAGTTTACGAGCAGCCGGGCTTCGTAGGTCCGAACAATAAGTGGAACTACGGCCCCGACGGCTTTATGAAGGACCGCAATGTGGCAATGATCACCGAATGGATGGTCAAGATGGTGGACGATTTGATTACGGGCGAGGAGAAGGGGATCGGGCCGAAATGGGATTTGGTGACGATTCCGAACTTTCCGGATAAAGCGGGGATGGGGCGCCACGGCGTAACGCATATGCTGTTCGTTTCGCAGCAGAGCAAGAACAAGGAGCAGGCGATGGAGGTCATTAAGGCGCTTACGTCCAGGGAGGCGCAGGCGTTGCAAAGCGCCTACGGCCGGATTACGGTGCTGAACGACCCGGATATCGTGAAGCAGTTCGGCTCGCAAAGACCCGGGCTCCAAGGGAAAAATACGGCGGCCATCTTCAAATTCAAATCGTCGCCGATTTCGGTGCCCAATTTGTACGACAAGGATATTCAGCCGATTATTCGCGCCATCCGCCCGGAAATTGCCATAAACAAGAAGGATGTCAATACCGCGCTCCGGGAAGCGCAGGAGAAGGCGGACAAGAAGCTGGCCGAGCTGATGAAGTAGGCTTGCTGCTGCTCCGTACTACCCTCAACTCATTTCTAGTTTTTTCTAGACTTTCAAATAGATTGAGGGTATATTTGTGTCAAGAAATTCCGGTGATCAACGGCGCGTGATGGCACTCATGGTTGCTGCAGCTACAAAGGGGAACGAAACAATGAAAAAGTACATACTGTTCGATCATGATGGTGTGCTGGTTGATACGGAATTCTGGTATTACAAAGCGGGAGAACGCGCTCTGGCTGACATTGGATTTACCTTGGATAAAGATCAATACCTCCGCGACATGACCCAGTCATTCGGCACTTGGTCCCAAGCGAGGGCGGCAGGTATTGATGAACAGACCATCAATAAGCAGCGTGAGGTCCGCAACGTCTATTATCAGGAATATTTAAGAACAGAAGCCATAGAGATTGAAGGCGTCGTTGAAACTTTAGCCGAACTGTCAAAGTACGTCCGCATGGCCATCGTGACGACTGCAAAACGTGCGGATTTTCAACTGATTCATGAGAAACGCCAGATTATACAATTCATGGATTTTGTCCTTGTTCGCGAAGACTACGAGCACGCCAAGCCGCACCCGGAACCCTACCTGACCGGCCTAAGGCGCTTCGGAGCTGCCAAAGAAGAGACCCTGGTTGTAGAGGATTCAAACAGAGGGTTGAACTCAGCCGTGGCGGCTGGTATCGATTGTGCTATTGTCCATAACGACTTCACAAAAACACATGACTTCTCACAGGCCAGCTATCGAATCAAGACTCTGATTGAACTAAAGGACATCGTGGTTCAAGAAAAAAATTGGATTAACACACTTGACACCAAAGTTTAAGTGATTTATTATTAACCCTAATATTTTAATTACGTTGAGAAGGAATAGTACGGTTTATCTAAGCGAACAGAGAGCTGTTGGACGGTGCGAAACAGCCGTGGAGAAAATCGGAACTCACCTTGGAGTTGCTCACTGAACCAATTAAAGTAAGTGGAGCCGGAGCCTGACCGTTATCAACAGGAGGATACAAGGTTGCCTTTTTTTGCAGCCTTATCCGCAGAGTGCATGCCGGCTATGGCATGAATTCGGAGTGGTACCGCGTAAGATGTCAAAGTCTTTCGTCTCTGTTTATGGAGATGAAGGGCTTTTTTTGTTTCGTCCGATTTTCGATAAATCAAGCAGAAATTGCTGGAAGGAAGATACCCATGAAAAATGTTGAAAAGTATGCAAGAGGATATTTTATGCCGGCAGAGACAAGCTTGAATTGGACCCGGAAGGAATATATTACGGAGGCACCGACTTGGTGCAGCGTCGACCTTCGCGATGGAAATCAGGCATTAATTGTTCCGATGAATTTGGAGGAAAAACTGGAATACTTCAAATTGCTTGTAGATATTGGTTTTAAGGAAATCGAAGTTGGTTTTCCCGCGGCGTCGGAAACCGAATTTGCCTTCTTGCGCACATTGATCGAGACGGACTTGATCCCTAATGATGTAACGATCCAAGTACTCACCCAATCGAGAGAGCATATTATCCGAAAAACCTTTGAAGCCCTTAAAGGTGCGAAAAAAGCCGTAGTACATTTGTATAACTCGACATCCGTGGCGCAGCGAGAACAGGTATTTCGCAAATCCAAAGAAGAAATTATCGACATCGCTGTGAGCGGCGCTAAACTGCTCAAGCAGTGTGCTGAAGAAACAGAAGGTAATTTTCATTTCCAATATTCACCGGAAAGCTTCACAGGTACAGAGATCGATTTTGCGCTGGACATCTGCAATAGCGTTCTCGATGTATGGCAGCCGACCGCAGAGAACCCGGTCATCATCAATCTTCCTGCAACGGTATCCATGTCGATGCCTCACATCTATGCTAGCCAAATCGAGTATATGAGCGAGCACTTGAATTTCCGGGAGCATGTTATTTTGTCGCTTCATCCGCATAACGACAGGGGAACCGGTGTGGCGGATGCGGAACTGGGGGTACTGGCCGGGGCTCAACGCGTTGAAGGCACATTGTTCGGAAATGGGGAAAGAACGGGGAACGTAGATATTGTCACACTTGCTCTTAATATGTACTCCCACGGGGTAGACCCGAAGCTCAACTTTGAGAACATCCCTGCGATCATCTCCGTTTATGAGCGTTTGACCAAAATGAGAGTAAGCGAAAGACATCCTTACGGCGGCGAGCTTGTTTTCACCGCTTTCTCCGGTTCGCATCAGGATGCCATTGCTAAAGGAATGAAATGGCGGGAGGACGAGGAACCCCGTAATTGGTCGGTCCCTTATCTGCTGATTGACCCCAAGGACATCGGTAGGGAGTATGAAGGCGATATTATTCGCATTAACAGCCAGTCCGGCAAAGGTGGGATCGGGTACATTCTGCAGCTTAAATACGGACTCAATCTCCCGGCGAAAATGCGCGAAAATTTCGGATACTGCGTTAAAAACGTATCGGATCAGCAACAAAAGGAACTGATGCCTGATGAAATATACGATATTTTCATGAAAGAATATGTGAATATCAATAATCCTGTCGGGTTTGTCAAATACCGTTTTACGGACAATGAAGATTTTCAAACCATAGTCACTATACGATCTGACAACGAAGTCAAGGAAATTGCAGGCACCGGAAACGGAAGACTTGATGCAATCAGTAATGCGCTCCAAACTCATCTTAGAATAGACTATACCGATTTGTTCTATTATGAGCATGCCCTGGAAACTGGCTCCAAATCACAAGCTATTTCTTATATCGGTATTACAGCTTCAGACGGTAACGTATATTGGGGCTGCGGCATTGATGTCGATATAATGACCTCGTCTATAAAAGCTTTGTTTAGTGCTGTGAATCAAATGTGTCGTAATACAGCTAGCGTTAACGGTTAGGAGTGCCGAAGCCTTTTGACCGGCGTATAAACAGTGGGCCTGTCTCTAATTTGAGACAGGCCTATTGTTATTAGGCCGAGACGTTTTCCGTGACAAGAATGCCTAAGGCAGCCGGTACCGAGGAACCACTCTCCCTCAGAAAGCAAACGGATTCTTATGCAGGCGGGAATTGTTGCTGTACATGATATACTAGTGAAGTGAATCTAACGGCATCTGCCGGGAGGAGTAGAGAGGGATTTGAAAAAAAAAATTACAATGAAGGATATCGCCGATTTTTTAAATATTGACCGGACAACCGTTTCAAAAGCGTTGACCGGGGCACCCGGTGTATCCCTCAAAACGATCGAAAAGGTCCAGCAAGCAGCGGATGAGCTCGGCTATCGTAAGGACAGTTTCGCCAGCAGCTTGCAGACGAGAAAAAATGCGGTGCTCGGACTCATTATGGCCGATTTCCGCCGCGGGATTTACGCCCCTCTTGTTGAAGCCTTTCAACAGACAGCCATGGAGTATCATTACAGTACGATTATATTTTACGTGAATCGAAATCAAAACGATTTGGCGAATGCCATCGAGCTTCTAAAGCAGCAGAGGGTTTCCGGCGCGACTTTTATTTCCGCGGCAGCGACCGCCGATCTATATGAATATGTATCAGATTTTTTGGAAGATGGCATTGCGGTCAATACACTGGAGCGGGACTTCGTCCCATACGGGAT
This sequence comes from Paenibacillus solanacearum, assembly GCF_910593845.1. Lineage (GTDB taxonomy): Bacteria > Bacillota > Bacilli > Paenibacillales > NBRC-103111 > Paenibacillus_G > Paenibacillus_G solanacearum. The sequence goes on along the minus strand of NZ_CAJVAS010000040.1, from coordinate 8,047 downwards.
CGATCGGGTGAGCTTCAATCATTACAAGGCCGGATGCGATCTGACAGAGCATATGATTGCGGAGGGTCATCGAGGTATCGTGTTTGTAACATATGCAGATATCAAAGGAACGCCGGAGGGACGCCTGCACGGATATTTGGATGCGATGAAAAAACACGCATTGGCCCCTCGCGTGATCGCTGAAGACAAGCCTTTGTCCCATGCGCCGGGGGACGAGATGATGCTTGCTTACGAAAGGATTCACAAGGCATGGGACCGTTTGGACCAACCGACAGCGCTTATCGGTGTCAATGATAACTTCGCGCTCGGAATCTTACATGCGTTGAAGGATAAACGAATTGATGTACCCGGTACAATATCGCTGGCTGGCTTTGACGATTTGAACGCAAGCCTCGGCATTCCCCAGTTAACCACGATGCGCTCCCCGATGAAGCAGTCAGGTTCGAAGCTAGCTGAACTGCTGATCCGGCGAATCCGTCAAAGCGAGCTGCCTGCCACGGCCTATACGCTGGATTACGACATCATAGTCAGGAAATCTACAGCTCCCCGTTAACCGTTTTGCCCCAGGCAATAGAAGAGCCCCGCCCGGGCAAGGACTGAGCGATGACCGTTCCGATCGTTCCGATCTCCACATCCCAATCGGAGGGGATTTGCAGTAGCAGCGCGATCGAACGTGTCATCCACTATATACTCCGTTAATCCTCCATTTACCGAGTTCGAACGCGCAGCCCAGACCTTATACGTCCCGTCATCATTGGCAGAGCTTCACGCAAGAAAAAAGGTTTCTTTAGGTTGAGGAATTCAGTTGACAGAACGGATTAGAAGGTAATACAATTTAGTTATATTTCACTCGAGTGAAATCATGGTGTGAAAAGGGGGAAATATCCATGGAAAAGTCAATATTGTCTATCATCGTGGCAACCGTCCTGCTGGGCTTAACGGCATGTGACGGATCAGGAGAATCGAACAAGCAAGCCCTAGACCAAGGATCAGGCACGAAGGAACAACAGCAGGTTCAGTCCAAGCCGAAGGAACCGATTACGCTTTATATACAAAATATATATTCTGGAAGCCCTACCCCGGAAGATTTCATGGCAACGTACGGCAAATTGATTCAACAGAAGTTCCCCCACATCCAGAAAGTCGAGTATTTCACCAACACCTCTCGTCCCCTGACCCAAGCAATCATCAGCAATGATCCAATGGACATCATCATCACCTCCCAGGCTACTTTTCACAGCGGTTTGCTGGCCAACAAACTCCAAACAGACATCAGCGATCTGATTTCGCAAAAGAAATACGACTTGAACAAACTCGATCCTTCTTCCATCGAGCTCATCAAAACGCTGGGCGGAGGCAAGATTTACGGGCTGCCGGTTGACGCCGGGGGGACGTACCTCGTTTACAATAAAGATATCTTTGACAAGTTCGGCCTTCCTTACCCTCCGGATCATATGACCTGGGAGCAATTCATGGACTTGAGTAAAAAGCTCTCCCGGACCGAGGGAGGAGTCCAGTATCACGGCTCGGCATTCGCCCCGGTGAACTTTATGATTCGCAATCCCTATGCGCTGGAACATACGGTTCAGGGCACAGACAAAGCGGACTTCTCCAACCCGAATTGGTCTGGATTTTTAACGCAGATTGTCGATGTGTTTAAAATACCAGGCAACGAAAAAACCGTGGCTCAGCTTGGAACCTCCGGTGCACTTGATCTGTTCCGCAAAGAGAAGGTTGCAGCCATGTACTCCCCGATCGTCGCAAATGACCTCAGCCTGACATTCGGTTTCGAGGGGATGAACTTTGATTACACGCAATTTCCGACCATGCCCGGGGCTCCTGGCAATGTCCAGACATACCCGAACATTTATGCCGTTTCGTCCACGAGCCAGCACAAGGAGGATGCCTTTGACGTCATCGCATTCATGACTTCGGAGGAGATACAATTGACCAAATCGAAGCAGGGCTCCTTCACGCCGCTGAACAATGCGGCCATGCTAAAGGCTTTTGGCGAGCAAGTTCCGGATGGCATCAAAGGCAAAAACCTGAAAATCTTTATGGAGCCGAACAAATATAAGACGCCTACTCACATCTCTGAATATTTAACCACGGCGAACAACGAGCTGAATACGGTGCTAAATGAGGTTATTACCGGGACGAAGGATATCAACACGGCGCTTCGCGAAGCCACCGACAAGGCGAATCAAAAAATCGAACAGGCGAAAAACGCTAAAAAATAACAGAAGGGATGTTACGAATGCAAGTCACATATAACAAAATAGAAAGTGATGTTCCCATCCCTACGTGGTGGAACTCCGATTGGGAGCATATCAATCGAGAGTTGCTGGAGCGGGTTTCCATAGGGGAGACGCGGCTTTTGTCCGTTTCCCCCGGAGGCCGGCCGGTGTATGCCGTTCATTATGGAACGGCAGAGCCTGAACTTAGAGGAACCGCCAACTATAACTCAGCATTAGGGGCGAATAACCCACAAGCCTATTACAACCGTAACCAGCGGAGACATCCCGTGCTGATGATGATCGGTGGAATTCACGGGCATGAAGTTGAGGGGATGATCGGTGCGTTGTCGATCGTTCGCATTCTTGAAACCGGTCTGGACTTGACGGGAACACTGCAGCCGGAATTGGCCGACATGCTGAAGCAGCTTCGCATCATCGTCGTGCCGCTCGCCAATCCAGACGGCAGGGCACGTGTGCCCTACCAAGGATGGTGCGGGCTTCCACAGGACGAAATGACGCGATGGGGGCAAGGCACCCGAAAAGACGGCGACCTCTACCGATGGCGACCATGCAAGGAAATTCATCCGATGAGGGGCGATGTCGGCCTGCTGGGAGCTTACTTTGACGACAACGGTGTGAATATGATGCATGATGACTGGGCCGATCCGATGAGCGAGACTACGAAAGCATTGCTTCGCCTCGCAGCAGATGAAGGTCCGGATTGTCTGATCAACCTTCACAGTTATTCAATCTCGCCCGGAGTATTGCCGACTGCGCATGTGCCGCAGCTGGAGAAGCGGCGGATCAACGACTTCACGCAAATTTTCTATGAGCGCCTTACCCGAAGAGGGTACAAATCAGCTCTGCTTCCTGATGAACTGGAGACTGCTCTAGCTGAAAGGGCCCGGCCTGCGCTTAATTTACAAAGCATGTTGTACCATGTCGGCGCCGATCTGCCGATTTTATTCGAAAGCCCCCATGGGGTTGTTGGTGCTACCGCTGCTGTTTTCGACTATGACGAGATTCTTGATGTGCATCATGAACTGTTTCATACTGCAGCTGAACAACTGCTGATCCGTAACCAGAAGGGGATAGAGACATGAATATGAAATATTTTTTGAATACGCTTTCTGAACAATTTTCCGAAAGACCGCTTCCGATATTTGCAAGTGAATCGGAAATAGTGGCATGGAACGACGAAAGGAGAACATTGTTTCACCAGGCAATCGGAATAGATACTTATCTGGCAGCGGAACGCACTCCGTTAAATGTTCGTGTGACCGGAACGATTGACTGTGGGACTCATACCATTGAGAAATTGTACTACGAGAGTTTGCCCCAGCTGTATGTAGCCGGAAATTTGTATATTCCGAAAGGGTTAACCGAGCGAGCTCCGGGCATTCTATACGTTTGCGGGCATAGCCAATCGCAGAAAGTACAGTATCAAGAACATGCGCGGCGCTTTGCTCAATTGGGGTTTGTTACACTTATTGTCGATACCGTTCAGTATGGCGAAGTATATGGCGAACATCATGGAACATATGCAAGAGGCTGGTTTCAGTGGGTTAGCAAGGGCTATACGCCGACTGCCACTGAAGTATGGAATGCGATTCGAGGGCTAGACTTGCTCAGCGCCAGACAAGATGTGGATGCAACCCGCTTGGGCGTGACCGGACATTCTGGCGGCGGTTCAATCAGTTGGTGGACCATGTGTGCGGATGAGCGAGTCAAGGCGATCGCCACCTCATCGGGAACAGGACACGAGGCATCACATATTCGAGAAAGAACATTAGACGGACATTGTGATTGCAACTTTCCGAACAACCCTTATGGATGGTCGCTGACCGAACAATATGCGCTTGCCGCACCGCGGCCAGTACTGATTTTGGCTCCTGACCGCGATTATGTCTTTCAGATTGACTCCGTTCGCCAAGTGTATGACAAGCTATATACGATGTACGATTCAGCAGGCGTTGGAGACCGCATGCGGTTGTTAGACTACCGCTCGAATCATGCATATACGCCTGAATCGAGACAAAATGTGTTCAGTTGGTTTTTATGTCATCTGGCCGGCAAAAGTGTCAGGCCGGATGAAATTGAAGATTTCGATGGCGTCCAGCTGGAGGAGAAGCAGTTACTTGCATATGAAGGCCGCCCCCCTGCTGCGGATCGCTCCTTAACCGTTCAGGATTGGTTTATCCCTGTTGCAGCAATGGAAGCCATAGATTCGCGGGAAGGATTCCAGACTAATAAAACGCAGTTGATACAGAAGCTGAAGCAAGACGGATTCCGCCATTTCCCAGTGGCCATGAATCGTGCTAAAGCAGAGATTATGCAACATATTTGGGGCAAAGTCGAACAGGGGTGGAGGCTCAAATTCACCTATGAATCCGAAGAAAACTGGAAACTATGGGGGGAAATCCGTGGAAACCATCCCGATATGACTTTGCCTGCTGACGTACAACAAATCCGCCCTCTGGCAATACATCTGCGCTCCACCGGGGATGAAAAAGGGGAGCAAGCATTCGATCTGATGAAATCCGCTACACCGCGATGGTTGAAGGCACGATTAGATCCACGAGGTACAGGGGATACCGCGTGGGGCCAAGAGCAGAACTGGCACATCCGGCGTGCAAGCGCATTACTTGGTCGGACCGTTGCTTCGATGCGTGTATGGGACACGCTTCGCGGGATAGAGGCACAGCGCAATTTGCCGGGCGTTGATTCCAAGCGGATTGTGCTTGCGGGAGCTGGAGAGATGGCCGTTGTCGCGTTATATGCCGCTTTGCTGGATGGAGGCATTGAAGCGGTTGTTCTGCAGGATGCACCTGGCACACTTGATGCTGCCGATGACGGGAAGCCTAACATGCTATTCAAGGAAGTGATCAACGCTTTGCGGTACGCCGATCTCCCTCAAACGGCTGCCAGCCTTTGGCCGACCAAACTCGTATTTGTGGGTGAAAAAGATGATAGCTACATCCGGACACAGAGGAGCTACGAAGCTCTCGGGGGCGTTTGTATTCACGTTTCTAAAGCCTCAGAAATTGATTTTGATGCATTATGCACATAGGTGCTTTGAGATCCCCATAAATTGGGGATTTTTTATTTGAATGTAAACGCAGCTTTCAAGTGCGGTGAAGAACTGTTTGCTAAGCCCATTTTTATGAATACTTAAGATGGAACTGAATCTATATTTAACGCTCATAAGAAGATGAGCGATTGATATTTTGACTACAAACCACTTGACATGAAAAAAGTAACATCTTATTATTAACTCAACGAACGTTTAGTGAAAGAGGGAGTGGGAGTGGTGTCTAACACAGGAAGAAAAACGAACCGTGATCTCTTGGCGGAAGAGAGGAGACAGCAAATCCTCGATATCGCTAGGCGCCTTTTCGCGGAGAAGGGGTTTCATGCGACTTCCATGCGCGAATTGAACAAAGAGATTGGCATGGCCGAGGCGCTCACGTATCATTATTTTCCCGGCGGAAAGCAGGAAATTTTACAGGCTGTATTGCAAAATGCACAAGAGAAGCGGATGACCAACATTCTTTTGTCATTTGCAAGTACATTCCGCGAAGATGTGCCACTACGGGAAGTGCTGCTGAATGCGATTCACGGCTTCGACGAACGGATTATGAAGGACAAGGAATACTTTCAGATTTTGCTCCGTGAACGTAACTTGGTAGAGCATGAGCAATTGGAATGGTTAAATCGAATGGCGGAACAGCCCTACGACGCACTAGTCAGTTTTTTGAAGAGACGGGCGGAGCTTGGCGAAATCCGTCAGATGGATTTTGAGATGGCGGCGTCCCAGCTAATCTCGCATGCGGCGATCGGTGCTTTCCAGCATATTTTATTCGGCAAAGAGAGAGACTCTGCACAGCTGGAACGAATGGTCGACTTCTATGTCAAGATGTGGTACGTATAGGGCCTGTTCTATTTTGTCTATTTTACTCAACGAACGTTCAGTTGGTTGAACTAAATCTATGGAGGAAAGCATATGATACAACAACAAATTCCTGTATTGATCGTTGGTGGAGGATTGGTCGGTTTATCAACAGCCTTGTTTTTAAGTCATCAAAACATTGATTATCGATTGATTGAGCGGCATAAAGGAACATCCATTCATCCCAAAGCACGTGGGATCAATACTCGGTCGATGGAGTTGTTTCGCCCTTTTCAGATCGAAGAGCAAATTCGTGCAGCAGGTGCAGCCTTAGGGAAAGGCGGGGGTGGTTTGCTCCAAGCAAATACATTGCTCGAAGCAGATTTCTCAACCATGAAAGACTTGATTCAAAAACTTGTCGCTGAGAATGAACAACTTAGCCCAACACGTGGTAGTTTTACGACCCAAGATTTAATGGAACCGATCTTGTTGCAGGCGATTCAAGAACGCCAAGCGCATATCCAATTTAATATGGAGTTGGTTTCGTTTACTCAGGATGAACAAGGAGTTTCAGCAATCATCCAGAATCGTGAAACAGGCACTCACGAAACGATCTACGCGCAATATTTGATCGCAGCTGATGGTGCCAATAGTCGGATTCGTCAAGCATTAGGGATCCAAATGAGCGGACGCGGAACGCTTAGCTATAATATGAACATGTATTTCCGGGCCAATTTGAAACCCTACGTCGAAGGGCGCGAGTTTAGCATTTGTAATATTAACCATCCAGAGGCGACCGGAACATTGATATCGATCAATAATGACGATCTTTGGACCTTCCATGTGAATTTCGATCCGACCAAGGGAGAAAGCTTGAACGATTTCCCTGATGATCGCTGTATCCAACTGATCCATAAGGCGGTTGGGAATCCTGAGCTCGATGTGGAGATAATCAGTATCCTTCCTTGGGAAGCTGCGGTAAAGGTGGCGGATCGTTTTCAAGTCGGTCGTATCTTTCTAGTCGGGGATGCGGCACATCTTATGCCACCTACTGGAGGATTCGGCGGAAACTCAGGGATTGCAGATGGACATAATTTAGCTTGGAAATTGGCTGCTGTTCTAAAAGGCATGGCCGCGCCGGAGCTCTTAAGCACATATGAGATCGAACGAAAAGCAGTTTCTCACTTTACCACTGAGCAGGCTGGTCTGATCGCGAATACAGGACAGCTTAATATGGTTAGTAAAAAAGAGAGCGAAGCTCCCGTTACTAGCAATAATCATGTCATTATGCGGTACCAATATCGATCATCAGCAGTTATCGCTGAGCACTTTGATTCAGAGAGCAGCTTATCGCCTTATGTCGAACTGCTTGATGGAAAACCAGGCACACGTGCACCCCATCTCTGGTTAGAACAAAATGGACGTCTCATTTCCACCATTGATCTTTTTAACAAAAACTTTGTCCTTTTAGCCGATGAACACAGTACATGGATCCATACAGCCCAATATGTGTCTGGTGAACTTAACAACCTCCCAATCGATATGTTCACCATTGGTCAAACAGGAAGCTTCCAAGATCATGAAAACCAGTGGCACAAAATCTATCGGATCCCAGCAGGTGGAGCCGTACTCATCCGTCCAGACGGTTTTGTCGCTTGGCGCTCTGGTCAGGTAGAAAATCCAACCGAGACATTGTCATCAGTGATGAAACAACTGTTATCTTTTAAAAAATAATCTAAAAAAACCTCGGCGCTATGTAAGTTGTATCTTCAACACACCAAGTAATCTATTCCATTTTTTTATGGTGCTACAAGATGTCAAGACAGTTATTTTGGTATAATTAAGGTGTGAATGAGTTCACAATGTTAATTAATGTTAATTGGTAAGCCTGTAAATCTTGATTCAGATCCAATCCTCGACT
>NZ_CAJVAS010000039.1 GCF_910593845.1 Paenibacillus solanacearum | reverse complement strand
ATGCGCTTCTGCGCACAGATTTCTCCGTACGCAGGCATCCTAGCTACACGGGGGCTTGGCCCCTCCCGTGACCGGACTTTCACCGGCTAGAAGATGCGTGCTTGGCTGGGCACGCTGAACACAAAAAAAAGAAATGGAACCTCGCGGCCCATTTCTTCCTTCATATAAGAAACGATTGGCTTTGCATCGCTTCGGTATCCGGCGACAATGCCGAGAGCACGAACTCGTCCTGTCCATCTTCCTGCCATGTGATCGCTTGCGTCTTCAGCTGCGATTCCATCTGTTCCTTCTCCGTCAATAACGCCGACACGTCTCCCTCCGACCGATTGATCGTGTTCTGAAGCCGGTTGCGCTGCTCGAGCCGTTTGGCCAACTGATATAGGATCATGCTACGTTAATCTTCCTTTCGCTCATAAGTTCTTGCTTCTATGTTACCCGCCCAACATGAAGACAAGATTAAGGGAATATCAATACCGTATTAAATTCCCCTCACCCACTATATGCAGCTTCTAGGATCTAGCATTTCCCAAATGTATGAAAAATATGTGAAAAGACGGCCGTCTATTTGTATCCGTCTTATCTCGTTACGGTAACGAGCAGGTTGACGTCGGCCGCCTCATTCCCACTTGAACGTGAAACAGGCGATGACAAAAGCGACGACCAGCCAGCCGCCGAGCAGCAGCGCCTGCCAGCCGACTTCCATCAGCCCTGCTCCGGCATTCATCACTTGCCGCAGCGCCGTCGTCAAATGGGAAATCGGGAGCAGCTTAACGATCGGCTGTAAAAACTCGGGCATGTTTTTAATCGGAAAGAAGACGCCGCCAAGGAACATCATCGGAAACGAGACGAACCCGGCGATCGGCCCCGCGCTCTCCGGCGTCTTGGCCAGTCCGGCGATAATGAAGCCGATCGACATGAACGTCAGCGTGCCGAGGACGATGAAGCCGAGCAGCAGCAGCCAGGAGCCGTTGACCCGGGTGCCGAAAAACACCGACCCGATCAGCAGCACGATAACGGCCTGCGCGCCGTTCAGCAGCAGCCTGGCCGTAATTTGCGCCGCAATGAACGTTGAGGCGCTCAACGTCGTGCTCTGCAATCGCCGCAGCACACCGCGCTCGCGCCAGGCGGCGATTTGTCCTGCGACACCGTTCAAGTTATTGGACATAATCATCATCGCCACGATGCCGGGGACCAGAAAGTCGATGTACGACAGCTTCAAAGCCTGGACCGCTTCTGCGTCCAGCGAAATTTTCGGCATATACCCGGACAGCCTCTTGTCGATGCCGTCGATGATCGGGGAGATCAGCTGAAGCCCGACCTGCGAGGCGGCGGCGTTCGTCTCGTCGTAATACACTTTGATCGCCGCAGGCGCGCCATGAACTTTCTCCACCTTTTGCCCGTACCCTTTCGGGATCACAATGACAAGCTGGGTGTCGCCCTGCTTCAAATCTTCCAGCGCCGGTGCAATTTCCGGAGCATCCTGCAGATCGAGCACAACATTGCTCTTCAAAGCTTGCACGAGCGCAGCCGAAGCGGTGCTGTGGTCCAAATCGATCAAATGGCCGGATACGGACACCGGGTTGCCTTTGCCGAGGAACGACCCGAGCATGACCATGAAGAAGATGGGGAAAAAGAGCGTCCACATCAATACTTGCCGGTTGCGTGCGAACAACCGGAGCTGGCCGATCGTCAGCTGAATATACGCATTCATTCCTCCCTTAAGCTCCTTCCCGTCATGTGAATGAAGACGTCCTCCAGCGTCGCCGTCCGCGTCTGCAGCTCATGCACCTTCCACCGTTTCCCCTCCGCAAGCGAGATAAGGTCAACCAGCGATGCTTGCAGTTGGTCCGTATACAGCACATACACCTCTTTGCGGCGGTCTACCTGCTTCACTTCTTTGCACTCCGCCAGCGCGCTTCTTACCTGCTGCTCCTGCTCTTCCGTCAGCTCTTCGCTCCCTTCCAGCCGGAATTCGATCGCGCTGTCCGACTGCAGGCTGCGAACCAAGTTGCGCGGGGTGTCGAGCGCAATCACCTGCCCGCTGTCCATCAGGCAAATCCGGTCGCACAGCACATGCGCTTCTTCCATATAATGCGTGCTGAGCACGACCGTCTTGCCCCTCTCCTTCAACCGCAGCACAATATCCCACAGCGTTCGGCGCGCCTGGGGATCGAGACCTGTCGTCGGTTCGTCCAGAAAAACAACCTGCGGGTCGTTCACCAGGGCAAGCGCGATGGCCAGCCGCTGTTTTTGCCCGCCGGATAAATGCTTAACGCGGTCGTTTCGTTTTTCCTGCAAAATCATATCTTCCAGCAAAGGCTCGATCGGTACCGATACCGAGTAGAAGCTTGCGTACATGCGAACAATCTCGTGCACCTTCAGCAAATCGAACAGCGACGTCGACTGAAGCTGGACGCCGATGACCTGCTTTACTTTTTTCAGTTCGGTGCGGGTATCGTATCCCGCAACGATCGCCTGCCCGCCGTCTGGCCGGCGCAAGCCCTCGATCATTTCCATCGTCGTCGTTTTCCCGGCGCCGTTCGGTCCGAGCAGGCCGAACACCTCTCCGGTGTACACCTCGAAATGAACGCCTTTGACCGCCGTAAAATCGCCGTATTTCTTGACTAATCCTTCCGCACGGATCATGATTTCTGGGGCCGTCAAACTTTCCCGCTCCTTTGCAATGCTTTTTATTCCAAACCTTGCTCCAGTATACCATTCGTTTCCACGCAATGCACTGGATCAAAGGCGGGCGGTTTCTCCCCAGACAGCCTCCGTGGTATAGTAGTAGCACATCGATTACAAGAAACGGAGCGATTCACGCTATGGCACCTTTGAATTCCGATTCAACCTCCCGACGGAACCCGACGAAGTCGCGGTCCGCTTCCTCTACCGCCGCGCAGCTGGGAGCTGCCGGCAGCAAGCATTCTTCTTCTCCCGGGCGGGACAAGCCCGGCGCCGCTCGGAGACCGTCCGCGTCCGCCCCAAGGCAGTCCGCCTCGCCGGATGCTGCGTCCGTCGGCATCGGCGACCGCATTGTCGTCACGATCAAGCGCATCGGCATCAACGGGGAGGGCGTCGGCTACTACAAGCGCAAAGCGGCGTTCATTGACGGCGCGCTGCCGGGCGAAGTCGTCAAAGCGACGGTGACGAAGGCGGAACCGACGTTCCTGCAGGCGGAGCTGACGGAGATCGAGAAGCGGTCGCCGGATCGTATGGCCCCGCCCTGTCCGGTGTACGACCGCTGCGGCGGCTGCCAGCTGCAGCATCTCGCGTATCCCGCGCAGCTGCGCGCGAAGGAAGAGCTGATCCGGGAAGCGTTCCACCGCTATACCGACACCGCTCCCGAAGCACTGCCGCTGCGCCCGATCGCGGGCATGGACGATCCATGGGGCTATCGCAACAAAGCGCAGCTTCAGGTCGGCAACGTCGACGGACATGTGCTGACCGGCCTGTACTCGCCAGGCACGCATAAGCTGGTCGACATTAGCGGCTGCCCGGTGCAGCATCCGGCCATCAACACGGTCGTGGAGCAGGTGAAGACGCTGCTCCACGAGCTGCACATCCCGATCTATCACGAACGTACCCGCAAGGGCGCCGTTCGTACCGTCGTAGCTCGCGCCGGCACGGAGAGCGGCGAGGTGCAGCTGACCTTCATCACCGCAGCGGATCACCTCCCGCACCAGGAATTGCTTGTGCGGCGCATCCGGGAAACGCTGCCGCAGGTGACGACGATCGCGCATAACGTCAATCCCAGCGCGGCGCCGCTCGTCTTCGGCGATCAAACGGCCGTGCTGTGGGGCAAGGAGCGGCTCGACGAGACGCTCGGCAGCGTCCGCTTCTCGCTGTCGCCGCGCGCCTTCTTCCAGCTCAACCCGTCGCAGACGGTGAAGCTGTATGACGCCGTCAAGGAAGCCGCCGCGCTCACCGGCGACGAACTCGTCGTCGACGCCTATTGCGGCACCGGCACGATCGGGCTGTGGCTCGCCCCGCACGCCCGCGAGGTGCGGGGCATCGAAGCCGTTCCCGAGGCGATCGAAGATGCCCGGGATAATGCACGCGCAAGTGGAGCCGCGAACGCGCAGTTCTACGCCGGGCGCGCCGAACGGCTGCTGCCCGAATGGGTGCAGCGCGGCGTCCGCCCCGACGTCGTCGTGGTCGACCCGCCGCGCACCGGCTGCGAGCGGCCGCTGCTCGACGCGCTCGCGCAGGCGAAGCCGGCACGACTCGTCTACGTGTCGTGCAACCCGTCCACCTTGGCGAAAGACTGCCAAGTATTGTTCGGGCACGGCTACCGGCTGGAGTGGATTCAGCCGGTCGACATGTTCCCGCACACGTCGCATGTGGAGTGCTGCTCACTGTTGGTCAGGAAAGACTAATAGCTGAGGATGTTGGCTTATACAGTAAGGAGCGGGTATATTCCAGGTATATTCCCGCTTCTTTTTTACCTGCAAACGTATGTCCTATATTAGAATGCAATCATTACCCACGTAGAACCAACCATCTTCAGGATTTCTTCCTGTGATTCGGAAGGCTTTTTTTCATGGGTCATTTACGCTGATTGAATTCTCCTTATAACGCAGCATTTCACGTCTTTCAAAACTATGTCCGTCAAACGGAATTGATTTTTAGGTCTCACTTTGATAACGTTTGTTAATGGAAATGAAATATAATCAATCAAGATACGGTTGAGAAAAGATAGAGCCTGACAGCCAAAACAAATGGTAGTCAGGCTTTTAAAACATAGGAGGATCCATGTCTTGGAGTAAATTAAAACAACAGCTGGAGAGCTTTCTTAGTCCAGGGTTACAGGGAAGGGTTGAATACCGTGCAACAGGTTACCGTTATTTGCCCGATAAAGCGGGGCTTTGTTATATTTCGGTGGATAAAAAGAACATACTCCATATGAGCGATAGAACCACATTAATCAAATGGTATCAGACGGAGTTGGAAATTAAGAATGATTCGGGTATTCAAATCCCCATCAGCATAGAAGAAATGGAAGCAGCCAGAAAAGATACCAAAGGAAATGTTCCGGAAGATCGGCTAAAGGTCATTGCAAGGAATCGAAAAATGTCCGAATATGCAAAGGAGCTTTTGACAGCACAGGCTTCATTAAGCAAATCTGACTTTAATGCTGTAGCGACCAAGTTTCTATCCAGCTCTATCGAAGATAGCATGGAATGCGATAATATCTTAATGAATATTCTAGCTTTGATGGACAGACGGGTTGGAAAAAAGCGAATTCTAAACATGGCCGAGAAGATGAAGTTAAAGCATCCCGTTGTGCAGTATTTTTATGAACTGCGGCTTAGTACATTATGAATCAATCGGCCGTCAACCCGGGCGGATTATTTTCGTTTTTTCAGATCAAGCGGCTTGACCTAATAATCATCCTTTCTAATTCGAATTCAGTGACATATGAAAGAAAAGGGATATAATGGGTGAGGGTTCAGTAAAATGCTTGTCAGTAAAGCATTGAAATGAGAATGCGAATATGTTTACTAAATATAGCAAGTTGAAGGGAGAAAAGAACATGACAACCACCGATAAGAAGGAGCTATTGCCGGAACAATGTGAAGGACTGCTCCAAGCCTTGAGAGCCCGTTTTGAGAAAAACATGAATCGCCATGAAGGTCTTGATTGGGCAAACGTACAAACGAAGCTTGAAGCTCATGCCGAAAAACTGTGGTCACTCCATGAAATGGAGCAAACCGGCGGCGAGCCGGATGTTGTGGCTTATGAGAGCAAGACGGGTGAATACATTTTTTATGATTGTTCAGCGGAAAGTCCAAAAGGGCGCAGAAGTGTTTGTTACGATCATGAGGCGCTGGAGTCAAGAAAAGAACATAAACCACAAAACAGTGCGATGGAAATGGCAGCGGCTATGGGCATTGAGCTTTTAACAGAAGAACAATACCGGGCGCTGCAAAATCTTGGATCTTTCGATTTGAAAACTTCGAGCTGGGTGAAAACACCCGCTAGTGTTAGAAAACTCGGCGGAGCCCTCTTTTGCGATCGGCGCTACGACACGGTCTTCGTATACCACAATGGAGCTGAATCCTACTATGCTGCTAGAGGGTTCCGCGGCGCACTAAGCGTTTAAATCTGAACAGAGTATCCCTATCCCGCTTGTGAAACGCATAAATTCATAGCAAGGAGCCGGCCGCCATTGCATATTGGAATCGATTTAGACAACACCGTATTGGACGCCACATCGGCCCATCTGCACTATTATAACCGCGTATCCGGATTATCGCTGACTCCCGGCGACGTCACCGATTTCTACATTTATCGGCTGTACGGGTGGGATGACGCGAAGCGGGATGCGGTTTATCGCGAATACGGACATGAGATCCACTGGAATTCGCCGCCGCTGCCGATGGCTTCCTCTATTGTGCGGGAGCTGTCCGCTCGGCATCGCATCTCGATTATTACTGCGCGTCCGACGCTCTTTCGGGATGTAACCGTGAAGTGGCTGGAGGCGCACAACATCCATTATCACAGCATTGCCTTTACCGAAGACAAGCTTGGGCAATGCATCGATTCCAAGGTCGACGTTCTGATCGACGACGCCCCGCACTATGCAGAGCAGTTTGCTCTTGTCAACCGACCCGTTATTTTATACGAACAGCCTTATAATGTGCACGTTACGAATGATCGGGTCTATCGCGCTTCGAACTGGCCGCAAGTAAAGCAGCATGTCGATCATCTGGAGTCCATCCAATAGCGCACACCTTTTTCCCCATTCGATCGGTATTCCCACTTGCAGGAACGCGGCGAAAGATCGCTTAGAAAAAAAGTCAATAGATCAATCCGAGTGCACAATAGCGGGTTGATCTTTTTTTATTGCCGCCCCTCTTGGATCCAACGCGGTTTGTGACAACTGAATGAGAACTTCTCATACGTTTTGGCTTGTACCGCACGATCTACAGCTAGGCTGGAGAACGGAGCACCGTTGCTATCGTTCAGCCCAAAATCATCCATACTTTTCAATGACTATTGCTATATTTTTCACTATAGTGTATGATACACAGTATAAAATATATAGTGTATGACGCACAGTATGATGCACACGAGGTGGAAGGATGAGCAGTTTACTGAGTTCACTGACGACGGAGTTGCGCAGAGGCACGCTGACCTTAGCGGTATTAAGCCAGCTGCGTACGCCCAAGTACGGATACTCGCTTGTTCAAATTTTGGAAGCGCGCGGGATCGCGATTGACCAGAGCACGCTGTACCCTCTGCTCCGCCGTCTGGAGAAGCAAGAGCTGGTGACGAGCAGCTGGGATACGTCGGAAAACAGGCCGCGCCGCTATTATGAACTAAGCGCATTCGGTACGGAGATTTATGAGCAGCTAATGAACGAATGGGAAGAGACGACGCGGGAATTGAACATTTTATTAAAAGGAGATGACCCTCATGACGCTGATTGACTTGTATATTCAAGAAGTGACGCGCAGGCTCCCAGAGCGAAATCGCGACGACATTGCGCTGGAGCTGCGCTCGACGATCGAAGACATGCTGCCGGACGAATATTCCGAGCAGGACGTCAAAGCCGCACTCTCGAAGCTGGGCAGCCCCGCAAACCTGGCGAACGGTTACCTGGATCGGCCGATGCATTTGATCGGGCCGCGATTTTATGACCTGTACCTTCAACTGCTAAAAATGATACTGCCTATCGCTGCCGGGATTTCCATCATCTCTGTTATTGCGGAACGCGTAGTCGCCTACGACGGCAGCGAAGCGGTGCTTAACGTCATTCTCGACACAATCGGGTACGGCATTTGGAAGATACTGAGTGCCGCAATTCAACTGTTCTTCTGGGTAACGATCGTATTCGCGATCCTGGAACGCACCCCCAATCGGAAAACAGGTGCTGCCTCCTCCTGCTTTCAGCCTTGGAAGCCCGATGACTTGCACAACATCGCGTTTATCCCTATAGAAAAAGCGATCTCCAAAGGGGACGTGTTCGGCAGCTTATTATGGACCGCCATCTGGGCAACCGTTTACTTTAACGCGGTTCATCTGGTGGGCGTATATGAGAAAGGACCGGAAGGCCTTGTGTTCGTCACGCCGACCTTCAATCAAGAGGTGCTGCTGTCTTACTGGCCGCTGATCGTCCTCGTCATCGCGCTGGAGGCGGCGACAGCCATTTATAAATGGACTGCCGCGCAGTGGACCCGCAGGGTGGCCTTGCTCAACGCGGCCATGCATCTCGTGTCCTCCGTTATTTTTGTCATCGTCATCAGCGATGAGCGGCTGTTCAATCCCTCCTTTGTCGCGTATATGACGGATTTATTCGACATGAGTGACGTTTCCAAAAACGGAATTTACGGGCTTGCCGTCTTCCTATTCGTTATATTCGCTTTGATTGACGCTTACCAAGGCTTTCGCAAAGCGAACGGGAGCGGAAAGCGCAGCATCCCTGCGAAGCCATAATATAATGCTTATCGCATACGGAAAGAAGGATAACCGTGTTCCTAAGCATGAAACTGGAGTTCCCTGACCGAATCTGGCAGGGAACTTGTTTTATGATACAGGTATCTTAGATTCAAGGAGACATCGATATGAACGATACCGCTACCGCAACAATGCACTCGAAGCCGATCGGCTTCGTCTTTATTCATGGCGCTGGCTTAAGCGGACGCATATGGGAGCCGGTCGTCAGACAGCTGGGGCATCCCTACTTGCTTGCCGATTTCCCTCATCGGCAAGGTCCGGCAGCTTCACGGCGCCACCTGACGCTCCATGACTACACTACCCATATTCAAGCTCAGATCGAAGCTTGGAACGAGCGCCCGTTCGTCATCGTCGCGCATTCGATCGGCGCTATACCCGCGCTGCAAATCGCTGCATCGATGCGAGACAGGCTGGCGGGCTTCGCCGCTGTTGGAGCCGCCGTACCGGCAGACGGGGGCTCCTTTCTGTCGACCATGCCACCGGCCAAACGGGCCTTGATGCATGTCCTTCTACGCGCATTCGGCACGCAGCCGCCGGAAGCGGCAATTCGCAGCGGGCTGTGCAACGACTTGACCGCGGAACAGACGGAGCAAGTCGTGCGCGGCTTCGCCCCTGAATCGCTCCATCTCTACACGGATCGAGCCGAAGCGCCCATTCCTAACGTGCCTAAGCTGTATATTAAGTTGACGAACGACCGGGAGCTCAGCTTGTCCCGACAAGACGGCATCATATCCCGCTTCGCGCCGGAACGCGTTGAGACGCTGGAGGCAGGACACCTGCCGATGCTCAGCAAGCCGGATGAGCTGCGACGCGTGTTGACGGGCTTTTTTGGCCTAAAATAATGATTCCATAAAACGGTAACCTGTGATAATATATCCTCTTTAATATTATCGTTGGGAGGGTGGAACATGAGCGGACTTCTGCAGGTTCGAGTGACCGGGGTTGTCGTGGAGAACGATCATATTTTACTGGTGAAACAGCAGGTTGCCGGGGGACGGGGATGGTCCTTGCCCGGCGGGCGCGTCGAGCCGGGAGAAACACTGGAAGAAGCCGTCATTCGGGAGATGGAGGAAGAAACGGGCATTGCCGTGAACGTAGGCAAGCTGCTGTATGTCTGCGATAAGCCGGATGCCGTGCCGCCGCTTGTGCATATTACTTTTTTATTGGAAAAGGTGGGCGGCGAGCTGCGTCTGCCTTCCAACGAATTCGACCGGAATCCGATCCGCGCGGTCGCGATGGTTCCAGTAGATCAGTTGGAGGCGCATGGATTTTCGGCGACATTCCGAAGACTTGTTCAAGAAGGTTTCCCGCAAGCCGGAAGCTATCAAGGGTTAAAGCACAATATCGGACTGTAAGAGAGGTGCGGCTGCTGTGAGAAAAATATACGTGATTCGCCATGCGAAGGCGGAAGGACAAGCCTCCGATGCGCCGTTAACTGAAGTTGGCGTGAAACAAGCGGAGGCATTGGCCGAGTTCCTTGCCGATCAGCAGATCGATGCGATTGTTTCCAGTCCTTTCGCAAGGGCTTACCGGACGATTGAACCGTTAGCCGCGAGGCTGCGTCTCCCCGTTGCAACCGACGAGCGGTTAGCGGAAAGGGTGCTCTCTGCCCATCCGTACCCTGACTGGCGCGAGCGGCTTCGCACCACGTACGATGACCTTGACCTCTGCTTCGAGGGAGGCGAGTCCAGCCGCACGGCCATGCGCCGCGCCGCAGACGTCGTCGAAGATGCGCTCGGCTGCGGGCATCGTCATATCGCGATCGTCTCGCACGGCAATTTGATCTCGCTGCTGCTCCAACATTACGACAAGCGGATCGGCTTCGCGGCATGGGCAGCGATGACCAATCCGGACGTGTACGAGCTCTCGTTTGACGACCCGCTCCCGCATCCTCCGGTCATCCGCCGCCTCTGGACCTCTTGACGCAAATTCGCCTTCAGATCGGATTCGGAAGCTTCCCATTCAGATTGCGCAGCTCCGCGGACGGAATCAGCGGATGATCGCCTCCTGCGGCGCCCGCCGCCATATTTCATCGACCGTCTGCTCCGGCGTGAGCCCGGACGAGTCGAGCCACTGGCCAAGCTGCGGCGTTTCCTTCCGCAGCACATCGTCCAGTCCGGCTACGGTCCATACGCCGTAGCCGGTTTTGGCGCGGGCAGCTTCCCGCTTCGCAACCACGTCGGCTCTCGGGCACAGGACGACGACATAGAGCGGCCGGCTGCGAACGTAAGCGATGAAATCATGCAGCAGCGGCCCCACCACCACGTCCTGCATCACAACGGAAAAGCCGTTGTCGTAATAGGTGTCTGCCGCTTGCGCCGTTAGCCGGTAGCGCAAGCGAAGCTGCTCCAGCTGCCCTTCCGTTGCATCCGGATGCACCTCCTGGCGATCGTTCACGATCATTTTGCGGAACACGTCCCCTCTCAAATGGACAGACGAAGCCAATCGTTCCGACAGCCGCTGCGCGACGGTCGATTTGCCGCTGGCCATAATCCCCGTAATCAGCACGATTCGTTGTTCGTTCCATGTCATAGTCGATCCCTCCTTCTTATGTGCGCCGCATGCTGCGCGTCTTGTTGATAGTATAATCGTTTTTCCCAAACGCTTGTACGGAACGAAACCGTATAATCAAATTTGCCGCTGTTCCCCCCGCTTCCTCTGCGGCAATGGTCTCCTACGTTTCTTTACACGAGCGATGGCTTTGTCAGCAAACCTGCTTCCAGTCCCGATGAATCGGGGAATCGCAAGATGAGCATAACATATATAATCGCAGCTGGACCGGCGCCCGTTTGCAACAAGCATATCAGGAATGATTATCCATATAATTCCGATATAAGGGAAGAATGTTCCTCTCAGCCCTGCAAATCGCGTCAGAACAGCATTTTCAGTTGGCAAAACGTTCGTTTTACAGTAATCTTGATAGAAGACGGGCGATATATGGATATCCCACCCTATTCGCAAGCTTCGCGAATGGGGGTTTTAACTGTTCGGAAAGGATGAGAATGCATGGACAAGAGCTTGAATGCGGCGGATCAGAGGAGGCTGCTGGATGCCTTGGAGAAGGCCAAAGGATCTAGAAAGAAAATGGCGGCTAAGGAAGAGGAGCAGCGCTGGCAGCCGTCGGGCGAGTCGGCCGATCTCGCCGGATGTCTGGCGAAGCTGACCAAAGGCGAGTTGTCGGCCATTCGCGGCCATCTGGATATTAAGGGAGCCAGCTCGCTGAAGAAACAGGAACTAATCGATTTGCTGGCGGACAAGCTTTCGGCAATGCTGCCTGTTCTGCTGAGCAAAATGGACGAAGCCCGTTTCCGGATTTTGAAGCAAGTGGCCGGCCGCGGCGGCCGTGCCTATCTTCCGCTCGAACCGGAGCAGCTCGAGTATTTCAAGCAGCGGGGCTTGCTGTTTACAGGCACATATAAAGGAAACCGCACGCTGCTTCTGCCCCAGCCGCTCGTGAAGAGCTTCGAAGCTGCGGATAGCCCTGCCCTTCGCGAAACGGTGCGCCGCAATACGGAATGGATTCAGCTGACGCAAGGGATGCTGTTTTACTATGGCGTGCTGGGACTGGCCCACTTGGAATCGTTGCTGAAGCAACATACCGGTGCGAACCTGAACGTAACCGCTTATTTGGCGGTCATGGAGGACGCCCTGCCGTATTATGATAATATGAAGCGCACTGCTCACGGATTCGCTCATTACCGTGTATGGGACGAAAACAAAGTGCTGGAAGCGCATCGCATCCGGGCGGATGTGCCGTTGTATCCATTCACCAAATCGCAATTGAAGCTGGCTTCGGAGCCCGAGTTCATGGAGCGGAGCGCTGCGATTCAAGCGTTTACCGGCTTTATCAAAAAAAATTATGAAATATCCGCAGACGCTGCGGAGCATTTGGTGGAAGAATGCGTATACGCCATTCGGAGCGGCGAGATGCCGAACCAGGTGCTCGAATTTTTGCAATCCCAGATGGATATTGCCGATCTGGAGCTGCTGAAAGCGTTCATGGCGCACATTATGATTCTGCACAATTCAACTCGGCAGTGGGAACTTAAAGGGTATACGCCCGATGAGCTTTCTGCGTCCGGCAGCGGTAAAGCGGCGGCGCCGGCAGCCAAGGCAGACGTAATCGATCTGACGACGAGAAAATCCGTCGGCCGGAACGACCCTTGCCCTTGCGGCAGCGGGAAAAAGTATAAAAAGTGCTGTGGTTAATCCCAGCGGCCATGCTCGGATAAAGGGGGGAGAACGACAAATATGCCATTAGAAGCAGACCGCGGCAAAACCGGTTCCGCCGCGGCACCGTCGAACCGGCTCGTTCAAGCGCTTTGTTTCGTGCTCTTTTTCTCGGTCATGAATGCGACGATGTTTAATGTCGCTTTGCCGGATATCGCCTCGGAGTTCCAGCTTGCGCCTTCGGCCGTCAGTTGGACCGTTACCGGATACTCTGTGCTTTACGCACTTGGCTCGCTGCTCTTCGGCAAGCTGGCCGATAAGTATCCGCTCAAGCGGCTGATTACGATCGGTTTGCTGCTGTTTTCCGGCGCTTCCGCAGCCGGATTTTTCGCCAATTCGTACGCACTTGTGCTGGTATGCCGTCTCGTGCAGGCCGCAGGCGCATCCTGTGTGCCCGCTCTGGTGATGCTCATTCCGGTCCGGTTCTTCCCTCCGGAGCAGCGGGGCCGGGTGATGGGCGTGATCGCCTCCACCATCGCCTTCTCGTCCGGACTGGGCCCGATTGTCGGCGGATTTATCGCAGGGCATTTTCATTGGAACGGTTTGTTTCTAATTTCATTGTTGGCGCCGGTGGCGCTGCCGTTCATCCGCAAATCGCTTCCCCACGAGGAAGTTCGTACGGGGGAGAAGGTCGATTTAGTCGGAGCCGGCATGCTGGGAGGAAGCGTCGCTTCATTCATGCTGTCCGTCACCCAGTTCAGTTTGGCGTGGCTCGTAGCGAGCGCCGTTCTGGGCGTATGCTTCTTCTTGCGCGTCAAGCATACGCCTCATCCGTTCATCCGGCTGTCGCTGTTTCGCATGTCCGGCTTCGTTCACGGTCTTATGATTAGCTTCATCGCGTTATTCTCGGTGTTTGGGATTTTTTTAACGACACCCATGATGTTAAAGGCGATACATAACCTGGATGCGCAAGCCATTGGCTTCGTGCTGTTTCCGGCCGCCATGCTGGCGGCGGTGATGGGACGGCTCGGCGGCAAGCTGACCGATTCCCGCGGCAGCCGCTATGTGCTGCTGCTTGCGTTCAGCATGTCGATCGTAGGGCTGGTATGCCTTTCGTCCTTCACCGGCTTATCGCCTTGGATCGTCGCGTTATGCCTTCCGTTGATCAACGTCTCGTTCACGTTCGTGCAAGCCGCTCTGGCCAAGGTCGTCTCCTCTGTGCTGCCTCGCGAGCAGACGGGAGTCGGCATGGGCGTATACAATCTGGTCAACTTCTTGTCCGGTGCCATCAGTGGAGCCGTATTGAGCAAGGCAGTAGAGTTCGACTGGAAGGCCCTCAATGTGAACGCTGTTGGCGCAGCCTCCACCTACGGAACTGTATATTTGATTTTGGCCGTTATTCTTGCCGTCAATCTATTCCTTGTGCGCCAAAAGCTCGAAAAGCCCGCTGCCGCCATGCCGGCGATGCAGCGCAGCAATGCCAACGGCTAAAGGGTTCGGCTCGCACGAATAAGCGCGGGTCGGGTTACACGCCCCAGCGCGCGGCGGTCAGCGATCTTACTCGATCGTTCGGCCTGCATCGCCTTTATGTAAAAAATGAGCGCTCCCCCACCGGGAAAGCGCTCATTTTTCATTTCATATCGTTCGTTATCTCCGCAGCGGCCTCACCGGCGCAGCAGGTCCAAATCAAACGCGGGTACAAGCCCCTCTTCGGCCGCACGGCCGAGCAGCGCGTGCACGGCGGCATACCCGTCCTCGCCTAAATCCGCGGTAAACGCATTTACATACAAATCGATATGCGCCTGCGCCACTTCCGGAGACAGCTCCTGCGCATGGCTCATTACATACGACCGTGACGCCTCCGGGTTGGCCCATGCGTACTCGACCGACGCGCGAATCCAGCCCGCGAGCGCTTCCCGGTCCATCGACCGGCGCGCGATAATGGCCCCGAGCGGAATCGGTAGACCAGTATCGGCTTCCCACCAGCTGCCGAGGTCCGACAGCAGCGTCAAGCCATAGGCCGGGTAGGTGAACCGCGCTTCATGAATGACGAGTCCTGCGTCGATCTTCCCGTCGCGGACGGCCGGCATAATTTCGTGGAACGGCATGACGATGATTTCGCCGACGCCGCCCGGCACGTTCTGCGCCGCCCATAGGCGGAACAACAGGTAGGCGGTCGACCGCTCGCTTGGCACGGCGACGCGTTTGCCGGACAGCGCCGCCGGTTCGGCCGCTTCTTTCGCCAGCACGAGCGGACCGCAGCCGCGCCCAAGTGCCCCTCCGCACGGCAGCAGCGCGTATTCGGACAGCACCCAGGGAAGCGCGGCGTACGAGATTTTCAATACTTCCGGGCCGTCCGGCCGGGCCGCCAAGTTGTTCGTAATGTCGATATCGGCATACATGACGTCCAATGCCGGCGCCCCTGGCACAAGCCCGTGCACCAACGCATGAAACACAAATGTATCGTTCGGGCATGGAGAAAAAGCGATTTTCATGACAACACCTCCGCAATGATGGAACTGGCCGCTTCCAGCGCGTCCAATGCTTCTTTGATTCGCCATGCGGACCGGTCGCGCGGACCGACCGCATTGGAGACGGCGCGAATTTCGAGGACCGGCAGCTCAAAATGACGAGCGGCTGTAGCCGCGCCGTAGCCTTCCATCGCCTCGGCTACCGCGCCCGGCACACGCCGCGCCAGCTCCGCAGCGCCCTCCGCCGTGCCCGTACCCGTCGATACTGTGAGCACCGGTCCCGAGATGGCCGGCAATCCGGCCGCACGGAGCGCTCCGGTCAGGCAGACAGCCGCCGGGCCGTCGACTTCGGCACGGGCCGAGCCGAAGCCAAGCTCGTCCAGGCTGATAAAGCCGTCCGGCGAGTCGGCTCCCAGATCGGCGGCGATGATATCGCTCGCAACGACGATCGCGCCGAGTCCGGCTTGTCCGGCGAATCCTCCGGCGATACCGGCGTTGATGACGAGGCCGTATCGGCCCGGAGACAGCGCCAGCGCCGCGGCCGTACGAGCCGCGGTAGCCGCCGCGCCGACGCCGGACACCAGGACGTCGAAGCGGTCGGACTTGCCGGCGAGTCCGCGCAGAACCGCCGCCTGCTCCGCGGCAACTGAAGTGACGACCAGGATGCGTGCTCCAGCGCCAGATGGAATGGAGGCATCTGCCGTTTCATTATGTTCATTCAAGCTCATCGGTACGATTCCCCTTATTGTATCGGCATTTCTTAAAGCGCCTTGCCCTGTCAACATGCTGCAGAGCGAGTGTGCATTAGTATTAAGGTACTCCGATCTGCTCCTCGTGTAAAGAGGACCAGCCGATTAATGCGCCGATTCGGCACGATCGATGTGCATCAAGTGTTTGCGGTTGATCCAGATGAACCATACGGACAGCAGCACGAAACAACCGCCGACGATAAAGGGGACATGCGGATTGAACACTTCGGCCAGCTTGCCGGCTAGCCACGGAGCGGCCGCTCCTCCGAGGAAGCGGAGAAAGCTGTAGGCGGCGGACGCCGTCGACCGTTCCACCGGCGCCGATTGCATCACGGCCGTCGTAATGAGCGTGTTATTGTTGCCCAGAAACGCGCCGGCGATAATCACCGCGCCAATGACAACGCCTTTCACATCGGTCCATATCCCCATCGCGAGCAGCGTAGCGGCGAATAAAATCAGCATAGCGATCATCGATTTAATCGTTCCGAACCGCTTCTCGAGTCTAGGCGCCACAAAAACCGACGTGACGGCCAGCAGCAGTCCCCAGCCCAAAAATACGTAGCCGAGGCCGCGTTCCTTCAAATGCATGACAAACGGCGAATACGCCAGCAGCGTGAAAAATCCGAAATTGTACAGCAGCGCCGTCAGCCCGAGCGTCAGCAAGCCGCGGTATTTCAGCGCACGGAACGGATCCAGCAGCGAGCTTTTCTTTTTGATGACCTGCTTCGTCCGGGGCATCATAACCATGAGGAACAGGAAGGCGAGCACCATCAGCACGCTTACGCCGAAGAACGGCCCGCGCCACGACAGGGAGCCCAGCTCTCCGCCGAGCAGCGGTCCCACGGAGATGCCGATGCCGATCGCCGCTTCGTATAAAATAATGGCTTGCGCCGTTCCTGCCGTTGACAAGGATACGATGGCGGACAAGGCGGTGGCGACAAACAGCGCGTTGCCGAGTCCCCAGCCGCCGCGCAAGCCGACCAATTCCCAGATGCTTCCGGACCATCCGCCGAGCGCGGCGAATATCGCGATAATGATAATCCCGCACAACAGCGTGTTCTTCACGCCAAGACGTGTCGAGATGGCGCCGGTCACGAGCATCGCCACCGCCATGACGAGATTATAGCTAGTGAACAGCAGCGTCACCTGGCTTTGCGAGGCGTCCATTTTCTCAGCGATCGCCGGCAAGATCGGATCGACCAGCCCGATACCCATAAACGCAATGACACAGGCGAAAGCGACGGCCCATACCGCTTTCGGCTGGCTTAACATGTTTGTTTTCCCTGAAGTAGGTTCCATGATGAAGCATTCTCCTTTAACCTTATGCTTTCGGCTCTTGGCCTTTCTCACTAGCTATCGCTTGTTGAACCCGCTGATGAAACTGCTCCACTTCATCGCGAATCTCAACCATTTTCCTCAGCTTCTCGTTGATGAGCTCCAGCTGATTGCTGACGGCCGGTTCGATCTCCAGCAGCTTGGCAAGCTTCTCCTCCCTATCCTCCGTCTGCCGGTAGCCTTGGCGATAATTGTCCAGTTGCTCGCTGATGCCGATATAGGCTTGCAGCTCCTGCAGCGAGAACCCCAGCACATCGCGGGCATTAATGAGCCGTTTCAGCCGATCGATATGATCGCGGGAGTACAGCCGTATGCCGCCTTCGCTTCGCTCCGGAGGCGGCAGCAGCCCGATCTCCTCATAATAGCGCAGCGTCCGCTTCGTCAAGCCGCATTCCTTGGCTACTTCGTCGATCTTATACTTCTCCATGCGTTCCGTCCCCTTCCGATCAAAATCAACGTTACTTATCATAATACAACTTAACGTTAACGTCAACGTTAAGTTTATGCGCCATTTATTTTTATGTCCGCTTTATGGAGCAATGCACAGCATGCTCTTATAACGTTATCATCAGCGGCAAGGCGCTATTTCATTCCTGCAGAATAACGATCCATGCCCTCGCACAGACAGGACTCCCGTGTCGTCGTATCGAATCTTATGAATGAGAGCGAACCCATGCAGCACAATGTGGAGGTGTATCCATGTTCAAGTACCAGACCGATGCCGAAGTCGGGCTCGCGATGTTAGGGGTAGCGAATGCCGAAGCGCTGTTCCGGCTTACGGACACGAATCGGCGTTATCTTCGCGAGTGGATGCCCTGGGTCGATGACACGAAATCGGTCGAGGACACCCGCTTATTCATCGAAGGAACCCGCAAGCGTTGGGCCAAAGGAGAAGGCATTACGACAGGGGTTGAGTATCGCGGCGAGCTGTGCGGAGTGATCGACCTGCACGGCCTAAGCTGGACAAACCGCAAGACTGCGGTTGGCTACTGGCTCGGCGCATCGTTTCAGGGAAAAGGCATCATGACCCGAGCCTGCCGCGCGCTTGTCGATTATGCGGTATACGAGCTTAAGCTGCACCGGGTGGAAATTTGTGCAGGCATTCATAACGTCAAGAGCCGGGCCATTCCCGAGCGGCTCGGCTTCCAGCAGGAAGGCGTCGCCCGCGGAGCGCAGCTGCTCTATGGCCGCTATATCGATCTGGCCGTATACAGCACGCTGGCAGACGAGTGGAGCGAGCGCGCGCGGAGCCGATAAGACACACGCCCCAGCGTCTGCCGGATGCAGCCAGACTCTGCCCTCTCAGATCCTCCACATGGGAAAAACAGCCCGTCTCGAGCAGCAGCGTACTGCGCAAGAGCGGGCTGTTCGTCATATTGCGATCAAACCTTGAGACGGCATTGCCGATGAAATGACCGAACTAATAAAAACCGTAACCGTACGGATATCCGCCGTAACCATAGCCGCCATAGCCGTAGCCGCCGAAGCCTCCGTAACCACCGTAGCCGCCATAGGCATAAGGGGCCGTTCCGACCGCGAGCAGATCGAACAGCACGAGCGGAAGAATCGCTGATGTCTTGGCTCGCTTCCCTTTGGGGGGAGCCACCAGCAGCTTGTTGCCGCTAATGCGGATCAGCTTGCCTTGTACAACCGTACCGTCTTTCTTCACCGCATAAATCGATTTGCCGATCAGCGTCTGGACATTCTGCTTGCTCACTTTGCTTTGCATGTGTGCACCTCCAACTTGTAGCGTCGGGCCAGGCCCTGCGTATCCTCGTCACCGGCAGGTGACGGTCAACGGGTGTTAACGCTACATTGTACGGAAGGCGCGACACTTGTGCCTGTATGGCTGTCCGTAGCAGGCAAAGATGTGCCGTTGTCCAATCCGCGCAAGATCACTCAGCAGCCGCCTTACGGGCCGCCGCAATGCTCTTCCCGGGACCCCTCGCCGCAACGGAGCCGCCGCGGCACAGCTTACTCGAAGGCCCCCGGGGAATAACGGCTCTAAGCGCGTCGAAGCCGGCCGATCTCCATCGTTATCGCTTCAATCTCGCTAATGCTGAACTGGTTTTTACTGGCGACCATCTCATAAATATCACGCAGGTCGTCATACTGCTCGTCATTTAATTGCGATGCCTTGAGAGCGGCGCCGGTAGCCATGCGCAGCTTCTTCTTGATCGCCTCGATCATATATTCGGTGTTATCCAGCGTGTTCACATTCAAATTCGCCATGTACCGATCTCATCCCTTCCCATGATTGTTCTGTTCCAAGCTTGAATCATTGTACCACGTTTTGTGATTCAGCGCCCTGTGCTATATAATGGGGACACCTGCATTCTGCTGACGTCTAAGGAGGTCTATATGATACATACGCTGCAACTTCGAACCAAAGAACGGGATGAGCTAATAGAAATTACGCGCGACGTGCATGATTTATTGAAAAAAGAAGCGATGGAAGACGGGCTCGCCGTCATTTATTGCCCGCATACGACGGCCGGCATCACCATTCAGGAGAACGCCGACCCGGATGTGAAGCGCGATGTGTTGATGCGGCTCGATGAAGTATACCCCTGGGAGCATCCGAAGTACCGGCACGCCGAAGGGAACACCGCGTCGCATCTGAAAGCCATGACAACCGGCTCCTCCCAGACGGTGATCGTGGCAGGGTCCCGGCTGCTGCTCGGACGCTGGCAGGGCATTTATTTTTGTGAATTCGACGGCCCGCGGGACCGCACTTGTCTGGTAAAGTTTATACGCGGATAAGCGGGCAAGCGTCAATGCTTCAAAGCATTGAAGCAGCAGGCTGCAACGATTTATTGGGATGTGTGTCAGGAGCGTATTTTAGGCTTGCAGCCCTTGGCATAAATATTTGACGTGCGACTCGGCCAGTTTTTTTACGTCCTCGTACGATTGGCTATAATGAATATTATACGAGATGAATCCGTGCAGCGACATAAACAAGCTCCAAGGCAAACTGTACATCTTCTTTTCGCTCATCGGCTGCTTGGCCACGACCGCCCGCACGACCGTTGCGAACAAATCCAGGCTCTGCGCCTGCTCGGTCCGCGAGTAGCGCTGGAGCTCCGGATCTTTAATCATGAACATGATCTCGTAATGGTTCGGATTCTCGAGGCCGAAGCGGACGAACTCCAGCATCAGCCGTTCCAGCTGCGCCAAATCGCCGAGACGCGTTCGGCTCAGCATCTCCCGCTGACGATCCAGCAGCGTATTGAAGTCTTCCGTTACCAACGCGTAGAACAGTTCTGCCTTTTCCTTAAAATGGTAGTAAAGCGCACCATGACTATATCCCATCGCCTTTGCGATGCTGCGCATCGTTAAAGCATGATAGCCGTGCTCGACGAAGAGTTGCCTCGCTTCATCGAGAATCCGCTCACGGCTCAACTCCTGTGCAACCGCTTTTCTCGCCAATTTCCCGCACTCCCCTTTGCGCTAGTTCGCTTCCTCTATATTCAAGGCCGCCGGCTCCCTTGCTCAGGGCAGCTCGGCATGCTCTATATATCGCTCTTCACCTGGAACAATCACGCCTTGACCATGGGTTAGATCCGTCATCCAATGGACGAAGTGATCGGCCTCCGCAGCAAGCGGCAAACAACAAAGTGTGACTTTATCGGTAAATGCCGTTTCCCCCATCAGCATGTCGCGTCCCCGCAGCTCGTTCTCGACTTTCCCCAATAACGTATAGTCGATTTCCACCCGCACTTCTTGATGCAGTACCTTATACACCTGCTCTGCAGCCGACAAACCGGCCACCGCGCCGTCCGTATACGCCCGAATCAATCCGCCCGCACCCAGCATAATGCCGCCAAAGTAACGCGTAACCACAACGACGACGTTTTTAAGCCCCTGGTTTCTGATCACCTCGAGGATCGGTTTGCCCGCCGTCCCGCTCGGTTCGCCGTCGTCAGACGCCTTCTGAATTTCGTCGCGCTCGCCGATCATATAAGCGGAGCAGTTATGCGTTGCGGACCAATACTCCTTTTTGATCCCCTCAATAAACTCGATGGCTTCCTCTTCGGATGCAACCGGTTTCGCATGACCGATAAAGCGGGATTTCTTGATCACGATTTCCGCCTGACCCGGACCTTTGACCGTACGATATTGCATCAGCACCTTCGTTTGGCTCCTCCTTTCTCTCCTTCTGCATGGCAGCGTATACACCATTTGCAAAAAAAGCAGCCACCCGAAGGATGAACCGCTTTTTTCGCCATATGACTCAAATCCGATCTCACGCCAGTGAACCGTGAAACCGTAACGTAGCATTTTTCAATGAACCGGCAGCCGTTCCGCCGCCTGGGCGCGAACCGACCGCGCGTTTATTCGGACAGTCTTGCTTCGAGCTCCGCTTTTTCTTTCTCGTATCCCGGCTTGCCGAGCAGCGCGAACATATTTTTCTTATACGCTTCGACGCCTGGCTGATCGAACGGGTTGACGCCGAGCAGATAGCCGCTGATGCCGCAAGCTTTTTCGAAGAAGTATACCATGTAGCCGAACGTATACGCGCTCGTATCCGGCAGCGTCACGATCAGATTCGGCACGCCTCCGTCGGAGTGGGCCAGCATCGTGCCCTGGAACGCCTTCTTGTTGACGAAATCCATCGTCTTGCCGGTCAGGAAGTTCAGCCCGTCCAAGTCTTGCGGATCGTGGCCGATCTCGATATGGTGCTCTACCTGCTCTACCTGGATGATCGTTTCGAACAGGTTGCGCGAGCCTTCCTGAATGAATTGACCCATCGAATGCAGATCGGTGGAGAAATCGACGGAGGACGGATATATACCTTTGTTGTCCTTGCCTTCGCTCTCGCCGAACAACTGCTTCCACCATTCGGACACGTAGTGCAGTGACGGCTCGTAGTTGACGAGAATTTCCGTCGTCTTGCCTTTGCGGTACAGCGCATTGCGCACCGCTGCGTATTGGTATGCTTCGTTCTCCTGCAGGCTCGGGCTTGCATACGCTTCGCGCGCATCCGCCGCTCCGCGCATCATCGCCTCGATATCGACGCCTGCCGTTGCGATCGGCAGCAGACCGACCGCCGTCAGCACCGAATAGCGGCCGCCAACGTCATCCGGAATGACGAAGCTTTCGTAGCCTTCCTCCGTCGCCAGCTTCTTCAGCGCGCCCTTGGCTTGGTCCGTCGTAGCGTAAATACGCTTGCGCGCCGCTTCCTTGCCGTACTTCTTCTCGAGCAGGTCGCGGAAAATGCGGAAAGCGATCGCCGGCTCCGTCGTCGTGCCCGATTTGGAAATGACGTTCACGGAGATGTCTTTCCCTTCAAGCAGTTGCAGCAGGTGCGTCACATATGTAGAACTGATGTTTTGTCCGACAAAATATACTTCCGGCGTCTTGCGCTTGCCTTTGGGAAGCAAGTTATAGAAGCTGTGGCTGAGCATCTCGATCGCCGCTCTTGCTCCGAGATACGATCCGCCGATGCCGATCACGACGAGCGCGTCGGAGTCGGACTGGATTTGCCTTGCCGCCTGCTGAATTCGCGCAAATTCCTCTTTATCGTAATTCACCGGAAGGTCAATCCATCCGAGATAGTCGCTGCCTGCGCCAGTTTTCTCATGAAGCTGCTCGTGCGCCTTTTGCACCGCCGCCTCCAAATAATTCACCTCGTGCTTCGCGACGAAGCCGAGCGCTTTGCTGTAATCGAAACGAAGCTTACCGCTCATTGATCACAAATCCCCCTAACCTTATACTTTTGCTGTATATTCGCTTTTCCATAGCATACTTCACTTTACCTCGGGAAAGCAAGTGTCCATTTCACAGTAAAGCGATGAAATGTTACAATCAGTGGAAGAGGTGATATTATTGAAAACCATCGCTTTTATCGGGCTGGGAACCATGGGCAAGCCTATGGCCGCCAATTTATTGAAGAAAGGCTTCTCCGTCGCCGTCTATAACCGTTCCGCGGAGAAAGCGAATGATCCGGCCCTACTGGGGGCCCGAGTGGCCCAAAGTCCGGCGGACGCCGCGCAGGAGGCGGATGTCGTCATTACGATGCTGAGCACGGAGCAGGTCGTGCTGGACGCCGTCTTCGGAGCGAACGGGATCGTCCACAGCCTGCGGCCCGGACAAACCGTCATCGACTGCAGCACCGTATCGCCGGAGACGAGCCGAAGGCTGCATGACGAGTGCGCCGCGCATCTGGCCGACTTCCTGGACGCGCCGGTTGCCGGCAGCAAGCCGGCGGCGGAGAGCGGAACGCTCGGCTTTATGGTTGGCGGACCGGAAGAAGCGCTGGAGAAGCACCGGGACGTGCTGGAAGCGATGGGTACGACGATTATCTATATGGGACCGTCCGGTTCCGGGTCGTATGCGAAGCTGGCGCATAATACGATCGTCGGCATTAATGCCGCTGCGCTTGTAGAAGGGCTGGCCATGGCCGTCAAGGCCGGAATTGATCCTTCGAACTTCCTGAGCATCGTGCAAGCCGGCGGCGCCAACAGCAAGCAAGCGGAGCTGAAAGGTCCGAAAATCGTCGAACGCGATTTCAGCAGCCAGTTCTCCCTTGGCCTGATGCTCAAGGATTTGATTCTGGCCGAGGACGCGACGAATCGGTTCCGCATGCCCGCCCCGATGCTTCGCGCCGCTTCCAGCCTGTTCCAGATGGGATTCGGCAAAGGGCTCGGCGACGAAGACTTGAGCGCAGTCGTCAAATGCTATGAAGACTGGATCCATGCCGAGGTCAGCGGCCGGCCATCCGGCGGACAAGCCGGAGCGGACGGGGAACGCCGCAAAAGCACGCGCATCCGCATGAATATCAAGCTTCACCTGTCGGTCTATCAATGGGAGCAGGAAGGCGCATTCTCCGGACAGCTGATTGACGGGATGCTGGAGGACTTGTCGGACAGCGGCATTCGCATCTTATCCGAAACGCCGCTTGCCCGTGATATGTTCATTGTGATCCATTTTCCGCAGGAGGCCGAGCTGCCCCCGATTACGGCGCGCATCATCCGCATCGATCACGAGGAGAGTCAGTTCCGCTACGGCTGCATGCTGTCCGGCCTCTCGCCGCATGTGCGGCTCAAGCTGGAGCAGTATATCCGCAGCCAGAGCAGCGAGCCGGAAGCGGACACCGCCTTGTAATCGCAGCCACAGTGGATTGGTTCGCTTACATGCTTGCCCAAGCTTACATTTTCCGTATGCACGTTAACAAAAACCCCGCAAGACGCGAGCGCAGCACTTCCCATAGGAAGCGCCCTCGTTGTCTGCGGGGTTCTTTTATATTCTCGTCCGAAAGATTACTCAGCGATATAAGAGCAGCAGTAATCCGTCACGGTCTGGATCTCGAGCTTGAACTTGCTGTTGGCCGGTACGGTAAATTCCCCCGTGCCGTTAATGTGCAGCCATTCGCTTGCGCCCGGAAGCAGCACCTTGAGCTCGCCTGCCATAATCTCCATAATTTCCTTCGCATCCGTACCGAACTCGTATTCGCCCGGAAGCATAATGCCAAGCGTCTTCTTGGTGCCGTCGGCAAACAGGACGGTGCGGCTTGTGACTTTGCCGTCAAAGTAAATATTCGCTTTCTTTACGGCGGTAACGTTCTCGAATTGGGACATGAACCGGATTCTCCTTTAAGCATTGACGAACGCCGGGAAGCTTCGGACCGCTCCGAGCCTGCGCTGCAAGCCCGAAGCGTCCGATCGCCATCCGCGGCGTCCTTCATCAGCAATCATTTATTTCAGAAGCTGTTTCACTTGGGAAACGACGTTTTCAACCGTAAAGCCGTACTCGCGAATCACGACCGGCCCCGGAGCGGATGCGCCGAACTTGTTGATGCCCAGCACGCTGCCCTGGTCGCCGACATAACGCTCCCAGCCGAACGAGTGACCCATTTCTACCGCAAGACGCGCTTTGACGTCCGGGAGAATGACGGAATCTTTGTACTCCTGCGACTGCTTGTCGAACAGCTCCCAGCTCGGCATGCTGATGACGCGAACCGCGATGCCTTCTTCGGCCAGCTGCTTTTGCGCCGCTACCGCGAGCTGCACTTCCGTTCCCGTTGCCAGGAGTTGCGCTTGCGGCTTGCCGCCTGGCGCATCGGAGAGCACGTATGCACCGCGGTTCACCGCGCCGTCCTTCGTGCCTTCCAGCTGTGCGGCCGCTTGGCGGGAAAAGATCAGCGCAACCGGACCGCGCTTGTTCTCCGCCGCATAACGCCATGCCGCTGCCGTCTCGCTGCCGTCGGCCGGACGGATGACCGTCAGCCCCGGAATGACGCGAAGCGCCGCGAGCTGCTCGATCGGCTCATGCGTCGGGCCGTCTTCGCCGACACCGATGCTGTCGTGCGTGAACACGTAGATCGCCGGTACGTTCATGATCGAAGCGAGACGAATCGCCGGACGCAAGTAATCGGAGAAGACGAAGAACGTGCCGCCGAATACTTTCAAGCCGCCGTGCAGCAGCATGCCGTTCACTGCCGCGCCCATGCCGAACTCGCGCACGCCGTAGTAAATGTTGCGGCCGCTATAGTCTTTGGCCGTCATTTGTCCAAGGCCTTTCATGTGCGTCATCGTGGAAGACTCGAGGTCGGCGGAGCCGCCTACGAGCGCCGGCGTGTTCTGCGCGATCGCGTTCAGCACGATCCCGGAAGCGGTCCGCGTGCCTTTATCGGCCGGAATCTCAGCCGGAATGTCTTTGTCCCAGCCTTCCGGCAGGTCGCCCGCTACCGCGGTTTCGAACTGCTTCGCCAGCTCCGGATAAGCGCTTGCGTAGGCCGCAAATTGCTTTTGCCATGCTTCGTAGGTTTGAATGCCCTTTTGCTTCACTTCGTCAAAATGCGCGCGTACTTCAGCAGGCACATGGAAATGCTGCGAGTCGTCCCAGCCGTACGCTTTCTTCGTGAGCGCCACTTCGTCCACGCCAAGCGGAGAACCGTGCGGGCCGACGTGGCCGCCTTTGCCCGCTTTGTTCGGGCTGCCGTAGCCGATGACCGTCTTCACTTCGATCATAGTCGGACGGTAGTCCGCCTGTGCGGAGAGCACCGCTTGGTGAAGCGCGTCCAAATCGTTGCCGTCCTCGACGCGAAGCACTTGCCAGCCGTAGCCTTCGAAGCGCGTCGCCACGTTCTCGGAGAAGGACAGGTTCAGCTCGCCGTCGAGCGAAATATCGTTGGAATCGTACAACACGATCAGCTTGCCGAGCTTGAGGTGGCCTGCCAGCGAAGCGGATTCGGACGAGATGCCTTCCATCAGGTCTCCGTCGCCGCAGATGACGTATGTATAGTGATCGATTACGTTAAATTGATCGCGGTTGTATGCCGCAGCCAGATGCGCTTCCGCCATCGCCATACCGACAGCCATGCCGAAACCTTGTCCCAGCGGACCGGTTGTCGCGTCAACGCCCGGCGTATGTCCCACTTCCGGGTGACCCGGCGTCAGGCTGCCCCATTGGCGGAACTTCTGCAGCTCTTCCAACGGAAGATCGTAGCCGCTCAGATGCAGAAGGCTGTACAGCAGCATCGAGCCGTGTCCTGCCGACAGCACGAAACGGTCGCGGTTGATCCAGTTCGGCTGATCCGGGTTATGGTTCATCACCTTGGCAAACAGCTCGTACCCCATCGGCGCAGCGCCCATCGGCATGCCCGGGTGGCCGGACTTCGCTTTTTCCACCGCATCGATGGAGAGCGTACGGATCGTATCCACAGATAATTGTTCGATCGATTTGTTTGTTACCGTCATTGTTATCCTCCTACGTCTTTTTACAGCACATGAGACCTTCGGCGTATAAGCATGTCCGACTTCGTTCATTTATCAAACAAGGCCATTGTTCACGTGTGCATTGTCGTTTATTTAAACTTGCCTTATTGTACCATTCCCTGTCCCAGTTTGCCATAACAAACGGCGAAACATACGTGAAAAATTTGTGTTCCCCATTCCTGCGGCTTCCCGCACCCGCACGGGACGCATGACGACAGCAGAGCCCTGGCGAGCTGCCGCACGACATCTACCGGACGTGTGCGCAGGACAACCGCCAGGCAGAGGCTTGCCGGCAGATACGCCTGTCCTCCGGTCAGCCGACTGCTTCGCTGCCTGCAACAAGACGACTCTGCGATTGCTTTAAAGTGGTGAAGCGCACAGCGGCGAGGCAGCGGTGCGACCGCCTTCCCTGCCGCACCGCACGCCAAGAGCACGGATTCGGCAGGCTCCGCCGAGCCCGCCGTTCCGCGCGTTCGCTCTCTTTTTAGCTGAACACTACCGTTTTGTTCTGGTGCACGATAACGCGATCCTCCACATGCCACGACACGGCGCGCGCCAATACGGTCCGCTCGATGTTGCGCCCGATCCGCTTGAGGTCATCGACGTTGTCGCGGTGGCTGACCCGCTGCACGTCCTGCTCGATGATCGGGCCGCCGTCCAACTCCTCGGTCACATAGTGCGCGGTCGCGCCGATGATTTTGACGCCGCGGTTATACGCTTGCGCATACGGCTTGCCGCCGACGAAAGCCGGCAGGAAGGAATGGTGAATATTGATGATCCGGTTCGGGAAATGCTCGATGAATTTCGGCGTAATGATCTGCATGTAGCGGGCCAGAACGACAGCGTCCACTTCGCCGGACACCAGCTCCAGCTGGCGCTTCTCCGCCTCGGCCTTCGTCTCGGCCGACACTGGGATATGGTGATACGGGATGCCCAGCGGCTCGACCAATCCCCGCATATCGTCATGGTTGCTGATGACCATGGCGATCTCCGCATCCAGATCGCCGGATTGCCAATGCCACAGCAGCTCCAGCAAGGCATGCTCTTCCTTGGAGACGAAGATGGCAAGCCGCTTCTTCCGATCTGCCCGGGTCATGCTCCACTCCATCCGAAACTTGGCCGCAACCTCGGCGAAGTCGGCCTTCAGCTGCGCCTCCCGGCTGTCCAGCTTCTCGAGGTCGAACTCGATCCGGATGAAGAACAATCCGCCTTCCGGGTCCATCGTGTATTGATCCGATTGTACGATATTCGCTCCGTGCTCGAACAGAAATTGCGATACCGCCGCAACAATGCCGGGTTGGTCCGGGCACGACACAAGCATGCGCGCGCGGTTCGTCAGATCGGCGCTTTTCGTTGGGGTTACTTTTTGAATCATGATGTTCTGTCTACTCCTTCAGCTGCTATTCCTTTATTTTATACGGCGGCAAACAGATGCTCGCCCGCGAACCAAGCGGTCAACCGCTGGTTTACCTGTTCTTCGTTTAGCTCCGGCAGCAGGCTTTCGGCCAGCACCATATCGTACAGCCGCTCCATCGGCTCGCGGCCGTCGGCTTTTTTGGCCTTCGCGTCGGTTTTCAGCACATCCCACGTTTGCAGCACGTATTCCCGCGCGCGGATATCCTGCTTGGTGAAGAAATGGTCCAGCTTCTCGACATCGCTCAGAAACTCTTCGCCGAAACGCTCCTTCACCGTACCGCCGAGCAGCGCGATCTCCGTCTCGTACATCGGACGCTGGCTGTTGTCCTCTTTGCCGATCCACGGCGTCTCGAGAATAAACGGCAAATGCTTCAACTGCTCATGATGCACGACGCCGTGCATCGCCTTGAATCCGATCCAGCCCGCTCCGACAGGAGCGTGACGGTCTTTACCGGCGCCTCTCGGGTTTTTGCTGTCGTTCAAATGGACAACCGCGAGACGGTCCAGCCCGATGATGCGGTCAAACTGCTCGACGACGCCGTCGAGGTCGTTCACGATATCGTAACCGGCGTCGTTCACGTGGCACGTATCCAGACATATGGTCAGCTTGCCGTTATTCTCGACCTTCTCGATGATCGAAGCCAGCTCCTCGAAGCTGCGGCCGATCTCGGTTCCTTTGCCGGCCATCGTCTCCAGCGCAATGTTCACGTTCGTGTCTTTCACGCCGTCCAATACTTCGTTCAAGCCTTGCGCGATCCGGGAAATGCCGTATTCGGCATCCTTGTCCGTATAAGCGCCGGGATGCAGAACGATCTGCTTCACGCCGATATAATCCGTGCGGCGAATTTCTTCCTGAAGGAAACGGATCGCCAGCTCATACGTGTCTTCCTTATACGACCCAAGGTTGATAATATATGGGGCATGGACGATAATGTCGCCGATGCCGTGCTTTTCCATGAGCGCCTTGCCCTCTTCGATGTATTGGTTTTCTATCGGTTTACGGCGCGTGTTTTGCGGTGCGCCGGTATAGATCATGAATGTGCCGGAGCCGTAAGATACGGCTTCCTCCGCCGCGTTGAGCAGACCTTTATCGGAAAACGATACATGCGAGCCTATCTTGATCATAAGCAAGAATCACTCCTTTTTTATTCACTTTTATTATTCTACTAGGATTGCCGCCAGAAAGCTAGAATAGGAAAAGAATACCTTTAGAACCGAACGTTTTCGTCGCGGCGTATTTTGGGGTATAATGGAGGCGAGGTGACCTTTCGATGAATTCCGTGCACACCGGGTTTATGTGGTTTATATTTTTTTGGGTATTTGTGCTGATCTTTATGATGTCGGTCGGCGGCTACTTCATGTTCCGCAAATTTTTCAAGGTGCTTCCCCGCGAGGACGGCAAATCGAAGCTGGATTGGCAAAATCATTACGTCGAAGCTTCCCGCCATCTGTGGGATGACGAATCGAAGGCGTTTCTGGAGATGCTCGTCGCGCCGGTACCGAGCCCGTTCCGGGATATCGCCAGCCACTCGATCGCGGCCAAGATCGGACAGGTCGCTCTGGAGGACAAGGCGGACCGCGTCACGCAGGAGCACTGCATCAAGGGGTACATACTGGCTACGCCCAAACGGGACTACAAGAGTCTGACCTCTTATCTGGATAAACATCAAATCGACTATTCGCCATACAAGCATTTGCTGCAATAAGCCCCGCTTCCTGCAGCCATACATCCGCCGCGGCCCGGCATATTGAAATGGAAAGGCCGTCGCATCCTCTTCCTATCGGAGTGCGGCGGCCTTTTTCGCTGGTCTTATTTCTTTTTCTTCGTCGGCTCTTCATCCAGCAGAGCGACCGTCACCGTCACGTTCAGCTCGCCGCGCACGTTCGGGTTCGGACTGCGCTGCTGCGAGCGGAGACCTACGGTGGATATGCCGGTCACCGACAGCGTCAGCGGGAATTCCTCCTGCTTCACGAAGGCGATTTTACCGTCCAAGATGATGTACAGATCCACCTTTTCCTTCGCTTTCAGATCCACGGTCATATACCGCTTCCCTTTGGGCTGCACCGCCGCCTCCAGCTCGCCGTTATTCCGCACGTCTTTGACGATGACGCCGTTCTCGTTGAAATAATCCTGCACGCGGATGATCGATTTGTCGGACCAGGACGACGAATTGCTCCCCGGCGGGACAATCACATTGCTGCTGGGATTGTTGTTGAACGTGCCGCCGCCGGACGAGCTCTGCCCTTGCCCCGGAAGAACCGGACCGCCCGAGCCGCCTAACGGCCCGTCTCCGTCCAGATTGACGGTGGAGTAATCGAACAGCCAGTCGTTTCTTTTCAGGAAGTGATACGCCCTGTCGAGAATGGTGACGGCTTCCGCCCGCGTCACCGGTTCTTGCGGACGAAAATAGCCGCCCTCATCCGGCGTCATAATGCCGTTGGCCTTCAAGCTGGCAAGCGCCTTCGTCTGCACGTTGGAAAGCGGGTCGCTGCCAAGCGTGCAATCGTCGCGCTCGTGATCGAGCAGCAGCGTCGTATACATCTCGTCGCTGTCCGCGTTCATCAAGCCGTTCGCCGCATACCGTCCGTCGGCCGTAGCGGCATCATATCCCGCTTGGCCCGCGAAGACCTTCACCGGGACATCCTTGAGCTGAGAAACGACCGAGCAAGCCACCGAATTGTCGAGTCTCCAGTCGATCAGCCGGTTATCGAAGAAAGCATACAGCAGCTGCGCGAGCTGCAGTCTCGTGAGCGGCTTGTCGGGACGGAACGCGAGCTCCCCGCTCCGGTTCACGCCGTAGCCGCCGATGGAGAACGTCGTATCGTACAGCTCCGAAATTTCCTTATACGCCCAATACTGCGCAGGCACATCGGCCAAGCCGCCGAGTTTTCGCGGACCTTCCACATACAAATTCGGCCGGTATCTGTCGAATAGCCGGTATACCATGACCGACCATTCAGCTTTGCTGACCGGCAGTTCCGGACGAAAGCTCCCGTCGGGATAGCCGGTTAATACTTGCTTTTCCGCCATGACACTGATGGAGCGAACCGCCCAATCGTACCTGGCGTCGACATCGGAGAAGCTGGCTGCCGCCCGAATCGCTTGGGCTGGCCAAAGCGTCAGCATCAAGGAAGCCATAAGCATCGCGACAAGCAATCGTCGCATCGGTAAGGAAAGCCTCATCAACTGAATTCCCTCCATTCTCTCATCTTTTATATCGGATGGCCGGAAGGAATTTGTTACCTTTCTCCGAACAAAAAACAGCCCCGCCCAAGCGCAGCCATTTGACGGCCGCCTGTACGGAGCAGTGAAACGCCATGCCGGCACCCGCTATACGCGTATATCCAGACTTTTGCCCAGGTGCGGATGCTGAGCCGCGGCAAAATCGCGCAGCATCGTTGCCGCTTGCGCCGCCTGGGTATCCTTCACTGTATTCAGCAGCGTGATGCCGACCGCCTGCTTGAGCAGATCGGTACCGTTTGCCGCTTGCAATGCCGCATTCACATTCACGAGGCTCACCTTCCCCAACAATCCATATTTCACCAGTATAGTATACGGGATAGGCCATTTTGCGGCAAGAAAAAGGAATCCTCCCGCCGTTTGCAGAATTATATTATAGGTTCCAGGAAATGAAGCTGCCTTGGCGTGCCGCGAGCAGCTATATTGCGAGGTGAGTGCAATGGCGTTTTTCAGCCGGGAGCTTGCGTACGGACTCGTCGCCGTGGCAGTTATACTGTTATTGATCTGGATCGTCGGGTCGAGAAAGCGCAGCCGTAAGGGACCGACTCCGCTGCAGCGAAAAAAGCTGTCGCTGCAAAAGCAAAGCTGCTCTTATTGCAAGCAAAAAGTAAATCCGAAGGAGCTCACCTTCTATGCCGGCCCCGTGCACGGCAAAGTTGTGGGCGTCTGCCGCAAATGCAAGCCGCAGGCGGAGCGGCAGTCTCTGGCGCGGTTATAGGCCGCGGGAAGGCACGCAAGCTTGTGAACGCAGCCTTGTGCGATTGCTGCGTTACAATAGCGATTGCGTATACGACAGAAGGCCAGGCTCGGCAAACCCGGCCCATGCTTGACATGAATAAAGACGCCTTGGGCCCAAGGCGTCTTTCCTGCGCAAATGCATATGCGGTTGAGAGGACTCGAACCTCCACGGGCGTAAGCCCACTACCCCCTCAAGATAGCGTGTCTGCCATTCCACCACAACCGCGTGATGCTGTCATTATATCGCGTTCCGCGGCAAGAGTAAAGTGGGGGCTTCCGGCAATTTCAGGGACCCGTTTTTGCAAATCATGGAACTTTTTATGTACCCGCACGTCTTTATTATCAAAGATTCGACGTTAGGAGCTGATACTGTGCATGTATCGTTCGGCGGACCGCCACCCCTCTTTTCGGTCTTGTTCACCTTAATTCCCATATTCGTGATCGGCGTCTTCGTGTTCGTGATCGGCAAGGGGCTGTTCACCTGGATGAATAATAACGCAAGCGAGAAAGTCGTCGCCTCCGCAACCATCGTATCCAAGCGGACGCAGGTCAGCGGTGGGAGCGGCGACACGTCCG
This sequence comes from Paenibacillus solanacearum, assembly GCF_910593845.1. GTDB lineage: Bacteria > Bacillota > Bacilli > Paenibacillales > NBRC-103111 > Paenibacillus_G > Paenibacillus_G solanacearum. The sequence continues at coordinate 26,642 of NZ_CAJVAS010000039.1, read as the reverse complement.
CTCACACTTCGTACTACGTGACGTTTCAGTTCGAGAACGGCGACCGGATCGAGCTGCACGTACGCGGCGCAGACTACGGGCTGATGGCCGAAGGCGATCAAGGCCAGCTCGGGTACCAGGGCACGCGGTTCCTGCATTTCCACCGCGCCGGCACAGGATGGTAACGAACGCCGGGCTTGTCATCATTCCATGCGATCGGAATAATGCGTCCGCCATATGTCCATTCAAGCAATAGCGCGTATGAACGCAAATTTCAGCGCCGTATCTCCCCCTCCCCTGACTCGAACGCGTACCCCCTGCGGAAGCACGGGGGCACGCGGGTGAGCGGCCCGAGCACCATGATCCCGTGATTTCAATGGGCGCGAATTTAAGCATGCGGGCGTGTGATTCAGCACTGCGTGGCGGTCGGTAGGGCCCCTACCGGTAGCACTTATTACCCGGACCCGTGCGTGTGAGTTCCGGGCGCGCCCTCACGTCTGTTCATGCCGCATCCCTTTCTTCGTATCCCCCTCCTTCTCTACCGCGAACGAATCCTCGGATTGCAAGCTCTTCCTACTTCGCCGATAATATATAATAGTTCAACGATCTTGCTGTTGGGGTGGTGGACTTAATTGAAGAAGAACATATTGGTGTGCGGCTTCTCTTACCACACGAGCAAATTTTATACAAGCCATCGGGGGCAAGGGCTTGGCAGTTATTTGATTCGCCTGCAAACGGAAGGCGCCGGCGTCGTCTCGGTGAACGGCCGGGAGAGCCGCCTGGCTCCAGGGGATGTGCTGCTGCTGCCTCCCGGCACCCTCTACGAGCTGCGAATCGGCGAAGAACCTGCGGCTGACCCGTCCGCCGCCAAAATCGCCAGCGGCGATTATTATTTATTTTGCTTGAATGATCAAATGATTGCATGGTGGAATCGGGCACCGCGCAAATGGAAATACCGGATCGAGCCGAGCGAAATGCTATTATCCTTGTGGAAGCAGCTTATATTGGAGAAGCACCGGCTCAGTGAGGATAACCGCGAGCTGACGGCCCATCTGCTCGGCGCTTTCTGCCTGTATCTGGACCGGGCGATTCACGAGACGGATCCCGCCCAGAGCCGACCCTACACGGCAGCCCGCATGAAGCGGTACGTCGAAGCGCACGCGATGGAGACGTTTGCGCTCGAGGACGTTGCCAAGCATGTCGGCTTGAGCGTTTCGCGAGCCGTGCACTTGTTCAAGGAGAGCTACGGCAAGACGATGATCCAGTATGCCATGGACATCCGACTGTCAGGCGCCGTGGACCGGATGAACTATACCTCGATGACACTCGGACAAATTTCCGATAGCTGCGGCTTCAAGAGCTACACGTTTTTCCATAAAGTGTTCAAGGAGAAGTACGGCATCTCCCCGGCGGCCTATCGCAGCAAAGTACAGGAGATGCTGCCTGTTCTTCATGATCGGTAGGCGATGGTATGTTCAGGCTTTTCGCCGACCAGCCTCGCTTCCTCGGCTCTTTACATTGACGTTGCGGAAAGGTTTATCGTAAAAGGAGATCCGTCTCCATCTTCCCCAGACGTTTCCAAACCGCAATCCGGGAAAGGACGACCGCTGTCTCATGCAAATTAAAGAAATCGCCGCCAAGCTGAACATTTCACCGCGGGCCATCCGTTTTTACGAGGAGAAAGGGTTGATTCGTCCGGCCAAATCGGCCGACAACCAATACCGGTCATTTACCGAAGCTGATGTATGGAAGCTGCAGTGCATTATTGCGCTGCGGGAAGTTGGCATGCGCATCGAAGATATTCGGATGGCGCTGATCGAGGTTGAGGCTGGCAACCAGAGCGAGCTGCTGGCGCTGCTGGAGATTCAGCGATCGGTCATGTTCTCGCAATGGCTCGAGCTGAAGCAAATGGTCGAAACGACGGACGAGATGATCTCAATGCTCAAGCAGAAGCAATCGCTGCCTCTCGCCGACGTCTATACGCTGGCCGAGGGCTCCCGAAGACTTCGCGAATTGCGTTCCAGCTGGCATGACCACTGGAACTTCGACAAGCTCGCTCCACTTCACGACGAGCGGGTCGCCGGCGGCGCCGATTACCCCAATTACGACGAAGCGCTAGACCAAACCGTGCGCTGGGTCGCCCCTGCACCGGGCGAGTATGGGCTGGATATCGGCACGGGCACAGGCAATTTGGCCGGGCGGTTTCTGGCTCACGGTATTCGAATGGCGGCAACCGACCAATCCAGAGAAATGCTGAACCATTGCCGCCGCAAATATCCCGGGCTGGAGACGAAGCTCGGCAATTTTTTATCGCTCCCGTTCACGGATCGGCAGTTCCATTTTATCGTCTCCAGCTACGCTTTTCACCATTTGACCGATGAAGAGAAGAAGCTGGCGCTCGCGGAAATGAAGCGCGTGCTGAAGCCGCACGGCCGCATCTGCATCGCCGATCTGATGCAGGGAGGCTTACCAACGGGCAGCCCGCATACGCCCGCCTCTCCTGCAGACGAGCGGCACTTTGCCGATATTCCGCGCTTGATCGGCTGGTTCGAGGCCAGCGGCTACCTTGCCACCTATAAAATGCTGGACGAGCAACTGTGCATCATGTATGCCGTTCCGATCATGCGGCAGTAACCCGGATGTCTGCTGCCGTTGTTTATTCAGGTTCAACAATTACACAGCGATGGTTTTCCGTTCCCGGCTTCATCGTCGGGACGGCCGCTCGCTGCATCCCTCCAGCGTTCTCCCCTCTCCAGTAAAATTCATTCTTGACCTTCTCGCTGCGTGAAGCTGTACGCTCATCTTGCAGCAAAAAAACACTCGAGGAGGCTCACATGCCAAACCACACGGTTATTTATAACACGCAAGCCGATACGTACGATCAGCTCATCTCGAAGCAGCGCTCTCTGCTCCGCCTGATTGAGGCTGTAAGACCCGCAGCCGGACTCGATGCGCTCGATCTGGGCGCGGGGACCGGGCGGTTCTCCATGGCGCTGGCGCCAGCTGTCCGGTCGCTCGTCGCGCTGGATGCATCGGAAGCGATGCTTCGCATCACGGCCGCCAAGCTGGCCGAAGCTGGACATGCCAACTGGCGGACGGAGACGGCTGATCACCGCAGCTTGCCGGTGGCGGACAGCGCCGTCGACCTGGTCGTATCCGGCTGGAGCATCTGTTATATTGCCAGCAGCAACGTCGCGGACTGGCAGCGCAATCTGCAGCAGACGATGGCCGAAATCGACCGCGTCTTGAAACCGGACGGGACGGTCATTGTTTTCGAAACGATGGGAACGGGTGTGGAGCAGCCCCAACCTCCCGATTTCCTGAACGCCTACTACCGCCAGCTCGAAGAAACATACGGATTCACCCGGGCCGTCCATCGGACGGATTACCGGTTCGATTCGCCGGAGGAAGCCGAGCGGCTCACCCGGTTCTTCTTTGGCGATACGCTTGCAGAAGCTGTACGGCATCACCGATGGAGCATCGTTCCGGAATGCGCAGGAATGTGGTGGCGGCACGGCCAGCTGTCGAACGGCTAACCGCATGGCCGAATTTTCATCAGGATCGAATTGATAACGAAATGGTAAGAGGGGAGAAACCCTCGCGCTTCTCCCCTCTTACCGTTCTCCTTCTATATCAAGCATGCCCTATTCGCGGCATCGCCAGCGGCTCTTTGCCGAGCTCCGCCCACACGTATTTGAGCAGCAGCTCCGATTTTAAAGCCGCATGCTCCGGTTCGTCCCACAGATTGTGAAGCTCGCCGGGGTCTTCCTGCAGATCGAAGATTTCACCGTACGTTTGATTGTAGTACACCGTGATTTTATAACGCGCATCCACATATGTTTTCTGATGGATGGTCGTCGGTTCATGTCTGAACTCGCATATCGCATGATCCCGCGCCTGCTCCTGCGCCCCCGTCCAGACAGCGCTTTGATCTACGCCGGTCATCGCGGCCGGTACATCCATCCCGCAGAAGCGCAGCATGGTCGGAGCCAGATCGACGAGCGACTGGATCGCAGCCGACCGCTTTCCTGCGGGCACCTGTCCCGGATAGCGCACGATGAACGGCAGCTTGATCAAATCCTCATAGTGGAATCCGCCTTTATGCTGCAGCCCATGCTGGCCGAAGAAATGGCCATGGTCTGTCGTGAAGACGACCAGCGTTTGATCCGCTAGACCGAGCTCGTCGAGCTTGTCGAGAATTTTGCCGATATATTTGTCCATCAGGCTGATCATGGCATAATAGGTTGCGACGATCCGCTTCCGCTCGCCTTCGGGCATCAAATGCGACCTGTAGCCGTGCACCCCGAATCCGCTTTCGCGCAAATGGCTGAAATCGGGCTTCTGCTGCTGTGTCATCCCGAAATGCGGCGGATTGCGGTCGTGCTCTCCCGGCGTGATGGACGGTATCGTGAGCTGCTCCGGGTCATACATCGTATCCCAAGGCTCAGGTACCAAATATTCCGGATGCGGATCAAAGAAGCTCGACCACAAAAAGAACGGCTGATCCTCGTTCTTATATTGCTCCAGCAGCGCATTCGTCCGCTCCGCGATCCACGTATCATAATGATACGGCTCCGGGATCGGCCATTTGTGCCGCACTTTCTTGTCCATCGTACCGGTCGGCGGCAAAAAATAATCCCGCCAGTTGCTGCAGCCCTTCTCTTCCATCCAGAGCGCATAATGCTGCCCCACATGAGCCTCGTTCGTATGATTGCGCGCCAGCTCGACATGATCGAAGCCGTAGAACGGTCCGTGGAACGATCGCCAAAAGTCCAAATCCTGCAATATCGGATACGATTCCAGCGACGAGTACTGCTCCGTCTCTTTCAGCGGCTGAAAATGCGCCTTCCCGATCAGCGCTGTCTTATAGCCTGCAGCCGTGAAATCTTCTCCCACCGTATGGCGGTCCTCCAGCAGCTTCGTTCCGAGCGTCCAAGCGCCATGCTGGCTCGGATACATTCCCGTAATGATCGACGCCCGCGTTGGGGTGCACGTCGGATTCGGACAATAGGCTCGGGTAAAGGTCGTCCCTTCCTCGGCCAGCCGGTCAAGATTCGGCGTGCGTAACTCCGGATTGAACGCCCCGATGGTGTTCCAGTGCTGCTGATCGCTTGTGATTAACAAAATATTCGGCCGCTTCATTCGAACAACTCCCCGGTGATCTCGATTTGGTTGCACGCTGTTTAAGCTACATTCAGATTACCTTGAACGGGAATAAAAGGGAATGTCATAATGTATTTTGCAAAATGTCAGGCTGGAAAGCACTCCGAACGGCGATGGATATGTTGAATTGTACAAAAGGAATCCTTGCTGCGGGGCGATAGGGGCTGGCAGTTGAGCGGATGGGCGAACGGTTTTTTTCAAAAATTTCGAAAAAGCAAAAAAGCCTGCTCTCGCAGGCTTCTCTTTTATTTCTATGCGGTTGAGAGGACTCGAACCTCCACGAGCGTACGCCCACTACCCCCTCAAGATAGCGTGTCTGCCATTCCACCACAACCGCGCAATAAAAATTAGAAGGGACCGAACTCTCCGAGACTGCGAAGCCATCCTTCCGAAGCGTTGCTCCGACGAACCCTTGGGTTCTCACCCCTACTTTATTATGACCCGTAGGGGATTCGAACCCCTGTTACCTCCGTGAAAGGGAGGTGTCTTAACCCCTTGACCAACGGGCCACGCTTGTTATAAACGCCGTCTATTCGATCAGCAAGTGTTATTATATCGGAGCCGACATGTTTTGACAAGCTTTTTTCTGCTATTTTTAATAGCTGATCAGCCTCACCTTGATGGCTGCAAACCATGTGGAAGTATGTCCTCCAACGTCAGCCTGCCCTTTTGCTGACAACGCATGCATCCAGTAATGCCGTCATTAATGCAGAAGACCGCCCGCGCGAGTACGCCAGACGGTCCGTGCCATTAGTGCCCTGATGTTGCCGCGACGCCAACGCGCTCGATCAGCACCTTGCTTTCTTCGTTAAGTCCGATAATCGATACCTTCTTATGAAGCGTCTCATACTTCGAAATGACCTTCGATATGGCCGTTACGGCGGAATGATCCCACACATGCGACGAACTAAAATCGATTTCAATGCGGTCCGGGTCGTTGTTGTAATCAAACTGCTCAACAAAATGGGACATCGTGCCGAAAAACAATTGCCCTGTAATCGTATATACTTTCGTTCCGTTTTCCCTCCAATTTACCGTACTGTGTAAACGAGCGATTCTCCAGCCAAAAATAACGGCGCTTAACATAACGCCCGCTCCTACACCCAATGCCAAGTTATCGGTATAAACCACGATCGCCACCGTAATGATCATTACAATAGAATCGCTGCGCGGTATTTTCCCGAGATTCGTGAGGGATTTCCAGTCAAACGTACCCACGGAGACCATAACCATGACACCCACGAGCGCAGCCATTGGAATTTGCTGCACAACATCGCTCAACGCCATAATCAAAAACAGCAGAAATACACCAGCCACTAAGGTAGATAAGCGCCCTCTGCCGCCAGATTTCACATTAATGACCGATTGCCCGATCATCGCGCACCCGGCCATCCCGCCAAAAAAGCCGGTAACGAAGTTGGCGATGCCTTGCCCGCGAATCTCTTTATTCTTGTCGCTCTTGGTTTCCGTAAATTCATCGACGATGGTTGCCGTCAAGAGCGATTCAATAATGCCTACAAACGCAAGCCCGATGGAATAGGGCAGTACAATCATCAACGTATCCAAGGAAAATGGAGCCCCCGGCAAATGGAAGATCGGCAGTGCACTCGTTATACTCCCCATATCGCCTACCGTTTTCAAATCGAGCCCCATTAGCATCGACACGGTCGTCATCACGATAATGGCCACGAGCGCCGAAGGAACCGCTCTGGTAAAACGCGGCAATCCATAAATGATGACCAGCGTTCCCGCTAGCATCGCATACATCATCCAGCCCGCGCCCTTAAAATGTACGAGCTGCGCCATAAAAATAAGAATCGCCAGCGCGTTCACAAACCCGGTCATGACCGAATGCGGGATAAAGGTAATGAATCTGCCCAGCTTGAGCATACCCAAAATGAATTGAATGATTCCCGTCACAATTGTCGCTACAAATAAATATTCAATCCCATGTTGGGCCACCAAAGTTCCCATAAGAAGCGCCATCGCGCCCGTCGCCGCCGAGATCATCGCAGGCCGTCCGCCCGCTATCGAAATAATGACCGCGATGCAAAAAGAAGCGTACAGTCCCACCATCGGATCGACGCCCGCAATAATGGAAAAAGCGATCGCTTCCGGAATGAGCGCCAGCGCTACGGTGATCCCCGCCAACAAATCATTCTTTGGCGAAGCAAGCCACGTCGTTTTCAGTTTTTGTGCCAACCGCAAAGAAACACCCTCATTTCATATAATATTCAGTTGACTTTCCACTCTCAGAAAAGTCGGGGCCGATGTTCAACGGGTTCGATTATATCACAGTTTTCAGCGTTACAACACCCCTTGATACACGCTATAATATGTTCGTTGGGAGAGGATATCGTGGAAGAGTTGATGAAACAAATTCTTGAAAAACTCGATCGCATTGAATCAAAATTGAATCGTATCGAAGACAAACTCGATGCGGTGTGTGAGCAGCCAGCTCGCAATAGCGAATAGGAATCGTCCCTCAATGACATATCTTCTATAGTACAAGATCGTGATATGGATATTCGTTTAATTAAAAAGATCTTGTCGCATCCTTGTTGCAGCACAGATAAATGATTGGATAGACTGCACTCTCCTGGGGAGCGGTGTATTAAATTACCCGAATGATCCCATGACATCGGCTCGCCGCGACTTTAATTCTACGTATATAACAAAAACCGCCTTTCGGCGGTTTAATTATTTTACAGAAACAGCGGGATACTCGCGCTTGGCTTGCGAGACTCCGCAGCACTCACTCGCTGCTTCGACGCCCCCTCTTCTCGGGTTCGAACCCCTCTCATTCCTCCGTGTATAACAAAAAAAACCGCCTTTCGGCGGTTTCTTTGTTATACGGAGAGAGAGGGATTCGAACCCTCGCACCACTTACGCAGTCTAACCCCTTAGCAGAGGGTCCCCTTGAGCCACTTGGGTATCTCTCCAGAAAGAAATGGCTCCCCGAACAGGACTCGAACCTGTGACAACTCGATTAACAGTCGAGTGCTCTACCAACTGAGCTATCAGGGAAAGACAATTTTTAATTTATCATGAATGCTGCTTGAAGTCAAGTTGGTACAGCTTCAATTTGCCCTTGCAATGGCCGCACACATATTTCCTTGGATCGGTCTTTCGCTTGCGCATATACTCCGCGCGACAGTCCACGCATACGAGCTTGTAGCGGTACGGCTCCTTCCGCTGAAGCGACGTCGGCAGCGATTGGCAATAACGCGTCCCGCCTACTTGGGCCAGCAGCCGTTTGAAGTCTTCATCCCGGTGCTGGTAGCCCTGCTTGAGCAAGTGCAAATGATAATGGCACAGCTCGTGCTTAATGATTTTCTCCACATCGGCGGCTCCGAACTGTTCGTATTGAAGCCAGCTGATCTCGATGTCGTGCGTCCGGGTAAAGTAGCGGCCTCCTGTCGAACGAAGCCTGCGATTGAACCTTGCCCGATGCACAAAAGGACGTCCAAACGACGACAGCGATATTTGCTCCACCCACAGCTGCAGCTGCCGGTCATCCATCGGCTCTCCCACCCTTGGTTTTCTAGTCTCTCTCTCACGTTTCTCACTTGAATTGTAACCGCTGCTTAGGCTAAACTGTCAAGTAGGAATCATCCATTACGGACATTGTAAGACACTTCCCCCCGATGAGAGGAGCTTTTCCCAACATGTCTAAAAAGTATGCATTGCTTCAACAAAACGAAACGATTGAATTTGTGGAAATGCCCGCTTCCCATATGTACCAGCTGGCTGCCCTAAATCAGCGTCTGCATAAAGAAGTAAGCAAACTCACCGCAAGCGGCGTACCGGCGCTGCCGAGCTTCGTTGCGGAATTCGACAATCTCGAGATCATTCACCCGGATTACAAGCTCCACAACGGACTGGATTACATTAACCGGTTAGAGCAAACCTTCGCCTCCATTCAGGAGAAGGAATACCCGCTTGTCTCTTTGCTCACCGAAATTCGCGCGCTCCAGGCACAGCTCGAGCAATGGTACGAAGAAGAGGAAGCACTCGAGTAGTCTTCCGCGCTGCCGCCGTTCTCAACAGCCTGCCAGGAACCTTTTTTACGTGCAAACGGACCGTTGTAGGACCTGCACCGTTATGTTCTGCCGCCCATATGTTATACCAGTAGGGAAGGCAGCTAGAACGGAAGGGACTGATCGTTTTGCCACAATGGCTTTGCAACCAGTTAATGCGAGCGTTTTACAATAAAAACCGCCGGCAAATCCGGCTGCTTAACGATTGCTGGTTTTTTTACCGAACGAAACGAAGCGACAGCGAATCGTCGACATCCGAACTGTAATGTTAATAAAAACGAATAGAGCATGTGCGCGCCGCAAGAAAGCCGCCGCAACCTTCGTTGCGAGCGTTTCCTGCGCCGACGCATGCTCTATTTTTATGTGTTAGGACGGCTTTTTCATCGTTAACCCTACGCGGCCCTTCTTCAAATCGACGTTCAACACCCATACCGTCACGACATCGCCCACAGACACGACATCCATCGGATGCTTCACGTACGAATCGCTCAGTTGGGAGATATGCACCAGCCCGTCGTTTTTGATCCCGATATCGACGAACGCGCCGAAATCGATGACATTGCGAACCGTTCCCTTCAGCTCCATACCCGGCGACAAATCTTCGATTTGCAGCACGTCGGTGCGGAAGATCGGCGCCGGCACATCTTCGCGCGGGTCGCGTCCCGGCCGCTGCAGCGAGTCCAATATGTCGCGAAGCGTTGGCACGCCAACGCCCAGCTTCGGCGCAAGTTGCTCCGGCTCAAGATGCTGCAGCATTTCCTTCAGCTGCGCGCTGCCCAGTTGGGACAGCGCGAGCTTCAGCTCGCGAAACAGCTTGTCCACCACATCGTAAGACTCCGGATGAATCGGCGTATTATCCAGCGGACTGTCTCCCTCGCCGATCCGCAGAAAGCCGGCGCACTGCTCGAACGCTTTGGCCCCAAGTCGCGGCACCTTCTGCAGCTCCGCCCTACTCGCGAATTTCCCATTATCATCGCGGTACTTCACGATATTTTTAGCCAATGTGCTATTGATCCCCGAAACATAGGACAGAAGCGACGGCGAAGCGGTGTTGACGTCAACGCCGACATGGTTTACGGCCGACTCCACGACAAACTTGAGGCTTTCTTCGAGCCTTTTTTGCGTAACGTCGTGCTGGTACTGGCCTACGCCGATCGCTTTCGGCTCGATTTTGACCAGCTCGGCCAGCGGGTCTTGCAGCCTGCGCGCAATGGAGATGGCGCTGCGTTCCGCCACATCAAGCTCCGGGAACTCGGTCTGGGCCAGCTTCGATGCGGAATACACGCTCGCCCCCGCCTCGTTCACGATCAAATACTGCAGCTTGCGCGTCTTGATCTCGCCGATCAGCTCGGCAATAAACTGCTCGGTCTCGCGCGACGCCGTGCCGTTGCCAATTACGATGAGTTCGACGCTGTACTTGTCGATCAATTTTTTAATGACCGCCTTGGCTTCCGTAACCTTGTTATTCGGTGGCGTCGGGTAGGTGACGGCGATTTCCAGCATCTTGCCCGTATCGTCCACCACCGCGAGCTTACAGCCAGTCCGGTAAGCAGGATCGACGCCCAGCACCACTTTTCCTTTGACCGGGGGCTGTAGCAGCAGGTTGCGAAGATTTTCGGCGAATACCTCGATCGCCTTCTCCTCGGCCTTCTCCGTCATTTCGTTGCGAACCTCGCGCTCGATCGACGGGGCAATAAGCCGCTTGTAAGCATCCTCGATCGCAGACGTCAGCGTCTCGCGCACGACGGACGGACCTCTCAAAACCTGTTTTGCGATATAGTCATGAATCCGTTCCGGCGCAACTTCGAGATATACCTTCAGGACCTCTTCCCGCTCCCCTCGGTTGATCGCCAATATTCGATGCGGGGGCAGCTTACGCACCGGCTCCTGGTACGCATAATACATTTCGTAAACGGACTCCTGGTCCGCATGCTTGGCTTCCGTGCGAAGGATGCCCTGTTCGTATGTATGGCGCCGTACCCAGGCTCTCACCTTGGCGTCGTCGGCGATCTGCTCCGCGATGATGTCCATCGCGCCGTGCACCGCTTCCTCGGCGGAGCCAACGCCTTTATCCGCGCTCACGTATTTACCGGCCTCGGCCATCACATCGCCTTGCTTCGGCTGCGCGAGGATCCATGCTGCCAGCGGCTCCAGCCCTTTTTCCTTGGCCACACTGGCCCGCGTTTTCCGTTTTTGCCGGTACGGCCGGTACAAGTCCTCGACTTCCTGCAGCTTTACAGCGCTTTCGATCGCAGCATGAAGCTCGCTCGTCAGCTTGCCCTGCTCATCGATCAGCCGGATGACCTCCAGCTTGCGGTCCTCCAGGTTTTTCAGATACGAATGCCGCTCTTCAATATCGCGAAGCTGGTTTTCGTCGAGTTCGCCGGTCATTTCTTTCCGGTACCTGGCGATGAACGGAATCGTGTTTCCCTCATCCAACAACCCGATCGTCGTCTTCACGCGCCCTACCGGCAGCTGCAGCTCCGACGCGATCTGTTTAAGAATACGTTCGCGAATCACGGCTTTCATCTCATCCGTCAATTCCACATGCGCTCTGACTTCGTCCGCTTGTCCCACTTGTTCCTTGGCCATCCGCTGCCCCTCCTACATTGCAACTGCTACATCGAATTCACTGATGTCTGTTGTCAATCACATTGCAACTGTTACATCGAGTTATGGATGTCAGTTGTCAATTTACATTGCAACTGCAACATCGTCCTGCCGATACTTGACGTCAAATAAAAAACGAGGGTCTCGACCACCCCCGCCTCGAAGATTCATTAGAATTCGATCAGTCCAACGCTAATCTGCAAAGCATCATCGACCTTCCGCATGGTCTCTTCGTCCAAATGCGTAATTTTATCGGTGAGACGCTGCTTGTCAATCGTCCGAATCTGCTCCAATAAAATGACCGAATCCCTGTCAAAACCGTGCGCTTCCGCGTCAATCTCCACATGCGTTGGCAGCTTGGCTTTTTGAATCTGCGCCGTAATCGCCGCCACGATGACCGTAGGACTGAAGCGATTGCCAATATCATTCTGAATGATCAGAACCGGACGAATACCGCCCTGCTCCGAACCGACAACTGGTGACAGATCCGCGAAAAAAACATCGCCACGTTTGACAATCAATCGTCACACCCCGCTCACTAGACGGTCTAGCGTATGGTCCGCATCTTCCTCCGCCTGAAATGCCTCCGAGGCCATGTGTAGGTTGATCTTCGCCATTTCCATGTACCCGCGCTGCATCGATTCGCGCAAATGACGCTTTTTCCGTTCCAACAGATAAAGCTTCATGGCTTGGCGAATGAATTCGCTCCGATTGGAATTTTCCTTTTCAACCAGATGGTCCACTTCCTGCAGCAAATAATCCGGCAAACTGATCATGATACGCTTCGTGTTATGCGCATTGGACACCTGAACATGCACCCCCAAAACAATACAAAAACCTGTTACCACCAGTATGGCAATCTTCCAGTAAAAATATACAAAGTGAGTATATGCACGAAGTATAGCAAGTATGTTATACCGTGCGCTGTATTCGCAAAAGTATGATATATACATATTCGCGGTAAAACAAGAAAATCCTCTCATGGGCAAAAAAAAGTTCGGTGGCAATTGTACCCATACGGCTTGTTATACCGGGATTAAGCATACGTCACACCCAACTTTCGAACGGATGACGCCTTAACGTGCGCCCCGCATAAGGCCTATCGTCAGCGACTATTCGCAGCATATTTTCCGTGTGCCACTGACTCACTGTACCTTACCTCAACGGCAGGTTACCATTCAATCGCGCGGCGCTCCCGGCTGCTCCCACTCGTGATGAAGCAGCGGATTGACGGTCAGACATACGCGTCCATCCTTGATGTAGACTCGCGGTACCCTGTGGGAAATCATGCAGGTTATTTCGTAATTGATCGTTCCTAGCCATGCCGCATGATCCTCCGCCGTAATGCACTCGTTCCCTTGGCTGCCGAGAATGACAACTTGTTCCCCTATACTTATATCGGCCAGTCCGGTCACATTCAACATACATTGATCCATGCAAATTCTTCCTACTACCGGCACGCGCCTTCCTCCAACCAGCACTTCCGCTTTGCCCGTGAGCATACGCGAGAACCCGTCCGCATACCCGATCGGCAGCGTCGCAATCGTCTCTTCCGCAGCCGGCCGGTAGATCGCCCCATAACTGACGCCTGCACCGGCAGGAACCTGTTTGACCATCACGACGCTGGACTTGATGCTAAGCACCGGCAGAAGCTCGATACGGGCTTTATTCACCTCTTCGGACGGGTACATCCCATACATGCTGATCCCGATCCGAACCATATTGAAGGTCCAATCGGGCAGATCGATGGCCGCAGCGCTGTTCCCAGCATGAACATAAGGGAACTCCACGCCCTCCCGCCGAAAATGCTCCACCACTTGCGCAAACTTGTTGTACTGCTCGTACGTATAGCTTTTGTCCGCTTCGTCGGCACAAGCATAATGCGTGAACAAGCCCTCTACGCAAAGCCCAGGAAGCTGCCTAGCCCGCTCGATCAATGCGATAGCCTCTCCCACATCTGTGAGCCCGATTCGATGCATCCCGGAATCGATCTTAATATGAACCTTTAACGGACGCTCGTCGTGCTTAGCTCGCCCGATCCTCTGCCATGCATCCAGCAGCTCATGCGTATATACGTTCAGCGTAATATCGTGCGTCCAGGCCGTCTCCAGCCCTTCCGGCGGGGTGTACCCCAGCACGAGAATCGGCGCCTGTATGCCCGCTCTGCGAAGCTCCAGTCCTTCATCCAAAAATGCCACAGCAATATACTCAACGCCGCAGCGAAGCGCCTCCCGGCTAACCTCCACAGCGCCGTGTCCGTAAGCATCCGCCTTGACCACAGCCATCAATTTCACATGCTCGGGCAGAACCGTCCGGAATTGCTGCAAATTATGCTGCAGTGCATCCAGAGAGATCTCCACTCGAGTGGGCCGGTAAAACGAGTCCATACCCTCTCACCTTCTTCAATTCTCATTGCGCACGACCGTCTCATGGAACGCGCTTCATGAGTGGCTTCAATCCATCAAATGGGCGCTCCCGGCGTGCAATATCCCCATGTTAATGCGTTCCACCGCCGACTGTCAACGAATAAAACAGTAACAAATGCGTTCGTCAGTATTTACCAACCGCCTTACTAACAGCCGTTGGAAGGTCGTTCCACCCGTGTTCGGAACCCCAGATGACCGATAATGCTCATATCATTCCAGAAACGCATGGCTGCTTAGAGATGGGTAATCCCTATATAACTCAAGAGTTGCAGAACTCAAGCAATGGTAGACATTTTTAATAAAGCGGATTGAATGCCGCCTACAAGCTTTCTTCCCAATTATGCCAAAAAACTCCGCTCTCCGATTGTAATTCCATCGAAGGGCGAAGCTTTCCAGCTACACCTGCTTATTTACCCATTTCGCCTTGCACCGCTTGCGCGACCTTGATCATTTCCTCCGGAGGCAGGTCGCCCGTCGACAAACGGAACTCCACCCCATCATACGTCCAAGTCAACGTTTTCTTGGCATCGCCCGTCACCACGCCCAGCGTGAAGCCGAGATCCATAATATCGCCCGGCAACAGCGATACCGTCTGCGCTTGCGGACGCGACTCCGTCAACGTATAGCTGTATTTTCCGGAGTAACGCAGCATAACCCCTTTATCCTCGCCCAGCTTGATTTCGGTCACATCCTGCTTCTTCACGCCAGTAGGCATATACCTCGGCTCGATAATGCCGAACGATTGCTGCTTCTGCGCGTCAGTTCCCGCCCCGGCCGTTGTGCCCTTATTCGTGCCTGGAGCCGCGGCAGAACCGTTGGCAGCGCTTGTATTGCCGCTGGTCGCTCCATTCGTGCTGCCGCCATTCGCCGCTGCCCCATTGCTGCTGGAAGCCGCACCGTTCGATCCGGAGCCGGTGTTTGCAGTAGACTTGTTATCGGTTGACGCGGCTGCGCCGTTATTTTTGTCTGCTCCATTGCCCGCGGCGGCTTCTTTGCCCGTTCCCGCGCTTGCAGCGGCACCTTTGGTGCTCTCGTTGCTATGCGTCGTGTCGTGCGTACCTGCCGCCGAAGCTGCACCGCTGCCCTGCGCCATTGTCGGCAGCGACTTGAGGTTCCAGCTTGTCATGTTACGCTGCATGTCAAAATAATCCTTGTCAAACTTCGTGCCAAATTCAAACTTGTCGAAGTTCACGACCATCATCACGTTGGCATTTTGGTCGGACACTTCCACATGCTGCGGCGCCAAGTTTTTCTTATCGAGCCATACTTTCTGGCGCGCCAGAGAGCCGTTCTGGTAGTTGGCCACGACATCGAAAATATACGCTTTCTCATCGGATACGAACTGCCGCTCGTTATCCATAATGATGCTTTGCGCCAGCGACTGGTACAAGTACGCCTGCCCTTGGTTCTCCGGCCAATCGCTCTGGAACCGGAAGCTCTTGTTCAAATGCGGCGTCAACACGAACACGCCGTCGTCATTGCGAAGCACAATTTGCGTAATATCCTTCTTGGCGTTCGTCAGCGAAATCCGGTAATACGACGGTGCCTGGAAGCAGACCTCCACCGCGTATTCCTGCGGTTCTTGTCCCGTCTTGAGCGTCATCTGGCCGATTCCATGGTAGCTGCTCAGCTTACTCATCGTCCCATCCAGTTCCTTCACAACCGAGCCGGCGTCTTTCCTTGAGAGGCCGCACCCGCTCACCACCACACTTAAACAAACCATCACTAGGGCCACTACCCACGTGAACCGCCGCATAACTCCATCCCCTCCACCACATGATCATGCTAACTGATAACATGTCTATGTGGGGACTTGGACAATTATGCAGACAAGGTTGGGGGAGGAAATAAAAACTCCTATAACGGGGAGGTTATAGGAGTTTGATATATATTAGGTTACGATATCAGTAGGCGTTTTTGTTTACGAAACCGTTAATGATTGTTCGCCAAATGATCTTAATGTCGAACAAGAAGCTCCAATTTTCTATATAAAAGATGTCGTGCTTGATTCGATCTTCTATCGAAGTATCACCACGTAATCCACTCGCCTGCGCCCACCCGGTAATCCCCGGACGTATATGATGTTTAACCATGTATTTTGGTATTTCTTCCTTGAATTGTTCTACGAAGTACGGGCGTTCAGGTCTTGGCCCCACAACACTCATGTGTCCAAATAAAACGTTAAAGAATTGTGGCAGTTCATCTAAACTCGTCTTTCGAAGGAAAGATCCGAACTTTGTTTTTCTTGGGTCATCTGCCGTAGTCCATTGTTTATCAGATGAATTTTCTGCTTGTACCCGCATTGACCGAAATTTGTACATCATGAACGTTCTACGATTTAGGCCCACCCGTTCTTGTTTAAAGATGATCTGGCCTGGCGATGTTAGTTTAACTCCAATTGCAATTAGTATCAGCAACGGTGAGGTTATAAATATTGCAGCTAGAGAAAAAATAATATCAAAAGCCCTTTTCAAGAAACGGTTGCGAAATTCATCTAATGGAATGTCTCGAACATTTATTAATGGGATACCTGCAAAATTATCAAAATAAGGACGAGACGGTAAAAAATCGAAATAGTCAGGAATTATTAATGTCTTAACGCCAGCTTTTTCACAAATACCAATGATTCTTCCATATTTACGGTGCGCATTCAATGGCAACGCAATGATTACTTCATCAATCAATAATTTTTGAAGAATATCCTCGAGTTCATCTACCTTACCTAAGATCGGCTTAAAGGTATCAAAGCCAGATTCATGTTTTACAAGAAAATCATCTAAAAATCCTACAACCTCATACCCTAGATCAGGATGCTGTATTAAATTTGAATAAAAATGTTTCCCTACGGAACCGGCACCCAATATTAACACAAATTGCTTATTGTAGCCCTTTTCCCTCAATTTTTTTAAAGTTGTCTTCATCATGTATCGGTAAAAGCTTATGACTAGCATATTATTTACCAGGAAAAGTAACAAATAAGAACGTGAAATATCAAGTTCCTTGAAAATAAACAAAAAACTTAAAAGTATCAGTAAACTAATGGTGTATACTTGAATAATGGTGAATAATTCGTATGAAAATCCTTTTTTTCGCTTTGGCGTATAAAAATTGACAAAATAACTTAATAATATTGCAATTCCGCCGTATACTACACTCCATAGAGCATAATTTTCAATCGGCAGAGGGTTTTCGTAAGGAATCAATCCACTTTTAAATTTCAACCACCATGAAAATAAGAACACCAATTGGATAAAAACAAAATCCGTTAACGCATATAACTGAGATAAAAAGCTCTGACTTTGCCTAACCACGTTCTCACCTCACGGATCCAAACCTGTTTAATAAGAGTGCCATCAATAATTTCGCGGAAATGCCAGCATACACTAAGCCATTGATCAAAAATGAGTACTTTTTACGAAAATGCTTCTTGTGAAATAAAAACATCGCACGGTGAAATTCATATATAATCTTCAAAGGCTTACGCCGGCTGCTTGCGCCTTTATAATGGACGATATGAGTATAAGGATAATAATATATCCCCCACCTGGCTTGTTTGATTCTATAGCACCAATCAATATCCTCGCCATACATAAAAAACTCCTCATCCAGCAACCCAACCTGTTCAATTACCTTACGTCTTACCATCATAAAGGCGCCTACCAGGCAGTCAACCGGATAATCCTTATCAGGATCTAAATGGCTTAACTGGTACTGATTAAACCGGGAAATCGACGGGAAGAGCTTTGAAATGCCAAAGGCGTAATAAAACGAAGCTGACGGTGTTGGGAAGCCACGACGGCAAGCTCTATCGAGAGAGCCGTCAGGCAATATGATCTTGCAGCCTGCTGCGCCTACCGAAAGGTTATGATCCATAAATCTGATCATCGTTTCCAAAGTATATCGTTGGACAATAGTGTCAGAATTTAATAGCAGAATATATCTGCCTTGTGCCATACAAATTCCCTGATTGTTTGCTTTTGAATATCCTAAATTAACATGATTACAAATCAGTTTAATATCAGGATATTGATTCAGTATTGCATCTACCGAGGAATCGGTAGAGTGATTATCTACAAGCACCACTTCATATTTAAAACATGTTTCTGAATCGAAGATGGATTCCAAACAATTCAGCGTCAATTCACGTGTATTATAATTTACTACGATAATACTTAAGTCCATAACGTTCTCCAAATGTGAAGACATATAGATACATTATATCATGAAAAACATTTCGAATATATGACAGATCTTGAACGCTATTCAAAAAATTTGTAAACCTCGCGAAAGCTGATCCTACGTTTTCCTTGGATCTCCCTTCTTTTTCTAAGTAAAGATCCGAATTTGAGCAAAAAATCCCACCAAGCACCTAAAACTTTAGGTTCTTTTATTAGAAAGTAAATAAACCCGGGAATCTCATAAGCTACAATCGGCAACAGATGCCGTAAAAGATATATCCAATGATCATTCTTTATGATCATTTTGTAACGGTTAATATACGAGAATCTTCGGATGCGAATTGGCATTTGTCTCCTCGCCCCTTTTTTCCACCCTCGATCATGATAAGCTAGAGCTTGTGGACAATAAAAAGCTTTCCAGCCGAAAAGGTAGCTTCTCCATGCAACGTCTACGTCCTCTTTATATGCAAAAAAGTCCTCATCAAAAAAACAACCCTCTATACTTACATCTTGAACCATCTTCTTTTTATATAGAGCGGCTGCACCGGATACGCCGATTACATATCCTTTATTCTCACATAGATCCGCTGTTTGCCCCGCTCCCCGATCAAAGGCACGTCTTGACTTAGTAAAGCTTAAACCGGTACTATCTATTATATCGGGAGACTGCTTAAAAACCAGTTTTCCTGTTGCACATCCGAGCCCCGAATCTGCTTCCATCGTTTGAACCAGATGATAAACATAATCCGGATGCAATATTACATCCGGATTAAGCACTAAATAGTAGTCACTTTCAGCCATATGAATCGCTTGATTATGCCCTGCTGCAAAGCCTACATTGTCTTGGTTGTATATGGTCGTAACAACTTCCCTGTATTCTTGCAGTTTTTGCCGAGTCTGATCGCGAGAGCCGTTATCAACCACAATAATGCGATCAATAGGATAAGACTGCTTCATAACGGACTCTATACAGTCAACAATAAAAGCATCGCTATTATAGGTCACAATATGAACACTGACTTTTTTCATAGCTCGATTCTTCCTAGCTTATCTAAGAAATCACGAAGCGCTTCTCTCCATGGACGTAAATCTTCAAAGCCATTCGTCCGAATTGACATATGGTCCATCACTGAAAAATTGGGACGCGGCGCTGGTCTTGGAAATTCTTCCGTAGTACAAGGGTCAACAGCAATTTGCAAATCACTCTCTTCAAATATCGCTTTTGCAAAATCGAACCATGAACACTTACCCGAATTGGATGCGTGATAGATACCATATTTTTCTGTGGCTACAAGCCGTAACAAGAATGCCGCCAAGTCCTCCGTAAACGTAGGAGAACCTATTTGATCATTAACAACTTTCAGATGATCCCTATCTTTAGCCAACTTAAGCATGGTTTTCACAAAGTTATTCCCGTGAAGACCATATACCCACGACGTGCGTACGATAAAATATCGCGATGCTAAGGACTGAACTAATATTTCCCCAGCTCGTTTAGACTTTCCATAAACACCTGTCGGATTCGTATTATCATATTCCTTATACGGTTGAGAAGCTTGGCCATCAAAAACGTAATCGGTGCTAATATAGCAAAGTTTACTCCCCTGTTGTTCAGCTGCAACTGCAAGATTGCGCGTCCCATAGGCATTAACGAGATAGACTTGGTCCTCATCGCTCTCAGCTTGATCCACTGCAGTATAAGCTGCACAATGGATAATGGCGTCTGGTTGGTAATTATTAATTTGCTGTTTACATTGATTTATATCGGTAATATCCAATTCATTTCTTCCCACACCTATAACTTCATGATAATCCCGAAATAAGGATACGACATTCTGTCCCAGTTGACCATTCGCGCCAGTTACTAAAATCCTCATCTTTATACACCCAGGCGAGAAGCATACTGTTTCGTATAGTACTCTTGGTAAGCACCGGATTGAATTCTTTCCCACCATTCTTTATTTTCCAAATACCATAGAATCGTTGCCTTTATTCCCGATTCAAAATTATACTTTGGACTCCAACCGAGCTCTTGAGTAATTTTGGTGGCATCTATACCATAACGACGATCATGTCCTAGACGGTCTTCAACATAAGTAATGAGAGATTCGGGTTTGTCCAAAGCTTCCAAAATCGTTTTTACAATATGGATATTAGTTCTTTCATTATTTCCACCGACATTATATACCTCACCACTAATACCTTTATGCATGACCAAATCAATGGCACTACAATGGTCTTCGACATAAAGCCAATCTCGAATATTTAAGCCGTCTCCATAAACCGGTAATTGCTTATTATTAAGAGCATTGGAAATCATTAATGGAATCAACTTCTCCGGGAATTGATAAGGTCCGTAATTATTCGAGCAACGTGTGATATTAACGTTCATTCCAAATGTTTCATGATATGCTCTAACAATAAGGTCCCCCCCAGCTTTACTCGCGGAGTATGGGCTATTAGGAGATAAAGGCGTCATTTCTGTAAACAATCCTGTCTCTCCTAAGGAACCGTATACTTCGTCCGTTGAAACCTGAACAAACTTGGTTACACCATATTTCTTCGCAGCATCAAGTAGCACTTGCGTTCCCATCACGTTCGTTTTAATAAAAATTTGCGGGTCCAGGATGCTTCGGTCTACATGTGATTCAGCCGCGAAATTAACAACAATGTCTACCCCTTTTTCGAATAACTGATCAATTACCCTAGCATCAGCGATGTCACCTTTGACAAACGTATAATTCGGAAAATTTTGAATGGAATTCAGGTTCTCTAAATTCCCAGCATATGTTAGTTCATCCAAATTAATAATTTGATAATCAGGATATTTATTGAGCATATAAATAACAAAATTACTACCTATAAAACCAGCACCGCCGGTTACGAGTACTTTCATTTGATGAGCCTCCGTTATTCGAAATTATTCTCGGCATCCTTTAAAACCGGATGTTTCCCATCCTTTTCAGACAAAATCGGATTAGCTGTAGGCCAATCAATACCCAGTGCTGGATCATTCCAAGCAATTCCACGATCACATTCAGGTGCATAAAACTCGTCAACTTTGTATAATACTTCAGTATTAGGAACCAATGTACAAAATCCATGAGCAAAGCCTTTAGGTACTAAAAGTTGTCTTTTGTTAGCTGCGCTTAATATGACGCCAACCCATTGTCCAAACGTTGAAGAGTTTTTTCGAATATCTACCGCCACATCATAGACAGCCCCTGATGCCACGCGAACTAATTTCGTTTGTGCTTTCGGATTTAATTGATAATGAAGTCCTCTTAATACTCCAGGTTCAACCGACAAGGAGTGGTTGTCCTGGGTAAACGAGCAATCAATTCCAGCCTCTTTAAAAATTTTGCTGCTATAGGTTTCCATAAAAAACCCTCGGTTATCACCGAAAACAGCAGGTTCGACAATAACTAAACCTTCTAGCTTGGTCTTTATGATATTCAAATGGCTCACCCCTTACAGTTTAAGTTTGCCAAACTCTTCGCCGAACTGAAGATCTTTTGCAAGTTCGTTTGCTTTTGCAAGCGATGCATGTGTTCCTGCATCCGTCCACCAACCCTGCAATATATCATAAGTAAGTTGACCACGTTCGATATAGGCGTTATTCACATCCGTAATTTCCAATTCCCCTCGTCCTGAAGGCTTTAATGTTTTAATAATTTCAAAAACTGAACTGTCAAACATATAAATCCCAGTCACAGCGTAGCTACTTTTGGGATATTGCGGTTTTTCTTCGATTGAGACAATCTTATCGCCTTGAAGTTCGGGAACACCATACCTTTTAGGATCATGAACTTCTTGTATAAGAATTTTAGCGCCCACATGTTGCTTTTTAAAGTTCTGTGCATAGGGTGTAATACTACCTGAGAAGACATTATCCCCGAGAATTACAATCATTTGATCATCCCCAACAAAGTGCTCTGCTAAATCCAGAGCCTGGGCAATTCCCCCTGCTTCATCTTGAACTTTATAAGTAAATGTCACTCCCATTTCTCGTCCACTACCAAGAAGGTTAACAACATCACCCATATGATCTTTACCAGTAACTATAAGAATATCCTGAATATCGGCTTCTTTCAACTTGGCTACCGCATGGAAAATCATTGGGTATTTACCGACAGGCAGAAGATGTTTATTTGTAACCTTTGTCAACGGATATAATCTAGAACCTGTACCACCCGCAAGAATTATACCTTTCATTCTTACCATACCTCCAAGAATAGTTTATAAAGTTGAAACCCCTATACAAACGCATCCACTGAAAATTAATAACACACCTATAACCTTACCTACTGTAATTTTTTCATTAAGAAAAACTGACGAAATTAAGAGAGACCATACATAAGTAATAGAAGTTATCGGAAGTACCACTGTATAAGGAAACATTTTTAACGCAAATATATTTAAGAGTGCACTTAAAAAATACAAGATAGCTCCAATATAGATGAATTTCGACTTGATTAATCCAATTATTCCGTCAGAAGTTAATGTCGCTTTTTTTACAAAGTATCCTCCGAAGGCACCCATAATAGTAAAAATAATAAATATCCAGAAAAAATTAATCATCGCTTCCCCCAATGAAGCCAACGCCAAAAAGAACTAGCATTACACCGGCACATTTCAATATAGACAATTCTTCGTTTAAAAAAATTGAACCATAGATAATCGCAAAAACATAACTGGTACTTATCATTGGATGCAATACGGAAAATTTGCCAAACTTAAATGCAACAATCATTAACATTGCACCTAGCCCATAAAATACAAATCCTAAAAATATTAATATTCCCAATTGACCCATTGAATACTTCCAAAAAAGTTGTCCTAGGGATACTAATAGGGACGATACAATCATTAAGAATATGCCTAATTTATTTTTTTTATAAGATTCTATAATCTTTTGCATTTATGCACCAAACTTTTTCGATAAAGGAGGATCTGAAACAACTTTCTCGTCATTCCGGATAAATGTTTCATAGTACATATATTTTAAGAGTTTCATTCCTGTTGGGATTGCTTTAAAATGTGTTTCGCCAGCAATTCTTGGCATTTCTACTGTTGGGAATTCTACCATGCGAAGGTTCTTTTTATATGAACGAACAACCATCTCAATATCTATTGATAATCCGTAATCTAATGGATCTATCTTTTTAAAGGCATCTATTGTAGCACCTCTAAAACCATGTAAGACATCCCAAATCATTTTCCCCTTTCTTCTAAAAAACACAAAGGCTGTAAGTGCTAAACATTTCACAAACCATTTACGTGGCTTTAAAAATTTGGAATCCTCTTCGTTCACTGCACCTTTAATCATTCTACTTCCTACTACTACATCGTATCCATTTTCAAAATACTCTCTAAATTTTAGAGTATCTGTTACTGGTATCGTTCCCTTAGGATGAAAAAAAACAATTGCATCAGAACTACACTTTTCTATAGCATGAACGCAGGCAGCATTTAATCCTCTTTTTGGTTGTTTAAACACGGGAATATTTTGCTGCATTAAATATTCCACTGTCCCATCATTACTTCCACCATCAATGGCATAAATCTCATCGAAGTTAGCTCTATCAATTAATGGTACATCATGTTTACAACCTTCTATTTCATTAAACGTAAGTAAGCAAAGAGCTATTTTCATTTTTTCCACCCATCTTGGACAATTTATAAATATATTTTATCAGCTAGCTGGATACCTTTTTCTACAGCTACATCAGAATTCATGTGTTCCCACTCACCCCAACGTCCTAATCCTACAACATTTTTTGACTTTGACCATTCTAAAATTTTACTTATCGATTCCGGTTTCGCAATGGTATTTAAAGGGTAAGCATATTTATTTGTGTACTTCCATTTGAGATCCAGGAGAACCGATCTTTTCGAATTTGTTTCTGTCCAATACCCTCTTGAATTACTGCAAAAATTATGTCTATATAAAATTCTATGGTGGGAAATTCTTTCATCAGGAATATATGTCCAATGTGCATTTGTTTGTTCGTTTTCATCATAGTAAGTCACATCGATTGAACTATATTCAAGATCATTTATCAATTTAATAACTTGGTCTGGCATTCCTATTCTCGTTTTGAATTCAGTCCATGGAATTGTATTAATAATTATTTCACCCTTGAAGGAATCGTTCACAATAAGTTCGTCAAAATCAATTTTATTTATAGTCGTATTAGTAATGATCCGATTGTCAAGATTTTCAGACATTCTTCGCCAAACTTCTCCATAACCGTATTTTTTTGGATAAAGAAATTGAGCGTGCGCCGGTATTGTTCCACATTGTTTTTTATTAAGACAACTAGATAAAGTTTCTTTGAAACTGACATTTGGAAGCTTATACAACCAATATGTTCCTAATCTATCAAGATCAATAGATTGAACCTTATTATTGTATGGAATCATATAATCTTCAGCAATCTTATCGCCGAGCTTCCAATAAATCCATTCTTTAAATTTTTCAGGCATTGGCAATCCTAAATTACAACCTGCTCTTGCTATAGAGTATAAGTACTCTTCTTGTTCCTCTATTGGTAATTGCCAAATACTTGACTCGAACGGATAATCTATTTCATTATTCTTTACCTTAATAGTTGAAATCCTATCAAAAAGATTCCATTCTTCTTCAGGCATAAATTTAAACAATAAACGTAAAACTTCTTTTTTCCTAATATCTAAAAAATGTCCGCCACCAATATCAAGTGGACTTCCATCAATTTCAATACTTCGACAAAGACCTCCTCCTTCTTTTTCTTTTTCTAATAGCAAGAAAGAATCTTCACCATGTTCTAAAAGTCTATGTGCAAAACTAAGTGCTGAGGGGCCAGCTCCCAATATTAAATATTTAACTTTTTTCATTATTAGTCACCTTTTTTTATTGTTAATTTTTCAATTTTTATATTTTGATTAGAGATTATATTAATCGTCTGAATTTGCTTTTCCATCCACTCCCACTGGGAACTAATCCTAACAATATAATCTTGATAGTTGGATGACGCCTGTACATCAAAGGATATTTCCGAACCTTCTCCATATATAATTTTGACCTGCGCATCTTTTGAAGATTGGAGTCTTAGATACAAATAATTCCCTGTTTCTTTATCATCAATAGGTGTAATTGCTAAACTTAAAACTTGATTTGGAGTCAATTCTTGTTGGTCAATTAACAGCCTAAATAAATCTTTGGACTTAAGAGCAGCTTGATTATCATCATAATTAGCCCAAATAAACGGTAGTTTTTTCAAATCGAACTGTTGAGAGACACTTTTAATCGGGATAACCGAGTTATTCTTAGCTACCAAGGAGATGTCGTTAATTTCTATTTTGCTACCATCGGGTGGATCAATCCGAATATTTGATATTTTATGGCCTTCTAATTTCGGTAATGGTATATAAAGATCATTTAAATTTGTGGATTTAATAATTGGAACATATATACTATCTTCCTCATTAAATTGCTTGTCGTCAATAGAAAAGAAAACCTGAACATTCCCACTAATGTTACTGTTGTATTTCAATTTTAAAAAATAATTTCGACCTTCATTAATGATTATATCATCAAGATTTAAAAAGCTAGAAATATGAGGGTCCTTACCATTAGTCGTCAAAATTAAAGCTTGGTCATTATTTGTGAATGTTAAGTTATTTGTTACGAATTGATTATTGTTTTTATATTGAATTTTTTTTTGATTTTCCTTTTCGTTATCTAACATAAAACGATATTGAGAATCATTCGATATCCAAATTTGATAGTTGTTAATATTCCCAAATGGCCTGTAATTTTTATAGATAAACTCTGCAATTCTATAACTTCTTATTTCGTTAGGCACATCATCAAGATAGTCCCAAGAGTTTCCTTGCTTAAAGACAACTAAAGGAATTTCGCCTTTTTCATACATACGATTCAAATTATAGACTTCGAACTTTTGAATTGGTTCGGAAGCATTATAAACTGTTGGTATAAGATATGTTGGAAACTTTTTATTAGCACTAACATATAAGAAAGGCGAATTGGTAAAATCAAGGAAAGTTTGATTTTCGTCAAGATTCTTATCTAAAAAATCTGAAATATCTTTAAACTGACTTTCATTATAAATAATTCTTTTTTCTTTAGGAACATAATTATGAATATTATAAAATTTACCTTGTTTTATTTGCGCAATACTTTTATTTTCAGTTGTAGCAAAATCATGATCTAAATAAACACCAGGTGTAAAATATAACAG
>NZ_CAJVAS010000038.1 GCF_910593845.1 Paenibacillus solanacearum | reverse complement strand
AAGTACGGACGGGATAAGCGCTGAAAGCATCTAAGCGTGAAGCCCCCCTCAAGATGAGATTTCCCAGTATGTAAGACCCCTTGTAGACGACGAGGTAGATAGGTTCGGGGTGGAAGCGCGGTAACGTGTGGAGCTGACGAATACTAATCGGTCGAGGGCTTATCCAAGAGCTTTCCGAAGGAAAGCTAGCTTCGGAAGCAGTAGCTAAAGATTCAGCATGCAATGTTTCGATCCAGTTTTCAAGGTACAAGTGACCTTGAATGAAAGTCACCGATGTTTCATGGCAGAAACATCAACCGTTTGGTGATGATGGCGGAAGGGAACCACGCGTACCCATCCCGAACACGAACGTTAAGCCTTCCAGCGTCGATGGTACTTGGACCGCAGGGTCCTGGGAGAGTAGAACGTCGCCAAGCAGCAGAAGAGTCTCATTGGAGCAATCCGATGGGGCTCTTTTTCATGTTATAAACAATCCGTTAATGCATACTGCTAGGCAGCCGCATGAGCCATCATTTGTTACCGATTTGAGGGGTGCAACACCGGAAGCTGAAGTATAAATCGGCTTTAATTTACCGAACACTATATCATATGGTGGGTGTTGCAATCTTGAATAAATCTGTTATAATGTAACTAAAGTCAAAGAAAGTCAAAGTCAATTTACTTCTGTTTTGGAGGTTGAATTGATGCGTAATGTTTCAGAAGTCATCGAGCAATACTTGAAACAGACCTTACAGCAAAGCCCTGAAGGCGTCATCGAAATTCAACGAAACGATTTGGCGGATCAATTTAATTGCGTTCCCTCGCAAATTAATTATGTGATCAGCACTCGGTTCACCCTGGAGAAGGGGTATATCGTTGAAAGCAAGCGCGGCGGTGGAGGGTACATTCGCATCCAAAAAATCGAGTTGAATTCGCACGGCGAGGTGCTGGATCACATTTTTCAAACGATCAGTACCCATATGGATCAATCCGCTTCCGAAGGGCTGTTGTACCAGCTCAGAGAAGGCGGTTTTATTACCAAACGGGAAGAATCGTTAATGAGGGCGGCCACGAACCGCGAAGTGCTGACATTGAAGCTGCCTTTAAGAGATGAGATTCGCGCCAAGCTGTTGAAAGCCATGCTGATTTCCTTGTTAAGCTGTCGATGATTCACTCAAGGAGGGAACCGGATGATTTGTCAGGAATGCGGAAAGAAACAGGCTACGCTTCATTTCACCAAAATTTTGGGCGGGGAGAAGACCGAATTCCATATTTGCGAATCATGCGCAAGGGAGAAGGGCGAGCTCATTCCCGGAACGCCCAACGGATTTTCCATCCACAATTTGCTGAGCGGCTTGCTTGATTTTGACCCGACATCACATAATGCGCTTGCCGGCAAACCGCAGCCGAGCCGCTGCGAGCACTGCGGGCTTACGTACAGTCAGTTCAGCAAGGTGGGGCGCTTTGGCTGCAGTGAATGCTATAAGTATTTTGGAGAAAAGCTGGATCCTCTTTTTAAAAGGGTCCATGGAAATATTGTTCATACCGGCAAAGTTCCCAAACGCTCAGGCGGGGTAATAAAATATAAACGAGAAATTGAACAGATGAAGAAAGAGCTGCTCGTCCGAATCGAGAATGAAGAGTTCGAAAAAGCCGCGCAGCTCCGCGATCAAATAAAGGAACTGGAGAAGAAGCTGGCTGACAGTTAGCCCGGAATATGGCGGACAGGAGGAATGCTTATGGCGGAAGCAAACCGTTTTACGCAGCATGCGCTGAGCGATTGGATGAAAGGGGACGGCCCGGAGTCGGACATCGTCATCAGCAGCCGAATCCGTATTGCCCGTAACCTGAACGCATATCCTTTTCCAATGCTGGCAACCAACCAGCAGTCTAAGGAAGTGCTTGAACAGGTCTCTGATGTGGTAAAGAATGAAGAGCTGAACACAATCAGCAGTTTCACTCTCGTGCCGTTATCGGAACTCAATGAGCTGGAGAAGCGAGTGCTCGTCGAGAAGCATTTAATTAGTCCCGCATTGGCCAATGAATCGCGCAACGGGGCTGTCATATTGAATGAAAATGAATCGATCAGCATTATGGTGAATGAAGAAGATCATCTTCGAATACAATGCTTGTGCCCCGGTTTTCAGATTAGGGAAGCCTGGGACCTCGCTAACCAGATCGACGATATTTTTGAAGTTCAGCTCGATTACGCGTTTGATGAGAAACGAGGCTATCAAACAAGTTGTCCGACGAATGTCGGAACGGGGATTCGTGCTTCGGTCATGCTTCATTTGCCGGCGCTTGTACTGACCCAGCAAATCAATCGCATCCTGTCGGCGGTAACGCAGGTTGGCCTTGCAGTAAGAGGGCTATACGGCGAAGGGAGCGAGGCGCTCGGCAATTTGTTTCAAATATCGAATCAAATTACGCTCGGACAGTCCGAGGAAGAAATCATCGATAATTTGTACGGTGTAGTGAAACAAATTATCGAGCACGAGCGCGCTGCCCGCCAGAAGATGATCTACGAGACGAAAGCGAAGCTTCTGGATCGTGTCAGTCGGTCATATGGCATCTTGTCCTACGCGGCCATTATGGATTCGAAAGAAGCGGCACAGCGGCTGTCCGACGTTCGGCTTGGCATCGATCTTGGCTTCATTAAGAATGTCTCCTCTCACTCGTTAAATGAGCTGCTCGTTATGACGCAGCCCGGATTTTTGCAGCAGTCGGCAGGAGAAAAGCTGACGCCTGAAGAAAGAGACATTAGAAGGGCTCAATTGATTCGCGATAAAATATCCGCTGTTGCCGAGTGAGCCTGAAGTTACATCCTTCTTTCACGATACAGCTATACCAATTCTGGAGGTGTTACACATGATGTTTGGCAGATTTACGGAACGTGCACAAAAGGTGCTGTCTTTGGCGCAGGAAGAAGCGGTCCGCTTGGGCCACAATAATATCGGAACAGAACATATTTTGCTCGGCTTGATCCGGGAAGGCGAAGGGATTGCCGCGAAGGCGCTGATCGCTCTTGGATTGGGGCTCGAGAAAATACAGGACGAAGTGGAATCGCTCATCGGAAGAGGTCAGGAACAGCCTTCGAATATCGCTTATACGCCGCGGGCAAAAAAAGTAATCGAGCTCTCGATGGACGAAGCCCGTAAACTCGGCCATACGTATGTTGGAACGGAGCATATTTTGCTCGGCTTGATCCGGGAGGGTGAAGGCGTTGCCGCGCGCGTGCTGAATAACTTGGGCGTCAGCCTGAACAAAGCGCGTCAGCAAGTGCTGCAGCTGCTCGGCAGCAGCGAAGTCGTCTCGCCGAATCACGGCAACCCGACCAACGTCAATACACCGACGCTGGATGGGCTGGCTCGCGATCTGACGGCCTATGCGAAAGAAGGTAACCTCGACCCGGTGATCGGGCGCAGTAAAGAAATAGAGCGTGTTATCCAGGTGCTCAGCCGCCGCACCAAGAACAACCCGGTATTGATCGGGGAGCCGGGTGTCGGTAAAACGGCAATTGCCGAAGGGTTGGCGCAAAAAATCATCGCTAATGAAATTCCCGAAACGCTGCGCGACAAACGCGTAATGACGCTTGACATGGGTTCCGTTGTGGCGGGGACGAAGTATCGCGGCGAATTCGAGGACCGTTTGAAAAAGATTATGGACGAAATTCGTCAAGCGGGGAACATCATCTTGTTCATCGACGAGCTGCATACGCTGATCGGTGCTGGCGGCGCAGAGGGAGCGATCGACGCCTCCAACATCTTGAAGCCTGCGCTTGCTCGGGGCGAGCTGCAGTGCATCGGGGCGACGACGCTTGACGAATACCGCAAATATATTGAGAAAGACGCCGCACTGGAAAGACGGTTCCAACCGATTACTGTCGATCAACCTTCTCCGGAAGAAGCCATTCAAATTTTGCATGGTTTGCGCGACCGCTACGAAGCGCATCATCGCGTGAAAATTACGGATGAGGCGATCGAGCAAGCGGTGAAGTTGTCGGATCGTTACATTACAGACCGCTTCCTGCCGGACAAAGCGATCGACCTGATCGACGAAGCGAGCTCGAAGGTAAGGCTCAATTCGTACACCGTACCGCCGGATCTGAAGAAGCTGGAAAGCCGTCTGGAGGACATCCGCAAAGAGAAGGACGCCGCAGTGCAAAGCCAGGAATTCGAAAAGGCCGCTTCCTTGCGAGATACCGAACAAAAGCTTCGTGAAGAGCTGGATTCCACGAAAAACGAGTGGAAGGAAAAGCAAGGCCGTACCGATTCCGAAGTAACACCGGATGATATTGCTCAGGTCGTTGCCAGCTGGACGGGAATTCCGGTTGTGAAGCTGGCAGAGGAAGAAACCGAACGTCTGCTCAAGATGGAGTCGATCCTTCATGACCGGGTAATCGGTCAAGATGAAGCGGTCAAAGCCGTCAGCCGCGCGATTCGCCGCGCAAGAGCGGGTCTGAAAGATCCGAAGCGTCCGATGGGCTCCTTCATCTTCCTTGGACCTACCGGCGTAGGGAAGACCGAATTGGCACGTGCTTTGGCTGAATCGCTGTTTGGCGATGAGAATGCGGTCATCCGCATCGATATGTCGGAGTATATGGAGAAGCATTCCACCTCCCGTTTGGTTGGAGCGCCTCCGGGATATGTTGGTTACGAAGAAGGCGGTCAGCTGACCGAGAAAGTTCGCCGCAAACCATACTCCGTCGTGCTGCTGGATGAGATTGAAAAGGCGCATCCGGAAGTGTTCAACATCCTGCTTCAAGTGCTGGAGGACGGTCGATTGACCGATTCCAAAGGCCGTACGGTCGACTTCCGCAATACGCTGATCATTATGACGTCGAACGTCGGAGCCGAAGCGATCAAGAAGAACTCGACACTGGGCTTCACCGCGGCGCAGGATTCAGGCCGGGAGTACAACAACATGAAGGACAAAGTCATGGGCGAGCTCAAGAAGAGCTTCCGTCCGGAGTTCCTGAACCGGATCGACGAGATCATCGTCTTCCACTCTCTCGACGAGAAGCATATTGCCGAGATCGTGACGCTGATGGCCGACGATCTGCGTAAACGTCTGAAGGAGCAGGACGTCGACTTTATCCTGACCGATACGGCGAAGGCGTTCCTGGCGAAGGAAGGCTACGACCCGGCATTCGGCGCACGGCCGCTGCGCAGAGCGATCCAGAAGCACATCGAAGACCGGCTATCCGAAGAGCTGCTCCGCGGCAACATTTCGAAGGGCGACAAGCTGACGATCGACGAAAAAGACGGCGAGCTTGTTGTTGAACGGACGCAAGAGGTAACGTCGCAAGCGTAATGACTTAGATGGTTGCTTCATATAATAAAAATCCAACCTTACCGTTGTACGGGAGGTTGGATTTTTTGTATTTGAAAGAGAATGGGTTTTCAAAGACAGGCGTAAAATGGTACACTGAGAAATAGTGGAATTTTTTTATCAGTTCTGGAATGACAGAACGGATTGTAGAAGCAGGAGTTGAACATGGTAAAGCAGAAGACTAAATTTTTTTGTCAGCAGTGTGGATATGAGTCCCCCAAATGGCTTGGTAAATGCCCGGGCTGTCAAGCATGGAACAGCTTCGTGGAAGAAGTAGAGACAGTCAGCAAGAGCCAAGGACTGCACACCTCCTTTTCCAAAAAGAAAGAAAAACCGGTTTCGATCATAAACATAGAGAGCAGTGAAGAGCAGCGTATCGTAACGGACAATAAGGAGCTTAACCGCGTGCTGGGAGGCGGTATCGTTCCTGGCTCGCTTATTCTTGTCGGGGGCGACCCGGGCATCGGCAAGTCGACCTTGCTGCTGCAAACCTCGTTTGAGCTGACGAAGCAGCAGTTAAAGGTACTGTACATATCCGGGGAGGAGTCCGTCAGACAGACGAAGCTGCGGGCCGATCGGCTGCAGGCTGTGTCTCCTCTGCTCTTCGTGCTTAGCGAGACGAATTTAGAGAATATCGAGGCGGCCATCGATGAGATCAGTCCCGATTTTGTCGTAATCGATTCGATTCAAACCGTGTATCATCCGGCGGTCACTTCGGCGCCGGGCAGCGTATCGCAAGTGCGGGAGTGCACCGGTCATTTCATGCGTATTGCCAAAATCAAAGGAATTGCGACCGTTGTAGTTGGTCATGTTACTAAAGAAGGGGCGATTGCCGGTCCGCGCATGCTCGAACACATGGTCGATTGCGTGCTGTATTTCGAAGGCGAGCGGCATCATTCGTACCGGCTGCTGCGCGCGGTCAAGAACCGCTTCGGCTCAACGAACGAAATCGGCATATTTGAAATGCAGGAGATCGGTCTCGTCGAAGTTAACAATCCTTCGGAGCTATTCTTGTCTGAGCGGCCGCTTGGCGTATCCGGTTCGACCGTTGTCGCCAGCATGGAAGGTACCCGTCCGGTGCTTGTCGAGCTGCAGGCGCTCGTGTCGGCGACGAACTTTCCATCGCCGCGACGAATGGCGACTGGGTTCGATCATAACCGGCTATCGCTCATTATCGCCGTTCTTGAGAAACGAATGGGGATGTTCCTGCAGAACCAGGACGCTTACCTGAATATTGCCGGCGGGGTTAAACTGGATGAACCAGCAGTCGACTTGGCAGTGGCCGTGAGCATAGCGTCCAGCTTTCGCGATCAGCCCACGCAGCCGTATGATGTGATTTTCGGGGAAGTCGGCTTAACCGGCGAAGTACGCGGAGTATCCCGGGTCGACCAGCGCGTACGCGAAGCGCAAAAGCTGGGCTTCAAGCGCGTCATTGTGCCGCAGAAAAGCTTGAAAGGCTGGACTCCGCCGGCTGGCATTGAAATCATTGGCGTGAATACGGTAGCCGAAGCGCTTTCGGCTGCTTTACTATAACAAGAAACATCGAGAACGGAGGGACATAATGTGAGCAAGGAAACAGCCAAAAGGGATGTGATGAGCCAGCTGCTGCAGCTCGTCGCCCCCGGCACACCGTTCCGTGAAGGACTGGAAAATGTGCTGCGGGCCAAAACCGGCGGCTTGATTGTCGTCGGCTACAGTCCGGAAGTCATGGAAATCGTAGACGGAGGTTTTTCCATCAATTGCGATTTTTCGCCCAATTATTTATATGAGCTGGCCAAAATGGACGGAGCGATTATTTTAAGCGAAGATTTGAAGCGGATTTTGTATGCGAATACGCAGCTTATTCCGGATTCGTCGATTCCTTCTACGGAAACCGGAATTCGCCATCGGACGGCCGAGCGGGTGGCAAAGCAAACCTCCAAACTCGTGGTCTCCATCTCGCAGCGCCGGAATGTCATTACGCTGTATCAAGGGAATTTGCGGTACGCGTTGAAAGATATCGGCGTCATCTTAACTAAAGCGAATCAGGCGATCCAGACGCTGGAGAAATACAAGTCGGTGCTTGACCAAGACCTTACGAATCTCGGCGCGGCCGAATTCGAAGAGCTGGTTACGCTGCATGATGTGACCGGTGTCGTTCAGCGCGTGGAGATGGTCATGCGGATTCGGGCGGAGATCAAGAGGTACATCAATGAGCTGGGCAATGAGGGACGGCTGATCAGCATGCAAATGGAAGAATTGGTCGGTCATACCGAGCTTGAATCGTATTTGCTGATCAAAGACTACGTGCGCGATCCGAGCGACGAGAAGGTGAAGGAAGTGACGTCGTCGTTACGCCGGCTCGCTTCCGACGAAATACTCGACCACTCGCATATCGCACGGGTGCTCGGCTATGGGCATGCGGCGATCAACGCCGAAGAGACGGTTTCGCCGCGCGGCTACCGGGTGCTGAACAAAATTCCGCGTCTGCCCGCGGTTATCATCCACAATCTGGTGGAACGCTTCGAGTATCTTCCTCACTTGATGATGGCTACAATAGAAGAACTCGACGATGTCGACGGCATCGGCGAAGTACGCGCGCGCACGATCAAAGAAGGGCTGAAACGTATCCAAGATCAGGTACTCATTGACAGACATATATAACTTGCATACAATCAGAGGGTAGCCTAATATAATATGAATGATTGGGGTACAGTAAAACAGAGGTGGACTATAATCATGATAACGAAATCCCTGCCGAACTTATTTACCGTTGGAAACCTGTTCTTGGGAATTATTTCTATTATTTTGGTGTTTAACAATAATCCAGAGCTTGCGGCAATCATGGTTATTGTAGCCATGCTGCTCGACGGCTTGGATGGACGCGTGGCACGAGCCTTGAATGCGCAGAGCGAATTCGGTAAAGAGCTCGACTCGTTGTCGGACGTCATTTCGTTTGGCGTTGCTCCGGCTTTTATCATGTATGTGGTAGCATTTACGGAGTTGAATGCGGCGGCTGCATGGATTGTGACCGCGATTTTCCCGATTTGCGGAGCGCTTAGACTGGCTCGCTTCAACGTAGTGGCGGGTACGCCAGGCTATTTTATCGGCCTGCCGATTCCTGCGGCCGGCGGTGTGCTCTGTACACTTGCCCTGTTCCATAATGAATTGAGTACGCTTGTTCTCGTGCTTTCTACGCTGCTGCTCTCTTATTTGATGGTCAGCACCGTGAAGTATCCGAACTTCAAGAAGGTCGGTATTCCGAAGGCCGCTTTGTGGATTACGCCTGTTGTCGTCGCAGCCGCAGTGCTGCTTGCGGTCTTGTATCCGGGGCTGCTGTCCAAGATGATCTTTGTCCCGCTTGTCATTTATGCGCTGTGGGGGTTAAAAAAAAACGTTGATCGACTCTTCTTCTGGAGAAGGGCGAAGAACAAAAAAGTAGAGGAAAGCGAAAAGAAAACAACGACGTTCTGATCGTATACGGCTCTATAAAAGAATCGGCGAAAATGAAAAGCATTTATTTTCCGAAAGGAAAGTAGATGCTTTTTTTGTATTTTCTTGGACTTTCTAGGATTAGGCAGGAAGTTTTTGGTTCATAATTGTAACGAGGAAGATGAAATAATTGATTTATGGAGGTGAAGTCTGTGATGAGAAAGTGGTTTCAGCTTTTGTTTGCAGTTATCGGCGGTGCGCTTGGAGTACAATGGAGTGATACGATTCGTAAGCCATTTTTTGAAGGTTCGGGATTGGATTCGATGCCTGGATTTCAAATTTGGATGTTTGTACTGGGAGCCGCCTTGTTTTATTCCTTAGGTTCGTTCGTGCTTCAATACGTATCCAGACTGGTACAACGAGGAGAGGAGCATGTCGACAGCGTCCCGATAACGGAGCTGCTCGCCGGTTCCGCCGGTATGGCGATCGGTCTGCTTGTATCGTCCGTACTGTTCGGACCGCTGGATCATATCGGCATGACCAGTCCGCTCATTCATATGCTGTGTGTCGCGCTGTTCGCTTGGGCAGGGTACAGACTCGGTTCGGTCAAGAAGGATGAGCTCATGTCGCTGCTCGACAAGCGTCAGTCCGGACGGGATCGGGGAGGATCGGGGGAAGCCAAAGGCTTCGAGGAGCATAAAATTCTCGATACGAGCGTCATTATCGACGGCCGCATTGCGGATATTTGCAAAACCGGTTTTATCGAGGGAACGCTCGTCATCCCGGAATTTGTGCTTGAGGAGCTTCAGCATATCGCTGACTCGTCGGATTTGCTGAAGCGGAATCGCGGGCGTCGCGGGCTCGATATTTTAAACAAAATTCAGAAAGAGCTCGATGTGAAGGTGCTGATCTATGAAGGCGACTTCGAGGAAATTTCCGAGGTCGACAGCAAGCTGGTTCGGCTGGCCAAAGTGCTTCAGGGCAAAGTAATCACGAATGATTTTAACCTGAACAAAGTGTGCGAGCTGCAGGGCGTATCGGTGCTCAACATCAACGATCTGGCGAATGCAGTTAAGCCGGTGGTACTGCCGGGCGAGGAAATCTTGGTGCAGGTCATCAAGGACGGCAAGGAGCACGGACAAGGCGTGGCCTATCTGGATGACGGGACGATGATCGTCGTTGAGGGCGGACGCGACTTTATTGGCACGACGCTCGATGTGCTCGTGACCAGCGTATTGCAAACTTCCGCAGGCAGGATGATCTTCGCCAAGCCGAAGCTATTGGAAAAAGCGCTCTAACAAGGTATGATAAGGGAGATGCGCTTTTGGAGGACAGCGGCGAGGCGTACCGTGCCGCTACTTCTTGAGCCGATACGTTGTGGCAGGTGAGAGCATTGAAGGACAAGCTGGGAATTGTCATCGTCGCTGCGGGCAGAGGCTCGAGAATGGGCACGCAGGAGAGCAAGCAGTATTTGCAGATCGACGATAAACCGATACTGGTACATACGCTGCTTCGCTTTGAGCGGATGGCGGCCGTGGATGAGATCGTCCTTGTCACCGGCGCGGACGATGTGGAACGCTGCGAAGGATATGCACAGCAGTACGGTCTCGACAAAATAAAGCAAGTTATCCCGGGGGGGAAGGAGCGCCAGGACTCCGTGTATCAAGGTCTTCTGGCGCTGAGCGGGCAAGTGGAATGGGTGATGGTGCATGACGGGGTAAGGCCTTTTGCGGCGGAAGAACATGTAACGGCATGCTTCGTCAAATCGAAAGCGACCGGCGCCGCCGTGCTCGCCGTACCCGTGAAGGATACGATCAAAGTCGTTGACGGCGACGGCTTCATTAAAGCTACCCCCGATCGAAGCAGCTTGTGGGCGATCCAAACCCCGCAGGCTTTTCGCTTTTCATTGTTGCTGGAAGCGCATGAGCAGGCGCGCCGGGAGTCGTTTCTGGGGACGGACGACGCTATGCTGGTGGAGCGGCTCGGCACGAAAGTGGCCGTGGTGGAATCCGATTATTACAATATTAAAATCACGACGCCGGAGGACTTGCCTTGGGCCGAGTGGATCATACGTCATGTCAGGGGAGAGAAGAAATGATGATTCGTGTAGGACAAGGGTTTGATGTACACCAGTTGACGGAAGGGCGCAAATGCATTATCGGCGGAGTCGACATTCCTTATGAAAAAGGGCTGCTCGGCCATTCCGACGCCGATGTGCTGCTGCACGCGCTCAGTGACGCCATTCTCGGCGCGCTCGGGCTCGGCGATATCGGGAGGCATTTCCCCGATACCGACCAAGCGTTCAAGGACGCCGACAGCTATAAACTGCTGGAGCAGGTATGGACGATGGCCAAGGAAGCGGGATATCGTCTGGGCAACGCGGATTGTACGATCATCGCGCAAAAGCCGAAGATGGCTCCGCATATTCCCGCGATGGTAGAGCGGATCGCCACAGCGCTGGAAGCGGAGGAGCGGACGCAGGTCAACGTCAAGGCGACGACGACCGAGCAGCTTGGGTTCACGGGTCGTGGCGAAGGCATAGCGGCGCAGGCGGTTGTTTGTCTGGTAAAAGGTGTGCTATGATAACGAATAAACTTT
The DNA here is from genome assembly GCF_910593845.1 of Paenibacillus solanacearum. GTDB lineage: Bacteria > Bacillota > Bacilli > Paenibacillales > NBRC-103111 > Paenibacillus_G > Paenibacillus_G solanacearum. Next base: position 48,989 of record NZ_CAJVAS010000038.1, on the reverse strand, counting down.
TTTAGGAATTATCGGTTGCGTTATTTTTGAGAGGAGAACATGGCTATGGATTTTCGTGTAAGATACGCCCCGAGTCCGACTGGACATCTGCACATCGGCGGAGCCCGCACGGCGTTATTCAATTATTTGATCGCGCGCAAGGAAGGCGGCCGCTTTATTATCCGGTTCGAGGATACGGACCAGACCCGTCATCAGGAATCGGGCATCGGCAACCAGCTGGACGGGTTGAAATGGCTTGGCGTCGATTGGGACGAAAGCGTGGATATTGGTGGTCCGTACGGCCCTTACCGGCAGACGGAACGGCTGCACCTATACAAGCCGTTCATCGAGCAGCTGCTCGGCAGCGGCGATGCGTATTATTGTTATTGTTCGGAAGCGGATCTGGAGCAGGAACGGGCAGAGCAGGAAGCGCAAGGCTTGATGCCGATGTATTCCGGCAAGTGCCGTCATTTGACTCCGGAGCAGGCGGAAGCTTACCGCGTGGAGGGCCGCAAGCCTTCGATCCGGTTCCGCGTGCCGGAAAACCGTACGATCTCGTTTACCGACCGGATTCGTGAGCAGGTGGAGTTTGAAACCAATGGGATCGGGGATTTCATCATCGTTCGTCCCGACGGTATTCCGACGTATAATTTCGCCGTTATTCTCGACGATCACCTGATGAAGATCAATCTGGTTATCCGCGGCGAAGAGCATTTGACCAACACGCCGCGGCAAATCATGATGTACGAAGCATTGGGCTTGCCGATACCGGAATTTGCTCATCTGTCGCTCATCCTCAATCAGGACCGCAAAAAAATGAGCAAGCGCGACGAATCGATTATTCAATTCATGGAGCAGTATCGCGATTTGGGCTATTTGCCCGAAGCGATAATGAATTTTATCGCGCTTCTGGGGTGGTCGCCGAAAGGGGAAGAGGAGATCTTCTCCAAGGAGGAGCTCATCGCTCAGTTCGATCTGAGCCGCGTTTCCAAGAGCCCGGCCGTATTCGATATGGATAAGCTGAATTGGATGAATAACGTTTACATCAAGAAGGCCGACACGGATCGCATCGTCGCGCTGGCGCTGCCGCATTTGCAGAAGGCGGGGCGCTTACCGGAGTCGCTTAGCGCTGAGCAGGAGCAGTGGGTACGCTCGCTCGTCGGGCTGTATCAAGAGCAGCTGCGCTTCGCCGCCGAGATCGTGCAGCTGTCGGAGCTGTTCTTCCGAGAGGACGTCACGTTCGAGAATGACGAAGCGAAAGCGATGCTGGCGGAACCGCATGCGCCTATTGTGCTGGGCAGCTTCTTGTCCCAGGTCGAGCAGGCGGCCGACTTTACGGTAGACGCCATGAAAGGCATTATGAAAGCTGTCCAGACCGAGACCGGGTACAAAGGAAAGCCGCTGTTCATGACGGTTCGCGTGGCTCTTACCGGTCAAATGCACGGCCCGGATTTGAACATGACGATGTATTTGCTCGGCAAGGAAACGGTGATGAACCGGGTGAAGAAATTATTGTAATAGCGGATTATTTCCGTTATACTTAACAAACATAAAGCGAAGGCGACGAACGGGAAAGTACGGGAATGCCGGGATTTTCAGAGAGGACAATCGGCGTATGTTAATGTGCCGGCTGCGAGTTGTCCAGTCCTTGTCCCCGGAAGTGCACCCGGGAGCCGTAAAGACGATCTGGCGCAGCCGTGCGGCTGACAGACAGGGTAGTCTTTGCCGTGTCGTTCACGATATGAACGAATGAGATGAATGACGGGAAGCATCCTGTACGGATGTAACGGTTCGCATGGGAACTGTTCTTCGCATGTCATTCAAGCAGAGTGGAACCGCGATGCAACGCCTCTGCAGCCTGACGGCTGTGGGGGCTTTTTGTTGTGATTGTCCAATGAACGAGAGGCGCAAGGGGAGAAGAGGTGTGCTGAATGTTTGCGAGAATGCGTGAAGACGTCGCTACGATATTCGAGAATGATCCCGCGGCAAGAGGCTGGTTTGAGGTTGTATTTACGTATGCCGGGCTGCATGCGCTTTGGGCGCACCGGGTGGCGCACTGGTTTTACAGGAAACGGCTGTTTACGCTCGCGAGAATCATCTCGCAGGTGAGCCGGTTCATGACGGGAATCGAGATCCATCCCGGCGCGGTCATTGGCCGACGGTTCTTCATTGACCACGGCATGGGCGTCGTCATCGGGGAAACGTGCGAGATCGGCGACGATGTGCTGCTGTACCATGGAGTTACGCTTGGCGGTACGGGGAAAGAGAAAGGGAAACGCCACCCGACGATTGGCAACAACGTCGTCATTTCGGCAGGGGCGAAGGTCACGGGCTCTTTCAAAGTCGGTGACAATTCCCGAATCGGCACGAACGCGGTCGTATTGAACGAAGTACCGCCGAACAGCACCGTTGTAGGCATACCCGGCCGTGTAGTGAAGCGGGACGGTGTGCGCGTCGGCCGACTGGAGCACGACAAGCTGCCGGACCCGGTAGTGGATATGTTTCGTGAGGTGCAGAAGCAAATCGACGACTTGAAAGCAGAGCTGGCGGAAGCGAAATCGAAAAACGGAGGCAAAGAAACGAATGACGCTCAAGATTTACAATACCATGACGCGGGCCAAAGAAAAGTTCGAGTCGATTGAGCCCGGCAAAGTCAAAATGTATGTGTGCGGTCCGACCGTGTATGATTATATTCATATCGGTAACGCGCGTCCGGTCATCTTCTTCGATGTGGTGCGGCGCTATCTGGAGTCGGTAGGCTATGAAGTGCATTTTGTCGTAAACTTTACCGACGTGGATGACAAGCTGATCAAGAAAGCGGCGGAGATGGGAACGACAGTGCCCGAGGTCGCTGACCTGTTCGTGCAAAAATATTACGAAGACACGCAGGGGCTGGGCGTGCGTCAAGCGACGGTTCATCCCCGGGTAACGGAGAACATGACGGAGATCATCGCTTTTATCTCCGGGCTTGTCGAGAAGGATCTGGCGTATGAGGGCGGCGGCGACGTCTTTTACCGGACGGCGAAGTTCGCCGAATATGGCAAGCTGTCGCATCAAAACATGGAGGAGCTGCAGTTCGGCATTCGTGTGGATGTGGACGAGCGCAAAGAAAATCCGCAAGACTTCGTGCTGTGGAAAGCGGCGAAGCCCGGCGAAATCAGCTGGTCCAGCCCTTGGGGCGAAGGCCGTCCGGGCTGGCATATCGAGTGCTCGGCGATGGTTCGCAAATATTTGGGAGAAACGATCGATATTCACGGCGGCGGCCAAGATTTGACGTTCCCGCATCACGAGTGCGAGATCGCCCAATCCGAAGGCTTGACCGGTCATACGATGTCCAATTACTGGATGCATAACGGATTCGTCAACATCAATAACGAGAAGATGTCCAAATCGCTGGGCAACGGCATCAATGTGCATCAACTGCTTCAAACGATGCCGCCGCAAATTATTCGGTATTTCATGCTTTCCGGCCACTACCGCAATCCGCTCAACTTCAGCGATGAAGCCGTTGAGCAGGCGAAGGGCAGCCTGGCCCGGATCGAGAACTGCATCGCAGGCATCAAGCATCGGATGAAGACGGCGGATGCGGGAGACGCGGAACCAGCGGTCGAGGAGGCCGTGCGTAACGCGAAGGAAGCCTTCGAAACGAAGATGAACGACGATTTCAATACGCCGGATGCGATCACGGCCGTATTCGATCTTGTGCATGCCGCCAATTTATACATGAATCGGGACCGGGTCACGGCCGCTTCACTGCAGCTACTGGAGCAGCAGTTTGCGGCGATGGATAACGTATTGGGCATACTATCCCGTGCGGAAGAATCGCTGCTCGATGAAGAGGTCGAGCAGCTGATTATCGAACGGACCGAGGCGCGGCGCACGAAAAATTGGGCGCGGGCGGACGAAATTCGCGATCTCTTGACGGAGCGGGGCATAGTGCTTGAAGACACGGCCCAAGGCATCCGTTGGCGGCGGAAATAAAATGGCGCCGGATGATCTGTCCATTGCGGGAGGAATCCCATTGTTCGATTTTCCGCCGGCGCGCGACCCGAAGCTGCTGAATCCTTTGGTGCTGGCTTATATGGGCGATGCGATCTATGAGGTGTTCGTGCGGCAATATGTCGTATCGCAGCCGAATCACCGGCCCAATCACCTCCATCGTCAGGCGACGCAGTATGTGTCCGCCAAAGCGCAAGCCCGTGCGCTGGAGCGCTGGATGCCTGAGCTGACGGAGGAAGAAGTCGATATCGTGAAGCGGGGACGTAACGCCAAATCGGGTACATCGGCCAAAAACGCCGATATATTGGAATACCGTCACAGCACGGCGTTCGAATGTCTGATCGGCTATTTATATTACATGCAGCGGTGGGAACGGCTGAAGCATCTGATGATGCGCTCGCTCGACCACAGCATTTCCGGATAGAAGAATAGAAAGGGGATCACGACATGGAAGAATTTATTGGAGGCAAGCATTCCGTGCTTGAAGCGCTCCGCTCCGGTCGAACGATCAATAAAATATGGATCGCCGAGCAGGCGCAAAAACAGTTGACGCAGCCGATTATTGCCGAAGCGAAGCAAAACGGCGTGATCGTTCAGTTTGCGGACAAGCGGAAGCTGGATCAAATGGCTGCCGGCGTGCAGCACCAGGGCGTCGTTGCGCAGGTGGCTGCCTATGAATACGTCGAGGTGGAAGATTTGTTGGCCAAAGCCGCGGAGAAGGGGGAGCAGCCGTTCCTTCTTATTCTGGATGAAATCGAGGATCCGCATAACCTTGGCTCGATATTGCGTTCGGCCGATTGCACGGGCGTACATGGGGTTATTATTCCGAAACGGCGTTCCGTCGGCTTGACGGCAGCCGTCTCGAAAACATCGGCAGGGGCGGTAGAGTATGTTCCCGTCGCGCGGGTGACCAACTTGGCGCAGACGATCGAGCAATTGAAGGAGCTCGGGCTGTGGATCGCCGGAACGGATGTGGACGCGAAGCAGCATGTGTATGCAACGAACCTCAATTTGCCGATCGCCATCGTGATCGGGAACGAGAGCAAAGGGGTAGGGCGGCTGATCAAGGAAAAATGCGATTTTCTGCTGAAGCTGCCTATGTTCGGTCAAATCAACTCCTTAAACGCCTCCGTCGCCGCTTCCGTCTTGATGTATGAAGTGGTCCGTCAGCGTATGGCCGCTCAATAGCGACGGCGAGGCAAATGTGAATGATTCAAGAAATTTTAATTGTGGACGGCTACAACATCATCGGCGCTTGGCCGGAGCTGCAGAAGCTGAAGGACATTCGGCTGGAAGAGGCGCGCGACCGGCTGATCGCCATCATGGGGGAGTACCAGTCGTTTTCAGGAATGAAGGTCATTCTTGTATTTGACGCTTATTATGTGCCCGGGCTCGGACGCAAAGACGTGCATCATAAGCTCCCCGTCTATTTTACCAAAGAAAAAGAGACGGCCGATGAATTGATAGAGCGGCTTGTAACCGCTCATATCGGCCGTCGCAAACAAATCTACGTGGCTACCAGCGACATGACCGAGCAGCACGTCATTTTCGGCAAAGGGGCATTTCGGGTGCCGGCCAGCGAACTGCTGGTTAAAGTGAGGCAAGCCCGGCAGGAAATACGGAAGAAAATCGAAGAGGATAACCAGGCTAGTAGACATAATTCTTTCGACAGCAGGCTGACAGATGATGTCAAGGCGATGTTCGAAAAGTGGAGAAGAGGGCGTTGAAATATGCCTGAAAGTCTCGTAATATGAAGCTTTTTCAAGCGTAATCTTGTTGACGGTGATAGATTACATAATGTATACTAATCCTATCTTTGAAGCGCAGGGCCGGAGGGATATTGGTGAGTGTCGACCTCAAAGAACTGAGAATGTACGAATACGACCTCAAGGCAGACGAAGATATTGTGGATTCGGTCCGCGAAGGCGACAGCGATGCGCTCGAATATCTGATCAATAAGTACAAGAATTTTGTTCGCGCCAAAGCGCGTTCTTATTTTTTGATCGGAGCTGACAGAGAAGATATTGTGCAGGAAGGCATGATCGGCCTGTACAAATCGATTCGAGACTTTCGCGGCGACAAACTATCATCCTTCAAGGCGTTTGCCGAGCTTTGTATTACCCGCCAGATCATTACGGCTATCAAAACCGCTACCCGCCAGAAACATATTCCTTTGAATTCTTACGTTTCGCTGGACAAGCCTATTTATGATGAAGATTCCGATCGTACGCTGCTCGATGTCATTTGCGGCTCCCGGGTTTCCGATCCGGAGGAACTGATCATTAACCAGGAAGAGTTTAGCGGTCTGGAAGATAAGATGGGAGAAATCTTGAGCGATCTTGAGCGCAGAGTATTGATGCTGTATTTGGATGGCCGGTCTTATCAGGAAATTGCCGTTGATTTGGATCGGCACGTAAAGTCGATCGACAATGCGCTGCAGCGAGTGAAGCGCAAGCTTGAGAGATACTTGGAAGTACGGGATGCTTAGTACCAGGATTCAGAAAATGTAAGTCAGAACTGGTGTTTAACTGTTCTCATCTTTCAACGAACCGACGAATGTATGTATAATTCATAGTCCCGATTCGATGCTTTTCTTAAATAAGTGCCGTTGCTACGAAGCAGGGGCCTTTTTATTTTGCCTGCATTTCTATGGACGGTACGTGCCGCACGGCACGGTTTCCGTTTATTGGATACTTCTATAGTAGAACAGGCGTTCCCTGATGTCAACTATTTTGCGTTTTCGGTTGTGTTTAAGACCCGCTAGGTTTGCCAATAATGGGAAGACGCGGGGCGGATTGTTCATGTTAATCCTTTTTCCTTGACAGAAAAAAGGGCGTGTGCTAAAGTATTTTGGTAGCCTTAAGCTTTGGGGCTTTTTTTGCTGATCGCTTAAGTGTGAAAAAAATTAGGGCTAGAACGTAGGAGGTGTACATCATGCGGGTGATCATCACGTTAGCGTGCACAAACTGCAAGCAAAGAAACTATACATCCACCAAAAATAAGCGCAACCATCCTGACCGCATGGAGCTTAAGAAATATTGCAAGTTTTGCAATGAACAAACCGCTCATCGCGAAACTCGCTAGTTTTTGGAGGTGTGCAGGCCATGGCCTTTTTGGCTAGAATGAAGCAAGGGTTTGGCAGCACGTTTTCTTTTTTCACGGACTGCTGGTCTGAATTGAAGAAAGTCAAGTGGCCTACACGTAAGGAAATGACTAGCTATACGCTGGTTGTATTATTTACGGTCGCCTTCGTGACGTTGTACTTCTACGTTCTTGACTTGGGTATTTCTGAGCTGCTTCGCCTTGTATTCCAATGATGATGACAATGGGTGGCGCTATGGAAATGGAGAAAAGATGGTACGTCGTACATACCTATTCGGGGTATGAGAACAAGGTAAAGGCAAACTTGGAAAAACGTGTTGAATCCATGGACATGAAGGACAAGATCTTTCGAGTGCTTGTGCCTATGGAAGAAGAACTTGTGAATAAGGATGGCAAGAAGAAGACGGTCATGCGCAAAGTGTACCCAGGGTACGTGCTTGTGGAGATGATCCAGACGGACGATTCCTGGTATGTCGTGCGCAATACGCCCGGCGTTACCGGGTTCGTAGGTTCGACCGGATCCGGTTCGAAACCGACGGCGCTGCTTCCCGAGGAAGTGGATTCGATCCTTAAACACATGGGTATTGAAGAGCCGAAGCCGAAAATCGATTTCGAGCTCAAGGATACCGTTCGCGTCAAAGTCGGGCCTTTCGCCAACTTTGTCGGTACGGTTGAAGAAATACTTGTGGACAAAAGCAAGTTGAAAGTTCATGTCAACATGTTTGGTAGAGAAACGCCGGTTGAGCTTGACTACCACCAAGTGGAAAAGCTGTAATGCGGTGCAAACTGCCATACTAGAACGAGGAGGTGTCACACAATGGCAAAAAAGGTCATCAAAATGGTAAAGCTTCAAGTTCCTGCAGGTAAAGCGAATCCGGCACCGCCGATCGGTCCTGCACTCGGTCAAGCAGGGGTTAACATCATGGCGTTTTGTAAAGAATTCAACGCCCGTACAGCCGACCAAGCTGGCTTGATCATCCCTGTCGTTATCACGGTATTTGAAGATCGCTCCTTCACATTTGAGACGAAAACGCCTCCGGCTGCCGTATTGCTGCGCGTAGCTGCAGGGATCGAAAAAGGATCCGGCGAACCGAACAAAAAGAAGGTTGCAACTGTAAAGCGTTCGAAAGTACGCGAAATCGCTGAGCAAAAAATGCCTGACCTGAACGCGGCATCCGTGGAAGCGGCTATGCGTATGGTTGAAGGTACAGCTCGCAGCATGGGCGTCGTAATCGAAGACTAATTCGATTGCACAACCGATTAACAGCTGCACATACATGACAACCGACATAGCTTCGCCTATGTAACGGTTGCATGGTCAGTGACAATCAACACAGTTTCACATGTGTAATGATTGCACTATCAGTGGGAGGACATTCCGCTAATACCACTTAGGAGGACTAACAATGGCTAAACACGGTAAGAATTACCTCGAAGTAGCCAAGCAGATCGATTCTGAAGCGTTCTATGAGCCGCTTGAAGCGATCGAGCTTGTGAAAAAGACCGCACGTGCCAAGTTCGACGAAACTGTTGAAGTGGCCGTACGTTTGGGCGTAGACCCAAGAAAACAAGACCAGGCTGTCCGCGGCGTCGTTGTACTGCCACACGGTACTGGTAAAACAAAACGTGTTCTTGTATTTGCCAAAGGGGACAAAGCAAAAGAAGCGGAAGCGGCTGGCGCTGACTTCGTAGGCGATCAAGACATGATCAACAAAATCCAACAAGGTTGGTTCGACTTCGATGTCTGCGTAGCTACGCCGGACATGATGAGTGAAGTCGGTAAACTCGGCCGTATCTTGGGTGGTAAAGGTTTGATGCCGAACCCGAAAGCGGGTACCGTTACGTTTGACGTAGCGAAAGCCGTTCAGGAAATCAAGGCAGGTAAAATCGAATACCGTCTGGATAAAGCCGGACAAATCCACGCGCCGATCGGTAAAGTGTCCTTCGACGCTGAGAAGCTTGCTGAGAACTTTAAAGCGCTCATCGACGCGCTGAACAGAGCGAAGCCTGCTGCAGCAAAAGGCGTTTACTTGAAGAACGTTGCGGTTTCCTCCACTATGGGACCGGGCGCTCGCGTCAACGCGGCTAACCTCCGATAATAGGAATAGCTTTACAGTTGACTTTCTATAGTCAACCATGCTAACCTGTTAAAGGTCTAACAAACGAATATGCTTACCGTAGACAGTAGGTGCTTCTCTTGGAGGCTTAATTTCCTACCGAGGTGTTATGATATAAGTTCGGTATTCTTTGCTTAATAGTTCAAAGAATTCAGGAATGATCATGCCTTCGCCTTGTCTGCGAAGGCATTTCTCATGTATTGGAGAAATGCCGGACAGATGCACGCATGTGATCGGGGCGTTTACGAGGGTAAGCTTCGCACAATGAAGTTGTAAAATCGCTGCATGAAAAGAGGTGCAAATATGGCAAACGCGAAAATTATCGAGCAAAAAGCGGCGCAAGTGACAGAAGTAAGCGACAAGCTGAAAGAAAGCTCCTGCGCGATCGTTGCGGATTACCGCGGTTTGAACGTAGCTCAAGTGACTGAGCTTCGCAAGCAATTGCGTGAAGCAGGCGTTGAGTTCCAAGTATTGAAAAATACGTTGGTTCGCCGCGCTACGGCAGCATCCGAGTTGTCTGCACTGGATGAGTACTTGAGCGGTCCTACCGCGATTGCATTCAGCAAGGACGACATCGTGACTCCGGCCAAAATCTTGACGGATTTCGCCAAGAAAAACGAGCAACTGAGCGTAAAAGCCGGTGTCGTAGAAGGTAAAGTGGTTGATTTCAGCCAAATCAAAGCGTTGGCAGAACTTCCTTCCAGAGAAGGTCTTCTGTCCATGTTGCTCAGCGTGCTCCAAGCACCTGTTCGCAACTTCGCCCTTGCGGTTAAGGCTGTGGCCGAGAAGCAAGAAGGCGGCGCACAAGAAGCTTAATGATTACAAGCTTTTCGCATCCTAAAAAAATTCATATCGAACGATAAATGGAGGTTTAACCATGAGCAAAGAGCAAATCTTGGAAGCCATCAAAGGCATGACTGTACTTGAACTGAACGACCTGGTTAAAGCAATCGAAGAAGAATTCGGCGTAACAGCAGCAGCTCCTGTAGCTGTAGTAGCAGGCGGCGGAGCAGCAGAAGTTGCTGAGCAAACAGAATTCGACGTAATTTTGACAAGCGCTGGCGCTTCCAAAATCAACGTTATCAAAGTTGTTCGCGAAATTACAGGCCTCGGCTTGAAAGAAGCAAAAGATCTCGTAGACAACGCACCGAAGGCGCTTAAAGAGAAAGTATCCAAAGAAGAAGCTGAAGCCGTTAAAGCAAAATTGGAAGAAGCAGGCGCTGCCGTAGAAGTGAAGTAATACGGATTTGCATGTAAAAGACCCCTTGCAGAGGCGACTCTTCAAGGGGTTTTCTTTTAAGATTAAGAAATTCCTTTTCAATAAAGGTTTCATCCAAGTCACGAATGTATCTTGTAGGAGGGTGATGCGGCTTGTCGGAGCATTATTATTCCCAGAAGCCAAGTACGGCCCACGATCAGCACACGATCGAAGAAATAATGATCGGACGGAAGTTTGCATTTACAACCGATGCCGGTGTCTTCTCCAAACGAGGGATTGATTACGGCTCCAAGCTGCTCATCGAAACGGTACGGCTGCCGGAAGAGGCGAAAGTTCTGGATGTAGGCTGCGGCTATGGACCGATCGGGCTCGCGGCGGCCGTAATTGCGGGTAAAGGGACAGTTACGATGGTTGACATCAACGAACGGGCCATCGAACTGGCGAAGCTCAATGCGAAGCGCAATCAGATTGCTAATGTCGAGATCGTGCAGAGCGATCTTCTGGAGCAAGTGGCTGGCCGCACGTTCGACGCGGTGCTTACGAACCCGCCGATTCGCGCAGGGAAGGATACGGTGCATCGCATTTTTGAGCAGGCATATGAGGCGCTCGCACCTGGCGGCTCGCTCTGGGTTGTCATCCAGAAGAAACAGGGAGCCCCATCTGCCGTCAAGAAGCTGGAGTCTCTGTTTGCCGAAGTAGCGGAAGTGGAGCGCGATAAAGGCTACTGGATACTGAAGGCGACCAAATAGAAGCCAGCCTGAGGCGGAATATGCCGGTTAAGTGAAATTCTAGGATTCGAAAGTTAGCCGTTATATTCCGCCTCAGGAAAATATGTTGACTTGATATTTCGACTGTGGTATTATTATAAAATGTCAGCATTATGATTGGGATATATGTCTTTAGTTGGCTAAAATGTCAAGAAATATTTTTCCTGCATGTAGTGTATAAAATTAAGGCATTCAACGTATAATGTTTAAATTTTAGGTGAAACCTACATGGTATGAGGAAAAATGCGGAAAGTGATAGGAAAGTCTCCAATTCTCATTTCAGTAATTAGAAGCTTCCTAAAGAAGTTCCAACTTCGGGCAATATTTACTCGAGAAGGCTTCCCAAGAGGCTTTTATTTTGTTCCATTGAGTAGACATGAGGGGTGAATCTAAGTTGGCGGGTCATCTTGTTCAATTAGGTCGACGTAAACGCAGGTCGTACGCGCGCATCAATGAGGTTTTGGATATTCCGAACCTGATTGAGATCCAGCAAAAATCATATCAGTGGTTTTTGGATGAAGGGCTGCGCGAAATGTTTCAGGATATTTCCCCGATACAGGATTTTACGGGGAATTTGGTGTTGGAGTTTATTGACTATAGCTTGGGTGAGCCCAAATACTCGGTTGATGAATCCAAGGAACGCGACGTCACCTTTGCAGCACCGCTTCGTGTGAAAGTTCGGTTGATTAATAAGGAAACCGGAGAGGTAAAAGAGCAGGAAGTATTTATGGGCGATTTTCCTCTGATGACGGAGACGGGTACGTTTATCATTAACGGCGCCGAACGGGTTATCGTCAGTCAGCTGGTTCGTTCTCCTAGCGTTTATTTTAGCACGAAAGTCGATAAGAATGGCAAGAAAACATACACGGCTACGGTCATTCCGAACCGGGGCGCATGGCTTGAGCTCGAGACCGACGCTAAAGACATCGTCTACGTTCGAATCGACCGGACGCGGAAAATTCCAGTCACCGTGCTGCTGAGAGCGCTCGGTTTCGGTACCGATGCGGAGATTATTAATCTGCTCGGCGATAACGAGTATATCCGCAACACGTTGGACAAGGATAACACCGATTCGACGGACAAAGCGCTGATCGAAATTTACGAACGCTTGCGTCCAGGCGAACCGCCGACGCTCGATAATGCCAGAAGCTTGCTGGTCGCTCGTTTCTTCGATCCGAAGCGCTACGATTTGGCTAATGTCGGCCGTTACAAAATCAACAAAAAGCTGCATATCAAAAACCGGCTGTTCAATCAGCGTTTGGCTGAAACGCTGGTCGATACCGCCACTGGGGAAATTATTGCCGAGGCGGGCCAGTTGATCGATCGCCGTTTGCTTGATTCTATTATGCCTTATCTCGAAGAGAGCGTTGGCTTCAAAGAATATACTGCCGTCAACGGGGTTATGGAAACGAATCAAATTCCGCTGCAGGCGATTGACGTGTATTCTCCGATTGATGACGGGAAAATCGTGAAAGTCATCGCCAACGGCAAGATCGACAAGTCGATCAAAAACATTACCCCTGCGGATATCATCGCTTCGATCAACTATTTCATGAACCTGCTTCATGGCATCGGCAGCACGGATGATATCGACCACTTGGGTAACCGTCGGTTGCGTTCCGTGGGCGAATTGCTGCAGAACCAGTTCCGTATCGGGTTGTCCCGGATGGAGCGCGTTGTGCGCGAACGGATGTCCATTCAGGATGTCAACACGATTACGCCGCAGCAGCTCATTAACATTCGTCCTGTTATCGCATCGATTAAAGAGTTTTTCGGCAGCTCCCAGTTGTCGCAGTTTATGGACCAGACGAACCCGCTGGCCGAACTGACGCACAAACGCCGTTTGTCCGCTCTCGGACCCGGCGGTTTGACAAGGGAACGCGCAGGCTTTGAAGTGCGCGACGTGCATCACTCTCACTATGGACGGATGTGCCCGATCGAAACGCCGGAAGGTCCGAACATCGGTTTGATCAACTCGCTCTCCACCTTTGCGCGTGTGAACGAGTTCGGTTTTATCGAAGCGCCGTACCGCCGCGTTGATCCGAATACGGGTATCGTCACAGACGATATTGCTTATTTGACCGCTGACGAGGAAGATAACTACGTTGTCGCACAGGCGAACGCCGAGCTTACGGAAGAAGGCAAATTCGCTAACGATACGGTTATCGTTCGTTACAAAGACGATATTTTGACGCTTCCTAAAGACCGCGTCGACTATATGGACGTATCGCCGAAGCAGGTTGTGTCCGTGGCGACAGCGCTCATTCCATTCCTTGAAAATGACGACTCCAACCGTGCGCTTATGGGTTCGAACATGCAGCGGCAGGCGGTACCGCTTCTCATTCCGAAGTCGCCGCTCGTCGGTACGGGCATGGAGCATAAGTCGGCCAAAGACTCCGGCGTATGTATCGTTTCCAAAGTGAACGGTGTCGTGGAGCGCGTATCTGCGAATGAAATTTGGGTTCGCCGCCAGGAGATGGTCGATGGCCGTCTGGTTAACGGTGACTTGATCAAGCATAAGCTCCATAAGTTTTTACGTTCCAACCAAGGAACATGCATCAACCAGCGTCCGATTTGCCATAAAGGCGAGCAAGTGCGCGTAGGCGACATTTTGGCCGACGGTCCTTCAACGGAGCAGGGCGAACTGGCGCTGGGCCGCAACGTCGTCGTTGCCTTCATGACGTGGGAAGGCTACAACTACGAGGATGCGATCTTGCTTAGCGAGAGGCTTGTGAAAGAAGACGTGTATACGTCCATTCACATCGAGGAATATGAATCCGAATCCCGCGATACGAAGCTGGGGCCGGAAGAAATAACCCGAGATATCCCGAACGTCGGCGAAGACGCGCTGAAAAATCTCGACGAACGCGGCATTATCCGCGTCGGGGCGGAAATCGCGGCCGGAGATATCTTGGTCGGTAAAGTAACGCCGAAAGGGGTTACCGAGCTGACTGCGGAAGAAAGATTGCTTCATGCGATCTTCGGCGAGAAAGCTCGCGAAGTACGTGATACTTCCCTTCGTGTACCTCACGGTACGGACGGGATCGTCGTCGACGTGAAGGTGTTCACACGAGAGAATGGCGACGAGCTGCCGCCGGGCGTTAACCAGCTGGTTCGCGTATATATCGCTCAGAAACGGAAAATTTCCGAGGGCGATAAGATGGCAGGACGCCACGGGAACAAAGGGGTTATCGCGCGCATTCTGCCGGAGGAGGACATGCCGTTCATGCCGGACGGTACACCGGTTGAAGTTGTGCTGAACCCGCTCGGCGTTCCTTCGCGGATGAACATCGGTCAGGTGCTCGAGGTTCACCTTGGCATGGCTGCCAGATTCCTCGGCATTCATACAGCCACACCGGTATTTGACGGCGCACGCGAGTATGACGTGTTCGATACGATGGAAGAAGCCGGAATGCAGCGCAACGGCAAGACGCTGCTGTATGACGGTCGTACAGGTGAGCCGTTCGAACGTGAAGTAACGGTCGGCGTCATGTACATGATCAAACTGGCGCACATGGTTGACGATAAAATCCATGCTCGCTCGACAGGACCATACTCACTCGTTACGCAGCAGCCGCTCGGCGGTAAGGCGCAGTTCGGCGGACAGCGCTTCGGGGAGATGGAAGTGTGGGCCCTCGAGGCATACGGCGCGGCGTATACGCTGCAAGAAATATTGACTGTCAAATCCGATGACGTGGTCGGACGGGTCAAAACGTACGAATCGATCGTCAAAGGCGAGAACGTACCGGAGCCGGGTGTACCGGAATCCTTCAAAGTATTGATCAAAGAGCTTCAGAGCTTAGGCATGGACGTGAAAATCTTGTCCGAGAATGAAGAAGAGATCGAAATGAAGGAAATGGATGAAGATGATGAGGTATCGAGCGATAAGCTGAACCTCAATCTTGAAGGCGCGGAACTTGGCGTCGAATAATAAACGTTTGCGTTAGTCGTTTGTCGTGGGCACTATAGCACGCACCACTAGCATCTCGCATCCGTTCGGGTGCAGTACGTTCCACAAAAGTTGGAGGAGGGTTGCTCCTTGATAGACGTTAACAATTTCGAATATATGAAGATCGGTCTGGCTTCACCGGATAAAATCCGCTCTTGGTCCCGTGGCGAAGTGAAGAAGCCCGAAACGATCAACTACAGGACGCTTAAGCCTGAAAAAGAAGGGCTGTTTTGCGAGAAGATTTTCGGGCCGACCAAAGACTGGGAGTGCCACTGCGGCAAATACAAACGCGTTCGTTACAAGGGCGTCGTTTGTGACCGCTGCGGCGTCGAAGTTACCCGTCAAAAAGTGCGTCGCGAACGCATGGGGCATATCGAACTGGCTGCGCCGGTATCGCATATTTGGTACTTCAAAGGGATTCCGAGCCGCATGGGCCTTGCGCTCGATATGTCGCCTCGTTCCCTGGAAGAGATCATTTATTTTGCATCTTATGTTGTGACCGACCCGGGGGATACGCCGCTGGAGAAAAAGCAGCTGCTCTCCGAGAAGGAATACCGCAGTTATAGAGAGAAATACGGTTACGCATTCCAGGCAGGCATGGGTGCGGAAGCGGTCAAAAAGCTGCTTCAGGACATCGACATCGAGAAAGAAGTCGACACGCTGAAGGAAGAGCTCAAAACCGCTCAAGGCCAGCGCCGCAACCGGGCGATCAAACGTCTGGAAGTCATGGAAGCTTTCCGTAATTCGAAAAATATGCCGGAGTGGATGGTACTGGACGTACTGCCGGTCATCCCGCCGGAGCTTCGTCCGATGGTGCAGCTGGACGGCGGACGTTTCGCCACGTCCGACTTGAACGATTTGTACCGCCGCGTCATCAACCGGAACAACCGTCTGAAGAGACTGCTGGATCTCGGTGCGCCGGACATCATCGTGCAAAACGAGAAGCGGATGCTGCAGGAAGCCGTCGACGCGTTGATCGATAACGGCCGCCGCGGTCGTCCAGTTACTGGACCGGGCAACCGTCCGCTCAAATCGCTGAGCCATATGTTGAAAGGGAAACAAGGCCGTTTCCGTCAAAACTTGCTCGGCAAACGGGTTGACTACTCCGGCCGTTCCGTAATCGTCGTCGGACCGAACCTGAAGATGTATCAGTGTGGTCTGCCGAAGGAAATGGCGCTGGAATTGTTTAAGCCTTTCGTCATGAAAGAGCTTGTAAACAAAGGGCTTGCCCATAATATCAAGAGCGCGAAGCGCAAAGTGGAGCGCGTCAGTCCGGAAGTATGGGATGTACTGGAGGAAGTCATTAGGGAACATCCGGTACTGCTGAACCGTGCCCCCACGCTGCACAGACTGGGGATCCAGGCGTTCGAACCCATCTTGGTCGAAGGCCGCGCCATCAAGCTGCATCCGCTCGTGTGTACAGCATATAACGCCGACTTTGACGGTGACCAAATGGCCGTTCACGTACCGTTGTCGGCAGAGGCGCAAGCGGAAGCACGCGTTCTGATGCTGGCCTCCGGCAACATCCTGAACCCGAAGGACGGCAAACCGGTCGTTACGCCTTCGCAGGATATGGTGCTCGGCAGCTTCTATTTGACGACGGACAACAAGCGCGCCAAGGGCGCAGGGACCATTTTGCGTACCGTATCCGAGGCTGTGTCGCTCTATCATAGAGGAGATGCTTCCTTGCATGCGCGCGTTGCGATTCCGGCCAAAGCGCTCAACAAAACGAGCTTTACGCCGGAACAGCAAGAAGCGGTGCTCATTACGTCCATCGGTAAAATTATTTTCAACGAAATTTACCCGGCAGATTTCCCATTCATCAATGAGGCGACCAAAGCGAATCTGTTGAACGGGATTTCGGATAACTATTTCGTATTTGGCAAAGGCGGAGACATCCGCGGCAAAATGGAAGAACTCCCGGAGACGAAAGCCGTCGGCAAAGACTACCTCGGCTCGATCATCGGAGAATGCTTCCGTCGTTACCACACGATGCGCACGTCTGTCATTTTGGATGATATCAAACAGCTTGGCTTTACGTATTCCACACGTGCCGGTATTACGGTGGCCGTGGCGGACGTTACTGTTCCGAAGGAGAAGGATGAAATTCTTCGCGATTCGGAAGATAAAGTCAGTGTCGTCACGAACCAATATCGCCGCGGCTTGATCACGGATGACGAACGGTACGACCGCGTCATTTCGATCTGGAGCAAGGCGAAGGACGAAATTACCGACGTATTGATGAAATCGCTCGACAAATATAATTCCATCAACATGATGGTTGAATCGAAAGCACGGGGTAACAAATCGCAGATTACTCAGCTCGGCGGGATGCGTGGTCTGATGGCGACGCCGACAGGCCGGATCTACGAGTTGCCGATCAAATCGAACTTCCGCGAAGGCCTGACGGTATTGGAATACTTTATTTCCACGCACGGCGCACGGAAAGGTCTTGCCGATACGGCGCTCCGGACAGCGGACTCGGGTTACTTGACGCGTCGTCTCGTCGATGTGGCGCAGGACGTTATTGTGCGCGACGAAGATTGCGGTACGGATAAAGGCTTCATTGTAAGCCGTATTCAGGACGGCAAAGAAGTGATTGAGGATCTGTACGATCGGATCGAAGGGCGTTATTCCTTTGAAACGATCCGCGATCCGAAAACCGGTGAAGTTATCGTGCCCCGCAATGGATTGATCGAGTCGCCTATCGCCGATCGAATCATTGAAGCAGGTATTGAGAAGCTGCAAATTCGCTCCGTACTCAGCTGCCGTTCCCGTCACGGCGTCTGCAAAAAATGCTATGGACGCAACTTGGCTACAGGCCAGCACGTGGAGATTGGCGAAGCTGTCGGCATTATTGCGGCGCAGTCCATCGGTGAACCGGGAACGCAGCTCACGATGCGTACGTTCCATACCGGTGGTGTTGCGGGCGACGACATTACGCAAGGTTTGCCGCGGATTCAGGAGCTTTTCGAGGCTCGGAATCCGAAAGGGCAGGCGACGATCTCCGAGATCGACGGTGTGATCAAGGAAATTCGCGAAGCGAAAGACCGCCGCGAGATCGAAGTGCAAGGCGAAGCCGAATCGAAGGTATATTCGATGCCTTACGGTTCCCGTATTCGGGTTACCGTCAATCAAACGGTTGAGGCAGGTGACGAGCTGACCGATGGATCCATTGACCCGAAAGAGATGCTGCGCATCAAGGGGATCCGCGGGGTGCAAAACTACATTTTGCAGGAAGTACAGCGCGTTTACCGGAACCAGGGCGTTGAGATCAACGACAAGCATATCGAGGTTATGATTCGCCAGATGCTGCGGAAAATCCGTATAATTGAGGCGGGGAATACCACGCTGCTGCCGGGATCGTTCGTTGACATTCACGAATACGAGGAAGCGAACAAGGTGGCGCTGTTTGCCGGCGATGAACCGGCGGTTGCTAAACCGGTGCTTCTTGGTATTACGAAAGCGTCGCTGGAGACCGACTCCTTCTTGTCCGCGGCATCATTCCAGGAAACGACTCGTGTACTGACGGACGCTGCGATCAAAGGGAAAGTCGACCAACTGCTCGGCTTGAAAGAGAATGTTATTATCGGCAAACTCATACCGGCAGGTACGGGGATGCCAAGATACCGGAATATCCGGATTACAGATCCAAATGCGGTAGAGCAAGATGAATTATTGGCAGAAGCCGAAGCGGTCACTGTCGAGTAAATCAAGGCTAACCGGCTTGCCTTCGAAAAGCTATGAAAAAAAGTTTTCGAAGGCAAGCGTCTATCCTTGACACGGTAAAACCGAGATGCTAATATATCGTAGTGTGCCATTTTATAAGAAACAGCTGTCTCTTTGGAGGATATGATTCATGTCTTATGATAAAGTGAAACAGGCTGCCAAAATAACAATCGGCACAAAACATGCGACTAGAACGGTCGAGCAAGGAATTGCTTCGGAAGTTTTCGTTGCTAAAGATGCAGATCCGCGAATTACGATAAAAATGGTTAACCTTTGCAAGAAAATGGGGGTTAAAGTAACATACGTGGACTCTATGAAATTGCTAGGTAAAGCGTGTGGAATTGAAGTAGGCGCCGCGATGGCTGCCGTAGTGAATGAATAGAACGAATCCGTTTTTGTCTGAGAAAAAGCACGAAGTTCGAAGGCAAAAGCTTTTCCTTTGTTCATTTACGATTCGCCTGGATCTGTGGGCTTGAAATTGTAGGATCATGATCTTGAAGGAGGTGGCCAACATGCCAACAATTAACCAACTCGTTCGTAAAGGACGCGAAGCAAAAGTTGTAAAATCCAAATCCCCGGCTCTTCAAAGAGGTTTCAACGCCTTGAAAAGAGAAGCGACGGATCTGAGCTCCCCTCAAAAGCGTGGCGTATGTACTCGTGTAGGTACCATGACGCCAAAGAAACCGAACTCCGCTCTTCGTAAATACGCGCGTGTTCGTTTGACTAACCGTGTAGAGGTTACTGCTTACATCCCGGGTATCGGACACAACCTGCAAGAGCACAGCGTCGTGCTGATTCGCGGCGGTCGTGTTAAGGACCTTCCAGGGGTTCGTTATCACATCGTTCGTGGCGCGCTCGACACTGCAGGTGTAAACAACCGCAAACAAGCTCGTTCCAAGTACGGCGCTAAGCGTCCGAAAGTGAAGAAGTAATAACAAAAACAAGAATGAACTTTTTGAGAAAGGGGGATAACTATGCCTCGTAAAGGTCCAGTTACTCGCAGAGACGTATTGCCAGATCCGATTTACAATAGCAAGCTTGTTACCCGTCTGATCAACCGCATCATGATTGATGGGAAAAGAGGAACGGCGCAAACGATTCTTTATAACGCTTTTAACACGATTCAAGAGCGTACGGGCAAAGATCCGATGGAAGTGTTTGAAGCAGCAATTAAGAATATCATGCCTGTTCTTGAAGTTAAAGCCCGCCGTGTTGGGGGTGCCAACTATCAGGTGCCGGTAGAGGTAAGACCGGAACGCCGTACGACGTTAGGTCTTCGTTGGCTCGTGAACTATTCCCGTCTTCGCGGTGAGAAGACAATGGAAGAAAGATTGGCTCAAGAAATTATCGATGCCAGCAACAACACCGGCGCTTCCGTTAAGAAGCGTGAAGATACGCACAAAATGGCAGAAGCCAACAAAGCGTTCGCGCACTATCGTTGGTAAAATATTATTCCTACTTTTAGGAAGGAGACAACCTGATGGCAAGAGAGTTCTCCTTAAAAGATACGCGTAACATCGGGATCATGGCGCATATCGATGCCGGTAAGACGACCACGACAGAGCGCATCTTGTTCTATACAGGACGTACGCACAAAATCGGTGAAGTTCACGAAGGTGCTGCGACAATGGACTGGATGGAGCAAGAACAGGAGCGCGGGATTACGATTACTTCCGCCGCTACGACGGCTCAGTGGAAAGGCCACCGCATCAATATTATCGACACCCCGGGACACGTTGACTTCACCGTTGAAGTTGAACGTTCCCTGCGCGTATTGGATGGAGCTGTAGGTGTATTCAGTGCGAAGGAAGGCGTTGAGCCTCAATCGGAAACGGTTTGGAGACAGGCGGACCGTTACGGTGTTCCTCGGATTGCTTACGTAAACAAGATGGACATCATCGGTGCGGATTACTTGCAAGTAATTCAATCGATGCGTGAGAAGCTTGGCGCAAATGCCGTAGCGATTCAATTGCCGATCGGTGCCGAGAACGATTTTGTCGGCGCGATTGACATCATTGAGCGTCAGTCCTATGTGTACAAAGACGATTTGGGCAAAGATCCGATCGTTGGCGATGTACCTGAGGAATTCAAGGAGCAAGTGGAAGAGCTTCGTCTTGAGCTGGTCGAGAAAGTGGCCGAGCTTGACGAAGAACTCATGATGAAATACCTGGAAGGCGAAGAGCTGACTGTGGAAGAAATCAAGAGCGCACTCCGTAAAGGCGTATGTTCGGTTAAAATCTTCCCGGTTGTTTGCGGTTCTTCGTACCGCAATAAGGGTGTTCAAATGATGCTGGATGCGGTTATCGCATACCTTCCTTCTCCAATCGATGTTCCTGACATCAAAGGTACGCTGGAAGACGGTACGGAAGTTGTACGCAAATCTGCTGACGACCAACCGTTTGCCGCATTGGCATTCAAAATCATGACTGACCCGTTTGTCGGTAAGCTTACGTTCTTCCGCGTATACTCCGGTGTCTTGAACTCCGGTTCGTACGTATTGAACGGAACGAAAGGCAAGCGTGAGCGGATCGGCCGTATTCTTCAAATGCATGCGAACAGCCGTCAAGAGATCACCGAAGTATATGCCGGTGACATTGCAGCTGCCGTAGGTTTGAAAGATACGATCACGGGCGATACGCTGTGCGACGAGAAGAACCCGGTTATTCTCGAGTCGATGAACTTCCCTGAGCCAGTTATCCAGCTTGCGGTTGAGCCGAAAACAAAGGCTGACCAAGACAAGATGGGTATCGCGCTTGCGAAGCTCTCCGAAGAAGACCCGACGTTCCGCGCGCACACAGACGAAGAAACAGGCCAAACGATTATCGCCGGTATGGGTGAGCTTCACCTCGAGATCATCGTTGACCGTATGCTTCGCGAGTTTAAGGTAGAAACCAACGTGGGTAAACCACAGGTTGCTTACCGTGAAACATTCCGTCAGCCTGCGAAGGTTGAAGGCAAGTTCGTTCGCCAATCCGGCGGCCGCGGTCAATACGGCCATTGCTGGGTTGAATTCGAACCTCTTGAGCCGGGCACAGGCTTCCAGTTCGAGAGCAAAATCGTCGGTGGTGCGATTCCTAAAGAATACGTCGCTCCGATTCAAGCCGGTATTGAAGAGTCCATGAAGAACGGCGTATACGCTGGCTTCCCGCTCGTAGATATCAAAGCTACTGTAGTGGATGGTTCCTACCACGATGTTGACTCCA
The DNA here is from genome assembly GCF_910593845.1 of Paenibacillus solanacearum. Classification (GTDB taxonomy): domain Bacteria; phylum Bacillota; class Bacilli; order Paenibacillales; family NBRC-103111; genus Paenibacillus_G; species Paenibacillus_G solanacearum. Next base: position 26,925 of record NZ_CAJVAS010000038.1, on the reverse strand, counting down.
GTGAAATGGCGTTCAAAATCGCAGGTTCCATGGCGCTCAAAGCTGCAGCCGAGAAATGTCGTCCTGTATTGCTTGAGCCGATCATGAAAGTAGAAGTTACCGTTCCGGAAGAGTATATGGGCGACGTTATGGGCGACCTGAACTCCCGCCGGGGCCGGATCGAGGGGATGGATGCACGCTTTGGCGCACAAATCATCCGCGCGAAAGTGCCTCTTTCCGAAATGTTCGGTTACTCCACGACACTTCGTTCCCGTACGCAAGGTCGCGGTGTGTACTCGATGGAAATTTCGCATTATGAAGAAGTGCCTAAGTCCATTGCAGAAGAAATTGTGGCAAAGCACAAAGGCGCTTAATATAAATTGATTATTTAAGGAGGCTTCTTTCCATGGCAAAAGCGAAATTCGAACGTAATAAGCCGCACGTTAACATCGGTACCATCGGTCACGTTGACCACGGTAAAACAACTTTGACGGCTGCAATCACGACAGTATTGTCGAAAAAATACGGCGGTGCTGCTGTAGCATTCGACCAAATCGATAAAGCGCCAGAAGAGCGCGAGCGCGGGATCACGATCTCCACAGCTCACGTTGAATACGAAACACCTAACCGTCACTATGCACACGTAGACTGCCCAGGCCACGCCGACTATGTTAAAAACATGATCACCGGCGCAGCACAAATGGACGGAGCGATCCTGGTTGTATCCGCAGCTGACGGCCCTATGCCGCAAACGCGCGAGCACATCCTGCTCTCCCGTCAGGTAGGCGTACCTTACATCGTCGTATTCCTCAACAAATGCGACATGGTTGAAGACGAAGAGCTCCTTGAGCTGGTTGAAATGGAAGTTCGCGACCTGCTCAACGAGTACGAGTTCCCAGGCGACGACACTCCGATCGTTCGCGGCGCAGCTCGTGAAGCTCTGCAAAACCCAGACGGTCCTTGGGCTGATAAAATCGTTGAGCTGTTCGAGCACATCGATACTTACATCCCTACGCCTGAGCGCGACACTGACAAGCCTTTCTTGATGCCGGTAGAGGACGTGTTCACGATCACAGGTCGTGGTACCGTTGCTACAGGTCGTGTAGAGCGCGGAACGATCAAAGTAGGCGACGAGATCGAAATCATCGGTCTGGCTGAAGAAACTCGCAAATCCGTTGTTACGGGCGTAGAAATGTTCCGTAAACTTCTGGACTCCGCTCAAGCGGGCGACAACGTCGGCGCACTGCTTCGCGGTGTAGATCGTAAAGACATCGAGCGTGGTCAAGTATTGGCAAAACCGGGTTCGGTTAAGCCTCACACGAACTTCACAGCTCAAATCTACGTTCTGACTAAAGAAGAAGGTGGACGTCATAAGCCTTTCTTCACAGGCTACCGTCCTCAGTTCTACTTCCGTACGACGGACGTGACGGGCATCATCAACCTGCCAGAAGGCACTGAAATGGTTATGCCTGGCGACAACATCACGGTTACCGTTGAACTGATCGCTCCAATCGCGATCGAAGAAGGTACTCGCTTCGCGATTCGCGAAGGTGGCCGTACGGTAGGCGCTGGCGCCGTTGCTACAATCCAAAAATAATTGCCTATTCGGCAGCCCTTCATCGCTTAGATGAAGGGTTTTTAATTTTTTAGGCCGATGTCATAAGTTTTCCTTGCTTTTTGTTTTTCTTTTTTATATAATAGTGAGCGTTGGTCTGTGACGTTGCGATGATGTGAGAGGTTGCTGACACACCCGGCCCCTTTGCCATAGGGACGGCGTCAGGAGATTTTCACGGAGTATGTCCGATACTAAATTGGGCGATAAAAGGAGGGAATACTATGGCAAAGCAAAAGATTCGTATTCGTTTGAAGGCTTATGATCACAGAGTTCTGGATCAATCCGCTGAGAAGATCGTGGAAACAGCCAAGCGTTCCGGTGCAGGAGTGTCTGGTCCGATTCCGCTTCCGACTGAGAAGCAAGTGATCACGATTCTTCGTGCCGTTCACAAGTACAAAGATTCGCGTGAACAATTCGAAATGCGCACACACAAGCGTTTGATTGACATCGTGAATCCGACGCCGCAAACGGTTGACGCGCTGATGCGTTTGGATCTGCCGTCCGGTGTGGACATCGAAATCAAACTGTAAGATATACACATGTGAATAAATACAAGCAAGAGAGGAAAAGAGGTGTCAACGATGACAAAAGGTATCTTAGGTAAAAAACTTGGGATGACTCAAGTATTTACACCTGAAGGATTGGTAGTTCCGGTTACGGTAATCCAAGCAGGTCCTTGCACCGTGTTGCAGAAGAAGGACTCGGAGAACGACGGATACGAAGCCATCCAGATCGGTTTTGCTGACAAGAAAGAAAAGAACGCAATTAAGCCTGAGTTGGGCCATGCGAAAAAAGCAGGCGCAACACCTAAGCGCTACATTAAAGAAATCCGCGGCGTGCAAATGTCTGATTATGAAGTTGGCCAGGAAATCAAAGCTGACTTGTTCGCTGAGGGAGAATTCGTTGACGTAACAGGAACTTCCAAAGGTAAAGGGTTCCAAGGCGTTATCAAAAGACATAACCAATCCAGAGGTCCGATGGCTCACGGTTCCCGTTATCATCGCGGTCCGGGTTCCATGGGTTCGATTCAAGCGAACCGCGTGCCAAAAGGCAAAAAATTGCCAGGGCATATGGGTACGGAGACGGTTACGATTCAAAAGCTCGAAGTTGTTAAAGTTGATGCAGAGCGCAATGTGCTTCTGGTCAAAGGCTCCATCCCGGGTCCTAAAAATTGCGTAGTTACCGTGAAGTCGACGGTAAAGAAGTAAGATAGCAAGAAAGGAGGATAACAGATGCCAAAAGTAGCAGTATTTAACGTTAGTGGTTCCCAGGTCGGCGAAGTCGAACTGTCCGAGTCCGTATTCGGAATCGAGCCGCATCTTCATGTGTTGAATGAAGCGGTATTGATGCAACGTGCATCGCTTCGCGCCGGTACGCATAAAACGAAAGGTCGTTCCGAAGTTCGCGGCGGTGGCCGTAAACCTTGGAAACAAAAAGGTACAGGACGCGCCCGTCAGGGTAGCATTCGTTCCCCGCAATGGAAGGGCGGCGGTGTCGTATTCGGTCCTACGCCTCGCAGCTATTCCTATAAGCTTCCTAAGAAAGTTCGTCGTTTGGCGATCAAATCCGCGTTGTCTTCCAAGGTGAAGTCCAGCGAAATCATCGTTCTCGATGCATTGTCCCTGGCTGCTCCAAAGACAAAAGAGTTCGCGGCGATTTTAAATAACCTTAAAGTAGATCGTAAAGCTTTGGTAGTGACTGCAGCGTATGACGAGAACGTAGCATTGTCCGCACGTAATATCCCTGGCGTGAAGTTTGTAGCCGCTGAAGGAATCAACGTGCTTGATGTTATGGTTTACGACAAGCTGATCATTACGAAAGAAGCGGTGCAAAAAGTAGAGGAGGTGTTTGCGTAATGAAAAACCCTCGCGATCTTATTAAGCGCCCGATCATTACTGAACGTTCCAGCGAAATGATGAGCGACAAGAAATACGTTTTCGAAGTCGACATCCGTTCGAACAAAACGGAAATCAAGCAAGCGATCGAGCAAATTTTTAAAGTGAAAGTTACGAATGTGAACACGCTGAGAATGCCGGCAAAGCCGAAACGCTATGGTCGTTACTCCGGTTACACTTCCGAATGGAAGAAAGCGATCGTAACCCTGAGCGCAGACAGCAAAGAGCTGGAGTTCTTCGAATCGGTATAAAACACCTTGTAAAGTAAGGAGGGAATCCACGTGCCAATCAAAAAATATAAACCAACGTCTCCTGCAAGACGTGCGATGTCGGTTTCTACATTCGAAGAAATCACAACATCCACACCGGAGAAAAGCTTGCTCGCTCCATTAAGCAAAAAAGCAGGCCGCAACAACCAAGGTAAAATTACGGTTCGTCACCAAGGCGGCGGACATAAGCGTAAATACCGTATTATCGACTTCAAACGGAACAAAGACGGAATACCCGGTAACGTTGCTACAATCGAGTACGATCCGAACCGTTCCGCTAACATCGCATTGATCCACTATGTGGACGGCGAAAAGCGCTACATCATCGCTCCAAAAGGCTTGAAAGTTGGCGATCAAATCGTATCGGGTCCGGAAGCCGACATCAAGATCGGAAACGCGCTTCCAATGGAAAACATCCCGGTAGGTACAGTGATTCACAACATCGAGCTGAAACCGGGCAAAGGCGGTCAATTGGTACGCGCAGCTGGTACGGAAGCTCAGCTTCTCGGTAAAGAAGAGCAATACGCGATCGTGCGTCTGTCTTCTGGCGAGATGAGAAGAATCCTGAAAGTTTGCCGCGCGACGATCGGTTCCGTAGGTAACGAAGATTATGAGCTCGTGAAAATCGGTAAAGCCGGACGTTCCCGTTGGCTCGGTCAAAGACCGGAAGTTCGCGGTTCCGTCATGAACCCGAACGATCACCCTCACGGTGGTGGCGAAGGCCGTTCTCCGATCGGACGCAAATCTCCGATGTCTCCATGGGGCAAACCGACGCTTGGTTACAAAACACGGAAGAAGAACAAAGCTTCCAACCAATATATTATTCGTCGCCGCACGAAGTAACGGCTACGTCAATCTTGTTTCGGTTAAAGAAGGGAGGAACGAAGCATGGGTCGCAGTTTAAAAAAAGGGCCATTTGTTGATGGCTATCTTTTGAAAAAAGTTGAAGCATTGGGTACTGACGGTGTGAAGAAGCAAGTGATCAAAACTTGGTCGCGCCGTTCGACGATTTTCCCGCAATTCATCGGCCACACTTTTGCAGTGTATGATGGCAAAAAGCATGTTCCAGTCTATGTAACAGAAGATATGGTCGGACATAAGCTTGGTGAATTTGCTCCAACCCGCACATACAAAGGTCACTCTGGTGACGATAAGAAAACCGGCAAGCGCTAAGAGTAGAAATCATGTTTAGAAGTGAATGAGAGGAGGTACATCCATGCAACAAGCTAAAGCCGTTGTAAGATATGTTCGCATTGCTCCCCGAAAGGCACAGCTCGTCGTTGATTTGATCCGCGGCAAGCAAGTGGGCGAAGCGATCGCGATTTTGCGCCATACGCCGAAAGCCGCTTCCCCGATCGTTGAGAAGCTGTTGAACTCGGCTATCGCAAACGCTGAGCACAATTACTCCCTGGATCCAAACAATCTGGTGGTTGCTCAAGTTTTCGTAGATCAAGGACCGACTTTGAAGAGATTCCGTCCTCGCGCTATGGGTCGTGCGAGCCGTATTAATAAACGTACCAGCCACATTACTTTGGTGGTATCTGAGAAATAAGGAGGGATAACGTGTGGGTCAGAAAGTAAACCCGGTAGGACTTAGAATTGGTATTATTCGCGACTGGGAATCCAAATGGTTCGCTGGCAAAGACTTCGGCGATTTGCTGATGGAAGATGTCAAAATTCGCGAATATCTTAAACAAAAGCTGAAAGAATCCGCAGTTTCCCGCATTGAAATCGAACGTGCGGCTAACCGCGTGAACGTTACGATTCATACGGCCAAGCCTGGCATGGTTATCGGTAAAGGCGGTTCCGAAGTAGAAGTGATCCGCGGCTATCTTTCCAAGCTGACGAACGGCAAGAAAGTTCACATCAACATCAATGAAGTAAAACATTCCGAGCTGGACGCGATCTTGGTAGCTGAAAGCATTGCACAACAATTGGAGCGTCGCGTATCGTTCCGTCGTGCACTGAAACAGTCGATCCAAAGAACGATGAGAGCCGGAGCCAAAGGTATTAAAACATCGGTTAGCGGTCGTTTGGGCGGAGCGGAAATCGCTAGAACGGAAGGTTATAGCGAAGGTACGGTACCACTTCATACATTGCGCGCAGACATCGACTACGGTACAGCTGAAGCTCATACCACTTACGGTCGAATCGGCGTTAAAGTATGGATCTATCGTGGCGAAGTTCTTCCAACGGCTAAGAAAAAGGCTGTTACGGAAGGAGGCAACTAATCATGTTAGTTCCTAAACGTGTAAAACACCGCAAGGAGCACCGCGGCAACATGCGCGGTCAAGCTAAAGGCGGAGCGGAAGTGCATTTCGGCGAATATGGTTTGCAGGCGCTTGAGCCGGCTTGGGTAACCAACCGTCAAATCGAAGCTGCCCGTATTGCGATGACTCGTTATATTAAGCGGGGCGGTAAAGTTTGGATCAAGATTTTCCCTTCCAAGCCAATTACGCAAAAGCCGCTTGAAGTCCGGATGGGTAGCGGTAAAGGTAACGTAGAAAAATGGGTTGCTGTCGTGAAACCGGGCAAAGTTCTGTTCGAACTTGCTGGTGTCAGCGAAGAAATCGCCCGTGAAGCTATGCGTCTCGCCTCTCACAAGCTGCCGATCAAAACGAAGTTTGTGAAAAGAGAAGAAGTAGGTGGTGAAGCAAATGAAAGCTAGTGAATTTCGCAACTTAACCACTGCTGAGATCGAACAAAAAGTCGCCGGATTTAAAGAGCAACTCTTTAACCTCCGTTTTCAACTGGCTACCGGTCAACTGGATAATCCCGTACAAATTCAAAAAGTCCGCAAAGAGATTGCCCGGGCAAAAACTGTTTTGCGTGAAAGAGAATTGGGAATCACTAGTTAATGAATGAGAGAGGAGGATCTCTGATGGCTGAACGCAACGAGCGCAAAACGCAGCTTGGTAAAGTCGTTAGCGACAAAATGGACAAAACCATCGTTGTTGCGGTAGAAACGTACAAAAAACACGACCTTTACCACAAGCGCATCAAATATACGAAAAAGTTCAAAGCGCATGATGAGAACAATGAAGCTAAAATCGGCGACGTTGTCGAAATCATGGAAACCCGCCCGCTCTCCAAAGACAAGCGCTGGAGACTGGTTAAAGTGGTTGAAAAAGCGGTTATCGTTTAATATAAGCAATTGGTATCAAGCCTGGAAGGAGGGAATACACAATGATTCAACCATTTACTCGATTGAAGGTAGCTGACAACTCCGGCGCAAAGTCGCTTATGTGTATCCGCGTGTTAGGTGGTACGGGTCGTCGTACTGCAAACATCGGTGATCTGATCGTTTGCTCCGTGAAAGAAGCAACACCAGGTGGCGTTGTCAAAAAAGGTGACGTAGTTAAAGCGGTAGTGGTGCGCACGAGACGCGGTGCTCGTCGTAAGGACGGATCCTACATCAGCTTTGATGAGAATGCAGCGGTTATCGTGAAAGAAGACAAGAGCCCTCGCGGCACGCGTATCTTTGGACCGGTAGCACGCGAACTTCGCGACAGAGACTTCATGAAGATTGTTTCTCTGGCTCCTGAGGTTATCTAAGTTAGGAAATCAATAAGTTTTCTTATGAAAGCTGAGGTGTAAACGAAATGCCAAAACAACCGAAGAAACTCGAGTCCCATAACAATAAATTGCATGTGAAAAAAGACGATACGGTTTTTGTTATCACAGGTAAGGACAAAGGGAAAAAAGGCCGCGTCATCGCAGCATTCCCTCGCGAAAACCGTGTGCTGATCGAAGGTGTAAACCTGGTGAAGAAGCACACGAAGCCTTCCCAACAAAATCCGCAAGGCGGCATCATTACGCAAGAGGCTCCGATTCATGTATCCAACGTGATGCTGATCGATCCGAAGAGCGGCCAGCCTACACGCGTCGGTTACAAAGTGCTTGAGAACGGCAAAAAAGTCCGCGTCGCGAAAAAATCCGGCGAGGTTATCGATTAATCGCAAAAGTAAGAAAGGAGGTACATGAACGATGGCAGCAAGAATGAAAGATCGTTTTCTGAACGAAATCACTCCTGCGTTGATGCAGAAGTTTAACTACACGACGGTAATGCAAGTTCCGAAGATCGAGAAAGTTGTTATTAACATGGGTGTGGGCGAAGCGGTATCCAACTCCAAAGTTCTCGATACGGCGGTTCAAGACCTGCAGCTGATTTCCGGTCAAAAGCCGGTTATCACCAGAGCGAAAAAATCGATCGCAGGGTTTAAACTGCGTGAAAATATGCCAATCGGCGTGAAGGTAACACTTCGCGGCGAGCGTATGTATCAATTCCTTGATAAACTGTTCAACGTTGCACTTCCACGCGTACGTGACTTCCGTGGCGTTTCCGCGAAAGCATTCGATGGCCGCGGCAACTACACGCTTGGTTTGAAAGAACAGCTCATCTTCCCGGAAGTTGAGTACGACAAAGTGGATAAAGTGCGCGGTATGGATATCGTTATCGTGACTACAGCAAAAACGGATGAAGAGTCCCGTGAGCTTTTGAATCAATTAGGTATGCCGTTTGTAAAATAAGGGCACTTGCTCATGAAGCAAGTTTCCGTGGGAAACTCCCAGGAGGTGTAAACCAAAAGTGGCAAAAACTTCGATGAAGATTAAGCAGCAGCGTCCTCCAAAATTCAAGGTGCAGGCTTACACACGCTGCGAGCGCTGCGGTCGTCCTCACTCAGTTCTTCGCAAGTTTAAAATTTGCAGAATTTGCTTCCGCGAATTGGCATACAAAGGCCAGATTCCTGGCGTAAAAAAAGCAAGCTGGTAAAACCTAAAGTTTCGGGAAGGAGGTTTACATTACATGGTTATGTCCGATCCAATTGCAGATATGCTTACACGTATTCGCAACGCTAACGTTGTTCGTCACGAAACTGTGGAAATTCCGGCTTCGAAGGTTAAGCGCGAAATCGCTGAAATCTTGAAGAAGGAAGGCTTTATCCGTGACGCTGAATATATCGAAGATAACAAGCAAGGCATTATCCGCTTGTTCCTGAAATATGGTGCGAACCAAGAGCGCGTTATTACCGGTTTGAAAAGAATCAGCAAGCCTGGCCTGCGCGTTTATGCAAAAAGCCAAGAGGTTCCGCGCGTACTCGGCGGTCTCGGCATCGCAATCCTGTCCACCTCCAAAGGGGTTATGACGGATAAAGAAGCTCGTCAATCCAAAGCTGGCGGAGAAGTCATCTGCTACGTTTGGTAATTACTGATTTTTAATGAACGGAGGTGCACAACATGTCCCGTATTGGCCGAAAGCCTATCACGATCCCAAGCGGAGTAAACGTGACTTTAGAAAATACATTAATTACGGTAAAAGGTCCTAAAGGTACTTTGAGCCGTGAGTTGCACAAAGATATGAAGGTTAGCGTTGAGGATAGTGTTCTGACTGTAGAACGCCCTTCCGACAATAAATTGCACCGCTCCCTGCACGGTACTACGCGCAGTGTAGTACAAAACATGGTTAGCGGCGTAACTGATGGATTCGTAAAAAACCTTGAACTTGTTGGCGTAGGTTACCGTGCGAACAAAACCGGCAATAAGCTGGTGCTGAACGTTGGGTATTCCCACCCGGTTGAGATCGAGCCAGAGAACGGCATCGAATTCGAAGTTCCTACCAACACCAAGATCATCGTTAAAGGGATCGATAAAGAATTGGTCGGCGCAACAGCTGCAAAAGTTCGTTCCGTACGTGAGCCTGAACCGTATAAAGGCAAAGGGATCAAGTACGAAGGCGAGCGTATTCTTCGTAAAGAAGGTAAAGCCGGTAAGAAGAAGTAAGGCGGCGTAACGGCTTAGCCTTCTGATTCGGAACCAACTCGAAAGGAGTGAACCCTGGAATGATTACCAAAGGCGATAAAAATAAAGCGCGTCTGAAGAGACATCTTCGCGTTCGCAAAAAAATTCAAGGAACGACTGAGCGTCCACGCCTCAACATTTTCCGTTCTTCCAAACATATGTATGCTCAACTGATCGACGACGTTCAAGGCGTAACGATCGCTGCAGCATCGACGCAAGACAAAGAATTGAATGAAGTCGGCAATGGCGGCAACGTTGACGCGGCTACGAAAGTTGGCGCATTGATCGCAGAGCGCGCTAAAAAAGCCGGCGTGACCCAAGTGGTATTTGACCGCGGCGGATATTTGTATCACGGCCGAGTAAAGGCACTCGCAGACGCTGCTCGTGAAGCAGGTCTTGAATTCTAATCAATCTATGAAACAAGGAGGTAAAGGACTTGCGTATTGATCCCAATACTTTAGAACTGACTGAAAAAGTCGTTCATATTAACCGCGTAGCTAAAGTCGTAAAGGGCGGTCGTCGTTTCAGCTTTAGCGCACTCGTAGTCGTGGGCGACGGCAAAGGTTGGGTAGGCGCTGGAATCGGTAAAGCTTCCGAGGTACCTGATGCGATTCGTAAAGGTATCGAAGACGCGAAGAAAAACCTGATTCACGTTCCTATCGTCGGAACAACAATTCCTCACCTGGTGACTGGACATTTTGGCGCAGGCCGCGTGCTGTTGAAGCCTGCTTCGAAAGGTACAGGAGTTATCGCCGGCGGTCCGGTTCGTGCGGTGCTTGAGCTGGCTGGCGTTGGCGATATTTTGACGAAGTCCCTCGGATCTTCGAACTCCATCAACATGGTTAACGCTACCCTGGAAGGCTTAGGACGCCTGAAGCGTGCGGAAGAGGTTGCTAAGCTTCGCGGTAAAACCGTAGAAGAACTTTTAGGTTAGGAGGGATACCATGGCTAAGCAATTGCAAATCACCCTCAAGCGCAGCCTGATCGGTCGTCCTGAAACGCAACGTAAAACCGTTGCCGCTCTTGGACTTCGCAAGCTGCATCAAACAGTTACGAAGGTAGACAATGCCGCAATCCGCGGTATGGTAAGCCAAGTACAACATTTGGTTGACGTTCAAGAAGTAGAAGCATAAGAAAGTAATTTAGAGCTAGAGGAGGTGCAAACGATGAAATTGCATGAACTTACTTCAGCGCCTGGCTCCCGTACTTCCCGCAAGCGTGTAGGTCGCGGTATCGGTAGCGGTATGGGTAAAACGGCTACTCGCGGTCACAAAGGCCAAAACGCTCGTTCGGGTGGCGGTGTTCGTCCAGGATTCGAAGGCGGTCAAAACCCGTTATATCGTCGATTGCCGAAGCGTGGATTTAACAACAGATTCCGTACGGAATATGCGACAATCAACGTTGAGGAATTGAATAAATTTGCAGCGGGTACGGAAGTTACTCCGGAAGTTCTGCTCGAGGCTGGCATCGTGAAAAACCCTAAAGACGGCATCAAAATCTTGGGGAACGGTGAAATCACAGTAGGGTTGAACGTTAAAGCCAACAAGTTTTCTCAATCTGCGGTAGAGAAAATCCAGGCTGCCGGCGGTAAAACCGAGGTGATTTAATGTTTCGTACCATATCCAATATTATGAAAGTGGCCGATCTGAGGAAGCGGATCTTGTTTACGCTTCTTGTTTTGATCGTCTACAGAATAGGTGCTTTTATTCCGGTACCTAACATCAACACAGAAATACTGAAACTTCAAGACCAGGCCAACAGGAGCGATGTATTCGGCTTGCTGAATACATTCTCGGGTGGCGCCCTGTTTCAGTTTTCCATTTTTGCGATGGGGATCATGCCGTATATTACGGCTTCGATCATCGTCCAACTTTTGTCCATGGACGTAATTCCGAGATTTACGCAGTGGGCGAAAGAAGGAGAAGTGGGCAGAAAGAAGTTGGGGCAGATTACCCGATATGGCACGATCGTACTTGGTTTAATTCAAGCATTTGGTCTATCGATCGGATTTAATCGCTTATACAGCGGTTTGGTAAATAATCCGAGCTTTACGACGTATGCTTTAATTGCCATCGTGCTTACGGCGGGTACTGCTTTTCTGATGTGGTTAGGGGAACAAATCACTGAAAATGGCATTGGAAATGGTATTTCCATTATCATCTTCGCGGGAATCGTGGCAGCAATTCCGACCGGCATTCACCAGATCTACCAATCGCAATTTGCAGATGCTGGTGACGCGCTCTTCCTGAATGTAGTGAAGATTGTGATTATTGCGGTCGTGATCATTGCGCTGATTGCCGGTGTCATTTTCGTACAGCAAGGCGTTCGCAAAATTCCGGTTCAATACGCAAAGAGAGTCGTCGGACGGAAAATGTTCGGAGGTCAATCCACGCACATTCCTTTGAAAGTGAATGCCGCGGGGGTTATTCCGGTCATCTTCGCACTTTCGTTGCTCGTATTCCCACCCACGATCGCAAGCTTTTGGAGAGGCAATGTCGTTGCGGAGTGGATCATTACCAATCTCAACTACACGCATCCGTTCGGAATGGTGCTTTATGTACTTCTAATCATCGGGTTCACATACTTCTACACCTTTGTGCAGATCAACCCTGTACAGATGGCGGATCAGATGAAGAAGAATGGTGGTTACATTCCAGGTATTCGCCCAGGTAAGACGACATCGGTTTACTTGACGCGGGTCATGACAAGAATCACTTTGTCCGGTGCGCTGTTCCTGGCTGCTATCTCGATTTTGCCGATGATCATGGGTAGTGTGGCCGGATTGCCAAACTCGGTACAGATCGGCGGCACATCGCTGCTCATCGTGATCGGCGTAGGTCTTGAAACGATGAAAACGATCGAAAGCCAGTTGATCAAACGCCACTACAAAGGTTTTATCAATAAATAGCAAATAGGTACTGGTAGCGGAGTTGCAACGGAATTCTCGGTTGTTTAGAGGGCAGTTGACAACGAACCTTTGGCTATCGGCACCTATTGTGCTGTTAGCATCGAAAGATGCTTTGGGGAGGAAGTCATGATGAACATCATCTTTATGGGGCCTCCCGGTGCAGGGAAAGGTACTCAGGCTGAAAAAATCGTTGACGAGTTTCAAATCCCGCATATTTCTACCGGGGATGCATTCCGGCTGGCGATGAAGCAGGAAACGCCGCTCGGCTTGGAAGCAAAGAAATATGTTGATCAGGGACTGCTTGTCCCAGATGAGATTACGATCGGTATTGTTCGCGAAAGATTGCAGCAATCCGATTGCAGCACAGGATTTCTGCTTGACGGATTTCCTAGAACTATTTCCCAAGCCGAGGCCTTGGATGAAATCATGGCAGCGATGGGAAAAACGATGGATCACGTCATTAACTTGAAAGTGGACCGGGATCGGTTGCTCGCACGTTTGACGGGTCGTAGAATTTGCAAGTCTTGTGGAGCAACGTATCATATCTTGTTTAACCCCCCTGCGCGTGACAATGTTTGCGACAAATGTTCTGGTGAGTTGTATCAGCGTTCCGATGACACCGAAGAAAAAGTAGGGACTCGTTTGGACGAGTACATCAATAAAACAGCTCCGCTCTTGGAGTATTATCGTAACAAGGGAATATTGCGTGAGGTTAACGGTGAGCAAGAGATTCATACGGTTACTGCACAAATCAGTTCACTATTGCGAGGGCAGGCTTAATGATCATCTGTAAGTCAGCTGCTGAATTGGAGCTCATGCGGGAGGCCGGTCGCATCGTTGCCGAAACGCACCGGTTGCTCAAACAGGCCATCAAGCCCGATGTTACCACCAAACAGCTCGATCAAATCGCAGAAGACTATATTCGCAGTCAAGGAGCAGTCCCGTCTTTCAAAGGCTACAACGGTTTTCCTGGCAGCATATGTGCTTCAGTCAATGACGAATTGGTTCACGGTATTCCGGGACAAAGAAAGCTACAAGATGGTGACATCATCAGTGTTGACATCGGCGCGAAGTATAAAGGATATCATGGAGACTCCGCTTGGACGTATGGGGTCGGCACTATTTCCGAGACTGCACGCAAATTGCTTGAAGTGACTGAAAAGTCGCTTTTTGCGGGCCTTGCGCAAGCAGGACCGGATGTGAGGCTGTACACGATATCGCACGCCATCCAAAAATGCATTGAAGATGAAGGTTTTTCGGTTGTCCGGGAATATGTCGGACACGGCATTGGAACGGAGCTCCACGAGGAGCCCCAAATTCCAAACTACGGCGTGGCAGGACATGGCCCGCGGCTAAAGCCCGGTATGGTGCTTGCGATCGAACCAATGGTCAACGTCGGCGAGCGGTACGTTCGCACGCTGGAGGACAATTGGACGGTCGTCACGGTGGATGGCACACTGTGCGCTCATTTTGAGCATACCATAGCGATTACGCCGGAAGGTTATGAGATCCTCACGCTGCCTGGAACGTAGGTGATGGCGATGGCAGCATCACACGATCCGCAGCCTGGACAAATCGTTAGGGTGATTCGGGGACAAGATACCGGAAAGTTTGCCGTCATTATCGGCGTCGTAGACCAACGATACGTGTGGATTGCAGACGGCAACAAACGGAGATTCGATCAGCCTAAGAAAAAAAACATTATTCATCTCGAGCTTCTGCCGGCCATCAGCTCCGAAGTGGCTGAAAGCCTGCTGGAGACCTCTCGTGTCACCAACGGGAAGCTGCGATTTGCACTGAATAAGTATGTGGACAATTTGGAAACTGAAGCGCTAGAGAAAGGAGAATGACTGTGGCCAAAGAAGATGTAATTGAAGTTGAAGGTACAGTGATTGAACCTCTTCCGAATGCAATGTTTAAAGTGGAACTGGAGAACGGTCATAAGATACTTGCTCATGTATCGGGGAAAATCAGAATGAACTTTATCCGGATCCTGCCCGGTGATAAAGTAACAGTCGAACTTTCGCCTTATGATTTGACCAGAGGCCGTATAACCTATCGTTTTAAATAAATGAAGTACGTTTTCTCACGAAAACTTAAGCTATGGCTTGTGAAGTAAGTTTTCTCTCGAAAACTTAGCTCAGGCTTACGAAGAAAGTTTTTCTAGCGAAGAACTCTTAGGAGGTAACCACCATGAAGGTAAGACCATCGGTCAAGCCGATTTGCGAAAAATGCAAAGTCATTCGCCGCAAAGGGAACGTTATGGTAATCTGCGAAAATCCGAAGCATAAACAAAAACAAGGATAAGGGGGTGCCCCAATAAATGGCACGTATTGCTGGTGTAGACTTGCCTCGTGACAAACGAGTGATCATTGCTCTGACATACATTTTCGGTATCGGAAATACGACAGCACAAAAAATCGTCGCTCAAACTGGCGTTAATGCTAGCACTCGCGTTCGCGATCTGACGGAAGACGAAGTAAGCAAAATTCGTGAAGTCATCGACAAAACGCTTAAAGTGGAAGGCGATCTTCGTCGTGAAATCGCTCTGAACATCAAGCGTCTGATCGAGATCGGCTGCTATCGCGGTGTTCGTCATCGTCGCGGCCTGCCTGTTCGCGGTCAACGTACGAAAACAAATGCTCGTACGCGTAAAGGTCCTCGTCGTACGGTAGCGAATAAGAAAAAATAGTAAAGGAGGGTAACTCTTAAATGGCTAAACCAAAAAAAGTAGTACGTACCAAACGTCGTGACCGGAAAAATATCGACTCTGGCGTAGCGCATATCCGCTCTACGTTTAACAATACGATCGTTACGATTACCGACCCGCACGGGAACGCAATTTCCTGGGCAAGCGCTGGTAACCTCGGTTTCAAAGGCTCCCGCAAAAGCACTCCGTTTGCTGCGCAAATGGCTGCCGAGTCCGCGGCTAAAGCGGCTATGGAGCATGGGATGAAAGCTGTCGAAGTTATGGTTAAAGGTCCTGGAGCAGGTCGTGAAGCTGCGATTCGTTCGCTGCAAGCGGCAGGTCTGGAAGTAAACCTGATTAAAGACGTGACTCCAATCCCTCATAACGGTTGCCGTCCTCCGAAACGTCGTCGTGTCTAATTCAGGATTGTTAAGCCGTGTGGTATAAATATCCAAAAGTTGAGAATACTATTTGGATGGGCATATTGCACGTTTTATACGTCTTAAGTTATCCAGAGGGAAACGACGTTTGAAGGAGGGTGTTTACCAATGATCGAAATCGAAAAGCCGAAAATAGAAACCGTATCATTGAGCGAAGACGGCACCTACGGCAAGTTTGTAGTGGAGCCTTTGGAAAGAGGCTACGGAACGACACTCGGTAATTCGCTTCGCAGAATTTTGCTTTCGTCTTTACCGGGGGCAGCGGTGACATCGGTGCAAATCGATGGCGTCCTGCATGAGTTTTCTACGGTTCCTGGCGTCATGGAAGATGTTACGGAGATTATCCTGAACCTTAAAGGCTTATCGCTGAAGATCCACTCCGACGAGGAGAAAGTGTTGGAGATCGATGCTGAAGGTGAAGGGGCTGTTGTGGCTGGCGATATTCGCGGCGATAGCGATGTGGAAATCTTGAACCCGGATTTGCACATTGCTACGCTTTCCTCCGATGCACGGCTTCACATGCGAATTCATGCGAACCGCGGCCGGGGGTACGTATCGGCAGACAAGAACAAAAGAGAGGATCAGCCGATCGGCGTGATTCCGATCGATTCGATCTATACTCCGATTACTCGCGTCAACTATAGCGTGGAAAATACGCGCGTCGGTCAAGTTACGAATTACGATAAACTTACCCTCGAAGTCTGGACCGATGGAAGTATTCGACCGGAAGAAGCCGTAAGTCTTGGCGCTAAAATTTTAACTGAGCATCTGATGCTGTTTGTCGGTTTGACCGACGAAGCGAAAGATGCCGAAATCATGGTGGAGAAGGAAGAAGACAAAAAAGAGAAAGTTCTGGAGATGACGATCGAAGAGCTCGACCTTTCCGTCCGTTCCTACAACTGCCTGAAGCGTGCCGGTATCAATACGGTGCAAGAACTGATTACCAAAACGGAAGAAGATATGATGAAGGTGCGCAACCTGGGACGCAAATCTTTGGAAGAAGTTCAAGAAAAGCTGGAAGAGCTTGGTCTTGGCTTAAGAATGGAAGATTAATGCCCTTAGGTGCGCGTGCTTTAACCATAATGCAGAAGGAGGGTGCACAATAGTGGCATACCAAAAGTTGGGTCGTGACTCCAGCGCACGTAAAGCATTGTTTCGTGACCTGGTAACCGACTTGTTCATACATGAGCGCATTCAAACAACAGAAGCCAAAGCTAAAGAATTGCGTTCGATCGCAGAAAAGTTAATTACACTTGCGAAACGTGGAGACCTGCACGCTCGTCGCCAAGTGGCTTCCTTTGTTCGCCGCGAAGCAGCTAACGAGAATCAAGATGCGATCCAGAAGCTTTTCGCTGACCTGGCGCCTCGTTACGCAGAACGTCAAGGCGGATACACGCGTATTTTGAAATTGGGACCTCGTCGCGGCGATGCGGCTCCTATGGTTTATCTGGAACTGGTAGACCGCGCTTAATAAGCAAAATCGGCATCTGCCGGTCTAAACAGCCGCAGCGGTTGCTATAGTTTTGAACACGGACAACGGCGCTGCCGTTGTACCGGTGCAAACGGAAGGGAAAGGGTGGACGGGATCTTGCGATTCTGCTGAAACCCTTTTTTTTGTAGGCTCAAGCGCCGGGAGCATTGCGATGTGGAGGCCGCGTGTGAGAAACATACGAATGACGGTAAGCTATGACGGAACCGCCTATAACGGCTTCCAGACACAGCCGGGAAACCTGAGGACGATTCAGGATCAACTGGAGCAAGCGATCGAACAGCTGACCGGAGAGCGACTGAAAATCACCGCCTCCGGCCGTACCGACGCAGGAGTGCATGCCAGAGGCCAGGTATTCAACTTTACGACGGAGTCGCTAATTCCGATCGAGCGCTGGTGCATGGCGCTTAATGGCGGACTGGCGAAAGACATCGTTGTGAGGGACGCGCGCATCGTTCCGATGGAATTTCACAGCAGACGTTCGGCCAAACGGAAGACGTACCGCTATACCGTGCGCTGCGGCAGAAATCCCGATGTGTTTAAACGGCATATGGAATTTCACCATCCCAAGTCGCTAGACATCGAAGCGATGCGCGAAGGCCTTCGCTATATCGTCGGGGAGCACGACTTTTCTTCCTTCTGTTCGGCCCGGACAACGAAGACTTCATTTGTCCGAACCGTATACGAAGCTAAGCTCATTTGCGATCCATATGAAGAGGAATTAGGTTCATACGCTTTTCATATTGTTTTGACGGGCAGCGGTTTTTTATACAATATGGTCAGGATTATTGTCGGCACGCTGTTGCAGGTCGGTGAGGGTAAGCGGCCGAGTTCGGATATAGGCGCTGTACTCGAAGCGAAAAGCAGACGGAGAGCTGGTCCGACGGCGATGGCTCACGGTTTGATGCTGTGGGAAGTTTTTTATGAGGATGAAGCGCCAGGTCCTTGATTATTTTGCCTTGGTGTAGTACAATAACAAATGGTGTTTCATGACTGGCTACCCCACGGCCCCGGGTCTTGAAATCCGTGAATAGGCAATTTCCATGACATATGAAAATGAATGATGACTTGTAAAGATAGATTTAGGAGGAACATTACATGCGTACCACATATATGGCGAAGCCAAATGAAGTAGAACGCAAATGGTACATCATCGATGCTACCGATAAAACGCTTGGTCGTCTTGCAAGCGAAGCTGCCAGCATTTTGCGCGGCAAGCACAAACCACAATTTACTCCGCATATTGATACGGGCGATTTCGTCGTTATTATCAACGCAGAGAAGATTTTCTTGACAGGCAAGAAGCTGCAAGACAAAAAATATTATCGCCATTCCTTGCATCCGGGCGGTTTGAAAGTAACTTCCGCTGGAGACATGTTGAAAAACAAACCGGAGCGCGTATTGGAATTTGCGATTCATGGCATGCTTCCGAAAAACCGTCTGGGCAACAGCCTGAAGACGAAGCTCAAAGTATATGCCGGTTCGGAGCATCCGCATCAAGCACAACAACCTGAAGTTTGGGAACTTCGCGGTTAATAAAGGGAGGACTGTCTTGTGGCACAAGTACAATATTATGGCACTGGCCGACGCAAACATTCGGTAGCGCGTGTACGTCTCGTACCGGGCGAAGGCCGTATCGTTATCAATAAGCGTGATCTGGACGAATATTTCGGTTTGGAAACATTGAAACTGATCGTAAAGCAACCGCTCAATTTGACAGAAACATTGTCCAAATACGACGTGTTGGTTCTGGCTCATGGCGGCGGCATTTCCGGACAAGCTGGAGCAATCCGTCACGGGATTTCCCGCGCATTGCTTAAAGTAGACCCTGAGTTCCGCGGTTCCTTGAAAAAGGCAGGCTTCCTGACGCGTGACCCGAGAATGAAAGAGCGTAAGAAGTACGGCTTGAAAGCCGCTCGTCGCGCGCCTCAATTCTCCAAACGTTAAGATCCGTACACATGCAAAAGACCTTTTCGATACAATGCGAAAAGGTCTTTTTTCGTTTCACCAAATAAGCCGGACACCAATAATATAAAGGTATCGGCCCACACAAAAAATTAAATTGACAAAAAGGTAGAGAGTATTATAATAAAATAAAAATATAATAAAACATATTAAAATACTCGGAATAATAATCTGAACGGAGGATTTTACATGAATTTATTCGAAAAAGAAGAACTGATTCGAACAGCTGCCGAACAATTCGAAGACCGGAGCCCGGAGGAACTTTTAGCCTGGGCGGTAGAAAGATTCCCAAATATTACGCTTGCCTGTAGTTTCGGGGCCGAAGATGTCGTCCTTGTCGACATGCTGCAAAAAGTAAGCCCCAAAACTGACATATTTTACTTAGATACCAACGTACATTTTAAAGAAACATACGAAACTCGGGATCGACTGGTACAGCATTACGGTTTGCAGTTTGTTCAAGTGCTTCCGAAGCTTACGCTTGCTGAGCAGGCCGAACAACATGGTGAAGAGTTGTGGAAGAACGATCCGACGAAATGCTGTAACATTCGTAAAGTGGACCCGTTGACCGATATTTTGAAAAATTACGATGCATGGATCACCGGGATTCGAAGAGATCAGGCGCCTACTCGTGCCAATTCCAAAAAGGTCGAGTATGATGTGAAGTTCGGATTAGTGAAGTTTAATCCGCTCGCGAGCTGGACTTCTGAGGATGTTTGGAACTACATCCAGAGCAATAACATCATTTATAATCCGCTTCACGACCAAAACTATCCGAGCATCGGCTGTGAGCACTGCACACGCCAAGTCGCGGCTGGTGAGGACCCGCGTGCCGGACGCTGGGCCGGTTTTGAGAAAACGGAATGCGGGTTGCACAAATAACCGAATATTAGCGGACCGGGAGGAGCAACGTGAATCATGCGTGAAACCATTAAACCGCACGGTGGAACATTGATTAATCGGGTAGTTCTCGGGGAACAACGGGATGAAATGCTGAAAGCTGCACGTTCGTTGTATCATCTGAAGATCAATGCTTGGGCCATATCCGATTTGGATCTGATTGGTGTTGGCTCCTTCTCTCCGCTAACCGGTTTTATGAATGAAGCGGACTATCGTTCTGTCGTCGAGTCCATGCGTTTAGCGGACGGCGCCGTGTGGAGCATTCCGATTACGCTCGGCGTAGAGAGCCGAGATGCCGAATCCATTTGCGCAGGCCAACAGGTAGCGCTTGTAGGCGAACAGGATGGGGTTATATACGGCATTATTGACGTTCAGAGCGTTTATACCGTCGATCAGAAGAATGAAGCCGTGAAAGTGTTTAAAACGGACGATACGGCCCATCCAGGGGTTCAAAAGCTGTATTCAAAGCCGTCGACATACATCGGTGGTCCAGTGCATGTATTGAATCGTCCGAAACCGGAAAAATTTGAAGACTATTATTTCGACCCGTCGGAAACGCGGCGGTTATTCGCCGAGAAAGGCTGGAGGACCGTTGTCGGTTTCCAGACCCGGAATCCAGTGCACCGGGCGCATGAATATATTCAGAAGAGCGCGTTGGAAATTGTCGACGCTTTGTTCTTGAATCCGCTGGTGGGGCAAACGAAGTCGGACGATATTTCCGCCGATGTGCGGATGCGCAGCTACTTGGTGCTGCTCGAAAATTATTATCCGAAAGACCGTGTGCTTCTTGGCGTGTTTCCGGCAGCTATGCGTTACGCTGGGCCACGCGAAGCGATTTTTCATGCGATGGTACGCAAAAATTACGGCTGCACGCATTTTATCGTTGGCCGCGATCATGCGGGTGTTGGCGATTATTACGGCACCTACGAAGCGCAACAAATTTTCAGCAACTTTACGCCGGAAGAGCTCGGCATTACGCCGCTGTTCTTCGAGCACAGCTTCTTTTGCACGAAATGCGGCAACATGGCTTCGAGCAAAACATGCCCGCATGGTAAGGAAGATCATCTGCATCTATCGGGTACGAAAGTGCGCGCGATGCTGCGAGGCGGCGATTGTCCGCCGCCGCAATTTACACGGCCGGAAGTGGCCGAAGTGCTGATCGAAGGCATGAAAGAAGCGGATGATCCGGCATAAACAAGCAGGTATAAATATCCACCTCGTCCCATAAGATGTACAGAGTCTATGGGGATGCGAGGTGGATTTCATTATGTTTGGAAGGAAGAAGAGGGTCATCGTCTGGTTGACGATGCACGGCGGATTAAAGATTGCGATGTCTGCCCTGCTTGTCCTGTTAATGCTGTTCATGTTCACGTACGAGCTGCCCGCCACGAAGACGTGGACCTACTGGACAATGCCCCTTTCAGGGAAGATCATTGCGCTTGATGCAGGACATGGCGGTCCCGACGGCGGCGCTCAAAGCAAAGACGGCGTATCCGAAAAAGACATCAATCTGGCGATTACCAAATTTTTGCGCGATTACTTGCAGCAATCGGGCGCACTCGTCGTCATGACCCGGGAGGATGACCGCGATTTGGCCGATCCTTCAACCAAAGGCTACAGCCGGAGGAAGACGGAGGATTTGCATAAGCGTGCCGAATTCATTTCGCAGCAAAAGTCGGATTTGTTCGTAAGCATTCATCTGAACAGCATTCCGTCCGCCAAATGGTCTGGGGCCCAAACTTTTTTCTATCCTGCCAACCATAAGGATAACCAAACCTTGGCTACATTAATTCAGGAAGAAATCAAGAAAAATTTGAAAAATACAGACCGGATCGCCAAGCAGGCGGATAAAGAAATTTATGTGTTAAAAATGCTCAATATTCCGAGCGCTCTTGTGGAGGTGGGATTTTTGTCGAATCCTGCTGAAGCGAAGCAGCTTGGCGACCCGAACTATCAGAAAAAAGTGGCCGCTTCGATTTATCAGGGCATCCTCCGATATTACTCGGGTGAAAAAGTAGGCTCTTACTAAAAGTATGATATAATAACCTCAGTGAAACAATGATTGTACAACTTAACTTAGAACGCTGAGGTGACACCGTGTTAGCTAGAGAAGATGTGTTGGCGGCTGCAAATGAGATTCAAGACCCGGAATACGGATTGAGCCTGACGGACTTGCATTTTATACGCGATATTATGATTAAGGAAGATCGCGTATCGGCGACCGTTCTGCTATCCCGCGAGGACGATGAGTATAAGGAACAGTTGCAAGCCGGACTGAGCGCGAAGCTTCTCGCGGCAGGGGCGAAGGATGTACATCTCCGGTTTCGGCCGCTTTCCGAATTTGAGCGGAATGACGCGGCGCGCAAGCTTCAGGAGCGTGCAGCTGCGACTGAGCCGGCTGGAGAACCGGCCGCGCCGGTGATGAATATATTGGATCCCGCATCGGGCGTGAAGTTTATTGCGATCGCCAGCGGTAAAGGCGGCGTCGGCAAATCGACCGTAACGGTCAATTTGGCGGTAGCCTTGGCCAGAATCGGCAAAAAGGTCGGCATCGTCGATGCGGACATTTACGGCTTCAGCATACCGGATATGATGGGCATCGAGGAACGTCCCCAGCTCGTAAACAACCGGATCATCCCGATCGAGCGGTTCGGCGTCAAGGTGATTTCCATGGGCTTTTTTGTGGAAGAAAATACGCCGGTCATTTGGCGCGGCCCGATGCTCGGCAAAATGCTGCGCAATTTCTTCAGTGAGGTAGAGTGGGGCAAGCTCGACTATTTGCTGCTGGATTTGCCGCCAGGAACGGGCGATGTTGCGCTTGACGTGCATCAAATGATTCCGCACAGCAAGGAAATCATCGTAACGACGCCCCATGCGACGGCCGCGTTTGTCGCAGCTCGCGCCGGCGCGATGGCGATTCATACGGAGCATGAAATTCTCGGTGTAGTCGAGAACATGTCGTACTACTCCTGTAGCCAATGCGGCCAGAAGGACTACGTATTCGGTAGAGGCGGCGGCGCCAAATTGGCCGACGAGCTGCACACGAAGCTGCTCGCGCAAATTCCGCTCGGCGTGCCGGACAACCATGTCGCTGAACCCGATTATTCTCCATCCGTTTATAAAGCGGATACGGAAACAGGGCTTATTTATAAAGAAGTGGCGGAAACGATTGCGTCGCAGCTAGAACAAAAAGGAGGACCGGCATAAGCCGGTCCTTTTCTCTATTGCTGTTTCTTGCTGCCGCTTTCCTGATCTCCCTCATTCTGATCGCCGCCTTGCTGCTCGCTGCTGCCGCTTTTGCCGCCTGCTTGCTTGTTTCCTTGACTTTGCGATTTAGGCATGGATTCTTCCTGCAGTACCTTCTTCATCAGCTCCATCAATTCCAAGCGGAACAGCGGGCTTTGCAGCGATTCCTGGATCACCGCTTTCGTTTGGGCGCGGTAAGGGGTACTTTTCATCGTATCGAGTAGCATCGTTTCGAAGTCAGGGCTTTTCATCGCGTTAAGCAGCTGCTTTTGATACTCCGGATCTTTCATTAGATCTTTTTGGATTTGTTTGGTGTCTTGCTGAATCGCTTTGGCGAACTGACCGGCAAACTTCGGATCGGTAATCATTTTTTGCAGAAACTGGGTGCTCTGCGTATCGACAAGTACATCCTTGACGGCTAGCTGCAGCATTTGCGTATCACCGGCAGACAAGGCTTGCAGCTTCGTGTTTTGCTGTATGGTTGCTTCCTGAATCGCTCTGCGTCCGTCTTCGGTTTTGAGAATATCCAGAACCATCGATTTCGTATCCTTATAATTGCTTCCGCTGTTGCCGGAAGAGGCTGCTTGCGTATCCGAACCGCAGGCTGTCAGAACGCCGACGATCAATATCACGGGCACGAAACGGGGCCACCGCTTGTTCATCCCATCTGACTCCCTTCATCGTTTTACGAATAGTATTTGTCAACGCGCAGGAGCTTAACACAAAAGTCGTTAGCTTTTTATTGAGAAGGTTGGTACAATTAACAACGGATATGAGAGGATGGGGGTACATAGATCGTGACGTTAAGAAAATGGTTTTATTTATTCTGGACCACGATGCTGATCGGGGCCGCGGCATCCGGGATTACCGGTTTTATCTTGCAAGCGGTTGATCAGGAATTCGATTTCATGGGACTATCCGCCATGGGCTACAATATATTTTGGATGCTCGTTGGAGGCGCCTTGATCAGCTTGGTGAGCCAAATCGGTTTTTTTGCTTATTTGATTATTCGTTTTATCGGGCTGGGCATGATCCGGAATATGTGGACATGGAACATGCTTCAACTGATCATACTGGTTATCGTGTTGTTCGATATGATTTACCTCAATTACACGAACATTGTGGGAACCGTCGGGTTGCTGCTGATCAGCGTGGCCGTAGCCTATTTCAAGGTGAAGCTAACCAATAAAAGCGCATGGATTCCCACTTTGTTTTTTATGTCGGTCGGAACAATCCTCGAAGCACAGCCTGCACTTACGCTGCATAACATCGCTTCTGCCGTATTTATGATCCTACCGCTCGTCGCCTGCAATACATGGCAAATATTAATATTGGGCAAAGTGTTAAACACAAACAAAGAGCCGGTGTAACGGCTCTCGATTTTTTTCGTATAAAGTTTTTAGTGCAACGGCTTCATCGTTTGATCTTCCACCGGGGGTTTGTTGTCGACTTGTGTCAGCTTCATCAATTCGCTGACGGTGACGAACTCGTAGCCTTTGGCTCGAAGCTTGTCGATAATGACCGGGAGCGCTTCATGCGTCTGTTTGGACGAATCGCTGGCGTGCATAAGCACGATATCGCCAGGATGCGCTTTGTCTACGACGCGATTAATGATGGTTTCCGTTCCTTTGTTCAGCCAATCTTGAGAATCCGTGTCCCATTGAACGACGGTATAATTCATATCATGAGCGATGCGCAGCACCCTTTTGTCAAAATCGCCGTTGGGCAGCCGAAGCAAATTCGGGGCTTTTCCTGTCACATCGGATAAAACCTTGTGCGCTGTCTGAATCTGAGTTTTGATTTCTTCATCGGTCAAACTGCTGTAATTGACATGCTTATGCCCGTGGCTTCCGATTTCCCAGCCCCCGTCTTTAATGTGCTTCACGATTTCGGGGTGGCTGCTGGCCCATGGCGAAGACAGGAAGAATGTCGCTTTTTTAATTCCTTTATCCTCAAGAATTTTGAGAATGGGCTCCGTCCGTTTATCCCCCCAGCTAATATCGAAAGTAAGTGCAATCAGCTTTTTCTCCGTCTGCACGCTGTATACGGCTGCTGGCTCATTTTGCGAGAAGACCGTTACATTTTCGCTTTCCGAGTAAATAATACCGATAGCGAACAAGACGGCGACGCAGATAATCATGGCTTGCTTTAGTTTTTTTCCGTTCATTACGTAGAAATAATTCACGTTGTTTGCCTCCTTTGCCTGACTTTTTGGGAAAGGCTTGTTTAGGATAATGGACTAGTACCAATGTATGCTCGTACCACTAACTTATGCTTAAAAAGGGGTGTATCGTTTGAATTGGTCTAATGCGGTAACGCAGATGAAACAAATGAAGCACTACTTCATTGCCTGTGCATTGGTGTTTGCCGCAGGCATCTTTATGGGAGCTTTATATTCAGAGCAATTTCATGCATTCATTGAAGCGCAAATGGAAGCATTGAAGCAAATCGTCAATTCGGTGGAAGGCAAAGAAAAACCGCAATGGACGTTATTTTGGATTATTTTTTGGAATAATGCTTCCAAGTCGCTTTTAATTATCGCGCTGGGCGTATTTTTCGGCTTCATCCCTTTGTTCTTTTTAATGGCCAACGGTCTGCTGCTGGGTTACATTTGCGCGGTTACGGCGAGCGGCACTTCTTTGTTCTTTGTGCTGAAATCGATAGTGCCGCATGGCATTTTGGAAATTCCGGCAATTATTTTTGCCAGCGCGTGCGGACTGCGTCTCGGCTTTCTCGTGCTTAAAGTGATGGTTTCCATCATAAATCCTGAGCGGATGGTTAAGAAGAGAGAAGATCTGCGTTTGTTCATCAAATCGTTAGTGCCGATTTGCGGTTTGCTTGTTGCAGTGCTGCTGGTTGCCGCGGTAATTGAAAGCACACTTACGTTTTGGCTCGCCCAAAAGTAAAATAATTTTCATTTCACCGACTCATAAAAATACCAAAAACTGTGCATAACAGTAAAGCAAGCAAGATGGCTGGGACGGTTAAGGGCATTGTTCTCTTAAAAAACACAGCCATTTTGCCCCAAGACCAGATGTATTTCGAAAGGGGCCTTACTGCGAACATGCTTGGTTTTTTATTTAATGAGCGCGAATGTAGAGAGTTGGATTATGTCCTGCGCAAGGAATTGGATGAGATGTTGTTCGATCTGAACGACAAAAGGATCGATTCCGAAATTAAAATGGCCATCGAATCGAGATACAAAGTAATTTTTCGTATGTACGCACGTCTGGCGTCGCCGAAAGAAATTTCAAGATATGCCCGCAATCGGATGTACCATTAAAATTCGGGAACCCTTGACATGTGCTGCTCAGATGTGATAATTTATAACTCGTTCTCATTTTGAAGGACAAGCAGTATGAATAGCTCGTCGTTCGAAGAGAAACAAGGATTTAAAAATAAAGCTTGCAATCGAATAGGCGAATGTGTTACATTATGAGAGTCGCCGCTAAAATGGTTGACAGCAAACGACATGGTTCATGTCGAGCATGAATTGCCCTTTGAAAACTGAACAACGAGTGAGTGAAATAGAGAATGTAAATTCTCGCTAGCAGTAAATTTTGAGCTCAATCAGCTTACATTATAGCGAACATAATCTTCGGGTTATGCAAGCAACCTTAATGGAGAGTTTGATCCTGGCTCAGGACGAACGCTGGCGGCGTGCCTAATACATGCAAGTCGAGCGGACCCTTCGGGGTTAGCGGCGGACGGGTGAGTAACACGTAGGCAAC
>NZ_CAJVAS010000037.1 GCF_910593845.1 Paenibacillus solanacearum | reverse complement strand
GATTTGTAGTTTACTGGTATCCCTGCAAGTCTAGGATAAATAAAAATGAGCTCAAAGCACAATGATTTCATGTCGTTTTGTGCCTTGAGCGAAGCGAAAGGAATGGGTATAAACATGAACACAATATTAGAACACATGACAGGGCTTCATACGCTGACCGACGACGTGATCGCAATGGATTTTTTGATGAACGCCAAGAGCGGAGTCAGAAACTACGCCATGGCCGTAACCGAATGTGCCACCCCCGAAATCAAGCAAATTTTGATGAAACAGCTCGACGAAGCGATAGACTCCCATGAAAAGATAACAAACTACATGATGCAGCGGGGCCTATACCATCCCTACCATATTCCAGAGCAAATTCAGCTCGATCTGAAAAATATTCAGACCGCTATGAACATTCCGTCCTAACCCCGTAGTTCGTCCCGACAAACGCGCAAAACCACCATGGTTCAGGCGCGTTTTTGATTTTAGCCGAAGACTTTAGAGAATAAAATGTTCCCCGTGTCAAGAATCCAACAATATAATAAGGGCAGATACGCTCCGCACTTATTTTGGCTTCGTCACAAACACACTTGAACAATTGTCATCGCCACGCACTCTGTGGATCTCTGCTCTCACCTCTAACCTTCTCTATAGGTATTCTTTTGTTGCCAATCTTTGCAGATAACGTCTGATTTGTGATTTTAAAATACTCAATCCCCGCGGCATTCTGTAGAATTAATTGAACTATTCTCCCGTTAGCCCCCATGCCCTGTCGGGCGCCACAGAGGATGAAAATTTTGGTGCGACGTTTTATACTATTGTTACGGCTGGTGAGGAAGGTCGTTACGCTATGGTGTCATGAACCCATCCGTTAGTCTGACTACGACGACCACGGTGCACCACGGAATGTCGCTCCTTTTCAGGAAGCACGCGGGGTAGAGTAACCCTTACTGGTTGTTGCGCCAGTCCTCTCAATTCAACTGCCGTAGAAAGGTGAGTTTTATGGATGTCCTGATCGAGCGAGCTTGCGGTCTGGATGTTCACAAGAAGTCTATTACCGCTTGCATCGTAACCCCCGAAGGAAAGGAGATTAAGACGTTTCGTACCACACGGTTTTCCTGCTTGATTTGATCGACTGGATCAAGCAACACCGCTGCACTCACGTGGCCATGGAAAGTACCGGCATGTTCTGGAAACCGATCGTGAATTTGCTTGAAGCTGAAGAGATTCAGTTCCTCGTCGTTAACGCCCAGCACATCAAAGCCGTTCCCGGGAGGAAAACGGACGTAAAAGATGCAGAATGGATTTGTAATCTGCTCCGCCAGGGTCTGCTGAAACCCAGTTACATCCCAGACCGGAACCAAAGAGAACTGCGCGAATTAGTTCGTTACCGTCGCAGCCTGATTCAGGAACGGTCCCGCGAACACAACCGGGTCCAAAAAGTGCTGGAAGGAGCCAACATTAAACTAGCTGCCGTTGTCTCCGACATTATGGGGGTGAGCAGCCGCGATATGATGGATGCCATGATCGAGGGCGAAGAAGATCCGGAGAAGCTAGCTGCCTTCGCAAGGCGAACGCTGAAGAAAAAGAAAGAAGAGCTAGAGCTCGCCTTGCGTGGAAATATGAGCGCACACCAGCGGATCATGCTCCGAACCATGCTGAAACACATCGATTTTCTGAATGAACAAATTGTTGAACTGGATATAGAGGTAGCCAAACGGCTCGACCCTTTTCAGCAGGACATTGAGCGGCTAGATACGATCCCGGGAATCGCTCGCCGTACGGCTGAACAAATCTTGGCCGAGGTTGGGACCGATGTTGGTTCGCGGTTCCCTTCCCCCGCCCATCTCAGTTCATGGGTTGGTCTAGTTCCAGGGCAGAATGAAAGTGCCGGCAAACGAAAATCCTCGAAAACTCGCAAAGGAAATAAATACCTCCGATCGGCACTCATTGAAGTCGCCCACTCCGTCTGCAGATCCGACAATTATCTCGGAGCTCAGTACCGACGCATCGCAGCCCGAAAAGGCAGACACCGAGCGGCCGTGGCTGTCGCCCATTCCATCATGACCATTGTTTACCATCTCCTTACGTGCGGCGAGGATTACAAAGATTTAGGGAGCCACTACTTTGAAGAGCGACAAAAAGAAGCCATCAATGAAGCAAGCCGTTCGAAGGCTCGAGAATCTTGGTTTTCAAGTAGCTCTCACCAACTCAACGGCGTTTCGGGGTAGCGTAACGCCGCATCAGCCAAATACCATTCTTCAAGCATAATTGTTTCGCATGATCATTAATTAAGCAGACTTGTGTCTCACAAAAACGCCACAAGTCTGCTAAGTTAACATTAAAGATATTCTGTTTTCGATCTTTTATTTAAGCTATTTTATGTCGCTGCTGGGCTTTCGCCCCGATATGGAAGATGAATGGTTTCCTCATACAGCGGAGCATGCCATTCATCTCAACATTCGAATGATTCCATCTGAATTCAATCATTTTATTGCTAAGTCAGAGCTGGTATGATCATCTCATCCAAAAAAATCCAAAGGATGAGGTCCATGAGCGGCAGTTGGCATGATTCGTATGTAGGAAAGCTTCGCAAGACGATCGGCACGCAAAAGATCATCGTAAACGCCGTAAGAGCGATCCTGCTTGATGATGAGGGGCGTGCGTTGTTTATCCGGCGCAGAGGCGATGGCGGGTGGGGCATGCCGGCAGGGGCGATGGAGCTGGATGAGTCGGTGTTCGACGCTATGAAGCGGGAGGTTAAGGAAGAAACAGGGCTTGACGTCGTTCAGGCAACGTTACTAGCCATTTATTCGTCCTCCGAAACACAATCATACACGGATCGTTGGGGAAACCGGCACCATATTATTGAATATTTGTTCCGGGTCGATGAGTGGACAGGTACGCTGGAACAGGAGACGGAGGAAAGCATCGACGCGCAATTTTTCCCGCTGGACCGGCTGCCGGAAGCTTCCAGCGCGCTTTTCGCCAAACATCACCAGCGGGTTTTTCGAGATTATGAGCGGTTCGACAGCACCTTGATTCTGGAGTAGCCTCCAAGTCCGACGTCCTCCGCAGGCTGTATTTTAACGGATCGAAACGTTACAATACCTGTATCCGGCAAAGTGACAGCGATCATGGAGCCGGTGAGTAACCTGCGAGGTGGCCGCTCGGTATGGAGTATCATCATCTGCTATTGTTCATCAAGGAATTGGAACGACTCAAAAACAACACAAGAACCGCGTGGACCAGCACAGGCAGGCAAGAAAGCATTGCGGAGCATTCCTGGCGGCTGGCGATGTTCTGCATGGCGCTTGAACCGCATGTTCAGGATATCGATATGAGCCGGGTGCTACGCATGTCGCTGATCCATGATCTTGGCGAAGCTTATGAAGGGGACGTATCGGCTACGATCGCCGAAGATCCGGCGTTAAAGCTGCATAAGGAAGAGGACGCGCTGCGCAGGCTGATCGCCCCGCTGCCCGAAAGCTTGCAGCAGACCGTCATGGATTTGTGGCGGGAGTATACCGAAGGGAACACGAGAGAAGCGAAGCTGGTTAAAGCGCTCGATAAAATCGAAACGATCGTGCAGCACAATCAAGGCGACAATCCGCCTGATTTCGATTACTCGTTCAACCTCGGGTACGGAAAGCCGCTTGCTGCATTTGATCCCGTCCTTCAAGCGATCAGGGACATCGTTGACGGGGAAACGGTAGTTCATATGAATCGAAATCGAACGTAATACGGTTTCCCAGCGGACGATCGCGGAGAAGCCGGGTTATTCCACGCAAAGACCGCACTCAGGCTCGCGCCTGATTCGCGGTCTTTGTGTATGGTGACAGCTCTGCGGCGAAGCTGGCGACCGAAAGCGCTTTGTTTGTATTCAGCTATGAGTTCCTGATAGTTCTCTTTAGAAGGGCTTCAAAAAAACAGTTTATACAAGTACAACGATGCCGCCAGCGCCAAACCGAGCCATACCGCGATAATGATGGCCCCTGTTAGCCAATTTTTCGGCTTCCCCAATTTCCTTCGTTCCTCCGCCATGGCGCGGTACTCCTCCAGTACTTCCGTTGGAATCAAACGCAGTGTAATGTATACCCCCAGAGGGACAAGGATCAGATCGTCCAAGTACCCAAAGACCGGGATAAAATCGGGGATGAGATCGACCGGGCTGAACGCGTAGGCCACTACGCAAACGGCAAACAGTTTTGCAAACCAAGACACTCTCGGATCACGGTAAGCCAAATAAATCGTCATCAGACTTTGCTTTAGCTTTTTGGCGAGTGCTTTGAGTTTCTGTAGCAACGATTCCGGTTTCTTGCCTTCCGCCTTCACGTTTACGTTCATATATGATTTACCTTTCGATTCGGTAGTGGTATTTTTAAATTAGCATCTTTACATTGTGTATGCAACAGATGTTTCGTTTTTTTTCTTGCGGAAGGTCAGGAGGAGAACTCATTGCACGCAGACGTGAAATGGATCATTTTATCGTACAAAGTACCGGCGGAGCCTTCAACGCTTCGGGTGCGCATCTGGCGAACGCTCAAGGCGCTAGGCGTCGTCTATATTCAGCAATCGGTCTGCGTGGCGCCGCAAACGCAGGAGGTAGCGAAAAAAATCGAGGCGCTGCAAAAGATGATCACGGCCAATTCCGGTGAGGCGCTGCTGCTTGAGGTTGAACGCTTTGCGGATGGCACGGAGAAGGAGCTGAGGAAGCTATTCAACAAGCAGCGGGTAGCAGAGCTGGAAGAATTTTTAGGCGGCTGCCGGCTGTTTTTGCAAGAAATCGAATCGGAAACTTCGAAGGGAAATTTCAGTTATCATGAAGTGGAGGAGAACGAAGCAGATCTGGCCAAGTTAAAACGATGGCACAAAAAAATCGCAAAGCGGGATTTTTTCGGCTGCCCGCTCCTTGGCGAGTCCAAACGGCAGCTTGAGCAATGCGAATTGACGTTTGACGCGTTTATGCATCAAGTGTACGCCACGGAAGGCTCGGCCGAAGGCAAGATCCATTTGGACGGAATCATTGCATCGCGAAATGACGAATAGTGAATGGCGGTGTAGAGATGGTTATTTTGACACGATCTTCAAAGGTGGCACTTCGCCGCACGACGCCGGATGATTTGGAGTTCGTCCTGTGCCTCGAATCGAATGAAGAAAATAAGCCATATATTATCCCGTGGGAAAAAGAACGGCACGAGAACGCGATCAAGCATGAAGATATGGAGCATGTGTAAACCGCTTTGTCGGATCATTTGACGGAGGTGCTGTGTTGGAAAGAAATGTGGTGATTGTGCCGTATCGTTCGGATTGGTCAGCACAATATGAGAAGGCATCGGAAGAGGTAAAAGAAGTATTCGGGTCTGCGATTCTGGGCATGGAACATATCGGCAGTACATCCGTTAAAGGTTTGTCGGCGAAACCGATTATTGATTTTATGGTTGGTGTACATGATCTTAGTGTGGTCAACCCATTCATTGAACCGTTACGCGATATTCGGTTTGAGCATGTATTTCACCCGGAATTGCCGAATCGAAGATTTTTTAGAAGAGGGGAGCGGGGTGCCGGTACGCATCACTTGCACATCTATACATTCGGAAGCGACGAATGGAACCAGAACCTCTTGTTCAGAAATTATTTAAGAGCCAATTCCGATGCATTAAAGCGGTATGAGCAGTTGAAGAAGCAGCTTGCCGACCAATATCCTCAAGACCGGGCGGCGTATACGAAAGCAAAACATCCTTTTATTACCGAAATCATAGAAATGGCAAAAACGAGCATATCATTTTGATAAAGATGGAGCGATGACAATGAAAGCTGAAACGGCCCTGCTCGTTATTGACATGCAGAACGGGATGTTTATGGAAGCCGATCCGGTATACGATAGCCAAGGTTTGCTGGAACGCATCGGCGGGCTGATTGACAAAGCCCGGGCGTCCGGGACGCCTGTGATTTATGTGCAGCATAACGAAGGGGAAGGCGAGCCGCTGGAAACGAATAGCGAAGGCTGGGGCATCCACCCGATGGTTGCTCCTGCGGACGGAGACATCATCATTCAGAAGCACACCCCGGACTCTTTTCATGAAACAAATCTTCATGCGGAATTGGCGAAGCTCGGAATTGCAAGAGTGGTTGCGGTGGGCGTGCAGACCGATCTATGCATCAATGCGACGTGCAGCCGGGCAAGCAGGCTCGGCTACCAGGTGACGGTAGTCCAAGACGGTCATAGCACCTGGAGCCAAGGCAATCAAACCGCAGCCGACATCATCGCGAGCTATAACGATCGGTTTCGGTCTTTCGCGGATATGGCCGCGGCATCCAATATGACCTTTTCATAGTGCACGGATCAAGCTCTCCAGGCGGGGAGCTTTTTCTATTTCGATCACCCACTTGTGGGCATCCCATCATCCTTTTTATGGGAAGACTCTGTTAAAATGGAAGTTAATAGGACCCGATTCTGGGAACACTTAATAGTCGAGGAACCGTCTTATATAAGACGGTTCTCCAAGGATTCGATTGCTAGTTTAAGTGCAGTTAAGCGATGCTCATTTAATGTTTTTTGAGAACTACCTTCTTTTGCTTTTGCTATCTGTTTTTCGACAGATGGGACGACACCCTGTAGAACTTCTTTAGTAGTCAATATGATTTCTTCGTCATAGGAAAAATCTTCCCCATTCCAAGTACCCTTGAGGCTCTCTAAACCAATTTTTACAGCGTTTTGTCTCTTTTTAACGAGGGCTGTGTTTGAACCTTTTTCTGTCATGCTTTTATAAGCATTTGAAATTTTATTAAAAGTCGACTCCAAGGATTTAATGGACAAATCTTGGATTTCTTGACTAACAGTCTTCATTAATACGAACCTCACATTCTTTATTTAGTAATCCGACAGTTAAGAAATTTCTATTCGGCAATATAGTCCGTTTTGCTAGTTTACAAGGCCGGTATCGATGGTATAAAGTAACGATATGGATAATAATACCAATATTTTGCAAGACAGGTGAATCCAACAGGAGGTCATTAATTGGGGATTAAATCGGTTATTCATCATCAAGTGCCTGTATCGCATTTGGAAAAAGCCGCACACTGGTATGTAAACGTAACCCGATAAGTCATTCCGGTAACGGAGAACGTAAAGATTTCATTTCTTCTAATATCTCATCGGGAAACGGTTCATTCATCAGAATGTGGATCATGCTTTGATTGGCGACGGCTTTCTTGAGATACGAAAGCAGCAGCTCCGCTTTTTCTTTCCTGTTCATTAGCGCATATGCGGCATACCAGGCTTCTGGGCTGCCGACGTGAATGCCGTTCCACCGGGACACGGCAGCCGCCGGGATGCGGCAAAGGCCTTTGCTGCTATAGATGGAAAATCGACCCGTAATTTCCACTTGGGGATCCTTGTCATGAATGAGCAGCTTATACTCGGATGCAAACGGATAATCGCCGCTTATAATTTCTGTGACTTCGAAATGCTGCAAAGCTTCCAGAACGCGATGTTTAGGCGCATCGGTCATAAGGTCCCAATCGCGAACGACGTCGGTCAAACCGAGGCTATGAAGCAAGCCGCTTCCGCCCAATGCGTAATCAATGCGATTTTGTTCCAATTTTTCGACAACAACCGCCGCATGTTTAAGATCCGGCACCATGGTTAATACCCTCCCAAGCGTTGAAGAGATAGAAACGCCAGTTATCTGCTTCCGCAAAATAAATAAAAGTACCCGGTCTTCATGACCGAATACTTTGCCCAGGCGTACGGCTTATGATCCCATGTGCTTCCTCGTGGTACTCCACGTTTACGCCAGTCGCACACTTCAAATGGTTCTATTAATCTACCAGAAGTTTCGGAACATTTCAATTCTTATTTAGGAATGGATACGTACAAGTTGAGGGGGAAACGATATGAGCAGCTTGCGAGAAGGACGGATGGGCGAATCTTTGGTTAACGGCAATACAGTCAATACGGGAGGCAGCGGCGATCATGCCCGTGCAG
Organism: Paenibacillus solanacearum; assembly: GCF_910593845.1. Taxonomy (GTDB): domain Bacteria; phylum Bacillota; class Bacilli; order Paenibacillales; family NBRC-103111; genus Paenibacillus_G; species Paenibacillus_G solanacearum. Next base: position 52,467 of record NZ_CAJVAS010000037.1, on the reverse strand, counting down.
CAGGTGCGGCTGGGAAAAAGATTTTGGAACGTCAGCGCTTCAATTGGAACGATTGCTACAATTCGTTTGCGCTCGCATTGTACGGCGCTATGAAATACGGGAACCCATCGATCACACTGCCGCAGGCATTGGTCTATACGGGACAGGCGTTCGTCATCAACACGGATACGAACGTGATGCCGATGGATGTATTCGGGGACGGCAGCCTGCTCCGCGCCGCGCTGCACAATCTCGGGTTCGACATGGAGATGTTTGCGGCGAACATGTACGGCCGCGACTGGAACGAAACCGCTGTCGAGCAGGCGCTGGACATGATCCGCAAAAGCATCGATCGCGGGATCGCCGTTGTCGGATTTAACCTCGACAATTATGAGCATGGGCTGATTTATGGATACGACGACGAGCGAAACATGTTGAACGTTCACGACATTAACGCGCGAAGCGGCGGGGAGCTCGCTTACGAAGCTTTTGGACGGCGTTCCCGAAACGGCACGCCGATCGATCCGGAGCTGTTTGTGCTTGTTTTGAAAGCGCGGGATGCGTTCCCGCAGCTGAACGTTTCACGCTACAACGACAAGGACGATACGAGTTATCGGAAAACGCTGCATACGGCGCTCTCCCTGGCCATTCGACATATAGAGGACGATGGTGAGAAACGTAACGGGCGCAGGAACGGGATCGCTGCCATCGACGCATGGATCCAGGCTTTTGAGGCGGGAACGGCGCACCGGTTTTTCACCAGCTACAATTTGTTATGGGTTACGTCATCGCGACAGCACCTGATTCCGTTCTTCACCCAATCGGCCATCACGCACTGCATGGCCATTCAAGACCGCGCGCTGCAGCAAATGATGCTGAAGGCGGCGGACGTTTATTTGTCCAGCTACGGGGCTTGGCTCGGATTGCGCGATTTGTTTCCGTTCCCGAAAGGCGCGGACACGACGGACCCGCATTTGAGGTCCGAAGCCGTCAGGCTGCTTCGGGAGGCGCGTGAGGCCGAAACGGCCGGTTTGGCTGTACTGCACGATATGGTTAGACACTTGTCCTAGTCGAGAAAACGTATGCTAAAAAGTTTCATTTGATTATTATGAAAATCATGCGATGAGGTGGAACCTATGACGGAGCAATTGAAAGAGAAGCTGGTCGAGCGGATTGACGCGGTATTTTTGCCGGTGCGCGAATTGGGGAAAGCGGTCGATTGGTATACGGATATTTTCGGGCTTGAGGTGTGCTGGCGGAACAACAGATTTGCCGGGCTGGCCGTAGGCAAAAATGTCGGTTTTCATCTTGTCGAGGTCAAGGATTACATCGCGAATCAAAACTACTGCCCTTTTAACTTCGCGGTGAAAGACCTGGACTCGGTACGGGCAAAGCTGAAAGAACGCGGGGTCAAGATGACCGGCTATCGCGAGGGCGACCCGCGGCGGTTTGATTTTTTTGACCTAGACGGCAATATATTGACGATCATCGAGATCGGGTAGGGCGGCGAAGAGGTACGAGATGGACTATATTCTCAAGGCGGATACTATCCAAGCGCTGTCCAACCTGCTCCTGGAACATTACGTTTTTCCCGAAACCGCTGAAAAAATGAGCGAGGAGATTATTCGCAGAATGAATGACTGCGAATACGAGGGCGTCGAAGACCTTTCCTCGTTCGCGAAACTCGTAACTTCGCAGCTGCAAGCCATATCGCAAGACCGGCATTTACAAATACGGCATCAAGAGCAAGAACGTCAAGCCGAAACAACCGAAAAGGAGCAAAAGGTGCAACAAGACTGTTACTTGGCCATGCTGAAGGCTGACAACTACGGATTCGCTAAAATCGAACGGTTGGCGGGAAATATCGGGCTGCTGGAGTTTCGAGTTTTTGCGCCGCCCGAACATGCCGGGGAAACGGCGTCCAGCGCGATGACGTTTTTGGCAAATACGAACGGCATGATCATTGATTTACGTCAAAATTTTGGAGGCTCTGCGCACATGGTCGCATTCCTTGCGAGCTATTTGCTGGAGCCGCCGCCGGTTCATCTGAACGATTTGTATTGGAGAAACAAGGATGAAATTCAGCAGTATTGGAGCTTGCCGTATGTTCCCGGGAGAAGATACGGCGGGAGCAAGCCGCTTTATATATTAACGAGCCGCAAAACCTTTTCCGCCGCGGAGGAGTTTGCTTATAATTTGCAAGCGATAGGCCGCGCCGTTATTGTCGGGGAACGGACCGGAGGCGGGGCCCATCCGGGGAAAACGTACCGAATCAATAGAGCGTTCGACGTATTCATCCCTAACGGCCGCGCCATAAATCCGGTAACAGGGGGCAATTGGGAGGGCGCTGGCGTTCGTCCCGATATTGAAGTTCCCCAAGAACGAGCGTTTCATACGGCGTACACCATGCTTCTTGAAAGCGAATGGAAACGACTTGCGGATCAACCGCCGGCAGCGTATAAAAGATTACTGGACGAGATCAAACAAGAGCTGAAGAAGAACGATATCTTCGCTTGAAGTCTTTCCTAGTGCAGAAGAATAGCCGTTCCCCGTTCAGGCGAGGACGGCTATTTTGTGTCGGTTGCGCGACTTCATTGTCGCCTTGTATTATTTAAGCTCCAGCACTCGGATTTGTTCCACATTCCCGCTATTGTCCACGCTCCTGTAGCTGATTTTTAACGGCAGTCTATCCTTTGTGACGTAGAACGGACCGTTATAAGCGGACCACGTGGATCCGTAATTATCGATTCTGGTTTCCGTATGCTTGACTCCGGAGAGATCGTCAGCTGCGTTGATCGTGATCAGGAAGGCTTCTGTTCCACCATTGATTGTAGCGGGAGTCGCGTGAATGGTCGATGTAGGGGCCAGCAGATCAGCCCAACCAGTAATGTATACGGTTGTTTTAATAATATACTTGTTATCTAAGCTAATCCTAACAAATTCGATTTGATTCGTATCCCGATAGCTGTCATGCAGCTGGCCATCGGGCGTAATAACGGCGGCGGAAGATTCGAGATCCCTCATCCACAGCCAGTTTAAGCCTGTCGTCATATATCCGAAAGTCGTCGTGTAGGTGGTAGGGGTTCCATCAAGGTTTCTGATCCGGAATTTGTTTCCTGTTACGCTGATCATGTCGGTATTATACGCAAATTCAATTCGATCCGTATAAACGACATTTTTATAAGCGAAGCCTCTGTCATCATATAGGTCATACCACCATTCATCCACGGTAAATTTCGCAAAAGCGGTTGGTGAGTACGGAACGGCGCTTGCCGGGACGGCGAACAATGACGATAAAACTCCAAAAACGACGACGAGCATCATCCATTTTCGTTTCAAAAATCATTCCTCCTTAGATATGATTGGAATTACTTACCAATCGTAATATGGCAGATGGGAGTGAATTAATAAGCGTCTGTCCTATTTTCAAAGATTATTATCTAGGGCGACATATCTAGTTCATGGTATGAGAAGTCAGGGCAACAGGCGGAGCAACGTTATAAGATGTTTTGAGCTGTTTGTGGAAAACAAATAGAATGCGGGCACAAGACAACGATAAAGTGCCGAAATCTCGTAATAATCGAAGGACTAAACATATAGCATAAAAAACGGGTTGGCAGGAATGTATCCTGCACAACCCGTTTTACATTTCGTTGGAGCCGCCTCGTGTGACCTGATTACCGCTCGTTCAATTGCACATAGAAGGTCGTCCGTTCGTTCTGCACGCTCTTCGCGTAAATTTTGCCGCGGTGCTGCTGAACGATCGACTTGGCGATGGCGAGTCCCAGACCGTAGCCGCCGCTTTGCCGGGAACGAGAGGCGTCGACGCGGTAAAAGCGGTCGAAAATTTTATCCAGATCGCCCTCCGGTATGCCCGGCCCTGTGTTGCTCACCGTCAGCTGCACATGATGTTGGTGCTTATGCAGCGTAAGTTGGATCGAACCTTTCGCGTTCGAGTATTTGATCGCATTGTCCAGCAAAATCATGGCGACCTGCTTCATCTGCTCGCTGCTGCCGGTCACGGTAAGATTGGGCTCGATGTCGTAATCGAATTCGAGATCTTTCTCGAAGATGACCGCTTCCATCGTAAGAATAACGTTCTCTACTGCTTCGCTCATATCGAACGGAACGTGGATCATCCGCGATCTGGCGTCCTCCATCTCGGTGAGGTACAGCAGGTCTTGCGTGAGCACCTTCATGCGCTCTGTCTCCGACTTGATGTGATGCAGCCACTTCGACTGTTCGTTGATCGTATCCGTACCGTTGGCCAGCAGAACGTCGGCGTTGGTGTTAATGACGGCCAGCGGCGTCTTCAGCTCATGCGAGGCGTCGGCAATAAACCGCTTCTGCTTGTCGAACGCCTCCTTGACCGGCGCGATGGAACGATCGGCGAAGTAGCGGCTGGTCAAGTAAATGATGCCCAGCATGACAAGCGCAACGGCGGAGAACGTATAGATCAGGTTCGTTAATATTCGCTCCTGAGGGGTAACGTCCATGTAGACGATCGCATAGCCTTCTGGAATCGGCATTGCGCTGTACACCCAGCGCGTCCCGTCGAGCGTGAACTGGTTGAACGGTCCGGGATTGGAAGTTGCTTTTTGGGCGACGGCCGCGTAGAAGTCGTTCGTCATTTCAAAACGGGAGTTTTTCTCGAGAATGGTTCCCTTCGCGTCGGTAAGCAGCGAGAAGGAGACGGAGCGCGGGCGGGTCGGGGCCATCATGTCGCCGCCTATTTTACCCGGCATCCCGTCCTTTTTCCCGCCGGGGCCGCCCGGCTTGCCCATCGCGCCGCCGGGCCTGGCGAAGAAATCCGTTTCATGCTGCAGATCGATCATGATGTCCTTGCGCACATTCTGGTACGTGATCGTATAGATGACGGCGAAGGCGCCCAGCATGATGACCGAAATGATGACCATGTTCATCAGGAGAAGCCGATTGCGCAGTTTATGGAACATTACGAAGTCGCCTCCAATACATAGCCGACGCCGCGGATCGTATTGATGCGGACCGAGGATTGCAGGAAGGCGAGTTTTTTCCTCAGAAACGAAATATATACTTCCACATTATTATGCTCCGCATCGGAGTCGAACCCCCACAGCTTCTCGATCATTTGCTCCTTCGAGGTCACCGCTTGCTTCCTCGTCATCAACAGCTCCAGCAGCTCGCATTCTTTCAATATCAATTTCAGTTCCTTGCCCTTGCACGTAAGCTTGAGCGTGGATGTGTTCAGCTCGAGATCCTCGAACTGCAGTCCGTCCTCGGGCACGACCTCGCCCTTGCGCCGCAGCGCCGCGCGGATGCGCGCCAGCAGCTCTTCGGTCGAGAACGGCTTGGCGACATAGTCGTCCGCTCCGTAATCGAGCCCGGCAATTTTGTCGGGAATATCGCCTTTGGCCGTCAGCATAATGACAGGTGTATGGATGCCCTGCGAACGAATCGTTTTTACAATAGAAAGTCCGTCCATGCCAGGGAGCATAATATCGAGCAGTAACAGATCATAGATGCCGCTCAGCGCGTTGTCCAGACCGGCCTGCCCGTCATGAACGGCGTCTACGGAGTAATGCTGCTTCTTCAATATTTGCGACAGCGCCTCCGCCAAGTTCACCTCGTCCTCTACGATCAGAATTCTCATCTTGTACAGCCCCTTTATATCGAATGTCTTTATTATGGCGCGTGAACCTTTAATCAACCTTAAGGCCGCAAGCCGATCCGCTTCTATCATAGCATCCCGTCCATGCCGGCAAAAAATTTTTGCGCCATTTTTTTATTTAAGATTCGTTAAAGGTTCGCTCCCTAAGATACGAGATATGAAAGGCAATGACGAAAGGGGCGCTGACAGATGGCGATCGAAGTGTTCAACCGGTATGAAAACAAATACTTAATGAATGCCGAAGCATTTTACCGCATGTATAACTGCCTGACGGAATATATGGAGCTCGACGCGTTCAACAAGGACGACAAATTTTATTCCATCAGCAATTTGTATTACGATACCGCGCAGCATACGCTGGTGCGGAACAGCCTGGCGAAGCCGAAGTACAGGGAGAAGCTGCGAATCCGGGCTTACGGCGTACCGGCTGCGGATGCCAAAGTGTATCTGGAGCTGAAAAAGAAGGTGTTCGGGCTGGTCAACAAGCGGCGGACGGCGCTGAAGCTTCATGAAGCGTACGCGTTCGTTCGCACCGGCCAAGCGCCGGAGTACCGGAGCGGGATGAACCGGCAGGTGATTCAGGAGATCGAGTATTTCATGTCCCGGTACGAGCTGCGGCCGATGGTGTATCTGGCGTATGACCGGTTTGCGATGTTTTGCAAAGGCAATCGCGACTTGCGGATTACGTTCGATACGAATATCCGGTCGCGGCGGTACGATCTCAAGCTGGAGTCCGGCGATTACGGCGAACCGCTTCTGGAGCACGGCCAATGGCTGATGGAGGTCAAGGCGGAGAAGACGATCCCGGTATGGCTGGCCAAGCTGCTGGCGGAGCATCGGATGTATCGGACCAGTTTCTCGAAGTACGGCAATGAATATAAAAAATCGATTCGCTGCGCGAATCAGGAACGGGAGCGTGTCTTGCTATGATCGAATCTATTTTTACATCCAATACTGCCGTCGCCGAACTAAGCTTTGCCCAGGCGCTATTGACCTTTGCGGTCGCCATCGTCCTCGGAGGCGTCATTTGCTGGACGTATATGAAGACGCAGCCGGCGCATTCCCCGAGCTTTACGCTGACGATGATGATCTTGCCGACGATCGTGGCCATCATCATTCTGCTGATCGGCAGCAATATCGCCCGCGCTTTCAGTCTTGCCGGTGCGTTCTCGATTATCCGGTTCCGAAGCGCCCCCGGCGATGCCAAGGATATATCATACGTCCTGTTCTCGATGGCGGCCGGACTTGCGTGCGGCGTCGGCGCTTACGGCTACGCGGTGCTGTTCACGGTGCTGCTGTGCGTATTGATGCTGGTGCTCAAAGCTTTCCAATTCGGAACGAGCAAAGAAACGGCAAGAATGCTGAAGGTGACGATCCCGGAAAACCTCGGTTATGAAGAGGCGTTCGACGAAATTTTCAAAAGGTTCAACATCGATTATGAGCTGAAAAAAGTGCGCACAACCGAGCTCGGCAGCTTGTACGAACTCGTATACGCCATTAAGCTGGGCCCGAATACGAACCAGAAAGAGCTGCTTGACGCCGTCCGTACGCGAAACGGCAATCTCGATATTACATTGACGATGAATCCGGCCGCGCTGGAAAACTGATGAAAAGAGGGATACACGATGAGAAGTCGATCGAATAACACCAAATGGATGACGGTTGTCTTAATGAGCGCTTTACTGGCTGCGGGCTGCAGCGCCAAATCGGCGGAGACGGCACTGGCGGGAGCGGATGCTTCCGCCGCCGCGACCGCGGCAGCGACTGGAGGCGCAGGTTCAGGCTCTGCTGCGGAGGTGCAACTGGCCGGTCTGAGCGCGGCCGAGAAGGCTGGGTTCAAGGAGAAGGACGCGCTGACGGCTTGGAGCAAGGATAGCTCCACCATGATCGCCCTAAGCGGCTCCGGCGCTAGCGTCGAAGGCGCGGGAGCCCAGGCGGACGGCGGCGTCGTGACGATTACGGCGGCAGGCACCTACGTCGCCGCCGGCACGCTGACCGGCGGGCAGATCGTCGTCGATGCGCCGAAGGACGCCGACGTGCATCTTGTGCTGAACGGGGCGGAGATCACGAACCCGGGCGGCCCGGCCATCTACGTGAAGCAGGCAGACAAGACGATCGTCACGCTGCAGGACGGCACAGACAACGCCGTATCCGACGGGACGGCTTATAAGGACACGTCCGAAGACGCTGCGGTTGCGGCGATGTTCAGCAAGGGCGATTTGACGATCAACGGCTCCGGCAAGCTGACTGTTCAGGGACAAACGAACGACGGCATCGTCAGCAAGGACGATCTGAAAATTATGGGCGGCACGATCGCCGTGCAGGCTGCCGACGACGGCATGATCGGACGCGACCTGTTCGCCGTGAAGGACGGCTCCATCACGATTCAGGCAGGCGGTGACGGCGTCAAGACGACGAACGATACCGACGCGGAGAAAGGGTATGTCGCCATACAGGGAGGGACGTTCGACATTACGTCCGCTAGCGACGGCGTGCAATCGGCTTCCACCATTCTGATCGGCGGCGGCACGTTCCATATCGTATCTGGCGGCGGCAGCGCGGCATCCACCAAGACGCATCAAGAGCAGGATCCGCGCGGCTTCGGCGGCCAGCCGCAGGCGCAGCAGGCGACGGAAACGGAGGAGTCGGCCAGCGGCAAAGCGTTGAAAGCGGCGGCGGGCATTGCGATTGCCGACGGCACGTTCCGGATCGACGCGGCGGATGACGCGGTGCACAGCAACGCGCAAATCTCCATTGCAGGCGGAGAGTACGTCTTGGCGTCCGGCGATGATGCGATTCACGCGGACAAGACGGTATCGATCTCGGGCGGAACCATCGATATTACGAAGAGCTACGAAGGCATCGAAGGGCTGGACATCGCGGTCTCGGGCGGTACGATTCGCCTCGTCGCCAAAGACGATGGCGTCAATGTCAGCAGCGAGAGCGGGAGCGCAAGCCCGGCCCCCGGCGGCAGGGGCGGCATGGCCAGCGCAGCAAACGGCAAGCTGACGATCAGCGGCGGGTATATGTATGTCGATGCCGAGGGCGACGGTCTCGACTCCAACGGCTCGATCGTTATGTCCGGCGGTACCGTCATCGTGAACGGCCCGACCAATAACGGCAACGGCGCGCTGGACTACGACGGCACCTTCGAGCAGTCCGGCGGTACGCTCATTGCAGCAGGCAGCTCGGGCATGGCTCAAGCGCCTTCGGATACCTCCTCGCAGCGTGCCGTCCACATGATGTTCCCGAGCGCGCTTCAGGCCGGAACGCTGGTGACGCTGACGGACAGTGCGGGCAAGACGATCGCGGCATTCGCGCCGGCCAAGTCGTTCAGCAGCATCGTAATCTCCTCGCCGGAGCTGAAAGCGGGCACGGAGTACGCCATCTTCACCGGCGGCAAGTCGGACGGCACCGCTACGGGCGGCCTGTACGAAGGCGGCGCGACCAGCGGCGGCACCAAAATCGTCGCCTTCACGCTCGGCGACAAGGTGACCTATGTGAACGAATCGGGCGTCACCACCGCCCGTTCGTTCGGCGGCCCGGGAGGTGGTCCCGGGGGCGGCGGCGGTCGCGGCCGCGGTTCGGAAGGCGGCCCCGGCGGGGGCCGGCCCGCCGGAATGAATTAATGCCCGGGAAGCCGATGCGTTCCTCGTATTCAAGCTCGGCAGCCCCATGTCCGCAGTAGGCGTAGGGGAAGCCCGTTGCTGCCAACCGCTTGTTCATGTTTGTGCACAGGGGCAAGCGAACGGATCGTTCAAACCTTCCTTCCATTAGGCTGAATGGACCAAAACCCTTGGGGTACACTCTCAGAGCAATTCGGAGCTGCATTGCTCAAATAGTTTTTTTATCGTCTTGATGGTGAATATGAATGAGTTCGGGCGCTGCATTCCTAAGAGTACCTTGTGCCGACCATTCGGCAATTACTAAATCCGAACCGAGGGGGGCGAAATTACATCTGACAGCATTGACCGAGATCTTTCCAGTCGGAAAGGTTTCGGCCTTTTTTTATTTTGCGCCGAAATATGCTAAAGTGAAATCATTCTAACGCATATGTGTAGTAAAAGAGGTGGCGGCAAGGATTGAAGGCATTTCAGCGAATATGGCAATCCTATTTCGGCTTTATTAGTTTACGAACCAAACTGATTACAGCGTTTATTCTATTTATTCTTGTGCCGATTACCGGTGTAGGCATCTACGTCTACCAGAGCTTTGAGCAGGAGATGACTTCACAAATCTCTAAAATGACGTCCGATCGGCTGCAGCAGGTCAACCGGAACATCGAACGCCGCTTGAATGAACTTTCCAACATCTCCCGATCGATTGTTCTGGATGAACGGCTGAGGGAAATACTCGCTTCGCCGCCAACAACGGACAAAGCAAAGCTGGGGTTTTCCCACTTTATAGATAAGAAATATACGGAGGTTACAACCTCGATCGCATCGGACTCCGTCTACTTAACCCTGATAGATAATACGGGTAGTTTATATACCAATTGGAGCAGCTTTGTCACGACGAAGGACGAGATTCGGAATGCGCCTTGGTATGCCAAAACAATCGATAAGAATGGCTTCATGGTCTGGACGCTGCAGCAGGATAACTTTGTCTCCCCGTCAAGCGCCAAGTTAATGACGTTATCCATGCTTGTCAAGGCTGATAATCTCGTTGACAATCTCGGTATTCTCGCGATCAGTGAGCCGGTTACTCCCTATTTGGACATAATGAATCCCGATGCGGCGTATTCGTCGAGTCTAGGGTTTATTGTCGATCGGGAGGGGGCCCTATTAAGCGATGACCCGGTCCAATCGGAGAACGTATATAAATCCATTCAGCCGCTTCTTGACAGCCGAGGAGATACGTTTCAGACACGTATTGGCGATACCGTGTATATCATAGGGAGTTACGTAGTTCCGGTTACGGGCTGGCGTGTCGTACAGGTTGTTCCTTACCGGGATATGTTAAAAACGGTTCTTCATAACCGGAATGTCGCGATTGTGATTCTCATTGTCTGCCTAACGCTATTCGCAGGCTTGATCATCGGCCTGACCTCCATGGTGATCAAACCGCTAAGCGAGCTTAGAAGGGTAATGAAGAAGGTTGAAGGCGGAGAACTCGACGTAGTCTATAAGGTTAAAACGCGTGATGAAATCGGATTTTTAGGACAAAGCTTCAACAGCATGCTGTCCGATTTACGAAGCAGGATTCAGAATGAAATTATTTTGGAGAAAAATAAGGAACAAGCGAAATTGGAGGCGCTGCAGGCGCAAATTACTCCGCATTTTCTATACAATACGATGAATACTATTAAATGGATGTCCGTCATGTCCGGGAACAAACAGATTACGGAGATGTTGATGGCGCTGGGTCACTTGCTGAATATGAGCATTCACCGGGGACAAGAGGTCATCCCGCTGCGCGATGAGATGGAAAATGTGCAGTATTTCCTTACGATTCAAAAATACAGATTCGGCGATACGATTCAAGTTCATTACGACATTGACGAAAGCTGCCTAGATGCACTCGTGCCCAAATTATCGCTGCAGCCGCTCGTGGAAAACGTGTATCAGCACGGGCTGTTTATGGAGAAGAGCGGAGAAATGTACATCCGTGCTTATCGGAAGGATGAACTGCTTCAACTGATCGTTGAGGATACCGGCAGCGGGCTGACCGATGAGCGGCTGGAGGAGCTGCAAGCGCAGTTAGCGCAAGAACAATTCGGTCCCAGCATTGGCCTTGCCAATGTGAATAAACGAATCAAGCTGATGTATGAGGGGCCGTATGGACTGCAGATCGAAAAGGACTCGAAAGCGCAGCTGACCCGTGTCACGATTACGCTGCCATATCGCGAAAGGGGAGGCCATGAAGGTGAAGATGGTCGTAATTGATGACGAAGTTTTTGTGCGCAAAGGCGTCATCTCCAGCGTGGATTGGGAAAGCCACGAGATTGAAATTGCCGGCGAAGCGGCGGATGGCCGAAGGGGCCTGGAGCTGATTCGTACCGTACAGCCGGAGCTGGTCTTGACAGATATTCGGATGCCTCATATGGACGGCTTGCAAATGATGAAAGAAGTGCGGGAACAATTTCCGCATATTCGGTTTGTCATCCTGAGCGTACTAGAGGATTTCCCGACCGTTCGCGAAGCGCTGAAGCTGGGTGCCGTAGACTATATGAACAAATTTCGCATGGATCCCGACGAGCTGCTCCAATCGGTGCTCAAAATCAAAGCGGCGCTTGAACCGAAAAATTCCGCCATGACGGCCGAAAAAGCCGATGTAGAATCGCCATGGAAGGTGATGCGGGAAGATTGGCTTGATTGGCTGCAGGGGACGCCGAATGAAGTGTATGATGGAGCCATAAAATCCGGGAGCAGGCATGTCGTCGCTGTGCTGGAAAGAAACCAAAGCCATGCGGGGACAAGCGTCAAGTTCAACGAGCTGCACGTGCAGCTGAAGACGTTCCTAGAACAGGACGAAGCTGTTGCTTGTATGTTTATATACGAAGGCTCCTCCGGATGGACGCTGTTATTCCGCATGCCGAATGATGCTACTCCCGATTCTGAAATTCGCTCCCGGATGACCGCCATACGGCATGCATGCGGCGACACCTTTAGCTGCGGCGTCAGCCGCACCTTTCATCGGGCGTCGGAACGGATGGTAGCGTACCGAGAGGCGCAAGCTGCCCTTCGACTCGTATTTTACCGGGGCTATGGCGTGTATGCATATGATTCGGATCCATCCGCATATTCCGACCGGCACTCGCAGTTTATGGAAATGGGAGATTTCAAAAAGTATTTGCTTCATTTGGAAGGGCATGACGACGAAGCGTCCGAGAAAGCGTTTCAGACGCTTTTTCCTGCAACCGTAGTGGAGGATGTAACTGTCACCGAAGTTGTTGATGCGGTTCATGCGTGGGTATCGTCAGTCATTCTACTCCTTAAGGATTGGGGAGGACAAGTTCCGGCCGGCATGCTGTCGGAATCCATGTTTGAGCAAGTCCACTCCCGCGGAACCTACCTTGAGCTTCGCGCATGGTGCTATCAACTGCATCAGCTCGCTAGGGAAATGTTGGTTGCGTTCAAAAAAAACGCTCATCACCGGCACGAAATACAGCGAGCCATCGATTATATCAAAATGCATTATGCCGAACAGATTCGGATTCAGGACGTAGCGCATGTTGTCAATCTGAGCGAGAACTATTTCAGCAATCTGTTTACAAAGGAAGTTGGCAAAACATTTTCCCAATATCTTCAGGAAATTCGCGTTGAGAAGGCAAAGGAGCTGCTCCGCGGCAGAAAAATGGATTGGTTTGAAGTAGGGGAACGTGTCGGTATTGACAATCCAAAGTACTTCTCAAAAATTTTTAAAAAGTACACTGGCTGCACACCTATTCAGTACACGGCCTCCGGCAAATAACTTCATCCATGGAACATATAAAAATCACTTGACCTGCTAAGAAGGGATCAATGTGATTTTTTGTTTTTCGTAGAATCGTGTCTTGTACTCAAAGATATGTATCCGATTTCAACTGAAATGAATTGAAAACGGTTTACTTTCATACTTTCGTATCCTTTTTTCAAATGATTGTTGGTTTAACCCGGAAGCCCCATGGTTTACGATAAGAGACGTCAAGACCACAGCACGAGTAAGCAGAAAGGGGGCAGTTTATGAACGCGTATAAAAAGGAAGCGTTTACAGGGTGGCTATTTATTATGCCGGCAATCATCGGATTCGGACTATTGACGGTGATTCCAATCCTATTTTCCTTAGTCATCTCCTTTACGGACTGGAACTTTATGGAGGGACTCAAAGGCATCCGGTTTACAGGCTTTCATAATTATACAGAGATGTGGTCTGATCCGTGGTTTACGGACAGTCTTAAGAACAATTTAATATTTGCCGTGACGACCGTTCCGTGTATCATGATATTTTCACTGCTGACCGCCGTAGGGCTAAATCATGGCGCATTCTTCAAAACGCCGCTGCGCATGATTATTTTCATGCCGTATGTCTCAAGCATCGTTGCTGTGTCGCTGGTATGGGCGCTCTTGTACTCTCCAAGTCAAGGTCCGATTAACCAAGCGCTCCGCGGATTTGGCATCGAAAACCCGCCTGGCTGGCTCTCCGATCCGAAATGGGCTTTGGCAGCCATTATCATTATGAGCGTATGGGCGGCAATCGGCTATAATATGGTCATTTATTTGGCCGGGCTGCAAAGCATACCGAAAGATTTGTATGAGGCGGCCAGCATCGACGGAGCCGGTAAAGTCAAACAGTTTTTCAGTGTGACGATCCCGCTTTTGTCGCCGACAACGTTTTTTGTCCTGATTACTTGCATCATTCATTCCTTCCAAGTATTTGCCGCCATCTTCATGATGACGCAGGGAGGGCCGGGTACTTCCACTTCGGTCGTAACTTTCTATATTTATCAGACCGGCTTTAGCTTTTACAAAATGGGTTATGCGTCAGCGATGGCTTGGATCTTGACGTTGATTATATTTATGATCACGATCATACAGTGGATTGGGCAAAAACGTTGGGTGAATTACTAGAAGGAGGAGACAAGCATGACGTGGCTCAAAAGCAATGGGCTGAAGCTGTTCACGACATTATTGCTGGTGGCTGTGGCGGCTACAATGCTGTTGCCGTTTCTCTGGATGCTGTCGACATCGTTGAAAAAGCAAATCGACGTATTTCATGATCCGATGATTTGGATACCCGCCAAGATTCAATGGAATAACTATAAAGATATATGGCTCGGGTCCCATCCATTCGGTCTCTACTATTTCAATTCCATTAAAGTAACGGTGCTTTCGGTGATCGGCGCCGTGCTGATCAGCTCTGCCACTGCTTACGGCTTTGCCCGCTTTGAATTCAAAGGCAAAAACTTTGTTTTTCTCATTTTCTTGGCAACGATGATGGTTCCTGATCAAGTAACGCTCATTCCGAGATTTATTTTATTCAATTATCTCGGTCTCTATAATTCGCACTGGGCATTGATATTGCCTGGAATCTTTACGGCGATCGGCATTTTCCTGCTTCGCCAAACTTATTTGACGATACCCGGCGATTTCTCCGAGGCGGCCAAAATGGAGGGCGCCAACCATTTTCAAATCTGGACGCGTATCTTTATCCCTTTGTCCAAGCCCGCGCTGGTTTCCTTGGTCATCCTTAGCTTCACATGGAACTGGAATGAATTCGTCAATCCGCTTGTTTTTATAACAAGTAAGAAATTGTTTACTGTTCCGCTTGGCCTAACTAATTTTGTCGATGATTCCGGCACAAACTATCCGCAAATGATGGCTGCGGCAGTCAGCTCTATTTTACCCGTCATCGCGGTATTTTTATTCGGTCAGCGCTGGTTTATTCAAGGTGTGGCATCCTCCGGGGTGAAAGGATAATTCTTTTTCCTTCTATACATTTAAATTACAAATACAAGAAGCGAG
The DNA here is from genome assembly GCF_910593845.1 of Paenibacillus solanacearum. Classification (GTDB taxonomy): domain Bacteria; phylum Bacillota; class Bacilli; order Paenibacillales; family NBRC-103111; genus Paenibacillus_G; species Paenibacillus_G solanacearum. The sequence continues at coordinate 37,395 of NZ_CAJVAS010000037.1, read as the reverse complement.
GTATGAGAAATGATGAATCATCAACGTAAGGTGGGTATTATTCTAACAGTAAGTCTCGCGGCAATGGGGCTAGTCGGTTGCGGCTCGGACCCAGCGGCAGACAAAGCCGGCAGTAACGGGGCTTCAGGCAAAGTCGTGAAGCTGAAATTTTGGGGGGCGGTTCCGGAAGAGAGCGGACCGAAACAGGCTGTTGAGAACTGGAATAAAGCTCATCCTGACATTCAAGTCGAATATGTTCGGTTTGTCAATGACGAATCCGGTAATACCAAACTCGAAACATCGCTAATCGCAGGCGGCGAAGTCGACGTGTTCGTAAACTACCGAATGGACAAGCTGGTAAAGCGGATCAACGCCAATTTGGTGGAGCCGCTGGATTCATATATTGCCCAAGCTCAGTTCGACATTAAGGATAACTTCGGTGATAAAGCGATTACAAAGTTTAATAACAAATCCTATTATATCCCGGCGATCATTTTGAACGATTTTGTTTCCATCAATAAATCTTACCTGGATGAAGCTAAGCTGCCGATTCCTACGGACTGGACCTGGGACCAATATAAAGATTATGCGGTGAAGCTGACGAAAGGCCAGGGCAACGATAAGCGATGGGGTTCCTTCGTGGGCAACTTGGAGCCGAAAATTTATGAGTGGATGGACAAAACGGTAAAAACCGAGCTTGGTCCGAACGCGTTTTACAAAGATGCCCAAACGAGTAATCTCGACAATCCGGTGTTCAAGTCGTACTTGGACACAATGGTCGATATGGAGCGCAACTTAAAAGTGCAGCCTCCTTACGCAGAAGCCAAAACGTCCAAGCTTCAGGGCACAAGCCTATTCCTATCCGGCAAAACCGCGATGGTTTGGAACGGCACAGCAGGCATCCGCAGCATCAAAAATACGAAGGACTTCCCGCATGATTTTGTCACTGCGTTTGCTCCTACGCCAAAAATGACGTCGAACAGCAAATTTATCGGCGGCGGCACAGGCTACCTGGACTTCGTTACGATCAACGCCAACTCCTCGAAGAAAGAGGCGGCTTGGGAATTCCTGAAATGGTACGTGACGGAAGGGAATGAACCGCTCATTTCCAGCGGGCGCGTTCCGGCATGGAAAAAAGTAGACAAAGAAAAAGTAGCCAAGCTTGTGCTCGGCGACAATCCCGAAAAACTGTTTGACGTTGAGTCGTTCAAACGGGTAGCATTCGCGGACGTAGAGTATGTCAATGATACGGAGTTCAAAAACCTTGCCGAAATTCAGAAAATTGTTGATGAGGAAGGCGAACGTGCGCTGATCGGTGATAAAAGCACCGCGGATGCGGTTGGAAATATGAAGAAGCGCGCCGATGATATTTTGGCTAAAAAATAATGGAGGTGTCATTCCGTATGAATACTTCAGTTTACGATTATGAAGTCGCCGTTATCGGCGGAGGTCCTGCGGGGATCGCTGCTGCAATTGCCTCGGCTCGCACCGGCGCCAGTACGGTTCTGATTGAGCCTAGCTCATTTCTAGGAGGAGCCGGGACCGGCAGTTTGGTTGGTCCATGGATGACGAATTATTTTCAAGACCGTCAAGTGATCCGCGGAATATTCCAGGATGTTGTGGATGAATTGGTTGCATATGAGGGCTCAACGGGTACGGTCAAGTGCCCATACGACAAGCCGGGTTCCACGCAGGGAACCGGCGGTTATATTACTCCGTTTGACGCTGAAATTTTGAAATTTGTTCTAAACAAGCTCGTCCTTGAGGCTGGAGTCAAGCTGCTGCTCAATACGTATGTGGATGAGGTTTACGCCAAGAACGGCAAGGTAGAAGGAATCGGCATTCGCAGCAAGTCATCCAGAGATATCATCCGTGCCAAGCAGTATATCGATGCAACCGGCGACGGGGATATCGCGGTATCGGCTGGGGCCAGCTATGAGTACGGGCGCAGACAAGACGGATTGGCACAGCCGGTGTCGTCGCTTTTCAAAATGAGCTATGTCGATCTGGACAAGTTCATCGACTACACACTGGAGCACCGCGATGAGCTGGTGTGGGTAACGTATCCCATACTCCCGTCGAACTTGCCGGCTCACTTTGCGAAGCGCATGGTAGCGCTTAGCGGCTTCAACCGGGCGGTTGCCGAAGCCAAGGAAAGAGGAGAGCTGAACGTTGGCCGCGAACGGCTGACCCTGTTCTCCGACTATCGGGACGGCGATGTGCTCTTTAACGCAACCCGCGTCAACCGCATCGATGGAACGAATAATCAGGAGCTGATTCGTGCGGAGATCGACCTGCGTCAGCAAGTTATGTCGGTGGTCGCGTTTGCCCGCAAATACTTGCCTGGATTCGATCGGGCTTCCTTATCAAGCGCCGCTTCCCGGGTAGGTGTACGCGAGACGCGACGGATCATCGGCGATTATGTTCTGACCCAGGAGGATGTACTCCACGGTGCCAAATTCGTTGACAGCATTGCCAAGGGCTGCTTCCCGGTCGACATTCATAGCCCGCACGACCATACGAATGTATGGACGGAACTCGACGATGCTTATGATATTCCGTATCGATGCTTGCTTCCGGTGGATGTGGATAACCTGCTCGTTGCCGGGCGCTGCATCTCGGCAACGCATGAAGCGCTCGCTTCCACGCGGGTACAATCCCACTGCATGGCAATCGGGCAAGCGGCAGGTGTCGCCGCTGCTATGGCAGCGGAACAAAATGTAGCGACGCGCGGCATTAATGTAGGGCAGTTGCAGGAAAGGCTGCTTGCTCAAAAAGCAATCATTTAAACCGTCGTAAAACGCCGGTCCATGACCCGGATGTAAGCGGAGTCCGTTAATTCTTCACTAACATTCAACGGTATTATCCTTTTGAGCCTATTCTGTCAGTTGTTTTAATGAAAAAAGCAGACCGCCGCGGCAGTCTGCTTTTTTCAACTATCGTTTCCCGTTCGAGCGGTTCACCTTGTACGGCGCGACTATTTCTCCAACTCATAGCGGGTCGCGATAATGCCCGACTTGAGCGCTCGGCTGGACAGCAGCTTGAGCCTGATTTTCTCGACGCTGCCGTCGAATACCGTTTTTCCGCTGCCCAGGACGACTGGACAGATCGTTAGCAGGAATTCGTCGATCAGGCCGAGCTCAAGCAGCGTCTTCGCAGCCCCCGGGCTGCCGAAGATAACGAGATTTTTGCCAGGCTGCTCCTTGAGCGCCTTGATTTCCTCTGCGATTTTGTCCTTAATCAGCAACGTATTGTTCCATTCCGTCTTGTCCATTGTGCCGGAAATGACGATCTTCTTAACATCCTGTATCCATTTAGCATGCTCCATATCGTGCCTCGACGCATTAGGATCATCCAGCATCGTGGGCCAGTAGCTCTCCATCATCTGATACGTCGTACGTCCGTAAACGGGAGAGCCGACTTCGGCTACGACCTCCTCGGCGTATTTCTCTAATTCCTCGTTGTACGGAATCCAATCCAGTCCTCCATTCGAATCTGACGCATACCCATCCAGCGACACATGCATGAATAATACGAGTTTTCTCATGTCCGGTTCTCCTCTGATTTCGAATTTATTTTGTTCGACTGGCCGTTGTCCTGTAGTTTGTCCTGCTGTTACGTTCACTTTAAATCATTACGTTGCGTAAGGTTCAAGGGGTAGAAATACATCGATTGCGCCACCGCCACAGATATACCAATCAAAACCATGGTTAGCTAAAAATGCACGAGCATGTGAAAGGGTTTCATGTCCTCCGTATTTTTTACAACAACATGCCCACATGCTGTATACTGATTTTGGAAAAGCAGATCATAGGTTTCGTTTCTGTTACGCAGGTTTTCATGGGTATCCAAAGCTACTATCGCACCTTCTTTTAATACCATGACCTTGTCGCAGTCCAAAATAGTAGATAAACGGTGAGCAATGGAAATCAGGGTCTTTCCCGATGAAAGGCTCTTGAGCTCTGCAATGATGTCATTCTCATTTTCGTTGTCAAGAGCGCTGGTGCTTTCATCAAAAATGATGATGTCCCTGTCCTGTAAAAACGCACGGGCAATACATAAGCGCTGTCTCTGGCCCCCTGAAAGTTTTACACCTTTTTCTCCAATGGTCGTATCCAATGTATTGGGCAAGGTTGCAATGAAGTCATAAATACTCGCTCTGCGGCAGCACGCTATCAATTCCGCATCGGTTGCGTCGGCCTTTGCCAGCAACAGGTTTTCTCTGATCGTCATATTGAATAGAACCGGCTCCTGCACAACGATACTCACTTTGTCTGACACACTCTCGCTGTTCACAGTGTGTAGATCAACGCTGCCAATGCGCACAGTACCCCCTTGCGGTTTAATTTTCCCTGTTAACAGTTTAGCGAGGGTAGACTTGCCGCTGCCGCTTTCTCCGACGATTGCCAGATGTTCGCCTTTACTCACGGAAAACGAAATCCCGTCAAGAGCAAATGAATCGTTTCCTTCATATTTAAATTTCAGGTTTTCAACATTAATATCTGTTTCGTTAATTTTCTGATAAGGTTTATTACCTGCTTCTAAATTCAGTATCTCGATAACCTTTTCGATATTCACCGAATCATTCTTGAAGTTTATGATGGAATTACTAATGTTTTCTATATTCCCAAAAAACTGCCCGTAAAAGCTGATAAACACGAGCAGCACACCGACTTGCGAATAACCATTAATGACGAATAATCCACCGATAAAATAAATAAACAACTGGGTAATGAAGTTTTTCGTGAACCATGAATAGGTAACTCCCAGATGCGAATAGAGCTGGGTTAGAAACCAAATCGGCCTTATCTTTTTATAATGTCCGTTTAATTCATCAAGTTGCGCGTCCTCAAGGTTGTTGATCTTGACATCCTTCCAGTTTTGAAAATTCGAGTGTAAAAAGGTTTCATATTTTGTTTGCAATTTCCATAGTTCCTCTTTGGCTTTCTTCGATTTTCCTCCCAAAAAATGAACCGTTACAAAAGATATCGGTACAAAAATAAAGCTGAGCAGCGCAATCCGCCAGTCGAAACTTAGCAAAATAACCGCCAGCGTAACCGCGTAAACGACGCCGTAAATAAAATCCAATATATGGGTTGTGAAAAAATTCCCGGCAACAATAGAATCGTTTTCGATCCGACTCTTAACGTCGCCAGTGCTGTATTTGCTATACACATCATGATCTAGGCTGGTATACTTTTTCAGCAATTTATGCTTTATTCTTAGGTCATATTTCAGTAGTAACCGGTTTGAAAACCGCTTACTGACTCCGATCCCGATTGTCGCAAACAGGAAAACAGCCAAATATCCGATAATGACAGGCGGAAGCTCGTTCATATGTTTATCCACTAAAACGCGATTCACCAAAAACGAATACAAGAACAAAGGGATAAGCCCGAATAATAAGTTCCATACCTTGAAAAAACCAAGCGCAATCAACGGCTTGTGAATACCATCTATATCCCGAGTCAATGCCTTAAAGGTATCCCACCGGTTCATACGCTTCATCTCCTATATGCTGTTCGCGGAATAAGTGTATATACGTTTCATTGCTTCTAATCAGTACGTCGTGAGTATCAAAGCCTGCGACAACACCGTCCGCTAAAACCGCGATTTTATCACAGCATCGGATGGTGGAAAAACGGTGGGCGATGATAATAACCGTCCGATCTTTCGACATATCCCTCAACATGTTCCGAATAAGCGCTTCATTCTGGCTGTCAAGGAACGAAGTGGCTTCGTCGAAGATCAAAATCTTGGGATTCTTGACTAATATCCTGGCGATAGCTAGTCGCTGCTTCTGTCCGCCGGATAATTCTTGCCCGTCCGTTCCAAGCAGCGTGTCCAGTCCGTTTGGAAGTGTCAAGTAAACATCATAAAGGGCGGCTTTCTTAAGCGCTTCCAGCAATGCGTCATCATGATCGTTGTTATTCGTAAATGAAAGATTGTAGCGCAGCGTATGATCATAAAGGATGGTCTCCTGATGAACCATACCGACCTGGCTTCGCAAGCTATGCAGGTTATATGCATTGACATTCGTTCCATCGATCAGAAGCTCGCCGCCGTCCACGTTATATAAATTGTAGAGCAGGTTCGCCATCGATGTTTTACCTGCGCCGCTCTTTCCGACAATGCCAATGGTGCTTCCTGCATCAATACGGAGAGTGAATCCGTTCAGAACAGGCTTATCTTCGGTGTACCCAAATGTGACATTGGTAAATTCAATCATGCCCTCCTTAATTTGTTTCGGAGGATGGTTATCTTTGTAATCTTCTTCATCCTCATTCAGAATATCCACCACGCGTTGTACGGATACAAGCTGCTTCCCGGCATCCATCATTTTGCCGTTTATGGAGCTGAAGTAGTTTACTGCCATATTAAAATAGCTTACGGCGGCCACAAAGACGCCGAGCTGCATTTGGCCATTAACAATGAAATAGGCACAGGTCGCGAATATGACCAGTTGTGCGATAAGCATGAGGAAAGAATTAACCCTTTCCGCCGTCACGTCGATTTTTCCGCTCATCACATTCATTTTATGGATGGCTGTCGTTTTTCTTAAATAAAACTTCGTTACTTGTTTACGTGCGTTAAGGATTTTTATCTCCTGCCAATTTTTCACGATTTCAAACAAGTAAGAGGATCGCTTGCCTTGTTCCTTTGAAATCTCCTTCCTGATATTTTGCGATTTTTTCTTGAAATGTTTCGAGGTAAAGAACATGATGGGAACCAGAACGACTGTAAGAACTCCCAAAAGTAGATTGTAGTAAAACATGAAGCAGACAGCGAATAGTATATGTAAAAAGTTGGAATATGCCCAAAGACCGTTCTGGAAGACGAGATTTCCAATATCCGTGGTGTCATTGTTCATTCGGCTGATCATGTCTCCGCTGTACATCCCGGAGAGGTCTTTCCCTTTTTTATGTAATATCTTTTTGAACAGAGCCCGCCGTATATCAAAGACAAAACCCGTCATCAATTGTGACTGAATGAGATTGTTTAGCGTCGTAACAACAAACTGATGGACAAAGAGGATGCCGGCATAAATAAGGCTCACATTCAAAAAGGCGGTCATGTCTTTATCATAAAAAGCGATATTAACAATTTTCCCGTTGAGGAACGGAAAAATCAAATTAGTCAACGTCGCTAATGTAGTGATGATGAACCCGCATATAAATACCCATTTGTTCATCAACATAAATTTTGCGACCCATTGCCTTGTCGTCATAAAACACCTCTCTTTCTCTATAGCGATATGAATAACGCTCACGCCTCTTTATTCATTCTCGGTTTCGAATGTTACCTATCGTAAAATATAATATGTTAATTTACAAACTTCAAAAACGCATGTTCGCTTTTTTGCATAGATTTACATATTCACATTACAATGCCTAAATTCAGGTTTTTCAGAAAATGATAACTCTGTTTATCTCTAAAAATCTCGGATTTCCTCATTATTTTTCAGTCGCAAATATTCCTTGTACCCTTCCGGGCAGTTTGCGTTAGTATATAACTTAAAGTGCAACGCAGTAAGCTTCGGATAGATGCGAGCGGAACGGGAGAGGGAGAAGGAAATGATGCAACACGGATACATTGTAGTCGCTAGCGTGTCGATTATTCAGTACGGCAAGATGCTGATTATTAAAGAAACCAAGGCGCCCGTCGCAAATCAATGGAATTTTCCCGGCGGAAGAGTGGAACGGGGTGAAGATATTACGGATGCTGCATGCAGAGAAGTTAGGGAGGAAACCGGATACGAAATCAATCTTACGGGCACAACCGGCGTCTATCCGTTCGCTGCTACGGGTAACGCGCAGGTGCTTTTATTTCATTTTACCGCAGAAATTGCGCCAGAATCCCGGCGGCTCCATGACTATGAGATGAGCGAATACAAGTGGGTCCCGGCTTCCGAGCTGCTGCTCCTGAACAAGTATAATCTTCGCGGGGAAGCCGTGATCCGGCGAATAACGGAAAACCTTATCGGCGGGAGGATATACCCGCTTGCTTTTTTCAATCGGCCATCTGTGACGTAAAACCTTTGCGCAGCATTCCGGTAGCCGGCCTCATGTTATTTCTTTTGCTGGTCCAGCATTTGGTTGATTGCGATGGCCACAACAAAATCTGAAGCTCGTCATTGGCCATGCTTCACGAAGTAGAGAGGTCCTAGAGTCCCTTTTTAACGGGTAACATAAATCTAATTAATTCTTTATCAACGAAATAAGGTTTTTAATGTTATAATGTCACAGGTATTTTATTTGTATATAGGGGGAAATGATGTTGATACCTGGTAAGCTACGCTGGATTTCATTAATAGCTTCTTTAAGTATTTTTATCTTATTAACTGGATGCGTAAAAGGGGATTTCCATGTAACGGTTAATAAAGACGGCTCAGCGGATCTGGATTACAAACTTGGCATGCAAGCTCAACTGATAGGTCTCATGTCTGGTAACGGTCAGAACGACCCTATTTCAGAATTAAAAACAAATTTTGAAAAACAAGGATTTTCTGTTTCGCAATACCGGGATGGCGATTATATAGGAGTAGCGGCCAAGAAACATTTGAATAATTCAGAAGAAATAGGTAACGCTCTGCCCAGTCAAAACATTCTTAACCAAAATCAAAAAAGCAATTCTTCGGAAATGATGAACTTCAGCCAAGATAAGGGTTTCTTTTTCACTACATACCGTTATAATGGTTCGGTCGATCTGACAGATATGAAGCCGGATGACAAAGATACAATGGGCATACAACAAATGATGCTGAAGCAGATTGATTTAAAGCTAACCCTATCACTGCCTGTTAAAGCCGATATGCAGAATGCCTCTCGGGTCCTTCCGGATCAACAGACTTATCAATGGGACCTCATTCCCGGAACTAAGGGCGAAGTTATCCTCCAGGCGAAAGTGCCAAACATCACGAATATAATGATATGTTCCATTGCACTGCTTCTTATCATAGGTGTCATCGTCGTTACCTTTATCAAAAATAGACAACGGAAAGCAGCAGCCAGCTTGTCTTCGCATGAGCCGCCATTATCGTTAGAATAACCCCATGCTTAGTGAATTCTAACCCCGTCGCAACATGACGGGGTTATTTAAGGTCTATCCGGTGGCCGACCTCATGTTATTTCTTTTGCTGGTCCAGCATTTGGTTGATTTGCTCCTCCGCGTCACGCAGCAGCGTATTCGAGTCGATCGCGCCGCTTACGACCTTGGGGAAATTGTTCTCGAGGAAAGGCCGGGCGCTCGCTTCGTACATCGAGAATTTCGGAGCCGGCGCAGGCTTGCTCTTGAAGATGCTGGCGATTCGCTTCTGCTTCAACACAGGATCGTCCGCACCTAGCTGCTGATTGAACGATGAGTTTGCCAGCGTTGACATTTTGGCGAGCTGGCGGGCTGCCAGAAGTTGAACTTCATCCGAGGTCAGCACGTTCATGACCTGCATCGCCTGCAGCTTATGCTTGCTCGGCTTTGTCATCACTATGACCCAGGCATCGACCATGCCGTATACGTTCGGTTGATTTGAATAGCTTGGATATTGCGCGACATCCCACTGCTCGAAGCCGCCCTGCGCGCCGGCCTGAAGCAGGTTGGACAATATATTGACGGACCCGAGCATCGCGACATTTTGCTTCGTCCAGAAATCGTTGCGGCTGCTCTTGCCGTCCCAATTGCCGGGAATGGAGACGATTTGCTGCTGCAGCTGAATGACGCGCCGCCACTCACTGCTGTCGACCTGAGAGCGGTTCGTCCGCGGGTTGACGAGCGTCAGCGATAACGGATAGGCGGGACGAATCAACCGTTCCGGATGAAGTCCCATGTAGCTGACTCCGTCCACGGTGCGGGCCAGCGAGCGCGACAGCGCGACCGTCTCCTCCCATGTCATGCCGTCCTTCGGGTATGCGATGCCGAAGCGGTCGAATATATTTTTATTGTAATACAAGGCGCTGAACTGCTGGGTAAACGGCAATCCGACCAGCGCGCCGTCGTCGGAGGCGATCTTCACCGCGTCGAGCACGACCGGATCGAACCGGCTCAGATCGGTTCCCGTTTGCTTGACCAGCGGCGTAATATCCGTCATCAAATCATAGGCGAACAGCTCGCCCATCGAGCCGTTGGAGTGCACGATCAGGTCCGGAATGCTGCCGGAGGCGATCCAGTCGGCTGGACTTTTGATCGCTTCCTTGCTGCCGTATTTGACGAGCTCCAGCGTAATATGCGGATATTTGCGCCGGACCGGCTCGACGAACAGCTTGTTGAATTCCTCATCGCTGTGACTGGCGCTTCCGGAGTTGGCAATCCGGATCGTGACCGGCTCGGTTGACGGTTCCTGCGGCTTATTCTCTGGAAGCTGATTCCCCGTACTGCTGCAGCCTGACAGCATACCGGCGATAGACAGTACGCACACTGTTTTCTTCATGCGCTTGTTTTCCATGTGTATTCCCCCTTGGCTATAATTTGGGATGGAGCGAAACGGCAGGCAGCGGCTGATCCATGGGACGAACCTTCGGTCGTAAAGCGGCTCAAGGAGCAGGTGCTCAACATCGCATTAAGAAAGCGGTTTCATAACGCTTTGTCAAAGCGCGGTGAAGGCGGCGGTCTGGCCCGGTCGCTTCGCTTTGTCCGTTACGTAGTCGTCCCTTCTAAGCGATCGTTGCCGCTTCCTAACGATGGCTGCCGCCTCGGACCTTCTCGCCCATTCCGCTCCCGCCTCATCGGCTTCGCTCTCAAGGCATTGTTATGTTCTTATTCGCTTACAGTATACTTTGCGAAATCGCGGGAGTACATTTACATTCTGCTTCAAGATTTGTACACTCTTCTCATAACGAAACGGCGGAAGGGAGGAGCGGGTATGCCCAACGATATTGGACAGCTGGTTATCGGGTTGCCGGCGCCGTACAGGGAAATCAACTTTTTTTACAGAACGAAAGGGTGGACCATGGGGCTGCACGATCATCCGTGGTACCAGATGATTCTGGTCACCGACGGCGTTCTTTCTCTGGAAAGCGGCGATCACTCGTACACGCTTCGGCCTGGGCATTTTTGCTTGATCCCTCCCTTTCACGCGCATGCGCTGGCGACCAAGGACGGGTACCATCAGTTCGGCATTAACTTTCAGCACAAGGCAGACGAGAGGGGCATTACTTCGTTTCTGGATACGCATTTGAAAGAGATCGTGGTCATGAACAAATTCGATATTCTCGACATGCTGCCGGCCATTCAGCAAACGTGCAGCGAGATGACCGCAATTTCCAAGCTGCGGGTCGGCAGCTACCTGGACTCGATCCTGTTGAACTGTATGGAGAGCGCTTTCTCGCGCAAGGAGATTCACTTTAGAAACAAGCTGCTCGACTACTTGCGCCGAAATTTACGCGAGAAGACGATGCTGAAAGACTTATGCCAGCATATGAACATGAGCCAGTCGCATCTGGAGCGGCTGACGTATCAGGAGTTCGGCTGCGGCGTGATCGAATTGTACAATCGCATCCGTATTCATCATGCCTGCAATCTGCTGTCCGATTCCTCGCTGTCGCTATCGGAAATATCCGAGCAGCTAGGGTTTTATGACTTATCGCATTTCTCCCATTTCTTCAAACGCAAGATGCGCATGAGCCCGACGGCGTTCAAGAAGCAAATGCTGGAGTAGCGGCATTACCGGACATTGACAGAGAATGGTTCGATTATACAAATGGATGGGCCGATTATGCATGGCTGCCCGGTGGATCCCCGGCTATAATAAGCGAAGCTGCGGATAGAACGCGGCGCTGCCATTTACTTGTGAAGGAGGTAATCCGGGAATGAACGCTGCCATTCATGGGCTCACGACGCTGGAACGTGTGACGCCCGACGATGCCCATTATTTCTTCGGCTATTACGACACGCCGGGCTGGAGTCAAAGCGGCCGGTTTCATTTATGCCATAAGGTCGATTTTGTAGATCGTTTGCCCCGTGCGGGCGATACCGCGGTGCTTGGTTTGATCGACGTCGCCGACCGGACGTTTCATCCTATCGCCGAGACGACGGCATGGAATTTCCAGCAGGGCAGCATGCTGCAGTGGCATCCGAAGCTGGCGGAGGATGTCGTGATCTATAATGTCCGCGACGGCGAAGATTACAGAGCTTGCGTGCACCAGATCCGGACAGGAGCGGTCCGGCAGCTGGAGCGGCCGGTTGCGAATGTGGACCCTGCGGGCCTGTACGCTGTCAGCGTGAATTTCGACCGCTTGTTTGATTTTCGCCCTGGCTACGGATATGCCGGAACAAAAGACCGTTTTTTCAAAGACCCCCATTCGGAGGAAGACGGCATCTTTCTCGTCGATTTACAGACGGGATTGAGCCGCCTGGTGCTGTCGATGCAGCGTATCTGGGAAGCGACCCAAGCTTTTTTTCACGGGGAGGATCAGAAGCTGCTGATCAATCACATCACGTTCAATACGGACGGCTCCCGGCTCGTTTTCCTCGTGCGCAATTTCACGGAGGAGGGGCGCGGGTGGAAGACGGCGGTCATGACCGTGAACCCGGACGGCTCGGACTTGTTTCTGCTGTCCGATTATTCGTACGCCTCGCATTATTGCTGGCGGGATGCGCGGCATATCGCGTTTCATTCGAGAGGGGCCGAAGTCGGCGATGCGGGGGACCAGCTGTACTTATTCAAGGACAAAACATACGAAGGCGAAGCGATTGACCCGGGGTTCTTCTTGCGCGACGGGCATTGCAGCTATTCTCCGGACCGGAAGATGATGCTGTATGACAGTTATCCGGACAAGAGGCACATGCGTCATCTGTATGTATACGATCTGGAGAAAAGAAAGGGCGTCACGCTCGGTTCGTTCCATTCGCCCCCCGGCATCGACGGCGATATCCGCTGCGATCTGCATCCGCGCTGGGACCGGAACGGTACCCGCATCTCGTTCGACTCGGTTCATGAGGGACGGCGGGGGCTGTATGTGATGGACCTGCGAAACGTTCTGCGGCACGGCATATGATACGTCATCATCCAAGGAGGACAGCTCATGATACGCGCTTTTGACGAGCATCGGATCCGATCCGTTCGCTGGCTTGACGGACAATGGGCATTTGCGGCGGACCCGGACGATCAAGGAATCCGGCAGGAATGGTATAAGCGGTTTCCGGCCACGGAGGACAAGATATATGTTCCCGGATGCTGGAACAACGATATCGGACGCTACGATTACGAAGGTCCGGCCTGGTACAGAACGACGTTTTATTTGAATGAACAGCAGCATATTCGTCTCATCTTCCATGCGGTGCTCGGTTATGCGGAGGTGTATTTGGACGGAGAGCGGCTCGGAGACCATTACGGCGGTTTTACGCCGTTCGAATACGTACTTGCCGACCGGGAAGCCGGGCTGCATGAGCTGATCGTTCGCTGCGATAATACGCATACGCGCCAGACGATCCCGCTGGATCGGGTCGACTGGTTTCATTACGGCGGCATCATTCGGCCGGTGGAGCTGCAGACGCTGCCGGATGTTTATATAGAGCGGCTGACCGTGACGTACCGGCTGCAAGGAAGGCAGGCGGAAGTGCAGTGCTCGGTAAGGCTGAGCAGCTTGGCGAAGGAGCCCCGCGAAGTGCCGCTCTGCCTGATGGCCGACGATCGGCCGTTTCATAACGAAACCGTGGCGCTGCCCGGCGGGAGCGTCGCTGAGATCAACATCAACCAGCTCTGGGACGGGGTGCGGTTATGGCAAGTCGGGCAAGCCGAGCTTTATACGATTACCGCTTCTACGGGGGAGGACGACCGTTCCGACCGCATTGGATTCCGGTCGATCGGAACCGAAGGCGGGAGAATCTGCATTAACGGGCAGCCGGTATATTTGCAGGGCGTGAACCGGCATGAGGAGCATCCCGAATGGGGCTTCGCGTTCCCTCCGAAGCTGATGAAGAAGGACATCGACATCATCGAGCATCTGGGCTGCAACACGATCCGCGGCTCTCATTATCCGATGAGTCCCTACTGGCTCGACCTGCTCGACGAACGGGGGATCGTATATTGGAGCGAGATCCCGATGTGGGGCTTTCCGAAGGACGTATTGGCCGATCCCGTCGTGATCGGGCGGGGCTACCGGATGATCGAGGAGCTGATCGATCGCGACCTGCATCATCCGTGCGTCGTGTTCTGGTCCGTTCATAACGAGATCGATACGAACACCCGGGAAGGCTACGAGATTACGAAAACGTATGTCGATCTGGTGCGGAGCAAAGACACTTCTCGTCTGGTCACCTGCGCAACGCACCGCCCGCTGACCGATCTGACCCTCGGGCTGCTGGATGTCATCGGACTGAATGTGTATTACGGCTGGTATAACGGCAAGGTCGAGGAATTCGATGCGTTTCTGCCCAAATTCCATGCCTATGCGGCATCGGTGGGCGCAGGGGACAAGCCGGTGCTGATGACGGAGTTCGGCGGCGCAGGTATATTCGGTGATGTCGGCTGGGAAGAGGACCGGATGTTCAGCGAGGATTATCAGGCGAAAATTCACGCCAAAGCTTTGGCCTCCTTCCGCGCCGATCCGAAGATCGCGGGCACGTACATCTGGCAGTTCGCCGATATTCGCAGCGATACGCCCCGATTCCGGGACCGGGCAAGGGGCTTTAACAACAAGGGGATTGTGAACGAATACCGGAAGCCCAAGCAAGCGTACCGGGTCATCCGCGATATGTATCGCTCGGCGATCGCCCGGGAAGGCGAGGACGGCGCGCAGCAGGAGTAACCGGCGAAGATGGCAGCAGCAGAGCTGACTTCCATTGTCGTGAGAAAATAACTGGAAATGAAATATGGCGAGGAGGACGCAACCCAAGCGAGAGCGAGGGGGCGTCCTTTTTCTTGGGCGGAAACGATTGACCGTTCAGGCAATCGATGGATTGGTGATGTGAACTCGAGCAGCCGTAATAAATCAATCTTCCTGATTTGACCACGGCCTATGGTATAATAAAACACGACAATACATAGCGTTCAACGGATCGTTCAACCATAGGAATTTATAGGCTGGAGGTGTTCTTCATGCATCGCGTTAACTTGGATCCCAACGCCTTCAACGCGCAGGTTTTTGAATACGCCTGCTTTGGCATTGCTCTCATCGCTCCGGACGGTTTAATTCTAACCGTTAACCCTGCAATAGAGCGGATCTTCGGTTATACCAAGGAAGAGTTTGACGGCAGACGATTCGGCTTTTTTTCACATCCGGAAGATAAAGTCAAAACGATCAATGACCTGAAGCAGATGATGGAAAACAATACAAGCGAAGTGCAGTTAGAGAAGCGGTATATCAGAAAGAACGGCGAGACGATGTGGGCGTTTGTTTCCGTCCGGTTGTTCCGCAATGATGAGGGGCAGCCGCTGTATTACATCGCACAGATCAACGATATTTCGGCTCAGAAGGAATCGGAGCAGCGGCTGCAAGAAACGGTTGAACGGTACACGTCGCTCAAAAAATATAATCATGACGCCGTTGTTTCTTTCGATTTGCAAGGAAAAATCATCCACGCCAATACGATGGCGGAGCAGCTGACCGGCTACCGCATTGAGGAAGAACTTAAAGGCATGGAGCTTGCCAACCTGATCGGGAAGCCCAATGTGGAGCGGATTTTGAAAGACGCGCTTCACGATAGCGCGATAGAAGAGGGAATCGACACGGTTGTCACCAAAGACGGCGATATCATCGAAGTGCTCACCAGTATTGCGCCGATCTTTGTAAACGAAAAAAATATCGGTTTTTATCTGATTTGCAAGGACATCTCCGAGCAGAAAAGACTGGTGCTGGCCAAGGAAATGGCCGAAGCTACGAATAAAGCCAAGAGCGAATTCCTTGCCATGATGAGTCATGAAATTCGAACGCCCATGAACGGTGTCATCGGCATGACCGACCTTCTTCTGGAGGCCGATCTTGAAGAGGAGCACAAAGAATATGTAGAGATCATTCGTAAAAGTGGAGAAACCTTGCTTGGTATTATCAATGACATCCTCGATCTTTCAAAAATTGAGGCGGGAAGAACGGAGCTGCAAGAAGAAACGTTCGATTTGCGTTTGTGCATCAAGGACAGCCTGTCTGTCGTTTCCGCCAAGGCCGATGAAAAAGGGCTGGAATTATCGTATGCCATCAGTCACAACGTGCCCGATTACATTTATGGGGATGGGGATCGGCTCAAGCAGGTGCTCTTAAATCTGCTGAGCAATGCGGTCAAGTTTACATCTCGCGGGAATGTATCGGTGGCAGTCAAGAAAGTCGAGGGGGACCGGGCGCGATTGGCCTTCGCGGTTACGGATACGGGCATTGGAATCCCTACGGAGCGGCTCGAAGAAATCTTTGAACCGTTCGCTCAGATCGACAGCTTTATGACGCGTAAACATGAAGGGACCGGTCTGGGGCTTTCGATATGCAGAAAGCTCTTGGAATTGATGGGCGGGGAAATCCATGCCGAAAGCGATGGCATGAACGGCTCGACCTTTTGCTTCACCATTCCGCTAAATGAAAAGACGGCCGCCGACTTCGACCATCCCCAGCATTCGATTTCCAATGGAGTCGATCGACTGAACATATTAATTGCTGAGGACAATGCGATCAACACGCTGGTGTTGAAGAAACTGCTTGAAACGATGGGTCACAACATTTCCGTAGCTGCAAACGGCCAAGAAGTGATTGAAGCTGCACTTAAAGAAACATACGATGTCATCTTTATGGATATCAACATGCCTATCGTGAATGGCGTGGATGCAGCGCGAACGATTAAAGAGAAGCTGACGACCGGGAAGTGCCCCCGTATTGTGGCTGTTACCGCGAACGCGTTAAAGGGCGATCGGGAGAAATACTTGGCGGCGGGAATGGACGATTATGTCAGCAAGCCTGTGAAGATCGACGCCATTAGAAAAATATTGCTTGCGTATGTGCATATCCGGGGAAGCAAAGAACAAAAGCAATTTTATCCTTAGGATGAGTTACGGCTTCCTTTAGCATGAATGATCACCTGGGCCTCCCGCGAATGAAAACAACCTAAAACCCGTACATAGGGTCTTAGGTTGTTTCGCGTTGGTTCCTTCTACACCGTAATCGTTACCCGTATGTCCTGCGGATAGTTGCCGAAGTTTTTGCCGAAGAGGCTGACACCACCGCAATTCGCAGCGGATTCGGGAGACGAGATCCGAAAGAGCAGCTCCTGCCCTGCTTGAACGTTCAGTTGATGAATGCGAATGTCGGAAAATCTGACTCCATCGATAAACGTACCTTCATCGGTAATGGAGAGGACCTTAAGAAGTCCGTACTGTGTATCCACCCACCACTCGGGCGTGTATTTTCCGCGCTTGCTGCCAAAATCCCCCGGGCAGGTCCAAGTAGCAACATCGATGTGATTGATGGAAAAGGTTATATCCGACGGCCAATTGTCGTTATAAAAAGGCGCCTCCGAACAAATCTCCAAAGAAACGCTTAAGCTGGACGCGGCTTCTTTCCCCACCAAATAATTCGGAATCCGATATTCGACAAAACCGCTTGCAAACCAGAGGTGCTCTGCCGTCATACGCTCGGGATCGTCGAAATAACGCGGATCGTCCATCATGCCGATGCGCTTGTAGGAGGACGCCAAGCCGCAAGTGGGGTGAACCTCATGCCGGATGTACTGTCCAACCGGAAGGTCGACCGCGAATCCGCTTTGGCTCCCCGGCTTTTCTTCTTCGGCTGTTCGGAGTACTAACGTCAGCTTATCCACATTCAAGGAGCACCGCTTCTGCGTGCCTCGTTTTCCTACCGTATTCTCCGTGGATACAATCCCGGCTTCCTCCAGCTTCTGGATATGCTTCGTAATGATCGCTGAGGACAAGCCTAATGCCTCAGCGAGCTCGCCAATGTTATAAGGCTTCTCATTTAATAATTCAATGATCCGAACGCGCGTTTCGGAAGAGAAGCATTCCAGCACGTTCATATTTCTCGTGGTCACGTCTATGTTCATACAGCACGCTCCTAATCCATCCCATTATATAACCTAAATGTTAACTAATCAACTTTTCGTTGACAAAAAGGAATGAGGGTTCTATTATATTAACCATCATAGAATAAAGATAATTTTTTTATTAAACATAAGAAAAGGAGTGCGGATATGGCTCAAGCATCGATGAGGCAGGAGTATCCTCACACGCAGCTTATGAGGGGCTAATTTCAACCGAGAACCCGGCAGAAGATGAAGAACAGCGGGGGGCAGGTGATCCGACTGGCATTTATGCAAACGTTTTCCGTATTTGAAACCGCTTCATAATTTACCAACTGAAGTTCAAGCCTGAAGTAGGTAAGAATGACATTCGTTTTCGAACATAATGGATGCCCGCAATCGATACTCGGCTTAACGCCGCGTATTTTACCAGCACTGTGTCATGTAGCGTTGATACCGAATCGATACAATGAACATGGAGGGATCTCATTGAAAAGGAAGTTAGCACTTACGGCCGCAGTCTTAGCGCTGCTCCTCAATATCGGCTGTCAAAATCAAAGTAATCCAAGTCAGTCCGGCGGAAAAAGCACGGAACTATCCCAGGTCAGTACGGAACCCGTTACTTTAAAGTTATATGTTGCCCAAGGCTTTTTCGCGCAAGAAGATTTTGAGGCTAATTTTGTTGAGCCGATGAAAAAGAAATATCCGCATATTACATTGGAAATGGTTAGCGGCAAATTACAGGATATGATCACCTCGGGGGATGTGCCCGATATTTTAATCGCCGGATTGCCTGGGGTTCCTGCACTGCAGGATTTGCAAATCATCGAGGATCTCAATCCGTATATCAAAAAATTCGCACTGGACTTGTCCAAATATGAGCCGGTCACGATTGAATCCATCAAGAAGTTTGGAGAAAAAGGAGAAATGGTGGCGCTGCCATTTCGAATGAACATCCCTGCTCTCTTCTATAACAAAGACATATTTGAACGATTCGGTGTTGCTTATCCGAAGGAAGGCATGACATGGGAAGAGACGATCGATTTGGCGCGCAAGCTGACACGCAATGACGGAGGCGTTCAGTATTTGGGTCTTTACGCAGGCGGGGCGGACCGCTTTGCCATGGGGCTAACCTTGCCTTACGTGAAGAAACAGACCAACGAAGCCGTGCTTACAACGGATAGCTGGGCCAAGGTGCTGAATCTGCATAAAATGATGTATGACATTCCGGGGTATGTGGTGGATGGCAAGCTTTCAAGCAACTCGCACACCGTGTTTGTGAAAGACCAAAAGGTTGCTATGGCTGGTTATTGGGGTACAGATGTCATCGGTGAAATCGATAAACTGGTAAAGAGCGGTCAGGATCTTCATTGGGACATGGTGACGCTCCCCACATTTGAGAAGGGCAAGGGCTATGCGTGGCAGGCCGAAACGCATAATATGTTTGTCACCGCGACCAGCAAGCATAAAGACCAAGCTTTCCAAGTGATCTCTCATGTCGCCGGTGAAGAGGTGCAGAAGATCATCAATAAGAGCGGAAGAATACCGGTTCTGAAGAAAACCGAAGAAATGAAGAAAGAGTTCGGCGCGGACCTGGAGTTTCTGAAGGGGAAAAATACGAATGCGTTCTTCACGCTTCAGCCGGGAATACATGAACATACGAAATATGATCTAAAAGGCAGAAGCTTAATTGTAGAAGCGGGCAACGACATGATCTTGAAAGGCATCGATGTCAATACGGCCTTGCGGAACGCGCAGGAGAAACTGAACCAATATATCAAGGAGCAAGCTGCCGCCCAGTAATCGCTCTATACCATCCGCTCGCCGAGTGCTGCATTCGGGCGGGCTTTTTTTATTCGCAGCCACGGTTAATAGGAGCAGGCGCCGCGGCGACCTGCTCCTGTCTCTGTAAACGGCACCTTCACCATAGTGGCGACCATGGTCTAAGCAAACCGAACCGCAAAATCGATAAGCGTCAAAATCACCTCCACGACAATCAGAATCACGATAACCCACTCCACGAACAATCCGCGGATGGAGTGGCTTATATTGCTGAAGCCATCCATGATGTGATACAGGATGTCCGTCTTGCTCTTCAATACTTTGTATCGATCGTTTAATTCGAAGAACTCCATCATTTTGTCGTAAAATTCGCTTGCCGCGCTATGCGTCCACGTAATATCCGGTTTGTCCAGAATCATGATGTACGCTAGCGTATTGTACTCATGGCGTACGATTTTGGCGGTCGTCTTCGCCAGTTCCTTGTTGCCGACCCGAAGCTTTCCTTTCTCTAATCGGTCGATCATCGTTTCGAGGCTGTCCTGAATTTTCCCAAGCTGCTCCTCAATCTTCTCAAGCGCTACCGATTTGGCGAGCACCGTCGATATGAGATCTGGATAGTAATCTTCATAGGTCGGGACCACTACATATTCGTCCGTCAATTCGAACGTATCGGTGTCGCCGATCTGGAGGCGGTAGTCATCCGTGTAGCTTTCGATTTGCTGAAGGTCGATCTCCGGCTCGAACGTTTGCAAATATTTTAGAAAGCCGGTAATTTCATGAAAGTTGGAATGATTGATGAATACAAGGCTGCCAAAGGAAAAAACAAGCACCTGCTGCGCCTCGTTCACATCCTTATGGAGAATCGACCGAAGAATATCCCCTCTCAGGATGAGCGGCTGCTCCCATGTGTATTTTTTGGGAATGCCACAATTGATAGCGATTTTGTTCAGATCGATTTCATTCGTAATCGCAATGGCTTTAAAGGTAATTTCCCTCATGTGCATCCTCTTCTCCGCGGATTGGCTTCCTCTTATACATATTCTTACCAAAACAGGTTTAAACCGTGCTTTTGTCCGAATAAATTAATGGCAGCTTTCGAAGCGGCTTGAGACGCGGCGGCCTGCTCCTGTAAAATAAACTGTAAAGTTTTATTTCAGCAACGTTCATTACAAGCTTTACGTTCTTCACCCCGTTTATCACACTTGTTTTTATCGTTATATTGCTAGGTGAAAAACTAACCGTTACGGACGTTCTCGCGGCAATACTGATCATTTGCAGTGTTCCGATTCAGAAGATTGGGACAAACCTCTTCCATAAAAACTAAGGAGGGCATCATGGCAATCTATTTGATAAGGCATGGCACGGACGAGGAAGGATTTCGCGGCGGCTGGAGTCAACGAGGACTCGTCGTTGAAGGCTACCGGCAATCTGAAAAGCTGGGTGCTTACCTCAAGGAAAATCAAAGCGGTTTTCCAATCCATCGTATCGTAAGCAGCGACTTGCAACGGGCATTGGATACAGCCAATGAGATTGCTGGATTTCTGAAGCTCCCGGTTGAAAGCAGCGGCCATTGGAGAGAAATGAATAATGGAGTTATCGCCGGCATGCCCAATGAGATCGTCAACGAGCGATTCCCGGGGCTATACTTTTCGAGTTTACGGATGGACGAGAGGTATCCAGGCGGTGAGAGTCCACTGGAGTTCTACTCGCGAATTCAAGAAACGCTCAAGCGGTTATCCGAGGAGCAAATAAGCAAGAATCATCTTGAAAATGTGATGATTGTTACTCATGGCGGGGTCATCAACATCGTGTATCATCTATTAAAGGGGCTGGAGTGGACCAATAAAAACAAAGCGTTCCCAGCTTCGAACACCGGCATGCATAAAGTTGAATACGCTAACGGTCAATGGGAATTAACACTAGAAAACGGGTTAGCACACTTATAACTTCACTTGCTTGCTAATAAGCAAGCATACACGAAAGGAGACGCCTGAATGAAAGTGATCGATTTGTCGATGCCGATTGCGGATGGCATGCCCGTCTATCCAGGCGATCCGGAGGTAAAAGTCAAGGTAGCGCATACATACGAGAGTCACTCTTGGGAACTGCGGCAGCTCTCGATGGGTAGCCATACCGGAACGCACGTGGATGCGCCCTCACATATGCACCCCGGCGCCGCGACATTGGATGAGCTGCCGTTGGAGCGATTTTTCGGAGCATCGCGCGTAGTGCGGATCAAGGACTCGGCTTGGCCGGAAGGCCGGGGGTTGTTTTTCTTCGAATCCGCCGGGCTGGAATGCTTCGACCGATTCGCTGCGCTGCGGCCACCGTTCGTCGGCGGTGAACTATCCGAAGAACTGGAGCGGGCGTTGTTGGGGATCGGGATTGTGACCTATACGGGGTTGCAAGGTTTGGAACGTCTTCCCGTCGGTGCCGACTTTATGTTTTACGGATTTCCTCTGCGCATCGTCAGTGGCGACGGGTCCCCGGTTCGGGCCGTTGCGGTGGTGGAGACTGAACCACACAGAAGCAGCGGATCCAGTGTATGAATGAGAATCAAGATTCCCCTGAGCGGTTTGGAATAAAAGATGGCTCTTATGTACAGTGTTAGGTCTTGGATCCACGATGGCTTTGGAATCGACGAGAGATCCAGAGTGTTTAGATGGAAAACAGCGTCAGCCATGGACGAGAATTAAAAGTCCTAGCCGGCGCTGTATTTTTGATGCTGAGCTTCGATTACTGAGGGGTTTTACGTAAAATGTCCTTCTATTCCCTAAATCTATCAGCCAACGATTCTTTCCATTTGTGACAAAAGTCAGATGCTGTGCAACCAAAGATGTTCTCAAAGTCAGATGGACTTCTAATTAGTTTATTTAAGAAGGTTGATCCATACTGCTTTAATACAAATTCAACGAGCGTATAGGAGAATTGAAACCCCTTCTTTGTTTCGAATTCCCAGCTATTATCACTTAAATCCTCTAAGCTAGGGATCAGGCCTTGCTTCACTAGCTGAACGATAGACTTATTAATGTATCGCTCAGTCATTAATTGTGCTTGATAACCACCTAGTCCTTGATATATCCATTTAGGAGTAGCAGGGTTTATCTCTTTGACTAAGCATATAGTGAACAGATGAACAACTGATTTTAGAATCGATTCATACGTGTGTTCTGGACCAGGTTGGAGAGGGGATGTGATTTTAATCGTGTTTCCCTCGACAACGCCCATGAACCAATTCGGAGCATTTGGTTCATTAACAGCCAGGTGAAAGGCTTGGAGGTTTTCATAAATTTCGATGGTAATCTTTTTTGAAGGCTTAAACTTCACTAAGTTAAATATTTGCCCAACTTTGAGGCTCATATGGTCGATAATGTTTTGATACACTTGTTTATGTGCAGAATCGCTGCCGGCAGAATGTTCGGCGCTTATTAGATGAATGAAAGCAGCAGCGGACGGTGCGGTATTAACTTCGACATCATAATGGAATTGTTGGTTTAATTTCTTTAAAGCACGATATAAGCGATTTTTAACAGCGCTTAAACTCAAACCAACCATTTCAGATATTTCGAATAGCTTAAAGCCACCGTCATAGTGTAAAGATATAATTTCACGATCTAACTCATTTAAGCTTGCTAATGCCATTGAAATATCGATTCGCAGTTCAACATTTTCTGTAAATTCAAAACTAACAAAGGTATGATGCTGTTCGATCTCAACAATAGATTTATGATTTCGATGCTTTCTCCGATATTCATTTTTTAGATTATTATTTGCTATTTTGAATAACCAAGTAAATAATGTCGATTCGCTATTAAAAGCGTGATAGTTTTCATATGCTTTTATAAATGTTAATTGGGTTAAATCTTCAGCGCTTTGAGCATCTATCTTAAGTGAAAGATATCTCTTGATTCTGTCATAATATAGTGCAATAACATCTTCAAAACGTTCTCGAGGGTCCATTTATTACCTCCTTCCATATATTAGACACCTGGCGAGAGGAAAAAGCCACAATTCATTTTTTTTTTTTTTTCTGATAAGTGGCTTTCTGTGGCTTTCGCGTGTCTAATGTGGTGAAGTCGAAAAATTATGGAGGTTGATGAAAAGTATGGATATTCAAATCGTTAATTTGGCAGATCGGATGGAGTATGTAGATGAAGTAAGTGAATGGTTTTGGCACAAATGGGGAAAATACCAATCGAAAGAAAATATGAAGTACACCACTATTCATACTGCTCAACACGATCGAGTTCCTTTGACGTATATCGCGCTTTCTGGTGACAGATTGGTCGGTACGATAGCAATCTGGACAAATGATTTGCGTTGCAGACAAGATTTGTTCCCGTGGATGACGAATTTATTTGTTAAAAAAGATATGCAGGATCAAGGAATAGATATTTTATTACAAAATCACATCATCAAAGTGGTTCAAAAGTTAGGTTTTACTAAATTATATCTTATCTCTACAAATGATAACGAATACTATGAAAATACAGGATGGACATTCATGGAAACAGCACCCATGGTGATGGGGGATATGACCAAAATCTATTACAAGGATTTATAGTTTAAATCGGGATATCCTTCATTACATTTAGTACGCCAATTGGTAAGAAAGAAAATCAAGGTTTAAAGGAAATTATCCAACGGGGAATTATAGCGTAATGAGGCCGCCATGGAATTAATTCAGCGGCCTCATTAAATTTTAAAAAGGAAGCTACAGATTGGGTAAATGAATTATAATCAATAGGGAACGTCGGTTTGAACCTTCACCGGTTCAGTGCCTCTACGGGCAAGGCAGGGTTGGCCTCTCTTACCAAGGGCTTTAACCTTGTGCTTGATTTTATTAAGCACAAGGTTATAATTATGTTTAAATGATTAAACCAATGAACAGAAAGAGTGAATCATATGAGCGAGCGAACCGAGCATATTTTGCAACAATTCAAAGATTGCATTCCTCTATTGGAAGTGCTAACCGACGAAAACCGTCAGGCGATTATTATGCTGCTGGCTCAGAATAAATCGGGACTTCATGTGAACGCTATATCAGGCCATATCAATTTGTCTAGACCGGCTGTCTCTCATCATTTGAAGGTGTTGAAACAATCAGGCTTTATTCAATCCGAAAAAAAAGGCGTAGAAAATTATTATGTACTGACTGTCCGTAAACCGATTGAACAGCTCAAATTATTAATTACTGCCGTTGAAGCCGAGTGCAATGGGCCCCAGTGACTACCCAAAGGCTTAAAGGGAATACGGAAGGAAAACTCACTTTGCCTAATTGGTCCATTTGTTTAAACGAATAATCATAAATGGAGTGATTTTAAATGAAAGCCATCATTATTGAGAAATACGGGAAAAATGTCCCGTTCGTTATGACAGAACAACCACTGCCTTCTATCGGTGAACATGATGTGCTAGTGGAAATTCACGCGACCAGCTTAAATCCTATTGATTTCAAAATTAAGGAAGGGAAAATGAAGTTCCTGCTGAATTACAAGTTTCCTTTAATCTTAGGAAATGATTTTTCGGGGGTTGTAGTCAAAGTTGGCAAACGGGTAAATACATTTAAGCCTGGAGATGAAGTTTACGGGAGACCCCGCAAAAACCGAATAGGCACCTTAGCCGAATTTATTGCTGTTCATGAGGAAGATATTTCGTTGAAACCGCAAAATCTAAGCTTTGAAGAGGCGGCATCTATTCCGCTCGTTGGACTCACGACTTATCAGGCTTTTCGTGATATTTTAGATCTTCAAAAAGGCCAAAAAATCTTGATTCATGCAGGTTCGGGAGGCGTGGGCACCTTCGCGATCCAGTTGGCCAAACGGATGGGAGCTTTTGTTGCCACAACAGCAAGCGATAAAGGTTATGAATTGGTCAAATCGTTGGGGGCTGATCTGATCATTAATTATAAAAAAGAGAATTTCGAAGATGTGCTTACCGGCTACGACGCTGTTTTTGATACTTTAGGAGGAGCAGTCTTGGAAAAATCTTTCCGCATACTGAAGCCAGGTGGGCAAATCGTATCGATCTCCGGCATGCCAAACACAAGATTTGGAAAAGAGGCAAAACTGGGTTGGATGAAAACGGCGATTTTATCCATTGCTAGCCGTAAGATTACAGCTCTTGAGAAGAAGAGCCATACGAGGTATCACTTCCTTTTTATGAAATCGAGCGGAGCACAATTAAAGGTTATCAAGGAATGGATTGAAAGAGGCGATATTAAGCCTGTTATGGATCGGGTGTATCATTTGAAAGATACCGGGCAAGCATTTCACCACCTTGAAAGCGGAAGCGCCAAAGGAAAAATAGTCATACGAATAAAGTAACGCAAGGGAAAATCTAACCGATCCGCATTAAAATAAAACTGTGTTAAAAGAATCAGTTCCAATTTGTGGTATATTTTATGTAATGACATTTTTAAAGCGGAGGTGCTTATGAATCCTGCTTTTAATACCTATACCCAATCGCTGGCCGGTCGGGATGTGACCGTCATCGGCGCCGGAGTCAGCAATTCACCGCTGATTCGTATGCTGTGCTCCGCCGGGGCGAGAGTCACCGTATGCGACCGCAATCCAGCCTTGCCGAGGGAGGAGTGGGACGATCTAGGCGTCGAGTTGCACCTAGGGGACCATTATTTGGATCGCGTTGGGGGCGACGTGGTGTTCCGCACTCCGGGTATGCGCCCAGACCATCCGGTGCTGGACTCGGCCCGTGCTGGCGGCAGCCGTGTAACCAGTGAGATGGAGGAGTTCTTTGCACTGTGCCCTTGTCCCATTTTTGGCGTGACCGGTTCGGACGGTAAAACCACGACCACGTCGCTGATCGCAGACATGCTGGCTGACGGGGGGCGTACGGTACATGTGGGCGGCAACATTGGCACGCCGCTGCTGACGCGCGCGGGCGAGATGTCGCCGCTGGATGCGTGCGTGGTCGAGCTGTCCAGCTTCCAGTTGATGGACATGACGCGCTCTCCCCATGTGGCAGTGATGACCAACCTCTCGCCCAATCACCTCGACTGGCACCGCGACATGGATGAATATATTGCCGCCAAGCGCCGCCTGCTGGATTTCCAAACAGTTGACGACGTTGCCGTCTTAAACGCCGATAATCCGGTAACCGCCGCACTGCGCGGGCGGGGGCGAACCAAATATTTCGGCGGGCACACGGTCCACGATGGGGTGATCGACGGTCTGCTGCCGATCAGCGACATTCGTTTGCCGGGGTGGTACAACGTGGAAAACGTGATGGCTGCCATGAGCGCTGTGCGGGGGACCGTGCCGGATGAGGCCATCCTGGAGGCCGTGCGCAACTTCGTCGGTGTGGAGCACCGGAATCAGTGGGTGGCCACTGTGGGGGACGTGCACTATTACAACAATTCAATCGGCTCCAGCCCCGCCCGTACTGTCGCTGCGCTGAGCGCGCATGTGGGCCGGGTGCTGCTAATCGCCGGCGGACGGGATAAGAAAGTCCCGTTCGATGAGCTGGCTCGGCTGCTGCCGGATCATGTCAAGGTGCTGCTGTTGATCGGTGAAGCAGCCGATCAAATCGAAGCCGCGGCGCGCAGAGTGCCGGGCTGCCCGCCTATTGTCCGCTGCGAAGGTCTAGCTGAGGCAGTGGCGCAGGCACACAAGCTGGCCGCACCCGGCGACACTGTGCTGCTGAGTCCTGCATGCACTGCCTTTGATCAATACCGTAACTTCGAAGAGCGCGGGCGTCACTTTGTAGAGCTGGTTGGGGCGCTGCATCGGTCGGAGGGAAAGAGTTAAAATGATTACCATTGGAGCAGGCGCCGCGGCGACCTGCTTCTCCGTCAGCTAGAGCAATCGCTGTCATTACAAGCAAGCAATCTGCTATTTCAATTTTAACCCGTCCCTATAAGGTCCTTAACGGCTATGTTAAATCTTTTAACCAGGCAGCAAGCGCCTCGCCAATTTCATGAGGCGAATCTTCCTGGGGATAATGTAGTCCACGTACGGTGATCTCCGTTTGCATTGGCCAGGTACGGCAGAACTCAACATGAGATATCGGCATAGTGCCCGGCTCACAGTTGATGAAGAGTTTCGGGACCGAGCTCTGTGCCAGCCACTCCCCGTATGTGGTAACGATGTCCGCCACATCAGCCGGGTCTCCATCAAATGGAAGTTGTCGCGGCCAGGTTAACGTGGGACGGCGTCCTTCGCCAGGCAGCGAAAATGGCCTACGATATTCAGTCATTTCTTCCTCCGTCAACTTACGCAGAATACCGATTGGAAGGTTAGTCTCGATGAAAGAGTTGTGTTCTAACACCATTTGTTCACCTTCCTCGGATCGTAATGCCTGAAAAATTTTCCGTCCCCGTTCCGGGATCTCGCTCCAACTACGAGGTTTTATGATTCCCTCCATGTAGGTGATTCCTTTAACGGCCCCCGGATGGCGGTACGCCCAATCAAATCCAAGGGCCGAGCCCCAATCGTGTACCACAAAAGTAACCCGCTTGCGAACACCAAGTTGATCCAAAAGGGCATCGAGATAGCGACGATTCTCTACAAAGGTGTATGTGTCGGAACCACTATGAGGAATTTTCTCGGAATCCCCCATGCCTATGAGGTCAGGAGCAATGCAACGACCGAAATCTTGAGCATAAGGAACAATTTTACGCCAGAGATAAGAGGATGTAGGGTTGCCGTGTAGGAAGACAATCGGATCGCCACTTCCTTCGTCTACGTAGGCCATCTCTAGACCAAGCACTCGTTTGCGCTTTTTTTCGTAGGGAAAAGACGGTGTAACCATTCGGAATCTCACCTTTCATTTGTTAGATTGTTATATGTAAATGCCTACATAAAATGAAAGTAAGCACATACTTTCATTTGTATTATAAGAAAAGCCCCTTTCGGAGCTGTTCTAGAAAAACCAATAACTAAGGGGCGAATGCGGCCACAAGCCGTTTTTCTTTCGTTCGAAAACGGCGAAATAAAGTGACTTTGTTCACACGGGCAGCTAACGCGATTTCTTTGGATTAGCAGTCATGAGTTTGCTCTTAATGTAAGTACTTGCTTTCATTTTACTATAGATTACGTGTAATTAAATGTCAATACACAGAAGTTTGACCGCTGTTGCCCTATTTGGATGGGACGGTCTTTATGAGATGCTTACAAGTGGGCAAATTTCTGATATTAAACATATTAACACAAAAGATTTATTGGCTTTTAAAGGGTCTTGATTAACTGACGGGAACGATAGCGTGGAGCTGCCAAAAGGACAACGCCTCTTTAATGCTCATTGAACAGTAATTTGTAATAAACTTGAAATCATCCTTTCACCTTGTATTAATAATTGTAGCCTATAATAAGAGTTGACCCCCTTTTTAAATATAAACCTTAGCCCTGTAGCCCGTAGCTATGGGGCATTTTTTCACTGAACTAAAGGGCAGCATTCTATAAAGACGATCAATCGTTTCCATGGAGTTCTGGTTGATTCGCTTCATGAATTTGCCTGCTTTCCACACGGAAACCAGTTGTACTGCAGCACTTGATAAGAACGAATCATGGATTCGTCTTCAAACAGTAGATGATCGATCGCTTCGGCTTCCGTCTGCTTCTTGAGCTATGCAAAGGTATACTTACGAAAGAACGCCTGCGCCTGCTCGTCGGCTTTGGCAAGCGTATAGGTCGCTTTGGTGAAGCTGATGTTCATTCGTTTGAGCATCGCGCTTATGCCGCGCACACTCATAGTGACGCCAAACTGCCGCTTGATCCACGCCGCCACTAGCGGCAGCGTCCAGGTATAGCGGGCTTCGAAGTCCACATCGCTGGCTGCTGTTGCTCTAGCATAGCGGCCAATTGATGGCGTTGATCTTCCTTGAGCTTTGGTGGTTGTCCAGGCGAGACCCCTCTTTCTAGACCGGCCAGGCCCTGTTCTTGACAACTCTGCCAATAGATACTGACGGTTTGACGAATCCGACCAAGCAAATCGCCGATTTCCGTAAATGAATGTCCTTCCAGACGTAGGCGGACGGCTAGAATCCTTTCATACAGACGTTTATCTGTTGTATCTTTCATCGCTGCATTCAATCGCTTGATTTCGTCGTTATTCATTTTTATCGCCACCTCGGCTTCGTTGTTACGTTTCATTACCCGATTTGGCGATTGTTCTAGCGTTGTTGGTTTATTAATTGCGTTCTATATACTCAGTCACAGATGAAATAATTAAAAGTTTGCCAGCCTTAAGCTTAGTAGGTAATTGCTACAATTCTTATTGGGTAGAACAGTTAATATTTCATCCAACTGGTGAAGTGGCTGCCTCGGTGGATTGGACTGATGG
The DNA here is from genome assembly GCF_910593845.1 of Paenibacillus solanacearum. Taxonomy (GTDB): domain Bacteria; phylum Bacillota; class Bacilli; order Paenibacillales; family NBRC-103111; genus Paenibacillus_G; species Paenibacillus_G solanacearum. The sequence goes on along the minus strand of NZ_CAJVAS010000037.1, from coordinate 7,392 downwards.
CGCAGGAACCGAGGGTTACATAGCATTAGATTTAAATGGCATTTTTACTTTTTGTAGAGACTATCATTCAATTAATCCTTTACCAGAAGAGGAATGGAAAGCAGTTGCAGCAGAACTATGTTATGGTTTTGTTTCAGACGAATGGAGCATTGGGAAAAAATCGCTACGGTATGGCATAAGAGGATTCCAGCCCGGTTCAAAAAGTGGAAAGAAATCGAGGAAGCTTTATTATCATTATAACTTGATGCAATGGAGAAAACGCTTTCTTCAAGCAAAACAGAACGAGAATGCCAAACGGGCTAATGGCCTTGTTACGGGAACAGTAGTGAAATGACTAGGAAGCAGACCGCCGCAGCAACTGCTTCCATTTCGTTAAATGGAGGGCACGGTGACGGCTGTGGGTAATAATAATCGGTATCGCCAATGCAATGTAAGCGGCTGGCGCGGCATCCAACTACCCGGCAATTAGTTTTCAATATTAATAATACATATAATAATGAAAGCCATGTGCCGATACGTCGGGGACACAGAACTAAAAAGATTATTTGAAAATTTATGATAGCATACCGTTTAAGCGGCACCGTTGGGAATAGCATCATTTTCCGTTCAGGGACGGGAACGATAGTTGAATCAAAACACGACGGCAGCCGGCCAACGATCGGTCGCCGTTTCCACGCTAACTGGCAGATTACGATGATAATAAATAAAACCGGCATAATTATGTGCCGATTCACCAATTACCATATGCCAAAAAGGATACACCTAAAAAAGTCACGGATACATAATAGTGTATAAAAAAAATGATTATAAGTCTACAACTTTTTTGGCGAAAACTGTATATTATTTATGCGACCGCGGCGCAAAACTATAATGGATAAAGGGAGAAGACCTGAATGATTACTCTCAGAAAGATCACACTAGAAAACCGGCGTTCCATGTTTAACCTGGAAGTATCAGAAGACCAACGGCACTTTGTTGCGTCCAATCTGTCAAGTGTGGCTTCGTGTTATGTTCTTGCAACCAATGGGGGGCATCCATTTCCATTTGTCATTTACGCTGATGAGCTGCCGGTCGGTTTTGTTATGTTGGCTTATGGAATCACTGGATATGAAGAACCATCTATCGCAGAAAACAACTATTGCATCATGCGATTAATGATTGACAAGCAATACCAGAACAGGGGTTATGGTCGTGAGGCTATGAAAAAGATTTTGGAATTTATCCGTACCTATCCAGCAGGGCCAGCTCATTACTGTTGGATTCCTTATAAACCTGAGAACATCGCTGCAAAAAAACTTTACGAAAGCTTCGGCTTCCGTGACAACGGAGAAATTTTCAATGACGAGTCAATAACTGTGTTGCAACTCTGATTTGCTACCACACCGTTGAAGAACGTAAGATCGAAGGAAGGGCCATCCCGTAAAAGGATGGCCCTAAAACTTGTCGTTACAGACAGCGTGGAGATCCATATCGTAGCATCTAAAATCACCGTCAGGCTGGCTGGCGGTGATTTTTTAATTACTGGATTAAAGGTTTTGACAAGAACATTATGACATTCCTGACGGATCGCGCTACTAGATATGAATGGCTATTGTAATCTTGGGCACGTCAGTTGCTGGTTGAGTTAACTGGCAGGGGAGCTAAATAACAACGCTGGCGTAGAACGGCAGCCGCGTTAACGGGAGGTTAATTTTAGTTGAAAATAAAGGAAAATAGATACGATATGAGAAATACTAAAAGGATATATTCTATATTTGCAGTATTTGGGGAGGGTTTTCGTTGAAATACTTTTATGGAATATTAGCGGTCTTGGGAGTTATGTTGCCGTATTCGCAATTTCTTCCATGGATCATTCAGAATGGCCTGGATATGTCTCAATTAGTAGAAGAAATAATCCAAACGCGCGTTGGATCATTTGCATGGATGGATGTTTTAGTATCAGCAATTGTACTTATTGGGTTCATTCTCTTCGAAGGCAAAAGAAATGGTATGAGGTCGTTATGGTTGCCGATTATAGGTACTCTTGTAGTAGGTGTTTCATTAGGCCTTCCTTTATTTTTATTACTTCGTGAAATACACATCGAGAAGAAATTACAAGGCTGAATTTCAGCACTTTTGACGGGGAACGATAGCGTAAAAAACGCATTAACGAGGCCGCCGCGGATCGGTCGGGGCCTCATTAATGTTGTAATCGCTTACTTGCACTGATTATGATGGAGTACCGAAAGAAGATGGAGACGAAGTACAAGAATTACGTTTTTTTAGCTAGTGCCCCATCAGATAACCTTGATCTTGTTTTGCTCACGTAAGATAGCTGCATGACGCTTGTTTTTATTTCGCCAGCGTAAATAGGCTTGAATGGATGAAGCCAAGTCTTTATGTGTACTGAAGTCACTACCTTCCAATACAAATTTCCGAAGTGGAGCGAAATGACATTCGATGCGATTCAGCCATGAGGCATACGTCGGTGTGAATATAAGCTCCACATTGTTTTCGGCTGACCAACTCTTGACTTTTTTATGATGGTGCGGCGAGAAATTATCAAGGATGATATAGAGCTTTTCTGAGCGGTGGAACCGACGGCGGAGCACATTGAAGAAACGAAGAATATCCGCATGTTTCTTCGTTTTAGAAGCATGGCCGTATAATTTGTTCGTTTTTAAATCGAGAGCAGCAAGTAAATGGCGGACTCCGTGAGGACGGGTATATGTGGCACGTAACCGATTCGGGCGGCGTTGTTGAAACCAGCCTTTCCCACGGTAGGGTTGCAGTGAAAGAGGTCCAAATTCGTCCACGCAAATTACACGCCCGTCTGTTGGAGACGCTTTGTAAAGCGATTCGATTCGTTTTTTTTAACTTCAAATTCAGGGTCCGTTGATTCCTTCCAGGTTTTTGTATGCTGGTACGTGATCTGCGCTTCATCAAGAATGCCCCGCACCGTTTCAATGGAGATCGACGGAACAAGGCCCCGTTCTTCGGCAGCTTCTTTCAACTTAGACAGCGACCAATTTGTAAAAGGATACCCAAATGGTATGGGGCGGAATTTGCGCTAGATCGATAATCGCTTCTCGCTGTTTGACAGTAAAAGTCGGGGGTCGGCCCCCGCCATAATTGGGTTTAAGAGAATCCATGCCCTCAGCATTAAAACGGTGAATGGTCTTACGAATATGTTCACCGGAGATGTGATAGAGACGGCTGATCTCTGGAATTTTCATTTTTTGAGCAGAGGCTAATATGAGCAAGGCTCGTCGAACCTCCACCGGTTCAGTGCCCCTACGGGCGAGATGAAGGAGTATATTTCCTTCTTCATTCGTTAACTCTCGAACAAACAAAGTCATAGGAATCCCTCCGAGTTGTAGTCGATAAGGTTATTTACCCATTTTTCCAACTACGATCTCGGATGGGGCACTAGATTTATTTAAAGGTACCGATTGGTATTACTCGCGATACAGACCACTCTATCCTTCACCACTAATTCGGTTTTTAGTTAACAAGTTTTCACTTAATGGCGAAGGTCGCTTGCTTGATTTGGGGTGTGGTACAGGTCAGTTAGCACTATGATTTAGTGATTGGTTTGAAGAAATATTAGGTGTAGACACAGAATCTGAGATGATAGATGAAGCAATTCGATTGTCCAACAATAACAGGTTAGATCACGCTAGATGGTTACAAGGCAAAGCTGAAGAGAATTCGAATGATTGGGGTTCCTTTCGGCTCATATTAATTGCAAAGGCGTTTCATTGGATGGATAGGGGAGTCAGTTCTTGAAATTCTATATAAAAGTTCTGACGATAATGGCGGTATCGCTATTATTGATAATTATAATGGGAAGCAAGAACCGTTACCTTGGCAACTCAAAGTAAATGAAATAATAAAACGTTGGCTAGGGAACGAAAGAAGAGCAGGTAACAGTACTTATACGCCTCCAAAGGAAAGGTTCGAGGACACCGTAGCGAAATCTAGTTTTATAAATGTGGAAAGACATGTTTTACCGAGTCATTCCTATATGTGGACAGTGGATTCTGTTATCGGAAATCTCTATTCCACATCACGTGCTTCAAAACATTTTTTTGGCGAAAACTTAGAGCGATTTAAAAATGAGCTAAAATCCGCTTTATTTGATATTAACCCTACTGGCGTGTTTACTGAAGAACTATCCGTATCTGTGATCACTGCCTTTAAATAAATGAAGCATTTTTAAGCTTCCTGCTTTCGGTCTTTTCTGCTTATTGAAGTAACGGGAAACGTTAGTTTGGAGCTGCCGACGCAAGCTCCTTTTCTTATGTTCATTGAAGTAACTGGCAGATTAACTCAAGGGTAGATGGGAATTTGTGGTATCATAAAAAGAGATATTTCGAGGGGGGAGCTTATGCATCCACGTACCAATGTCTTAGGTATTGTTACTCGAAACAAAGATATTCTTGTTGAAGAAAAGTTTGGAAAACACTCAAAAGGAACGGGGCCTTTTTACAGACCAATAGGTGGAACAATTGAACTGGGGGAGCATTCACGAGAGACACTGGTAAGGGAGTTTTATGAAGAATTAGGTGTTGAGATAACGATAAAAAGCCATATTACGTGCTTGGAAAACATTTTCAAGGTAGATGAGAATATTGGACATGAAATAACACAAATATATCTCGTTGAATTTATTGATTCAAATCTGTACGAATTAAGTCGGTTTAATGTAATAGAAGGAGAAGAAATTTCATTTGCAAAATGGGTACCGATTGCCGATTTTGAACTAGGGAAACGAATCCTTTATCCAGATGGCATAACAGATTTATTAAAAGACATTACATAAATTAAAACCGAAAAATCAGGAGGTAATGAGTATGCGAGCTGTGCTCGGGAAGTGGAATCAGGTGCTCAGCCAGGTGAAGGAGCAGTAAATAACGCTTTACGCCTGGCTGGTCGACGGGGAGCCTGTATCGGTAAGCGAAGGCAAAGTGCTGGTCGCTTTTAAGAGCGTCATGCATAGAGAGACTACGGAGAAGCCGACTAACAAGCAACTTGTGGAGCAGGTGATGAGCGAAGTGTTCGGTAAGCCCTACTTGCTCTCCACCGTTATGCTCAAGGATTGGAAGAAAGCATCCGAACAAATATGAACAAAGTTCCCTGGGAGTGCTCCGTCACTTTAATAAACAAGGACTTGATAAAAGCATTTAACCGAAATAAGCCTGCCATTTTCGGAGATGTCATCAGACGAAGAAAGACGAGAGGAATCTTATGATTTTGGGTGGAATTCTTTTTTTAATCTTCGGAATATGGAATACATTTTTCCCTCAGTTTACAAGGGGACAATTTAATCAAAAATTACAATTCACAAAAACTGGGCTATTATTCGCAAGAATTATTGGTGTGTTTTGTTTATTTTTAGGTTCAATTTGGATTATATTCGGGCTTTTCCCAGAGTTGGGAAAGTAGATTTATAGCTAACGGATAACGATAGTTCAAACACCAAAACGGCTGCCCCGCCGCAGCCGTCGTTGCGTTGGAAGGGCAGTTTACTACGGTTTGAAGGAAAGTTAGAAAACAATATAGAATTACCAATTACTATAAGATTCATGTCGGGTGACAAGAACATTGTCCCATTATAAGTCGCTTAAATTGCGGCATTTACTTTTTATGGGATAAAGTTCTTGTCAAATTCCCGTGACAAGAACTTTATCCCATTCCCGAAATTGACAAGAACATTATCCCATTCCCGACAATACAACGGGTCCAAGCGTTTTTTTGTTATTGTTCAACAGGCTTTGGAACGGCTAATGGAGGGACGGACCGCGATTGTGATCGCGCATCGTTTATCCACAGTACGCAACGCAGACCGTATTATCGTCATGGAGAATGGAGAAGCAGTGGAAGAAGGGAACCATGATCGTTTGTTAGAGCGTTCAGGGCGGTACGCCCAGCTCTACCGATTGCAATATGCATAAGACAAGCGAAGTCCGCGGAAACACGGAGGCCACTGAAAAAGTCATTTAACCAATGAAGGTACTGTTGCTCAAGATTGTTGAGGAAGCAGTACCTTTTATTCTGTATAATAAAAGCATTATGTCGAAAGGATGGAATTCCATGTTCCAACCTCAAATCTCGTTTGCGTTTAGCCCCTACACGGCTTTGTTCTTGTCATCCAACGACAGAGTCCGAAGGCGTCCGGCGACACAAACATGAGTGCTTTTAGATCCCCGTCATTCGGGGGTTTTTATTTCAAAGCACCTATGTTTGTGTCGCGAGGCCACGACACAAACATAGGTGCATAATCGTTTTGCGACACAAACATATGCGCATAATCGCGGTAATAGTAAAAGTTTAATTTGTAATGTATTGTTCAAATGGCCATTAAGCTAAAGGGCAGGATAGTTTAATTACTATGTCTGCTGGAACGATTCACAGAAAATCATAATAAGTCAAAGGATTTTCGTCTCGAAGGGAAGGGGTTTGTCTTCGATTGCTCCACAGAAGGAAAATTGGATGCCTGACACTTGTTAATCTGGTTTTATGTGATATGTAAAATTAGTAGTTAAATTGGCAGGAGAGTTCCAATTTTTGCTGAAATTAAGTTAGTTAGACATAGATATTTTAAGGAGACGATGCAATGAATTTATTCAATCGTGCACGACATAAAGAAATCGAGTATCATGAAAAGTTTTATGCAGAAACAAACCTTTTTCAACCTGGCAGTTGGCTTTCCCGCCCTGTGAAAGTTGTTCTCGATAATTTGATTCATATAGAAAAAGACGATATTCAAGTCTTAGACCTTGGTTGTGGAGTCGGAAGAAACAGTATACCAATTGCACAACGTATTCAGGCGTATAAAGGAAAGATACATTGTATTGATTTATTGCCTTCGGCTATTCAACTATTAAGCCAAAATGCGGAACATTATGGAGTTACAGATACAATCATTGCACAAGCGGCTGATGTGGAGAATTTTCTGATTAATAAAAATACATTCGACTATATTGTCGCTTGTTCTTGTTTAGAGCATGTTAGCTCAGAAGCGACTTTTCAAGCTAAACTTGAAGAAATGAAAGCAGGAACAACAGATGGCGGCATTAATTGCATATTGATGAGCACAGAAGTAAAAGAAATTGACGTACTTACTGGAGAGGAACAGGAAGGCTTGATTGAATTAAACCTTTCAACAGAAAAAGCATTTACCTACCTTAGGGAGATGTACACTGACTGGGACGTGTCAATAGAAAAAAGTGTTCAACAAGAAATTAAGGAAGAAAAGAATGGTAGAGCAATTATTTTTAGAAGCAATTGGGAGTGTAAATTATTTTGTGTAAATGGGTTTTTACCAAAGTTAACTCAGGAAGGCTTTACATGGAGGGGCGGGCATGATAGGCTTAATTGCCTTGGCGATACGAGTTTACGAGTTATCGC
>NZ_CAJVAS010000036.1 GCF_910593845.1 Paenibacillus solanacearum | reverse complement strand
ACCTCTAATCCAGGGGGCTGGCCGCCATCCATTTATCGCGAAAGAATGCTGTCGCAAGCAGCTTAGTAACGGGATACCTGTATGAGTGTGTTTTCAAACTGCACTTTTATTGACAACTCCACAAAGTGTTACACGTCGTAGTACTTGGTCCCCACCAACACCTATAGAAGTTGTCCAACTAGTGGGAAATAGGCACCGTAGGCTGGTTCAAAGTGAAATTCAGTTATTAGAAGTGTTAATTGAATCACTTAACAGGCTGGAGCAGAAACTACATGGAATTACACCGGCAGTAGTGTGGCTCTGGAATGAAATCGGTCAGAAGGAATACCGACCAAGATCTGAAAATGAATTCTCCGATTATGTAAAACAGCATTTGGAAGAGGATCTTTTAGGGAAGGGAATCGTTGTTAACCGAGAGGTGGAAATACGGAGAAGCGCTGGGTCATTACCTGGAGAACGTACAGATATTCATGTTAATGCAGTATTAACAGGAATATCAAAGGGATCTTTTGAAGTCATTACAGTTATTATTGAGGTTAAAGGAAATTGGCATCGTGAGCTTTTTCAAGCCATGGAAACACAATTAGTAAACAGATATTTAAAAGAGGGCAAATGTAAGTATGGCCTATACTTAATTGGTTGGTTTGAGAGTTCACGGTGGGATGCAACTGATAATCGTAAATCTGCAATTCCATCATGTGGACTACAAGTTACCAAGGATACATTAAAAGATCAGGCTACAAGTTTATTAAAGAAAGGGGTGAATGTTAGATCATTTGTTATGAATCTATATCTGTAACGCCGTTTTGCCGATGTATTAGCGCTTATTCTAACCATGTGGGGTGCTATGTGTAGCTGAAGTTAAAAACATAAAGCAAATGAGTATATCGCTTGTGAACAAAATGCGGTTACAATATAATAATGGAGGCGGACAAAGTAGCTGCCAGTAATTCTAAAAGCGGCAAATCCGCTACATAAGGCTACCGACCTTTAACTTCTTTACGCAGTATCGTGTAGACCAAGCTTTTTTTTGCAAGTTTGTTTTAAATAAAATGGAACGGGATGGGATCATTTGGGTACATTAGAAGTACAAAGCGGATTACCTTCGAATTATGAGCAATTAAAAGGATCCGCGAATCGCACGTCCAATTGGAAAGAACGTTTAGAGGCCGTCGAACAGTTGGGTCAATGGAAAAGTAAGCAAACCATCGATGTACTGACGCATAGAATGTATAACGACACCGTGTATAAAGTGCAAGAAGCGGCTTTCCAGAAGCTCAAACAATGGGGCGAAGAGGTTCAGCTGCCGCCAAGGAAAAAAGGCGAGTTGTTTAAAGGATTAACTAAAATTTTAGTAAGAATTAAGAAAAGCTTGCCCGAAGGCCATTCCTTTGAGATGTTTAAAGAGAAGTTGAAAAAGATGAGGCTCGATGTATATGATACCTACGAGGGAGATAAGGGCGCTGACTTCGATACGTGGCTGGAAAGCACGTGGGCGTCATTATCGACAAGATAGGCGGAGTATCGATAAAACCGATTGAGGGTGATTTTCTGAGAAGACAGAAGCAAAAACCAATGTCATTTGACGATCTGCTGAAAGATTTGCAAGGCCAGAATACGGCACAAGAAGATCCTAATCATATTGCATTAGACGCGTTGTTTAATGAATCGTTCATGGGTGAGCATTCCCAATGCGAGACGTTTGAAGCGTTTCTTGAGAAAGGCAATTTCCAAGTAAAGACGCGGGAAGATATTCTGAATATTCCCGACGAGCTTTTTGATCGGCATGTCGCAAGGGAGACGAAGTTCGACGATTGGAAATCCATGCTGGACACAGCAACTAAGGAATATAACGTAAAGAATGATCGGTAGAATGAAAGTGAAGCTATCGAAAATTGATTGAACAGATGACGGCCAATCCACGCTGGGATTGGTCGTTATTTTATTATTCGAGGCCGTTTGCCATACGATCGGTGATAGAACAAATCCATGCGCCTTGCCTTCGCCATGCTACAAATCTACGCGCTTTTCCCAAGCCCGCCACCGGCCCGGACAGAAGTGGTATAATGACTACTACGACAACAGGAGTCATTGCCGGAGGCTGAGGGCTGCATGCGAATGAAGAGAGAGCTCGGGAAGTTTTGGCCGCAGAAGCTGAAATACCGTTTGTTTACGGCGTTTGTGCTGTTGATACTGCTGCCGTTCTGCGTGCTGACGGTGTACAACTACAGTAAGATCGAGACGATCATTCAAGACGAGGTCAGCCAACAGAGCCACGCACAGCTGGAGAATTTGAATCGCTCGCTTCAGGATCAGATGAGCATCGCCTTCCGCTCCGTGCTGTTTCTCGAGCAGGACTCGGCGGTGCGCGCAACGCTGAAGTATCCCGAGCGGTTCCATAAGCTCGATAACCTGTATTTAATGGAAGAGAAGTTCAGGGGACTGAACACGAGTTTTTTTCTGCTCCATCCCACGGTGTACTTCACGGTGCTGGATCTAAAAGGAAACGTTTACACGTCTAATTTGCCGAAGGAAACGTTGAATTACGAAACGATACTCGCCAATCCCCGGTTTCAGGAATCGCTGAAAGGGGAAGCCAAGTATACATGGGTGCCTCGCGATGTGAACCACGTGTTCCGCGATACGTCGGCCAGCCCGTATTTGCTGTCGCTGTATGCGGTTATGCGGGAGCCGGACAACCGGCCCTACGGCTTGGTACGGATTAGCATCGACTACACCTACTGGTTCCAGTCGGTGCGCTATTCCTCGTCCGGCAGCCAGCCGTACTTCATTATTACGGGCAAGGGCGAGCCGGTGGCGCAATCGGTTGCGAGCAGCGCGCTTCCCGATCCGATCGTGCAGAAGGCGACTGCGAAGCCCGAGAAAGGCTATATTCTCGACGAGCCATCCCAGGCGCTGATCAATTTCAGCTATATCGAGTCGCTCGACTGGTACATTGTCACGATTATTCCGTACGATCTGCTGTTCAATAAAATTCAGGCGCTGAAGCATAATTACTATATTACGTACAGTCTCTTCATGGCCGCGTTCATCCTCATCGCGCTGTTGATCTCGTTCACGGTCACCCGGCCCTTGTCGCACATCCAGATGAAGATGCGGGAAGCGGTGCGGAACGATCTGAAGATCAGGCTTCCCGAAGAGCCGTATAAAGGGGAGATACTGGAGCTGTCCCGCACGTTCAACACGATTCTGTCGGATATGGACGAGCTGATCCAGCGATTGAAGGTCGAGCAGCGCGAGAAGGATGCGGTGCATTTCCAAATGCTGCTGGCGCAAATGAATCCCCATTTTCTGCTCAACACGCTCAATACGATGAAGTGGATCGCCCTTCGCAAGGAGCAGGCGGATATTGCGGAGATTTGCATGTCGCTGGGCAAGCTGCTGGAGACGAGCCTGAACGCGGATATGGAGCTCATCTATTTGCGGGAAGAAATGCAGCTCATCCGCGCCTATATGTACATCCAACGTACCCGGTACAAGGACCGGTTCGAGGTGCATTACGAGTACGAGGCGCGGGACGAATATGTGCTGGTGCCGAAGCTCAGCCTGCAGCCGCTCGTCGAGAACGCGATCCAGCACGGCATTGCCGGCCGAACGCAGGGCGGCGTGATCCGGATCCGGGTCAAGGGGGACGGACATGAAGCGTTGGTGCTGGAAGTAGAGGACAACGGACTTGGCGTCGAGAAAGCCAAGCTGCAGCAGAATAAACGGGCCCGACCCGGCATCGGCCTGGAAAATATCCGGCAGCGGCTCCGGCTGTTGTTCAAGGACAAGGGGGCGCTGGAGATCATTCCCCAGGCGGAAGGGACGCTGGTACGCATTACGCTGCCGTATTTGCTCGCGGTGCCTTATGAGAAAGGGGGCGGTCCGGTTGTGGAAGGTGATGATCGTCGAGGATGAGGTGTTCGTCCGGGAATCCGTGAAGGAGCTGATCCGCTGGGAAGAGATGAACTTTACGCTGGTGGCCGAGGCGGGCGACGGACTGGAAGCGCTGGAGCTGATGAAGAAGGAGCCACCCGATCTGGTCATTACGGACATTATGATGCCGGGGATGGACGGGGTCGAGCTGCTGAAGGAAGCGCGCAGGGCGGGGATGACGAGCAAGTTCGTCATGCTCACCTGTATTGGCGATTTCGAATATATGCGTCAAGCGATGGAGTACGGCGCCTCCAACTATATTCTGAAGCTGTCGATGAGCGTCAACGACCTGAGGGAAACGCTGTCCAAAATCAACAACGAGCTGACGCTGGCCAAGGCCAAGCAGCCGCCGGACCAGACGCAGCATCAGCATAACGCCGCGGCGCCCGAACGGAACATATCTCATCCCGAATTGAACAAAATATTATCGTATATTGAACAAAACTACGATAAGGACATTTCTGTGAAGTCGCTTGCGCGGTATGTCATGATGGGCGAGAACTACGTCAGCGCCTTATTCAAGAAAAAGATAGGTACAACCTTGATTCATTACCTTCACGAGGTCCGGGTCCATCGGGCGATCCGTTATTTGCTCGAAACCGACTTGACGATCCATGAAATCGGCCAGAAGGTCGGATTTGTGAACGACAATTACTTCATTAAAATATTCAAGCGATGCACCGGAACGACTCCGAGCCAATATAGGCAAAACGTCAAATAGCGCGAAACGACCGCATTCCGAGGTGGAGCACTCCGCCTGCGCCGAATGCGGTTTTTGGACTTTAGCAACATCAATGTACAGAATTGTTCCATGCGAATTTGCATCGTTTTCTTCCATGCAGATGACATATTTGTTCATTACGCTTCCCCCGGGAGCTTGTTATCATTGGGTGTACCAAGGGCAAAGGCAATGGGCAATGGGAACCTGCGAAAGCGCAATCGGCAAGACGAGCGAATCCCGGTCGGGGCCATTCCGGCGCCGTCCGGGAAGAAGCGCAGGACTGATGGACAGAGAACAACAACTACTTAGTGGGGGAAGTGATGCGATCATGAAGATGAGACAGGTTGGTTTGTTTACGCTTAGCTTGCTGCTGGCGGGAGGCTCTCTCGCAGGCTGTGCCAAGAAGGACGAGGGAAGCGCCGCCGGCTCCGATAAGAAGAATGTCGTGCATCTCAAGTTTTGGGGCGGGGTGCCCGTGGAAGCGGGTCCTCAGGAAGTGGTCGACCAGTGGAATAAGGAAAACCCGGATATTCAAGTGGAGTACGTGCGCTTCGTCAACGACGATGTCGGCAACGTCAAGCTCGATACGGCGTTAATGACCGGTCAGGATGTCGACCTGTATGCGACGTACAACTTCGCGAGGTTCCAAGGCAGGGCGAAGTCCGGTCTGGCGCTCGATCTCGGCCAATTCAAGGATTACAACATCGACGAGATGATGGGGCCGAATGCGGCGGATTGGAAAGTGGACGGCAAATACTTCGCGATGCCGACGAAGAGAGATTTGCACTTCGTATGGCTCAACAAAGAAGCGCTCGACAAAGCGGGGCTTCCGGTACCTTACAACTGGACCTGGAGCGATATGCGCAAATACGCCAAAACGTTGGCCGGCGTCAAACCGTGGGGACTTGTCGAAGACATGGTGACGTGGGATTTCGTGCTCGATTCGCCGATCGTAACGGAAGGGTTCGTGAAGCCGGACGGCACGTCAAATCTGGATAACCCGTATACGCGCAAAATATTGGAAACGATGCATGGCATGATGTACGAGGACAAGAGCATCCCGATGTACGGCGAGCAGCTGGCTAACAAAATGCGGGTGGAGGACGAATTCCTGAAGGGCAATGCCGGCATGTTCTACGCAGGCGAGTGGATTTTCCGCTTCGCCAACAATTTGAAGGATTACCCGCGCAATTTCAAAATTGCGATTGCCCCGATTCCGAAAGTGACGGAGGATCAGAAGAATCACCGCGTCTTCGGCGGCTTGGGCGATGCGATCGCGATCAATCCGAAATCGAAAAATATCGAGGCGGCGTGGAAGTTTATGAAATGGTACGCCGACGGAGGCATGCTCCCGCTGACGAAGGGCGGACGCATCCCGTCATCCAAGGCGGTCAGTACGGACAAATCGATGCAAATTTTGCTCGATGGCGTCGACAAGCTGTATGACGTCGATTCCGTTAAGAAAGTGCTGTTCAACAACGATTTCAAAACATTCCAGAGCAGCCTGCCGCAGCAAATGATCGACGCCCGGAAAAAAGAATACCAGCTGTATTTCACCAACGACCAGACGCTGGATCAAGTGTTCAGCAAGGTGGTCAAGAGCCATAACACCTACTTGCAGCAAAATAAATAACGAGTCGGGTGCCGCGGCGCAGGCGTTGCGGCACTTCTTCTCTCTTTAGAAGGCGCGCCCCTTTAAATCAACTGGAGGACTTGTCTATGAAATGGGGAAAAAAGCAACAGCTTGCCGGTTATTTCTTCGTGCTTCCCAATATTATCGGCGTCACCGTATTTTTCTTTATTCCGGCTGTATTCACGTTCGTTATTTCGTTTACGAATTGGAAGTTCACGACCAAGACGGCCGATTTCGTCGGATGGGCCAACTTTCAGCGATTGTTTCAGGATGAAGTGTTCTATGAAGCTTTGCGGAACACGTTCGTGTTCTTGTTGTCGGTACCCGTGTCGGTTGTACTGGCCTTTTTCGTGGCGCTGCTGCTGAACAAGCAGGTATATTTGAAAAATTGGCTGCGTGCCATGTACTTCCTCCCTTATATTACCAGTGGTGTCGCGGTAGCGTTCGTGTGGATGCTGCTGTTCGATGCGAAGAACGGGCCGATCAACCAGCTTCTGCGCTCGGTAGGCATAGCCCATCCGCCCGGATGGTTTTCCACGACGACTACGCCGATGCTGGCTTACGATATCATCTGGATTTGGCTGCTGCTCGGGTACAACATGATCATTTATTTGGCCGCATTGCAGGAGGTGCCGAAGGAATTGCTGGAGGCCGCCAAAATGGACGGAGCCAAGGCGAGGCATACGATCCGTCATGTCATTCTTCCGCTCGTCAGCCCGACGACATTCTTCCTGCTGCTGACCGGCTTCGTGGTTACGGTCAAAGCGTTCGGCATCATGGAGGCCGTCACCCACGGCGGTCCGGGAACGAGCTCGCAGGTGCTGTCGCTGTACGTGTACAAAACCGCTTTCCGCTATTATGAGATGGGCTACGCTTCGACGATTTCGATCGTATTGTTCGCGTTCATCTTGCTCATTACGCTGTTCCAGTGGTATGGCCAGAAAAAATGGGTCCATTACTGAGAAAGGGGGATACGATGGAACAAACGAAAGTCACCCATGCGTCTGCCGGCATCAAATCGATCCCTATCGATTTCAAAATGCTTATTTTGACGGCCGTCCTGTTCGCGACGGGCATCGCCATGGTCATTCCGTTTTTATGGATGATCACGACCTCGTTCAGCTCGCCGCAAGACGTGTTCCACTTTCCGATCAAGTGGATTCCGTCCCCGATCGTGCTCGACCACCACATCAAAGTATGGACGGGCAACGACAGCTTCGTCATTTATTATTTGAACTCGCTCAAGATCGCACTGATCAGCTCGCTCGGCGCCGTTCTGCTGGCGGCCATCACCGCTTACGGCTTTTCCAATATTCAGTTCAAAGGCAGAGATGTGCTGTTCGTCTTTTATTTATCGATGATGCTCATTCCGCCGCAAATATTGTTCGTGCCCCAGTTCCTCATGTTCGACTGGATGGGCATTTACAATACGCACTGGGCGCTCATCCTGCCGAACTTGTTTACGATTTACGGCGTGTTTATGATCCGGCAGTTTTTCCTGTCCGTTCCGGTCGATATATCCGAATCCGCAATGATCGACGGGGCGGGGCACTTCACGATCTTTTTCCGCATGATGCTGCCGCTCGCCAAGCCGGTGCTCGCCACGTTCACGATCATCGACTTTTCCTGGCACTGGAACGATTACGAGCGGGCGCTCGTGTTTTTGATCGACAAGGATTTGTTCACCATTCCGCTCGGCCTGCAAAGCTTCATCGACGTGAACTACATTGACTACAACAGCATGATGGCGGCCTCGTTCGCCGCGGTGCTGCCGATGCTGATCATCTTCATGTTCGGCCAGCGGTTTATTATTGAAGGCGTCTCGAGCTCGGCCGTGAAAGGGTAGCGATCAGGGTTGCATGAACGAATGAAATGAAGAGGCGTTCGGTGTAAACGGGGCTACGGCCTCAGCTGTTATGCGCGGGACCATTCGGAATGATCGTCAATACTTGCTTGAAAATAAAGCAATGCAAGTATATAGTTGATATAACTTCAAAAGAGAAGTACTGCCGTAAGCACAAGTCGTTGTTGCACTGGCAGTACTTTTTTGGTTCAAAGGGATATTAGCAAAATGATCATGATGGAGTGATGTTGTGAGTAAAGCGAAAGGCAAGGGCGGAACAGGCAGAGGAACCGACAAGAAGGGCTGGAACCGGTGGCAAGCCAGCGCCAACAGAGCCAAAAACGCCCCCAAGCCTTATAAAAGCAAAGGTACGAAGCGCCAGGATGGCGCTACCGGTACCGGTAATCCACAGGGTGGCAAGTCCGACGCTTAGGCTTTCTTTGCCGAAAGGGTCTTAGCTCAGGAAAGTCAATGTCCACGCAAGCAAGCCATCGTATCCATTTCACCTCGGTCACATTCATAAGAAGAAACGGATTCCCGAATGTTTCGAAGCCATGCAGCGTATGCATTTCGATAGAGGACATGATCTGGGAGGTAGAACGATGAAGCTTACGTATGAACAAAAGCGCTCGATGCTGGATAACGGGTATATCCATGTACCCGGCGTAATCCCCCAAGTGATGGTTGACGAGGCGATGCGCCATATTAACCACTCCGTCGGGCAGGGAATGAATGTCGCAGATATGCCGATCTTTCGCGCGCAATCGTTTTGCCCGGAGCTGCAAGGCCAGTCCGCCATCGCGGACTTGTACAACAAGACGCCGGTGGCGGATATGGTGCAAGGCTTGCTCGGCGAGGGAGCGTCGCGTCCGATCGGGCGCGGGCAGATCGCCCTCCGCTTCCCTTCGCTGCAGGACCCGCCCGGCGAGCCGCGCTGTCATCTCGACGGCATGTATACGCCGACGAACGGGGTGCCGGAGGGGAAGATCAGCAACTTCACGATGCTCGTCGGCGTACTGCTCAGCCCGGTCCGCACTTCATTTTCCGGCAATTTCACGGTATGGCCGGGGACCCATCGCATGTATGAGAATTATTTCCGTGAACACGGCCCGGAATCGCTGCTGAACGGCATGCCGAAGGTGGAGCTGCCGCAGCCGGTGCAGACGACAGGGGAGCCGGGGGACGTCTTTCTTGTCCATTACCAGCTCGCTCACGGCGTGGCGCCGAACGTCTCGCCCTTCCCGAGATACGCGATCTTCTTCCGCGTGAAGCATGTGGACCATGATAAGGATTGGAAAGCGCCGATGACCGACATTTGGCTTCATTGGCCGGGGATTCGCGAGATTCTCGCCTGAGAGCTCGCCCGTAACACCGGTATGGCAACGGCAAGACCGTCCGAAACGAGTTTGGGTTCGGGCGGTTTTTGTGCGTTCGGCAACCCGCCAATCTGTTAGAGGCCGTCCTGCATGCCACGATAGCGCCATGAAGGCGGCATAGCATGGACTGGACTAGATAACGTGTAAGGAAATTTGGGCAGCGTCGTCGCAGTTCGCGCTTGACACCTATTGGAAAGCGTTTTAAAATTAAATTATAATACGAAATTAAATCTCATATTATGAAAGTTACGAGGATCTAACGCAATGGCTGAAAAATCAATCTACTCCGTACAATCGGTCGAGCGGGCGCTCAATTTGCTCGAGACGATCGCAAGCTGCGAGAGCGGCATACGCATTAAAGATTTGGCTGAGCTCGAAAAGCTGAATTTGTCCACTGCGCACCGGCTCGTTTCGCTGCTGGAGCATCGGGGCTACGTGGAGCAGGAGCCGGAGAGCAAGAAGTATTTTCTGGGCATGAAGGTGCTGCAGCTGCAAGGCTATTTATTCAAAAGCAGGCGCCTCAACGAGGTGGCGGCGCAGGAGCTGAAGCGACTCGTCCACAGCTTGGGCGAAACGACGCATCTGGCGGTGCTGTCCGAAGGCGAGGTCGTCTACATCGAGAGTCTGGAAGGCGTCGGCTCGGTCATCAGCCGCGCTCCGATCGGCAGGAAAGTCGCGATCTACAGCACGGCGCTGGGCAAAGCGCTGACGGCCTGGAAGCCGCGGGAAGAGGTGGAACGGTTCCTGCTGCAATGCGACATGGCCGCCAGGACGCCGCATACGATCACCGATGCCGAAGCTTATTGGCAAGAGCTCGCCAACGTTCGGCGGAATGGATACGCCGTCGACCGGCAGGAGCATTCCATCATCAGCTGCTGCGTAGCGGCGCCGATCCGCGACCACCGCGACGAAGTCGTAGCGGCGATCAGCGTATCTTGTCCCGCGCATGATTTTACCGAGGAGAACGAACAGCGCATCGTCCGCGAGCTGCTGCCCGCCGTCTATCGTATTTCGGCAAAACTAGGCAGCCGTCTGTAAGCATAACAAACTGCACCGAAGCATAGCTGGAAACGGTGCAGTTTATTATATGAAATCATTATGAGATTAAATCTCATATTATGAAATAAAATAGTCAAGGGGGCATGGAGTCAATGAAAACATAACCGTGCGTTAAAATATTAAGCGCTTACAAAAAACTTCAAATCGTCCAGCCTTATCGCCAACTCGTAAGAAAGAAAGGTCTCGACCATTCATTCCAAAAAAGAAAGCGGATCCATCCCGGATCCACAGGAGGGGTTGTGTGAATGTTGAATAAAGCAGGAGCGGCCTGCATGTCCATTTGCGTATTGGCCGCATTCATGGCGGCGTGCACGCAGAACGGCGGCGGACAGGAAGCGAAGCCGGCGCCGCAAGCCGAAAAGCCGGACCGGTTATCCACTTCAGAGCCGCTGACGCTCAAAGTATGGACCGGCGACAACGAGCAAATGTTCAAGGAGACGTTGGTCGATCCGATCAAGAAAAAGTTTCCGAACGTGACGCTGGAGCGGATCGCCTCGCAGGAGCTCAGCCTGGATAAGCTGATCGCGGCCGGCAACCCGCCCGATATGATCAAGCAGACGAAAAACTTCATGATCTTTAACGTGATGCCGGTGAAGATGGAGATGGATTTGACACCGCTGATCAAGAAGTACAACTACGATTTGGAGCGGTATGACCCTGGCCTGATTCAGAGCATGCGGAGCTTCGGGGCGCAAGGACAGCTGTACGGCTTGCCGACGACCAAGGTCGGGCACTCGCTGCTGTACAACAAGCAGCTGTTCGATAAATTCGCCGTGCCGGCGCCGAAAGACGAGATGACATGGGATGAAGCGATTAAGCTGGCCGCACGCATGACCCGTCTGGAGAACGGCGTGCAGTACCGGGGCATGGATTTGCAATTTTACAACATGATCGCTTCGCAGCTCAATTTGTCGGTGATCGACAAGAACGGCAAGGCGAATATGTCCGCTTGGTCGCGTCCTGCGGAGATGTTCAGACAGCTGTACAGCATCCCCGGCAACAACGTGCCGATCCCGGGAACGATTGCCAAGGTGATGGAACCGTTCTACAAGGAAACGCTTGCGATGGTCGTCATCAATCCGAGCACGATGATGACGGCGACCAAGCAATACCCGCAGCTGGCCTGGGATCTCGTGACCGTTCCGACATATCCCGAGGCGCCGGGCGTCGATCCGTACACGAACTACACGTATTTCGGCATAACGCCGACGAGCAAGTATCCCGACGAGGCGTTCAAGATCATTACGTATTTGAATTCCGACGAGATGCAGACGGAGCTGAACCGCGCCGGCTATCCGACGGTATTGAAGAACCCGGATATCCAGAAGCAGTTTGCCGCCAACTCGCCCGAGCTGAAGGGGAAAAACTTGCAGGCCATCTTCAAGCATAAGCAATCGGACCCTTATGTAAGCCCTTACTTCGATAATTCGGTCGATTCCCTCGTCCGAACCAAGTTCAATGAAATCATCGCGGGGAAAAAAGACAACAATACGCTGCTGCGCGAGCTGGACGAAGCGATCGACAAAAAAGTGGCGGAGTTGAAGGCGGCCGCCAAATAAAAGGAGCTGATCACGATGAGCAAGCAGCGCGAAACCGTCCCTTCCTGCGCGCAGTCGACTATATGGGCGCCCGGGGAAGGCGGCGTCATGACGCATATGGTGTTCGGCCTCGCCGTAAGCACGAAGGGCACGATTCTCGCCTTCGCGGAAGCGAGAATCCATTACGCCGATGACGGCCCGCATCATCTCGTGCTGAAGCGCAGCACGGACGGTGGCGCAACGTGGGAAGCAGTGCAGCGGATCGAAACGAGCGCGGACGGGGAGTGCTGGGCGAATCCTACCGCGCTGGCCGACCGCGTCACGGGCAAGCTGTTCGTCTTCTACGCGCTGAACGCGCATAACGTGTCGTCGCGGATGTTTTATAAGGTCAGCGCCGACGACGGCCTCACCTGGTCGGAGCGGACGGAAGTGACCGCGCTGTTGCAGCAGGGCAACCGCTGCGGCTGGACGCTGTTTTTGCCTGGGCCCGGACACGGCTTGCAGCTGCGGGACGGCCGGCTGGTGCTGCAATATTGGGCGCGCAAGGACATTGCGCTCCCTGCGGCGGACCGACATTACGGCAACGGCGTCCTGTACAGCGACGATCACGGCGTCAGCTGGCACGCCGGAGGCGTCGTTCCGCTCGTGCCGGAGCTCGGCAATAACGAGTCGCGCCTCGTTGAGCTGGTGAGCGGGGAATTGCTGTTGAACGCCCGGGCGAATGGCTTGCGGCACCGGGTCGTCAGCGTCAGCCGCGATCGGGGGCTCACCTGGTCGCAGCCCTGCTCTGATACCGCGTTCCCCGCCCGCTGGGGCTGTGATTCCGGTCTTGCGAGCTGGAGCGGCGGCGGTCAGGAGGCAGGCACAGCGAAGCCGGTCTGGCTGTACAGCACGATCCGAGGCAAGCGTTCCGATCCCGGCAACGCGCTGGAGGTATCGGTCAGCCGCGATGAAGGCGCGAGCTGGACGACGCATACGGATGTTTACCGCGGACCGTGCAATTATTCGGATATTGCCGTTATGCCGGATCATTCCATTGTAGTGCTGATCGGAGCGGGCGCTTACGAGCCGTCGCCCGGATTTGCCAAAGAAGTCGTGCTGGTACGTACGACGCTCGATTGGCTGTTGCGTGAGTATAGAGAAGAAGTCATTTGACGAGAGGGAGAGAAACGATATGGTATTACCGAAACTGACCGGCGTCATTCCGCCGGTGATTACGCCGATGAAATGCGATTACAGTGTAGATGAGGAGGCGCTCCGCGGGCTCGTGCGCCACATGCAGTCATGCCGCGTGGACGGCATATTCGCCATGGGCACGGCTGCGGAGTCTCCGATGCTGACGCGGCAGCAGCGGCTGCGCGCCCTGCTCGCGGTTCGCGAGGAATGCAAGGGCAAGTCACCGCTGCTGGTCGGAGTCATGGAGACGAGCACAGCGAGAGTGCTGGAGCTGGTCAAGGAAGCGGAGGAGATCGGAGCCGACGCGGTCGTCGCCGTGTCGCCGTATTTTTTCCGCGTCAAGCCGAAGGAGATTGTGAAGCATTTTGCGGCGATCCGCGAGCGGACGGAGCTGCCGATCGTCATTTATAACGTTCCGGCGTATACGGGCAACCCGATCGACGCCGAGACGGTGTACGAGATCGCCCAATTCCCAGGCGTCGTCGCGTTCAAGGACAGCTCGGGCAACATGCCCCAGTTTCAGAAGACGATTCGGCTAACCCGGCACCTGGAGCATTTCTCCGTGCTGCAAGGGGTGCAGGTGCTCAGCGTCATCAGTCTGCTGATGGGCGCGGCGGGTCTCATCCCGGGCGTCGCCAACATGATCCCCGGGCAAATGGTGCGGTTGTATGAAGCTGTCAAGTCCGGCAAGCTGGAAGAAGCGTACGAAGTCCAAGATTTTGTCATGAAGCTGGAGGAGTCGCTTACGATGGAAGGCTACTCGCTATCCGTCTTGAAGGCGGCCCCGCAGCTGCTCGGCTTCGGCGAAGGGCAGCCGCACTATCCTTTGGATAAGCTGAGCGATACGGGACTGGCCAGCCTGGCGGCACTCATGCGCAGCGGCGGCGTGGAGCTGGCGTGAGCATCGAGAGGACGAAGCGGATCGCGGAATCCAAGGCAGACTCGGTGTCTTGCGCTATCGCGCGGCTGAACACTTGGGGGTAACGAAGGTGAAGTGGAAACGAACGATCATAGCAGCGGGAGCGGCGCTTATCGCGCTTGCAACCGCTTGGCAAGGAGTGTCGAACGTGTCTGCAACGAACGCAGCCCGCCGCATTCTTACATTCGGCCAGAGCGGTCCGGTCAACTGGTACAGCACGGATCAGCCGAATGCGACCATTCATCAACTGCTGGATTGGAACGGAGACGGCAAGCTGGATGTGTATGCTCGCGGCAAAATGTACTTGAACCAAGGAACGAACGCGGCTCCGCTGCTGTCCATGCAAGGCGCAAGCCTCGGGCTTCCTGCGCTGGACGGGTACCTCGTGGACTGGAACAACGACGGCGTCGTCGATTATATTGCCCGGTATACGCTGCGCCTGTATTTGAACACCGGGACGAACGACAAGCCGATCTGGAAAGATACCGGCGAAATTCAGGCCGGCGGCGCCGGAATCACGAAGAACTTCATTGCGTATACGAGCTGGAACACGATCCAGAGCCCGTCCATACAACTGGTCGACTGGGATGGGGACGGTAAGCGCGATTTGCTGCTGGGGATGGTCGATCGGACCGGCGTTACCGGGAACTCGAAGCAGGTATATAAGTACGGTTCCATCTGGTTTTTCCGCAACATCGGAACCGACGACGCCCCTGCGTTCGCTTCCGGCCGCATATTGCAGTCGGGCGGAGTAGATATCAATACGCCGTACCGGGTTCAAATTCAGGCGGTTGATTGGGACGGCGACGGCGATGTGGATATCGTCTATGCCGATTATCGCGGTCATGTGTACTGGATCGAAAATACCGGCACCGCTGCAAATCCGGTGCTGGCGGCCCCTGTGCTGCTGCTGGATACGGGGATCGTGACGACGGCGCTATCCGTGTACGATGCGGACGGCGACAGAGACCTGGACCTCATGCTCGGCACCACCGAAGGATTGCTGCTCTATGAGAACACCGGCACGCGGTCCGCTCCCGCATGGAAGTTTAATGGCATCGTCCAGACGCCGGATGGGACGAACGTGGATATCAAGTTCGGGCAGTTTCAGACGCCGGAAGTCGTCGACTGGAACGCCGACGGCCGCTTGGATTTGTTGACCGGCGATGAGAACGGCCATGTGAACTGGTACGAGAACGTAGGGACCGGTGGATCATACCGTTTCCGCAATCCGGTCCAACTGCATGCCGGCGGAGCGGTGCTCAATTTCGATGCGCCTCGCGGTTCTTACGATTGGGGGCCGTTCGAAGCGGCGGTCGGGTACACGAATCCGCTCGCGGTCGATTGGGACGGCGACGGCGATCTGGACCTCATTACGCAGGACGGGCAAGGGACGCTCTATTTGATCGAAAATACCGGCACCCGGTCGAACCCGGTACTCGCCGCCCCCGTGCCGTTCACGCTTGGTGGGAAACCATGGTCGAATCCATGGAGGACGAAGCCTGCGGCGGTGAACTGGGATGGTGACCCCGGCGGTACGCTGGAGCTGCTCATGATCGATAAAAACTACCGTATCGTCGTCTACCAGAGAGTCGGGTCAAGCAAGACCAATCTGAGCATCTTGACCGAGGCGGGAGACAAACATGGACAGCCGATCAAAGTCAGCTACAATAAGCGGGCGAATCTGCAGGTCGTCGATTGGGACGGCGACGGGCGATGGGACATTCTGTGCGGCACGACGAAGGACAAAGAGAACTTGTACTGGTACCGCAACATCGGCTCCATGGGCCAGCCCGTTTTCGAGCAAAGGTATATCTTGAACAACGACTATACCAAATACGTGACGGTCACCAATCATGAGCCGCTGTTCCATGCGGTCGATTGGAACGGGGACGGCGTCCTCGATTTGATCGAGAGCCATCCGTTCAATTATATGTACGTTGTGGACGGCAGGCAGCTCCTTCATACAACGGCGGATAGCTCGGGGTATTACCGGGCGGCTAGGCTGGCGGCCCAATCGTCATCGGGCGGGCAAATCAGCATCGTCCAAGACCCGAACGCAAGCGAAGGGATGGCGCTGAGCTTCGAGGCAGGCAGGGGGCGAGACGAGGTGACGCTCAGTTTCAACGTGCCGTCGCCGGGGACGTATGATTTGACCGTCCGCTGGCAAGTCGTTACCGGGACGGGATTTAGCGCAGCGGAGCTTGCTGAGCCGCAGCCGCAGCTTCGGCCGAATATATTCATCCGGCTGCTGCAATGGATCATGGGGCTGGGAAAAGATCGCGAGCGGCTGCTCGTACAGGCCGGCGTGAACGGACGACCGGTAGGCAAGCCGTTCGAGGCTGTCGGCGGGGATGCCGCCGGCTACAAGGAGGCTGCTCTGGGCAGCGTCACGATCTCGAAGCCGGGCAACCAGACGATCTCGTTCACGGTGAAGGAACGATCGCCCAAGAACCGCACCTATTCGATGGTGCTTGATACGATTCGTTTGGTACCGAACGGCCAATAACGTATAAGGAGTGCTGGCATGAGTCCGCGTGAAATGAATCCGCTAGGCATCTTCAATCATGTATACCGCAATTACTCATTGCAGGATATGGCGGCAACCGTGTCGTCCTTAGGCTTGCATCATCTGCATCTGGAACCGCGAATCCCGCAGATACTTCCTCCGGGTGAACGCATCTCTTCGGCGTGGGCCCGATCCGTGAAGCGGGAGCTGGACCGGTACGATCTGAACGTTGCTGCTCTATGCGGCTACTGCAATCTCGTGCATCACGATCCCGAGGCTCGCGAAGTGGGGCTCCGCACGTTCGAGCAGTTGATTGAAGTCTGCCATGACTTCGGCACGCCGTACATTGCGACGGAAACGGGCGGACTGAACCCGCAATTCCCGAACCTGGACTACCCGGCCAATCATACGGAAGAAGGCTGGGAGCAGCTGCTGATCGTGCTCGACCGGCTGGTCAACAAGTGCAAGGCGCATGGCGTCAAGCTGCTCATCGAAGGCTGTGTCAAATATACGGTCGCTACGACCGAGGAGGCGCTGCGGGTGCTTGGCCGCTACGGCGAGGAGCATATCGGCTTCGTGCTCGACCCGTGCAACTATTTTCGTAATGAGGACTTGGCGGCGCCGACAGCCGTACTGGACGATGTGTTTCGCACTATCGCACCGCACGCTCCCATCGCTCATGCGAAGGATGTCGTGTATACGGATAAAGGGATCGAAACGCCGAAAGCCGGGGACGGCTTTATGGACTACAAGGCCTATGCGCAGCTGCTGCGCAGGCACACCCCCGACATTCCGCTCATCATCGAGCATCTGAAACCGGCGGACGTGCCGGGCGTCATTGAGCTGATCCGGCAGGCGTTCGCCGAAGGGAAAGACCAGGCTGGATAAGAATAGCGTGCGCGTTCCGGCGCTGACCATCGGTCGAGTGCCCCTTATCGGGGCTGCGTCAATGGCAAGTATGTGTTTCAAGGATCAAGCTTGGATCATCGCGGCATGTTTGAGCCATCCCCATCCCGTGGATGGCATTGTCATGGGCTGTGGCGATCCTTGTTCTCGGGCAGCGGCAGTTATACCGCTCGGGTGCAATATTGCGAAGCGGCGTTGCCGGCGAATCCTCAATCCTGTCGATTGAGGATTTTTGCCGTGCGGTTGATTCTGATTTTGATTGGTAATATTTTTCTTTCATTCAGGGAGATGTCGGTTTTATTATAAGAAAACGCTGTCAAACATTTATCATACGATGTTCAAAAAAATCGCAAATACGTCATTGACAATACCCGAGTACGATAGTATGATTTAGCGTAACTATTTATATCATTAATCAATTTTTGGCTGCATTTCGTAGAAGGAATCCGTTGTGATGAACGACGCCTTTTCTCGAGGGGAAAGGTGTTTTTGCTTGGGGGGAGTTTCATGATCGAGCTGAGGCATTTGCACAAGCAATATAAAACGAAAAATGGCATCGTCACCGGCGTGCACGACGTCAATCTGACGATCGCCAAAGGGACGATCTTCGGCATCGTCGGCTACAGCGGCGCAGGCAAAAGCTCCGTGCTGCGATGCATCAACCTGCTGGAGCGTCCCACGTCCGGCGAAGTGATCGTCGACGGTGTCAATTTGACCTCGCTGGCGGGCGAGGGGCTGCGGCTGGCGCGGCAAAAAATCGGCATCATTTTTCAGCATTTTCACCTGATCAGCAGCAAAACCGTATTCGAGAACGTCGCTTTCGCGCTGAAGGCGGCGGGCAAATCCGCGTCGGACTTCGCCCCGCGGGTACGCGAGCTGCTGCAGCTGGTCGGGCTGTCGGATAAGGCGGATCACTACCCGGCACAGCTGAGCGGCGGACAGAAGCAGCGGGTGGGCATCGCCCGCGCGCTCGCGAACGATCCGCAAGTGCTGCTCTGCGACGAAGCGACGTCCGCGCTGGACCCGATGACAACGCAGTCGATCTTGTCGCTGCTGCGGGAGATTAACCAGAAGCTCGGCATCACCATCGTCCTGATCACTCATGAGATGGATGTCGTGAAGGAGCTGTGCCATCAAGTGGCGATCATGAATAACGGCCGAATCATCGAAGAGGGCGCCGTCTATGATTTATTCGCCGACCCGAAGCAGCCGCTGACCAAGGAATTCGTGCAGAACACGCTCGAATTCAAGCTGCCCCGCAAGCTGTGGGACAAGCGCGATCCGAACGGCCGGATCGTCAAGGTGCTGTTCCGTAACGAAGCCGCGGAGCAGGCCGTCATCTATGAAATGCTCAAGCATATTCCGGTGAAGACGAATATCCTCCATGGCAAAATCGACTACATCGGGGACAAGCCGCTCGGCACGTTCATTATGGAAATAACCGGCGACTCGGCGCAGCTGGAGCAAGCTTTGCAATTCTTAAGAGATCAACAGTGCGGCGTGGAGGTGGTCACCGATGCAGGGTAGCGCATTTATGGAGCTGCTGCCGGACATGCTCAAAGCTTTTTACGAAACGCTGTACATGGTCGGACTGTCGCTCATCATTGCGATTGTGGTGGGCATTCCGCTCGGGATTCTGCTGTTCATCAGCGACCGGGGGCTGTTCGCCGAAAATCGCTTCGTCAATCAAGTGCTCGGCGTGATCGCGAATATCATTCGCTCGATACCGTTTCTCATTCTGCTCGTGCTGCTGCTGCCGTTCACGCAATGGCTGCTCGGCACAACCATTGGCCCGACTGCCGCGGCGGTGCCGTTGTCCGTCGCAGCGATTCCGTTCTATGCGCGGCTGGTGGAAAGCTCCTTGCGGGAAGTGAGCAAAGGCGTCATCGAAGCAGCCGTCGCCGCCGGGGCGAAGCCGTGGCTCATTATTCGCGAAGTGCTGCTGCCTGAGGCGAAGCCCGGCATCATCTCCGGGCTAACGATCACCGCGATCAGCCTGCTCGGCTTCTCGGCCATGGCCGGTACGGTCGGCGGCGGGGGGATCGGGGATCTCGCGATCCGGTTCGGGTATTACCGCTACGATAACCAAGTGCTGTTTACAACGGTCATTCTGCTCATCGTGATGGTTCAAATCATCCAGTTCATCGGGGATTGGGCTGCACGGAAAGTAGATAAACGTTAACTATACAAGGGTCATATAGGAGAGGGAGAGAGAGAAATCATGAAAAAACAAGTCATGTTGATGATGGCGCTGGTTCTGATCTTCTCCGTGTTTGCAGCCGCTTGCGGCAGCAAGCCGGGAGCAGGGACAACGAACAATGCAGCCGGTGGAGCCGCAGGGAAAGAAGAGCCGAAGAAAGCGCTGAAGATTGGCGCAACCGCAGGCCCTTACAGCGATATGGTCAGCAAAGCGATCAAGCCGCTGATGGAGAAAAAAGGCTACACCGTCGAAGTCGTGGAATTCAACGACTACGTTCAACCGAATAAAGCGCTGGCGGGCGGTTCCTTGAACGCCAATCTGTTCCAGCACGTGCTGTACTTGAAGAAATTTGCTGAAGACAACAAATTGGACCTGAAAGAAGTCATCAGCGTGCCTACGGCGCCGATGGGTCTGTACTCCAAGAAGTTCAAATCGATTAACGACATTAAAGAAGGCAGCACGCTGACAATCTCCAACGACGCGGCCAACCTGTACCGCTCGCTGCTGCTGCTGCAAGATATCGGCCTGGTGAAAGTGAAGAAGGACGCCGACCCGGCGAAAGCTTCCGAGAAAGACATCGAAGAAAATCCGAAGAAGCTGAACATCAAGCCGCTGGAAGCCGCTCAGCTGCCTAGAACGGTAGACAGCTCCGACCTCGCCCTCGTGCCGGGGAACTTCGCCCTTGCGGCGAAGATGGACCTGACCTCCGCGCTGAAGCTGGAAAACATGGCCGAAAACTACCGCAACGTACTTGTCGTCAACACGAAAGACATCGACAGCCAAATGGCGAAAGATTTGAAAGAAACGATCCAATCCAAAGACTTCGAGAAAATCATGGACGAGCAGTTCAAAGGCTTCTCCAAGCCGCAATGGATGACAGGAAAGTAAAGATCATAGGGATGAAGGCTGCCTAAGGGTGGCCTTTTCCTATTCGTGAGTTTCATCCAATTTGATACGACCTACCTATAGGAGTGATACGCCATGCCGGGGCTTTCCCGCACGCGCACGACGCTGCTCGTCGCGTTTCTCGTACTGGTCTGGGGCGTGAACTGGCCGTTATCGAAGTTCGCGCTCAGCTTCACGCCGCCGGTGCTGTTCTCGGGGATGAGAACATTATTGGGCGGTCTGCTTCTGCTGTTCGCCGCGGTGCCCAGATATAAGCAGCTGCGTCTTAAAGAAACGTGGCATATATACATGTTGTCTTCGCTGCTTAACATTATTTGCTATTACGGCCTGCAAACGATCGGACTGAACTATTTGCCGGCCGGCTTGTTCGCGACCATCGTGTTTCTGCAGCCGGTGCTGCTCGGCGTCTTTTCATGGTTGTGGCTGGGCGAATCGATGTACGGCCTGAAGATCATCGGCCTCATCCTCGGCTTTTCCGGCGTAGCCGTCATCAGCATCGGCGGCTTGTCCGGCCATATCTCCGCCGTCGGCAT
Organism: Paenibacillus solanacearum; assembly: GCF_910593845.1. Taxonomy (GTDB): domain Bacteria; phylum Bacillota; class Bacilli; order Paenibacillales; family NBRC-103111; genus Paenibacillus_G; species Paenibacillus_G solanacearum. The sequence goes on along the minus strand of NZ_CAJVAS010000036.1, from coordinate 42,279 downwards.
CCTGCTCGCGCTCGGTTCCGCGTTAAGCTGGGCTTTGGGCACATCGTATGTGAAAAAGGTAAGCGGCGCCGTCGATCCGATCTGGCTCGTAACGCTCCAGCTCATCTTCGGCGGGGTCGTAATGACAGGCATTGGCTCTGAAGTGGAGAGCTGGTCCGGCATCGTATGGAACGCTCCGTATATTTCGAGCTTGTTGTTCATCTCGGTCTTCGTCATCGCGATTGGCTGGCTGGTGTTTTACAAGCTGATCGGCGAGGGGGAGGCCACGAAAGTCGCCTCGTATACGTTTCTTATTCCGCTTATCGCGATCTTGATCGGCACCGTATTCTTGCATGAGCCGTTTACGTTGTATTTGTTAGCGGGGTTAATTCTTATTGTTGTTAGTATTTATTTGGTGAATCGGAAGCCTCGAAGTTGGTCTAATCCCCATTTAGCGGATATTGAAAAAAGACCATGAACTGCAAGCTGGCGTCGGTACTCAACCGGCGTCAGCTTCTTTAGTTTTTTAGCTGTCTCTTCAGAAGAACCTCGAGGACAAATAATTTCAAGTTTTATGCTTGATATTCTAAAAATAAATGACAAAATAGATGTATCCATTATTATGAGGTGCTCCCATGGACAATGTAATACAACAAATCATACAGTTTCGTGATGAAAGGGACTGGAAACAATTTCATAACTCAAAAGATTTAGCAATTTCACTAACATTAGAAGCCAGTGAGCTACTTGAAAACTTCCAATGGAAGGATAGCGAAGTGGCCGTTAATGAAAAAATGGATCAAATTAAAGACGAATTAGCCGATGTCTTGATCTATGCTTTGATGCTAGCACATGATCTAGATATTAATATCGAATCTGCAATTCTTAATAAACTGAAGAAAAATGAAGTGAAGTACCCTATTGATAAATTCAAAGGTACATCAAAAAAGTATACGGATGGTTAGGAATAGAGGTAAGGCTCAATGATCATATATGAAGCGACTAAAGAGCAATTTATGAACGATGTAACCGAGGACAGTATCGCTGTAAAGATATATGAGGCATTTGTTGAAAAAATTGGCCGAACTTCGGAGAGTGAAATTAACTCATGGAATAATTCTATGAATTATATGTATAAAGTTCTGAATACTCCATTAATACCGGATGATGTAGCTGTTGCGATTGAATATAAGGTACCTGCAACTTCAAGAAGAATTGATTTTATTTTAGCCGGTCTAGACGCGAGTGATCGCTATGCCGTAGTCATTGTTGAGTTAAAACAATGGCAAAAAGTAAGCCTGGTTGAGAGCGAGGATGGGATTGTCCAAACCGTTATTGGAAATAGACTTGTTAATCACCCTCACCCCTCGTATCAAGCTTGGTCTTATGCGAAGTTAATATCGGAATATAATGAAACTGTGCAAAATGAGTCCATCTCATTGTATCCTTGCGCTTATTTACATAACTATATTCGATCGGAGAACGATCCTCTTACAAATTCGTGGTATCAAAATTATATAAATGAGGCTCCCGTATTTACGAAGGGAGATGCGCTAAAACTCAGGGGCTTTATTTCTTTATATATTAAGAAATCGGATCGTAAAAAATCACTGTATCTTATCGAACATGGCAAAATAAAACCGTCTAAATCTCTTCAGGATGCTTTAGTAAAAATGCTCGATGGAAATGATGAGTTCACTATGATAGACGAGCAGAAAGTAGTTTATGAAACTGCTATTCAAATGGCTAATAAAGCCCAACTAGGCGATAAAAAACAGGTTCTTATCGTTGATGGAGGACCAGGAACAGGGAAGTCTGTGCTCGGGATTAACTTATTAGTTAACTTGACTTCCAAAGAGTTGGTTTGCCAATATGTTACCAAAAACAGTGCTCCGAGAGAGGTTTACACAAAACGTCTCCAGCAAAATTATAAAAAAACGGTTATCAATAACTTATTTAAGGGATCAGGTGTTTTCTACGAGGCCTTGCCCAATGAATTTGATGTATTAATTGTAGATGAAGCGCATCGCTTAAATGAAAAATCGGGTTTATTTAAAAACAAAGGCGAAAATCAAATTAAGGAAATCATACGTGCATCCAAATTTTCTGTGTTTTTTATTGATGAATATCAGAGAATCTCGATGCATGATATTGGAAATAAAGAACAAATCAATGAATTTGCAAAGCTGTACGATGCCGATATCGTGGAAATGGAGTTAGAATCGCAGTTTCGCTGCAATGGTTCTGATGGGTATATGGCTTGGTTGGATGATGTTCTAGGAATTCGTAAAACGGCTAACTTTGACGGATTTGAATTTGAATATGATTTTCAAATATTTGACGATCCCAATGAGCTTCGAAGTGAGATTTATGAAAAAAATGTAATCAATAATAAAGCAAGAATTTTAGCGGGTTATTGCTGGGATTGGAAGAAAGACGGCAAGGCTAATAGCCAAGTTCACGATATTTTTATTGAAGAACATAACTTTTATATGAGCTGGAATTTAAACAATACAACAACGTGGGCTATTGATTCGGATTCAGTCGAGCAAGCAGGTTGTATCCATACTTCCCAGGGTCTTGAATTTGACTATGTTGGGGTGATCATAGGCGAAGATATGCGCTGTGAGAACGGAGAGATCATAACAGACCCGTTCAAACGAGCGAGGACGGACAAATCGCTTTCTGGTTTTAAATCCTTATATAAGGAGAATAAAGATGAGGCAATTCGAATCGCAGATCAAATCATTAGGAATACCTATCGGACATTAATGACCAGAGGGATGAAGGGCTGCTACCTTTATTGTGTGGATCCTCAATTAAAGCATTATTTAAGGGAAAAGATGAGTAAACGACAACAAACAACCTATGTGACGAATAGGTCAAAACAATATAACCTGCCTCAAGTAGCTGAGAAACCAGGTATTTATCAAATGAATGGGGATAAATGAATATAATTATTTTCTTTTAACTGCAGTTACCCCGTAACCGCAGTTTTTTCTTTCCAAAAGCTTGTCAAACAAGAAAGGATTATGGAAATATTTATCGAATATTGTCCTGTAATATCCAGTTACCAAGGAGCTATTTCATGATCAAACAACTATTGGCTTTGTTCCAAAAGAAAAAACCAGATAACAAACCAACTCAAAAAAAATCCGCCAAACCAACCCAGCGTAAAAAGATTGAATCCACACGGATTGGAGAACTAGGCGAATATAAAATTAACATTCAACTGGATCAATTACCTAAGGAATGCAAATATCTAAGCGATCTGTTACTCCCGAATTCAAAAGCGCGCTCCGGCTACTCCCAGGTGGATCATCTTGTCATTTCGCCTTATGGTATTTTTGTCATCGAAACGAAAAACTACAACGGGGAAATCATAGGTACACGTAGTGATAGATATTGGAGCGTGAGCAGACGATTTAAGATGTACAATCCGCTCATGCAAAACTATGGACATATCAAAGCGATTGAAGCGCAGCTCTCCGGTAGGAAGGATATCAAATTCATCTCCATGATTTCTTTCACCATGAGATGCAGATTCAGTATCGATCCGGAGCTTCGGAAGATTCACTCGGATGAGCTGATCGTGTACGATGTTGAGCTATCCGAATTCATACATAGAAAGATCACGAGATTGGCAGCGGAACAACCCGCTCCGTCCCTTACGGAAGCGGACATTCAACGGATCTTCGATCAAATTTCCAGTGCAAATATAACGGATCCCAAGATTCGAGCGGAGCACATTGAGAAAGTGAAGCAGCCTAAAGCATAATGTTGGAGGGACATCATGGCACTCCCCGTCGAGCTTTCCTCGATATTTCGTAACAAACAGAAATCCTATAAAATGGTCCTCATTCTCTCTATGATCGACGAATACGAGGCGTCGCAGCAAGCGTCCTTACCGCTCAGCCAGGTTGCTGAACGGTTCTTGGCATATTATCGGAATAGCTGTAGTGAGGGGGAAAAGGTGGACCCTCCTCCAAGCGGCGTAGCTTCGACTTGGAACGACTTTACAGTAAGTCGAACAAAAGCGTTGCTTAAAACGCCAATAGAAGCTTTATCGTCCATACTAGAAGTGGATCATGACAATCAAACAATTGCGTTCAAACAAACGATCATAGATAAGCTGGATGAGCAGGGGATGGGCGAATTGAAGAGTTATGCGTTAACTGAGCTCCATCAGTACAATAACCAGCTAACCTCAGGCTTTTCACTTAAGGAAACCTTGACTCAAATTTTAAAGGGCTACATTGAAGCCAAAGCCCAGCCATTCGCGAATCACCTGCTAGGTACAGTGTTTAGGCAGACGATACCGGAGTATTTGAAGAAGCTGCCTTTTATCAATGAAAACTATAAAATCCAAGGCTCAATCGGTCAGGGCAATTGGGCAAACATCCCGTGGATCGCGATCCTTGATAAACGAATTTCGGAAACGACGCAGCATGGGGAATATGTGTGTTACTTGTTTGCGGAAGATATGAGTTCCGTATATCTCACGCTGATGCAAGGGGTCACAGCCCCTGTGAAGGATCATGGCAAAAAAGAGGGCTACCAGTACCTCCAACAAAAAGTGCAACAAATGCGAGAGCTGCTACCGCTGGAACATCTCCAGAAGGATGAGCATATACAGCTTACATCCAGCGGCTTGGGCCGTGATTACCAAGTGTCCACGGTAGCTTATATACGATATGATCGAGACCATATCCCCGATGATGATCGGTTAATCGCGGACTTAGAAAACGTGATGCATAATTACAAGCTTTATGCCGAGAGCATGGGTGAACTAAGCACGGAGAGCACGCCAGCCCTTCAAGAAGATGAGGAGAAAGAGCCTTTGGATCCATTGACGGTATCAGAGCGCATCGAGAAAGTGAAGTCGTATATCCAACAGAAGGGTTTTCACTACCCAAGTGCGCTGATCGAGAATCTGTACCTGTCGTTCAAAACGAAACCTTTTGTCATTTTGGCTGGTGTATCGGGGACCGGGAAAACGAAGCTCGTCAAACTATTCGCGGAAGCGCTCGGTGCGAAGAGTTTTAATCATCAGTTTACGCTCATCCCGGTCAGACCGGATTGGAGCGATCCGTCGGATCTCTTGGGCTACAAGGATTTATCCGGTGTTTTTCGTCCGGGCCGTTTGACGGAAGTGTTGGTGGAAGCTTCGAAACCGAGCAATCGATACAAGCCTTATTTTATTTGCTTGGATGAAATGAATCTCGCCAGGGTCGAGCATTATTTCAGCGATTTGCTCAGTATTATTGAGACCCAAGAATGGCAGAACGATCGCATCGTCACATCGACTCTGATCGATCAACAATCTTTACGACCGGAGGATCAGCCGATATACGGCAATTTATCTTTACCGGATAATGTATACCTTGTGGGCACGGTGAACATGGACGAGACGACGCATCCTTTTAGCAAAAAGGTACTGGACCGCGCGAACACGATCGAATTTAATTACATTAATCTAGGACAGTACCCGGAAGACGAACTTGCGGCAGATGAGGAGGCTTCTCCGCCAGCAGCCAATTCGTTTCTGCGTAGCGATTACCTTCAACTGGCTGATGTGTATCGAGACCATCGAGACTTGATCCATAAAACAACGGAGAAGCTCGTGAAGATCAACGGCATCTTGGAGGAGATTCATTCTCATGTCGGGTTTCGGATAAGGGATGCGATTTGTTTTTACATGATATATAATGAGCGGTTTGAACTCATGAGTGAAGATGCGGCGTTCGATCTGCAACTGCTTCAGAAGATATTGCCTCGCGTTCAAGGCAGCAGCTCTTCAGTAAAACGTGTCTTACTGCAACTGATGCAAGGGGCGCTGGGTAAATCTTTGCAGATTGCGGAGCTTATGGAGGATGCGTCAGAGCTGTACTCCAAATGGAACGCCAGCCAAACGGCAGAAGCGGCCAAACATCCGCAAAGCGCGCGGAAAATCGCATTCATGCTGCGGAGGTTAGAGGAAGATGGCTTCACCTCATACTGGCTCTCTTAACCAAAGTGTCGAGCTGCTTCGCGTGGAGACAAATCTATTTAACCTGTATATTCAAGGCAAGCCGTTTCATCCTACAGTCGAGTCTCTACAATTGCATCGAACGGATACGGAGCAATGGGTAGATGCCCGACTTCATATCTCAGCGCTTTCCACGCCGTTGATAATTGAGCGAATTTCTGCTTTTAACCCGGAGCGTGGAGTGCTAGAGCCTTGGCAGAGCGGGAGCCCAAGCTTCCCGATGTTTTACGAGACACAATCCTATGAATTGGTTATTGAGAAGAAGCAAGATATTGCGTTAACGTTTCATCACGAGAATGTATACTTGCGTCATGCGGTAAAGCCGTTAGGTAGCATGATTTTATGCGGCATCCTGAACTTTCAGAATGAAGTGGGCCTTACGGAGCTTGAGCTCCGATCGAACGGGCAGCCGATGTTTCAACTGCAGCTCGAGGTTTTTCCTTCCAAAATGGATTACAAGCAAGATTACCAAATGATTCTTAACGATGTGAACCAGCAGATTTACAATCTTTCCTTTGATTTTTTGCGGAAGACATATCATTTAACGGGACTCAAAGAGACGAGAAACCAAAGCTTAACGGAGTTTTTTACGATTTTGCAGCATGTGTTTGATCAGCTGGTACAGGCGGTGGAGCGGATCAAGGCTTCGCCTCATGCACAGCTTCAAGTAGAGAATCGAATTGTCGATGCGTCTCGTGTGAAGAAGGCGGGAAAGGAAAATATCGCTTTTCTTACGAAACGCCCGCAGTTGTTGATTCCGGATGAGAAGCTGGGGATGATTGCCGCGCACGATCAACGGTTTCGCCCGAGTCACGCGTTGGAGACGAAGCGTCATGTGCATTACGATACGATGGAGAACCGATTCATTCGGTGGGTCCTGCTGCGCATTTCTACGAAGCTCAAAGACTTAAAAGTGCGCTTGATCGAAAAAAATCGTCTGCAAGATCCGCTACTGAACAAGCGGTTAAGCTATATGCAAACGCAATTACAGCGGTTGTTGAATTTGGATTTTCTCCGTGTCGGCGAGATGCGGCAGCTCTCGATTACGCTTGTATTGCAAATGGCCCCGGGTTATCGAGAAGTATACCGAAACTATTTGATGCTGATGAAGGGCTTGTCCATCCAAAGTGACTTGTTCCGACTGTCGATGAAAGATTTGGCCCAGTTGTATGAATATTGGTGCTTTTTGAAAATCCATGATTTGCTTAACCGGAAGTATGAACTTCTAAAGCAGGATATCATCAAGGTGAATCGCACCGGCGTATTTGTCACGTTGGACAAGTCGCAGCAGGCTCGAATGGTGTATCGAAATCCGAAAAACGATGAAATCTTTACGCTTTACTACAATACGCTTCCGAAAGGCGATCGAAGCCCAACGTTATCCCAACGACCTGACAATGTGCTAACGTTGAAGAAGAACGACGCCGCGGCGGAGTACAAGTATATTTTTGACGCCAAATATCGCTTGAACCCTGCTTACGAGGGAACGTTTTATTATGATAAGTACAAGCTGCCTGGGCCTGAAGAAGACGACATCAATACAATGCATCGATACCGAGATGCAATCGTGTACGAGGACGGGCAGAGTCGCGAGATGGAACGAAGTATGTTCGGCGCCTATGTGTTATTTCCTTACCACAACGAGGAGCAATTCCGTGAGCACCGTTTTTACAAAAGCATCGAGCTCGTTAACGTGGGGGCCTTCCCCTTTTTACCGAATTCCACGAAGCTGATGGAAGATTTTCTGGATGAGATCATTATGGACAGTCCGGAAAAAGCATATGAACGTTCTACAAGGCCACGAGGCACCAAGGATTACTACCGGAACAAGTTCACGGGTAAGAATGTGCTGGTCGGTTCGTTAAGGGAAGCATCGCAACTCGATGCGGCGTTGAAGTATGGGTTTTACCATGTGCCGCTCGCGAATATTTCAGACCATAAATTATTAACGCAATTCGAATATGTTGCTTTATACCAGTCGCGAGGGCGGTTTCAAGCGAACGGAGATGCCGGCATTCACTGGTATGGCAAGATCGCCGATTGGAAGGTCATCCGGCGTAAAGAAATTACGGAGCGCCCTGCCAGACGCGGTACGGAAGAACAGTTATACGTGAAGTTTACGGTAGAGAAATGGCTGAAGCGGGAGCGGCCCATCGTTCCTGGAGGCCGAGGGATTTATACGCTGCTGTATACCTCGAAGTATATGTTCGATCGCGCGCTTGAAATCGCAGAGCTGAAGCTGGAAACGGAAGAAGATCTGCTGCAATGGCGTGAGCAGCGACGGAGAGGGCCTGTGCATGTGGAGCTGGATCATGAACAGGTGGACTTGGCGAGCAAGGTCGTGGGCGTGCGCGTTGTGGAGCAGGGGGAGAAGTAGTGGGATTTAGGGACATTAGCTCTAAGGCTAATGTCCTTTTTTTATTTCCATATTATCCAAATGATATTATAATAGGAAAAAAGTCTTATTACCATGAAATATGGCCTATCATGTAGGAGGATAGCAAATGGCAAGAACGTATTATGCAGAAGGTAGACAAATAGCTAAGGGGATTCAAGCATTATTAATTTTGGCAGGGTTATCCCTCTTTTTTTACACCGATTTGAAGAAGATATGGTGGATGTTTTTTGTCATATTATTCGGAAGTGTTCTTGTCGGCGAGATCGTTGGAGCGATGTGGACAAAGAAGAAACGAATAGAAAAAAAGGAACGAGCATCGCAAGCGAAAAAAACAGTAGATCGTAAACCCGCTGTAAATACCGCAACAAAAACAACAAAATCAACGACAAACAAGAAGCTTTCCGATCATGATCTTCTTCGTGCCAATGTAGATGCGTTATCCGGTACGGATTTTGAAAGATTAATGGAGATGTACTACAAAGATCAAGGCTACAAGGTTCAGCGGACCGGAGGTTCCGGTGATCATGAAGTTGATCTGATCTTAAAAGGCAAAGAAGGCTACAAAATAGCCGTTCAATGTAAGCGCTGGAAACAAGATGTCGGAAACGATATCGTTCTACGATTGAAAGCTGGCAAACAGGTGCATGGGTGCTATGACGCATGGATCGTCACAACGAGTAATTTTACAACTGCGGCCCGAGAAGCAGCAGAGCGATTAAATATTAAGCTTATTAACGGATTAATCTTACATGACAAGCTGAAAAAGTGGAAATCGCAAAAAGCATTGTAAGGGGTGAATAAGGTGGCTCGAAGAAATAAAAAATCGATTTCTATGTTTTTGGTCAGCTTTTTGGGCGTGCTCGTGATGATGAAGGCTTTTACATGGGTTCTGAGTAAGAATATTTTAATTATGGAAATAAAAATTCCTGAGTTAGATTGGGCTATGGCTGTAGTTACTATTTTGTTAATGCTGCGTGTTGGATTCGTTCTCTGGAGGGTAAGAAGGCAGCGAACTGTAAGTTTAGAGAGTTTGCATGAAGACCCAGTTGGGACTGTGACGGTTGAGAACCATGAAGAATGTGCGAAATGCGGTAAAGCTGTAAGCAGTAAGGTAAAGCAATATTGCTTGGATCGCCCCGAAAAGTTTAAAGGAAATGTATACTGTTACGAACATCAATACCGTTAATGTTAAGGTGCGTTATAACCATCCTCTACTGTGATATAATGGTAATAACTATGCGGAGAGGAGGGGAAATTCATGAACTTTCAGATCATCGATGAGTTAAAGAAAGAGCTTGATCAGCTCAGGCCACTACCATCGGCGGCGGTGAAAAATTTGGATGAAGTATACCGGGTGGAGTGGACGTATAACTCAAACGCGATCGAAGGGAATACGTTGAGCCTTCTGGAGACCAAGCTTGTATTGGAAGAAGGGTTAACCATTGGCGGAAAAAAGCTGCGTGAGCATTTCGAAGTCATCAACCACTCCGAGGCGATAAGCTATGTACAAGATCTAGTCCGTCGAGACGTCGAGTTGTCGGAGTTCGCTATCAAATCCATCCACCAGTTGGTTCTTAAAAATATCGACGATGATAACGCAGGTCGCTATCGAACGATTAACGTTATGATTTCCGGCTCACAGCATACCCCTCCGCATTTTACGGTGGTTTCCGAAAGAATGGAGCAGCTGGTGAAATGGTACCACGACCGGAAAGACGAGCTCCATCCCGTAGAGCTTGCAGCGGCGTTTCATTTTCGGTTTGTCTATATTCATCCATTTACTGATGGCAATGGACGAACGGCCCGGTTGTTAATGAATCTAATTCTAATGAAGTATGGTTATCCCCCTGCTATCGTAAAAGCCGCAAGCGACACGCGGTTGAAATATTATGAGGCGTTAGAAACAGCTAGTATTCACGACGATTTGAGTTCCTTTCTCCAGCTCATAGCTGAGTGCGTTGAGGAGAGTTTACACAAATATATTGCTTCGGTAAAGTGAGCCATTAGAGTGCTCCATATATAGATAAACAATGAAGCGTTGGCTCACTGCCATCGCTTTTTCTACACCGCATTCCTTGAATTGCAGGATCTAGTCTGAACATCGCTCTAATGATATACTGTCATGAAGCTAGGCTGAACTACATTTTCCCAAACAAACGATTGCCTACATACAATCCGCTGCGGTAAAGGGGGCTGAGAGGAGAAACGAATGAACGCGATACCCGATACCACCTATGATATTGCACAAGTGTGTTTATTAGCGGGGAAGATCATTCTGGAGAACGGCGGGGAAACGTCGCGGGTGGAAGATACGATGACCCGCATGGCCGCTGCCTTCGGGTTTCCTGACGCGCATAGCTATGTTACGCCGACAGGCATTTTATTCTCCCTGGACGGCCCGGAGCAGGCGACCAGATTAATCCGCATCGCCGATCGTTCCACCGATCTTCGCAAGGTGACGGTCGTCAACGCGATCTCGAGAAGAATCAGTCTGGGAGAGCTTACGGCGGCGGAGGCGTACCGGCTGCTAAAAGAAGTCGAGACGGCGAACGACGGGTATACGACATGGTTCCGCATCGTGGCGGCGGCGGTGGCCAGCGGCTGCTTCTTGATCATGTTCGGCGGGAGCTGGCGGGATTTTCTCCCGGCCATGCTGTGCGGCGGTGCCGGCTTCTGGTTCGTCATTTATTTTCACAAGCTCATTCCGATCAAGTTTTTCGCAGAATTTCTGGCTGCGCTGGTGACCGGCGCGACGGCGTCGCTGCTGCTGCAAACAGGACTTGGCCACGATCTGGAGAAGATGATCATCGGCTCGGTCATGCCGCTCGTGCCGGGGCTTCTGATCACGAATGCAGTTCGCGATTTAATGTCGGGTCATCTCGTGTCCGGCATTTCCAAGGGAGCGGAGGCGTTCCTGACCGCTTTTGCCATTGGAGCGGGTATTGCCTGCATTCTCTCGTTTTACAAAGGGGAGGGGATCGCATGATGATGCTCGAACAGCTGTTGACCAGCTTTGCCGCGTCCGCTGCGTTCGCGATCTTGTTCCAGGCGCCGCGGCGCACGCTGCTGCAGTGCGGCTTTGTCGGCATGGCCGGCTGGCTGCTGTATATATCGTTCATGGACATGTCCACCGACCCGATTCTGGCGACGCTGTACGCCTCGTTCTTCATTACAGTATTGAGCCTTCTCTTCGCCAAATGGTACAAAACGCCGATCATCGTGTTCAATGTTGCGGGCATCATTCCGCTCGTCCCCGGAGGGCTCGCCTACGATGCGATGCGAAACGTCGTCGAGAACCGGTACGACATCGCGGTACAGCTCGGATTTAAGGCCTTCTTGCTGTCGGGCGCGATCGCGGCGGGGCTCTTCTTCACTGAAGTGATTAACCAGATCATTATGAGGCTGAAAGCGCGGCGGGAGACATGACGCAAGTCTCTCCCGGTGGATCGATCGGCGGCGCAATCGCGAGGCGGTGCAGCCATCGCAGCTCGTAAGGGAAGAGCCTGCTGCTAACCAAGGGGCTCTTCAGGAAGAAGCGCTGCCTCCCGACGCGCACTCGCGCGAATCCCGGATGCGCGTTTCGGCGCTGCGCGGTGGTCGGCCGGACCCCACGCAGCAGCCGCAAGACCTGATCCGTACTGCACCGCATGAACGGGCATACCACGAATATCGCCTCTTTGCTTAGAAAATAAGCGGAGGCTTTTTTTGTTTAAGTATAAACGATCGGCCGGCCATATGATAAAATAGACGTACAATATTTTCCTCTATTCCCATTCCCGCTTGCAGGCTCCCCTTCACGTGCAGACAGCTTTGCGGCCTGCGGCGGTTTCCTACCCTATACGCGCGAGAGAAGGGGACGCCTTTGTTTACGCCAACGCAACCCGTATTGGAAGTGAAGGAGCTGCGGGTTTCTTTCCGCATTCAAGACAAATACTATGCTGCTGTCGACGGTGTGTCGTTAACGGTTCATCCGAATGAAGTGCTTGCCCTTGTGGGCGAGTCCGGCTGCGGGAAGAGCGCGCTCGCGCTGGCCATCGCCGGGCTGCACGAAGCGGGCAGAACGAGGGTGGAAGGCTCCGCTATGTTCCATGGCGCCGACTTGCTGACGCTGCCGTCGAATGAACTGAACGCGATTCGCGGCAAGCACATCGGCATGATCTTTCAAGACCCGCTGACCGCGCTCAATCCGCTCATGACGGTCGGCCGGCAAATCGAAGAAAGCTTGGACTACCATACGAAGCTGTCATCCGCAGCCAAACGGCAGCGCGCATTGGAGCTGTTGGGGCGGGTCGGCATGGCGGACCCGAAGCAGGCCTACGCCCGCTACCCTCACGAGCTGTCCGGCGGCATGCGGCAGCGCGTCATGATTGCGATCGCCATCGCCTGCGAGCCGCATCTGCTGATCGCCGATGAGCCGACGACGGCGCTGGACGTCACGATTCAGGCGCAAATGATGGATCTGCTCCAGGAATTGCAGCAGCAAACAAACGCCGGCATTTTGTTCATTACCCATAACTTCGGCCTCGTCGCCGAAGTGGCCGATCGCGTGGCGGTCATGTATGCGGGCGAGATTGTGGAGCTGGCGGATGTCCATACGCTGTTCGACCGGCCGCTGCATCCGTATACGCGTTCGCTGCTGCAATCGATTCCTTCCCTTCATACTCCGAAACAACCGCTGCATGTCATCCAAGGGATGGTCCCGCCATTGCATCAACAATCCAGAACAGGCTGCCGATTCCAGCCGCGCATTCGCTGGATCGCCGACTCCGAGCACGAGGCGGATCCGGCGCTGCGCGAGGTCGAACCCGGACATTGGGTCCGCTGCACCTGTTACCGGCATTTCCGTTTTCCACATGAGTTCGCGGGAGGTGCAAGCGATGGCGCTGCTGACCGTGTCTGATTTGAAAGTGCATTATCCCGTACGCGGCGGCTTCTTCCGAAGGGTGGTCGGCGAGGTGAAAGCCGTCGACGGCCTCAGCTTCGAGCTGCGGCGCGGGGAAACGTACGGCCTCGTCGGGGAATCCGGCTGCGGCAAGACGACGACCGGCCGGGCGATGATCGGGCTGACCGAGGCGACGTCCGGGAGCATTTCGTTGGAGGATCACGCGCTGACGAGGCGCTACCGACGCGAACATCCGCAGTACCGCAAAGACATCCAAATGATTTTCCAAGACCCGTATTCGTCACTGAACCCGAGGAAGCGGGTGCTGGATATTGTGGCGGAGCCGCTGCGCAACTTCGAACGACTGTCGCCGCAGGAAGAGAAGATGAAGGTGCAGCAGTTCATGGAGCGGGTAGGGCTGCACCCGGAAGCGATCTTGAAATACCCGCATGAGTTCTCCGGCGGTCAACGGCAGCGGATCGGCATTGCCAGGGCGCTGATGCTGAATCCGAGGATCATCATTGCGGATGAACCCGTCTCGGCGCTGGATGTGTCCGTACAAGCCCAGGTGCTTAATTTCATGAAGGATATCCAGCAGGAATTTCAGCTTACGTATTTGCTGATCAGTCATGATCTGGGCATGATTCGGCATATGTGCGACCGGATCGGCATTATGTATCGAGGCAGGCTGGTCGAGGAGGGAACGGCGGACGATCTGTTCCAGAGCGCGCAGCATAGTTATGCCAAGCGGCTGATCGCGGCCATCCCGAATTTGAACCCGCATGAGCGGCAGGAGCAAAAAAAGCTTCGACAGCACATGGAGCGGCAGTTCGAGCAGAGCCGCGAGCATGACTTTGACCAAGAGGGACGCGCGCATCCGTTGAAGCGGCTCTCGGATACGCATTATGCCGCGATCCTATAAGAGAGGGGGATGGGATAACCGATGTGGACTTTTATTTTGCGGCGGCTGTTGACGATGATCCCCCAATTGTTTCTATTGAGCGTGCTTGTCTTCCTGCTGGCCAAAGCGATGCCCGGCGACGCCTTGACCGGCCAACTTGTGAACAATCCGCAGATGGACGCGAAGACGCTGAACGAACTGCGGCAGAAGCTCGGCTTGACCGATCCGCTTTACGTCCAGTATGGGCACTGGATCGAGCGTCTGCTCCATGGCGATCTCGGCCTTTCGTACATTCATCAGCAGCCCGTCACCGACCTGCTCGCCGGTAGGATGGGGAATACGGTATTGCTGTCCGCCTGCATTCTGGTCTTGACGTATCTCATCGCAGTGCCGCTGGGTGTTGCTTCCGGCCGATGGACCGACTCGGGGGCCGACAAGCTCATTGTCGGGTACAGCTATGTCAGCCTGGCGACGCCGTTATTCATTTTTGCCATCGTCATGCTGTTCGTGTTCGGCTTCGCGCTGGGCTGGTTCCCTACGGGCGGCAGCGTCGATGTGCAGGCGGAGCAGGGGACCTTCGCTTACTATGTCGATAAAATGCACCATCTTGTTCTGCCCAGCTTGTCGGGAGCGCTCATCGCCACGGCGGGCTTGATCCTGTATTTGCGCAATGAAATTATCGAGACGAAAATAAAAGATTTCGTCAAGACGGCCAGAGCCAAAGGCGTGCCGGAATCGCACGTTTATTCGCGCCATATCGTGCGCAACTCTTTTTTACCGATCGCCGCCTTTCTGGGGTACGAGATTACGGGGTTAATCGGCGGGTCGATCTTCCTGGAATCGATCTACAGCTATCCGGGGATGGGCCAGCTGTTCCTTCAGTCGATCACGCAGCGCGACTACAGCGTCGTCACTGCGCTCGTCATGATCTCGGGACTGGCCACGCTGCTCGGAACGTTGCTGTCGGATATTATTCTAAGCGCCGTAGACCCGCGCATACGAATGGAATAGCGGGATAGGAGGACAAGAACGTGAACACCACCATCGCAAGCGACCGGGAGCAGGAAGAGGCGGCATCGGCCGGCAAAAGTCCTTCCGCACTCTCCATTCTGTGGCGCGAATTAACCAAAGACACGCTGGCCGTCGTTTCCCTGTGCCTGCTGCTGCTCATTCTGGCCGTCGTCTATATCTCATCGCTGTTTCTGGACCAGGAAAGCATCGTCAAGGTCGATCTGCTGTCCATCTATGCGCCGCCATCTGCGGATCATTGGCTTGGCACCGACTACGGGGGACGCGACATATACGGGCAGCTGATCATCGGCGCGCGGAACTCGTTTTCCATCGGTCTCGCGATTACGCTCATTACCGGAGTCATCGGTCTTGCCGTCGGCCTGACCGCGGGGTATTTCGGCGGTATGCTCGATCATCTCATCATGCGCGTGATCGATTTTATTCTCGTGCTGCCGTTCCTGATGCTCGTCATCGTCTTCATTGCAATCGTGCCGAAGCATAATGTAGGGACGTTTATCGTCATCATGAGCGCCTTTCTATGGACGGGCAAAGCGCGGCTCATTCGCGCCAAGACGCTGGCGGAGCGCGAGCTCGATTATGTCAGCGCCTCGAAGACGCTTGGAACACCCGACGGGCTCATTATGGTGCGGGAAATATTACCTAATCTAAGCTCGATCATCATCGTGAACTTGACGCTCAATCTGGCGGGCAACATCGGGATCGAATCGGGTCTGAGCTACTTGGGCTTCGGCTTGCCGGAGAGCACGCCGAGTCTCGGCACGCTCGTCAGCTATGCAACGAACCCGGTCGTGCTGCAGGGCAAATGGTGGATTTGGGCGCCGGCCGCGGTGCTCATACTGGTCATGATGCTATGCATCAATTTTATAGGTCAAGCGCTGAAGCGCGCAGCGGATGCGAGACAGCGATTAGGATAAGAGGGGGAGATCGTGATGAAGAAATCGTACTGGATTTATGTCGGCGTACTAGCTGTCCTGATCGTTGCGGTAGCAGTGTACGTCAGCTCCACCGGAGGCCGTTCGGGCAAAGGTGACGGCAGCAAACCGGCTGCGGCCAAAGAAAACATTGGCAATTTCCCGATGGATGTCAAGAACGGCGGCGCCATCGTCGAAGGCGTGCTGAATTACGGGCTTGTGTCGGATACCCCGTTCGAGGGGACGCTGAACTCGGCATTTTACACGGGCGAGCCGGATGCGGAAATATTGCAGTTTTTCGAGGAATCGCTCTTTTACGGCAATGGCGATTATGAAATTACGAATGACGGCGCGGCCACGTATGAGCTATCGCCGGACCGCAAAACGATGACGATCAAAATTAAAGACAACGTCCGCTGGCAGGACGGCGTGCCGGTCAAAGCGGAAGATCTGGAATACGCCTACCTGATTATCGGCAGCAAAGATTACACCGGCGTCCGCTACGGGAGCGCGCTCTTTCAGGACGTCGTCGGCATGGAGGATTACCACAGCGGCAAGGCGGCGAGCATCTCCGGCATCAAAGTGCTGAACGACAAGACGCTCACGATTACGTGGAACCATGCGAATCCTTCGCTGCTGACCGGTATATGGGCGACGCCGTTTCCGAAGCATTATTTGAAGGACATTCCGATTTCGCAGCTGCCGCAGTCGGATAAAATCCGCAAAACGCCGATCGGCTTCGGTCCGTTCAAGCTGAGTAAAATCGTTCCCGGCGAGTCGGTCGAATTCGTCCGCAACGAAGATTATTGGGCCGGCAAGACGCATTTGAAGGGCGTCATCGTCAAAGTCGTCAGCCCGCAGGTCGTCCTGCAATCGCTCAAAAAAGGACAGATCGACGTCGCCACCTTCCCGACCGATCAGTATCCGACGGCCAAGGATACGAAGAACGTGCAGTTCATCGGCAAAATCGACCTGGCTTACAACTACATCGGCTTCAAGCTCGGCCGTTGGGATGCGGCCAAACAGCAAAGCGTCATGGACAATCCGAAGTTCCAGAACAAGCAGCTTCGCCAGGCGATGGCTTACGCGCTTGATAACCAATCCGTAGGGGATAAATTGTACCACGGCTTGCGCTTCCCGGCGACGACGCTGATCCCGCCTTCGTTCCCGGGCTACCACGATACCACTGCGAAGGGCTATCCGTACGACCCGGAAAAAGCGAAGAAGCTGCTCGACGAAGCCGGCTACAAGGACCGCGACGGCGATGGGCTGCGCGAAGACCCGACCGGCAAGAAATTCCCGATCCGCTTCCTGTCGATGAGCGGCAGCGATGTCGCCGAGCCGCTGGCCAAATTTTATATCCAATGCTGGAGAGCCATAGGGCTCGACGCCCAGCTGGTCGACGGGCGGCTGGCGGAGTTCAATTCGTTCTACGATATGGTACAAAAAGACGATCCGAAGGTCGATATTTTCGCCGGGGCTTGGGGAACGGGCTCGGACGTAGACCCGTACGGACTGTATGCGCGGGACGTTATCTTCAATTACACCCACTGGGTCAGCGACAAGAACGACGATCTGCTGGCCAAGGGCCATTCGGAGCAAGCGTTTGATAAATCGTACCGCAAAGACATTTACAACCAGTGGCAGGCGTTGATGAGCGAAGAGGTGCCGGTCATCCCGACCTTGTACCGCTCGGAAATTTACGCCGTGAACAACCGGGTGAAAAACTTTACCGTCGATCCGAACTCCAAGCTGACGTGGAAGGATGTCGGCGTGACCGCGGAGAAGCCGCAGGTGGAGTAGTGTTGAGGCTGTGCAGGATATTTAGGGAATGGTTGCAAGTTGGGAAAGGTGAGCAAGGGATCTTATTAGATACTAATATCGCTATTGCGAACCTTATCAACGAAGGAATTGTAATTGATTTTATTCAGCAATAATTTATTGTCATGAGCCGTCTCTATATGTTAAATGGAGGCGGCTTTTCTGTTTATGGTTTAAATTGGAAATGCTTAAATATTAGATGCACTTGAAGTATGTTGGAAAAGTTGAACATAGAGCAAGTGGAAAGAAACTCACGGTCGTTTCGCAAGATGCCAAAAGAAATCGAAGTCCACTATTACGGGATATCAAGCAAAAGCTATCGCCCAAGAAAGACGCATTAACTTCATGGGAGCCGAATAAAGCGTGTTCAGTGGAGATTCCTGACACATGCTCGAATTTTAACATTGCAATCATCGACTACTTCTTATCCATAACTGCCGCAAAATAGGCTTTTGCGGCGCTTGACATTTTTAATAAAAATGTCATAATGATAATATCAAATCGAAATACACAAACCTTAACGGCAGGCAGGTGAGGTCATGGCCCGAAACGAGAGCAGCGAGAACGAGTCCAACTACACGGCGAGCAAATACCGGACGCCGGACGGCGCGCCGAGCGATATCGTGATCTTCACCATTACTTCTACGGAGAAGAATACCGCGAAGAAGGCGCTCCCGGTGCGCGAGCTGCAGGTGCTGCTCATCCAGCGGAAGAGCTGGCCGTATGAAGGGCAATGGGCTTTGCCCGGCGGATTTTGCAAGGAGTCGGAGAGCATGTACGAATGCGCGCGGCGGGAGCTGCGGGAGGAAACCGGCGTGGCGGACGTTCACATGGAATACTTGAACGTATACAGCAAGCCGGGGCGCGACCCGCGAGGCTGGATCCTCTCTCACGCCTTCTGCGCGTTAGTTCAGGAGAAGAACCTCACTGCCCGTCGGGCGGATGACGATGCCGCGGACGTGAAGCTGTTTCCGGTGGAGGAAGCGCTCCGCATGGAGCTGGCGTTCGACCATAGGGAGATTTTGACCGAAGCGCTGCAGCGAATTCGTTACCAAATGCTGACGACGACGATCGCACGCGAATTTCTCCCGGAGGAGTTCACGATTAGCGAGCTGTATCAAGTGATCCAAACCGTAGTCCCGGATTTCGAGGAGAAGAACTTCTTTCGCAAAATCACTTCTACGCAAAGCCGCAAGGGCATTATCGAGGAAGTAACAGACCGCCAGGGAGAGCCGAAGCTGTCCAACCGCTATTCTCAGCGGGCTGCGCAGCTGTACCGGTTTACCGATGTGACGCCGCAGCTGTCGATATACAGCTAAGGCCTTCTTTTTTAATTATCGATAATGTCATGTTGATATTATTGTAATGACAATTAATGTGGCGGGACGATGCATAACCTAAAGTAAGCGTTAGTATGCATGAAAATCCGGATGAAAGCAAGGAGGAGCTTCAGATGAATAAACGTTGGATGTTACCCGTACTCATGCTGCTGATGGTGGCGATTGCCGTGCTCACCTCGTCCACGACGCTCGAGATCGTGGCGACGACGACAGGACTATGGTGCGTGTGGCTTACTGCAAGAGAGAAGCTATGGGCTTGGCCGGTCGGGCTGGTCAATGTTGGCTGCTTCTTCTATATGTTCGAGGAAGCCAAGTTATATGCGGATATGACGCTGCAGGTCTTCTTCTTCGTGCTAAGCATTTACGGCTGGATCGTATGGCTGACGAAAAGAGAGGGAGCCGAAGTCCGTCCCACCCGTACGATCACGCTCCGCGAGGCAATGCTGATGGGGGTGCTGCTCGTAATCGTAACGGCCGGCTGGGGATACATGCTGCAAACGCACACGGATGCTTCCATTCCATACGCCGATGCGCTCATTGCGACGCTTAGCCTGATTGCGCAGTATTTGTTGTCGTCGAAAGTATTGGAGAACTGGCTGTGCTGGATGGCGGTCGACGTCATGTCGGTCGCCATGTATGCATACAAAGAGCTGTATGCGGTAGCTTTTCTATATGCAATCTTCTTATGTATCGCCACGGCCGGGTATATCGCCTGGAAGCGTGAGCTTCAGCTCGACAGGAGGAACGGGACATGCGCCAACACCGAACAGGCTTGACACTAGGGAAATTTGCGCCGCTGCATCGCGGTCATCAGCGGATGATCGAGACGGCGATGGAGGAAACGGATGAAGTGATCGTCGTGATCTACGACTGCCCGGACACGATCGATATTCCACTGAACGTCAGGGCGAATTGGATTCGAACGCTTTATCCGCAAGTGCAGGTGATCGAAGCTTGGGACGGCCCGGAGGCTATGGGTGATACCCCCGAGATTAAGCGGATGCAGGAGGCGTATATATTGAAACGGCTCGGGGGAAAACCAATTACGCATTTTTATTCCAGCGAGTTCTACGGCGATCATATGAGTCAGGCGCTCGGGGCGGTCAACCGCCAAGTCGATCCTGACCGGCTGATGGTTCCGGTATCCGGCACGCAGGTTCGAGATGATCCTTATGCGAACCGGCACTTCCTGAGCCCGGTCGTTTACCGGGATATGATCGCAAGATTCGTGTTCCTCGGGGCGCCGTCCACAGGCAAAACGACGCTCGCCGCCCATATGGCGGAGCGGCATGATACGGTATGGATGCCCGAGTACGGCAGAGAGTACTGGGAGAAGCACCAGGTTAACCGGCGTTTGACGCTTCGGCAGCTGGAGGACATTGCGGAAGGACATCTGGAGCGGGAAGAGAAGCTTGTACAGGATGCGCGCGGCATGCTGTTCGTCGATACGAACGCGATCACGACGTATATGTTCTCGCTATATTACCATGGCGAAGCGACTCCGTTGTTAGCGCAGCGGGCTGTGGAAGCCGCTTCCCGTTATGATCTCGTGTTTGTATGCGATACGGATATGCCTTACGACGATACGTGGGATCGATCAGGAGAGGTGCAGCGACACGTTTTCCAGAAACAGATCATCGCCGATCTTCAAGTACGCAACATTCCGTATATTATCTTGAGCGGATCGCTGGAAGAGCGCGCAGAGCAGGCGAGCCGGATGGTTGCCGGGTTCCGCAAATACCGAAGCTGTCACTACACAGGAGGGTTAGGCTGATCCATACGTTAGAGAGCATGCATTTCTACGGAGCAGGCGCCGCGGCGACCTGCTCTTGACTTTGAAGTCGCAATATCAGGCTGGAGTGGAAATTTTAACAATAAATAAATCATATGAATAAATATATTTTTATTGTAAAACGATAAATTATGTGTTACATTCAAATCGAGATTCCATAAGTGAGGTGCTTATTGTGAAACATGGAACGACGTTGTTTTTAAAGATCGCTGTGATTTGCATTGGAATTCCGATTCTGGCTTTATGTATCTTTCTGGTGCCGGAGATAGGGAAATATGCAGTCGTATTGTACCCGGAGCTCCCTTTTTTGAAATTTCTCGTGATGACTCTTTTTTACGCATCGGCGATCCCTTTTTACTTCGCCCTGTATCAAGCATTTAAGCTTTTATGCTATATTGACAAGAACAATGCGTTCTCGGAATTGTCCGTTGGGGCTTTAAAACGTATTAAGTACTGTGCGATCATCATCAGCAGCTTGTATGTGGCCGGCATGCCGCTCTTTTATCTGATCGCCGAGAGAGACGATGCCCCAGGGGTCATCATTATCGGGATGATCTTGATTTTTGCCTCCTTGGTGATTGCCGTCTTTGCTGCGGTTCTCCAGAGGCTCTTACAAGACGCGATTGATATCAAATCGGAAAATGACTTAACCGTCTGAGGTGAATAATATGGCAATGATCATCAATATTGATGTGATGCTCGCAAAAAGGAAGATGAGCGTAACCGAGCTTGCGGAGAGAGTTGGCATTACCATGGCTAACCTTTCGATATTGAAAAATGGAAAGGCCAAAGCCATTCGGCTGTCCACCTTGGAGGCGATCTGCAAAGCACTGGAGTGCCAGCCTGGGGACATATTAGAGTATCAAAGCGAGGAAGGCTAGCGGGGGTGTCAGCCACCCAACAGCGTAAGATAGCAGGGTTGACTAGAGGAGGAAAAGGCGCTGCCTGTGGAGAATAGATGGAAAAGGAACAAATTTCCATAGGGGGTCGTTGAGTGCGTATTACAATCGTTGAAGGAGAGCAATCCGCAAGCTTCGGCCAGACAGCGCCGGGGCTTTTTTGGTATGCAGTCAAGTGGCGGGACGGCATTAAGCGCCGCGCCGGCGTCCTATCGTGTATCGACGGTTTCCGCTAGCCTGACGAGCGGCCGGTATGATTCATGACGCTTTGCAGGAAAGCCTGCAATTCTTGTATAAAAAGCTTGGCAGCTTGCCCCATAAATTTGTCCGTCCGATAGAGGATACAAATGTCTTGGCTGGGTGTCGGATGCAGCAGCTTCACGCCAACGATCTGTTCACGGTTCAAATAATCCAGCAGCAGCTTGGGAAGAATGGAAGCTCCGATGCCTTGCTCGACCAAGGACAGCTGCGTCGATAAGGTGGAGGTTACGATCGGGTTGTCCATCGTAATTCCTTTTTCAAGACAGCAGGACTGGATGACCTTAGTAATCTGATGCTCGGGACCGAACAGGACCATCTTCAGCTCCTGCAGCTGTTCGAACGGAACGGCCTTTAGCTTCGCCAGAGGGTGATCCGACCGGACGGCCAGCACAAACTCCTCGTGAAATAAGGGAATTACCGCAATACTCTCATCAGGCTTGAGAGGCACCGTGGTCACTCCGAGATCTCTCGTGCCGTCAAGGACCTGTTCGTATACATCCGTGGTTTCCGTCACGCTGATCGATAGCTTCGGATACGTTTTATGGAAATCGATAAGCAAAGCGTCGAACAGCAAATCGCCATCTCCCGGTAAAATGCCGATGTCCAGCCTGCCGCCTTCCATTTGCTTCAGATCCGATATCGCCCTCTTGGCATAGTCGACATGCTCGAAGATGCTGCGGCTTTGCTCGAGCAGGATGCGTCCGGCGTCCGTTAACGCGATCCGCTTGCCGATGCGGTCAAATAGCGGAAGTCCAATCTCGTTCTCCAAAAACTTGATCTGCTGGCTCAAATTCGACTGGGTGGTACAGAGCTTTTCAGCCGCCCTGGAGAAATGCATCTCCTTACAAATGGCAGCAAAGTATTCAAGCTGTCGAAGTTCCAATGCGGATGCCCCTTTCGGTGATCGATCTTCCTCCGTCATTATAATCGCTGAACCCCGGTTCCAGCAATTTCTAAATAAATCATTACTGAAACCGATCGATAGCATCGGATTTACGTGATTGTTGCGAAGCGGCAGATGGAGGTAAGCTGTAAGTGTGAAACGAACAACCGACCAAGAGGAGGATTCAATTATGACACAATCGATTATCCGCACAGGGAATGTGCTTCGCTCAATCGTCATCGGCCAGCTGCAGGAGGTATCGGAATCGCAGATGGACATCCAACCGGAGGGCTTCCGCAATACGGTTCGCTGGAATATCGGTCACATCGTGTATTGGATGGATAAATACGTATCGCTCAGCTTCGGCTTCCCATCCGCCATACCGCTGCAATGCGAGGCGCTGTTCAACTCCGGGACGAAACCGTCCGATTGGGCGGAAACGCCTCCGCCCAAGGAAGAATTGATTGGGATGTTAACGGCGCAGCTGTCCCGGCTTGCCGAACTGACACCTGAAATGCTCGAACGGAAGCTGCCGTCTCCGTATGCAATGGGGCCGTTCTCATTCGTGACAGCCGGTGACTTGTTTAATTTCGCTTTGATGCACGAAGCGATTCACCTGGGTGTCATTTCAAGCCAGCTTAAGCTTGTTAAGTAAAAGCGGATCACATTCAAAAAAACATTCAGGAGGCGATAGCGATGGCTGAATCGAAGCTTCATACCAATGAAATACAGCTGAACGATTCGTTCATGGGGAGAGCCGCAGGTTCGGGACCATCCCGAAACCGTGAAGTATTCGGTGCTTTCAAGCGGGCTTTTGAAACAGGGCATACTGCAGATTTTGTGAATAGGGTTACGGAAGATTTCCATTTCTTCGTGCCGCTCCCGCTTGAAGGGTGGAACCACGAGCAGCAGGGCAAGGCGCGGTTCGAGGCATTGATCCGGTTCGAGCGCTCGGTATTGCAGGTGCAGATAACACCGCTCATCGAGCTTGAGAACGAACGCTGGGGGATTGTCGTATTTCGCGCGGAGGGCATGCTGAACGGTCTGCCTTATCGCAATGAGCTTACGGTTGCCTTTGAGTTCGAGGCCGACCGGATTCGTTCCTTCCGCGAATATGTAGGCATGCCGCTAAAAAACTACGAGATCCCGTAATCGTGCAGTATGGCGGCTCGATGTAACGGATATGACAAGTTCAGTAAAACAGTGAGAGTCTGGACAGGGATGTTCTTGTCCATGGCTGTCGCTGTTTTCCATTTTCGGGGTGCTGACGGGGAATTTGCATTGCTTATTTGGATAAATTTGGTATATGATGTATAAGAACGTATATTCTTATGTTAGGACGGCCAATACATATGTGGAAAAGAATTGAGTGTACTGCAGTATACACAGAAAACATCGAATTGTCGGTAGACTTTTATCAGTCACTTGGTCTCAATAAGGCTTGGGAAGCGTTCCAAGATGAAGATAAACAGTGGAAGCTTATCGGAATGAGTTTTCCGGAAGGAACTGCTCAGTTAGTTCTCAAGAACAATCCCAATCTTGCAGTTGCCGAAATAGAAATCGTTGTTGAGGATGTTCGCGGCACTTTCGAATCGCTACAATCAAACGATCAAGTGAAATGGATTCGCACTCCATTCCCTAACCCAAACGGCGGATACGTAGCTGTAATGCAAGCGCCTGATCGAAACATATTCGTTTTAGTTGGCAAGTAGGGGGCTTAGCCCGAAGTGGTCTGCTGTTGGAAATTAACGTAATGGTGAATATTTTTTCATGAGGGCACAATCAAAACTTGAAATAAAGCAGGGAGGTTTTTCGATGGTTGATGTTTTTGCTGTCGCTGATATTATAGTGAATCACATTAAGACAAGCTATCCCCAAGATGTCGCGATCGTCGGATATTACGGATCCTATTTGCAGGGGCGAGCGACGGAGCGGTCCGATTTGGATTTCTTCTTCATTCCGGCCACAGCCAGAGGAAGAGAAGTAGAATGCCAGTTTATAATCGACGGCATAAGTTTTGATTTTTGGCCGATCGGATGGGAACGTGCTGAGAGAATGGCAACGTTCGAGGACTGGAGCACGACGATTATAGCAGACTGTGAGCTGCTGTATGTACGATCAGAGGATGATCTTGCGAGATTCACGGAACTACGCGCGACGATATCCAGCATGGGAAGCGGGTCTAAAACACCTGCGATGATCAGTAAGGCCGAAACGGTGTTAACGGAATGTTTTATCAGCTTGGCGAAGATGCGGCTTGCCGACAATCCCAAGGAGTTATCCTATTGTCGAATCAAAGCTCGAGAAATTGCTGGAAACATTGTGAAGTCACTTGGCCTCTTGAACCAAATCTACTATAAGCGCAGTTGGGGCCACTATCGCGAGCAAGTCAGGGAACTTCCCATAAAGCCGGACCAACTGGATCAATACCTCGATACTATGATGTTCAGCCTAAATCCAGATGAGATTATATTGGCGTGTGAGAAGTTGACGGCAGATACGGCTCGCCTTATATCGGAGCGGCAAGATAATCAAGAAGAGACTCGCTCATTTGAAAAGCGAATGAAAGGGTACTATGAAGAGGCAAGGGGGATGCTGAACAAACTGTTAACCGCGTGCGAGAAAGGCCATTACGAAACAGCTTTCTTCGTTGCTAGCGGTGTACAAGACGGGCTTGCTCGAATATTGTATGCCGCGGAAAAAGGACGCTGGCCCGGTAAGGTTGATTTGGGTGAGCATCGGGCGTTCTATATTCGTCATGGGTACCCAGATCTTGTGGCGTTGTTGGATCCAACAGATTTCGAGCCATTGCGATTAGCCGTTCTGCATCTTATCGAGAAGTTAGAGCATCACTTAAGAACAGAAGGTGTGGTTTTGAACCTGTTTGACTCTGTTGCTGAGTTCGAATCCTTTTATATGAACAGAGCTTGATTGAATAAAAAGAGTATAAGGAAACAGATCACCACGATGGCAAAAATCTAACGAAGTCTAATCAGGCTGCGTTAGATGTGCGCGAACGGTGGTTGTTTTTCAATTATAGATCGCTGTCCAGCTCAAACCCGTTCCAGACAATCGTATCCTCCACTGGGAAACGGGAGGTCGCTCGAGCAGGCTTGGCCGCCTTGCCTATGGCGACGAGCAGGACCGGGACATAACGCGGCGGGACATGGAACGCTTTGACGAAGGCGTCGGCGTCGAAGCCGACCATCGGGCCGGAATCGAGGCCCATCGCTTTTACGGCGAGCATGAGCTGCATGGCGGCCAGCGATGCGTTGCGAATCGCTTCGTCGCGCCGATAGGAGGAAGACTCGCTAACCGCATACGCTTCTTCGATTTGATCGAACAGCGCTTGATGAGAGCGATAGCCTGCGTAAGCATCCTCAAGTCCTGCACGGATGACGGGCCCGTACACGGTTTCGGCATTCCGGCCTGCTTCCAAGTCCCCGAGTATGGCGATCGTTACCGAAGCGTCGACGACCTGTTTCTGGCCATTGGCGACCGGAAGCAGCTTTTCCTTGGCGGCCGCTTCGGTGAAGGCGACGAACTTCCAATGCTGCAGATTCCAAGACGACGGGGCGCTGCCCGCAATGTTCAGAAGCTCCTTGATTTCTTGCTCGCTAAGTTTATGCGACGCATCAAAATATCTAACGGAATGACGTTCACGGAATAGGGAGAAATGATCGGTTGGATTAACGGATGACATTTTTTATCGACTCCTTTGCATGAATAGTTTGTACGGACCGTTCTATTTATCGCATCTTATCGCATCGCGGACTTTTCCGCAGAATTTCAATCCAGACGGGCTGTGTGAAGAACCTCCTTCTTTCTTCTAACTAACTGGAGCTGTATTCGCGAACGCACCTCCGTTATTTGACATGATAAGCCGCGCTGCCGCTTGGAACAATAGCATTTTTGTCAAAGTGTATCGATACAGTTAACCGAGTATCCTATATAATGGCAGGAGGAAGAGAGGCGAGCGGTATGAAAAGATATGAGGATGTTCTCTCCGATATGGAGCAAAAAATAGACGGAGGGCAATTCGTTTCGGGGCAAAAGCTGCCTTCCGTGCGAACAGCCGCGCAGCTGTACGGATGCAGCATCAGTACGATTACGCGGGCATATGCGGAACTTATGAAACGGCATGCCATCTACTCGATCGCGCAAAGCGGATATTATGTGGTGGAGAAGCCCGGAAGCCGGACGGGCGTCACGGAGAGCAAGGCAATCGATTTCGCTTCTGCTATGCCGGACCCGAGCGTGTTTCCGTATTTGGATTTCCAGCACTGCTTGAACAAAGCAGTGGACACATACAAATACGATCTGTTTACATGCGGCGACTCGAAGGGGCTGGAGACGCTTCGGCGTACACTCGTCTCCCATTTGGCGGCAGATCAAGTATTTGCCAAGGCGGAGCGGATCATCATCACGTCGGGTATCTCACCGGTGCTTGAATTGTTGGCGAGGATGCCGTTTCCGAACGGGAATTCGGTGATCCTGGTTGAGCAGCCGAGCTACGATCTGTATTTGCGGTTTCTTGAAACGGAAGGCGTTCCGGTATGCGGAATCGCCCGTACGTCGGCTGGCATCGACTTGCGGGAATTGGAGGAGAAATTCAAGCTTGGCGGAATCAAGTTTTTCTACACGATGCCGAGATACCACAATCCGCTTGGGACCTCGTACAGCGCGGAAGAGAGGAAAGCGATCGCCCGATTGGCAAGCAAATATGACGTATACATCGTAGAGGACGATTATATGGCCGATTTGGGCGAAGAACCGGGTCTCGATCCGATTTATGCTTATAACGGCACGTCGCACGTCGTTTATTTGAAAAGCTTCTCGAAAATCATTTTCCCCGGACTCCGGCTCGGTGCCGCCGTGTTGCCGGAGAAGCTGCTCGGGACGTTCCATGAATACAAAAGATATGCGGATACTTCGCTGCTGTCCCAGGCTGCGCTCGAAGTGTATATCAAAAACGGCATGTACGAACGGCATAAACGCAAAATAAGCAGCCAATATGCAGCCCGGATTCGCGCTCTGAACGAGGCGGTCCAGCGGTATAACGGCGCGCAGTTACTGGAACGATCTGATGTTCACTACGGAGTGTTTGTGCAATTCAAGCTGCCTCAGACGGTCAATCTCGAACGTCTCATCGAGCGCCTTGCGACTAAGCATATCTTTGTCGTCTCCGGCAAGCCATTTTACTTATCGGATTATATCGAGCGGGAGAAGTTTTTGCGGATCAGCATCTCGCGGGTCCAGCCGGAGCAGATCGAGGAAGGGGTTCGGGAGATCATCGAAGAAGTGAGACGTGAAGTCAGGTCTCCATCTTACTAGCGTTAAACAACAAGTGTCACGCAAGCGGCGCGTTAGTGCGATTGGAGTAACTGTGGGGCTGTGGTCTACCTAAAAAACCGGTGTAGGAAGATGGGGTAAATACCAAATTTTAAATAACACAAAGGAGCAGAGAGTATGATTGTAGGAATTGATTTTGGAATACACCAGGAGTTTATTGATATTTCAGAGGCTTTGGGAGAGCGGATTGAGCAATTACAGACTGAATTTCTAGGGTGGTTATACAATAAAGAAATAGATCACGAATATTGGATTTATAAGGACGGAGAAAAATGGGGAGTCAATTATAATGGATCAGCCTTTGTAGAATGGTTAAATAATAATGTTTCTGAAAAATTAGTTTTGCTTCAAGGTGGTCAATATATTTCAACAAAAACGATTTATTTCTAAATAGGGGTCCCGCCAACAAAACGCGGATAACGTACGCTAAGGTATATTTATTGGACCATACGCCCTATGTGTGCAAAAACAGGCTGCCATGGCAGCCTGTTAGTTTATTGAACTCGTACCCGTTAGCACAACAATTAATTTATATGAGCTAGCATCCAATACCGGTCCACGATATCGCGAGGATCTTAAAACCACTTCAAATGTTTAGGATTTAGCCACATGGATGTTGATTTCCTGATCAATCTTTTCTTTCCGCAAGATAAGTCAGAACAACGACGCCTGAAGCGAATGTCTTTGTTTCCGCCAGTTTTAGCACTTTCTTATCGATCACTTCTCCAAAGAGGCGTTTTCCGTTTCCGAGGACAACTGGGAAAACCATGAGCCTATATTCGTCGATGAGGTCAAGCTGCATCAGCGTTTGAACGAGCGTGCAGCTGCCAAATACCAAGATATCCTTACCGGGTTGCTGCTTCAGCTTGGATATTTCCTCCGTGATCTCGCCCTTGATCAGCGATGAATTGTTCCATTCCGCTTTTTCCAGGGTTGTTGAAATCACGTGCTTGGGGTAACCATTCATCATTCGGCCATATTCCCCTTCTTGTTCAATCAATTTAGGCCAAGCCGCTGCAAATTCATCATACGTTTTGCGTCCAAGCAGAAGAGCGTCGCTTGCCTTCAGTTCATTGAACTTGAATTGCTTTGTTTCTTCACTACGGAATTGGGCTGTCCAATGCGGATTTTCCATGATGCCATCCAGCGACACTAACTCAGATACAACTACTTTTCTCATGTTCATTCTCCTCGTTTCCATTTTGAATGACCTCACTCGATTTTTGTTTTTTTATCTCATTTATTTAGACGAAATTCGAATGCAATATTCATCGGTTATATTTGTTATTCATCCGTTTGATCCTCTGCCGGATCATCTCTACAGCTTCGGGCGGCTCCACAATTTCAGCTTCTTCGCCAAGCGCCCATATCATATTTACATAAAAGGAAATATTGTCGACTGGCACCTGAATACGAGCGAGCGCGCTCGCGTCGTCCCTCATTTCAAGGTAAGGTGCGAACCTGCCGTTCGATAACACCGCCTGCACGCCCGAGGGCGTAAACGAGACGACAAAATCCTTTTTCGGCTTCGCGAGCCACTCCGCTTTGTCCCAATCTTTTACTGTCCGCTCATCTACTTCGTCTAGGCATTGAATAGAGGGATTAGTGGTGGCCGTAAGAATCCGGTCAGCGCGAAACAGTCGGTATGCGTAACGGCGGAAACAGAAAGCCGGGCAATACCAATACCCTTGACTTGCGTACAGGCCGATCGGCTGAATATCCCTTGTCGATTCTTCTGTGCCGGATTTGTATGTGATCGTAACGGCGCTGCGAAGCATGACGGCCTGCAGCAGCGTTTGTAACACAGAGGAAGACATGGACCGGAATGGACTCCAAATGGCCACTTTGTTTCTCAAACGCTCTATTTGCTGTCTAACATCTGCAGGCAGGTAATGATAAAATTTGTTCAGCGCAGTGGCCGCCCCTTCACCGAATGGAAGAGACCCGAAGAACTCCAAGGACTGACAGGCGAAAAACATGGCGACCGCTTCGCTCTCGGTGAATGTGATGGGAGGAAGCATCCGTTCGCGCAGCAACCGGTATCCTCCCCCTCTCCCCTGTACGGAGTAAATAGGAACGCCTAGCGTGCTCAACTCTTCGAGATCGCGCGTGATGGTGCGCGTCGATAGGCCAAATTCCTTTGCCAGCTCTGGCACGGTGAATGATTTCTTGACGTTGATGACCATGATAAGCTGAATGAGCCGCTGTGATTTCAGCATTCATATCCTCTCCTTTTTCATCAAGAGTACTGAACAAGTCAAGATCTGTCTTGTTTACATGATACGCTAACTTTGCACCACAAAACATAGGAGGTTGAATAAATATGGATGGTCAATTGAACAAACATCTGCTGATCAAGGAAGAGGAGTTCCGCGGCAGCCTGCCTGCCGAACACGAAATCCTGATGAAATCCATCGATTATTTGAAGCAATCGGGCATCGCAAATGGCTTGCAGGCCGGCGACACAGCGCCTGACTTTACCTTGAAGGATTCGCTTGGTGCACCGGTTAGCTTAAGTGAGTACATTGCCAAAGGACCTGTTATCTTGACGTTCTACCGCGGGAGCTGGTGTCCGTTCTGCAACTTGCAGTTGCGGGCGTACCAGGAGATGCTGCCACAATTCAAATCGACAGGTGCTAACTTGATTGCAGTTTCCCCCCAAAAACCAGAAGACTCAATAAGCCGTCAAGAGAAAGAGGAGCTTCCATTTGCTGTCGTGTGCGATACGAACGGCAGCGTGGCCGACCAATTCAAGTTGCGTTACGAAGTATCCAGTTCGCTTAGAGAGCTTTACGAGAAGCTCGCGATTAATTTGGATGAATATAATGCAAACGGGCAATGGTTTTTGCCAGTATCCGCAACTTTCGTGATCGATCGGAATTCCGTCATACGCTATGCGTATGTCGATCCCAATTTTATGCGCCGGTTGGAACCGGAGATCATTATGAATGTATTAAGCTTACTGTAATCCAGCAATTCTGTACGGAATTCTCAGCGAGAGATTCCGTTTTTTTGTAAGTATAACGGAGCCTTGCAATACGCAAAGGTATTGCAAGGCTCCGTTAATTCATATACACATCTTTAACTTACTCGAATAATAACTTTACCGAAAGGGTTGCTGTCTTTATAATAAACCAGCGCCTGATCAAATTCGTCAAACGAGAACACACGGTCAATTACAGGCTTTAATTGGTGGCTTTCCATGAAGCGGACCATATTAGAAAAATGGCTTCGGTTGCCTACGGCAATGGAGTGCAGCGAATAGACATTAGAGACGAGGGCATTATAGTCGACCTTATCAACATGGTTGGCAAGGCCGCCGATCAAGCTGATTTGGCCATTCAGAGCCGTTGACATGACCGACTGCGTGAGCGTACCCGCACCGCCGACTTCGATGACTCGATCGACACCAGTGCCACCGGTTATTTCGCGTACAGCCATGTGCCACTCCGGTCGTGCCTTGTAGTTGATCACTTCGTCCGCACCGAGTGCCTTTAAGCGTTCGGACTTTTCCGGTGATGATGTTGTTGCAATGACTCGGACACCGAGCCGTTTAGCAAATTGCAGTGCAAATAACGAAACGCTCCCCGAACCGAGCGTTAGAATCGTTTCTCCCTCTTGTATGGGAACGCCGCATTGCAGCGCATGCCATGCCGTAACCCCGGCACAAGGCAGAGCCGCTGCCTCTTCGTCGGATAAATGCGAGGGTACCGTTACAAGGGCTTCTTCCCTTAACACCACGTATTCAGCCATCATGCCGTCGAGAGAACCTCCAAGCTGTGCTGCTTGATCCATGTTGAACGGACCCTCGAGCCAGTTGGGGAAGATGGAAGCCATTACGCGGTCTCCGGGTTTTACGCGTGTTGCGCCCTCACCGACCGCAACAACCTCGCCAGCGCCGTCCGAGACGGGGATGACATCCTGGCGAACAGGTAACGGATAGCGTCCCTGAAAGATGATCATCATTTCCCGGAAATTGAGAGAGCAGGCCTTTACGCGAATCAGAGCTTCTCCCGGTCCAGGAACCGGTACGTCCTGCTCGGTCTTATAGAGACCCGACAGCCCCTTACCCATATGAGCTCGATAGCTTTTCATTGGAATCACCTCTTTTCTAGATCGCATCGGAAAATTGATAATCGGTCTGAATTCGGCCGTACTGGTCAAGAAGAATGAACACCGTGCCTGCGGCAACCACATTCCCACCGCTCTGCGGTACCATGAACCACCGAAGTCTTACGGCATCATGATGATAGTTAAAGGATGAGTCGATCTCAAAAATGTATTCCCCCGTCCCGACATAACGCTCATAAGTTGATCTAATTCTGTCCTCGATCGCCACATGTCCGACAAAAGCGTTTGTCTCCATATAGTGAGCACCTTCCTCAGTCCATAGCTCGGCGATCCTTCTCCTTCGCCTCTCAGCATCCGGTTCGTTCCACACCTCATTATACCGGCGTAAGAATAGTTGGACGTCAACCATGCAATCATCACCTTTCTTCGAGATAAATTCGATTTGCTACAAGATCAAAATAACATATTAACTTGTCAAATCATGTCTTGTTTATTTGCATCTATTAATAGTCCAAAAAACGATCGTTTTCTAAAGTGATTAATACAAACGCTAGGGATGCGGTGCACGTCATTGATGGATTACTCCACCATGAAACAGACTTAGCCATCGAAGAACATTATACGGATACAGCCGGATATACCGATCAAGTCTTTGGTTTGACACACCTTCTTGGCTTCCGATTTGCACCGCGATTACGTGACCTTTCAGATTCCATGCTTTATACCATCGGGAAGTCCAGCGATTTTTCGAAACTGGAGAAGCTGCTGCGCGGACAGATCAATACAAAGATCATTCAAGAGAACTACGATGATGTGTTGCGGGTGGCGCATTCAATCCGGGAAGGAACGGTTTCTGCATCCCTAATAACGGGGAAGCTTGGATCTTATTCGCAGCACTCCGGGAAATGGGACGAATCGAAAAAACCATCTTCATTATGGATTACCTTTCAAGTGAGGCGCTACGACGGAAAATCCACAGGGGCTTGAACAAAGGAGAAGCCATGAACGCATTGGCCAGAGCGATCTTCTTCGGCAAGCATGGCGAGCTGCGTGAACGTGCTCTGCAAGACCAGCTCCAGCGGGCCAGCGCATTGAATATTCTCATCAATGCAATCAGTGTATGGAATACGGTCTATTTGACCCAAGCAACAGAATTTAGAAAGAGCAGCAAGCAATTAAATGAGGACTTGTTGAAACACATATCCCCTCTTGGATGGGAACACATAAATTTCCTAGGCGAATACAAATTTGATATAAAACAAATCGCATCTTTAAAAGGATTACGCCCTCTCAAACAGCTGTCAAATGAAGAATAAGAACAAGATGACTCGAATGACATTTACAACATTTACGAGAGATATGAGTAAGATAATGGCCTTCTAGAGTCGTGCACCGATGAAGAGATAAAAACGAGCCGGATTTTCCTTAGCGTACGGATTATCCGGCTTATTTGGATAAATTTTCGCTTAGCGTACGTTTTCCGCGTTTTGTTGGCGGTACCCCAAATAGCATGGCCCAAAGTGAATTGAAAATGTTGCTGTAGTTTACGGAGAACGATAACTCAGAGATGCAGAGGCCGCCGCGATGGGGCGGTGTGTTTTTTATATGGCCGGAACATGGATACCTTGAAGAGTGGGCACTTCGGCTCGGGATTGCCCCTGAGCTTCTTAACCGTCTCTTATTGCATGGGCCGGCGAAAAGCGGATGCGCGTATTTATGATATTACCCTTCAATGGCATGACGCTGCGCCCGCGGAGGTCATTTCGTAGATGATGCGGAGGAGAATGTACGGGTCGCACAAACTTTTGACATACCAACTGATTTTTTTTAAAACCATTTACATACATACAGTATGTATGTTAAAATTCATTTATCATATCCGAGAGGGGCTTTTCCCATGAAAATATCCAGTTTTTATCCCGTCATCTTAACAGATCAAGTTCTGGTCACGGCTGCATTTTACATCGAGCATTTTGGATTCGAGAAAGTTTTCGAGGCGGATTGGTATATCAGTTTGAAAAGAATCGAAAATGACATGGCTTTCGAATTGGCGATTCTCGATGCCGCTCACCCAACGATTCCCGAACCTTATAGGACGACGGTAAAGGGGATGATCTTTAACTTTGAGGTAGATGATGTGGATGCCGAATACGAACGCCTCATTCAACAGGCGAAACTTCCCCTGAAGCTTGATATTCGGAGCGAGGAGTTTGGACAGCGGCATTTCATCACTTCCGATCCCAACGGGATATTGCTCGATATCATTACCGTCATCCCTCCGACGGAGGCGTTCAGCAGCCAGTATGTCGATAACACATGGAAATAAGGAGACACTCGTATGGGGACGCATGTACCTTTGAAAAATTATTTCGGCAAAGAACTATGTATCCGGTTAGCCGAATCAATCAAGCCCTGCTATCCTGATTTTCCAGTATCTCATTTTGTTACGGCTGTCGCGGATCATGTGGAACCGCTGGAACTAAAGGCCAGAGTCCAAGTAATCGCAGAAGAGCTGCATGATGCATTGCCGTTCGAATATCCCGATCAACTGGCTATCTTGTTACAAATACTTGGTCCGGAGAATGATACGGAGCAGGGAATGTTCACGGAAGGGTTCTTCCTGATGCCTGTCGCCTATTTCGTGGAACGATATGGGTTGGAGCATTTTCGAATATCGATGGATGCGCTATATGAAATCACCAAACGTCATACTTCGGAATATGCCATACGACCGTATATACTCCGTTATCCGGAGGAATGTATGGAGTTACTCGCCTCTTGGGCTTACGACTCCAACTTCCATGTTCGCCGTTTAGTCAGCGAAGGTACGCGTCCTCGGCTTCCGTGGGCCAAGCGGATGAACATGTTACAAGGCGATCCGTTGTGTAATCTTGCTTTACTGGAGCCATTGCTGGATGACTGTTCAACCTATGTCAGAAGGTCAGTGGCCAATCATTTGAACGATTTGACGAAGGATTGTAAACAGGTCACAATAAATTGGATGGCTGACAAACTAAGCGCCGGATGGGCGCATGGCCCGAGCATGGTTCGCCACGCATTAAGATCATTAGTGAAGTCCGGCGATCCGGATGCGCTCGCTATGATCAAGGAGCTATAGGAATCGGGGACACCAATGTTTTATGAATGGAGAATCTATCGATCATGAGGAGAAGTAAAGCGGAAACAACGGAAACGATTCGCAAACTGATCGAAGTCGCCCGAACGCATTTTACCGAGCATGGCTATGCGAATGCCGCATTGGAATCGATCGTTGCTGAAGCGAATTTGACGCGGGGCGCGGTCTACCATCATTTTCGCAGCAAAAAGGAATTGTTTCGAATCGTCCTTGAAGACGTCCAGCGCGAGGTTGCCGAAAGGGTAGAGCAGGAAGCATCGACAAGCGAAGATCTGTGGCAGCAGCTCTACCTCGGCTGCCGCGCATTCATGATGGCGGCCGTTGAAGACCGCAACCGGCGAATCATGCTGATCGACGGACCTGCGATATTAGGCTGGGATGTTTGGAGGGAAATGGATAAGAAGCATTCGATGCGTCTGCTAAGGGAGCAGCTTGAGATCATGCAGGAGCAAGGGTACGTTCAGAAGGTTCCGCTTGACGCCGCGGCTCATTTTATTTCGGGCGGCTTGAATGAGACGGCGCTCCGGCTTGCCAGCGAATCGATGAAGCCGAATGCGCTGGAGGAGACGATGCAGGTGCTCTCCGTATGTTTGGAAGGCTTTAAGCGAATGACGTACAATCCTCCGTTGTCCGATTAACCATTTGGCCGAATGGTAAAGAATGCTGCCGTTCCTTTCGCTGTCGCGGCAGCATTTGAATGCATAACCAGCTAACGGTCGACCTGTGTTGAAATAAACGTGACACTTACCTGCTTTTTCCTAAAGAAAAGCCCTCAAACAATCTGCCGCCTGCGACAATCGCTCATGATCCGATTCACCTCGCGAAGTACTAACGGAAAAGAGCCACTCTCAGCAAGTGACTCGGAGAAAAGCAACGTAACCTTTATTTCGAAAGCTCGCTATACTTTTTAAAATTGTCCAAAATCGCTTGCCAGCCTGCTTGCTGCATCTCAATCTCATGGGTAGATTCTGCTTCAAATGCCTCAGTCACTTGAGTCGCATTACCCTGACGGCTAAACGTAACCGTCACTTTTCGTCCATCGCCAAGCGTGTATGCAATAAATTCATTTGTTCTCACTTCGTCATATACTCCGCCAAAATCAAATCCAAAGCTGCCATCCTTCGCTTCCATTCTGGTAACGAACGTTCCGCCAGCCCTCAAATCGTTTTCCGCTTTTGGCGCATGCCATTCATCGGCAGCAAAAGACCACTGTGTGATATGTTCCGGTTCTGTCCAATACGCCCACACTTTCTCGACAGGCGCTTGAACCGTCGTTTCTACCGTGATCGTTACGGGTTTGCTTGTTTCCATGACATGACCTCCAATTATGATTTCAAATGTTAACTACAGCTATTATAGCATGCACTTCGTAGCTAGATTTCTTCCAGATTGCTATCGTGAAAATGACGTAGCGTCCTTCCCGTAAAAAAACAGTCGCAGAGTACCGGCGGTTATGCCGATGCCCCGCGACTGTTCGTCGTGTCCTCGTTTATTTGCCTTCCTCATCGGCGGAGGGACCGTAGAGGCCCGGCACAGGGATATCGAGAAGCCGCAAATAAACTCCAAGCTGCGCGCGGTGATGAACCATGTGGCTTAATCCGAAGGTGCGAAGCGCGATCGCCCGCGGTTGGCGCAGGATGATATGGTCGCCGTTCCGCAAGGTCCATTGTTCGCCGAGCGTGGTTTCGTCGCATTCGGCTAACAGCTTTTCAAGCTTAATGATGTTCGCGTCGAATTCCTCCAGCATGTCTTCGCGTCGGTTCAGAGGCTCCCGCCGAAGCGGCACGGTCGAAAGATCGAATTCCGGATAAAGAAAGATGGCGACTTGCCAGTTCAGCAGATTGATCAGGTGCGTGGCCAGACCGCTCAATGTCATCGATTTCTCATGCGGTTTCCACGTCATATGCTCCTCGGGCAAGCGCTCCAGAATGCGGCGCGTAGCGGTCAGCTCCTGCATGGCGTCTCCGACGATCAGTTGTTTTACCATAGATTTCTTCGCCTCCCTTATACAAGCTAGCATACTATAAACCCGGTGGAGTGGAAAGGCGCAGCCCAACTACTTTGCGTTTCCGAATTCGATCACCGCGATGGAAGCGCCGATCCCGGGAGCGTTCGGATTGTTGGCCCCGCGCGGCTGATCGAAATTGCTGATATACAGCTTGCTTCCGACAAAATGAAGGCTGGCTGGAAACTCCAGCGGCCCTTGATTGCCGTTCTGCGCAACCTCCGTCACTTTCCCGTCCAAGCTCACGCGGACGATCGCATTCCGCTCGTTGGCCGCAATATATATCGCACCGTCCGGGCCGAAGTTGAGCCCGTCGGCTCCGTAGAGCAGCTCGCTCTTCGCGATACGCTCCAGTTTTCCCAAGGAGCCGTCCGCCTGCATCGTAAATCGGTTCACCTCGCCCGAGCTGGTGTTGGCGACATACAGCTTGCCATCCGGACCGAACGCGATGCCGTTGACGACGATCTGCTGCTCCTTGCGCTCCGCCGCAATGCCGCTCGGGTAGGTGCTTAACTTCCCGTCCGGCGTGACTTTGTAAATATTGCCGTTCGCGCCGCCGCTGACGTACAGGTTGCCTTTGGCATCGAACGTCAGCCCGTTGGCGCCCTGCACGCCGCTTACGAACGTTTCCACCCGCGACGTATCGAAAGGCCCGCCGTTCAAATCGCTCGCGTTCACTTTGAAAATGACGCCTTCCTGACCGCCGCTGGCGATGTATAAATTGCCCGCCGCATCAAACGCCATCCCGGTTCCTGAGCGGGGAAGCTCGGTCAGGACGTCCATCGCTCCGCTCTCGGCCATGATTCTGTACAGCTTTTTCGAGTCCATCTCTGCCGTGTACACGCGATGCTTGGCATCGGCAATGACGCCTTCGATGCGCAGGCCGGCCGACTGGTTCGGATCCAGATCCTTCAGAATCGATACGGACACGGTATGGAACGGAATCGTCTGCTTGACCTCCGGTTGAATCGGCTTATGATCGTTGCCGACGAGTTGCACCGTCAGCGTATGTTTGCCGGGCTTCACGTCGCGAAAGACGACCGGCTCATTTTTAAACACTTTGATCGCACTGGCAGCATCCAGCTTTTCATTATCCAGCCACACATGAATGTGGCCCTCTCCCGCCTTGGGCTCCTTGTGCTGGGCAAAATCTTTCAGCACATGATGAAAGGCGGAGATAGATACTTTGACCTCGCTCCCCGTGACATAGCCGTCCGGCGAGATGCCGTGGACGAGCATAGCGGGCTTCGTGTCGATCCGAGACTGCATGCTTACGGTCCGTGTCTTGTTCTCGTAGCCGATCTGGTAGCCGAACGCCTCGAAAACGGTACGGACGGGAAGATATACGCTGCCGCCAATGTCCTGAAGCGGTGTGGCCGTTGCCAGCTCCAGCCCGTTGATACGATAGGACAGAGCGCCGGCTTTCATCTCCAGCGTATTGCCTGCTTGGACCAGCGTCAGCGTCTGCGTCCCGGCATTCCACTTGGCCTCGGCCCCGAGCTGCTTGGCGGCCGCTTCATAAGGCGCGTACAGACTGCTGTCGACGAGAAGGCTTTGCTTGGCAAACGATGCTTCCGCCTTGCCGATCAGAACGGCCATGTCCGACTTCACGGATTCCGCCGCGGCGCCCGCAGCTGCCGATAACAGCAAGCTCCCGCACAGGATTGACATGACGGCGAATCGGTTATTGTGATTCATCCGTATAACCTCCCAAATTTATAATTGTAAGCACTTCCAATAGTTCTCCACTCCGCTTATTTTTTCCTTCGATAACAAATCATAACAATATTAAATTTTTGTAATTTATTTCTGTCGCAGCCCAGGTGCGGTATGTTAGGAGGGGAATACCCGGTAGCGGCAAGAGGAGAAGCGAAATGATCGTAAGGGAGGAATCGGCGCATGAGCGGAATTCCGCAGCATGTGATCGCGGCTTTGCAAGCTATTGAACAAGAAGAGCACGTGCGCATCCTGTACGCCTGCGAAGCGGGAAGCCGGGCATGGGGCCTTCATTCGGAGGAGAGTGACCATGACGTCCGGTTTATATATATTCGGCCGACGGCATGGTATTTATCGATATTCGATCAAAGCGATGTCATCCAACGTCCGGCGGGCAGCTCGCTGGATCTGAGCGGGTGGGATCTGAGAAAAGCGCTCCGGCTGCTTCGCAAATCGAACCCGTCGCTGCTGGAATGGCTGCAATCGCCGATCGTATATGCGCAGCGAGAGTCGGTAGCGTCACAGCTGCGCAACTGCTCGGCAGCAGTGTTCTCTCCAAGGTCTTGCGCCTGTCATTACTTGAATATGGCAAAGAGGAACATCCGATTGCTTGAGAAGGACCGGCAGCGCATCAAAAACTACGTTTACGTGCTGCGCCCCATCCTGGCCTGTCAGTGGATTGAACGCTACCGCACCATGCCTCCGCTTGCTTTTCCCGATCTAATGAAGCGCCTGGTGCTGGAAGGAAGCGAGCTGTGGGCAGCAATGCTGCAGCTGTCGGAACGCAAGAAGTCCGGAGGCGACCTAGCCGATGGGGAACGGTGGATGACCCCGATCCATACGTTCCTGGAGCGGCAGCTGGCGTGTTACGATCAGGCCGCGGTCAAGATGGCGGAGCGTCAGGAGCATTCGGAGGAGCAAGGGGATGATGACCGGCTCAATACCTTGTTTCGTTCTGCACTGAATGACGTATGGGCATCCGATGTGTGACCGTATACGCTGTCGACGCTTATCGATGCTGCGAAGATAACGTTGTCGCTCCGGAAGGGCAGCTGCTATATCATCCCCGACCATGGACGGGGGAGCCGGTTTGACTTAAGTCCGATGTTTGACGAAGCGCCGCAGCGTATAATAAACTCATAACAACGGAGCCCTATAGCGGGCTGCATATTCGGGAGGAAACGCCAATGAGCTTATCTAGACTCATGAAATTCGTAACGGGCGGCATGGAAGCTTTTCTGGGCATACCGGTTCTGGGAGGCGCCTTCATCATTTCTACGGGATACACCGCCCTATGGGTGATGCTCGCCTTACACCTGGTCACCTTGCTCATCTGTCATAATGAACGTTCGGGCCGGTTAGGCAGCGTAGTCGGGATCTTTACCTCGATGATCGGCTTTATTCCGATCGTGGGCATGATCATGCATATCATATCCGCCATTATCCTCGTCCTGGGGGCGCTCACGCAGCAGGACAACTATCCGCCGACCCATCGCAGATTGCGATAAGGCGGGGCATATCCCGCAGCGAACAAATCGCCGAATTTGCGAATTCCGGCGGTTTTTCGTTATGGAGAGCTATGTCCGGCATTGGATTAGGCTATCGCAGCGCATCTGCACAGGCGATGGGGCACGGAATCGTAACTGAAACGGAGGCTGGATGCATTGGGCAGCGTATTTGTCATATCGGATCATCATTTCGGTCATAAGCACATTATCGATTTTGAATCCCGCCCATTCGAGAATGCGGATCAAATGAATGAAGCGATGATCGATAAATGGAATGCCGTCGTAGGGAAGGACGACAAGGTGTTTCATCTCGGTGACTTCTCATTCTTGAATCGGGAGAAGACCGGAGCGATTGTCAGCCGGCTGAACGGCTATAAATATTTAATTATGGGCAATCACGACCGGGGGAGAACGCGAAGCTGGTGGCTGGATGTCGGATTTGACGAAGTCAGCGAATATCCGATCGTCTACAACGGCTTTTATTTATTATCCCACGAACCGATGTACATGAATAAGCATATGCCTTATGTCAACATTCACGGACATATTCACGGGCAAAAGTATGAAGGCCCGCAATACGTCAATGTGAGCGTGGAACATTGGAACTACGAGCCGGTCCGCTTTGATGCGATCCAGGAAATGGTCGCGCCGAAAGAGGAACAGTGACGCGCCGGAATCCGCATATGCGCATTCGCATCCACAGGCTGGTGCGCCGTGGTGTCGGTTTTGCCGATGCGCGCCATGTGTCCGTTAGCGAATCGTCTCTTATCGGGCGTTTACTAGATTGATAGATGGGGTATCCTGTTAACAAGGTTCCCATTCTTTCGGAGGTGATGCCCGATGAGAACAACGCCAGACGTCAAGAAGCCGATACATCATTCGCGCCATCCTGTTCTATGGAGCATTCGCGATGGCATACTGATGCGGGCCGCAGCTGCTAAAATCCATAAGCCCCGCAAGCTTCGGGGAGTGAGCGTATGAGCACCTTCGCGAAGCCCGTTATTCCGCAAACCGTCGCTGAATCGATCGAACGTCTGCGGGCGCAAGGGTGGTCGGACGATGATTTTTTTTCAATTTTGGCAGTATGACGAAGAGTGCCCCGACGCCCGCCTCCTGTACCATTACTTCCGCCGTCACCGCGCCGTCTTCGCGGCTGCTATCATCAACGGCTTTGAAGTCGTGAGAGGCGCGTAAGGGACCGCCCTCGTCCAGTTACGGACCGCATTCGCTCGGGATGCGGTCTTTTTTTTACGTAAATGTATCTCTTAGCACCAAACCAGACTGCGGAGCGATACCACGAAGAGCTACAAAGAGATATCTTCTTGAATAGTGTCAATTTGAAAAATGGCAATAGGATGCCCGAG
>NZ_CAJVAS010000035.1 GCF_910593845.1 Paenibacillus solanacearum | reverse complement strand
AGACGCCATGTATTCTCAGCATAATAGCTACGCCGAAGCGCTCTGGTGAGTCGCTTCGGCACCACTTAAAAGTGACATTTTCTCGGACGAGTTAAGGTGACATTTTCACAGAAGATTGACAACGCAAGCAGCCTATGGCCAACCCATTTGCGCGCGTTCCCTTTCATGTCCTCCAGCTTCAAATGATCGATTTGTCTTGTTAATAATCGATCTGTGCACTTGAAGGCGATTACAAGACCGCTGTACAATGGACTCATTCGAATCGTATCGCCTCATGTCAACCTCTCGGCTTCTTGCATTTCCTTTACGCTCCTGCATAAATTCCGCAACTTACACTTCCGGTCGTTTCTATTGAAAGCGCTTCTATGACTCATGTCCGGCCATGCTATTCCTCTCAGTCCAAATCGTTTTAGGGGGAGTCCGATGACAAAGAACCGCCTGCTTTGTTTGTCCATGCTTGCCGCGGCCGCAGCGCTTGCAGGTTGCAGCCAGAGCGATCCGACGAGTCCAAAGAACGGGCCTTCCGGTGCAACTGCGGAAAGTCCGGCAGCCGGCCAAGCGGCCGTGAATCGTACGGAACCCGTTACGCTGACGATTCTAGCCTCGTCCACGGAGCTTGAATTCGAATCCATGCTCATCGAGCCCGTGAAGAAAAAGTACCCTCATCTGACGCTCAACATCATTCAGAAAGGCAAAGGCGCTTCGATGAAAGAGCTGGTCGCCGCGGGCCAGGTACCCGATCTGTTCACGGACTGGACCGGCGGGATGATGGATCTCAAGGATCTCGACGTGTTTGCGGACATTTCGCCTTTGATCCAGTCGCAGCGTATCGATTTGAACCGCTTTTCCCCGAACGCCTTGGATTCCATCAAAGTGAATTCCGATGGCGTTTTATACGGGCTGCCGTTTAATCTTCAGCTGTTCATGATGGTGTACAATAAAGACATTTTCGATAAATTCGGCATTCCTTATCCGCAGGACGGCATGACGTGGACGCAAACGGTTAATTTGGCTAAACAGCTAACCCGCCTGGACAACGGCATCCAATACCGCGGGCTTGATCCTGACGGCGTTCAGCGGCTCGGGCTGTCCTTGTCTCAAATTATCGTGAACGGAAAAACGAACAAGGCCGACGTCGTCAACGAGCAGTGGAAAAAAGTGTTTGAGCTTGGAAAAAGCATGTTTTCCATCCCCGGCAACGGGCAAACGGCTAATCCGTTTAACGATTTTACCAAAGAAAAACGACTCGCCATGTTCGCCACCTATAACCGGCTGACGCAATTCGAAGCCCCCTCGAAGGAAGGGCTCCGTTGGGATATTGCGCAATACCCGAGCTTCGAGGAACGGCCCAACACCTACGGGCTGTCCAATCCGTGGATGATGTTTATTTCCAAGCAAAGCCCTCATAAAGCTCAGGCCATGCAAGTGATCGACGTGCTTACCTCGGACGAGGTGCAACTGATCAACGCAAGAACGTCCGCCAAGCAGTCCCCGCTGAGTCATCCGCGAATGAAGACGGAATTCGGCGCGGATCTGCCCTACTTGGCCGGCAAGAACCTGGCGGCCATCTTCAAGAGCCAGCCGGCGCCAGCCCCCGCTTACTCAGACTTTTACTCGAAAGCGACGCCGCTCCTGCTCAGCAGCTTCGCGGATTACGCGAATGACAAA
Source organism: Paenibacillus solanacearum (assembly GCF_910593845.1). Classification (GTDB taxonomy): domain Bacteria; phylum Bacillota; class Bacilli; order Paenibacillales; family NBRC-103111; genus Paenibacillus_G; species Paenibacillus_G solanacearum. The sequence continues at coordinate 64,627 of NZ_CAJVAS010000035.1, read as the reverse complement.
ATCGATGTGAATACGGCGCTCCGGGAAGCAGATGAAAAAATCAACAAAATGATCAGCGAAGGAAAATAAGAAATTAAGAAAATAATCGATTTGAGCGATTTTTGATCGGTATCGTATCTGATATTGAGCGGCTTCCAAGCCATATAATGATCTCAGAAGACAAGGAAAGCCGTCTTATTTACAAAGGTATGGAGGTCATGGCATGATTACAAAAGGAACTCCCTTCTCCATCGAGCAGTTCAAGGAGGAAGGTTACAGCGGCCCGGCTCAAGGTCTTACGCTTCAGGAAGCGGACCGCTACTATGAGCGATTCTTCGAGGTGATCGGTCAATCCAAGTTCGAGCCGGCCGCGACCAAAGTCAAAATGTCCGCTTGGCATCAGAATCACCGCTGGGCGTACGAACTGGCGACGCACCCGAGCATCGTCAGCGCCATGACGCAAATTCTTGGCGATGACGTCGTGCTGTGGGCCATGCACTTCTGGTATAAGGAACCGAACAACAGCAAGTACATCCCGTGGCATCAGGACATCAACTATTGGCCGATGGAGCCTGCGATCAACGCAACGGCATGGGTCAGCTTGGGCTGGTCGGTTCGGGAAAACGGATGCCTGCGCGTCATCCCGGGCTCCCACAAATCCATTGCCGCGCATGTGCCGACCGGAGACCGCCAGTCTGCTTTCCAGGATGCCCTTCCGGATGAACTGATCGACGAATCCAAAATCGTCGATCTCGAGATGTCACCCGGACAGATCGCTTTCTTCAATGAAGCGACCTTCCACGGCTCGGAGATGAACAGTTCGAACATTCCACGCGTCGCGTTCTCCGTCCGTTATACGACGCCTGAGGTGAAGTTTAAGATGGATGAATGGGGCGGCGATACAACCCGCATTCGTACGTATTTGGTACAAGGCAAAGATCGTTTCAAGCGCAACGAAGAGATCCAAGGCGTGATTCCGGCCGAATAGGCGTTCAAGAAGACAGGCTCGAGCCATTCCGTGTCCAAGAGGTTAGGAGATCTGCATGGCAAACGTTCGAAAAAACAAGATAGGCGGAGCGAGGCATCCCGATGCGTTTTGGCTGGAATCGCTGCAGGTTCGTTTCCTGCACATCCAGCCGCATCCGCTTGATTACCGGTGGCGCATTCATAAGAAAACGCTGCGGCATTCCGTCCTCTGGTTTGTGGAGCAGGGCGAGTTGATGCTGTGGGTTGACGGCAATCCGCATCGCTGCAAGGAAGGCGATATTTGCGTGATGCCGGCGAACGGGGAGATCAGTGCGCGGTCCGCTTCACAGGAAATCCGGCTGACCAGCATTAATTTCGACGCGGACATCTCGTTCTTGAGCAGTCAAAGCTGGATGAACGTGCTCAATGTGCCGATCGTGTTCCAAGGCATGCATGAAGAGCTCGGACCGGTTATTTCAGAAATGCTCCGCCACTCGGAGACGCCTTCGCCGTATGCCCATTTGTTAATGCAATCGAACATGCTGCGTATTTTGTTTGCCTTGCTGAGCAAAGTCGGCAAAGATGCGCTGCCCGCCTCGATTAGCCATATGGACAACCGCATTCATGCGATCGTGCAGTTCTTGCTTGCGCATCCCGAGAAAATGCCTAAGATCGCCGAATTGGCGGAGCTGGTGCAGTTGAGCGAGTCGCATTTGCGGAAGCTGTTCATCCAGTATACGAAGCAAGCCCCTTTGCATTTTGTGCATCAGTTGAAGGTGGAGCAGGCGCAGCGCATTTTGATTCAATGCAGCAAGCCCGTGTCGCAAATCTCCCGTGAGCTCGGCATCGAGAACGCCAACTACTTTACCAAACTGTTCAAAGCGAAATCCGGACTGACCCCGATGCAGTACCGGCAAAAATACGGATTATGGCTGAACGATGAGTAGCACGCAGGGAACCTCCGGCCTAACGCTTGAAAGCAAGCATCCGCCGGCCGCCGCTGAACGCCGAAACAGCCCTTGGCATGTCGCATACCGCCAAGGGCTGTTTCTTATGCAGATCGTTGCAAGCGGTGTTTGTTTTAGCCGCCGGTAACCACTTTAATGACGCTGCGCACGGACTCTGCGGATTTGTCGAGTGCCGTCTTCTCTTCCGGCAATAGCTCCAGCTCGAATATTTTCTCGATGCCGCTGCCGCCGAGCAGTGTCGGTACGCCCATGAACAGGTTGTCATAGCCGTATTCGCCTTGCAGCAGTGCTATGGCAGGCAGAATGCGCTTCTTGTCTTTCAGGATCGCTTCCGTCATTTGCACGAGCGATGCGGCAGGTGCATAATACGCGGAGCCGTTGCCGAGCAGATTCACGATTTCGCCGCCGCCTGTGCGCGTGCGCGCCACAATCGCTTCGATCCGCTCCGCCGGAATCAGCTTCTCGATCGGAATGCCGCCGACGTTGGAGTAGCGAACGAGCGGAACCATGTCGTCGCCATGACCGCCAAGGACGAAGCCGCGCACGTCTTCTACGGATACGTTCAGTTCTTGGGCGATGAACGTGCAGTAGCGAGCGGTGTCCAGCACGCCGGATTGGCCGATCACGCGATTTTTCGGAAAGCCTAGCGCCTGGTAAGCGACGTACGTCATCGCGTCCACCGGGTTGCTAAGAAGGATCACGATCGCATCCGGGCTTGTTTGCTTGACATTTTCGCAAACCGATTTCACGATGCCTGCATTCGTATTCACCAGGTCGTCGCGGCTCATCCCCGGCTTGCGCGCGATCCCTGCCGTAATGATCACGATATCGGAGCCTGCGGAATCCTCATAGCTGGACGTGCCGGTGATGTTGGCGTCGAAGCCTTGCACCGGAGAAGCCTCAAGCATGTCGAGCGCCTTCCCTTTGGTCGGATTCTCGAGCTGCGGGATATCGACCAGTACAACGTCGCCGAGTTCTTTTTGCGCAAGCATGAGCGCAGTGGTCGCGCCGGTAAAGCCTGCGCCGACAACGGTAATCTTTTTGCGTTGAATTGCCATGGGATAGCCTCCTAACCTATAGTTGTGTGACGGGTACACCTTTATTATGCTGTATTTCCTCAATATGCATAACGAAACGGAGAGCCATCTAACCTATAAGGCTAAACGCTCTCCGAATTCATGCGACCCTTCTATCCACTGCCCGTACACGGGTCCCCGCACGCATGAGAGCGTGTCTCCGGCAGCATGGCGTCATTCGCCCGAAGACAAACGCGTTCCTTCCACTACTGCCCAGGTTCCCCTTAATGAAAGGGATTAGAAGTTTTTAATAATTTGATTAGCGAACTCCGAGCACTTCACTTCGGTTGCGCCTTCCATCAGACGTGCGAAGTCGTAAGTGACCGTTTTGTTGTTGATCGCCTTTTCCATTCCTTTGTAGATCAGCTCAGCCGCTTCGAGCCAGCCCAGGTGCTCAAGCATCATAACGCCGGACAAAATAACAGAACCCGGGTTAACCACGTCAAGGCCGGCATATTTCGGAGCCGTACCGTGCGTAGCTTCGAAGATCGCATGGCCCGTTACGTAGTTGATGTTCGCGCCCGGTGCGATACCGATGCCGCCTACTTGCGCAGCCAAAGCGTCGGACAAGTAGTCGCCGTTCAGGTTCAGCGTCGCGATGACGTCGAAGTCCGTCGGGCGAGTCAATACTTGCTGCAGCGCGATGTCAGCGATCGCGTCCTTAACGATGATTTTGCCGGCAGCTTCCGCTTCTTTTTGAGCTTGGTTCGCAGCGTCAGTGCCTTGCGCTTCTTTAATTTTATCGTATTGCGCCCAAGTGAATGTTTGGTCGCCGAATTCTTGCTCGGCCAGCTCATAGCCCCAGTTCTTGAACGCACCTTCGGTAAATTTCATGATGTTGCCTTTGTGTACCAGCGTTACGGTCTTCCGGTTATGCTGAATTGCATACTCGATAGCCGCGCGAATCAAACGCTTGGAGCCTTCGGAGGAAACCGGCTTCACGCCGATACCCGATGTTTCAGGGAAACGGATTTTATTAACGCCCATTTCGTTTTGCAGGAAGGCGAGTACTTTCTTCACTTCTTCGGAACCGGCAGCCCACTCGATACCGGCATAGATGTCCTCGGTGTTTTCACGGAAAATCACCATGTCTACCAGCTCCGGACGTTTTACCGGGGAAGGCACGCCCTTGAAGTAACGAACCGGACGAGAGCACACGTACAGGTCGAGCTCTTGGCGCAGCGCTACGTTCAAGGAACGGATCCCGCCGCCGATCGGCGTAGTGAGCGGTCCTTTGATCGCTACGATGTACTCGCGGATTGCTGTCAGCGTGTCGGCCGGCAGCCAGTTATTGTATTGGTTGAACGCCTTTTCACCGGCGAACACTTCGTACCATGCGATTTTTTTCTCGCCGTTGTATGCTTTTTCTACCGCTGCGTCAAGCACGCGCTTGGAAGCCGCCCAAATGTCCGGACCTGTGCCGTCGCCTTCGATGAAAGGAATGATCGGGTTGTTCGGAACGTTCAGTTGACCGTTCTCAATGGTAATGCGCTCGCCTTCCGTAGGCAGTGCGTATTGTTCGAATTGTGGCATGGTTATGTAAACCTCCTCAAATTGGTTGTCAGCAAGCTGACGTTGTATGTTGGCGGAGCCCCTCGCTTGCGCCGCCATGTTCACTGCGCACGTTGGCCCGCTGTCAACCGGCCAACGCAATCGCGGCGCAACCGCTGTAACGCAACGCAGTTCATGCGAAGCGAAAGCAATGGAAACTCCGAAATCTGCATCCATCATGACTCAAAAATGAACGGGAGCCGCGGCGCAAGGCCTCTGCCCCGAATGACGGGCCGAGTGCATGCGAATGCCGCAGCAGCCCGTTGGCAGCTGCAAGTCAAAGCAAGTAGCCGATTAGCGCTTATCGATCGGGATATAAGCTTGATGCGACGGGCCTGTGTACTCGGCGCGCGGACGGATCAGGCGGTTGTTCTCGTACTGCTCGAGAATATGCGCAGTCCAGCCCGACGTACGGCTGATCGCAAAAATCGGCGTAAACAAGTCGCGTGGAATTTCCAGCGAGGTGTATACGGACGCGGAGTAGAAGTCTACGTTCGGTTTGAGTCCCTTTTGACCGGTTACAATCTCTTCGATTTGGATCGACATGTTGTACCAGTTCAAGTTGCCTGTAATTTTACTGAGCTCTTGGGACATCTTTTGCAGATGCTTCGCGCGCGGATCGCCGTTTTTGTACACGCGATGGCCGAAGCCCATGATTTTCTCTTTGTTCGCAAGCTTCTCGTTGATATAGCTGGTGACGTTGTCGGCCGTGCCGATCTCTTCCAGCATGGCCATGACCGCTTCGTTGGCCCCGCCGTGCAGCGGTCCTTTGAGCGCGCCGATCGCCGAAGTGACGCCGGAATAAATGTCGGACAGCGTCGCTACGGTGACGCGAGCCGCGAAGGTGGAAGCGTTAAGCTCATGGTCTGCATGAAGCACGAGCGCTTTGTCCAGCGCTTCAATCGCAACTTTGTCCGGCTGGTTCCCGGTCAGCATGTACAGGAAGTTCTCGGCAATCGAAGCGCCTGCTTTCGGTGCGATCGGCTCTTGGCCGGCACGAATGCGCGCGAAAGCCGCCACGATCGTCGGCAGCTGCGCCTGCAGTTTTTTCGCTTTGCGCAGATTCGCTTCTTGGCTCATATCGTTAGCTTCCGCATCGTACAACGCCAGACTGGAAACGGTGCTGCGAAGGGCAGCCATAGAGTTAACGTCTTTCGGGTACAGCTTGATCTGATCGATCACTTGCTGTGGAATTTGAGCATATCCGCTCAACTCGATAACCAGATGGTCCAATTCGGAGCGATTCGGCAGCTTGCCGTACCATAACAGATACACTACCTCTTCGAAAGTGGCGTTTTCTGCAAGGTCGTCGATGTTGATGCCGCGATAGGTTAGCACACCGTCAATGATCGAGCTGATGGAGGACGTTGTGGCTACGATCCCTTCCAAACCTTTGGTAGCTGTCAAGATAATCTCTCCTTTTGCGTTCAATTTCACATAAGTCTACTATAATTGATTTAGAAGACAATGTGAACAAATTCAGACATAAAAGTTCATTATCGGCACAATAGAAAAAACTTCTGAATCCCCATATTCGTTGATTCCGCGCCGTTTTCAAGACCGCTCCGCTTGCCCTCAGCAAGGAAACGGCCGGCGGAATTAAACCATTTTTGCTGTGTCCGGGAATGGAGTCCGCGTCGTTTCCCCTGTAAAAGCATTTTCTAAATGCTGTTAGTTTATACCGAAACTTGTCACATCATCCGCTTTCGTTCCGCCTATTCAGCCATCGTCATTCCCGCCAAAAAAACGAGTAGCTCCCCGTCCCGATCCGTTTGCGGATGATGGCCAAAATCCACCGCGTGAAGATCGGCCGCGTGACCGGGAAAACCATCAGGAAACCGAACACGTCGGTGATCAGCCCCGGAGACATCAAGAGCAGTCCTCCGGTGAAAATCGCAATGCCGTCCAAGATGGAATCGGTCGGAAATGCCCCGACGGACAGCTGCTGCCGCGCATATGTCCATACTTTACGCCCTTCCCGGCGGGCGAGCCATGCGCCCAGAAAGCCGGTCAGCACGATAAGTCCGAACGTCTGCCAGCCGCCGATCAGCTTCCCCATCTCAAACAGTCCCCATATTTCCAAGGCGGGAACCAGAATGAGTGCAATCACGACGATACGAAACATAGACGCTCAGCTCCATTTCTGAAGAAGTGCAAACAGTTCCGGCGCTTCTCTGTCGATGCGGACCGGCTTCCAGTCACGGTTCAGCCACACGTGCTTCGTCCCTCCGCTGACAAGCAGCTCATCCCCTCTTCGGATCTCGCAGGCAAACTGAAGACGAAGATTCGTCCTATCCACAATGCGCGTTTCGATCGTAATCCAGTCGTCATAACGCGCCGGCTGGCGAAATTTCAACTCTGCCTCAATGACCGGCAGCAGCAGACCTTTCTCTTCCAGCGTGCGGTAAGGCATGCCCATGTCGCGGATCATTTCGGTTCGGCCGATCTCGAACCAGTTCAAATAGTTGGCATGATATACGACGCCCATTTGATCGGTCTCCTGATAACGGACGCGAAGCTCATGTGTAAACATCGCCGCGGCGGCCTCCTTTTCATCCATCCATCGAGTGATCGGAGGGTGAACCCCCTACGTTAAGCCTGGAAACGGAAAGAGCGAAACCGGTCCTCGATTTCGCTCCCTCCCTTCCGTTCTATTCATACGCTGCTTCTGCTTGTCCAACGCTTCTTATTGAATGCGACCCGCTGCAAAGGATTGGCTTGCCCGGTCGCCCTCTGAAGCCGTCGCGCAGCTTAGTGAGAAAGACACCGTACCTTACAGGACGCGCGCGCGGCCGGAGTAAATCACGCCCACTTCCGGATAGATCGATACTTCCGCGCCGTCTTTCAGAATCTCGGTCGCGCCTTCGACGCCAACGATTACCGGCTTGCTCAGGCTGATGCCGACTACAGCAGCGTGGGACGTAATGCCGCCCGTCTCCGTAATGACAGCTGCCGCTTTCTCGAAAGCAGGCATGTATTCTTTATCCGTCGTCAACGTCACAAGGATGCAGCCTTCGGTTGCCTTCGAGAGCGCTTCTTCCGCCGTGCGAGCCGTAACGACGAAGCCGGTGGCGATCTGCGTGCCGATCCCTTGACCTTTGGCGATCATCTCGCCGATTTGATGCACCTTAATCAAGTTCGTTGTTCCAGAACGGCCTACCGGTACGCCCGCCGTAATCACGACATGGTCGCCCAGGCTGACAAGGCCGGCCTTGACGCTCATATCGACCGCATGCTCGAACAGTTGATCGGTGGAAGTGCAGGATTCGCCTTTGATCGGCGTGACGCCCCATACGAGCGACAAGCGGCGAAGCACGCGCTCATCCGGCGTAACGGCAATGATCGGCGCCTTCGGACGGTATTTCGATACCATCCGCGCGGTATAGCCGCTCTCCGTAGCGGTCAGGATCGCTTTGGCATCCAGATCCAGCGCGGAGTTCGCCACCGCTTGCGAGATTGCTTCGGTGACCGTACGCTGCTGCGCATTGCTTTGACGCACGAAAATTTCGCGATGCTCCAGCGCCGTTTCCGTACGCTCGGCGATGCGCGCCATCGTCAGCACGGATTCGACCGGATATTTTCCTGCCGCGGTTTCCCCGGACAGCATCACCGCATCCGTTCCGTCGAAGATCGCATTCGCCACGTCGCTCGCTTCCGCACGGGTTGGGCGGGGATTGCGCTGCATCGAATCGAGCATCATCGTTGCCGTAATAACCGGCTTGCCCGCTTGGTTACATTTCTTAATCATCGCTTTTTGCACGATCGGCACGTCTTCGGCCGGAATTTCCACGCCCAAGTCGCCGCGCGCTACCATCAGACCGTCGGACACTTCCAAAATTTCATCGAGGTTGTCGACGCCTTCCTGGTTTTCGATTTTGGAGATGATTTGAATATGCTTCGCGTTGTGGCGCTCCAAAATTTCACGGATTTCGATAACGTCGCTGGCCTTGCGCACGAAAGAAGCAGCGATAAAATCCACACCCTGCTGAATGCCGAAAATAATGTCGTTTGCGTCTTTTTCCGTAATGCCCGGCAAATTGATTTTCACGCCCGGCACGTTTACGCCTTTTTTGCCGCCGAGCAATCCGCCGTTTTTAATGCGGCATACGATGTCCGTGCCGCGAATATCTTCTACTGTGAGCCCGATCAGGCCGTCGTCGATCAAGATCGTGGAACCGACCTTCACGTCTTTGTACAGATCCCGGTATGTAATATAGACGCGCTCTGCATCCCCGACGATTTCTTCCGTCGTTAGCGTGATCAGGTTGTCCTGCACGAGCTCGACCTTCTGATCGTCCTTCAGCTTGCCCGTACGGATTTCCGGTCCTTTGGTATCCAGCAGGATCGCTACATTTTTGCCCAGTTCCTGACAGGCTTGACGCACGTTCTTGATCCGGTTGCCATGCTCTTCAAAGTCGCCGTGGGAGAAGTTGAGCCGGGCGACGTTCATCCCGGCGTTGATCAATTTTTTGAACATGTCCAGCGATTCGCTCACTGGGCCGATCGTACATACAATTTTGGTTTTACGCATGATTAGGGTTACCCTCCTGAATTGTGGTGAAGCGGCCGATTTTTCTGAATTTCGCATATCGGTCTTCCGTAAGTTGAGTTTCTGTCATTTTGGAAAGCTCCTGCAGATTCGTCCACAGCGCCTGCTTGATTGCATCGGCCTGCACAACGATATCCCGATGGGCGCCGCCCTTCGGTTCCGCAATAATGCCGTCAATGACGCCGAGCTTCAAGATTTCGTCGGCCGTGATCTTCATCGCTTCCGCCGCCTCCATCGATTTGGAAGCGTCCCGGTAAATGATCGAAGCCGCACCTTCCGGCGTAATCGCCGAGTAAATCGCGTTCTCGAGCATATACACGCGGTTGCCTACCCCCAGCGCCAGCGCGCCGCCGCTGCCGCCTTCGCCGATCACGACGCAAATGATCGGAACGCGCATGGACGACATCTCCATCAAATTGCGGGCAATTGCCTCACCTTGATTGCGTTCTTCCGCTGCACTTCCCGGATAAGCTCCCTTCGTATCAATGAAGGTAATGATCGGACGTCTGAACTTGTTCGCCTGCTGCATCAAGCGAAGCGACTTGCGGTATCCTTCCGGATGCGGGCTTCCGAAATGACGGGCGATGTTATCCTTCGTATCCTTACCCTTCTGATGCCCGATAATCGTTACAGGCACCCCATTGAGCCGGGCCACGCCGCCGACAATCGCCAGATCGTCGCGGAACATCCGGTCGCCGTGCAATTCGATGAAATCCGTGAAAATGTGCTGAATGTAATCAAGCGTCGTCGGACGCTGCGGATGGCGGGCAATTTGCATTTTTTGCGCCGTGCTCATTGAGCTGTACAGTTCTGCTTCCAACTGCTCGTAGCGCAGTTCAAGCCGGGCGATTTCGTCCGTGAAATCAATCTGCTTGTCCTGGCTGAACCTTTTCAGCTCTTCGATTTTCCCCCGCAATTCAATAAGCGGTTGTTCAAATGGCAATTCAACTGCCAACTTCCGTCACCTCCTGGAGCGAATGCATCGCAAGAAGACGCGACAGCGTACTGCGCATTTCTTTGCGGTGGGTTACCAAATCAAGCTGACCGTGCGCCAAGTTGAACTCCGCAGTTTGGAAATTGTCCGGCAGCTTCTGCCGAATCGTCTGTTCGATGACCCTGCGTCCCGTAAAGCCGAAAGAGGCACCCGGTTCCGCAATGATGTAATCGCCGAGCGTGGCGAAGCTGGCTGTCACGCCGCCGAACGTAGGGTCCGTAATGACCGAAATATACAGACCGCCCTGTTCATTCAATCTCGCCAAGGCTGCGCTTGTCTTCGCCATCTGCATCAGGCTTAAGATGCTTTCATGCATCCGCGCACCGCCGGAAGTGGAAAAAATAAGAAGCGGAAGCTTCTTCTCGACCGCTTGCTCAATCGCATTGGTCACTTTCTCGCCGACAACAGATCCCAGCGAGCCGCCCATGAAATCAAAGCTCATGACCGCCATGACGGCACGGTAGCCGCCGATGGTTCCTTCCCCGGTAATCACGGCGTCCCGCATGCCGGTAGCATCTACGCTTTTGGCATATTTTGCTTTATAATCAGGGAAATCAAGCGGGTCCTCCGACGCCATGTCGCTGTCATACTCCAGGAATTGACCCTCGTCCATGATCATCTGAATCCGCTCAACGGCGTTCAGCTTGTAATGATAATCGCATGCCGTGCAAACTTTTAAATTTTTGTCCAGCTCTTTGTTATACTGGATCGTTCCACACCTCGGGCACTTGTTCATCAAGCCTTCCGGAATTTCACGCTTGGGCCGCTCCTCGGGAACGTCCAATTGTCCGTCAACCACCGGGTTTTGTAAGGGCCTGCTTGTTGAAGGAACGGTGGCGTACTTTCTTTTCTTCTGGAATAAGTCTTTGAATTGCATGAACTACACCTCGCCCTACGGTTTTAAGCCTGTCCAAAATGAAGAAAAGCTTCTGGACCGAAGCCATCACGATAAAGATACGTTCGTGTTTTAAATGAAATTTTTCTCATGAACAAACCGTTTGGCCTGCTGGGGCACTTACCGAAATGACATGCCCTCTACTCATAAGAAAAACTTATGATCGCAACAGCTGCAGAACGGCTCCGTATTTATGATCGATGCAAAATGGAGTTCAATACTTCCTGCACTTCCTCCACTTCGCCTTCGGGTACTACGATTTCGAATTGGTTCTTTGTCATGTTGATTGCCCTTACCTGAACAAGAAATCCCTCTTCCGTAAGTCTTTGCTTGATTTTATCAGCAATTTTAGCGGTCGGAGCAATATAAATAACCGTCCACATGAAAAAAGACCTCCCGAACATAATGCAATAATGATAACATAAGTCCACTTTTTCCCGCAACCGGAGCATCGAGGGGGGGCCGGAAGGTCTAAATTCCATGGATGGTTGTCATTAAGGCGATTCGGCTTGGCTCGGAGGGTTGTCCAGTTCATCCTGATGCCGATGGGCGATTCGGGCCGATGCCGCCGCGGCCAGTCCGGCGACCAAGTCGTCCAAAAACACATGTATGCCAGAGGGATGATCGTTCAATTCGCGGATAATGCCGATTTTCTTCTTGTCCAAGTAACCGAAGCTCGTTAGACCGATCATGCCGTACACATTGACGATGCCCAGAGCCAACGTCTCGTCTACGCCGTAGAGCGGGGTATCGGCTTCCATAATCGCTTGCAGCGGCTGCGGCAGCATTTTCTTCTCCGCCAGCTCGTCGAGCGCAATGCCGGTATAGAGCACATACTGCACTTCGCGTTTACCAAGCACATGCAGGACGCTGTCCACGCAGCTTTGTTTGGACAGCTTGGGATTATAAGGAAGCTGAAGCGAAAGCACAATGTCCGCGATACTGTCGATGGTCACACCGCGACTTTCCAGGCATTCGATAATGGTATCATCCTGATTCATCAAAAAATACGCCTCCTCCGAAGGATCAGTAACATGCGGCAAACGCGTTTGACCAGCAGGAAGCCGCTCGTTGTTGCGCGGGTTACTTAATCTATGCGGAGGAGGCTGGGATTATTTCACTTTTACCGATTCTTTACCGAGCAGCCGCTCAATGCTATCGAGCAGTTCCTGCGTCGGGTTGACCCTGTATTTATCGCTCAAGCCGAGCGAACGCTGCGACTTCTCGTAGTACAGCACGACCGGCAGCAATCCGCCATGCCTTCCGAGCACCCGCTTGAGCATCTCGAGCACGGCGGGCTTCTCATGCAGCGGCGAAATTTTGACATACACGCGCTGGACAGCCGCTTCCGCAGATGCGGCTGCGGCGGCGGGAGGGACGGAGTCGGCCGGCTTGGGTGCGGAGGACGGCTGAGCCCCTGCTCCACTGGCGGACGCAGTTGCGGAAGAGACGACTGTCCCCCCGCCGGATGCAGCGGCGGAAGGAGTGCCCGGCCCTCCGGCCGGACGCTCCTTGACCGCGGGCCGCCCCGCCGGTCCATTCCTGCGGGCCGCGCCCTGCCTGCCCCCAGCTCCGCCCGCTGACGGCTTCACCGCCTTCAGCTCCAGGTGCGGGTCGTCCATCGCAAGCAGCTGATCGGCCAGCAGCTTGTAATCCTCATCCCCGAGCTGAAGCTTCGCGATCACCAGCACGGGCTTGCCTTTTTGCACAAGCGGCGCGTGCTTTTTCCACACTTCGGGAAACAGCACGACTTCCGTCTTCCCAACGCGGTCTTCCAGCTCCATGAACGCCATCGGCTGTCCTTTCCTGGTAACGATCGTCTTGCTCGAGACGACCAGTCCGGCGACCATCACTTCGCTTCCGTCGGGGTATTCCTGCAGTTGATGCATCGGATCGAGCTCCAGCTTACGCAGCACCTCTTCATGGTCGTCCATCGGGCTGCCGGAGATGTACAGTCCGAGCAGCTCCCGCTCCAGCTCCAACTGCTGCGTCATCGTGAAGGAGGCGATGTCCGGATACTGCACTTCCCAGTTCGTTTCCTCCACGAAGCCGAACCCGTCCAGAACAAGCTGCAAGTCTTCGCGATCCTTGCGCCATTTGACCGCCGCATCGACGGCGTCCTCCAGCATCGCGAGCAACTGCGCCCGGTGACCCGGCAGCGAGTCGAACGCACCGCCTTGTACGAGCGATTCCATCACCCGCTTGTTGCACACCCGCAAGTCGACCCGGCGGCAAAAGTCGATCAGGCTCGTGTAAGGTCCGGATCGGCGCTCGGAAATAATGGATTCGATCGCATGCGTGCCGACGTTCTTGATGGCCGCCAAACCGAACCGGATCGCTGGCTTGCCGTCCGGCTGACTTGGCAAAGGCGTGAACAGGAAGCCGCTTTCGTTCACGTCGGGCGGCAGTACGGGGATGCCCATCCGGCGGCATTCGTCCACATACTCGGCGACCTTATGGTGGCTGCCCATGACGGCCGTGAGCATCGATGCCATGAAGTGGACCGGATAATGCGTCTTCAAGTAGGCGGTTTGAAACGCCAGAACCCCGTACGCCGTAGCATGCGCCCGCGGGAAGCCGTAGTCTGCGAAGCGGACGATCATGTCATACACCTTGTTCGCTTCGGCTTCCGTATAGCCTTGGCCGAGGCTGCCTTTAACGAAATGGGCCCTTTCCTCGTCGAGCACTTCGCGCTTCTTCTTGCTGACGGCGCGCCGCAGCAAATCCGCCTCGCCAAGACTGAAGCCGGCCATCAGCGATGCGATCTGCATGATCTGTTCCTGATATACGATGATGCCGTACGTATCGCGAAGGATCGGCTCGAGCAGCGGATGCGGGTATTCGACCTGCTCCGTTCCGTGCTTGTATTCAATAAATTTGGGGATGAATTCCATCGGACCCGGCCGGTACAATGCGTTCACCGAAATAATATCCTCGAAGCCCGAAGGCCGAAGCTCCTTCAACACCCTTCGCATGCCGGGAGACTCGAGCTGAAACACGCCCGTCGTATCCCCCCGGCACAGCAGCTCATACGTCGCCGGATCATCCATCGGGATGTTCGTCCAGTCGAGCGTTTCTCCCATCTGCTCGCGAATCCATTCGAGCGTCCGTTCGATGATCGAGAGGGTGCGCAAGCCGAGAAAGTCCATTTTGAGCAGGCCGATCGACTCCAGATGCTCCATCGCATACTGCGTCAGCGCGGTCTGCTCCGTGCCCTCCTGCAGCGGGACGTACTGGGTCAGCGGCTCGCGCGAGATGATAACGCCCGCCGCATGCGTCGACGCGTGGCGCGGCATGCCCTCGACCTTCATCGCCAGCTTCAGCAGCTCCGCCGTCTTCGGCTGCGCCGCCGCCAGCGCCTTCAGCTCGGGGCTTGCCTGCAGCGCCTCCGACAGCGTCATTCCGAGCTGGTGCGGGATCAACTTGGCGGCGCGGTCGACCTCGCCGAACGGGATGTTCAGCACCCGTCCGACGTCCCGCACCGCCGCCTTCGCCGCCATCGTTCCGAAGGTGATGATCTGCGCGACCCGGTCACGGCCGTATTTGCCGACGACGTAGTCGATCACTTCGTCACGCCGCAGGTCGCTGAAGTCGATATCGATATCGGGCATCGATACCCGCTCCGGATTCAGGAACCGTTCGAACAGCAACCGATAGCGAATCGGGTCGACGTCGGTGATCCGCAGCACGTACGCGACCAGGCTTCCCGCTGAGGACCCCCTCCCGGGTCCCGTCGCAATGCCGTTCTCGTGGGCAAACCGGATAAAATCCCAGACGATCAAAAAGTAATCCGAATACCCCATCCGCTCAATGACCGATAGCTCGTACTCGAGCCGCTCGAGCACGCCTTGGCGCCAGCTCTCGTCCTGCCATTCCTCCGACAAGCTGTAGCGCTGCACGACGCCTTCGCGGCAAAGTTCGGCAAGATATTCGCCTGCCGACATCCCTTCCGGAATCGGCTCGAATTGCGGCAGAATCGACCGGCCGAATTCGAGTTCGAGATGGCACTGCTTGGCGATGGCGGCCGTATTGGCCAGCGCCTCCGGCACATGCGGAAACAAGCGCGCCATCTCATCTGCACTTTTCAAATACAGCTGCGACGAATGGAACTTGAGCCGTTCCTCGTCGTCGACCGTCTTGCCCGTGCCGATGCAGATGAGAATATCCTGCACCTCATGCTCCGGCTCGCGCACATAGTGCACGTCATTCGTCGCTACCAGCGGAATGCCCGTATCGCGGCTTAGCCGCAGCATCTCCTGCAGCACCTTCTTTTGCTCGGAGAGACCATGGTCCTGCAGCTCCAAATAAAAATCGCTGCCGAAGATGTCCCGGTACCGCAGCGCCGCCGCCTTGGCCTCGTCATACTTGCCGTGCAGCAAATGCTGCGAAACTTCGCTGCCGAGGCACGAGCTCGTGCAGATAAGCCCTTCGGCATGCCGCGCCAGCAGCTCCGGATCGATCCGCGGTTTATAATGGTAGCCTTCCAGATGGGCGATGGAGACAAGTTTCATCAAATTTTGATAACCGGTCATGTTTTTCGCGAGCAAAATCAAATGGTAAATCGGCTGCTCCTGCCGCGTGCCCTTCTGCCGGATCGAACCTGCCGTGTAGTATACCTCGCAGCCGATGATCGGCTTGATGCCGCGTTCCTTGCAAGCTTTGTAAAAAGGAATCGCACCGTACATGACCCCATGATCGGTGAGCGCGAGCGCCTTCATGCCCAGACTGGCCGCTTGGCCCACCAAATCGTCGATCCGCGCGGCCCCGTCCAGCAGGCTGTATTCGCTATGTACGTGTAAATGAACGAACCCGCTCATCCGGGCCGCCTCCCCTGACGTAAATTTATTATTATTATTTTAGCATAATGCGAACAAGTGTGCCATACAGTAGGTAAGAGAGGACAGGTTATGCGCAGTTTGCCGGTCTGCGGACGAGGAATAGCTAAGCGAACAAACCAGCGCCTCGGCCGCAATCCTGCCTCGCGCAGCCTGACACGCGGGCAGACCGCAGCGAAGCAAAGCGCGGAGTGCTGCAGCAAGTAACGGGAGGGAAATGAAATGGCGGCTTTCGTGTCGAAGTGTTTGCTTGATTTTTTCGTGGCGTTCGGCGTCGTGCTCGGGGGAACGATGCTCGCGGGGATCAGCGCCGTCTTCACGCTCGAGCCCCCGGTCTACCGCATGACGAGCGTGGCGGAGCAGATCAAAATATGGGCGATGGTAGCGGCGATCGGAGGAACGATCGATCCGATCCGCGCGATCGAAACGAATTTCATCGAAGGTCACATCTCGCCGGCCATCAAGCAAATCGTTTATATCGTCTGCGCGTTTACGGGCGCTCATATGGGCTCCACGCTGATTCAATGGATCTGTAAAGGGGGAGCCAATGGGTGAGCACGCCTGAAGCCCGGCAGCCGGGCGGCTTCCTGCGCACGGCGGGACTTGTCATCGCGGGGATGGTGATCGGTGCGGCTTTGTTCATGAGCCTGTATCACCACCAGCTCAATTTCATCATCGAGCAGTATCAAGTGCTGCGAACGGATCTGAATCAACTGCAAAGGGAAAATGCGGATCTGAAAAAAACAAAAAATCAACAAAATACGATCAACCTGCTGCAAGTGTATGTCGTCCCGGGGGAGCATACTGAGCTGGACAAGTTGACGGAGGCGGAGCTGCGGCGCCGCATTAACAGCGATTTGCGCGGAGTCATCATCGGCCGCAAAATTTCCGATTTTGCCGAGAACCCGGATATTTACGAGAAAATATTGGTGCAAAAACCGTATTTGGCCGTCATGGATAAAGATTATATGGTGCAGAACGTAAAATGGATGGTCGTCACACAAACCGAGCTGAAAATTTGGGTCACGGTCAAGGAGTGGAAACGGATTCCGATGTCCTAAACAAGGAACGGCGCGGAGATTTGGTTGATTTTCATGCCAAAAATCGCTAAAGTGGAAGCAGACGACGCCCCTTGTCCGAGATCGCGATCTCCGGGCGACCCTTGTTTAGAAGGAAGTGCTTGTTCCCATGCTGGAAAAGTTCCAAGTTGTGCTCAGCGTGCTGATTGTGATCACGCTGCTCTTTACCGTGTACTACAGCTTCCGTTACCGCCGGGGACAGGACGCCACAACTCGCGGCTTGTACGCCTCGCGCATGAATATCGCTATGGGATTGATGCTGACGGTCATCGCCGTGTCGCAGCTGTTCTTTTTCACCGACTCGGTGACCCGCCGCATCTTCGGAACCGTCTGCCTGCTGCTCGGCTTGTTCAATTTGTTTGCGGGGATCCGCAACCATATCCATTTCAGCCGTCAAAGATAATGGGCGCATCGCGACGGTGCGTAAAGCTTCCACATCAGGCTGCTTTCCCACGCGTCAACACGCGCGAAATCCCAGGTGCACGTTCGATCCAAGTTCGCACCCCAATTTATGGTCTTGGATCATGCGATGCGGCCCCTTTGGCGGGTATAAAAGTAACAAGCTCTGCTCCCATTATGTGAGTAGAGCTTTTTCTTTTTGATTCAGGAGCAGGCAATCCACAACTATTAATTGCCCTTAATGTACTAAATCAACGCGATCAGGCGGAAAACAGCGAAATAGTTGGCAAAACCTACTATTCAAACGGATCACCCTCTGAATAGTTCGATTAGCCGAACAGTTGAGCGGAAAACCGCCATTTGAAGTAAAAAAAGTTCGGTTTGGGCAACAATTTATTGGATTATTGAGTTACTCCTTACGCAGACATTTCCTTGCTCACGTTCAAGCACTGTCTCGTATGCCTATGCATCCTACCGCTCGCCTTGCGACTCAACGCCTCTCCATGTACCTTATCCCATCCCCTTGCAAGCCCCGATGCGCCCTGATGTACCTTGACGTGCCCCGTGGTCCGCTAGCCGCATCCCCGCTACCCTTGCTCGATCACCTGCGCCGTCAGCATCGATTTGGCGACCATCGATCCGCCATGGAAAATTTCGACATCTGTTTTGGCGAATTTACGGCTCACTTCGATAATTTTCGCGTGTATCTCAACTTCGCTGTCGATTTGCACGGGCTTGACGAAATACGACGACATGTTGTCGAGCACCAGGTCGCCCTTCTTCACATCCTGCACGGCGTGGTACGCCGCCTGCGTCATCAGTACCGTCAGCACCCCCTCGGAGACAGTACCGAGCCGGTTCGTCATCTGGGGCGTGATCGTTCCGCGAAATACGGCTTGCTCCGACGACTTGTCCTTGACCTCCGTGAAGCCGGACCAGATCAAATCCTCGAACGTTTCGCCGTGCTGCGGCTGGCGCTGAATGTGCTGCATCGCCTTCAGCACGTCCTTGCGCGAGATGACCGCCGTCACCTTGCGGTTCATATCGATGATTGGCAGCAGCTCGATGCCTTCCCACACCATCATATGGGCGGCGGAAGCGACCGACGTGCTGGGGCTCGCCGTGACGGGCCCGCGCGTCATCAGCTTGTCGATGGTTTGCTGCGATCCCGCGCCGATCAAGTCTTTGGAGGTGATCATGCCGATGACGCGGTTCCACTCGTCGACGACCGGAAAACGGCTGTGGCCGGTTTCCTCGTGCAGCCGCTGCCAGTCCTTCAGCGTATGGTTCGCCTTCAGCGAGTACACCTGCATCTGCTTCGGAATGATGTCCTCGATCAGCAATATTTTTTTCTTGATGAGCCGGTCGTAGATCGCCCGATTGATCATGGAAGCGACCGTGAACGTATCGTAGCTGCTTGAGATGATCGGCAGCTCCAACTGATCCGCGAGCCTCCGCACTTCCTCGCTCGTCCCGAAGCCGCCGGTAATGAGCACCCCTGCGCCATGCTCAAGCGCGCCGCTGTGCGCCGTACTGCGGTTCCCGACGATCAGCAGGCTGCCGGGATCGATGTAGCGCATCATGGCGTCCTCCTCCATGGCGCCGATCACGAACTTGTGCAGCGTCTTCTCGACGCCTGCCTGGCCCCCGAGCACTTCCCCGTCCACCATATTGACCACTTCGGCGAACGTCAGCTTGTCGAGCTGGTCACGCAGCTTCTTCTCGACCCGCACCGTGCCGACCCGCTCCTTCGTCGCGACAAGTCCGAGCGTATCGGCTTCTTTGATAGCCCGGTAAGCGGTGCCTTCGCTGACGGCGAGCTTGTCCGCAATTTTGCGTACGGATATTTTGCTGCCCGGAGACAAGCTTTCGATATATTTAATAATTTGTTCATGCTTGGTCGAGGCTTCCTGCATACCGTTATTCGTCTCGCTCATCTGTATGATCATTCCCGTCTCATCTGTATTCATCTGTACTACTATTATAGCGCTTGGCAAAAAAAAAGACAGTGCATCGAACAAGATCCGGCGGGCAGAAGCATATACATCGAAAGAAGGAATTTCAAGAAGGAGGTTACCAACCGATCATGTCGCAAAATCCATTTGGAGGGCAAATGCAGAACTTGTACGAGTTGGAGTCAACCACGGCCGACCTGCTGCATAAGTGCAGAGAAAAAATTCACGCCATTTGCGCCGAGCATATGCATAAACCGATCCGGGTACAAACGGTTCACGGACAGATGCACGACGGGCTCCTTGTTCATATCGACTCGTATCATATTTATTTGCAAATGATGCCGGGGCACAGCCGCGCGCTGCTGCCATACGGTTACCCGGGATTTAATCCGTACTATAACAACGTCATCCTGCCGCTCGCCCTGTTCGATCTGCTGACGATCGCGCTCCTGGTGTAAGGCGGAGAGGGGCGACTATCTGCTGCACTTGTGCCGAACGGGCGCGCAAAGGGATTCGTGCAAAGGTTCGCGCCCCCCAACACAATCGTCGATTCCACCGCTTCCATACCGTGAATACGCCATCCGGTTCCGATCCAGACGGCAAACCGCCACCCAACCGCATGGCGATCGCGCAGCATGTCACCCGCTTGCTACAGGCGGGACGGATTAGACAGGAAGTCCCGACGCGACGCTTTCATTCTGTCAACGCTATGAACCTTAAAGACCGCCAAGCGAAAGCCCGCAGGCCGAATTCGGCTCCGCGGGCTTTTGTATGGGCACGCCGTCATTTTTTCACCTGCAGCAGTCTGCGCTTGCCTTGTACGGCCTGCTCCAGCTGCCAGCGCTTCATTCGCTTGATCTTGGTCAGCTCCCGCTTCGTCTCTTCCTCGACGCCCAGCAGCTCGTGCAGATGCGCCGCTACCACCAGCAGCGCAAAAGCAATCCAGGCCAGGCCGAACACGGTAGGCAGCGTGAGCCCCCCGCTCAGATCGATGCGCGGGACCGCATACAGGATCATGCCGAGCGCGAGCGCCATGTACACCACGTTTTTTTTCCCTTTCATCCCCTGCTCCTCCTCTCGCACAACTTGTACGATACATTGTATGAGAGCAGCAGAGGAAATAGCACAGGTTTTGCGCGCTTCCCTTTATCCCCGCGACAAGGCGGCCTTCCGTCTGCGCTGCCGCAGCAATCGGACCGCTTGGCCGTACAGCGCGGATAATGCCCACGGCAGCAGCAGGCTTACGGCGAACGATGCGGCCGTATTCGCATGGTATGCCCCGATGTCATGCGGATCGGCGGGGACGTGTACGCGCCAATAGGTCAGCACGGCCGGATGAACGAGATAGATGCCGAACGAAACCGCTCCAAGCCACAGCAGCCTATTCGACAGCCCTGGGGCACGCTTCAGGATGATCGCTCCCGCCCGGATGAACGTCATGCAAGCCAAGGCGGCATATACGAAAAATAACACCGTGTACAAGCTTCCCTCCAGCAGGAACGGAGCGCGGTCTTCCAGCAGGAACAGACCGGCAAAGCTGCAGCCGAGCAGCACGGTGAGCGGCAGCAGCCACCGGAAGCTGCGGTCGGCCCAGCGGCTAAACGCTTCGTAATGAAGGCCGATCCAGGCGCCCAGCGCGAATACGCTGAAGTAATTGATACAGAGCGAGGCCATGTTCGGAATCGGCTCCAGCCAATGATTATACCCGTAGGCCAAAGCTTGAACGAGCAGTCCGAGCCACGGCAGCCCCTCGCGGCCCAAACGGCCCGCGCTATGGCACAGCCACATCAGGAGCGGAAACAGCAGGTAGAACTGGACGATGATGATCATAAAATATAAATGGTACGAAGCGTCGGCCCAAGGCAGCAGTTCGGCGAACTCCGCCCAGTCGATATGCAGGCGGTCCCTCTCGAACATCCACTGATCGTAAAGGTAATAAAAGAACGACCAAAATACATAAGGAAACAATACCTGCCTGATCCGTCTTGAGTAAAACCGGCCCGCCTGCCTCCCGCTCCAGTCTCCGTCGTAGCGGTAAAACAGGACAAGCCCGCTCACCATAATAAATACAGGCACGGCAAAATTGCACAGCTTGTTGATCGTCAAGTACAGCAGCTGCGGCCCGCTGCCGAACGGAAGCTGCACGGTCGCTTCGGACGTTGCATGAATAGCCACGACCGCCACAATCGCCACCGCCCGCACGATTTCCAGCTCCAGCAGCCGGGGTTTTGATTTTTGGGGTGCTGCCGCCACCGCGTTCTCTCCCTTCGAGCGACCGGGCGCCGTTAATCCGTTTGGCCGGTGCGCAGTAAATTGGTGGACACCTCGATACGGAATTTCGCCTTAGGGTAAATTTGCTGCCACTGTTCGATCGTCAAACCGGAATGCCGGATCCGGGCGCGGTATTTATTGCCGAAGCCGACCGGGTCCACCGCCAGCTTCTGCGTCTTCTGCAGCAGCCTCTCCAGCGAGCGTTTGATTTCCTCATTTACGGCATGCTCGATTTGCCTGAGATGACGGCGCTCCCGCAAGTCGACGGGAACGGAAATCTCCAGCAAGCGCGCTCTCAGCCTCAGCTTGATGTGAAACAGCGGCTGCTGCGGGTCCAGTACGGAGATGGACGATTTGCTATGGATCGAGTCAAGCGTCACGTACGTATGCTTTCGCTTTTCAGGCTGCTTGTCTTGGCTGATGATGGCCGCCTGCGGCAGTGTCAGCTCGAAAAATCCCGTCGTATACCGCTTTTTCAGCAGGCGCAAAAACAATACTTCCTTCAGCGGTATCGTACCTGCCATCTTGTCGCCGCGAAACAGCGCCGCCCCCTGCAGCCGGAGTTCGTCGTCCTGCTGGACTACATAGGGCAGCGACGCATCGATGCCGGGAGAATCGAGATCGCGGACGAATTCGTGAAGCATGGCGGAGATCATTTGCTCGCTCTCCATATTTTGCTTGATCGATTGGAACAAATATTCGCCGACATTGCTGATCTCCGGATACCGCCTCGTCAAAATATCGAACGCAGGCTGCTGCGAGATCGCCAAATAAACGCCCGATCCGATGTCCGGGTCGCGCGTGAACGTATCGACGATGCTGGTGAGCCCTCTTTTCGCCAATTCCTCGTGCAGCAGCAGCACGCGAAGCTGTCCAGACACGAGCATTTTTCGCGATTCAGCGTTATTCTTCAGACGTATGCCCTTCACGGTGTAAGCCGTAGAAGAGATCACGTTGGACCGTTCTCTTGCTTCCGGATCGATTTCGTATAAGACCGAGGTGCCATTAAGCTGGTCCCCCGGGGCCATATCGATTCCAGCCACAATGACAAGACCTAATCGTTCGAGCACCTTGGTATGCAGGCAGCCTGTCGCCAGCGCCGCAGCCATAATCAGCAGCCCAGCAGTGCCTGCGGCTTTGCTTTTTTTCATGCCGCACGTCCCCCCGTTTTCCTCATTCTTCCTTTTTTCCATTGGACTAAGGCGAACAGCAGCACAGGATACAGAAACACGAGCGCGCCGCCGATATACCGCATCACCTGGTAAAGCGCGGCCATATTTTGCTTCCCCGGCATCAAATAGATCATGACCACCAGCGCAGCGCAGCACAAATACAGCGCATACTGCTGCTTCATGCCGAACACGGACCGAAGTCCGCGGGTACAGCACCATAAATACAGCAAGCAGTTCGGCAGCACCAGCATCAGCCAGTACGCCGCGGCGACCACCTCGAACCGTTCGAGAAACGGAAACTGCACGACTTTGTACCAGGTGTACGTGGGCCACAGCGTATCGGTGAGCTGCTTCCCGCTATAGAAGAGGATGGCGCACAAGAGCGAGATGATGTAGGTCAGTACGGTGGCAAGAACGGCGAGCTGCGAGAATTTGCGGACGTTCTGCTTATCCTGTACGAACGGGTAGAGGAAATAGACGAGCTCCATCCCCAGCATCAAGTAGGTGGATTGGTATACGCCGCTCCAGATTTGCCGGGCATTGGCTTCCAGCACCGGCAGCAGGTTATCGATGCTTGCAAACTTCAATGGAAAATACATGAGCAAAAACAGCCATAAGGACAGGATGAACGCCATCGTGGCAAACCCGGCAATCGCATGAATGCCGGCAATGATGCCGTATATAAACAAAAGACATAGCAATCCCGCGAACAGCCAGCCTTGCAGGTCGGGGAACAGCCACGTCTGGACGACCTCCGCATAAGAATGCACGATGGTCAGACACATCAGGAACAAATACACCGCGTAGATCAGGTTCGGAAGCTTGGCCAGCCACCGGCCGTATACGTCCTCATGAATGGCGTACAAATCTTTGTTGCCGTACTGACCGGCGGTTTTGGCGATAAAAAACGCGGCGGCCATCGAGATCGGAGCCATCAGCAGCAAACAAATCCAGGCATCGTGGCCTGCCGCTTTATACAGCGTGCGCTGAAAACCTTGCGATGGTTCCGCCAGCTGCGTTCCGGAGATGCAAAAAAACACCGCATAGGCGCGAATCAGCTTGGCGCTACGAATCGCCTTTGTTGTCGTCACTTGCCCTCACCTGCCGGTTCCTCATAGATGTCCTCGGTCCTGCGCTGCTGCCAAGCGCGCCTACTGTTCCTCACCATTCCGATATTCATCGGATACAGCGGATACATATAGGAATGGCCGAGCGTGGAAAGCCGCAGCAGATGCAAAATCAGAAAGCTCGCCCCCATCACGATGCCGATCGCGCCGAGCCATCCGGCCAGAAGCAGCATCGGAAATCGCATAATCCGAATCGCCGCCCCCATCAAGTACACCGGGGTAATGAAGGACGAGAGTGCCGCCAGCGCAACGATAATAATCAGGATATTGCTCGTAAACCCTGCTTGCACGGCCGCTTGCCCGATGACGATACCGCCGACGATACCCATCGTCTGACCGACCTTCGTCGGCAGCCGAGCCCCCGCCTCCCGCAGCAGCTCGATAATAAATTCGAGCAGCAGCGCTTCCATCAGCGGCGGAAAAGGCACCTTCGACCTTGACTGCGCCAGCGGCACAAGCATGTTGGAGGGGATCAGCTGGTAATGATACGTTAACGCCGCGACATACATCGGTGTGAAAAAGACGGAGATAAACATCGCCACGGTCCGCAGAAGACGCAAAAACATCGCCATATTTCTGCGCAGGTAATCGTCCTCGGCCGACTTGAAAAAATCGAAGAATGACGCAGGCGAGATCAGCGCCGAAGGCGTGCCGTCCATCATGACGACCAGCTTGCCTCCCGTCAGATTCAGGACGACCCGGTCGAGCCGCTCGCTCGGTACCATCTGGGGAAAGAGCGAGTGCGGATCGTCGTCGATCGATTGCAGCAGCATCGAAGTATCGGTAATGCCATCCTCTCTCACCTTTGAGAGCCGATCCTTCATCAGGACCACATCGGCGTCGCGCGCTTTTCCCTCCAAATACAGCAGCAGCACGTCCGTTTGGGTATCCCGGCCGATCCGGAATGATTCGAAGCGCAAGTTCGGGTCTGGCAAATATTGCCGTACCATCCCCCGGTTCGTCTCCAGCGATTCCGTGAAGGCGAGCTGCGGTCCCATAATTTGCGATTCCACTTCGGGCTTCGACGGGTTGCGCTCCACGGTCTTGCTCGTATTAAACAAGAAGCCTCCCGGCTCCTGAGACGCGTACACATAAGTCCAGCCGGCAATGAGCCTGCTGACGATGACGGGCAGCTCCCGCACCGGCCCTTCCTGCTCCAGCGGAACGTGATGAACCATCGCCTGCAGCGGAAGGCCGCTTTGCAGCCGCTCCTGGAGCGGCTCGGCAAGGTACCTCCGCACCAGCATCACGTCGGTTCTCTCTTCGAAATAAATAAGCACAAGCTGTCCCTCGGAACGAGGGAAGGTAAGCGTTTGAATCTGGCCGTGCCGCTCCAGCTCGGAATACAAGGAAGACGCTATCGGGTTGTGCTGATCCGGCATGGTTGACACCCCACTACGAGTCAAGTCGTCTAGTAGGTTTTCCCTTGAAAGTACAATTTATTCCATGACCCGGGTCGCTTCCGCCGCAGCCGCGTCTCCCGGGGTCGCAATTCGCCCCAACCGGACACCCCTGTCGCATGCCCGGTTTTTCTTGCGGCGTTTTGCCGCAGTTTCTTTTCACCAAGGGGTAAACGCCCTCATATGATAAAGTAGTTCGTTTGCATGTTCCAGGCATTAGAGAAGCTGCATGACGGCAAGTCGGTGCTGGGAAGGAGTTTCGCATGAAAAGAACAAAGGTCAGGTTGCAAATACAAAGCGCCGGTAAATTTTCCGACAGCTCCACGATCATGGTCAGCGAAGCCATTATTAAGAAATGGAAAATTCCGCTGCATCAGTCTCTGCAGCTTCGTTTCGGATCGGGCCGTCAGGAAGTGAATGTGGTACCTTTGTCGCAAGCAGGCACAATGCGGATCGGTGATGCGCTCGCTTCCAAATGGGGACTCGCGCATGGCCATCAGCTGTGTCTTCAATACAAATCCGGGGCCCGCACCCTGATGATCGGTCCGCTTCTGTGCGTCATGGTCAGCCGCGTGTACGACCAGTCTCCCGACAAACCGTTCGGGGCGAACACTGCGTTTTGCCGGGAATTGACCGAGGCTTGCACCGGAGCCGGAGCCGCCGTCTATTTCAGTACGCCGGACGATGTTTCAGGCGGGGATACCGTTCGCGGATGGCGCTACACGAACAGGTGGGAAAAAACGGTATTTCCACTGCCGAATGTCATCTATAACCGTCTGACTTCCCGCAAGCTTGACAGTCGGTCGAGCGTCCAGCAATTTGTGGCCAGTGCCAAATCCCGGAACCAGGCTATCTTCTTCAATGAAAAATATTTGAACAAAACGGACGTCTTCGACGCCCTGCGCAACGAATCGGGGCTGCACATTTATTTGCCGGAATCGTATTTGCTCCGCAACTTTCAGCAGTTGAAAACGATGTGCACCAAGTATCCGGTCGTGTTCCTCAAACCGATTACGGGGAGTCTGGGCAAGGGGATCATCCGCATTCGCCGCAAACCGGACGGAACGTATACGACGCATACGACAACGCTGGTCGGCGCGCGCAAGCAATCGTTTCCGTCGATCACCGCCTTGTTCCATTCCATCTCCGGTAAAGTGAAGTCACAGCGGCACCAGATTCAAAAAGGGCTCGATCTGATTACCGTGAACGGCCGTCCCGTCGATTTCCGCGCGCTTGTCCAGCGGGGAGAAACCGGACAATGGGACGTTACCTCGATTGTGGCCCGGATCGCCGGCAACCATCACTTCGTATCGAATCTGGCGCGGGGCGGTACGCTGAGCCCCGTGAAGGAAGCGCTCGCCCGGTCAGGTCATTCGCGGGAAGGCCATGCGAAGCTGAAACGCGCCGCGCTGCAAATCGCCAAGGGCATCGAGACCCATGTCGCCGGACATTTCGCGGAGCTCGGCATCGATCTCGCCCTCGATGCGCAAGGACGCGTCTGGTTAATCGAGGTCAATTCCAAGCCTTCGAAAGAAGACAATACGCCGCTGGCGCCGGAACGGAAAATTCGCCCCTCGGTCAAACAACTGGTGCAGTACGTACGATTCGCTTCGAAGTTTTAAACAATGCGGCAGGATGCTTCATCCGGCCGAATGGAGGTGAGGCGTATGACGACGCCCTTCGGGCACCATACCCTCCACAATTCGATAGGCATCATGACAACGCAGGCGGAGGGGGACCCCCCGTTTCTGAACCGCGGGTTTTACCGCCGGCTCTGCTTGCTCGGGCACCGCTTCGGGCTGAACGTGTTCGTCTTCACATCCCGGAGCATCGATTGGCAGTCCCGCGAGGTTACCGGCTACTTCTATGAGGCTTCATCGCGTCAGTGGGTCGCCGAGCCGTTCCCGCTGCCGCCCGTCATTTACGACCGGTGCTTCTTCAGCTCGAAGCGGCAGTACGCCGAATACCGCGCCGTACTGAGCCGGCTGAAGGAGCACACGTCTGTCCGTCTGCTCGGCAACGGACTCAGAAGCAAGTGGGCGGTTCAGCAGCTGCTGCAGGCGGACGGCCGGTTTGACCGGCATTTACCGCATACCGAGGTGCTGCGCAGCATGCGTACGCTGACCGCTTGGCTGCAAGCGCGCAGCGAGGCGGTGCTGAAGCCGCAAGGCGGCTCGCAGGGCCGCGGCGTGCTGCTCGTTCGCAGGGCGGACACGGGCGCGGACGGCACCTTCGAGGTGCGCGGACGCGACGCCCGCAATCACTGCATCGAGCATCGCTTCACGGATGCGGGGGCGATGCTGCGTTGGCTGCGCCGCTTCGTCGGGCAGCGCGATTATTTGCTGCAGCAGTATTTGCGGCTGCAGTCCGCCGGCGGCGCCTCCTACGACGTGCGCGCTTTGGCGCAAAAGGACGGCGCCGGACGCTGGCGCTTGACCGGCATGGCTGTTCGTCGAGGCCAGGAAGGGAGCCTGACCTCGAACCTTAGCGGCGGCGGCACCGTAGAGCCCGCCGCCGACTTCCTCGCCCGCGAGTTCGGGCGGGTACGCGCTGCGGAACTGATCGACCGGCTGACCCAGCTCTCGGCCGATCTCCCGGAAGCGCTCGAATCCCGGCACGGGCGGCTCGTCGAGCTCGGCATCGACTTCGGTGTCGATATCGACGGAAATATTTGGATTCTTGAGCTGAATTCCAAACCCGGCCGCTCCATCTTTACTTATTTACGCGATGATCAGGCAAGACTGGAAGCCGCCGCCAATCCACTCCGGTATGCGCGCTATTTGCTCCATCAATCGACTCCTGCCTCTGGGCAGACGCGCGGCCAGTCGCAGCCTTTATTAAAAGCCAACATTAAATCGTCATATCTTTGCGAAGGGCACAACTCTTAGGAGGTTCAAGATGAGCTTGACAACTTGCACGATTCATGTCACCCCGCGGCAGGAAAGAGCTCTTTTCGTAACAAGCGAACTGGCCAAAGCCTTGAAAATATCCAAAACCAGACACGTGACCTTGAAGCTCGGCAGCAAGAGTGTCGCCTTGGGACTGAAGCTGCTGAAAAAAAGCGGCAACCATCTTTATTTGCCCGGGTCCGTGTACACCCAGCTTCGCATGCCGAGAGCCGGCACCAGCATGATCCTCTGCAACGACGGCAAAGAAATCCGGCTAGGCCCCATGATCGGGATACTCACGAGCGTCACCGGCAGCAGCACGACGCCGTTCGGTTCCCGGACGGAATTTATCAGGCAATTCATGCGGGTCGGCGCCGACAAAGCGTTCTACTTCGGCTTCTCGCCCAAGGATGTCAACTGGACGCAGGCGACGGTGACAGCCACCATTCCGCGCAGCGAAGGCGGATGGGTGAAAAAAGTCGTTCCCCTGCCCGATGTCGTATACAACCGGCTGCCGAGCCGGAGCGCCGAGAAGCTGGCGTCGATGAACGCATTCAAGCAGCGGTTCATCCGCCGAGGCATTCCGCTGTTCAACTGGGAGTTTTTCGAGAAATGGGACGTCTATAACCTGCTTGTCGGGACCAGCGCCAACCGGTACGTTCCGGAATCGCGGATCAATCCGACGGAAGTACAGCTGAAGGAAATGCTGGAGAAGCACAAATTCATTTATTTGAAGCCGACCGGCGGGAGCCTCGGCATTGGCATTTACCGGTTGACCTACAATCCCAAACGCGGGTATTACGCGCGCTTCCGGCGCTCGGGCGGCAACGTGCTGCTGCGCTTCAGCAAATTCGAATCGCTGATCAAGCTGCTCAACCGCCAAAGCCGCAACCTGAAAGGCTATGTGGCGCAGCAGGGCATCCGGCTGATCGAAATCGACAGCTGCCCGATCGATTTCCGCTTTCATATGACGAAGAACGGATCGAATCAATGGGTCGTCGCCGCCATCGGCGCCAAAAAGGCCGGCAAAGGCAGCGTCACGACGCATGTGCGCACCGGCGGCCAGCTGATGACCCCGGAGCAGGTGCTGCGGCAAATTTTCGGATCGCGTGCGGAAAGCGTATTGAATCAGGCCAAGGAATCAGCCATACAGCTTGCGGAAGATATCGATAAAAATTATCATCATACGCTTGGAGAGCTGGGCTTCGACATCGGGATCGATCAGAACGAGCATGTATGGATGTTCGAGGCCAATTCCAAGCCGGGACGCTCGATCTTCAAGCATCCGGCGCTAAAAGATCAGGGCCGCGCTTCGCTGCAAAACATTTACGATTACTGTCTCTTCCTGAGCCGATTTCGGTCAAGGAGGGATAGTTGAGTGGATGCCAACCTACACCAGAAAAAGCAGCCCACGCTGGCCATTCTCACTTACGCGGATAAAACGAGAATTTTTCGGGGAAATCAAAAAAATTTTGTCGACCTGATTCGCACGGGGGAGGAGCATGACGTACGGGTGTACGTCATGACCACCACCGATTTCAAGGTGAACGGCAATCATGCCGTCGGCTACACGTATAATCCGTCGAGCAAGCGCTGGGACAAAAAGCTGTTCCCGCTCCCCAACATTATTTATAATCGGATTCCTTACCGAAAATTCGAGCTGCAGCCGGAAGTGCAGCAAATTATTCAGTCCTGTATGCGCAACAGCCAGATTCAGTTTTTCAACCCGTCGTTTTTTAACAAATGGACGTTGTTCGAATGGCTGAATCAATCCAAGCAGACGCAGCCTTTCATTCCGGCCACCGAACAGATGACCAATGCCAACGCGCTCGGCGATTTGCTCAAATCGCATTCGAGCCTGTACCTGAAGCCGATCCGCGGCAAAGCCGGCAAAGGCATTATGAAAGTGAGCCTGACGGAAAAATCCAAAATGCGGCTATACGAGCTCAGCATTCAGGATAAAACGAAAAGCCATATTTCCCGTTATGCGGATATTCATAAGCTGTGGGCGCAAATTCGCGATTTGACGGGGAGCAAGGAGTATATCGTGCAGCAGGGCATTTCGCTGGCGAGTTACAAGGACCGCCCGTTCGATCTGCGCGTACTCGTGCAGAAGAACGGCAACGGCGAATGGAGCATCGCCGGCGTCGGCGCCCGGCTGGCGGGTAAAATGAGCATTACCACGCATGTGCCGCGCGGCGGTTCCATCGACGATCCGCTGAAGCTGCTGTCAGCCTCCTTCGGCACGCAGGGAAGCAAACGGATCATCAGCAAAGCGAAGCAGGCGGCGCTGACGATCGCGAGACAGATCGAAAAGGCCAGCGGCCATACGCTCGGAGAAATGTCAATGGATCTGGGCGTGGACAACAATAAAAACATTTGGTTTTTCGAGGCGAACTCCAAGCCGATGAAATTCGACGAGCCCCAGATCCGCAAAAAATCGCTCGAAAACCTGATCCGATACAGTCTCTTTTTATCCGATATGAAGCAGAAAAGCATCGCCAGAAAATCCGCTATCGTCAAGAAAGCGGTCCGTCACTCGAAGAAACCAGCGAGGGTAGGCAGGTGAAACTCCATGAGCTACAAAGTCGGCATCCTTGCCATGTACTTGACGGGGCGAAAACTGGAGGAAGTATCATATTTTCGGAAGCTCAGCATCGCAGGGCGGAAGATGGGCATCGAAGTGCTCGTGTTCACCCCCGACGATGTGGTCGACTCGGGTGAACGGGTGCTTGCGTTAAGCTATAATCCCGAACAGCGGTCCTGGGTCCGCAAGAAAGTGGGCTTCCCGCCGATCATTTACGATCGGTGCCGGTATCACGGCTCGAACAATTATCAGAAGCTGATGCGCTTCCGCACCACGTACTCTAAGCTCCATTATATGAGCCGTCCGCTCGCCAACAAGTGGAAAATGCATCAAATCTTGTCCGAGGAAGACAGCATCGCGCCGCATCTTCCTGCGACGGTTCGTTACCAAGGCGCGGAAGAGCTCAAGTCGTTCCTGAAAAAGCACGGCGTCGTCTTCCTGAAGCCGAGCAACGGGACCGGAGGGCGCGGCATCTTGAAGCTGCAGCGCACGAAGAACGGCGATATTTGCCACATGCAGGGCCGCGACCCGAACCGTCGCATCCTCCCCGCGCAGTTTATTCATGTAGACCGGCTGCACCACAAGCTCAGCGGCTGGAAAATTGCAGATAAATATATTATGCAGCAGGGCATCCCGCTCCAGCTGCCGGACGGACGCGTTCATGACTTTCGTATGCTGGTGCAGAAGGACGGCTCGGGCAAGTGGCAGGTAACCGGCTGCGCCGGCCGCATCGGCCCGAGTAAATCGGTCACCTCCAATCTGCACGGCGGGGGAACGGCTATCGCCATGGATGCACTGCTGCGCAAACGGTTCGGCTCCTCGGATAAAATCGAGGACATCCGCAGAACCGCTTATGCGCTCGGCTTGAACACCGTCAGGCATCTGGAGAGCAAGTTCGGGAAAATCATCGAGGTCGGGATCGACCTGGCCGTGGACCCGAAGGGCAGCGTGTGGCTGCTGGAGGTCAATCCGAAGCCTTCCCGGGAAGTGTTCTACCGGATCGGCGACAAAGAGACGTACCAGAGAGCGGTACGCCGGCCGCTCGAATACGCCTTATGGCTGCTCAGGCAAAAGAAACCGAACGCCGAGCAGCCTTCGGAGCCATGACCACGGTTCCGAAGGCGCATGCGGTTCAATGAATCGGATCGGATACAAATGGCAGCGAGCCCGCTCGCTGCCGTTTGTCGTCCTATTGCTCAATCAAATCCAGCAGCAGCCTCACCAAGTCGACCTTGGATCGGGTCCGGTATTGCCCCGCGCTGTACAAGCCTTCCGCCTCAAACAGCGGTCCAGCCCTTGTCAATGCCGCCCCTTCGCCTGCCGTTACGTGGAATGCATCGTTATGTTCCAGATCGGCACCCGGAACATCAGCAGCAGCGCAGCGATGATGAATGCGGACAGAACATAGGCGATTCCCGGCTTTTTGCTGTGCAGCAGCAGCATCGGAAACATCATCACATCGAAGGCGAACGAACACCACCAGCTCCATCCATGGTCATACACAATGCGCCCCGACCATGCATAGATCGCTTCCATTACGGCGTAAAGAGCGACCCATTTCGAATACCGCCACACCTGCTCTTTCCTGCGATCCGGAAAGCCAGACAAAAATAATATGACCGTGCACGGAAATACAATGAACGTATACAGCAATTCCGTAAATACCGGGATAAGGTGAAGATCAGGGACGAATGCCCATAATAAGTAATCCGTCGTTAAGAAAAAGTACAGCAAATTGCCGGCAACCATATACAGCACCGTCGCGTGAAACCGGCTCGCCTGCTTCCAGGCCCCGCTTCTTGCCAAGGCGAACAGCGATAAGGCAGCTATGAAGATATGAATGCGAATCCCCCCATGTCTCAATCGAGTGCAGCAAGCGAACTGCTGCATTTCATTACTAATATTTACATTTTACTGGAAAATAATTAACCCTCGACAAATTTTCTTTCGTTCCGCTGAAAAAAACCACTCGCCTTTGCGTGACCGCGCAGGGAATGGTTTTTGGGGCACCGATTATCGAACTTGCTGAACGCTTTCATATTTAATATATTTCTTTAACCATTTGAGATCTTGGCTTTTATAGTAATGGAGCAGCTTTTTCTTTTGGCTTAATAACGATGCATCCAATTTCTTATCGGCTAAAGCAAACACATACAAATTGTTGTCGACCATGTCGTGCAATAGTTTGGATAAGACGATATGCTGGGTATGTCCATACTCCCCATCCAAATTATGGGTAACCACTTTTTCAACCGGATTGCGCGCAAGCACCTCTGCTAAATCAGCAGTTAACCGTGAACGGTCGAATTTACCGTTCCATTGATCCTTGTAATTCCACATCTCATATTCCGCATGAACTTCCTTCATCACCTTCTCGAATTCCTTGCGTCTTTTCCTGTTGTCACCGTTCGTTACGCATATTACCAGCCATCCCTTTTCTTCAATAAGCTGTGTTCCGCCGAATATCGTCTCGTCATCGGGATGCGCTACAATCATTATTTTATTGTAGCTCATTGCCCTGCAACCTTGGCCTTTTCTTTATATAACTCACATATTCGATAAGTAACCCGAGAGATCTCCATCTCTACGCCGACGCGGCGTCTCAATTCTTTACTTCGATATTGACGATCATGGCTCGAAATCAATCCTTCCATAACGGCCTTTCTTATATTATTTTCGTGTAAGGGCAAGCGGCATTTGTGGTCGCAGAAGTAATATCGGATCGCTTTGTTGAAATTTTCCGGTGTCACCAAGCCGAAAACACCCTTTGAACCAATCGCGATCACAGGGCGTTCGCAAGATATCGCTTCTAACGCCACTCGTCCTGTTCCCACCACATAATCACTGATCGAATATAGCGCCGGCATATCGATCCGGTTTCCGATGTATTGGATCTGTTTTGACTTTAGGGTATGAATGCATTTCTTGATCTTGCCTTTCTTCACGCCTCCCCCGGCAATCAAAATATGCATATCCGGGAAAGCATTGAATACATCTACGACACAAGTCTTTAACAACTGCTTGCAAATCTCATACCTCTCTTCTTCCAATCTACTGGCGTATAACAGCACCTTGGCGTCTGGAGGAATGTTCAGCTGCGCTCTAAGATTTGATGTTTTTGCGCTAAATTCCTCCATGTCAATGCCGTTTGGAAGCAGAAGCGATGGGATGCCGTATTTTCGCAGCCAATTTTGGACCGGCAGGCTAACGCTAATGAGCGTCGGTCTATTGTGTGGCCGATCGATTAGCTTACGCAATAACGACGGGTGGTAATATGTTCCGTGAATCGTGTACACAAACTGAATATGATATTTTTCGGAAATTTGTGCGGCATAGCTCCCGCTCGTTTCCAAATGCGCATGAATGACATTGATTTTATTGCTTCGCACCCAGCCTTCGAATTTGCTTTTGTCATTGTCATACATGTAAATTGTACAGGGAAGCTTTCTAAATTCGCTCTCCAGAGGTCCCGGCATTGCCGCAACAAAAACAGCCACGCCTCGATTTAACAGGGCCTTTGTGAGGGATAGGACATGGGTTTCCGTCCCTCCGATATGAAACCCATCCAGCATCATAAGCACCCTTATATCCTGCTCCTCCATATTCCGTCCATCCCCTTAACCCATAAGTGCTGTAAATCGCAGTTATAACTGATGAATTGGGAAGCTTCAAAGAAACGGCATGTATCCCTGCATAGGTAAAAATGCATATTCACCCATACATTCGTTTATAAGGGGAGGACGCACCTTAGGCCCGCTCAATGGTGTCAAGACAAGGGCAATTGAAGCAATCGGGACACACTGACGCATGTATACCGTCTATGGCCGAGCTTGCCCATCAATATCTCGACAGCTTTCACCGTTTGGCGCCGATCTCCCCCGGAATCATGCATAAGAATAATGGAACCTCTGCTCATTTTGGACAGGGCCGTATGAACAATGTTCTTCGTTGCGGGTCTCTTGTAATCTTTGGTATCGACGGAAGCCATGATCGTCAAATATCCGAGTTTTTGCGCGGAATCCGTGACTTGACGATTGGAAGATAAATAAGGCGGGCGAAATAAGCAGGGCTTTTTCCCCGTGATTTGGCCGATCAAACGATCGGTTTTGATCAATTCCTCATCGAGTCGTTCAGCCTCTACGCGCGCCAAGTCCGGGTGGCTATAAGTATGATTGCCCAGATCATGCCCTTCCCTGGCAATCCGTCTTGCCAGCTCCGGGTAATGCTCCAGTTTCTCGCCGAGCACGAAGAAAGACGCTGTGGCTCCCGCTGCCTTCAGTACGTCCAGAATAGCCGGCGTATAGAGCGGGTCCGGCCCGTCGTCAAAGGTCAACGCGATGGTCTTGCGGGATGTGCGATGTTCTCGGATGAGCTTGCTCACTTAACATCACCTCACGAGGCTTCTTGCTTTCCAGGAAAAATGGTTTGTAATCGGCCATGAGGCACACCGGCTTTGATTTCTTCATCAAATGAGCGTTAGCCACATTCCAGGTGTGCAAGGTCTCGGCTCTGCGGATGCATACATAGTTTTTTTTGTCGGTGGCATACACCCGGCAGTTTTTTTTCAAACACTTGGCTATAAAAAAGGAATCCTCCCCTCTGTTCAGACGAGGGAACTTGATGATTTCAGCGACCTTCTTCCTGAACACCAGCGTCGATCCTTTGACTCCGCCGCTTTTTGTCAAAAACTTATTGACGACCCTGTAGTGTAAATGCACGGCGAGCTGCTGCTCCTCCATGAAATACATATAGACCGTTCTCTTGCAAACGACGTCCGCATTCATTTTGTACAGCGCCTTCATCTGCTGCGAAAGATATCCCGGCATGTAGTAATCATCATCGTCCATTTTGGCAATCGTCTCATATTTGCACCGTTCAATGCCATAGTTCAAACATTCTCCAAGGGTGCTGCTGCTCGGCAGTTGAAATACCGTTACATCTTGATAATTTGCAGCCTTTTCTCTCCAGCTCCGAACATCCATGTCCTCTCGGTTCAAAATAATAATCAATTCCTTTGGAGCGTAATCTTGATTCACGAAATTATCAAAAACGTTGTCCATAAACGATTCTCTTACGGTGCAGCATATCACTGAGACCATGGAAAGACCTCCTTACTGACAGTAGCCGTAGCCATCCGCCTAAAGGAATCGAAGAATGCGCTGCAATACATACGCATACGCTCGCATGCTTCGGGCAGATATAAAGCCCTCATACTCAATCATATGTGAACGATCGTCTCGGGTTTGGACATTCGCAAAAAATCCACTCGCCTTTGCGCAGCCGCGCAGGGAGTGGATGTTCGCATGTATAGCAAGATCCATCAAAACTTGCGCAACAAACGTAATACGGCCATATCCTTATGTATGATATAGTTAAGCACGTTAAATGTTCCGGAAAGCAAGATACTGGAGTAAAGGGGAAGCGACTATGTTGAAAGACAACAAAATATATACTGACGTTACATTCGTAGCCATTATTGCTTCCATATGCTGTTTTTTGTGGGGCAGCTCTTATCCGGCCATCAAAATCGGATTTCTGTTATTTGATATTTCGCCGGAAGACATCCCTTCCAAGTTCGTATTTGCCGGTTACCGGTTTACTCTTGCCGGACTGGCTTTACTGCTTGTTGCACGGGCTTGCGGCATTAAGATCTTTTCTCTTTAAAGCATAGGGCAGATCAGCATCCTTGGTGCCATTCAGACTACAATTCATTATGCGATCTTTTATATCGGCGTATCGAATACGAGCGGCATGAAAGGTTCGATTATGAACGCTACAACCGCATTTTTCGGCGTCGTTCTGGCTCATTATGTTTATAAGAACGATAAGCTCAGTCCGAGTAAAGCGATAGGATGCATGATTGGATTTATCGGGGTCGTCATTGTAAATTTCAGTACAGATTTACTTAACTTCAGTTTCCGTTTTACGGGGGAAGGCTTCGTGATCATCGCGGCTTTCATTTTTTCTGCTACCGGCCTCTATGCCAAAAAATTGACGAAAACACTGGATGTCGTTCTTATCACGAGTTACGGCCTTTTAATCGGAGGAATCGCGTTAACGCTGCTTGGCATGATTTTCGGGGGGAAAGCCACTCACTTCACTTGGGAATCTTCATCTTTGCTTCTGTATTTGGCTCTATCCTCTTCTGCGTCCTTTTACCTTTGGAACTGGCTTCTGAAATATAATAAGGTCGGGCGCGTATCGGTGTATAATTTCCTGGTTCCCGTTTTCGGTGCTTCCTTATCGTCCATTTTCTTAGGCGAGACGATTTTGGAGATAAAGAACCTCATTGCCCTTGTTCTTGTTTCTCTCGGGATCTGGTTGGTCAATAGGGAAGCAACTGCGCGTTATCGATGGGCCAACCGGTAACGCTATTTGAACAAACCCGCTATACTCCGAATTCAAGCTCTTATGCTCCGGTCCGTTCAATGCGTCCCGGAGCCTATGTTTCAGGTATGAGAATGGGTTTCGTTTATGCTCGAATATTAGTCTCTAGGGTAATCCACCTTCATAATATCCATAAAGGGAACCTTCGTGATCTCTCCGTACTGCGCAACATGAACTTTACCTGTCCGCGAATCCATCTCCACGATCTGACCTCGAACCGGCTCCTCAAGCCCCCATACCGTCAATAAAATTTCGGCTTGCTCATGCTTTGCTTCAACGAGTTGATTTCCAATTTCCTCTAAAACAAATTCGTCCCGCGTCGGTCGTTTTGCTACTTTTGGTTTCCCCATATCGGACGATCTCTCCTATGCCTTCAAGTCATCTATCAATTTCTTGTATGTGCTCACCTATTTTAACACTAATCCATGCTTGCTGTATAAATTTCATGGATAAAATCATACATACCTACAAAATATACATTAAATCCAACTATTTAGGTGGTTGCTGCCCTTGGAATGGATATTGATCTTCGGCACGATGGCTATAACGCTTCCCATTGCGTTGTTCATGAAAAAAAATATTTCCGCAGCCGAAATGTATGTGACCCTCATTTTCGGGCTATTCGTACAATCGGTTGTGGACGTGTTCGCCAGCTTTCATTTCTTGGCTTGGGGATTTTACGAAGTCCCGATCGCGGAGTTGAAATCGTTGTGGACCATTTTGGGCGTCTATCCCTTGTTCGCTTCCATGATTATTAACTGGTTTCCTTACGAACAGAGCTGGTGGAAAAAGACGATATATCTGCTTTCCTGGTCTATTTTTTCAACCACGTATGAATGGCTGTACGTTAAAATCGGCATCATCTGGCATATGAACTGGAATTTATTCCGTTCCTTTTTGCTATATCCATTCTTTTATTATCTTCTTATTCTCCATTTGCGATTTTTCCGGATTCTTCGATCGAAGTCGCTACTCAATGGCCGGCTACCTCGTCTATAAAGGTTGGATCATTTTGTACTCCGTTCCTCATCAAACCGATAATTCGGCTGTAAAATAATAATAATTAATGAAGCCTATGAAATGTACATGACCCATCTCACGTTTTTTGCGAGATGGGTCATATTTGTCATTATGCGAAATGCGTATGCTTTGTCTTCCATTGCTCCAGCTTGATTCCAAGCCAGAAAGTGTAGATGCCCAGAGTAATAAAGCTCAGTAGCCACCATTTTATCCAGGAACCAAACAGCCCGACTGCTGTTCCGTCAAAACGCAGTCTTCTGCCTTCTATCACGGTATGACTTGCTTTCCATCTATAGATTAAGACAAAACTAAGTGGATAGCAAAATCCTAACGTAAATATTGTGACTAGGAATCCAAGAATAGACCAGCCTATGAGTTCGGCTAATCCACCATCAAAATATGATTCTCCAGTCGTGGGAGCCTGGAAAGTATTATTTACATTTACAATCGTTGTGGAACTCATTCAAATCCTCCTTTCACCATATTTTCCTTCTTTTTCTTCTACATAATGGGTCTTTATTCCTGCAAAATGTAGAAAATAATTATAGATCGTTAAGCTGATATAAGTACGTCGGAATTATCGCAATCAAAAAACGTACGACTAATGTCATACGTTTCAAAAAAAACCACTCGCCTTCGCGTAACCGCGCGGGGAGTGGATTGTCGTCGTTCAGGCAGGCGGCGAAAGCGGCGGCGCCTCCGGCACGGAGCGCGACAAGTCTTCATAAAAGTTGGCCGTCGTCGTCGCCATATAAGGAATAAGCCAGAGCAGGCCGATGCCCAGTGTAAGCACGCATAACAGCCCCCAGCCGATAAAGCTGAGCTGCAGTACAAAATAACGCCATTTATGCCCGTACATCATTTGCTTGCTCCGTTCGATGGCTTCCATCGCGGTAAGCTCCGGATGGTCGTTCATGATGTAGAAGGCCATTGCATACCGCAGACCGGCAATAATACCGGGAACGATCAGCAGCAGCGTCCAAAGAAATACAAACACGGCGCTCAGTAAGTATAGCAAAAATGACGGGACAAATCGGGAAAAGCCTGAGAAAATATCCTGCACTTCATGCGGTTCCCGCCGAATCAGTCGAAGGAAAAATGCAACCATTCCGAGCGTCAGAGGTCCGGCGACGATAAATTGGATCAGATCGCCGACTTTCGGCACGAGGGAGATCACTATACCGATGGCCATCATAATCAGCGCCACGGCCACTGCCTTGCCCCAGTTGCCTTTCAACTGCTGGAGCGCCTCTTGCTTCAATTCGCCCCGGCTCCGTATCGTTTCCGTTTCCATTACTTCCATTCCTCCAATCTGTCGCCGGTTTCCCGGTTAAAACACTTTTTTGGCACCCTGCTCGGCCTTCAAAATTTCTACCGCTTCGCGGAAACGCAGCGAATGAACGATCTCCCGTTCCCGCAAAAACTTCAATCCGTCCTGCAGATCGACATCGTCGGTCATATCGATCAGCCACTGATAGGTCGCTCTGGCCTTTTCCTCAGCTGCAATATCCTCGTACAGGTCGGCGATCGGGTCGCCTTTGGCCGCTATGTAAGCAGCGGTCCAAGGTACGCCGGACGCGTTATTATAGTAGACTGCCCGGTCGTGATTGACATAGTGGTCCCCGAGCCCGGCCGCTTTCAGCTGCTCCACGGTGGCATCTTTGGTCAGTTTGTACACCATCGTGGCAATCATTTCCAGGTGGGCAAATTCTTCCGTACCGATATCCGTCAGCAAGCCGATGACTTTATCCGGTATCGAATACCGCTGGTTCAAGTAGCGCAGCGCCGCCGATAGTTCACCGTCCGCGCCGCCATATTGCTCGATCAGCCATTTCGCCATTTGCGGGTCGCATTTGCTGACGCGTACCGGATATTGCAGCTTTTTTTCATAGATCCACATGCGACTGCTCCTCTCCTGGTTTTACAAGTCCGGCCTAGTTACACCTGCCAGGGCCAAGGCGTCTCCACCCACTGCCAAGGATGCTTGGAAAAGGCGTGCCCGAACGGCATTAACGGTCCGAATTCCATCTGGAACTGATGCGCCAGCTGCATGCGCTGCTGGGCGCATTGATTGTACTGCTGGATGGCCGCTCCATCGAACGGGTGCGTGTCCAGATACAGGTTCAGTTCCACCAGCACAAAATCAACGGCCTGCAATTCCTCCAGCATCGCGTAATAATGCTCGGGAAGCTGATTCTCCTTCATGCGGCTGCTCCCTCCCCTCACGTATTTTTCGGTTCATACGGACTGTACAAGGCCGGCCATAGCGTTCCATGTCTCAATGCTTCCTGCGGTGAGAATTGGGGCAAATTCATCGGCTGAAACGGAATGAACAGCTGCGGCGGGGTCGAGTACGTTTTTTCCAGAATCGGCGGACAAGGATCGAAAGGACCCACAAAGGGATACCATACCCTGACTTGTTCCATCATGCGGTGCCTCCTTCAAATGTGCTATCACTATGTATAGAAAAAAGCCTTGTCCGATATGTGCATAATGTTGCGGAGGTCGGGTTCGAGCCACGCCAAAAAGGACCGTCCAGCCGAACGGTCCGTTTCATTCCTATTCAGTACATGCGATTAGTGGATGTCTTTCTTCTTGAAGCGGCCGCCCTTCACATCGTGAATGTTGCCTACCGCGAGAAAAGCTACAGGATCAAGCTCCTCGACGATCGATTTCATCTTGGCTTCTTCCAGCCGTGTGATGACGCAAAATATGACTTTCTTACTGCCGCCTGTAAAGGCGCCTTCGCCTTGCAAATACGTTACGCCGCGGCCGAGCCGCTGCATGATGGCTTCGCCGATCTCACGGCTGTTGTCGCTGATGATCCAGACCGATTTGGACTCGTCAAAGCCTTCGATGGTCAAATCGATCATTTTATAAGCAATGTAGTACGCAATCAACGAGTACATGGCATGATCCCAGCCAAATACAAACCCTGCGCTGGCGAGAATGAATAAGTTGAAGAACATGACGACTTCGCCAACGGAAAACGGCGACTTTTTGCTGAACAAGATCGCCACGATCTCCGTTCCGTCGAGCGACCCGCCCGAGCGGATCACCATGCCGACCCCGACGCCCAGAATAATGCCCCCGAATACGGCCGCAAGCAGCGGATCGATCGTAAGCGGCTTCACCGGGTGCAGCAGATAGGTGCCGACGGACATGACCATAACGGCGAATAAGGTGGATAACGCAAACGTTTTGCCGATCTGCTTATAGCCGATAAACAGAAACGGCAAATTGAGCAGCAGCAGGAAAATACTGATCGGCAGCCCGGATAAATGAGCGGTAATGATCGAGATGCCGACGATGCCGCCGTCGATAATGTTGTTGGGTACGAGAAAAATTTCGAGTCCGACAGATACGAAAGCAGCACCGATGAATAAAATCACGGATCGGCGAATTAATTGAAGAATCGATAATTTGGAGTGCTGCTTGATTTGCGGAATTCCTGCGTTCATACCATTCCCCCTTATGTAGAATAAAAGTTAAATCTTGATATTGATCGTGAGCAGGCCGACTTTGCGCAGCGCCTGATACACGATAATCAATGCAGGCCCCAGAAATAAGCCGACGACTCCGATCAGCTGAAATCCCACATACATGCTGATCAGCGCGGCCAAGGCGTTGATACCGACCGCATCGCCGATAATTTTCGGTTCAATGAGGCGGCGGAAAATCATAATGACGAGCAGCAGGACGAGCAATCCGATGCCCAGATGCATGTTCCCGGCGAGAATGCTGTAGGCTGCCCACGGAATGAGCACCGCGCTTGTGCCAAGGACGGGCAGAATGTCCACGACGATAATCAGGAGCGCGATGGCGAGCGGATAGTCGACGCGCAGGACGAGCAGGCCGACCAGCGTGACGACATAGGTCAGCAGACTGATCATCAGCTGTGCGATCAGAAAGCCGAGGATGGCGCGTCGCAGATTTTCCAGCACGGTTAGTACCTTGTGCCGGGATTGCTTGTCGAACAGCGTCAGAAACGATTGGTGAAGCTGCGGCAGGCTGAACGAGATGAGGTAAAGTCCGATGACGAAGACGACAAAAAATACGAACAGGCTCGGAATGGCCTTGGCCACGCTTACAAAGTAACCGGAGATTGCAGCAACGATGCTGTTGATGTTGTCCGTCAGCATGCCGACGCCCGACTCCAGCCATTTTTGCGCTTGCTCGGCCATGCCGTCAGGCAGCGTCTCGTAGAACAGCTGGGTCTTGGCCGTCGCGTCCTCGAAGAACAGTCTCGCTTCGTTGACATAATCCGGCGCGTCTTTCCAGAACTGAATCAGCTCGGAGATCATCTTGAACCCGACCAGGTAGACGAAGCCGAGCAGCAGTCCCGTGAACATCGTGCAAGCCGCGGCCGCCGCGGCCAGACGCCCCATCCGAAAGTACCGGATCAGCGCCTGAACCACAGGCTCCAGCAATATCGCGATCAGCATGGCGAGCAGGAACGGAAAACCGGTCGTGAATAATCCGTACAGCAGCACGATGCCTAGCGCGCAAAAAATGAGCGTTCTGAGCGACATGAAACGGCGGTCCTCCTCTATTCGTTGTGCTGACCGACCTCGGTTTTGTCCGGCACTTCGGTCAAAATGCGGCGGATCGTCACGCGTAAAATGCGCAGCCGCTCCACTTCCGTAATTTCGTACAAAAAGCCCCCATGCTCCAGCTTTCGTCCTTTGACGACGTTCTCCTCCAGCATCTTGAACAGCCAGCCTCCGATGGAATCGACTTCCTCGTCCTCTATGCCCAGATCCAGCATATCGTTCAAATCCTCGACCAACACCCGGCCGTCGACCGAGTACGCGTCCCCTTGCTTTTCAATCTCGGAGCGCTCGCCTTCGTCGAACTCGTCATGAATTTCGCCGACGATCTCCTCCAGAATGTCCTCTGTCGTAATCAGGCCCGCCGTGCCGCCGTATTCATCGATCACGACGGCAATCTGCGACCGTTTCCGCTGCATCAGCTTCAGCACGTAGCTGATTTCCATCGACTCGGGCACCATGAGCACCGGCCGCAAAAATTCCCGCAGGTCGTGCTCCTTATCCGGATCGGCCAGCAGCAAATCGGACATGTGGACGAAGCCGATAATTTCGTCTTTATCGTCCTTGGCCACCGGATAGCGGGTATGCTTCGTCTCGTAGACAATCTTCAAGTTCTCCGCGAAGGAAAGCTCGGTGAACAAGCATTCCATATCGGTCCGCGGCTGCATGATCTCGCGCGCCACCCGGTCGGAAAACTCGAAGATGTTGTCGAACAGCGCCAGCTCGTCTTTGTTGATGTGACCGCTCTTCGCGCTCTCGTCCATCAGGATGCGAATTTCTTCCTCCGTATGCGCAGCCTCATGCTCGGAGGCGGGATGCACGCCGATCAGCTTCAGCAGCTTGTTGGCGGCGCCGTTGAGCAGCCATATGACCGGGTAAAAGATTTTGTAGAACAGCATCAGCGGCGCGGACAGCCATAGCGACGTTCCTTCCGACTTTTGGATCGCCAGCGATTTTGGCGCCAGCTCCCCAAGGACGATATGCAGAAAGGTGATCACCGCAAACCCGATGAACACCGACAGCGCATTCGCATACCAGGCCAGTCCAATGCCCATGGCATGAAACAGCGGCTCTACGATCAAATGAGAGATCGCCGGTTCTCCAACCCAGCCGAGCCCGAGCGAGGCGAGCGTGATACCGAGCTGCGTCGAGGACAAGTAAGCATCGAGCTTCTTCGTTACGGCAAGGGCATATTTGGCCTTGCTGTTGCCTTCGCCTGCAAGCTGCTGCAGGCGGGTCTGCCTTACCTTGACCAGCGCAAACTCGGCCGCTACGAAAAAGCCGTTCAGCAACACCAACAGAAAGACGAGCACAAGGTTTAGGACGATGGCTATGAAATCAAAGCCCGTACTGTGACCTCCCAATGCCAATCAAACTCCTTTACCGTGAGGATCGCGGTGCCGGTTACACGACCGCCTGTCTGGTTGTAAAATCGAGATGCTTGTAGTACGTATCGGCTACAAGCAGGTTAGGGCCGCAGCATGCGGCTGCCGGGCAAAAGCAATCGACAGTTCGGCATAGCGGATGGCTCTTCCACCGCGCGAACACTTCATCGAACCGGTCGGCATGCACATTGCCGAGGGCAGGAACGTCGGAGAAATCGGTGACGAACACATCGCCGGTAAACACGTTCACATTGAGCCGGTTGCGGCCGTCGGGATCGTTGCGCACCGTCACGTTAGGTTCGGAGCGAAGCCGCTTCACCAGCTCCCGGTCCGCTTCCAGCTCGCTGCAAGCGTAGAACGGCAGCGTGCCGAACAGCATCCACAGCTCGCGGCTGCGGCTGTCCAGAAGCCGGTTAATGGCCGCGCGGGTCTGATCGAGCGACAGGACAGGCAGTTTCGAGGCGAATGCGCTCGGATACATCGGATGCACTTCATGCCGCCGACAACCCATCTCCTCGATCAGCCGGTGAATCGGGGCCAGCTTCTCGTACGTTCGGTAATTGATCATCGACTCCGCGGAAATGAACATGCCGGCGCGCGAAAGCGCGACCGTGTTCTCGACCATGCGCTCGTACAGCTTGGCCGATGTTTGGCGGACCGCTTGGCGGGCGGAGTTCACGAAGCCCACCTCGTGGAAATCGTCGGCATTGACATAGTTGAACGATATATGCATGACGTCGAGATAAGGAGCGAGGAGCTCGTATCTCGACAAGTCCAGCGTCAGATTGGAATTGATTTGCGAACGCACCCCGCGTTCCCTCGCATAGCGCAGCAGCGGAACGATGTAGTCCCGGACCGTCCGCTCGTGATAGCTCGGCTCTCCTCCGGTA
Source organism: Paenibacillus solanacearum (assembly GCF_910593845.1). GTDB lineage: Bacteria > Bacillota > Bacilli > Paenibacillales > NBRC-103111 > Paenibacillus_G > Paenibacillus_G solanacearum. The sequence continues at coordinate 19,704 of NZ_CAJVAS010000035.1, read as the reverse complement.
ATGCTGATCGTCTCCAAGCCCTCCACCTCGTCCAGCCGTTTCAGGATTACGGACAGCGGAATTTTCGGACCCTCCGTCATGGATAGCGACTCGCCTACGGCGCAGTGCTCGCAGCGCATATTGCATAAATTCGTTACCGTCAGCTCCACGCTCGTCAGGCGGTGCTCGCCGAAGGCGCGCTTGGAGCGAATCGGATCCCATGGATCGTATTGCGGGCTGATCGGCTCCAGCGCCGGCTTCTGCGATTCGTGTTGTTCGTTCATTGAATTTGTAACACCTGTCTTCTGCAACATATTTTTACCTCTATGATTACCTATTATATGTTCCATTGTATCTTAATACGTAAGAAAAATAAATTTCGATGTGAAAAAGCCCGTCTTCCGCAAGGCGGAACGGGCTACACTTGGCACCGGCAACGGGTATAAAGCGAGGCCGGACGTTCAGAACCGCCGCGCAGGCAGCGGTGCGCGGCTGAGCCGCTTCACATCGCAAGCTCGTTTACGCCGGTTATCATGACGGACAAATGCTTCGACAGGTCGATTTCCTCGGTCGGATTGGACAGCTCGCAGCCGTCGGCATCCTGCAGAATCCGCACCACGGGACGCTGCGGCGCGTTGGAGTTCAAGTCGACTACGACGCCGGTTTCCCCCGTATTGAGCCTCACCGTCACTCCGACGGGGTAGATGGCGATCCGATCGCGGAACAATCGGATTTTCCCCTGATCGTACAGCGTACCGGAACCGGAGTACACAATATCCATCGCTTGATGCGGCAGCATTGCTTTGCGATATACGCGGTGCGTCGTCATCGCATCGTACGAATCGACAAGGCCGATCCATTGGGCGTAATCATGAATTTCGGAGCCTTTCAGCCCGCGGGGATAGCCGCTGCCGTCGATCCGCTCATGATGCTGCAGCGCGCAGTGCGCCGACAGGAGCGGGATATTCGGCTCGTCCTTCAAGAACTGATAGCCGAAATCGGCATGCTTCTTGATTCGCATGAACTCGTCATCCGTTAGCGGGTCTTTCTTCTTCAGCAGCTCCAGCGGAATTTGCGTCTTGCCGACATCATGCAGCAGCGCTCCCAGTCCGAGCGTTAGCAGCTCGTCCCGCGAATAGCCGTACGCCATGCCGAGCATCGAGGCGTAAATGCACACATTGAGCGAATGCTGGAACAAATAGTTGTCCATCAGGCTTATATTGGTCAGCATGATCATGGCATCCTTATTGCCGCCCAGATCGTCCAAAATCATTTTCAACACATCGCCGAACACTTTGCCGACCTTGATGCTGCCGACAGAGCGGCGCTTCGTCTGATCTTCCATAATTTTACGGAAGGAGCTGCGGATTTCCGAGATGGCCCGCGCCCGCGTTTCGTCCGAGATCGGATCGAGGACCACAATATCTCTTGTCCGCGGATCGTCGATGTAGACAAAGTCGACCCCATGATCGCCCAAGCGCTTAATTAAACCGGAGGACAATTCGACATGCTCGCTGAGCAGCGTCAAACCGTCTTCGTTATATATTTTTTTTGCCAGCCTCATACCGGGCCTGACCATACTGAGCGAAAGCAAACGCATAGAGGCGACCTTCTTCTAAAGAAAATTTTAGATAATCAAGAGTATAGGACTAGAGTAGCGGATTCAGTCGAAAAGAGCAATACATTTCTTGACAGCGGCAAAAAACCGAAAATCAAGAGCAGAACGCTCCCAAATTTCGGTTTAACCGGCATGACATCTCATAGGCCGATCGTCAGCGAAGCAGAAAAAACCAATACAGCGCCGCGATGGCGAAACGGTAGTAGGCGAAGTACGTCAAACTGAATTTTTGCACGAATTTGATGAACGTCACAACGGCGAGCAGGGCGACGATAAAGGAAACGACGAAGCCGACAAAGAAAAAGCCGAGCGTGTCCGAGGTGAAGCTGTCGAGATTTTGCAGCATCTCGTAGCCCGTTGCCGCGACCATGACGGGAATCGCGATAATGAACGTAAAGTCCGCCGCTGCGGAGCGGCTTGCGCCGGCCAGCATGCCCCCGGCAATCGTGGAGCCGGAACGGGAAAACCCGGGCCACAAGGAGACGATTTGCCACAGTCCGATAATAAACGCCTGCTTGTACGTCAGATCGTCGACGTCATGCGCCGTAATGTTCGGCTGCTGCTTCTCCCCGATAATGAGTAGAATCGCACCGAGCACCAGGCCGATCAGCACCGTGGTAGGCGAGAACAAATGCTCCTTGATCAAGTGGCGTGACAAGTAGGCAAGGACAAGCACAGGCACGATCGCCAGTAAAATGTGAATCAGGTTCATCCCTTGGCCTTTCTTGGCCTTATCCCTGTTCAGTCCGAACAACCGCAAAATCCGTTTCCAATAAATGATCGTTACCGCCAATATGGCGCCGAGCTGAATGACGATTTCGAATGTTTTCATCAATTCATCCGAATCGGGAATGCCCAGAAGCGACCCGGCCAATATCATATGGCCTGTGGACGACACCGGCAAAAACTCCGTCAGCCCTTCTACAATTCCGATAATGACCGCTACCCACCAATCGTACATACAATGCCTCCTACCGCTCTCGAAAAGAGATGTATTTTACAAACCTGCCCCAGGCTCCCCGGCTGCGCCTCTCCAGTCTTCACCGAAAAGCCAGTTCTATTCTAACTTGTTTCCACGGATTTGTAATTTACAATAGCTTAACAAAGCGAAGGCGCCCGCTATCCTCCAGCGCCTGCCGTTCAAGAAGCTGCCTGAGCAGCACGTCGCGAATAAATTCGGGCAAAAAAAATTGAGCCTCCGTCCCTTCGCTTAACGATTCGTAGCCGATCTTGAACGTAAACATGTCGATCATGCCTACGGTATAGGTTTGTTCGGGCAGCAGCGGCTCTCCGGCGACCGCGGCGCTTCGAATTTTGCGGTAAGGCGCGGCTTCCGGGTCGAATTCGATGTCCATCCCGTCCACGCACAAACTTCCGAGCACCTTGCCGCGAAATCCGAAACCAAAGAGCGGTTTGTCCATAAATTCCGGCAGCAATGATTGCTCCAGTGCGAGCAGCAGCTGCGTCCCCGTCAGCATGACCCGGCACGGGTTGATCGGCGAAGGGCAAAGCTCCAGCAGCATGCCTGCAGTCAAAGGGCCATGGGCCAAGCCGTGCAGCAGCTGGCCCGAATTGACGAGGCCGATCTGAGCTTCGGTGAAGCGCCGCAGCCCGGCAGCGAGCAAATTACCGAGCTTCGATTCGCCGTACCAGTCGATAGGCAGGTCCATGGGAAGCGTCGCAACCACTTGCCCGAGCCTGGCTCCGGCTTCCTCGCCGGCCTGCTCGATCAGCTTGGCGACGCGTTCGTCGCGGGGCAGCTCCGGCACGGGAATTACGGTAGCTTCCACCCGGCCGATCGTTCGCCCGATGCTATCCCACTCCACATCAATCATGCCTACGTACTGCCCGAACTTGCCCGCCGCGCAGACGGCCGCGCCGCCGATGCGCAGCGGCTGCTCCAGCAAATGATGCGTATGGCCGCCCAGTATCATATCGATGCCAGGCACTTCGGCCGCGAGCCGCTCGTCGTTGCGCAGCCCGAGATGGGACAGTACGACGACGATGTCCACTTGCGGACGAAGCTCCGGCACAAGCCGCTTCACGACGTCGAGCGGGTCCTGCACGTCCCAGCCGAGCAGCGAGTAAAAATCGGGGAAGCAGGCGGTCACGCCGATCAGTCCGATGCGGACGCCCGCCTTCTCGATGATGCGCCAAGGCGCGGCCCACGGCGCATGCGTCCCTGTCCCCGCTTCCGGCATGTTCGCAAGCACAACGGCGAACGATGCCTCGCGATACGCATCGGCCAGCGCCTCCGGCGTCAGCGTAAGCCCCTCGTTGTTGCCGATCGTCACGGCGTCGTACCCGGTAGCGTTCATAACAGCTACATTGGCATGACCCATCGTGCCTTCAGTCTCCGGCCGAACCCGGTCCATATGGTCGCCGATGTCCAGAGTCAGCGTGCGCTCCTCACCCGCTTCCGTCCGCAGCCTTCCGATGACGGCGGCGATCGCCGCCATATGCTCGAACCGGCTGTGGATATCATTGGTATGAAGGATGCGCAGCCCGATCGCAGCGTTAGCGCTCATGAAAGGCTCTCTCCTTCCTATGCTTGCACGATAACTTTATGTAGGATGGCAGCGGCTCAGGTGCCGTCCGGTTTGCGCAGCTGCTCCGGCGTCACCCGGTTCCGGAAGCCGTATGAAGCGCTCGCTCCTTCACCGCTGCGGTACAGCACGCGAATGCGGACGACGCTCTTGACGTTCAGACATTCGCTGCTGCCGCCGGGAACGTAAAGGCGGAGCGGGTACCCTTTGTCCAGCGGCTCTCCGCCAGCCTGCCCGTATAGTATGATGGCGCGTCCCAGCTCCTCCCACGGGATGAACGCCTGAAATTCGTCGGCCGCTTCGACCCGGATGCCGCTCGGGGTCTCTCCGTCGCCGCCGGCTCCTCTGCTCTCGCGCCAGCCCCGATACCAGGCCGGCACGTCGAACGCCCGGCCGGACGCGCCAGCCACCCGCTCTCCCGCTTCCAGATGCACCGAGCTCAGACGAGCCAATTCGTCCACTTCCAGCTTGGCCATGCCGTACATTTCATCATATACTTCAATTTTCACCGATATGCCACCATCCTTCCGTCTCTTCCGTTCATCCCTGCCATTATATCACTTCTGCTTTCACTTGTGATATGCTGTGGAGAAGCGGGCGGCAGCGCCACTGGGCACGCCGCCTTGTACATTAGATTGGAGTGGTACATGAATGAAGCTGAAACTGCTCGTTTTCGCCGGACTGGCCGAACAGCTGGGCGGCTCCGCGATCGACGTGGATATTGCCGCGGACAAGCTTACGACGGCGCAGCTCAAATCCCATTTGATCGAACAGTTCCCGCAAGCCGCACCGGCGCTTGCGCAATCGTATATCGCCGTCAACCAGACTTACGCGGAAGAGGAGACGCCAATCTCCGAACGGGATGAAGTGGCGATCATCCCTCCCGTTTCCGGCGGCGAACCGCAGCCGATGCCTGAAACGGGCCATGAACTGGCGGAAATCACGATGGACCCGATCGCTGTAGAGCAGGTGACAGCCAAGGTGCTGCACCCGAACCACGGCGCCTCGATCGCATTCATCGGAACGACGCGGGAATTGACGCACGGCCAGCGAACGACGCTGCTGGAATATGAAGCATATACGCCGATGGCGCTGAAGACAATGCAGCAAATTATCGGCGAAATCGGCGACCGTTATCCCGGCACGCTATGCGCCATGACGCACCGGCTCGGCTCGGTGCCGGTCGGCGAGATCAGCGTCGTCATCGCCGTCTCCTCCCCTCACCGCGATGCGGCCTATGACGCGAGCCGCTACGCCATCGAACGGCTTAAGCAAATCGTGCCGATCTGGAAAAAGGAAATATGGGAGGACGGCTCCGAATGGAAAGGGCATCAGCTCGGGCCGTGGAACCCAACGGCCGCGAACGGAGGTGCGCAGCCGTGACGAACGATTGGACGGACCGCGACCGGTATTCGCGGCAAATGCTGTTCCCGCCGATCGGCGAAGCCGGCCAGGCGAAGCTGCTGTCATCGCGCGTGGCGATCGTCGGCATGGGCGCGCTCGGCACCGTGCTCGCCAATCATATGGTGCGCGCCGGCGTCGGCTTCGTACGCCTCATCGACCGCGACTTCGTCGAAGCGAGCAATTTGCAGCGGCAAATGCTCTATGACGAAGCCGACGCCGCCGGCTCCGCCCCCAAAGCGGAAGCCGCGGCTGCGCGGCTGCGCGCGGCCAACTCGGGCGTAACCCTCGAGCCCGTCGTCGCCGACCTCAACTGGTCGAACGCAGAAGAACTGCTCGGGGATGTTCAGCTCATCCTGGACGGCACGGACAATTTCTCCGTGCGCTTCCTGATCAACGATGTCAGCGTCAAGCTCGGCATCCCGTGGATTTACGGCGGCGCCGTCAGTTCTCGCGGCGTAAGCCTGACGATCCGCCCCGGCGAAACGCCGTGCCTGCGCTGCATGTTCGGACAGCCGCCGGCACAGGGCACAACGGAGACTTGCGATACCGCGGGGGTGATCGGCCCGATCATTCATACGGTCGCCTCGTATCAGGCGACGGAAGCGTTCAAGCTGCTCGTAGGCGCGCAGGAGGCGCTCAGCCGCAAGATGGTGCATTGGGATTTATGGTACAACCAGTACGCTGCCGTAGACGTCGCCAAAGCGCGCAAAAACGATTGTCCCTGCTGTGGAAAGCGGACGTTCGAATACTTGGACGCTTCGCAGGAGGAAGAGACGATCCAGACGCTGTGCGGCCGCAATTCGGTCCAAATCCAGCCTGTCCGGCCTTCCCGTCTGTCGCTAGGCGACTGGGCCGATAAGCTCAGGTCCGTCGGACGCATAGAACATAATCCATTCTTGCTGAAGCTGCATCTGGAGTCCGATATCACACTCGTACTTTTCCCGGATGGTCGCATGATTGTTCAGGGGACTGACGACCCGGTTCAGGCCAAAAGCCTCTACAGCCGCTATATCGGAATGTGATCGCCTTTTGTTGTCAATATCGTCAAATTTTGATTAACAGGATCCCGATTTCTTGATATGATGGTAGCAGAATTGCCTGCGGCAACTGCATTCCCGATATGTTGAGAAGAAGGTGAACATTGTTGCGAACCCCCCTCAGTCTGGTCAAAGTAGGAGATCGCCTGGCCACGGATACGTTCAACTCCTTCGGATTGCTCATATTGGCGGGAAATACGGTGCTTACCGGCGATGACATCGCCAAACTTCATTTGCACCATATCTTCGACGTCGATATAGTTCCCAAGTATGATGACGATCCGCAAGATGACACGATTATCGACGAACATCCTTCTTCGAAACGAAATGAAACCGCTGCTAAAAAATTTGAAAAAGTCAAAGCCTCCTATCAAGAAGCGATTGACGGCATCAAGGAGCTGTTCAACGAAGCCAAACGGGATGGAACGATTCGCTTGGAAACCGTTATCACCGGATTTTTGCCGATTGCACAGCATGCGCAGCAAGAGAAGGATGTCGTCTCGCTGCTGATCGAGCTGAATACGAAAGACGATTACACGTACCAGCACAGCGTACAGGTCGGATTGATCTCCTACTATATCGCCAAGTGGATGGGACAGTCCGAAGAAGAAGCACTTCTGGCCGGAAAAGCCGGGTATTTGCACGATATCGGAAAATGCCGGATTGACGATGCCGTCCTTCAGAAGCCGGGGCGCCTTACCCCCAGCGAGTATGACGAAATCAAGCAGCACGCGCGGTACGGCTACGAGATCGCCAAGCAATCCGGCTTCTCGGAACCGTTATGCCTGGCCGCGCTGCAGCATCATGAGCGGCTGAACGGCAGCGGATACCCCGATCAGCTTCACAGCGAAGCGATCCATCCGTTGTCCAAAATCGTAGCCGTCGCCGATATTTACAGCGCCATGATCTCCAATCGCGTTTATCAGAAAAAAAAGGACCTGCTGTTCGTGCTCAAAGAAATTCACCGCTGCAGCTTCGGCGAGCTCGACCCGTACGTTACCCAAAAGTTTATACACCATATGCTCCCCTGCCTTATCGGCAAAAAGGTGCTGCTATCGAACGGCGAATTCGGCTCCATCGTGCTCATTCGCCTAACGGATTACTTCAGGCCGCTTATTCGCGTGGGCGAACGCTTTATCGATTTAGCGCAACGCACAGAACTCGAGATTGAAGCCGTCTATATTTGAAACAAAGCTCATAGCCCGGTGCTGCCGGCTATGAGCTTTTTGTTAATACGCGACGCGTCTTGCTTCGAGATACGTTTTCTTCCAGTATGCTTTGTTGATATTTGTAATCTGTACGCCGTTTTCCGGCAGCGGGGAAGAGTGAATCATCTTCTGGTTCCCCATGTAAATGCCCACGTGCCCGACGGTTCGATTCGTCCGGAAGCGTCCGGGAACGTAGAAGAACATCAAATCGCCTTTTCGCAAACTTTTGCGGCTCACGGCAACGCCTTGTTTCGCTTGAGACCGCGCCAGCCTACTCAGCTGCACACTTTGCTTGCCGAACAAATACTGGGTATACCGCGAGCAGTCAAACCGTCCGGACTGAGGATAAGGATCCGCTCCGAATAAATAGTCGATGCCCAAATACCGTTTGCCTTGGCGAATAAGCTCGTTCATATCGATGTTTTTCAGCACTGGAATCGCCGGCTGATCCCAATAACTCGCCGTCGGCGTTACCATCGGGCCCGAGCCCTCATCCCCTTTAAATGGATCGTTCGGATCGTCTTCAAAATCCAGCTCCGATCCGGAATTTTGCTCATCCGGACCGTCGATTGCTCCGATGGCGGCAACATTGGTGCCGTGAAATACCATTTGCTTGCCTTTCAGCTCGTAAGATAGCTCTTCAGAAAATAAGGCGGCAATGGCCGACACCGGAATATGAACCTGTGAATTTTGAAGGATCGGCGGGTCCGGCAGCGTAACCGGTACTTCTTCTTTTATGGCATTCGTGCTCCCGACTTTCAGCTCGACCGAAGCGTCATTCTCGCCGATTTGAAATACGTTGCTGTTGGCGTTCCAATGATAGTTATATTCTAGCGAATGGGCAAAATCGCTGCCGATCACATAATCCTTTCCCCCGACCGTGACCAGCGGGATACTTAATTCGTCTTGCGTCGACTGGATACGCAAGGTACCCGGGGTTGCCTCGCTGGACCCGTTGGCCATTCCGCCGTTCAAATTCTCACTCTTTTGTCGGTTCGCCGCCAACCCGTTATTGCTTGGAATTCCTTGCTGTTTGCTCTGCTGCTGCTCATGCGAAAGCTGCGGGCCGCACCCGGACACGGCAACCATGGCTGCGGATAGCAGCACCAACGCAGAACGATGCCACACTTTTTTCATATGACCCTACTCCTTGCCTGTAATTTTTGATCTGCTCATAGCATGGGAAACGACGGGCTCGCCTATGCATTTTTACCGTTGGAAACAACAAGATACATGGAACGAAAACTGCATACAATCCAGCGGATCCGGGGAAAATTTCTTTATCTTGGTTTAGAAGAAAGCAGGGAGCATTGGCATGAAGCAGGAAGTTGTTGCCTTGGGTGAGATCACTTCTTTTCAGAGCAGAACGGAAGAATTCGGTCCTTATGAATGGTACAAGCGGATGCTGGAGAGCGAGCCGGCCGTCTATGACGAGGGATCCCGCACATGGAATGTGTTCCGATACGAGGAAGTCAAGCGCGTACTAAGCGATTATGAGCATTTTTCCAGCGAGCGCAGCCGCACGACCATCAATGTGGGCGTCGATACGAAAGAAGGGAGTTTAGGTGACAGCAAGATCAATATTATCAACAGCGATCCGCCGGAGCACCGGAAACGCCGCTCATTGCTTTCCGCCGCTTTCACGCCGCGCAGTTTGAAGCAGTGGGAGCCGCGGATCCAGCAGGTGGTGGATGAGTTGATTCAGAACATGAGAGGCAGCACGGAAATCGATATCGTGGCGCAGTACGCTACTCCGTTACCGGTCATCATCATGTCGGATTTGCTCGGCGTTCCGAGTCACGACCGGCATTTGTTCAAACGATGGGTAGACATCTTATTCCTTCCGTTCCAGAAGGAAAACGCGGAGGAAGTCAACCGGTTGAAAGAGCAGGCGGCGAAGGAATATTTCAATTACCTGTATCCGTTTGTGATCCAAAAACGCACGCAGCTTGCAGAGGACATCATCTCCGACTTGATCCGGGTGGAGGTCGACGGCGAGCGCTTTACGGATGATGAAATCGTTCGTGCCACTATGTTTTTATTGGGAGCGGGGATCGAAACGACCAGCAACCTGCTGGCCAATACGTTCTATGCGTTCCTGTACGACAATCCGGAGGTCTACAGCGAGCTGAGAGCGGACCTCTCCCTGGTCCCTCACATGGTAGAAGAGGTGCTGCGCTATCGGTTTAACGTGACGAAGCTCGATCGTACTGTGAAAAAGGATAACGACCTTCTCGGCGCGCCTCTTTCCAAAGGCGAAATGGTCATCGTCTGGATGAGCGCCGCCAATATGGACAAGCGCGTCTTCGAGGACCCGTTCACGTTCAAGCTTCGCCGCGACAATGGCAGTAAGCATCTTACTTTCGGCAATGGCCCTCACTTTTGCCTCGGCGCGCCGCTCGCCCGGCTGGAAGCAAATATTGCGATACGAACATTCGCCGAAACGTTCCGCCGCATCGAGCCGGTTCCTGGCTTTCAGTTGGAAGCCAACTTGCAAACTTCCGCCGTTGGGCAATCGTTATCCCGGCTGCCGATGCGGGTGGAATTATAATAGCGGCATCGGTGTAAACGTAAGAAACCCCTCTGTCCGAATGAACGGAAGAGGGGTTTTGGGTGTGTTCGGAAAGCGCGGTCCAGTTAACCGATGGAGCCTTGCATTAAAAACTAAACAAGCACATCATCAAACCACTGAGGTCTTTAACGATGGGCTTGTTCAATACACGAGCTATTTATCTTTTGAACGCTTCTTCAAGACGTTCTTTTATGAACTGACTGTTTTTCCGTCGATTAGCCCGCTGTTCAAGTATGACCTCTGCCGCGCTTTTCTTAGAAGATGCAAACAAAAGAGCATCTTTCGGTTGCGTACCTATTGCTTCCGTAACAACTCCGTTCAACGATACATATACCTTAGTTGCCATGTTACATCCCTCCTATCAGCATTCGTGCAAAATCGAACGCCAAGGCATTTTTGTTTATTATAACACGTATAACGGTGTCTTTGGAAGCCATGAACTTGTCTGCGTGCCATTCCGGCTCACATGGCAAATGAAAAGTCATAACATGCTTCGGGAGCCGAAGGCAAAAATAAAAAGTGCAATTCGATTCCTTGAAAAATACCTGGTCATCAGGATCGGAGTTACTGTACGTAAGTGCGACAAAGGAGTCTTTGTTGTCCAGAAGGTAGTAATCTTCTCCAGTGGCCGAACCCGTCTTTTCCATTAACACCATACGATCCTTTTGAAACTCATACAAAGTGACTGCCGAGCAATCACCAAACGAACCCGCCGGTTCTTTGACGAACCCAAAGTCGTTTTCCACCACATCACCTGTCACCGAACGTTGGAAGGATTCTAAAAAGGCTTTAAGATTGCGAAACCCAGCGATATTAACACTCGGTATGGCGTTACTCAGCATTTCGTAGAAATTGTCGTATAGATCCAATTGGCGCTCATTTGTTTCAATTGCATCTTTAAACGGCATCAGTTGGATGCCTCTTCTCAACAGGTCACTGAAATATACTTTCCAGTCAGGAGCGACAGCCAGGTTTAAATCCTCAAAATAGATGCCTCGTCCAACTATATCATGGATGAAAAACCAAACGTAGGGATCGACGTGAGAAGACAGCTGAGTAGAACGAAGTGCAGTAACGATTTCCGATGCCTTTGGGAATGACGACATTTCCGCTTTATAGGCCTCCACGTACTCTTCTATAAGCCCCTTCGCCTTGGTGAAATATTCCGCCTTTACTGTGCTGTCCACAAAAACAAGAACGGTTTTGCTCCGAGCACAAGCTTCAATGAGTTCCATATGCGTAACCGTACGCTGGGATTTTTCGTAAAACGTACCCGCCTTGTTGGAAATGAAAAGTAAAAAGACATCTGATTCACGTACGCACTCAATACACTTTTGAACAGGATTGATGTGAGAATCCCATGCCCCAAAATTTCGCTCGAACAGCATCGGTTCGTGGCCAAGCTCTCTCAGTATGTCCCACATGCTCTGCCGTAGTTGGTGGAGCGAATCTTGGGCTACTGAGCTTATAAAAATCTTGGTTTTCGTGAACAAGGCGAATCTCACATCCAATCATAACCATTATCATTTTATCCTCTTAACTATAGCATACTTTCAGAATATGGAAACTATCGAGCGACTCCAATATTTACGGCGATCAATGTATCGAAAACAAGGGAATTACTTAAGGAACTGAGCAGTATCGAGAGGACTTAGTGTATTGGATTCGTATGGAAAATAACAGTCCACCAATTGGAGACAGGAGCAAAATAAAAATACGTGTCCGAGCGACTCGGGCATAAGAGCACAAAAGTCACCGCGGACACGTATTTACATGTAACAAAAAGATTGAGTATGATGCGTTATCTCTCTACAAACCCTTGCTACACAAAGGTTACCCAATACTGCCTTCCATTTCAAACTTGATCAGACGGTTCATCTCAACGGCATATTCCATCGGCAGTTCTTTCGTGAACGGCTCGATGAAGCCCATGACGATCATTTGCGTCGCTTCCGCTTCCGTGAGGCCGCGGCTCATGAGATAGAACAGCTGGTCCTCGGAAACTTTGGAGACGGTCGCTTCGTGCTCCAGCGTAATGTTGTCGTTCATGATTTCGTTATACGGAATCGTGTCGGACGTCGACTGGTTATCCATGATGAGCGTGTCGCACTTAATGTTCGCTTTGGAGCCTTCGGAGTTGCGGCCGAAGGAAGCGAGCCCGCGGTACGTTACCTTGCCTCCGTGCTTGGAGATCGACTTGGAGACGATCGTGGACGTCGTATCCGGCGCCAGATGCGTCATCTTCGCGCCTGCGTCCTGATGCTGGCCTTTGCCCGCTACGGCGATGGAGAGCACCATGCCTTTCGCGCCGCGGCCTTTCAGCACGACAGCCGGATATTTCATCGTCAGCTTGGAGCCGATGTTGCCGTCGACCCATTCCATCGTTGCATTTTCTTCCGCGACCGCGCGCTTCGTGACGAGGTTGTAAATGTTCGGCGCCCAGTTCTGAATCGTCGTATACCGTACGCGGGAATCCTTCAAGCAGAGGATTTCCACGACGGCGCTGTGCAGCGAGTTCGTGCTGTATACCGGAGCGGTACAGCCTTCGACATAATGAACGAAGCTGCCTTCGTCGGCGATAATGAGCGTACGCTCGAATTGACCCATGTTCTCGGAGTTGATCCGGAAGTACGCTTGCAGCGGAATTTCCACTTTGACGCCCTTCGGAACGTAGATGAAGCTGCCCCCGGACCATACGGCGCTGTTCAGCGCGGCGAACTTGTTATCGCTCGGCGGGATGACCGTGCCGAAATACTTCTTGAAAATTTCCGGATGCTCGCGCAGCGCGGAATCGGTATCCATGAAGATAACGCCTTGATCTTCCAAATCCTTCTGCATGCTGTGATAGACGACCTCGGATTCGTACTGCGCGGATACGCCGGCCAAAAACTTTTGCTCCGCTTCCGGAATGCCGAGTTTATCGAATGTTTCCTTGATCTCTGTAGGAACCTCTTCCCACGTCTTGCCTTGCTTCTCGGACGGCTTCACGTAGTACTGGATATCGTTGAAATCGAGATCATCCAAGTCCCCGCCCCAGCGAGGCATATCCATCTTAAAAAATTGCTCCAACGATTTCAGGCGGAATTCGAGCATCCACTCGGGCTCGCCTTTCATCTTGGAAATTTCGGTTACGATTTCGCGCGTCAAGCCTTTGCCGCTCTGGAACACCGCTTTGTGCTCGTCGCGAAACCCGTATTTATACTCTTCCATTTCAGGCATTTTCTTCGCCATGGGTCGTACCTCCTCCTAATGATTTTCTTTCACTTGATCGATGCCTTTGCGCAGTGCGTTCCACGCCAGCGTCGCGCACTTGATCCGCGCCGGGAATTTGTTCACGCCGGACAATGCATCGATGTCTTCATATTCGAACTCGACCGATTCGCCCTTCATCAGACCGGAAAACTGATCGGCCATCCGAAGCGCTTCGTCGAGCGTTTTGCCTTTGACGGCCTCAGTCATCATCGAAGCGGAAGAAAGGCTGATGGAACAGCCTTCCCCGAGAAATTTGGCAGCTTTCACTTTGCCGTCTTCGACCTGCATTTGGAGCTGGATTTTATCTCCGCAGGTCGGGTTGTTCAAATCGATGCTGACGGACTCGCCTTCGAAGGAACCGCGGTTTCGCGGATTTTTATAATGATCCATAATGACTCTGCGGTATAAATCATCCAATTGCATAGCCGAAGTACTCCTTTGTTTTCAATAAGGAAGCTATGAGACGGTCGACATCCGCTTCGGTGTTGTATACGTAAAAGCTGGCCCTTGCGGTTGCCGTTACGTTCAGCCAGCGCATCAGCGGCTGGCAGCAGTGATGACCGGCGCGGACTGCAACGCCCTCGGCGTCGAGCACGGTAGCCACGTCATGCGGATGCACGTCGTCCAGGTTGAACGTAACGAGACCCGCACGATTTTCCATAGGACCGTAGATCGTCAGTCCGTCGATCTCCTGCATTCTTTGAATGGCATAGGAGGCGAGCTGCCGGCCGTGCTTGTCGATTTCGTCCAGGCCGATGCTCTCGAGAAAATCGATCGCCGCGGCAAGGCCCACTGCGCCGGCAATGATCGGCGTGCCGCCTTCGAACTTCCACGGAAGGTCTTTCCATGTAGAATCGTAAAGGCCCACGTGATCGATCATCTCGCCGCCGAATTCGACCGGTTCCATGTGCTGCAGCAGCTCTTTCTTGCCGTAGAGCGCGCCGATGCCCGTCGGTCCGCACATCTTGTGGCCGGACAGCGCATAGAAGTCGCAGTCGAGATCCTGCACGTCAACCTTGAGATGCGGCGTGCTCTGCGCACCGTCCACAAGCATCTTCGCTCCGTGGCGATGCGCGATTGCGGCGATCTCCTTCACCGGATTGACAACGCCGAGCACGTTGGAAACATACGACGTCGCTACGATCTTCGTCCGGTCGGTTACTGCGGCTTCCACCGCTTCCAGCGAGATGGAGCCATCCTGCTGAAGCTGGACGTATTTCAGCACCGCACCGGTTGCTTTCGCCACCTGCTGCCACGGAATCAGGTTCGCATGATGCTCCATCGGGGTGATGACAATTTCATCACCCTCCTGGCATACCGCGCGAGCATAGCTGGACGCGACCAGATTGATCGCTGTCGTCGTGCCGCGCGTAAAGATGATTTCCTCGGTGGAGCGGGCATTGATGAAGCCGCGCAGCTTTTCTCTGGCGCCCTCGTACGCATCCGTCGCGCGGGAACCGAGCGTGTGCACGCCGCGGTGTACGTTGGCGTTGTCGTACTCATAGTATTTCTTAATCGCTTCAATGACTTGAACCGGTTTTTGCGAAGTTGCCGCCGAATCCAAATAAACGAGCGGATGGCCGTTTATTTCCTGCTGGAGAATAGGGAACAGTTTTCGGATTTCCTCCGTGTTCATTGTTGACCCAGCTTCCTTTCCACCAGGCGCTGCAGCTGAGATTGGATAATGTCAGACGGAATGTCCGAAACGACCGGCGCAAGGAAGCCGTAAATGATAAGCCGCTGGGCTTCTTCCTTGCTTATGCCGCGGGACATCAGGTAGTACACTTGCTCTGCGTTCACTTGTCCGACGCTGGCCGCGTGTCCGGCTGTAACGTCGTCTTCGTCGATGAGCAGGATCGGGTTTGCATCCCCGCGCGCTTTCGGGCTGAGCATCAGTACTTTTTCCGTCTGTTCGCCGTTCGCTTTCGTAGCGCCGTGTTCGATTTTCGTAATGCCGTTCACAATCGCCGTCGCTTCGTCGCGCATCACGGCGCGCGTAATCATGTTGCTGTCAGAGCTTTTGCCGAAATGAACGGCGCGCGTCGTAATGTTCAACTTCTGCTCCGCAGTACCGACGCAAATCACTTTGGCGTCTGACTGAGAGCCGTTGCCTTTCAGAATCGATGTCGTATCGGACATCACATTGCCGAAGTTCATCTCGCCGACGATCCATTCGATCGAACCGTCGTTATCCACGTTCGCGCGGCGGTAAGTTAAATCGATTACCGAGTTGTTCAAGTTGTGTACCGATGCGAACGTCACTTTCGCTCCGGGCTTCACGATGATCTCAACGACCCCGTTATGCACCAGATTGCCCAAATCGCCTTCGGATACGAAATTGTCTACGTACGTGACCGAAGCATGCTGCTCCGCAACGATCAGCACGTGAGGCGAGAAGCTCGCTTCCGCATCGTCGGTCAGGAACAACGCCTGAACCGGCACTTGGACGCTTACGTTTTTCGGAACGTACAGGAATACGCCTCCGCTCCACAGCGCCGCATGCAGCGCCGTCAATCGGTTCTCGTCTTTGCCGACGACCGTCATGAAATGCTGCTGCACCAAATCGCCGTGCGACTTGAGCGCCTCTTCCAGCGAGCAGAAAATAACGCCTTGCTGCTGTAACGCTTCAGATACGCTATTATAGATAACGCTGGAATTTTTTTGAATCAGCACATTGTCCGGGTTGCCTTGGCCATTCTCGGCCAGCAGGCTTTTCGCCGCTTCCGGCAGCTGATCGAGCGATTGCAGCGCCGCAGCCGGCTTATACGTGCCGTAAGATTGCAGATTCCAACGGTCAATTCTTGTTTTCTCCAGTTTAGGCAGTTCCAACGATCCGGCAAGCTCAAGCGCTTGCTCCCGCAGACGGGTCATCCATTCAGGCTCTTGCCTCGATTTGGACAGTTCCACCAGGCCAGCGCGATCGATGGGAAGAACGGTTTGTGTACTCATGCGTGAATTCCTCCTATTTCTAATCGCGGGCTTATTAATATTTTGGTGCGGTCGTATTCATCGGAACTTTGAATTCCGGCTCGTCTTGTCCGACGGTTTCGTCCACAATGCCAAGCTCTTCCTTCACCCAGTCGTAGCCTTCGTTCTCCAGACGCTGCGCCAGTTCCGGACCTCCGGATTTGACGATGCGTCCTTGCATCATGACATGGACGTAGTCCGGCGTGATGTAGTTGAGCAGGCGCTGGTAGTGCGTAATGATCAGGAAGCCGCGGTCTTCGGAACGCATCGCGTTAACGCCCGTAGCAACGATCCGCAAAGCGTCGATGTCAAGACCGGAGTCGATTTCGTCAAGAATGACAATGCCTGGGTCCAGCATCAGCATTTGCAAAATTTCATTCCGTTTCTTCTCGCCGCCGGAGAACCCTTCGTTCAAATAACGGTGCATAAATTCAGGGTTCATCTCGAGCTCTTTCATCTTGCCTTCCATTTGGCGGATGAACTTGATCAGCGACATTTCATTGCCTTCGCCGCGGCGCGCGTTAATCGCGCTTCTCAGGAAGTCCGCATTCGTGACGCCGGTAATTTCGCTCGGGTACTGCATCGCGAGGAACAGCCCTGCGCGCGCTCTTTCGTCGGTAGCCATCTCAAGTACGTCTTCGTCGTTCAACGTAACGGAGCCGCCCGTTACTTCATACTTCGGATGCCCCATCAAAGTGGAAGCGAGCGTACTTTTCCCCGTACCGTTCGGACCCATGATCGCGTGCACTTCGCCGCCTTTGATCGTGAGGCTGAGTCCTTTCAAAATCTCTTTGCCTTCGACAGTTGCTTTCAAACCGTCTATAATAAAATGTGGTGAGTTCGCCATAGTACATGCCTCCGCGTTTTAGTTATTCTTAGTTGATAATCATTCTAAATTGATTATCAATGATTCTCAATTATATATATTATTATATCTTACCAGTGGAAATCAATAAAGCCCCATGACTCCCTATTTTTCCGAACACCGTCCTCAGCCTGTCCGTTAGCAGCGAGCCTTCTTACTTCAGCGCATCGATCACGCGCGAGACCGCTTCTGCGAACGCCTCGTCCGACATTACCGGCGTCTTGACCGCCGACCCGAATGATTCCGCCGGCAATCCGATCCACGACCTGCAGCCGTTGTATTCCGCCTTAACCTCCAGCCTTACCGGCTTGTCCAGCGCGTATACTTTCAGCAGCATAATATGCAGCGGCTGCGTCTTCTTCCATTTTAACCGTTCCTCCGCAAACGAATCCGTCCATACATGCAGCGCGCTCAGCTTGTTCAACTGCTCCTGCGTTTCCACCAGGATATCCGCCGCAAGCTCCGCATAGCACGAAACCTCAACTTCCGCATGTTGGCCGCTCCGCCCGCCCCACTCTTGAAGCGTTTCTTCGGTCCATTGTCTGAACTCGGGCTTGAACAGTTCCTTCCGCTGGTGCTCGTATGTAGGGTACAAATAAAAGCTGTCGCTCTCCACTTGAAAATGCTTCGTTTCCTCGCGGATACCGCCCTTGCGCATAATCATGATTTGCCGGCCAGTCCGCAGCGCTTCAATGGCCGACGCCCACTCCTTCAATGCGATCGCCGAATCAGACATCTTGTCCCTCCTTTGCCAGACCGCAAGCTTCCAAGATATTATAGGCTTCTGTCCAAAACAATGCAATCCGAACACGGGATAAAAAGAGGCTGGAGAAACGAAACTAACAAGGCTTCACCCACTGATCACGAGGAGGATGACGAACATGCGCGAAGGATTGATTCCTGCTGTTTTGGGCACGGCCGTTACGGCCTCGGGTGCCGCACTGCGCAACAAATTCCCTATGGCGGCGGCCGTTGTTGTCGGCTTCGGCCTGGCCCATGTCGTGCTCGGAGCCATCGATTTGGTGGAGCATCGCAAATCGCTGTTCTAGCGAAGTTGGAAGCGGAAAGGGGAGCGGCCGGAGGCAATGTCATTAAGATAAGGCTAAGAACCGGAAGTAAGAACAAGGGCAGGTTATCGAAAAGATAACCCGCTCTTTTTTTGCGTAAAAATGAGAAAAGGACTTGACAAGAAGTTGAAAAAGTGTGGCGAAGCCCCTTGAAAAAACGAGGAGGGTTCGCCGATGAATACATTTGCAAATTCGCTAAAAGAAACGCTAACATCCCTCATCCGAGAAATGTCAGCGGCACCGGGACCTTATGTCAAAAATCCCGAAAAGGACTTCACCCGCAAGAAAAAGCTACCTTTTGAAACGGTGATGCAACTGCTGATCTCCATGGGCGGCAACAGCATCTACAAGGAACTTCTGGAATCGCAGGGCTATGACGTAAACACCGTAACCACTTCGGCTTTTGTCCAACAGCGCAATAAAATCCTGCCCACTGCCCTGGAATGCTTGTTTCACAAATTTACGCAATCGTATACGGCTATAAAGGACTACCGCGGCTATCGATTACTTGCCATTGATGGCTCGGATTTGCATGTTGCAACGAACCCTGCGGACACGGAGACCTACTTCCAAAGCGGGCCGAACACAAGAGGTTACAACTTGCTGCATTTGAACGCGGCCTATGACCTGTGCAACCGACTTTATGTCGATGCCCTTGTTCAGCCGCGAAGGTTGTCCAACGAGGGCAGGGCGCTGGCCACTATGGTGGACCGCTCGCCCATCACAGGCAAAGCCATTGTGATTGCCGATCGCGGTTATGAAAGTTACAACAACTTCGCTCATATTGAGCGCAAGGGATGGAACTACGTCATACGGGTAAAGGATTTGAGCTCAAACGGCATTCTTTCGGGTTTACGCTTGCCTTCCGGCGGGACGTTTGATATTCAGGTTCATCTGACGCTCACCAAGAAACAAACGAAAGCGGTGAAGGCCCACCCCGAGATTTACAAGTTTGTCCCGTCCACGTCTACCTTCGATTTTCTGGATTTGCAGGAGAACTTGTTTTACCCGATTTCCTTTCGGGTTGTTCGTTTCGTCTTGCCCAATGGCGAGTATGAAACCGTCATCACGAATCTATCTGTCGCTGAATTTCCGCCGGATGAGCTTCGGTCCATTTATCACATGCGCTGGGGCATAGAGACCTCGTTCCGCGCGTTAAAATACACCGTCGGTCTGACGAATTTCCATG
>NZ_CAJVAS010000034.1 GCF_910593845.1 Paenibacillus solanacearum | reverse complement strand
TAATGTAAACTTCACAGGCACAGCGTATCCTTCAACTTGCTTGGCTTTTACACATTTCAATGTTTTTCTTTAACTGGCTCGTCAGAAAGACAATGCCAAAAACTGATTTTTCACCACACTTCTAAAGAGCAGCCTTATTATATTCGATATTTGCCGTGATGTGTCGTCCAGTTTCCAGGAGCTGTTTCATTTCCATCCGGGCGTGGAGATGATTTACATTCATGAAGGAGTAGGGCGGATCATTATCGAGCACCGTATTTTTGAAATCAAACCTGGCGCTCTTCTGTTTATTAAGCCCTTTCAACCGCACTATCTGCAAATGAACATCGGACCGGAACAGCCGTATGTGCGGTCGCTGATCAAATATGAGCCCCATTATTTATCGGCATATTTGAAAATGTTTCCCACCATATGTAAGTTTCATAACGATTTATGGAAAGATCCCTCGATTTTGCAAGTTCAACAGCTGCCCCATTCCGCTCAGTTGGAACGGTTTCTCAAGGAAAGCTATGAGCGGCGTCGATCGTATCCGCTTCCCGACCGGATGGAGGGCAAAGCCCTGTTCCTCGTCTCGTTGTTTCATTACCTGCAGCCTCTGTGGGAGAACTCCGAACCATCGAAGCACTCGTCGCATACGTTCTCCCCCGTAGTCGTGCAGATCATGAACTGGATCGATGAAAATTACTTTAACGAATTTCAACTTGAGTCATTATCACAAGCCGTGCATTTATCGCCGAATCATGTTTCTTTTTTGTTTCATAAGGTTACCGGCAAAACGATCACCGAATTTTTGACGGTCAGAAGATTGAAGCAAGCCTGCCTGCTGTTGAAAACGACGACACAAACCGTTCAGGAAATCGGCCAGCAATCCGGATGGCCGAACTTCGCCTATTTTTGCCAAGTGTTCAAAAAACATATCGGCATGACCCCGAAGCAATACAGATACCAGTAAAAGAGGGCCTTCCCTCCGTAAGATGGAGTGAAGGCCTCGTAAATTCCGTTCAGCCGAACAAGATATCTTTCTCCGACGAATTGAGCAGCGTCATCGCCGCGCGGTAACCCCCGGTTGGTTGGTGCCCAACACTTTGCGGAAATTCCAGTTGCCGGCCTGTCTCAAGAACAAACGGACGTTCGTCCTTCCCTGCCCAGCCGACAGCATGATCTTAATATCCCTTGCCATCTCCTGGGTAATTTTGCTTCAAACTATTCAGCCATGAGCCTGTCGATAACGCATATTTTTCGGTTTGAGACCCTAACTCAAGAATCTCATTCGTTTCATTCCTCTTTCTGGTTTATGCCGCTGCTTTTTCTTCTAGCCGGTATGTCGAGCTTCTATGCGCTTCAGAGGAGGACAGGAGCCCATTTTGTTAAGGAGCGCTTCCTGCGATTATTGATCCCGCTTGTTGTTGGCACTTTGATCATCGTCCCTTCGCAGGAAATTTCACCTACACGAAGAAGAAAGCTACCTCGTATTTCTTAAATCGTTATTTTACCGATATTTCCGATGGGTCCCAATATGCAGGCGGTATTTCCCCCGCACATCTGTGGTTTATCCTCGGATGACTCTACTTCCATTTCATTGCCGAGTTATTTATGCCGGTTCGTTTCAATGTTTTTTGGAATTTTATTCTTCCGCTTCTCTCAGCTCCGAATTGATATCTTTCTCCTCTTTGACGACTAGGACGATGGCATTAGACATATAACCATCCGCGAAGGAATCGTACTTGCTCACCGGAAGCGCTTTCGAGGGAGTGGACATCTAGCCCGCCTTCAGCGGTAGGCAGGCGCGACGGCTCCTTTGTATTTATTTGACTGTCTGTTCCTGAATATACTGGTTCAGCTTTTCTTGCGCAGATCGCAGGGCGGTATTGACATCGACACCTTTCAGCATCACTTCTTTCGAAGCATCGTTAATCAAGCCGCGGCCCTTCTGATCGAATTTCGTATGCTCATGCACTCCGGGTTGGAAGGTGAAGAAAGCGTTCAAATTCTTTCCTTGCATGAAATCGAGCTCCGAGCCGTAATCTTTCTTCGCCTCCTCCGTCTTCTTCAACACGGTCATACTCCCCTTCTTATTGAAGAACTTCTGCACCTCGTCGCCGGCGATATAGGATATGACTTGATAAGCTTGATCCTTATGTTTGCTTGTGGACGAGATGAGCAGATTATGTGCCTCAGCCTGCCACGCAAATCCGCGCCCTTTGTCAAATGTAGGCAGCGTCACCAGGTCCCAGTTAAACGTAGTTCCGTCTTTTTGCATTTGCTCGATATTCCCGATCATGCCAGCGTTCCAATAGGCAGCCATTCCGACTACTTTCTCTTTCAGAAACATTGCGTTTACGTCTGCAAACTTACCGTCATTCACATAGCCCGGGATGGAGTGAATCGCTATGAACTGGTTAAGAACTCGCTGCCATCCGTCGGTGAGCAAGTTAGCCTGGTTCGTTTTCTTGTCCACATAGGGGAGTGTAAGTCCCATAGCCATTCGGTCGGCCCCCCCGGTTGACATTCCAAGATATTGCGTATCCCCGTCACTGCGCGTCAGCTGACGCGACAAGCTGACGGTCTCCTCCCAGGTCATACCATCCTTCGGATAAGGGATTCCGAATTTATCGAAAATATCTTTGTTATAGAACAAACCAGGTACATTCATACGGAAAGGAAGCGCTATGAATTCGCCATTGTCGCTGAATTTTTTGATTTGTTCCGTCAGCGTCGGGTCGAAATTTGCTATATTCGTTCCGAACTTTTTGATATACGGATTGAGATCTTCCGTAATCTTGAACTCCTGCAATGCCGGGATACCCGGTAAACCGGACATAATTAGATCCGGGACATCGCCTGCCGTTATGAGATCTGCAAGTTTGCCGGTAACCTTCTCAACGGTAATATGAGGGAATTTCTTCATGACCTTCTGGGTGAAGTAGGAATCGAATTCCACGTCGGTAAAGCCGCCGTAAGATACGAAGAGTTTCAGCGTGACAGGCTCGGTGCTGACACTTGCAGAGTTAGTATCCGTTCCGCCGGCTTCTGATTTGTTGTTTGTTTGACCGGAGCAGCCACTCACCAGCAGCACTGCTGCGAGAATGCCTGTATGGACTATCTTCATTCGTTTCATTGTGGGACCCTCCATTGTCTATATGTCAACTCTATTAGACGTTATCGTGGTGCGACAATCCTCTTCTAGGGAGTGTTTTATGCCCATCAGAGCATCTGTTGAAAGCAAAGTTATTATCAGCCGGTTCGAAATAGTTACTCGAAGTTGTTCGGGTGCAAGCTGCCGAGCGGGTTGACACGCGTTCCTTCAGGTGCCGGTACCGGACCCGCGAGCAGTGGATCGTCCGTACGCCGCATCCAGCTTTCCAGCCGCTCGGCCAGATCGGCGGCAATGCTGGCATAGGTGGGGTCGTCGATCATGTTCTCGCGTTCTACAGGATCGAGATACAGGTCGAATAGCATGTCTTTAGACCGGTTGCGCTCGCGAATGCCGTGCTGCATCAGGAACTGTTTGCTCAAGCCGTTGTCCATATTTGACATGACAATCTGATCGTGATCGTCGTAAAAGCGGATCAATTTGTAGCGTTCCGTCCGCACGCAGCGCATAGGCTCGTAAGCGGCGTGATACGTCACCTCGGAGAATAGTTCGCTGCGAACTTCGGAGGCGCTGCCGTCTAGCAGCGGCACAAGCGAGCAGCCTTGCAGCCAGTCCGGTTGGGCAATTCCGGCTATCTCGCACAATGTCGGAAACAGATCGATCTGAGAGACGATCGCGTCGATGGCTTGACCTTCGGCCTTGCCCGGGACACGCATCATAAGCGATACTCCGATGCCCGTATCGTACAAATAACATTTCATTCGGGGGAAAGGGATGCCATGGTCGGTCGTAAAGATGAGTATCGTGTCGTCCCATTTTCCGGCGTCCTTGATGGCCTGCCGCACAATGCCGAAGCACTCGTCGACAACCGCAGCCGAAGCGATAAATCCGGCGATATCCTTGCGGTTGGCTGCCGTGTCATACATCGGATGCGGAGGCATGACGTACCGGGAATCGACCGGACGGCTTGTCTGCGGGAAATCGAATTCCGCGCGGTGCGTGTTATGCAAGCCGACGGTCAAGAAGAACGGCGCATCCCCCTGCTTGCCGATGAACTCGGCAGCCAGCCGGGCCGTCTGCAAATCGCGCACTTCGCCTCCACGCGCTTCGTTCAAAATATTGAGATTTTGCTTGTAGCCAAGCTCGCTGACCGCTCCCGCACCGTGATTCTCGTGCTGTACGCCGCTGAGCGCGGTTTCATATCCGTTCCGGGCAAGGAACGAAGCAAGGTGCTGCGAGCAGTCGTTCAGCCGGAAGCCGCGGTGGGCGAGACCGAGCATCCCGTTCGAATGCGGAGCCATCCCGGTAAGCAGGCCGCTGCGGCTTGGCGAGCAGGTTGGACCGACGCAGAACGCTTGGCGGAACAGCGCCGCTTCTTCGGCGAAACTTTGCAAATGAGGGGTAGGTACAGCATACCCGTAAGGCTGGATGTATCTCCCGGTATCATGCGTGTGGAAATAAACGATATTCATGGTTTCAGCGCTCCTTATACGTTCGTTTTCTCTTGAAATTGATGTCATTCTGCTTCAAAGCAGTCAGTGCCGCTAGTCATACAAAGGTTTTTTGACTAATCACTCGTGTTCTCTCTCCCCAATAGATTTCTTCTTAAAGACCGGAGAATACCTGTCACAAATAAAGGAAGGAACATCCTTATTAAGAGTGTGGTGAAAAAGACGTCCGCTACGCGAACGGAATGCCCGTGTATTCGTCGGAACCCATACTCTTCAGCGTACCGACGTAGTTGTCGTACTCGGTCAAGGGCACGGCCACCATGACGAATTTGACCCGCATTTCCTCGATATAGGTGGAGATGACAGCCTGTCCTGCTCCACCGTGACGCTGCATCACCCGGGTCTAATGCCCTTCTTCACCCTTCCGGGATAAGTGACCCGTTGCGGCAGCGAATGAGTTCCTCTTTTGCCGAACGGGCGATCCGGGTGCCTGCCACTCCGTCATGCCCAGTCGGCATATCGCCGATCCGGCCGGTGACGAGTGCCTCAGGGAATGCCTCGTAAGTCCAAACTGCTCCATTCTGACGATCATCTCCGCAGCTTCCCGGTCATCCATTGCCAGAGGCTTCTCACACATTGTCCGCCTTGTCCTGAAGTTCTTTAGAATTGTGTGTTCGTATTCTTGCTGCCCTTCGGTAAGCTTGGCCTTGGACGACTGGATAATGATCAGGATCTGATTCCCGTATATCGAGGAGGCGGTAGCGGACTGGAGCTCAGCTTGAACAGCACCTCACTCCACTGCTTACTTGAGATTTCGCGGCTTTGGCCCGAGCCGTATCTTTCCACTTATAACTGTTTGAAAGCGCTTTTTCTTATATATTCTATTGTATGGTGATCAGGAATGAGGAACCAGCCACAGAACTGTCAAATAATGATACAAAACTGTCATTGCCGGGTTTCCCCCGTAGCACGGTATGTTATAATTGGTTGAAAGCGCCTTCGAAATAGATGGGAGGAATCGTATGGATTATCCGGTTCGAAATGAACATGTCGATTATCATCACCCCCTGCTACGATACAAAATATGGGACATTAACTTCTCATCCCTCCCCCCCTCGTCCTGGAACCCTTGGCATTACCATAAGGAAGTGGAGCTACTACTTCTGACCGAGGGCTCGATGGAGGTGGAAACGAAGGATTGTGTATATGAGCTGAAGGAAGGGGATTTGCTGATCATCGGATCGTCCCGCTTACACCGCACGAAGCGGCTGCAGCCGGTCAAACAAATCGTGCTGCAATTCGATATCGTTTCCCAGCTGGATACCTACGCCAAGGATCATGCTCCAGTCCTGCTGGAATTATCGGAGCCGTTGGATCAGCTGAACGAGGTCCTTGACACCTACCCCAGCGTGAAGGAAGCGATGATTCGTTTGCTTACAAGTATTTATGAAGAGGCCTGCCGGATGGAGCCCGGCTACGAGCTCGCCATCAGCGGGGCGTTTAAGCAGATGCTCGTGCTGATCATCCGCCATACGGCCACAAATGTGCCGATGTCGCCGGCCGACTGGCAGCGGCTAAAGCCGGTGCTTGATTACGTAGAGAACGAATATGTCCATCCGGTCCGCATTCACGATGTGCTGCATCTGGTTCATCTGGAGTATCACTATTTTATAAAATATTTCCAACAGTGCATGGGCATGTCGTTTGTCGATTACCTGCATTTGAGACGAATCAAGAAGGCCGAGCATCTTCTGCTGACTGAGCCGCTCGGTGTTGCCGAAATCGGGGTCCGTTCGGGCTTCCCCCATGTGGCACAGTTCATCCGAATCTTCAAAAGATACAATGCCTGCACCCCCTCCGAATTCCGCAAAAAGCGGCAGCCGTCCACTAACGGGAGAGGGAACGGCTGAATAGCACCGGCGCATGGACTGGCCTGCAAGTGGGAGACGGGGCCGGAATTGGACCCTGTTCTGCTTTTTCTTTGATGTTCGAATAATCCGTCCTAGTTGATCTTGTTTTGCTCACGTAAGATAGCTGCATGGCGCTTGTTTTTATTCCTCCAGCGTAAATAGGCTTGAAGGGATGAGGCGAGGTCCCTATGTGCACTGAAGTCGCTACCTTCCAATACAAATTTCCGGAGCGGAGCAAAGTGACATTCGATGCGATTTAGCCATGAGGCATACGTCGGTGTGAATATTATCGAGAATGATGTAGAGTCTTTCCGAGCGATGGAAGCGGCCGCGAAGCACGTTGAAGAAACGAAAAATATCCGCATGTTTCTTCGTTTTAGAAGCATGGCCGTATAGTTTGTTCGTTTTTAGATCGAGCGCAGCAAGTAAATGGCGAACACCATGGGGACGGGTATAAGTGGCACGTAATCGGTTTGGGCGGCGTTGTTGAAACCAGCCTTTCCCACGGTAGGGTTGCAGCGAAAGATGCCCAAATTTGTCCACACAAATTACACACCCATCTGTTGGAGACGCTTTGTAAAGCGATTCGATTCGTTTTTTTTAACTTCAAAATCTGTGGTACGATTCCCCGCGAATAAACTTAAACTATCAATTTGTCCTTAACAATCATGCTTTATTGCCGCTGTTCAGTTCGCCAGATGCCTGTCTTTCGTTGCGCGTCAAAATCGCCAGAGCCAGGACAAGCGCGAAAACAGCTCGCTTCCGAGGTTACCCGCGGCTGGCAGCGCTTTCCTTATTTGTTCGTCAGCATGTCCAGCATCTTGTCCGCTTTCTCCTGAGCCTCTCTAAGCGCAGTGTTGACGTCCTTGTTGTTCACTGCAATTTCCTTGTCGATACCCCGCACAATCGACAATATATCGTTATCATATATGGTATACACATATGCAGGTGACTGCGGATATTTGAATATGTTTTCAACCTTCTTGTTCCTGAGGGCCGGGACATCTTGACCGAACTCCTTGATTACCTGGGGGTCGTTCAATGCCGCCATGCGTCCATTTCTGCTCATATAAAGCTGAGCTTCCTTGGAAGTGACCACTTCGATAAGCTGCATGGCCTGATCCTTATACTTGCTTTGTTTGGATATAAGCAGGAAGCCGGCATGTAAATCCCGTCCTTTCCCCGCATGCTCGGCAAAGTTCGGAAGTGTCGCAATATCCCAATTCGGGGCGTCTCCATTGGCTTCCGCATCGGCAAGCGGAAGCAGGAGTTCGCTGACCCATTCCGCGTCCATGCCGACTCTCTTCTGCCCGATGAACGCCGCTATGCTGAATCGGGTATCGGTGCCCTTCTGGCCCAGATATCCGGGCATATCCCAAGCCGCCTTCTGCAACTCGAACACCTTCTTATAGGCAGGACTGTTGAATGTTGATTTGAACGTCTTCGGATCGACCAGGGAGACGCCGAACGGCGCGGCAATAGCATCCGGCATGCCGGCGTCCCAGCCGACATATTGCACACCGTCTACCTGCTTGGTCATGGTGCGGGAGATATCAATAACCTGATCCCAAGTCATCCCATCGGACGGATAAGGAACCCCAAACCGGTCGAACATGTCCTTGTTGTAGAACAGCGCTCCCGCATTCAGGCTGAACGGAACCGCATACATGGATTTGTCGGCCTCCATGTCGCGAATGGTGGCAACCGCCTCCTTGTCGAATTTGCTCAGATCGATGCCAAATTTCTTGATCGAGCTGGTCATATCGAACGGAATATCGAGCATCTTGACCGCCGGATAAATATTGTTGGCCGTAAATATAATATCGGGAACCGTACCGGCGGCAATCCGCTTCTCCAAGTCCCCTCTGCCTCCGAAGGACAGATTCACCGAGATGTGAGGGTATTTCTTCTGCACTTGCTTGACGATCACATTCTGGAAATTGTCTTCGGTCATTCTCGCTACATAAGCATACAGCTCAAGCGTAACCGGTTCGGTAGAGACAACCGGCTTGTCGACGAGGGCTTGCTGGCCGCCTTGTGGTTCGGCACCGTCCTTCTGGCCGTTCGAATCTCCCGAGTTGCAGCCGGCAAGTGCCGCAGCGGAAACAAGCAGCAATAAGGCGGATCTCTTCAACAGGAATATCATACATACACCTCTTCCAATAATGTTAGGTCCAATAATGTTAGGATCGAATCCCCTTGCTCACAACCGCTTCTTCATTGCGCCCGGTTACATAAGCGCGCGGAATATCTCTGACATCGGTCGAATCAACCCAACCCAATAAGCGATGTCTCCATCCTCGGTAGAATCAATCGCAACCTTCGCCTTCACCTCAAGCTGGCCAGTCGCCGTCTCATCTAATGCACCATACACTTCGTTTCTGTCCATGCACACTTGAGCGACCACTGCGTCGTAGACGATGCGAATGCCTAGACGCTCCATGTAATCGGTCAGCACCAGTCCCTTGCATTCGGGATGAAATCCGTTGCCTTTACCTGACATCAGCTTGCTCAGCTCGCGAACCTGCCGGCCGACACGATTCTGAATGCCTCCGAGACTGCCGTAGTACAAACATGAACTCCGGCGCAAACCCCGACTCCGCCTAACATATTATCGCGTTCTACCAGAACGTCGTCAGCGGCTTCATCGGCTGCGCCGATGGCTGCCATCACTCCAGCCGTGCCTCCGCCAACAACAAGCACATCGGTTTCCAATATGTCGTCTATATCATCCGCACCCTCCACCTCACTGTGTTGATTCTGTACATCTGGTTCAGCATATAATGGCGGCAATCAATTGAACATACAGAAAATTCCGAAATTTCATATACTTTGTTTTGATTTATACACAATGATGTTGCCGGTAAGCGGATGGACTCATATTCATATAATCCGAGAACACCCGGCTTAGGTAAAAGCCGTTGTCATATCCGCTGCGTTTGGCAATTTCATCAAGCGTCCATTTATTGATCCAGTTGCAGTATTAAGTAGCTTTCCAGCGCCTGGGCGAAACGGGCACCGAATTTGCGGCAATTTTGCTGCGTAAATGCTGTATGGTGTGTTCCAAAGTAAGGAAATTCAACTATGCTGACAAGCTTGGCTTGCTGTCTTTCAAAAAATGCGCTGCAGCTTCTCCCATGGGGCTGGTTGAATGCGACCCCCATCTCTACATCGTGAATCGGATCGTAGACGATGTCATCGGCGTGAGAAAGGTTCATTGTCAATATCTTCAATTGCTCGCACAATATATCAGTTTCCTCTTTAATGGGTGGGTAGCATTTTGCAAAGAAAGGAACATCGTTTCGCCCCCCCCACTTGTTAGGCCCGTGAAAATCGATTCCGACCAACAGACGTAGGGGCTCGACATAATTTACAATCGCCGCTGTTGAACGGTAGATGGGGGAATCAATATAATCCCGATTATGGTCATGAGGCGCTCTATTCTTGCCCTGGTCCCCGTTCTCCACCCCGTCGATATCGACAAAAGGAACATAATGGATCAAATAATTGTCCAGCACGGTCGATTTCGGCTGTTCAAGATAATATCCGAGCAATCCTTCCAGCAAATAAGACGGTGTAGATTCGCAGGCGTGATGCCTGCAAGTAAACACAATGTGCCTGTCATGTGCGCCGTTTCCCGCCAACAGGAGCGGCACGGGACGCAGCTGTTCGGAGATGGTCAGAACTTTTCTGCGAACCTGCGGATGACTTTCAAATCGCGAATAAAAGCTTTCAAAATGGTGCAATTGGTACGGCATGGAAAAACTGAAGAAGATTTTCTCATCCTCCTCGCGAAAATCGTAAGAAAACGATTCTCGGGAAATCAAAGAATCGCTTCCCAACCAATCCCAATTGACTCCATCGCGGCTTATGGCCGGTCCCCAGGGACCGACCACTTCTTTATTCGTGAATTCGAATACGACCGTTTGCGACTGACGGGATCTCGCGGAAAAATTCCAATAAAACCACCACTTCGAAGTATCGCGGAGATCTTGCTCCAACCGTACGCGATTCCCATCTACAGTCGTGACTTTGATGTTCCCCCCGGCGTGTCGGCAATCAATGATGATATTGTCCATAAGCTCCATTCCTCCCGATTATATAGACTCTCGGCATTCGCCGAGCCTTGCTGTGCAAAGATTTTCCTTGACCCTTCATATAAGATCGCAACTATTTCTTGCTGTGAATGGTAGATCCCCTGCCATGGTCCAAGCCGACTCTCCACTAAAGTGTGATTAGGGCAACACAGCTCCGGCTATTTGGCCGTCAACAATTGTGCCGGGTGTTGGTGTTTGCAGAGGTTCACGCGCTACGCCCTCAATTGTACCGGTTTGGGGATACTCGAACGTAAAGGCTTTATCCGGCTTCTTATCATCCCCATTGCTTTTCTTATTCGTAATGACATAACTGATCTGTGTATCATCGCTTTTCAGAACAAATAATAATCGATTAATATTATTATTGTTTAGCCCTTTCCCGGCTGCTATTTCCATAACCTGCGAATCGCCTAATTTCGTATTGTATTTATCGTTGAAATCCGCCAATGTTTTCGACTTGGCTGCCTCCGTTTTTAACCAAAGGACAAGCGATTCTCCCGGAGCAATTACGCGGCCGGGGTTGAGGCCCCAATCCTCATATAAAGTTGGCCCTGCTCCTGAATAATGGCGTATTTTATGACCGCTCAAATCTACCGGAGTATACGAATTGTTGTAAAGTTCGATGAATTCGAATGGATCCGTCGATCCGGCCGGAGCGCCGTTGCTCGCCACTACCTCTGTTATGATAAGCTCGGGTACTTCCGTATACCCAATAATATGGCGTTTGGTTGAGCCAGTCGGTATGACCGCTTCCGCCAATAATTTGTATCCCCCTGCCGATGGCGGAGTCCAATTAGACATAACCGCTTTAGCGCTCCCCTTTACAGGAATAGTTTGCAGCAATGCTTCCCCAATTTTATTTTCCGGCAGCAGCTCGTCTTTATAAAAGAGCACCTGAACACCTTCTAGCGGAGAGTCTCCGGGGTTTTCAACTGTAGCGCCAACCGAAATTTGCGATCCTCGTGTATATTCAATCTTTGGAATTCGATAGCTTTTGCCTGTTGCTGCGCCTCCCGCCCAGACCGGCGCTGTTACAATGCGATGTCCATCCGCTTGCATGATTCTAGCGAAATAGTAATCGTGCTCAGCCGGGACGGTGATATCCCATACTACACTGTTGGACGGTTCACCTTCCCAAGAAGCAATTTTTAACCCCGAGTTGCTGATTATTTCGATCGTTTTAAAATAATCCTTCGGATCAGGATCATACATGTCGAGATGAATACGGAGCTCCTTCGGGGCATCAAGAATACTCCCCATTAATTGTCCGTTCACCGTATACATCACTTGTGCGTTGGCATCCTGTGTGGAAAGCGTTCTCCGCTGGCGAAACGCCTCATATATGTCCTGTCGTGTTTTTCGCGGAGCAATAACTACCGTACGCGTTTGATCCGCTGTGATCCAGTTGCGCGAGTGGTTGTCCTGGTTATTCGTCGGGCCGATATGCCAGCCCTTGTCCAACGCTCGGATATAATTCAAATAATGGTTGTTCGTATCGACCTCCAAAAGCTGTATATGCTCATCCATGGCAGCATCTAAAAGATCGAAATCGTTAAATTCGCCAAACACTTTTGACGGATGGTTAAATTGCGCTATCGAGCGCGAATTTTTTGGTGATTTCAGCCAATCATAAAAGGTTTTTAGCGAATAATCGTTCGGTGATGCCCAGTTATCAACTACGAACGAATTCATATGCCCGTATCTGCCGTTCGAGGATCCCCAGGAGATTTCGAAGGAGGGGATTGCAACAAATTTGTCGTCGTCGTTTATCAAGTCTGCCATGCGCAGCGTTTCCACCCATCTCTGCTTGCCGCCCGGCAATGCATCCTTATACGGAGGATTTGTATGGTCGGAAACCGCCAAAAAGTCAGCCTTCCCCTTATCTCGCGCGTACTCGTACGCAATCTGCGGCGTTTCTGTCTTTAGCCCTTGGTAATCAAGCGAAAACGCCGTATGCGCATGCAGATGGCCGTAGTAAAAGTAGTAGCCGAGCTGCGTGTTTCCAGGTATTTGCCGCTTAGCGTCGACAATGCCCGGGTCTGGCTTCTGATTGCCGCCCAACCTTCGCATCAGCACCGGATCGTCCGAAGCAAAGGGATATGAAAACTTGATGCTTTTCCCTTTTGCCCCGGTATCTTCTCCCGCTCGATTCGGGTTATACTCTGCGACAGCCACTCGCTCCCCGCTGCCATCGCGGTCAAGAGCGATTCTCGCGCGGACTTTGTCACCCTCCAAGCCGGTGCCCGCCAGCTGAAGCTCGTACACGCTTTCGTCTGACAGTGCAGATTCTGCAATGCCGAAATGCTTACGGAAGTCAGCCTTGGTTAATTGCGCAACTCCCTCTCCTTCAGGCTTCAGCCATATTACGGCTGCCTGACCGGCGTTAATCCATAAATGTTCCTTTAAATCCCACGATTTGCTTTGGCCTTCCGAGGTCTCGTAGACGAGCTGGTATTCCTTCAAATCGGCGGAAGATCTTCCTTTGTTAAACAATTCCACGTAAGCATATACATCCAGCGACCCGACATCGGACGACGAATTCACCATCAGCTCAGTAATCAGAAATTCCTTCCCGTTCGGAATTTGATTGTCGAGCAGTTTTCCCGGTGTCGGCAGCTGATTGCCGGATTTATACTGCATCTTTTTCGAGCTGTCCTCAGGATAGCTATAGACGATACTTCTTCCGGTTCGGGTGTCAGTCATCGATTCTGGGATCGGGTTATTGTAGGCAGCCTGAACTGCCTCCGCACCCTCAATAGTGCGCAGACTGACGGTCTGCGGCCCCTTTAGCCCGAGCCCTTCCCCTTCCGCGTACCATATTGCAATTCGCTCATCCGGCAAATCCTCAGCGCTCAGCTTGTAAAACTCGCGAAAGCTTTGCTTGCTCAATTTCCAATTGAGCTGCTCGCTGTATCCTGGCTGAATCCAGACGACTCCGGTTTGCTCCGGCTTCAGCGCAAAATCCGAAACAAGCCGCAAATCGCTTTTTTCGCTGGATCCGTTTTGCAATACAAGTTGATACCCTTTCATTTTCAGAATGGATGCACTGTTGTTGTAGACCTCAATAAATCCGAAAGCATCGCCGTTCGCCTGAATACCTGACACACCATCAACGCCTGTCCTCGGACTTATTTCCGTAATCATGACCACAGGCATTTTAGTCGGGTTGTTAATTTTCCCGTTTCCTAGCCCTGTAGCAGCGATCCATACAACCGCTGCAGCAAAAACAATGGATGCCGCAGCAAAAAACCAAATATGTTTAGAAAGTTTCATTTTCTATCACCTCATCATAAAAGCTTTCGGTATCGGGCTGCATTCTCTTGCTTGCCTAGAATTTCCGCAATGCAGATTGGCCGAACAGGAAATGAGCGCCGGTATCCCATAAATACTCGTCGTCCCCCTGATTCCAGATATATTCCAGCCAAGCTTTCATGCTCTCGTATTGTCCGGGGCTTTGAGGTAAAAATGAATGCTCCACAAATAGAATACAATGAAAGAATGTTCAAAGCCGAACCTTATGTCCGGCTTTGAACATTCTTTCACTTCGTTATAGGCTACTTAGCCAACTCTGCCAGTTTAATCTCCGCCCGCTCCTGCGCCTCCCGCAACGCCGTATTCACATCTTTTTTATTGACGGCGATTTCTTTGGGTATCCCGCGCAATACCGACAATATGTCTGTATCGTAGATGGTGTACTCAATAGCCCGAGTCAATGGATAATCGAAAATCGCCGACAAGTTTTTGTTACGCAACTGCGGAATATCTTGATCGAATTGCCGGATAACCTCCGGATCGCCCGAAGCAGAAATGCGCCCGCTGCGGCTTTGAATCAGCTGCGATTCCTTGGATGTCGAAAGCTCGACCTGAATTGCGCAACGCGATCCCCCCCCTTCTTCCCCCGCAGGTTGAAGTAAACTCATTATAGATTGATCATCATTTATCAGCTTATCGTTTCTGCTAACTGAGCGGCCGCCTCTCCCAGCTGCGCCAATTGAATGATCGTTCGTTCTTCATCCCGGATATCATAAGGAAAAGGCTCCAGCCAACCGCCGGCCAGCACCAGTCCCTTGAGAACCTGTTCATTGTACAGCGCGCCATGCTGAATGACATGTTCACGCTTCCCGTCTGTGCATGTGGCGGCTATCGCGGGACTTGCCCCATTCGCCTGCAATGCGAAGCCCGGCGCTGTCCATGCATCGCCGGCAACATGCGACAGTACCGCCTCTCCTAATCCGGCGATCTGCTGATGAAGCGGCTCCAGTGCGGATTTGACCAGCAATGCATACTCATGCCGCGACAATGCACTCGTGGTGTAAAACGACACTCGCCACTCCCCAGGCCAAAACGTGGGTCGGCACCGTACCGTCACCTCGCCAAAATGCGGCAGCTGCAACGTCAGTTCTTCCGGACACGACACAGCGCGATCCACATGATTGTAAAGTACATGGATAGCCCCTCCCTGCGCTTGAGCCGGCTTTTCTTCATACCAGGCACGAGCAATTTTGCCTTCCGCGGAAGCATCAATAACGAGAGGCGTGCGCAAAAGAGTATAACCGTTTTTCGAGGCAATGCGAATGCCGTTCACTGCTCCGTCTACTGTCAGGAGATGCGCCGGCAGCACCTGAAACCATACATCCACACCGGCTTCCTCCAGCAAATCGTCGAACACTACTTCCGAGCAGCACGTATCCGCCCCCCCGTCCGGAAACCATCCTTTCTTATCGCGCAAACCATTCATCCAGGCAGCAAGTGTCGCCGAACCATGCGAATGCCGCTCCAGGTCGACGAACATACTTCTCGCTCTCCCAATCTCGCGTCCCAAGGCACCTGAGGATTCAATAACAGCTGTCTTCAATCCTTGGTTTGCGGTTGTGCGCGCTGCTGCCAGCCCGGCAATGCCTCCGCCAACAATGACCACGTCAAATTCTCCGCCTTCGGTTTCCCTCAATGTATTCATACGGACGCACTTCCTTCCGGATTTGCCAGACGTGCAAGCATTAGCTCAGCCGCATTGACCGCATATTTACGCTCATCTTTCAGATAGTTGTCCAAAATCGCCTTGCCGCGATGGCCGAGCAATTCCAGAAGGTACGCTGCGCTCAACTCGATTCCCCATTTCATCGATGTACTTTTCCCTAGTGTTGGCGTGATCCCGTGTGAGCCTTTAACAATAAAATCGTCTCCAAGATCAGGCCGCTGCAATAAGGCGAGCACCGCTTCGGCCGTTTGTTTTTTTTGCTCGACAGACATCTTTGGCGAAATGCGGATGAAGTATTGCAGGATAAAGAGCAGGTGCGAGCTTTTGCGCTCCGAACCCAGAATTTGCACCGCATCGTCTATCACGGCATCGCTTTGCATCACGGTCAGCAAAATCAGAGCGGCAATAAAGCGCTCCTCGGAGCACGTAAGCGGATCCGGCTTTTTTGCAGCATCTTTACTGCGGAACGTCTCTGCCAATACGGGAATACCGGCCGGATGACGCAGCAGCCCAAGCGCGAACGCGATGCCTCGACGCTTGGCGCCAGTAGCGCTCGGCAGTTGCTGAAGCAACGGCTCGATACACGGTTCGCCCAATTGGATCATCCACCACAAAGCAGTATCTTCCTCGGGGCCACCCAAATGTGAAATCAACTGCTCCGCCATTTCAAGTGGAGACAATCGCTCGAGTAAGCGCTTTCTTTCATCCCTTGACTCTCCCTCGAAAATCATCCATGGCTCGCTCTCCCGCTGCAAATCTTCCGCCTGCAGCACACCGCGCTCAACGAGTCTGTGCTGCAAGGATTGCACATTTACATTACGGGGCAATACGCCTTCCCTTACACTGAGAGCGGCAGCGACTCCGGCTACCTCTCCAACCTTGTGTATATCGCGCTGCATTCGCAGCGCCATCCCGCAATCGCGATCTTGCGATAGCGCGCGACAGCCGATCAGAAGACCTTCAATTCGCTTTGGCACAAAGCAACGATACGGCACGTCGCCGCCGAACTTTTCCTTGCGCATCCCGAGCACAGCAATATAAATTTGCGTTAACTCGCTTTCATTGGCGTAATCGAACGCGTGGGTATCGTGATGAGAGAAACATTGCATCACTACATCATCAAACCGACGATCCAGCAACAAATCATCCTGGCCCAGTACATATTCCCCGACAATGTATCTCCCTTCACGCACGCCCAGCTGCGGTCCGACCGTCGTATAATGCGTGTTTTCAGGCGTCTCCTCGTATCGCCATGCCGTCCGGCGACCAGTGCGATACGCTCGGGACAAATCTCGCAAGTCCAGCGTGTCCGCCCAGCCGACATCAAAATTTTTGTAACGCAGCACCTTCTCATCATCAACATAACGAGGAACGAGCGAATACGTATGCAACGCTCCGTCCCAAGCGCGTCCCTTCGTGAAGTCGGCTCCGCACAAGTAAGCGATATCTCCGTCCCCTGTAGAATCAATCGTAACCTTCGCCTTCACCTGCAGTTGACCCGTCGCCGTCTCGACTAGTGCACCATGCACTTTATTTCCATCCATGTTCATTTGTGCAACTACCGCGTCATAAACAATGCGGATGCCCAGTCGCTCCATGTAATCGGTCAGCACCAGCCCCTTCCATTCGGGATGAAACCCTTTGCTTTTGCCTGCCGTCAGTTTGCTCAGTTCGCGAACCTGCCGGTCAACGCGGTTTTGAATGCCGCCGAGACTGCCG
Organism: Paenibacillus solanacearum; assembly: GCF_910593845.1. Taxonomy (GTDB): domain Bacteria; phylum Bacillota; class Bacilli; order Paenibacillales; family NBRC-103111; genus Paenibacillus_G; species Paenibacillus_G solanacearum. The sequence continues at coordinate 51,946 of NZ_CAJVAS010000034.1, read as the reverse complement.
TAGTAATAAAAATGCACTCCGGCACAAACCCCTACGCCGCCTAGCATATTATCGCGTTCCACCAAAACGACGCGCGCGCCTTCCTCGGCTGCGCCGATAGCTGCCATCACTCCGGCTGTACCTCCGCCAACTACAAGCACATCTGTTTCCAATGTGTCCATTTCCTCTCTCCCTCCGTCTGGCTGAGTTGATTCTGTCTAGCTGCCCTCATCATATAATGGAGACAACCCATTGAACATACAGATATCACCGAAATAGCATGTACTTTATTTTTTCTTACACGCGATGCTGCTGCCGATAAGCAGAAGGACTCATATGCATAGATTCCGTAAAAACACGACTCAAGTAAAAACCGTTGTCGTATCCGCAACGTTTGGCAATCTCATCAAGCGTCCATTCTGTTTCCAGCAGCAAGCTGGCCGCTTTGCGAATACGCAGTGATCGGACCAGTTCGGAAGGCGTCTTGCGAAACGCTCTACGAAACCGCAACGTAAACTGCGACGGACTCAAATGCAACTGAGTGGAAATTTCTTTCATGCTGAATGGGGTTAGCGCTTTTTGCGTTAGCCATGCGGCGGCGCGATTCATCAGTTCATCCTCCGAATCAAACAATTCCCCTTCGGTAAACCTGCTCGTTCCCAATAACCATTCATCGCAAGCCAACTGCCAAATGTCGTTTACAATCCATTGCTTGCGTGCGATGCCATACGTATCGTTTACATAATGCAGTTTGCGCAAATAGGCAAAATTCGATTGTAGTCTGCGCTCATCCGTCGGACATATCTTATAAGTCGGAAGAGGTGGAACTTCGTCCTCGTCCACAAAGGTAAACAATACATAATGCAGCACGACGGAAAGAGTGAGCAACTCGCGATAAAACTGGTGCTGTGGAGCGCAGTAAATCAAATCACCAGCGGTTGCAATCCCCGTTTCATTACCAATCGTATAGCGAAATTCCCCCGCTTCCACCCCAAACATAACCCAAAACGGTGTCTGCTGGCTGGAATACTTGAACTTTCCGATTCTTTCACAGTACAGATGCGATCTTAAGCAAATCGTCTGAATATTGAGCATATCCATACGCATTCTCACCTTTTCAGCTGCGGAAATTTGTACTATTCGTTTATTAGCGTATAACTGGGCCACCAGATCAATCACGCAGCGGCCTTATGTAGTGTCTGCTGAGCTAAATCTGTTCATTCATAACGCCAATCACCATCTTACAAATTATAACATCTCTCACAAGCATATAAGTCTGTTTTTCAATTTTAATTGAGCAAATCTCCCTCTATGGAAAACCGCTTATCTCTTAATTGCTCCAAAAACAAGGATCCGTTCCGTTAGACCAACCTCCACTCTTTTGTTAGATGTGACGAAGGAATGACAGGGCTAGCCTCCAGCAATCGATTGCAGCGTCTCAGCAAACAGCTCCTTCAGTGCAGACTGTACGTCTTCGATGGTCTTCAAGTTGTTGTTCTTGACGAATGCCTTTACCTGTTGTTGCCCGTTACGGCGATAGCCGTTTTTAAACAATTTTATTATCAAATTTAAACGACTTTATTATAAATTCAACTTGCGCTGTACGTCGGTAGGATCGATCCTGCACCGTTGTGATATGTTAATATGCCAAGAGTACAAATTAACAGTTGAATTTACCGGATCATTATAATGAAAACACCTTGATATGTCCGCAAGTGTCTCCAGTTCTGAACCAATAAAACAAATGAAATTACTCAAATCCCGCTATATTAAGGCATTTGAAAGGCACGACAAATTTATGATCCTACATATTGCATGCTTATGCTTCCAAAAATAAAAAGCCCTTGAATAACAAGGACTTCTACGATACATTTCTATAGCTTCGACTCAGCATTACCCCATTGAACTACCGTCTTCGTTAGCGTAACGTGTCTGCCATATAAGATGGTTCTTTATGAAATGTTGGCTGTTATTAGCCCAGGTGGCCGATTACAGAGTGTTTTTCTGTAAAGAGACAAGAATTATTTCGCTTCTATGCATACTGTGCTTCAAGGGTTAGGCTATGTTTGAAGCTGAGAAAGTTGAGTCGACAATTAAAGCTTTCTCAATTCATGCAGAATATTCTCCGGATCCAACCGCTGCATAAAGTCCGGATTCACGTAGGCTGAGCGGATAATGCCGGATTCGTCGATCATAAAGGTGGAAGGAATCGGCAGGATCCAGCGGTTCGTCGCGTTGTATTCCGCCAAGTCCATGCCAATTTGTTTCATAATGTTCTTAATGTAATCTGGAACGTCGTAAAGAATGTTATAGAATGCGGCCACGAGACCGTGTGTGTCGCTAAGCACTTGGAAGGTCAGCCCTTCTTTCTCCTGCTGGGAAAGCGTGTTGTCAGGGCTTTGCGGGCTGATCGCGATCAACTGGCCCCCAAGGGCTTCGATGTCCGGCAGTACCTTCTGATAGGCCTTAAGCTGACTGTTGCAGAACGGGCACCATCCGCCCCGATAGAAAGTCAGGACAACAGGTCCTTTGGACAGTTCTTCATAAAGACTAATCGTTTCTCCCAAAGCATTCTTGAGTATAAAATCCTTTGCCTTCTGCCCCTCCTGTCGGCCGTAAGCAAAACCAGATTCTTGCTGCTCACGGATCTGACGAAACATCTCCGCTTGAATCTCCAAAGGGGTATGCGCGATAAATTCCTGTTTGGCTTCCGCTAAAGCTTGAGTTAATGACATGTCTTGTAGCTCCTTTTTCTTAGTTCATAATACTTCATTCGGCAGTCATCTCGGCTGGCGAGGTGAATGCCGCGAGCCTGTTTTGCCTTCGCAAATGGATGATTTGGGCTGATAGGCCAACGATGAGAATGACGAAGAGAATGCCCTGAGCGCCGAATAGAATAGGCGAATTCAAATTAGCGACTATGGGGTGGCCGTTCGGAACACGGGTCAGGGTTTCGGTAACGGTCGGCAACATCAGCAGAAACGCCGTCAGGCTAAGGAAGATTGTTTCTAGGTACTTGCCTGAACGCTCAAAGCTCGAAATACGCCCTATGCCGTATCCGGCGAGCAGCAGCAGGATCGTTGCGGCTCCAATGACATAACTGACCGACTGATGTGCGATGGGGAATACTGTGATAGCGCCAATCAGCATCGAACAGAAGTAGACGACACCAGGCTTTGACCGAGGCACTATCCGTCCGTAGCGAGCAAACATGTATAATGCCAGCGGAATGGCGGGCAAGCTGCTGAGCGTATGCACCCCTTTCATCTTGAACATAACTGCAACCATCGCCATCGCGGCTTTCAGCTCAAGGGAATCTCGAAGCGAGTCGCTCCAAGAGCGGGCTTGTTACGACGCCGAATATCTTCGGATCGCCATAAGCCCGCGCCGAAAGCATCGCGCCGTGAACTATCGCCATGAACGTTTCGGCCTCCGTATGAGGGGTAGTCATCAGTTGAAGTCGCCCGTGCCGCGCACCGCGCTCCAGCACAGATGTCAACCACGCGGACAGGTAGCTGAAATGCGCCCGGACCTCTAGAGCAACTTCCTCTGGCAGGACCGGGAGCTGGCTTGCCAACAACGCACAGACACAAAAAGGAGCGCTGGCGTCCGCGATACAGGCTTCCCAATAACCAGCATAGGACCGAAGCTGTTCGAGCGGATCGGATACGTGAAGCTCGATATTCGCCATACCTGCTTCAGCTTCTTTCCGATACCGGGCAACTAACGTTCGGACCAGATCGACCTTGCTAGGGAAATGATGATGGATGCTAGCCTTACGAATCCCAACCACATCAGCGATGTCGGCATAACTAAAACCGTTGTAGCCGCCAGCGACGATCAGATTACGCGCACAAGCCAGAATGTTATCGGAGGTGGTAAGTAAATTTTTCATACCATTAGACTACCATGTGGTAGGTAGGTTGTCAAATTTTATAGTTATAGCGGCATTCTTGGGCACAAATGCCCTAGAATGCCGCTGGACTATTCAACTTGAGTCCCAACTATCGTTCTCCGTCCCTCAGTATTAAGGATTTATCTCACGTATGCTTTCAGGATGTGAGCCCATACTTGCTTCCATTTCGGGATAGCGCTTGGCATGTTGTCGGGTGGCCAGCCTGTACCTTCTCAAAATACGGTCAGTCCTCGACAGGGATAATGGCCAAATTTTTGTCGGGATAATCGACAAGGCTTAAACTCACTCAACATGTGGGCCCGTTGTTATGCCGGGAATGGGATAAGGTTCTTGTCACCCGACACTTGTCGGATGAAAGAACCTTATTTTGATCAACTTAACTTCGTAAAGATATTTGTTGTTCTGTTTGAAGCTTTTCGAAATTTCTCATAGATACACAGCCACATGTTTAAATTTTGCAATGCCGACACCGATAATAAGCGTTGAAGAAGTGATTTGATGTTTTGAGTAGAATTCATCTTGTAGTCTTCTTGGTTTGTTTTGGATCCGTTCGCTGGTAAGCATCTGGAACCCATTAACATCATACCAAGGAGCCTTTGTGTTTCTCAAACCTCGTATAAATGTAGGATCGCCAAACCGACATTAGAGAAATTATAATTACCATATTTTCTGTATACCGGTATATAATGGAATAATCATCTTAAGAGAATCTACCAGTCTATCATTCTAAATGAACCAAGGAGGTAGAATGAAATGATCTCAAGAAGAAATGCGAGGAAGAAAGCAAGTTGGATTGCCCTGGTTGCCTTGGGTGCCGCGCTGGTTAGCGCCATCAACGTCAACGCCGACGCCTTGCCGCAAGCGGCTTATGCTGCGGTTTCCGATCCGGCCGATGGCGTCTGGTTCTCCGCCCCCGAAACGATCGCCCCAGGCGTGATCTACCGGTCGTTCCAGCTCACCACGTCGCACGGCTCGGCCTCCGGTCATCTGGTGAACGTGGATTTGCGCAACCCGAAAGTCTCGCTTGAGCTCCTGCACCCGGATGCAGTGGCCAAGAAGGATCGTATTTCGCAGATGGTTGGCAGGCAGGGCGCGGTCGCCGGGGTGAACGGTGACTTCTTCAACGTCAGCGAGACGCATGCCGGCGTTGCGCCGACCAACTCCGCAGTCGGACCGGAAATTACGGGTGGCAAATCCCTCAAGTTCGCGGTGCCAAACAAGCAGCGTTTCGGCCCCAAGCTCCCTGACGGCACGTCCACCCGGGATGTCTTCGGCCTCGGCGTCGACGGTCGGGCCCGGGTATCCAGCCTGGCCTTAAACGGTGAGCTGAAGACCAAGGATGGCCGGATCGCCATTAACGGACTCAATCAATATGCACTGCCGCAAGGCGGCATCGGCGTGTATAACCACGACTGGGGGACTGCTTCCCGGGTCCGGCCGACCTGCGGCTCCGACGCGAGTCGGAGCGCTCCTTGCAGCGCCGAGACGAAGGAGGTCACCGTGCGGAACAGCGTCGTCACTTCTGTGTACAGCCAGCCTGGCGCCGGTGCAATCCCGAACGATACGGTCGTGTTGGTCGGCCGGGAGCAAGGAGCCGCTATTCTCGGACAACTCCAGCCAGGCGACAAGGTGAAGGTCAGCTACCGTCTCGTCGCCGAGGACCATCCGCGCTTCTTATTTGCTGTCGGCGGTTTTCCGATTCTCCGGGACGGCCAGCTGTTAGCCGGTATGGATGACCCGGCGCTGGCGCCACGAACGTCGGCAGGGGTCAGCGCCGACGGCAAGCAGGTGTACCTAGCCGTGGTCGACGGCCGGACAGCCAACAGCGTCGGCATGACCGTCAGCGAGCTGGCTGTGCTAATGCAGACGTTCGGCGCTGCCAATGCAGTCAACCTGGACGGTGGCGGCTCGTCGACGCTCGTCACGCGGCAGCCAAAGGCGCCGGCGGCGACCATACGGAACGCGCCGTCCGACGGGTCCGAGCGCGCAGTAGCCAACGGGATCGGCGTGTTTGTCCGCGACTGACTCGGACGAGAATGTGTAATCTCTCCACGAACTGCACAATGCAACCCGTGAATAGCATAACGCCCCCTGGATTGAAATCCAGCGGGGCGTTTCTATTCACGAGACGAGCATATTATATTACCGGCCGCTCTATAACCACTTCTTGAAGATTGACACCACTGAGATAAGTTCTTCCCCTTCAAAAAAGTCCATTGTGAGTTCCCTGGTCAACATCTTTAAGCTTTATATAATCGAATTCCTTCTCCGGCCACAGTTAAACGGTAGCTTCAATATGACACACGCCGCTACGAACTTAAAAGGAACGACGTTAGAGTTCTCGCCGGCGTTCCCCTCGTAGTCGGGCGTAAATCTGGGGGTTGATGCTTTTTCATGCTCCAACATGCCTTGAATAAAATCTAATGGTGCTTTTGTCGCTTTGACGCAGCCTCCATCCCAAGAGAACGCTCAAAAGCATGGCATTACTGCTAAATTCAACACCAAGTCCTGCAACATCATCAGTCTGAGTGAGAAGAATGAATCATTTCGTGGGAACGCATCAAGGCCGCCTATGACACCGACACCTACATTTGGATGCTACCGTATTATTTCAACCGATTAAGCAGCTCCACGGCGAGCTCCACCAGGCGTTCGCCCGTCTCTTCGGGAAAACGATTACGGAACGTCATCCTCGGTTCATAACCGCCCTGACGATGCGCCTCTCGAGTACATATGTAAGCCCGGATGGTTCCGTTGCACATCGTGTCGATCATCGTATAAGCACTAGGAGATTGCTTCTTGACGTCCAATCCGAACTCGACGAATATTTCGCCGGGCAGGCCAACGACCACAAGCTCGCCGATCCGCAATGCCTGAACTTCCACTTCTCTTGAGGCTGTCGGACATTCTTCCATGATCTTCAATATTTCATGCGCGTATGTGGCTTCTCGAACATCGCTCGTCCCCTGTTGAAGAACAATCCCAGCCGCTTCCGCTTCTTCCGCTGTCGGGCTCCGCAGTTCCACGGTAAAAAAACCGCTAACAGCTTTTATAAGGGCTTCGCCGCTGACATCGATTTTTTCCCGGACTTTGACGACCTCCGCTCCCAGGATACGTCCCATCCAGCGATAATGATCGACAGCCTTTTTTCGCTTCCCGGATACGTCGATGTGATTGATGTTGCCGCATGCTCCAAGAAGAAACAGGCTGACCGCTTGATCGCCAAGCGTCCTTTTGACGAACCGGCTGAGCTCGCCCGGATAATCGGCGCAGTATTCGGACCCGCCGACAGTGTCCGTATGACAGGCGTAATTCGTAACGATACCGATTGGATCCCCATCCGCATCGTCGATCCGCATGACCAGTACCTCTGGGTCGATCGGGCCGGCCGCCCGGTCGATGAGCGGATTGCCGATGCCGGGATTCGTGCGGAATGTGCCGTCCTTCATGAAATATCGACGGTTGAATGCGATGTCCGCCTCATGGCCCCGGCCGAAACCGATCCTTGCCTCTTTGCGGGTATGATACGCCAAAATGGCGCTGTCGGCGGCCTTTTGCGCGAGCCATTCCAGATAAGCCGGATTTTCGATACAGCCCAAGCCCGTCGATACGGGACCACCCGTATGGGTATGCGTGGCGGAAACGAAAATGGCCGCCGGTTCGATACGAACCGCATCTCCCACCAGCTTGCGTATCGTTTGCACCGTCTCCCTCGGAACGGAAATCGAGTCGAGGACAATGATGGCGGCAATGCCGGTGTCCTTTTCCACGACCAACGATTTCGCAACTAACGGATCTTTTATGCCGCTCCCCAAACGCGGCCCGAAATATCCGGGGATCTCACTGCCAAGCACCGGAGTGATATCCACTTCGGCCATTCCGCAACGGATCATTGGTTGTCCTCCTCCATTCGATATCGGTCAGAGCTTTGCGATCATCAAATATTGCGTATAAACGGCTTCAAAACCGGCGGCTTCGAGCCATTCGATTACGGCCGGATCAGACATGGACAAGTTGCTGACGCTCCTCTGGCACGCTTCGTCCGAAGGACCAAAAGCTTCCGCAAGCACCGCGCAGAGCAGCTCCTTCCGGTCGGGACGGGACGAATCGGCCGCGCATTGGAATAACGTGACCCCCTGCAGCTCTCCGTTTTCCCCATACGTCTTCCGGACCAGCACATAGGCGCCGATAACGCCTTCCTGGTCGAGGACGACGATGCCTTCGCCGTCCTTCAAATTAAACCAGGCCGAAGTCCAGGCCGTTTCGTGTCGGAAGAACGGCAGCTTGGCGATTTGTTGCAGCTTCGCCCGTACGGTCGAATACGCTTCTGCCGCGTAGGGTTGAACCGACGAAATGCCGTTAAGTGCGCCCATCCGCTTCATGCCGATCAGCTCGTCGCAAACCAGGAACCCTGCGCTTTCGTAAGCTGCCAGGGCGGCGGCATTTTTTTGCACGACTTCCAGCAAGGCGGTTTCCGCCCCGCCTTCTTTCATCGCCGCGACCGCTTCCCGCATCAGAAGCTTTGCCAGTCCCTTTCCCCGATAAGCCGGATGGACGCCAGTACCGCCATTCCAGGCGAGGTTAACGCCGTCAACCTCCTTCACGGCAACGAGCACAAAGCCGGCCGGTTCGCCACCAATGAAAGCGGCGACTGACAATTCCGGACGAATCCATTCGCTTCCCAGCTTGGCTATGAACTTATCCAGCGTTAGCGTCATATCCGAATAGTAACCGGCAAAACCGAGGTTCCATAGCTCAACCGCCTGTCTGAACGTGCAGTCTGCCAATCGCCGGATTTCAACGGATTCCCGTACCGTAGACGGTTTCACTCGCACTCCCCCCATGCTGCAATCTATACTTCAAATCCGGCATCTTCCAGCATCCGTACCAGGTTGGCGTGAGCTTTAGTGATCTGCCTGTCCAGCTCTGCGGCTTCGATGTTCACGCCATAGGCGCCGTTCTCTCCGTCAAGGCGTTCAACGACGACGGGTCCTGTAAATCCGGACGCATGAAGCATACCGAACATCGCAGGGAAATTGATGTCGCCCTCCCCCGGAATCGGGAAATTCGACTCCGCCCGGTCACCGCGATGATCTTTGGCGATAAACGAAATCGTTTGCTCTGCGATGACATGAAAGTCGGAAACCGGCTCAATGCCTTCATAAAATCGCACGTTACCAGGGTCGTAAGATGCCTTTACATACGGGGAGCCGATGGTCCTAAGCGTATCGGCAATGACATTAGCTGCAGCCGTGTTGCCCGTATGCGGCTTGATCGTCACCATCAGCCCCCGTTTCCCTGCTTCCTCTCCGATTTGGCGAAATTTGGCCGCAAACGCTTCGTTGATCGGCTTCATCTCATCGTCGGTGAGCGGCTCATCGGGAAACCTCTTGTAGCTGGTCGTCCCGAGTGACAACAGCTCTTCCACGCCGATCGTGCGGGCAAAGTCCATCCGCCGCCTAGCCAGCTCGATCGGCTGAGTCGGGGCCAGAACGTCGGTGCTGACGAGCGTAACCGGCCGCAAGCCGTTACGATCCAACAGATCGGCGATTCTTTCGGCTTCCCCCTGCGCACCATCGTCGAACGCTCGTTTCCCTTCGTGCGGCAAACCGAACGAAACGTACCGGTAGCCGGCCCGGGCAATACCTTCCAACGCTCGTTCGAACGGATACTTATTATAAATCCAAGTCATGCAGGCGAGCTTAATTCTCGGCTTCATGGTCATTCCCCGCCTCCAGCCCGCGACGCGCCCAGCACGGAATAGTCAACTGCGACTTCGCGCCGTTCCTTCAAGGAACGATAAGCCGCCTCGGATACGGCGATGACCCGCAATCCGTCTTCTAAAGAGATGAGCGGCTGTTTGTTATAGCAGATGCAATCGATGAAATGCCCGTTCAGCCGAACCCACATGTCGTTATCGGAGAACGATGTTTTCCGTTCGGGACCGTTGTCGTCTTTTACCAGCACTTGTCCGTTGTTGTTCACGACGGTCAACTTCTCCGTCGCGACGCCCGTGATGTCGTACTCTACGCGGGTAACCCAAGGCGTGCTGACTTGGCCGATCCCCCCATTTGCAAAACGCAGCGATACAGTGAAGGCGTCGGCGGCGCTACCTGGCGGAAGCATATACGTGCCGCCGTATGCGAATACCGATTCGATTTCGCCGCACATCCACATCAGCAGATCATAGTCGTGCGAGCCGTGGGAAAATATGGGGCCTTTCGCATCAGCCTCGTTGAAGTACCAGCTCGGCGTATCGTAGTAATGGTCTCGGTATTTGTCATACACCTGTTGATTGGGATCCAGAAAATGGGTACGCATCGACCATGCTTGAATCGGCTTGCCGGCGTCGCCGCGCGAAACGGCTTCTTTCATCGCCAGATAGGCGGGAGCGAAGCGCAGCGGGTAACCGACCATCGCCTTAAGCTCCGGCCGTTTCGCCCCGGCCTCCACGATTTTCGCGCCGTCGGCCACCGAGGTGGCGAGCGCTTTTTCGAGGAACAGATGCTTGCCCGATTCAAGCACGGCAATGGACGCGTCCACATGCAAATGATCGGGAGTCGCCACCCACACTGCGTCCAAATCTTGAGCTAGCAGCATATCGTACGAATCGAATACCGTCGCTCCCACTTCGGCGGCCAGCGCCTCCGCTTTCTCACGGGTGCGGTTATGCACCGCTGCGACCTGCACGCCCGGCAAAGCATGCAGCGTACGCGCATGGAGCGAGCCCATCAAACCGCATCCGATAATGCCGACTTTGATCGTCATCGATTATAACCTCCTGTTCGCTTTCCTTTATAGATTGACGGGAACGCCAAGGCTAGCGTACATCGCCCAAATCGTCCGATGCGATTTCAATATTTCGTGGCCGTCGGTTTCCGGCCGCCGCCCGGTCGCGATGCTTTCCAGGAAATGCTCGATTTCGAATAAAACGTTTTGCCCGGGGCGAACCGGATATTCCTTGGGGCGTTCATACAATGTTTCGGTCCCGCTCTTGGAAACGGCTAGCACCTTCCACATGCTGTTGTCCAGCTCGAGCATGCCTTCGGTCATATGGAGTTGGAACTTCGCCGGCGTTTTCTTGTATTTCATTCCCCAGCTGCTGACGAGGTGCGCCAGCGCCCCGCTCTTGAATTCGATGATGCCGTGCGACGTACCTTCCCCTTCCATCCACTCGGTTCCGACCCGCGTCCCGAAGTGGGATACCCGGGCCGGCTCGCCGAGCAAATAAAGCAGAATATCAATGTAATGGCAGCCGTGGCTGAACAATACGCCGCCGCCGAGCTTCTCTTTGCTTGCAAACCACGTTCCCGGTACCGGGTTTAAATACGCCTCAACCCAGCCTTGCGCGCTGACCGGCCTGCCGTATTGGCCGCTATCTACCGCCTCCTTCAGCTTCCGAATCGCCGGCAGGAACCGGACGACGAAGGCAAGCATAAGCGTTACGTTTTTCGCTTCCGCGGCCCGGATGACGTTCATACAGTCTTGTTCGGAGTTCGCGAGCGGCTTCTCGAGCAGCACATGCTTTCCGGCGGCGATCGCCTGCAGCGCTTGGGGCGCATGCAGATGATGCGGCGTGCACAGGCTTACTGCATCAACGTCATCAAGAATGCTGGTCCAATCCGTCGTATAGCTGCACCCTAGCTCTTCAGCAACTTTTGCTGCCCTTTCCTCGTCCAGATCGACGACCCAGCGAAGCTCCGAACGCTCTGCCAGCTTGTAGGCATGTGCGTGTTCCAGCCCCATGTTAAGGCCGACTACCGCCGTACGAATTTTACTCAAGATCATTCCTCTCCTTCCATAAAGTAGAAAACGTTTGCTTTTCTGTAATCATAATGGTGCTCTTTCATAAAATCTTTGGCAAAAACGACGTAAAATTTGCACTTTTGTCAAAGCATTTGCACTTTATTGAAGCAATGCGATATCCGGGATTCAATTGACGTCTACCATTATATAAGCCATTTTTATGTTACAATATGTACAAAATCGTACTGCTCGCAGCGGGTGAAACGGTAAAGTTCGTTACGCAACTTTCGAAAGGGTGAGAAGCGTGAGCAATAGATACCGGCACATCAGGCTGAAGGAACAAATCAGCATCAATAAAATATACTCGTTCCATTACAATGAGCTGAACAAAGATTACGTTTATCTCGGTGAGCAGCATAATTTTTGGGAGTTTTTATACGTGGACAAAGGCGAGGTCGAGATTACGACCGACTTCTCCACGTTCCATTTGAAGCAGGGCGACATGGTATTCTATACGCCGAACGAGTTCCACAGCCTGAGATGCAACCGGAAAACGCCGCCGAATATATTCATCATATCATTCGACTGCCAGTCTTCGGCGATGCGCTTCTTCTCCCATAAAATGCTGCGGCTCGGCAACGACGAGCGCCTGCTGCTCTCGCAGCTTATTGAGGAAGGAAACAAGCTCTTCGTGATGCCGATCGTCGGTCCGCACGCCCATCCGCCCAAAAAACCGAAGCATCCGCTCACCCGGAAGGAAAAGCCAGAATTCGGAGCGGAGCAGATGATTAAAATTTATTTGGAGGCGCTGTTGATCCGGCTCATCCGCAACAATCGGGAACAGACGCCGAAGCCCAAGCTGTCCTCCATAACGAAGGAAAAAGGGGATCGGGAACTTGTCCGCCGGATCGTCGATTATTTGGAAGCCCATATGTCGGATCACCCGCCGCTCGACCGGCTATGTGCCGAATTCGCCCTAAGCAAGACGCAACTGCGCGCCATTTTCCGTGAGCATACGGGCTGCGGTATTACAGAGTACGTCGGGCGGCTGAGGATCGAGCGGGCGAAGCAGCATATTCGCGAGGAAACGAGCAACGTGACGGAAATCGCCGAGCAGCTCGGCTATTCGAGCATCCATTACTTTTCGCGCCAATTCAAAAAAGCGACGGGCATGACTCCTTCGGAATATTTGAAGACGATGAAGGCCCAAATGTAAATCATAATCCCCGAGAAGGCGCGAAAAAGGAACCTTTTAGGTTCCTTTTTCGCCCTCTCGGAGAAGCATTTCTTTTACAAAACAAGTTATTGGGGTGCGAATTCGGGCGGGCCGGGCTTCTCGATCACCCTTATTTCGGTCCTCGATTCTTACCGTCCCGTCGTCTCCCTGCTTCAGCGGCTAATATTCGGCTCGTCAGAAAACCGCCGCTTATCGGGCGTAATACAGCTTCATGCTGATTTCTTTAGCCCCCAAACTGACTGCCTGCACGATGCGGTCCCATAATTTCGGATCCCACCTCGCCTCGGGCATCGAAACGCCGAGTGACGCCGTAATTTTGTGCGGCGCCCCATAAATCGGAGCGGCTGCACAGCGGACGCCATGAACCGATTCGCCCATGCTGTATCCCACGCCCTCGACGCGGATTCGCCCGATCTGCTCCATCAATTCACCGAAGTCGGTAACGGTCGTTTCCGTAAGACGGCCAAGTTGTTTGTCCGGATACAGCGTGTGAATCTCTTCGTCCGTCATTCCGCTCAGCAGCACTTTGCCCATCGCCGTAGCGTGAAGCGGGAGCTGCATGCCGAGGTGGGATACGAAACGAACCGGGTGCGTGCTTTGTTTTTCCGCCACATAGAGCGCCATCTCTCCGTTACGGATCGTCATGAATACCGATTCATTCAGCTCGTCGACCATTTTTAGCGCAACATATTGAAATTCCTCGGCCATATCGGTCCGCCCGGCATATTTGCTGCCGATTTCGAACAGCTTGTACCCGAGACGGAACGTTTTCCCTTGTTTGTCCGTTTCCAAGTATCCGCGGGCAAGCAAGTTTTGCAGCAGCTTGTGCGCGCTGCTTGCGGGGAGGTCGAGCTGCCGCGAAATCTCCGACAAATTAAGCGGCTCGTGCCGGTCGGCAAATAATTCAAAGATGTCGAGCACCCGGTCGGCGGATTTTACGGTAGCGGTTGCGGTTAGCTTCTCTGTTTCTTTCATGCCTGCTCCTTTCCTGCTCGCATTTCTTGCAATAAGCCGTACATTCCTCATTTGTCATCCGAATAATGACTCGGATCACGACAGCTTGATCAGCTGGCCTCCGTCGACAACCATGCACGTGCCGGTCATATAGGACGATTCGTCCGAAGCGAGAAACAAGGCCGCGGATGCGATTTCTTCCGGTTGTCCGACCCGATTCATAGGTACGGTTCGTAAATAATCGGCGATCGCCGGCGGGTTATCGATCAGCGGCTTTGTGAGCCTTGTCTCGATAAAGCCCGGACAAAGCGCGTTGACGCGAATGCCGTGGACCGCAAGCTCCAGCGCCATCGACATGGACAAATTAATCATTCCACCCTTTGTCGTATTGTAGTGTGCCTGACCGGCTTCGGCTTGGATGCCGTTGACGCTCGACATTTGGATGATCGAACCGCCACCGCCTTGACGCACCATTTCACGGGCGGCACGTTGACTGGCAAGAAACGCGCCCTTCAGGTTGATGTTCATGTGACGGTCCCATTGCTCTTCGGCAATGTCCAGGAATGAGGCGATTTCGCAAATACCGGCGTTATTGACCGCGATATCAATGCGGCCCCATCGCCCGACGACGCCGTCGACAAAACGGTCAACCTGTGCTTTGTCGGACACATCGGCCTCGTACGCCAACGCCTCACCGCCGGTTTCCACGATTTGTTTCACCGTCTCGTCAAGCGCCGCTTTCCCTCTGCCGCAAAGGGCGACCTTGGCGCCTTCCCGTGCGAACAGGATCGCGACCGCCTGCCCGATTCCGTGCGAACCTCCGGTAATCATAGCGACTTTACCCGATAGTCTCATCCGATTCGGCCTCCTTCAGCCGGAAAAATACGAGGTCGATCGCCGTTAGCGTCGCTTCGATATGCTCCGGTTCATGTACGGCGGAAATGTACCACAGTCCGTTCGGGCGGACTAGGACGCCTTCATCCAGCATCAGCTCGGCGAATTTCGCGTATTTGGCCGCATCGCGTTTTTGGAACGTATCGAAATGAGTCACTGCGGCTTCGCGAATAAACATCATATGGAATACCGGCCCGATCTGGTTGACGACCCCGGAGATGCCGTGTTTGCCGAACAGATCGCGGATACCGTTCGCTAACCGAATTGCGGTATGCTCCATCTTGCCAAACACGGCACCGCCGTTTTCCGTCAAATGGTCGAGCACTGCCATTCCGGCCGCCATCGCGACACCGTTGCCGTTCAGCGTCCCGAGATGGCTGACCTGCTCCGAATCGATCAGCCCGAGAATGTCCTTACGGCCTCCTACGGCGCTAAGCGCGATGCCGCCGCCAAGAGCCTTGCCGACCGTAACTAAGTCGGGCATAATGCCGAAACGGTCATGAGCGCCTCCCGGACTTAATCGGAAGCCTGTTATGACTTCGTCGAGAATGAATACGATGTTCAGCTCACGGGTTAATTCACGCATTTTCTCAAGATAACCCGGATGGGGCATAATGCATCCCGAATTGCACATGACCGGCTCGGAGATGACGGCTGCAATATCGCCGGCGTGAGCGCGCAGCGTTGATTCCAGCTTTTCCGGATCGTTCCAAGGCAGCAGGATTACGTCCCGCAAGCTCAGCTCGCTCTGCCCTTTCGTGCCGGGAGGCACGTTGTCCACCTCGGCGGACGTCGCTGTCTGCATCATGTCCGGGCTCGGAAACGAAGTAAAGATCGAATCCGACCAGCCATGATAATGGCCGTGGAACCGGACGATTTTGCGTTTGCCGGTGAAAGCGCGGGAAAGCCTCAGCGCCAGCATGACTGCTTCCGTGCCCGATCCGCTGAGCGCGACTTTGTCGGCGCACGGTAATAGTTCCGTCAAACGCCGCGCCAACTCGATTTCCCCGTCGTGCTGCAAGCCGTACGTAATACCTTTGGCCATCGCGCGGCTTACTTTTTCGTTGAAGCCGGCGTGAGCGTGACCCAAGATCAGCGGGCCGTAGGCAAGCAAGTAGTCGATATATTGATTGCCGTCCATATCCTTGACGATGACTCCGGATGCGGATTCGGCGTACAACGGCGTCGGCTTCATCGAGCCGCGGAGTGTGCTTGCCACGCCGCCTGCCAATACTTGTCTCGCCTCCGTCAGCTTGCCGCGGGATTTTTCGTAGGATCTCATTTCGTTCTCCTCTCCTATTGTCCGCTATTCAATCGCGTCGAGCGGGTATATTGGCCGGTTCAGCGCTTCATAACGGAATCGCTGCATATTTGCCGAACAACATCCGGGAATATCGACGTCGATCGCCAGCTTCGCCACGTCTCCGAACGCCGTCTTCCAAGCAAGCGCCGATTTGGCCACAATGATGTGATATTGTTCGGGGTACAGTCCGACGGACCTAACATGGCCCGGGTCCCACGGAGCGACCCGTTTTTCCGTCAATATCAAGGTTACATTGCCGCACTGGACAACCGCGGTCAATCCCATTCTTACGTTCTGGCCGGTCATATATGCGCCGATATGGGTGTAATTGCCGTCAAACAACGTGCGGATCGTCCCCGTTACGGGGACCGGTTCGCCATGCAATCCGTCGGTTTTCCCGCCGACAGCGCAGCGCAGCTCCGCGCCGATGCCAAGCTTGGCCGCGAGCCGAACCGCTTCCGGATCGCAAAGGACCATCAGGCTCGTCTTCGGCGCTTCCAGCAAAAACGGTAGCAGATGCGTCGAATCCGCCGGAGATCCGCCGCCGACGTTGTCGGAGCTTTCTGTCAGGACGATAGGGCCTTCCGCATGCTGCAGCGCAATCGCGACCGCCTCGGCCGGCTCGGCCTGCCGGACCATGAACCGTTCCCTGCGCTCCCAAGCCGCCGCCCGCATCCGCTCCGCACATCGCTCCGCCAATGCCGTGTCGCGGTCCGCTGTCACGACGATCGACATCCCTGCATCCGCGACATCGCTGTACGGAAATCCTCCGGCCACCGAAATGTTCAGCACGCCGGGCTCTTTTTCCAGCGCGAAGGCGAGATCCATCAATTCTTTCATCGCCCCGGAATCCGTTAGCATCGCCTGTGGAGGGACAAGCATTCGCGTATGGACCAGCTTGTGGACGGGCTTGATTTCGCCGTCAAGCTGCCGCTTCAGCAGGCGGACCGCTTCCACCGCGCGATCAAATATATCCACGTGCGGATACGTGTCGTAAGCGACGATCAGATCGGACAAGTCGACCATGGTCGGACTGACGTTGGCGTGCAAATCAAGCGTCACCGCCATCGGGAGGCTGCTGCCGAACTTAGCGCGGAGTCTGCGCAATATTTCCCCTTCTGCGTCACGGTACGAAACCGCGACCATCGCGCCGTGCAAAATGACGACCAACCCATCAATACTGCGATCTACCGAATTCACAAGACCGTCTGCGATCACATCGAACGCCTCATCGGTCACCATGCCGCTCGGCGTCGCTTGAGTGTACAAGCCTAGGCGCAGTTCCAGTCCGAGCTCCTTCGAAGCATCAATGACGCCGCCCATTGATGTTTTGGTACCCGAATAGCGGTCGATAAACGCGTCCTTCCCGACGATCCAGTCGTCCATAAATGCATCCATCCCCGTCATCCCCGGAGCGAACGTGTTCGTCTCGTGGACGACACCTACGACGCCGATTGCCTTCTTCGGTTGATTCGATATCGAATGATCCACAGTCTCACTCTCCTCCCACGCCGCACCAATCGACCATTATTTCCGCATACCAACGGATCAGCTTAGTATAGCTGTCCAAATCCATATGCTCGTCTGCGGCATGGGCGTTCGCCCCGGACGGGCCGAGCACGAGTGCAGGCGTCGGGCTGTATAAGTTGAACATAAAGCCGTCGCAGGCGAATGGCGCTCCTTGCGGAGGCGCAGGTTCCCTTTCGAGCGCGATCGTTCCCGCCCGTTTGACGGAATCGAGGAATCGATCCGTCTGTTCTCCCGCTCCCATCTCACTCCCAGACAAATAGCGAATCAGCGGAGTAAGCTGAGGGCGGCATTTTTCCAAAATCGGGAAGTTTGGCAGCTCGCTTTCGTAAAATTCCTGCAGCATGCCGATAATTTGCCGTTCCGTCATGCCCGGATAGCCTTCGATCCAAAAATTCAGCTTGCCGTCGGCCGGCAGCTTTTCCTGGAGCTCGCGCTTCGTGTCGCCCGATAAGATGGACAGCACGACAACATCGATGCCTCTGTCCGTATGGCTCCACAGCGCATGAGGCTCCACATGTTCATTCAGCCGCCTTTTGAATTTTTGCAGCAGCATGGCAAACGAAACGGTGGCGTCCAATGCGCTGAGAAGCACTTCTCCATTGAATCCGATTCCGCTTTTCCCGGAAAACTCCGCTTTCCAAATGCCTCCTCCCAAATGCCCCGAATACGGCACGAGATTGGTCGGTTCGGGAATGATGGCCATGTCCGGGTTGATCCCCATGAGCCTCCCGGCCAGCGTTCCGTTCGCCCCGCCGTGCTCCTCGTCGACGACGCTTTCGATATACACGGTTCCGTTCAGCGGTATGCCGCATTCGTTCAGGCACCTGACCGCTTCGAGCGCGGCCGCCATGCCGCCCTTCATGTCGTACGAACCGCGTCCGAACAGCTTGCCGTCACGGATCGTTCCATTGAAAGGTCCATCCTGCCAAGGTTCCACGCCTTCATATACCGTATCGGCATGACCGGAGAAAACGAGTGATCTTCCTCCTCTCTTGCTCGGGAACATTCCGTGCACATTCGGACGGTTCGCGTAGTTTCGTCCGCTCATGAACGCAGGATGCTCGCGCAATCCGGGGACGCTGTCCAGCTCGTAGACAGACACGATCGCCCCCATCGACCGAAGCCGGTTGGCAAAAAACAATTGGTAAGCGAATTCATTGCCGTTCGGAGGATGATTGACGCTCGGGATTCTGACCAAATTCGAGGCCAAGGTTGTGGATTCATCCTTGTGCCCTTCGATCCATCCCCTTATCCGTTCGGATATGAGATCCCGGTCCACTATTCGTCTTCTCCTCTGCGCGTCGGCGCATAAGCGATCACGTCGATCTCGATCAAATATTTGCCCAAGCCGCTCTGTACGGTCGTTCTCGTTGGATAGGGCTTATTGAAAAGCGTTTCGTATACTTTGTTGTAAGCCGGAGTATCGCTAAGGCTGCTCAGGTGCGTGTTCACTTTAATGACGTGGTCGAGCGTAAGGCCGGCCGCTTGTAAAATCGTTTCGATATTGCGGACGCTCTGTTTCGTCTGAGCTTCGATCGTGTCCCCAACGAGCTCGCGGGTTTCCGGGTCGACTCCGACTTGTCCGGATACGTATACGAAGTCGCCCGCACGAAGCGCATGGGAAAAAGGAAGCGGGAATTGCGGTGCATGGGGAGCTTTGATTTCGATAGACATGAGTGAACCAATCCCTTCATAAGGATACATGGAATGTATTGCCGAAAAGATTATTGCACTTTCCCTCTCGCATCGACGGGTAACCATTTCTCAAACCGTCCGTTGCGAACGCCGACAAGCCTGTCGTGCAAGTTCGTCACGACGCAGCAATGGTTAGGTACGATTCGAACCTCTTGACCGATCTTGAACGCTTCGTTGTCTGGAACCGATATGATGCCGTGCTCCTCGCTAAGCCTTTCGATTACTGCGCCTTCGTGCCCCAAAAGAATGCCATATCCGGGGTGATATTTATTCATGTCGCTACTGAGCGTCTTCGAGCCCGCGTCGATAATGATCGTTCCCTGACGCGGGCGTCCTACGACGGTCGCCGCAATCGTCATCGCTAATTGATCGAGACCGATCAGTCCCATCTTCCACTGTCCGCCGTCTCCAAAGACGTAAGCTCCCGGACGTATTTCCGTCACGCCGGACCCTGCAATATCCGCGACATATTTCGAGGTCGGCGTCGAACCGACGCTAATCTCCTCGATCGGGATCCCATCCTTCTCGAGCCTATGCTTCGTCATAATCAAGCTTTCCGCTTCCTTCTTCGCAACCTCGCGAATCCCGCTGGCATCGTTATGGCCGTATGCATGCCCGGCATGCGTCATCAGCCCGGCGATGCGTATGTAAGGCAATTGAGCGATTTGTTTAACCAACTCCGCCGTCTCTTCGCCCGGCTCCCGGCCGCACCGGTTAAGTCCGGTGTTCACGTCGACATACAGCGGGATGTCTCGGTTCAAGCTTCTGCCGAGCGAGGATAACTGTCGCGCTACCTCTTC
The DNA here is from genome assembly GCF_910593845.1 of Paenibacillus solanacearum. Taxonomy (GTDB): domain Bacteria; phylum Bacillota; class Bacilli; order Paenibacillales; family NBRC-103111; genus Paenibacillus_G; species Paenibacillus_G solanacearum. Next base: position 31,892 of record NZ_CAJVAS010000034.1, on the reverse strand, counting down.
GTCATCCGTGCTCAACGTGACTTTTGCCTTCTCCATCAATCGGCCTAGACGTTCCAGCTTTGACTGTCCAATGACTGGAAACGCTATCAAAATATCGTTAATGCCGCCTTCTGCCATGACTTCTGCTTCCCCGAGCTTGGCGACCGTAATACCGGCCGCTCCGTACCGGAGCTGCTCACTCGCGATCCATACGCTCTTGTGCGTCTTCGTGTGCGGCCGAAGCTTCACCCCGGCGCGAGCCGCCGAAGCTGCCGTTTCCTTCAGGTTGCGGTCCAAAATGTCCAAATCGATCAGGACGGATGGAGATTCCCACTGCTCATTGGAGCTCATTCGATTCACTCCCGGAATGGTTTGAGTGTATCCCGGTTTCTCGTAGGAGCGGAATACGCTTTTCACGATCATAGTATCACAACCATAAATTTCACATCAAGAAATATTTTTCTTGTACAGGAAATTTAAGTAACAATAAACAACTGCCTCAGCAACCGCTTTATGTTACCGATGATTGAGTCAATTGCAGATTGCGCATGATCTTTGGAAGTAAAAATAGTCGCTGTTTCCTTCGTCCATTTTATCCCTTCACAGCCCCCGCCGTTATCTCTTTTCAGTTGACCGAAGACCACGTTGAGTCTTGTTGTGATCGCAACTTTTACGGTAGAGGGCAACGGCATGCCTTCAAGCACCGTCACTTTTTATAGACGCTGGCCCTTTTTGTACAGACGGCAAGCTCTTCGTCAGCGCTATGAGCAGCTGCAGCGACGGGTTTTTATGATTCGACATTATTTTACATGAGTTAGAGGGAGTACCACATTCTGGTGATCCCACGCTTAGCATTCACGGACATAGGCCTGTGGTTGGTTTTTTCTGGGAACTACAAATTGTTACACGTTTTTGGTTACTTCGACAAATGCAATATGCTACTCTATCTCTGGCTTCAAAAAACAAACTGGGAGGATGATAGATGTGAACCATCAAAACAAATCAAAGGCTAAATGGTTGCGCACGATGCTAGCCGTCCTGACACTTGCAGTGGCAGTTCCTGTTTCCACGGCGTTCGCCGACGGACCCGCAGTGGAATCCAGAGCAGTGGATAAAACGGCTGGCACCGCCCCCAACGTCACGATTATTCGCGCTAACGGCGTAACCACGATGGGAGCCGGCGAGTGGGATTACCTCGGTCAGCGCTCGACAGTTTCTTCGCAAAACCCGACCAATTATGTTCACTCTGGCGGCGGCGACTTTAAATTCCAGGTTGTTAGCGGTCCAAGTGGCGGCGCCTGGTATCAGCTGCGGGAATACGATCCGGGCAGCAATGCGGATGAAATCGTGACCGGTTATGAGTATTTCCTGTACCCTGGTGATACGCTGATCTATCGGGGAATCAGCAACTATGTCGACGGCGACAACAAGAAGGCAGAATTTTATGTGTACGAAAGATTCAGCGGATCCGGTTCCGTGAAATATTGGGATTAAATCGGTTTCATCCCAATGCGAATAGAGACAAACAGGGGCGTACCGGTAGCGGTACCCCCTTTTTATGCAAGTCTCAGCACTTCTGGTGGTTACTCTCTCATAAAAACGGGTTTGCAGATCAGACGTCTATACGATGTTTATTGGCAATATAGTCTATTAATTATATTTTGGTCGCCAGTACTCTCTGAAGATTTTTCTCATGGCTTGGTTTTATCCCGAGTCAGCCAACTTTGCCGCGTTGGGCTTGCTGCGCGGGGAGCTGTACCTTGCGATTCATCGTTAGATACAGATTCTGCCCCTTGACCGGCTTGGTCAGCTTCATATCGCCGTCGATCCGGCTCATGCCGTCGATTTGATAGGATTTATAACCGTTAAGCCCCCGCATCTCCTTCTGATACATCAACTCGATGCCGTCGTAGCCGACCTCCTCGGAATCCAAATACTTAAGCGTGGGATCCGATTGATCCGCGATAATTTCCTTACCGTTCCCTCATTCCGTCATTCGATACCCATCCTTTAATTGTCATATATTCAGACGCATTCCTCCGAACTCAATACCAAGTTATTTTTCAAAATTTACGTTTCCGAATTCATGAGACCGATGAATTCTCGGATCGGCTGTCGTCTATATAAACGAAGGCATAAATGAACACAAACTAATTTGACGAAGAGGTGTTTTGAAAATGACATTAAGGTCCGCATTCACGAGTTTCAATCTGCCTGTAAAAAACGTAGAACAATCGAAAGCGTTCTTCACCGGACTCGGATTCGAGCTCAATCCGCAATTCCCCGATAACGAGAATTCGGTGGCCATCGTGATCGGCGACAACCTGCAGGTCATGCTGATCAGTCAAGCATTCTTTAATACGCTCACGGAGAAGGAATCCGTCGATACGAGCAAGTATGCGCAGATGACGATCGCATTGGCCTTCGAGAGCCGGGAAAAGGTCGATGAAATCGTGAATACCGCGGTCTCCTTGGGCGGGAAATTACACGCTGAACCTGAAGATCATGGGTTCATGTATCATTGGGGCTTCGTGGACTTGGACGGCCATCTGTGGGCCATTAACTACATGAACATAGATGCGGCACAAGGTTAAGTCTAACGGAGAGCACGCTCGTACGAGGGTTCAAAAAGAAAGACGCCGGGCATCTTCCCCGGCGTCTTCTTCGCGATGATTAGTTTTGTTCGGTATAGGCTTTGAAATTGTCTATGATCGCTTGCCAGCCTGCTTGCTGGAACTCGACGGGATTGGAGCTTTCCGCGTCGAACGTTTCAATGACCTTCGTCTCATTCCCTTGATCGACGAAAGCAATATCCACTCTTCTTCCGTCCTCCATGGTGTAGCCGATCGCTTCATGCCGATTGACGACATCGTAGACGCCGCCAAAATCAAAACCCATGCTGCCATCCTTCGCTTCCATCCGTGTCAGAAACTGGCCGCCGACCCGCAGATCGTTTTCGGCTCTCGGCGCATGCCAATCCTCGGACGCTTGATTCCACTTCGTGATGTGATCCGGCTCGGTCCAACAGCGCCATACCTTCTCGACAGGGGCTTGAATGACGGTTTGCACGGTTACTTTCGTCGGTTGACTCGTTTCCAATTTAAATAGACACCTCTCTCATGATATTCGTCGGTTTGGTTATTCTCAATAATATAGACGTAAGCCAATGACGAAATTCATCGGTCAATTCGCTCAGGCAGCCCAAATCGCGAAAATAATGGCGTATGAATGAAGTTTTGAACGTGCAGGATTTGATTTTCTTTGGTCTCGATGACGTGGATGCCCCAGGGTACCAGGCCAGATCCCTCTTTGCCCGGCATATACTGGGCCAACGCCGGATAACCGCCATTCACCGTAATGGGCACAAATCGCGAACCTTCGCAATGCCAGCGAGTAAGCGAATAGAAGGCGGACAAAGCTTCCTTGCCGCGGATCCACATCTCGAAGGGCGGCATCGACATGCAGCCTTCCTCGTGGAACAACGCGACGAGCGCAGCAATATCGAATTGCTCGAAGGCCTCCACATACCGGGACAGCAGCTGCTGCTCCGGTTGAACGTCCATGCTGCTGAGCTCATCCGAGCGAAGCTGCGCCCGGTCCATCGTCTCTCGGGCTCTTTGCAAGGCGCTGTTCACCGCTGCCGGCGACATCGCCAACGTTTCCGCGATCTGCTTGGAGGACCATTCAAATACATCCTTCAAAATGAGTACCGCGCGCTGCCGCGGAGGCAAGGTCTGCAGGAGAGCGATGAAGCACAGTTGAAGGGTATCTCTGCGGACGAGCCGATCCTCCGGATTGCCCCCAAAGTCGGGAGACGGCCAGATCCAGGCAGAATCCGGCAGCGTGTCGCGCGGTTCGACGATGGCGACGGCCGGATCGAACAGGTCAACGGGAAGTGCGCGGCGTTTGGATTGTCTCAGCTTGTCCAAGCACAGGTTGGAGGCAATCCGATAGACCCAAGTTTTGAACGAGGAATCCTGTCTGAATGTGCTCCAGCTCTGCCAGACACGAATACTCGTCTCCTGAACGGCATCATCCGCATCGTCCATGGAGCCTAGCATTCGGTAACAGAACGAGGTTAAGCCCGGCTTCAAGCTTGAAAATAATGGTTCGTCAAATGCGGTTTCGTTCATCTCGGTCTCCCTTAACGATCTCCCCGAAGGGTGGTACCTTCATTATATGCAATGAAGCGGACAGCCTCAATACAATAAATAAGCAGGATTATAGGTTCATTTATCATGGGCCTTCGAGGACTTGGACGGCCATATGTGGGCGATCAGATTTCTTCGTTCTTCAGTCTTCTGGATTCTCCCACTCCTCATCAAGTTCAAACTTCGCATCTGTCCCTCGAAAGTAGGCAGTACCTGGGGGTGAATCCAAGAATGGGATTGTTTCGGGATCGTAGTTACATATCGTATTTACCTGGTAAACGTTGTGATTATTAGGGTTATCCATGTATTCCTGATCTTCATCCCCAGCCATAAACTGCCATCCACTATCGGGCCGCCCATTTTGATAAGGCTCTTCCCTATACATGAACTCGACCTTACAGCCATCAACCGTTATTCGGTCCGTTGCAATGCAGCCCTCTTGGCAATCGAACCCTTTTCATATGCCGGCTGTGTTGAGTCAGCCACTACGTTAGTAATATGCGAAAATCAATCGGCAGCATAGGGTCATCAGAAGCGGCTACTCGTTGAAGCTCTTTTAACCAATTCATTGATTTTTCATCCAAATTTGACACATCGTTTGCTTGATGAAAATAAATATACAGCAATACTCTTTGTCGAATGACAAGATCGACGTAACTTCGTAATTTGTTGTTTGTTTGAGGCTTTTCAAAATTTCTCATAGATACACTTAGTGGCGTGAACAAATCCATACTTCGTAATTATTGCCTAACTCGGTTTGGATTAAAATGTTAACATAATTATTGTTATGTTAACATTTTAATTATTCCTTAGGAAAAGTAAAATATAGCGTTGTTGCTCGGATGCGGTCTATCTCTCCGCATACTGTCAAACAATAAGGTGATTCCATTGCCCATCTCGACTCCGAAAAACGGTCCGATCCTCGGAAGACCCTTTGTGTTGCTGATCCCTGCCCAATAGATTACTATGCTGCTTCCGGAGCAATCAGCAAGCTGCCGCTGCAGATCGCCAAGTTTTGGCGGCATTTAGCCGGAGAACGGCATAAACTAAAAGCTGCCCATGCCGTATCTCTTTCTACGGCGGGAGCAGCTTTTTTGATGGATATGAATAACTTATTTGATCAGTCCGTGAGGGTCGATGACGAATTTCCTCGCCGCCCCTTTATCAAACTCTTGGTAAGCTCTTGGCGCATCATCCAGGGAAATCACGGTGGCGTTCACCGCTTTTGCGATTTGGGCTTTTCCGCTCAGAATCGACATCATAAGCTCCCGGTGGTATTGCATGACAGGCGTTTGTCCCGTTACGAACGTATGAGACTTGGCCCAACCGAGGCCGAAACGGATTTTAAGCGTACCCACTTTCGCATCGTTATCAATCGCTCCGGGATCACCCGTTACATAAAGTCCGGGAATGCCGAGTCGTCCGCCGGCTCGGGTTACTTCCATAATGGAGTTCAGTACGGTCGCAGGTGCTTCCGTATGTCCGTGCCCATGGCCGTGCGCTTCGAATCCAACGCAGTCAATGGCACTGTCCACTTCGGGCACGCCGAGTATTTGCTCGATCTGCTCTCCGAGGTTCGCATGATCGCTAAGGTTAACGGTCTCGCAGCCGAAGCTTCTTGCCTGCGCAAGCCGCTCGCCGTTCAAGTCCCCGACAATGACTACCGCCGCTCCAAGCAATTGGGCGGAATGAGCGGCCGCCAAACCGACTGGGCCGGCCCCCGCTACATAAACGGTAGATCCCGGGCGGACACCTGCACTTACAGCTCCATGGTATCCGGTCGGGAAAATATCGGACAGCATCGTAAGATCTCTTATTTTCTCCATTGCCTGCTCTTTGTCCGGGAACTTTAACAGCTGGAAATCGGCGTATGGCACCATCACATATTCCGATTGTCCGCCGACCCAGCCGCCCATGTCGACATAACCGTATGCCGATCCCGGCCGGTCCGGGTTCACATTGAGGCAAACATTCGTATTCCGTTCTTTACAGCTCCGGCATCTTCCGCAAGCAATGTTGAAAGGGACGGATACGAGGTCGCCTTTCTTTATAAATTCCACATCCCTGCCCACTTCGATAACCTCACCGGTAATTTCATGTCCTAACACTAATCCGCTCGGCGCAGTTGTCCTTCCTCTTACCATATGCTGGTCGCTTCCGCAAATGTTCGTAGAAACGACTTTAAGAATGACGCCGTGCTCGCATTTTCTGCCGACATTTCTCGGATTTACACCCGGACCATCCCTCAAAACCAAACCCGGAAAATCAATATCGGATACTTCCACTTTGCCTGGTCCAGTATAAACTACCGCTCTATTTCCTGCCATGAGTTTATCCTCCTATTCACTGACAATAGAGTATTTTTCCATGAGAGCAGATCATGCTGTATAGAACCGTACGGACATAAATCGAAACTGTTCGGGCCTCACCTCCTTACATTCTTTTCAACTGAACCGGTACCTTTACCGTGACCCCACATAATTCAATCCCGCACTCTTTTAAGTAGGAGGCAACTTTCCTCCGTTACGTTTATACATCTTTAGCCCGCCTTCGGCCTCATGCTTCCTCTCACCCCGTTCTCCTGACCGGGTTGCGGTTCCATACCGGTGATCCTATGTGGGATGCCGCTAAGCGTGGTGCTTCCCACAGAACCACCATTCTTCCAAAATAACGTTTCCATATATTCCTTATATATAATTTTAACAGGTAAGCGCTATCACAACAATTTGAATTATGCACCCCGCCGCCAGCACCACGATATACTGCAGACGTCGTCGCCGTTCGCCTGATCGCCTGTACCATGTGCAGTCAGTCTTCCCGGCTAATGAGTCCGCTTGATTACTCAAGCTTTTTCGAATTAGTTAATATAGGGCACTTTTGTGTCATTAGACAATTATATTAACGGAAGTTCTGAAGGGACCCATAAATTAGTTACATCGAGTCCTTTCTCATCTCGTGCTTTTAAGTCGCAGAGGAAGTCAAGGAATCCAACAGTAGGTTTCCAGCCAAGAACGTGTTCCGCTTCTTCAAGGTCGTGCTGCTCCACCTTTTCGGGTAGCGAAATTTCATATTTTTCAATAAGGCGGCGTGCTCCCGGTAACTTTTCCTCGCACCAGCCAATTCCAAGGTTTCGGAAATTTTCCACTACGTCTTGCGGCATTCCATGATCGGTGTGAACAATAGTTCGGAAAAGTCCTACGTTTCGCCCTAATACTGCTTTTACGGATGCTAATGTGGCTGCCGCGACATCTCGCCTGTCTACGCCGTTTCTCAATAACCGCGCCCCAAACTCCAAATAAGGTCTTGGAATAAACTCATGATAACGCAGCATAACGATGGAAGCTCCCGTCATTTCATGATAGGCTTTACAAAGGTCTTCTCCGATTACTTTGGAAACCCCGTACACGGACCACCATCCGTAAGCCATAGATGACGCATACACAATCGATTTAATCCCTTCCTGCCGGCAGGCCTCCAAAACGTGAAACGTCCCGTCCACATTGACCGAAAATATCGTTTCGTCACTAACTGGAGGGTTGTGAGCGCAATGCCAGGCAGCAAGGTGGATAACAGCATCCACTCCCGCCACAGCGCGCCTGACGTCGGATGGTGTCCGAGTATCACAACGTACGAACTCTAATGATTGTAGATCATCTGAATGTGTTGGGACAACATCCGCCATGCGTACGGTATACCCCGCATTCATCAACTCACGGCAAACAGCCTGACCACCATTGCCGGAGGCCCCTGTAACAAGAACCTTCATGTTTTGTTAGCTCCTTTACACTTTATCCAGATTGAAAACGCGGGCCGTCCTATTTTCAAATATATTTTATATTTAAGTTCAAAGATTTGGAAGTATTACGTACGTATTCGATCTCGTTCTGCTCGTTTCTGTCCGTCTCCTATAATAAATAGTAAATTTCTTTCCCCGTCAGCCACTGACTCCACAATTCTATTTTTCTGACTACGTGGTCTTTAATCCAACTATTTCTGTCCGAATCACGGATAAAAAACGCATAGCACAGGCATATATCCATCAGAATCAGTCCTTCAACGTATCTTAAACTTTCCTTGGAAAATGGGGCTTGTGACGTGTAGCCCTTCAGAAATATGTCTCGCTGTTTGCTTTCAATTTTCGTAGATGCGCTTCCAATATCGAATAAATAGTAACCATAGCCGGATAGACAAAAATCGATAAAACAAGGCTCACTGCTTTCAGTGATGACGATATTACCACGCTGAATATCTGCATGGATCAACCCCCATGCTCCTTCCTGCGAGTCCAGTTCTCTCATGAATCCCTTCACCTGAGCAAGCACTTCGGTCATGATCCCGTAATGTTCCAGACTGTATAAGTCTACTTCTACGCCATACCTCAGCTTCTCAAGCGTATTATCGATTTTTTCTGTGCCGTATACGGGTCTATGCAAATCCTTTAAGACCTCACTCGCTCGAGTGAAGCGATGAAATCGCGCAAGATTGACTCCAATTGCATACACAATTTCATCCAAATTCTTTTCTTCATGTCTAAAAGTATCACCATCAATCCACTCCAGCAGCGTTGCATAAAAAGCTGCTGCACCCATGTCCTCCAGACGACATACAGATACATACTCCCCGAATCTATTCGCAACAGGCATTTGTACCCCCAACACTCGATTGCGACCCAACTCCAGCAGAAGTGCCGTCTCGGATTTCAGCCCCTCTAGCGTATGCTGAATGCCGAAAAACCCTTCTGTAACGGGCTTATGGATCCGCAGTAAGAAGGTGCAACTATTGCCACGGTCAGTAATTTTGTATGTCATATTTTCGTTGTGCCTCATGAACTCAAGAACTGGATCTGTGAACGAATAACTCTCGAGCACTTTTCGGGCTATCCATTCGTGATTCACCTTGTTCACTCTCCCCCCCAAAAAACTTAACGAGATATAACAAATTATAAAACAAATTTGTAAGGAAAGAGTCTCCAATATTCTTTTGAATATACTGCTGTTTGGTAGTTTACTTCTTGTTGAACTCCTATCCTGCCCGTTCGTATAACGAACGAAGTAGAGCTTGCGTGCGGCAAGCTTCCCACTATCGTTTTCGTTAGTTGAGAAATTCCCACGATAACAAAACTAGCGATGGATAGGTTCCATCGCCACGCTCAATCTGGTCATATACTTCTATAAGGTAAATATCACTGCGATCCCCCTTCAGCGAGGATACCGTAGACGACAAGGCCTACGAAATCTAATGATGTTCTTGAAGGGCGCCCGTAATATTAAAAAAATGCGCTTACCAGAGTATATAAATATAAATGGGAGCCAAAATCCCAATGACTACTTAGCCTGAAGTGTAAACCATTTTCCGAAGTCTTTCATGCATCAGATTCACCCCGCGCTCTCTGAAATGTTACTCGTTGGGACAAAAGAATAGCAGCTAAACCTAGATACGGCAATAGGATAGAACCCGAGTTTGCATATGAAAGGCTGCCCCTACGACAGTTGACCATCTACCCGGGTAAGCTTATCCGGGTTTCTTACGATGTAAATTCCAGCAACCTTTCCGTGTCGGCGTTGTAAAAATATAGCTGCCACAGTTTCGTCCCCTGAGCGGAGTACTATACAAGTCTCGCCGTTCAGAGGGGCAAACTCGGAGTAAAGACTTCCCTGATAATAAGGTTTTATGCCCTCAAACGCGCCGGCAAGAATTCGGGCCACTTGATCGCGCGTTTGTATCGGACGCGTAAAGGCAAGTACTTTTCCACCTCCGTCAGAGACGAGCATGACATCTTCGGTCAGCAGGGATAGGATCTGATCGACGTTACCTTGCTCGAAGGATGTGAGGAACTGGCTAACCCATTCCAATTCGGCCGCTTCGGCAGCGACCGGCTCCCCCTCGGATATTCCCACCTTGCTTCTTGCCCGGCTCATTAGTTTTCGGCAATTCGCCTCTTGCTTACCGAGCAGTTCGGCTATTTCGGGATAATCGAAGCCTAGCGCCTCACGCAGGACGAAAACCAATCGCTCTGTCGGTGTCAGTCTCTCGAGCAAAACGAGCATGGCGTAAGACAGCAGATCGCGGCGGACGACCGTCGTCTCGAGCGTATTCTCCTCCGGCGTCCGAATAGGTTCGGGAAGCCACGGACCGACGTACATCTCCCTCCTCTTCCGCGCCGACTTCTGCAGATCGAGGCAGCGATTGGTTACCATTTTGCATAAATACGCCTTAGGCTCCTCTAAACGTTCGGGATGTGCGTCGCACGCCTTAACAAACACGTCCTGCACCACATCTTCCGCGTCTGCTGCGGAGCCTGTCATCTGATATGCCAGCGTGAACAGCAACGATTTATATTGACCGTACAGTTCTTCCAATCGCTGTCGTCCCTCCTTTCATTTCTATCTAAGCATACTGGCAGTATCCTCTACCAGCTTTTTGATTCTCCCCGGAAGCTTTCCTGTCATGACCATGTCGAGTCCCCATGTGCGTATCCAGAACACTCCATTTTGCCCCAGTGCGATGGTGAACGCATCCATATTCGATTTGGCGGAATGATGACTCGGAGCCGGACGGCCCTCTAAATCCGCCATTACGATTTTACCCAGCCGAAGCCCCTGCTCTCCCGCTTCAAAACACGTCATTTGAGTTGCTCTGCCGTCTCTCGGATCGACGATTCCCGAACAGTCGCCAATGCTGTAAACGTTCGGCATCCCTTTGACGCGATAGCATTCATCCACCAGTACCTTCCCCTCGGGAGTAAGAGGTAGATCCATGCCCTTAAGTCCTGGATTGGGTATCAAGCCCAAAGTCCAAATACATAGGCCAACCGCCAGACAATCGCCGCCACTGAGTGACAACGACCCTGCTTCCTCCCGAAGCGCCTTACGATTGTGAAGCACTGTTACTCCACATTCGGTGAGTTGCCGATCCAACTTCCGTCTAAATTTCTCCGACACTTCCGGGAGCAGTCGTTCCTGTGCATTCAGCAAATAGACGGAGACATCGGACGGGTTCAGCCCTAACGCCGTTGCTTCCTTCCTCATCGTGAGCGCCAGCTCGGCGGACGTCTCAATGCCGCTGATGCCTGCTCCCGCAACCGCGATGGTCATCAATTTCTTGCGTTCCTCAGGATTCGTCGCGCGGGCAGCCTTCCGAAGGTTGGCACGCCAGCACTCCCGGATGTCTGCCGCGGCTTGCGGGTCGGTCAAAGCGACACCGCCTTGATCGGGATCCGGTCGCCTAACTATGCTGCCCACCGTCACGACTAGAAGGTCATAACGAATTCGGGCATCGTTGCCTTGCGGACCTATATATCGAACCCGCTTTTCCTCTCCATCCACGGACGTAACCGTACCTTGTACGAATTCGAAATCTTTAAGAGTTAACTGATTCCAGGGAATCATAATTTCTTCCTCGGTCGCCGTAGGGCGGAACATTCTTAATTTGCGCAAATGACCGGGCTGCATGTCGATCAGAACAAACCGAATCCTCCGACCATTCGCTATGCCGTTGGTCTTTTCCTTTATCGCTTTGAGCGCTTGCAGCCCTGCATAGCCGCCTCCTATGATAACACATGTCAAGTCGTTCATCGTTCCTCAGCTCCTTTTGCGTTTTGCACATAGAACGATGTAAAGCTCCGATCTGTGACATTAGAAACGAACAAAAAAATACATGAGCTGTTTAAAAAGTCCATTGTTTCGTGCCAGTCTGTTGAGTAAAACTGCACTTTCGTAACGAAGCCGCCAGATCGATCCCGCGGAGACCCCATTAATGCGTTTTCCATGCAACCGTTACTAATTAGAGTCTAAGTTTTCAGCGGAGTACTATCAGGGCGAAAAAAAGTTTCCAATGCCCTTCGGAAACAACTTCGACTGCTCCGTCGATCACTTTGATGGCGGTCTGATCATCAATCGCATACGCCGGCTTCTGCATCCCGGCCGCCCATCTCTCTGCAGCAGCCATTGTGTTATGCGGCAGCATCTCGTGATCCAGATGCGGAAACATTGCAAAATCAACCAGTCCCAGTGCTTCATCGCCGCCGTTGGGTGGAGTCCAGCCAACGAAGAATTCCCCGATGCTAGGTGCCATCACCATACTCCCGGCGCTCATTCCCACATAGACTGCCTGCAGTGACGGCAAGAGATCTGCCAGCCCGGATTGCCGCATCCAGTAGCACAAGTAGAGGGCGTCGCCGCCCGCCACCAGCAGGACGTCCGTCTCCCGGACCAGCGGCATCCAGCGGTCTTCGCCGATGCTTGGCAGTGCTGTGAGCTCCAGCACACCGACGGACTTCCAACCCAGGGCGACCATGGGATTCGCTTCTTTCCCGCTGATGAATTCCCAGGCTTTGACGCCGGGTCCGACCCAGGGGTGTCCGTACATCGCGGTGGGGATGCACAGGGCGTTGGAGTCGGCGATCGGCTTGCCCAGCATGCCAACCAGCGCGTCGTTTATACTTTTGTTATTGATGCCGCCAGATGTAAGCAGAAGTTTCATAACTTCACTCCTTTTCTTTGAGTGCGTCTGGGGTTTATTCCATTAGATTTTTCAAACGAGCGGTGGACGTCTAATGGGACAGCTTAAGCTGGAATAAAACCCAAACTGACCAGACTTTGTGTCGCTCTTTTAATTACTTCGGACATTATTCCTATCAAACATTCTCTGTTCTTACTTAATTGTGACTTAAAATATCTCCAAGATTTAACCAGGAAATCGGAATTTCCATCTCTCCAATTTCGGTTTTTCCAAAATTACCATGGCAATCAGAGCCTGCTGTAATTAACAAACCGAGTTCTTTGCAAATGGACAGGCAATCTTCTGTGACTTCTTGAGAATGCGTTGGATAATAACATTCAATGCCATCAATCCCTAAATCAATTAATCTAGTTATTTCTCTCTTAAAATCGTTCCTTTCAGTAACATGTATAACTCTTCCTGGATGAGCAAGAATTGCCTTCCCACCTGCACTGTGAATACTATTACATACCATGCTTACAGAGGGGAATTCAATACAGTCAAATGATAGTTCGTACTTTGAATAGAATGCAAAACCGGCTGTCAAGCTGCTGGTAATCCCCTTTTCCACAAAATAATGCAAAGCCTTCCAACCACCGTTTGTTCTGTCATAATTATAATTTAAGTATTCCTCTAGAGATATGTTATTGTAATCCCTTTGCATCCTTGCTATGAGTCGCTCATCTAAAGACTCAAAAAGCAATCTGTTATTTTCAGTAAATTCTCTGAACCTTTCATTAGTTAAATCCACTCCATAACCTAATATATGCAGATTTTTTCCCCTATCTAATGCGTCCAGTTCTACACCAGATATTAACAATAGTTCTTTTTTATCATTTAGCTTTTGTATTTCTCTTGAACCTTCTAGCACATTGTGGTCAGTAATCGCTATTAATCCTAACCCTTTCTCTACTGCAATAGCTATAATTTCTTTGGGAGACAATGTTCCATCGGAAAATAAAGAGTGAATATGTAAGTCTGCAATTTTATGATTCATTTTAATATCAGCTCCGTAACAAATTTATATATAAATCAACATTCGCCATTGAGGGTAATAATCCTAACTCAATCCGATTCCCATCCGGGTCATTAAGAACAGCATTAGAACCCCAATTAAACCTGCCTAGGGCAGACCGAAAAGCCGCCAGTCCCACAGCGTGGATACAATGTTCATGCCTTCAGCGAAAAGCATGATAAATTAATCAGCGAGAGCACGTATTATGTTCGTTTTTGCTTCATTGATCAACCTTTCATCGTTATCATCAATAGCCTGCATCATTATCCCGGTTGGAATATACATGGCTATCAATCGAGCTAATATCTTCGTTTCTTCATCTACATCCCCATATACATTGAAAAAGTCAGAACGCGCATCCGGGGGTAAAAAGCTATACACAACATTCAAGTCACAACCAGGATGTCCTATATTAACATCTCCCCAGTCAATAACCCCTGAAACTTTTCCATTCTTATCTACCAGTATATTTTTAAAATGAAGGTCACCGTGAAGGAATACGTGCTTTTGTTTCACTCTTTCAGTTCTGAGCTGTTCCAAATAATTCGTTATGGCATGATACTCTTCTTTACTAAAATGAGGGGCAAGGTCGGAAATGAATTTATGCATCTTTTCCTTGCGCATCGCTATATCAGTCAGATTTCTATGGTCATGTTGAACTCCAATTTCTTGAGCTGCTTTCACAGGAAATGCATGCAAACGTTTTAAAAATTGTGCCAGCGTTGTTGCTGAAAACGCACGCTGCTTGTCAGTTAATCCGACTGGAAACTCCCCGGATAAATAGGGGTAGCCAAGGAAGGGCATAGGATAATCATCGTCCCCTTCCCCAAAAAACATGGGTAAAGAATAGGCTATGGAAATGTAATCTTTAAGCTTAGGCAGTATCTTTCCTTCCATCCTTAAAGAACTGAGTGCAACTTTCCTTCTTGGAAAGCGAAATACATATTCACCCCCGACAAGAAAAACAGTGTTATCCCAGCCATGTCCCAGTTTTTCAACGCTTTTTGAAGCTAACTGAGGAAATTGACTGCTTATTAATTTATAAGCCAAGTCTTTGGATACTTCCCATTCTGCATCCCATTGATTCGAACCGCCCATTTCCCTCATATCGCCTCCATCACATATTTACTATCAAAAGCACAATGAAACATCATTCGTTCCGTTCAAACAAATTCTATTAGTTTTTTATCAATTCCTGAAATCTCTCCAATGTCTGATCTTCCATCCCATAAAGTAATTGTTTTCGCCTCGTCGTTTTCAATAAAAGCATCTAGTTCATCGAGTTCTCCCGAAAACAAAGCGCCATACTCAGTCCTCTCAGGTCCATGATAACTTGGTTGAAGTCTAACTTTCATTAAGCCCTTGAATTCAACAATACCAATTTTTTGATTGGTTTCTTCAAACAATTCCCTAATAACACATTGCCTAGAAGTTTCCCCAATCTCAATAACACCACCAGGCAATTCCCAACTGTTTCTCCATTTGTTATACATAAAAAGAAAAGCATACTGACACTTTACCACAATCAAGGCATGTGTTAGCGGGGCATCGAGTGAAGCTAGATCTAACTGTTCCTCTTCGGTTCTTATGAATTCTAAGAAGATATTTCCCTTTTCATCTGTCATGATTGCCATTTCTTTAGCCCTCCATTTTCTTATGTGCTGAAACAAAAAAACGCGCTAGACCCATTGAGTCCTGCGCGTTGTATGTCGCAGGATGGGAAGCGCGAACAGCGCTAACCCATCCCTGATCTTTAGGAATGTGTTAACGCCTCTCATGATGATGAGGTTGTTTCATAATCAAGTTATACATTTGATTACCCCATTTCACTAACATTATGGTAATAGTAACCATAATGTTGTAACGCGTCAAGGCTTAAATGATCCTGGCCTTTCGCTTACCTTCCCCGCTTCCATTTCGAAGCAATCGGCAAGCGCTGCCGCGCGTTTCTTATCCTGCCTGCCTATGCATCCTGCCGTTCCGACCAGTCCATTCCAAGGAGCGCAGAGTCTAACTGTGACAGGGCGTGCGATCAGTGCTATCGTGGTATAATAAGCAGGTGAGTCTATATTCATGTATATGGAAGGGGATCCATTCGATGTCTACCGTGGCAAACAAGAAAGTAGAGACATTTGAAAGCAAGCGCTTTCCTTTCTTAATAAGCATACAGCGCGATCGGCATATTTTGGTCAATTCACACTGGCACGAGCATTTGGAGTTAATAAAAATAGTACAAGGACCGGTGTGGCTTCAGATCGATCAGCATAGCTTTCGCGCTGAAACTGATGAAATATATTTCATTAACAGCTGCCAGGTTCACTCCGTTACCTCCTTCCGCGGGGTCAACTGCGTAATTCTAGGCATGGTGTTTGACAAAACGCTGCTGTTCTCTCAGGAAAATATGGAAATGAAACATCTGGTCTCTCTCTTCCTGAGATCAGATAAAGTGGAGAACAAGTATACAAAGACCCATCCCATATGGGCTGACCTGAATAACGAGATGGATAAAGCTTATCAGGAATATACGTTGGAGGAAGCGGGGCATGAATACTGCATACTCTCCAGCGTATATAGAGTTATATTCCCCATCCTGCGTCTCTACAAACAAGAATTGAACAGCAGCCCTCCCCAGCATTATGCCTCTCATTACATGCGGCTTAAGCCAGCCATCGACTACATGGAGGAACATTTAGCTGACAAAGTATATATGGATACGGTTTGTGAGAAGGTCAATTTGAGCCTTAACTATTTTTCCATCCTGTTCAAAAAAGTTTTCGGCATGCCACCCGTGCAATACATGACCCAACTTCGAATGAATCGCGCCAAGCGGCTGCTGCTCGATGAGGGAAAGTCCGTCACGGAAATTGCCGAGCTTTGCGGATTTTGCAATATCAATTATTTTGACAAAGTATTTAAAGAGAAGAACGGTTTCTCACCTATGGAATTCCGCAAACGCTTTGTCCATCCGAGTTAATCATTCAACCTGCTTTGTTACAGCTAACTTTCACGCAGATCCTGGAAATATCCCCTAAACACGCCGCTTCTTTATTGGAAATGGAATAAAGTTCTTGTCATGAACAGAAAGACAAGAACTTTATTCCGACGGGTTCATTTTTAAGCATGTGGTGCACGACAACATTTATCACTGGTTCTGTACCTGAAACAGCCAGAGCGGCGCTGACTGGCGAAGAGTATTTTTACCAACCGGTATAGAGTCAGCTTTATTCCTCATATGGCGTAATCTCGGCGAGTGAGGACGCGCCGCCCATGCTGTACTCTACGCGAAGGCGCAAATAACGGGCACGGATACCGTGAAGGTCGACATCTTTGGGAGTCGAGGTCCGCGCCCAAATCACGTGCTCAACGTCTTGGAATGTCGTGCCGTCTTCACTCACCTGGACGACGCCTTCGAGCGGGGTTCCGTTCATGTTCCAAACCATTTTCGGCTGAAATCGTACGGCTGATAGCTGCCTGACTCGACCCATATCCACGGTGATCTCGTGCGGCTGCGGCGGGATGTCGGGATACATCGAGTGCCACATGGTCTGCGGATTGCCGTCGACGGCAAAGGAAGCCTCACCCGCACCCGGCTTCTCCGTGGAGGCAGAGGCCGTCAGTTCCTTGGGCGGTACCGGCTTACCTGCCGGAGGAGCCGGCCAGGCCGTATTCTGGTTATCAGGTTCATCGAAGGTAGGCGTTCGGGTCGTCCCGGTACCGGCACCTTGGATCAATACGTCAGAAATGACGGCTCCATGATCGGAGTAGAACGGGAAGAGCCGGTTCAAGTCCGTTCCCTGATGTCGCTCAAGACGACGGACGTCCGTGTGTGAGGAAACAACTCTTACCCCCTTTCCTCGAGCGAGAATGTAGTCGATGCGTCCAGGGGCATATCCGAACCCGCTGATGGGGCTCCATGTCCGGCCCGGATACTGACCTGCGTCCGGGTTCGCGTAGCGATACGTATCGATGAACCCGGCCTCATCGAACAGCTTCAACGTGGACCACGATAGCGTAAGTCCGCCATGTCCCGGTGCAGCGGCAAACTGCTTGGTCCAGTCCTGGTGCGACTGGGTGTTGAAATCGCCTCCGATAAATACGGGGGCGTCATCGTTTTCGATATAGCCTGGTAATTGCTTCTGAAGCAATACTTTTGCCATCCCTACTCGGCGTATCTCATCGGTAGCGATAACCTGCCGGTCCGTATACGTCCGTTTAACCCCCAATGCGGACTCAATGGCGGACTGGTGGTTAAGCCCCCAAGCGTAGTCGGCATGATACAGCCACGCCGTGAACGCGTTGATGTGCCTGCCGTCGGGCAATCGGAGTCTGGCGCCGCCAAAATTGAACGACGTCAGCACTTTGTCGCTCGTGCGCGGATACACCTTCTCGACCTCTAGCTTGCTTATTAGCCATAGATTGTCCCTGTCCGCCGCCTGTCCAGTCTCCTTGGTAATCTGTACGCCGGTATAAGCGGCATCTCCAGCCCTTCTTGCATTCAAGCCGTCGACGATCTGTTGCCCCGAGCCGTATGCTTCCACCAGGAACAGAACGTCAGGATCTTGCACAGATACGTACTCGATTAACTCTCTAAGGTTTTGCGCACCGACTTCGTTTCGGTCAAGTGTACCGCCCCCATAGATGTTAAACGACATCAACCTTAGCGGCGTACCGGCCTGAGCGGCCGACAGCGACGCGGTCTCGATGTCTATCTGGACCGGTTGCTGCGGCAACACGAACGGCCTCGATTCCGCCTGGCCGTCACGGGAGTACAGCGTCTGTCGCGCCCAGATGTACTCCCCCGCCCGGACTGTAAACGCTAACTCTTGAACGCTGTCAGGCTGCAGCGACGTTGACCACTGAATCGTGCAGGTTTTGCCCGTTGCTTCGTGCAACGCAGTAACCGCCGTACGACGCGATTGGTCTAATTGCACTTGCGCTTCGGACTGTCCGTCGCATATTAGCCGAATATCGTACTGCTGCGAAGGAACGTTGTCCGCGTTTTTGGTCAAAGCGAATGTGATTGGGGGATCAGAGGCTTCACGTCTGCTGCTGATTTCGGCAGGAGCAATGCTTTCGACCGGTTTGTCAGGTTCCGGTTGTACTTGGCGTTTTTGACTTGAATTTGAACTGTTCAAGCAAGCCGAAACTAACAGGATCAACGTTACTAGAAGCAACGTCATAACGATCTTGTTCATGGTCTTCTCCTTCAACTTCTTCGGTATGACATGGCTTTGACAGCGGGACACATTATTTCCCCACTTGTGCCTCCTGAATTTGCTTGTTCACTTTTTCATCCGCTTCTCTTAGGACGGTGTTAATGTCCTTGCCTTTTTTGATTACGTCGTCCAGTGCTGTTTTGATCGCAGCCATACCGAGCGAATCGTATCTGGTGGGGACAAATGATTTGGCCGGCTTCGTTTTAAAGACCGCCTGAATATTTTTCCCTTTCAGGTAGGCGAGATCGGCTCCGAAACTGTCGCGAATTTTTTGATCCTTCAATATTGGAATTCTTCCTTGCCGGGAAAGGTTCATCTGCACCTCATCGGAAAGGATCGTCGATAAGACAAGGAAACCGTCTTCTTTATGTTTACTCGTACTGGTCAATGTGAGAACATGCGCGTCGATTCTCATGCCCAACCCTGACGCCTCAGGCCATGTCGGGTAGGATACCCAGTCCCATTTCAAATCGGGAAAGTCTTTAAAGTTCGCCTCGTATAAGATGTTGATCGTCGGCTCCATCGCTAACTTTCCCTCCAGAAACAGCTTATCGGCTACCGTGTGATAAGCAATCCGCTCGTTTCCAGGGATTTTGTGCACTTTCGTTAAGAATTCCATAACTTTTTTCCATTGATCTGTCTGGAGCTGCGACTTCAACGTTTTTGAATCGACATACGGCAGCGATAATTGGGAAGAGGGACGTTCCGGAACATTAGGTTCCAACCCGCGATATTGAATGCCGTTTTCTAATTTGGTCACCTTTTTAGACAGCTCGTACGCCTGATCCCAAGTCATATTATCCGTCGGATAAGGGACGCCGAACCGGTCAAATAAATCTTTGTTATAGAACATCACGCTAAAATGCCGTGTATACGGTAATCCGATCAAGTCATCCCTGCGGGTAGCCGCTTTGACTGCATCGAGCGATTCTGGTTCAATCCGGTTTAAATCGAACTTGTATTTCTGGATCAATTCTGTAAGCGGTGTTGCAAGTCCCAATTCGATATAATCACCGAGCGAACTGCCGATATTATTATGCCATACGATATCCGGTGTCTCGCCCGATGCAACAAGCTGAGCCAAGCTGCGTCCCTTCTCGAATAATTCACGCTCGATCGTAATCCACGGATACTTCTTTTTGACCGGTTCCACGATATACTGGTTGAATTCTTCATCCGAAAGCTTGCCAGCAAACATGCCTAACCGTAGTGTGACAGGGTCGTGTTTCTCCGACGCCGTTCCCGTGTCCAATGTCTTATTATTGCAGCCAGTTACAAGCGATATCCCGGCTAGAGCCGCCAACCCAAGTGTTAACCAACGTTTCAATCGACTTCACTCCTCTTTTTGTTTTTCACTAATTTCGAATGTACCTTCAATCAGGCACCCAAGTGAACGTATAACCGGCAAAGCTGTTTGACACGCCAGATGTACACCACTTGACGACCGCCCACTCTTCGTTGCAATCTTCCACCCCCGGATTCATGACCAAATATGCTGAGAAATCTGAATTCTGTAAGTCTTTTCTTCGTATACCATCTCGTGAATGTCTGCCAAGTGTTTTCAGTTTTCATCTACACTATAAGGGATGAGCAATTTGAATGACTATCTAGTTTTATTGCAGAAATTTATGTTTTTTTACTGTCCATGTGAGGATCGCTATTACGTAGTGTATATGACACTATAAGCAAGCCAACTCCATTTGAAAAAAATCTCCTCCCGTTTCGCCCGAAAACAAAAAATCCGCCAGCTTAAGCCGGCGGAGGACTAAAATCTATAGTAACCATGATATACGTTATGTGCCGAGCACCTTTTTGCCCCTCGGCTTCGTTCCTGTCGGATCCGGTTCGAGCGTAATCCCAATCGTATCGAATGACCGCTGGGATTCATCGATTTTGTACGTCAGTACCCCGTTACCCTGCGCATCGACCCGGAACGTGCCGCCGTTGACGCGATCGCCGTTCTTCACAAGCCATACCTGATAGGCTTGCTCATCTTGCAGTTCGGGCAGGCCGCTCGTCTGCAGCACAAGCAGCATTGTGCCGCCCTGCTTCGTCAGCCACGCTTGCCCGCGCGCTGCAGGCATGGACGGATCGAACGGTTTCAAATCGTACGCACCAAGTACCTGGGCCGGCGATCGCATATCGGGCTGTATCCGCGATGCTTGCTGCCACTGCGAAAGCTGCTGCCAACCGGCGTACCCCAGAAGCAATATCAACAGTACAACCGCCACATTGTAGCGAGCAGATCGGCGCCTGACCCGCTCCAGCATCGATTCGGGACGCTTCACGACAGGTTCAATCCGTACCGCAGGTACTGGCTGCGTTTCCGGCCGTTCGGAGTGTCCCGCTAATTGTTGTCGCGCCAGTTCGTTTGGCGGCGCAGCTTCAAATCGTTCCTCTGAATGCTCGTACTTCTGCACCAATTCGAGCCCCTGATCTGATATTTGCGGTAGTCCGTCCGATATATGCGGCGTCCCTTCCGAGTCTTCGAATATCGCTCCTAGCACCTCGGCTTTCAGTTCTGCCGGAGGTTCGTATGGATCCATCGAATAAGGCAGGGCATTCCACGCTTCCTGCAGCTGCTTCAGTTCTTCCCGGCAAACGGAACAATCTGAGATATGTTCTTCAAACGCCGACCGCTCCTCCTCCGTCATCTCACCCAAAAAAAACGAAATCAACTGCTCGCAGCGATTGCGCTCCTCGTTCATTCGAACCCCTCCCCTCTAGCTGAACCGAGATGCTTCCGTAATACTTTCAACGTCTGATGCAGTCTGCTTTTCACCGTGCCAAGCGGCTCGCCGCTTCGCTCCGCAATTTCGCTAAGCGTGTAGCCTTCCCAATATAACGCTTGAATCAGACGCACCTGGCTGTCCGACAAATGCCGGTAAGCTTGCTCGATATGCTGCTTCCGCCATTTGCGGGATATGATTTCCTCGGGGTGCCCGTGCGGATCGTCAGGCAGCCGTTCCCAATCCGATGGCTCATAAGGCACAATGGCAGCCTGTTTTTTCAATTTGCGCAGCTGATCAATCGATACGTTCCTCGTCACCGTCAGCAGCCAATTGACGAACTGTCCCTTTTGCGGATCGTACCCTTTGGACGTCGTCCACAGGCGCGTAAATACGAGCTGAACGACCTCTTTGGCAAATTGCGTATCTTTGTTTGCTTTCATCGCGAACGAATAAACGAGCTTCGCGTAGCGGTCGTACATTTCCTCGAGCGCCGCGCTTTGCTTTTCCATTATCATTCGCATCAACTGTTCATCGGAAAATTGTTGCACGATTAGGCACTCCCCGCGTCGATCAACGACCCTTTTAGAATAAACTCAAGCTGTACAAAACACGATCCGGTATAACGATCTTCCTATATCCCGGCTTGTTTTGCAATATGTTGACCGTAAAAAGAAAACCGGCATTCCCGGAAAAATATGCTTCGGGAATGCCGGACTCGTGATGAGTTCGGAACGCGGATGCAGCCTTATTTTACGATGATTTTGCCCTTCATCATACTTTTATGCGGTGCACAGTAATACGTATATTCACCCGGTTGGGCGAATGTCAGCGTAAACGTCTCGCCTTTTCCAAGCAACGGCGTTTCGAACAGCGGTTTGCCGTCCGTCGTCGCATCGGATACGACGTTATGCTTCACGGCGTCTTTGTTGGTGAACGTAATGCTCGAACCGGCTTCTATCGTTATTTCCGGCTGAGCGAAGGCAAATCCGGCGATATCCATCGCGTACGCTTTACCTCCGGACGCTTTCGGCTGTTCCGCCTGCTTCCCGGAAGCAGTAGGATCGATAACATACCACACGTCGTTAACGCCTTGCCCTTTGACGTCACCGGCTTTTTCATCTTTTGCAAAGTAGTATAACGGCATTCCTTGATAAGTCGTTTGCTTCGTGCCGTCTTCACGGACAATCGTGCCGAAATCTTCGGACTTCACACCGGTTCCGGAAGCGATGTGATCGGTATAAAAAACAGGCCAGTTCGTTTCGCACATCCCATAGCATGCGCTTTTATCCATGCCGTCTTTTGTAAATAAATACAATGTTTTTCCGTTCGCATCGACCAAAATATGACCGAGTTTTTCCTGCGGGGATACGGATACCGGCGAGAAGTTCGCGACATACCAGACATTATTGAGCCCCTGCCCTTTGACATCTCCACTCTTCTCGTCCTTGGCGTAATAATACAGCGGCATTCCTTTGTAGGACGTCTGTTTTTTGCCGTCTTCCCTAACGATCGTTTTGAAATCGGCGCCGTTCAGCTCGCCTGAAACCAGGATGTGATCGGCATAATAAATCGGCCAATTGGCGACACATTGGTCTTTGCACGTACTCATATCCGTACTGTCTTTTGTAAAATAGTACAGCGTCTTGCCCGTCTCATCGGTCAAATACGAACCGAGCGTTTCATCCTTCACGATTTGAATACGGGCGTACGAACCCAGCGCCAATTTGCTCCCGTCGATGACTTTTTGCTCGGCGAGCGTATCCGCAAGCGTCTTGCTTCCGCCATTCACTTTCGCTTTCAATGCTTCCAAAGCCGCTGTAGCGATGTGGCCGTTTCTCAACGCCCCCGCACCGGAAATTTGAGAGAGCCCCCGGTTTTTCGCGTATGTAATGACATCGTTATACGTAAAATCGGTATCCTGCTTGTAGCCTAGCGTCTCCAGCAGCACTTTATAATACTGCTGCGCGGTTATGCCGGAGAGCGGATCGAATTTACCGTCGCCCGTTCCGTTCCAGCCTAAATTCGGGTTCGCCTTCAAGTACGACATAACGGCTTTGTTGCCGTCTCCAACCGTACCGGCATCGGCAAAATTATCCGCCCCCTTATAAGCGAGCGCCGTTTGTTCCAGACCTTTCATTCGCAAAAACAATATCGCCGCCTGGATGCGCGTCGTCGGTTTGGCCAAGTAGGCCGGGGTAACCCCGCTTCCGTCACCCTGCAGTACTCCGAGCTCTGCCGCTGCCTGCGCGTCCGTCCTAACATCGGTCGGAACAGGCGCATCGGCGGCAAAAACATGCAAACCGGACGACATCATCATTGCACCGGCCATTAGCGCGACCGCCATTTTATTTTGCTTCTTCATCGCGTCGAATCCTCCTTATTCGTTTATACGGCTTTCCGGTGAAAACTGCTTACACCGAAGTAAACGAAGAAACGATGCGATCGGTTCGATGCGATGAGAAAATATTTTACGGAGGTATGGGGATGAACATATTGTCGAAAATTTGGCTCATGTTGACGCAGGCCGGGAGCTCTCGGCGCCGGGGGCTGAACATTTTTGCTGAAGTACACCAAATCAATGTGAGCGGCGGCGGCACCTCATGACCGGTCCGTTCGAAACGGGCTCGCGGGAAGCCCTTCCCTGTTGAAAAGATTGGCCTCCGGATAACCTTCGTAAGCATAGCGAACCGCGACCGGGTCCGTAATCGTTTCGTGAAAAACGACAACCTCGTCGCCTTCTATCCATACATCCGCATCGACAAAAGCATGATCGGACCCGCTGATCGTAAAACCCTTCAACTTTTCTCCTTTAACCATAAGGCCGCTGCCGATATGCTCGAATCGGATGAACGCACGGTTTCCTTTAATCACCATGTCTTTATATATCGGCCCCATATATTCGACGGGCTTGCCATACGCGAGCGCATCGGCCATCAGAGACAAGCGGTACCCTGCCTCCTTTTTATTGCGCGGATGAATATCCGTTATTTCCCCGTTATCCATCGTCACCGCCATGCCCGTATTTTTCGTCAGGGTCAACGTCATCAATTGTTCATCCCGTAAAGCAGGAAAGTCGACGTCATTATAGCTCGAAAGCTGCACATACAGAAATGGGAAGTCACCCTGCCCCCATCTCTTCCTCCAGTCGTTGATCATCGAGGAAAACAGCAGGCTGTAATGTTTGTCTTTATTCGATGCGTTATGTTCACCCTGCCACCAGGCAACTCCCGCAATGGCAAATGGCTGAAGCGGCGCAATGCGTGCATTGTAAAGATAATTCGGGCGCTGGCGGTGAACCGGCGAGATGAGGCTCAGCTCCTTGACAAGCTCTCCGCTCATCCACATGAGAATGTCGGTTCCGCCGACGGCGGTCGCTATGAGTCCGATCGGCACATGGTGCTTTTGATGCAGCTCTAGGCCAAAATAAAAGCCTGCCGCCGGAAACTCCGACACCATTTCGGGCGTAGCGGCTGTCCAAGCGCCGCCTGCAATATCCCATTGGGGCGCTTCGAACATATTGAGCCTGGAAGTGAATAACCGAATGCGCGGATAATTCGCCTGAACGACATCCGCCGGATCGCCTACGCGCTTCATCGAAAACTCCATGTTGGATTGGCCGCTCAGCACCCAAACCTCTCCGACCAGCACGTCACGCAGCGTAATCTGTTCCTCCTTGCTGTGCACGGTCATTTCATAGGGTCCTCCGGCCTCGACCGGATCGAGCTTCAGCAGCCACTTTCCGTTATGCACAGTCGTCTCCGCAGTCTGCCCCGCAAAACTAACGAACACCCGTTCCCCTTCCTTGCCTTTCCCCCATACCGGGATGCTCTTTCTTCGCTGCAGCACCATGTGATCCGAAAATAGCGTCGGTAAAGCCAGCTTCTCCGCGTTCTCGTTGTCCCGTGCGACAGCTCTCACAGAATTGGTAGCGATAGCATCTTGAGGCCGTATCGACGGCTTGCTTTTCAGACGGTCCCATTGTTCCAACGTCAGCAGCCTCATTCCGCTGAACAAAACGGAAGGCTGAACATCCGGAGATCCGGATGCTCCGACCTGCGGTCCGACATCGCGATTTCTCAAAATGCGGTAAGGGGATCGATCGATGAAGTCAATGAGCGGCTTCTTCCCTGTTTCCGGGTTTTCCGGGTCATCCAGGTAAAATTGAATATGAACATGGGTCTCCGCCGTATTCCGAATCAGGATGCTCGCCGTGTAGGTCTGCCCCCATCTCAGCAGGTAAGGGATCTCGCGTCCGGCTCCTGCGGCGTTGTTGAAGGCGGCGGGGGCGGCCGAATTGATCAGCCGCCACTTGAGCCTGCCTTTATCGAGCACATACTGGATGGCGTAATGATGCATTTGCTCAAAATTCATCGTGCGCGGGATGATCATGACCATCGGCTTTAACACTGCGCCCAGCCGGTCGATTTGAAAGGAGGTCTCGAAAACGAAATCGTCCTCTTTCATGCTCTCGCCGCACAGCAGGCCGGCGTAAGCAGGTCCGGTTTGGCCGGAGAACAGCAGACCCCGCTCTCCGACAATATCCATTTTCGAGCCGTAAGGCTTGATCAACGACCATACCGGCTTGCCATCTCTGTCATCCATGCTGCAAAGATTCATAACCAATCTACATCCTCCCTACGCTTTAACCGAATCGCCTTTCAGTCTCCGCAGCTCTCTGCGCATCAATGCCGCTTCCAGCATTAAACATTCGTCGGGGCGTATGCTGTACATGCCCCCGGCTTCGCGAATCCGCTTTTTCCTGCCCGTCTTCCTGTATGTCGTACATGTCTCGCCCGTTTCTTTGTCAACGACCGCTTCGGCCACCTCTTCTTCCTCTTCGATCGCATCCCACTTGTCATATCCGAGAATCCCGTACTCGAATGCATTGAGTCCGTGTCGGGCAAACGCTTCCTCGATCCCCTGGGCGATGATGCCGAAGTGGGTCCGCGCTTTATCGCCTTTCTCATCGACGGCGTCGTTAAACTTGAATCGAGAATAATTCACTTCCGACCAAGCATCCAATACGATGTCATCGATCGGCTTGATTTGCTGCTTGGCATTGCGGTCGGATGTGTTGATCGTGCCGGTGGCGGCGTACAATTGTGTGAATCTGGCTCCACTGCTGCCGAGCGAAGTCGTATTGTCGGTCGCAGCTCTCCAACTGGCCGCATCGAACATGGCAAACGAACTGCTGCCTTGCCGGAATCGAAGCGGCGATCCATTCGCCGAACGCAGATCCAGTTCCCCTGTGCCCGCCGAGATCGAGGGATTCGTATAGCTGCTCATCAATAGTAGACCCGAACTGTTCAACTGCACCTTGGATTCGCTTCCGAATCGAAACCGGATCGGATCGGCCGCCCCTGCAGAGCGCAGGTCGAGTTCGCCGCTGGTGGCATAAAAGCCTTTCGCTGTCAACGAATCCGTTGTGGAGCTTCCCTTTGTCGTTCCCGACGGAAACAGATTATGGATCCTGACACTTGCCGGCATAAAGGCAGGCTCGATCACCCCTCCTGGATACCCGACCAGCACGACATGATCCGTGTTGGCCGTACCGGAGATAAAGCCATATGTATCGGTATTCTCGAACAGCACGGCCGTGCCATCCTGATTTTTGCGGTTGCTTCCCGAACGGTACTCGATATGACAGCCGTAAAACTGGACTCTGGCCGCCCGGTCCAGCCTGACGCGATAAGGCTCGAATGAAGCGAAGCGGGTGGAAACGTGCCGGTGCCCCCACACCGCATCTGTTGCGTTCGCCGCCGCACCGTCCACATACATGGCGCCTCCCGCCTGATCGTTCAAGTAATCGCCCGTAGCCTTGTTTCTTCTATACAAGGAATGATGATCTGTGCCATAAATGGAGCAGGAGTATGTAGTAAAGTCCGAGAAGCCGAACGATCCCCGATAGTCAGGCACGACCGCTCCCGATAATCCGTCGTAATAATTGGGATTGGTTGCGCTCTTGATCGCACCGGCAACAAATATGCCCCATTTTCCGCCCCAGGCCATACACTTGAACATCGTGCAGCCATCGCCGCCGCTCACATTGAATGTATTATCGTAAGGATTGCCGTTCAGATCTTGGAAGCGTTGCAGGTTAGTTGCGTGGGTTACGTCGTAGTAATAGCTCGCTTCTCGCCAATAGCCCATCACATGAATGTTTTCGAGCTTGAAATGCGTGCGGCACCCGACGAAAATACCTACATCCCAATCCGCGCCGTAATGATTCGGTGAATTGTTCTGCCGATCGAAGTCGAGGAAAACGCAAAAATCTTTGAATACGACATTTTCCGCCTGTACGTTAATCGCTACGGACAAAGCCGCGTCCTGCGGTTCCGCAGCGCTGGATCGGTGCAGTCTGCGGGTGCGGATTCGCTTGACGCCCACGCCTTTCACGAGGAAGCCGCTCCTTTGGACATAATCCTTGATTCCCGCGCTCGTATATCCCCGTCCCGGCCCTATGCCTTGAACGACCATCGTTTTCTTGATTTCCACCTCGCCCGTAATGACGGATATGCCGGGAATGAAAAGATTGGCGTTCATTTGCTCTGCATAAGCAAGGATTGCCCGAATCGCCAGCGTATCGTCGGTAACTCCATCCACCTTCGCGCCGACCAAAGGGGCGGGAGGATACTTAATATTGATTCCCCTGCCGTCCATGTTGTCGCACGTCTCATTGACACTGCTTACGAGGCTCGATTTGTCTTTTGTTTTCAGATCGGACAGTTCGCCGATTTTATCGTGCGGACTGTTTCCTGCGGCTTCTGTAGTGGATAAAACGGGAATCAACCCCGCCGAAACAGCCAAAACGCCTGTAGCACCCAATGATTTTATCAATTCTCTGCGACCTTTATCCATTGCCCTAGCCTCCCGACTTTATAAGAATAGGTGAACAATCATGCTATCTATCTCATATTTTCCTGAACCATCTTGTTGATTTCTTCGTCGACTTTTCTTGTCGTAGTATTCATGTCAGCTTTGCCGCTAACAAAATCCTGCATATATCTTTGCACGATTGTGAGCGCCTTCTTGTCCCATGTCGTTTTCGCGTAAGGGTCGGCATTTCGCAGTTTGTAAATGACGCTCAGATCTAGATCCTTCACCGCCGGGTGCCCCTCGAACAGCTTGCTGCGGACAGCCTCGCTCTTGAGCGGCGTAACGACGCCGGTTTTAGCCAGCTGCAGCTGCGCCTCCTCCGACGAGAAATAATCGGCGACCTGAAACGCAAAATCCTGATTTTTGGAAGTGGTGGATACGGCCAAACCTGAAGCAAACAAACCGGTGCTCGAATTCTGGATGTCCTTAAATACAGGAAAGGTGGTGATGCCTACGCGAATGCCGCCCTCGATCGCCTGCAAAGTTCCGAGGCCAAATAAATTCGGATACATGGCCAATGTTTTTGTTTGTATAAACGCTGTTGCGCCGTCGCTATATTGAGCTTTCTCCGGAAGGTTGCCGGGAACGCTGTAAATGCTCTGAAACGTTTGATATAAACGCTGCCAGCCCGGGTTGCCACCCACGGCCGATTTTCTGGTTGCAGCATCTACAAACGGCAATGAAAGCTGTGTTTGGATCCGATTGACCGAGGTTCCTGCTACAAGCCCCCGGTATTCGACACCGTCAGATGTTCTGGAAACTTTTTTGGACAGCTCGATCAGATCTTCCCAGGTGCTGCCGGCCTTCGGATATTCGACTCCGAATTTGTCAAAGATGTCCTTATTATAGTGCAGGACAAACGGAGACGTGAGATACGGCATTAAGAGCAGCTCGCCCTTATTGGAGTAGGAACGAACATCTTTCAACACAGACGGCTCGAAACGATTCAAATCGGATTTAAATTTTTGAACGAACGGATCCAGATTTACGGGTATTCCCAAATCGATAATGGTCTCCAAATTCGTAATCGAGTAATCGATTAAATCAAACGGCGTCGCGGTAACTAAATTGGCGAGAGTCACCTCCTTGCTGGTCGTTAACTGGGTAATTTTAAGCCCTGGGTATTTTTTGCTCAGTACCGCGACATATCTGCTTTCAAAATCTCCTGAAGGCATGTCGGCCAGGATCAAAATCTCGTCCGGGCGCTTGACGTTAGTTTCCTGCCCGGTCTTACTCGACGTATCAGGAGCATTGTCCTGGTTCAAATTCGTCCCGCCGCCAGAATTCGAGCAGCCGGACGCCAGCAGTAAAGCCATCCCCGCTGTAAATGTAACCGCTGTTATTTTATTGCGCATAGAATAGTCCCCCGTTTGTTTAATCATACTCGATGGTCGAAAGTAAGCTGCGACCAATTAATGTTCTTTAATATAGAACAATGTTCTTTAATATTTATTTTAAACTACGTCCCTCTTGATTACAACCATTTTTTCAGTTGTAGCGGAACCGACACATCAAATCCTTCGCGATTATGCACATATACCTGTGTCATGACACTGCGACAGAAACATGGTGCTTCAATGTCCGTTGAAAATAAAGTCTTAGACTGCCGCTGTTTGTTGTCATTCAACTAACGTTCCCGTTAGCGTAACCAATGAGGTGAACTGTGGAAAGACTCGATCCACCATCATGAAGAGACATTTTCGTCAATTTGAGCGTCGCGCATTGGTGAAAGAGTGAACCAAACTCCGACAACAGCCAGCCCAGCAATGGCAACCCACAACGCCGTGCGGAATCCAAACACGTCGGCAATTATTCCACCTAAAGGTGCTCCAATGACGATCATGCTTCGGTTGATTGACCGCTTAGTGGCATTCATACGCCCTTGTAAACGCGCTGGTGTGATAGATTGTTGATATCCCATTTCAAGGGGGCCCTCAATTCCTAAAGCAAAACCGTAAAGGAATTGGCCGAACCCGATCATGAGTAATGTGACGGTCAGAAGAACACCATGGTTAGCTGATGGTGCAAGAACCATTAATATGCCCGCTGGGCAGTACAGGATGCGCGAAAAAGCCATGCTTCGTCCAATTCCAAAGCGCTGGGCAGCACGGGTAGAAAACGTAGTGCCAATTACAGCACCGATACCGGCTAATGTCATCACCAGACCCAGGGTCGATGTATTGAAACCTAGCTCGGTGAGGGCGAAGGTTACGAACACTGTGTTTATCATGCAGTTGAATAAGAACCAAGCGTGTGTATTTAATGCCAAAGTGCCAAGGTAGCGGTGCCGGTACACCCAACGCAAACCTTCCTTTATTTGTTCACTCAGGCGTTCGTCCGATGCTTTTTCCCGTATGTGCTGATGCTTAATAGAAGCCATTACCAGTCCCGAAAACACATAAGAAACCGCATCGATCAAGATCGCGAACGGAGCACCAATGAAAGAGACTAATGTACCTGCGATAGCTGGGCCACTGGTTTGGGCCACGGCTGCGCTCTGTTCCAATCGTGCATTAGCCCGCGTCAACAATCCTCTCGGCACTAATTGAGGCACGAAGGACTGGTACGCAGCATCATTGAATAACGACATAGCCCCAAAAAGCATCATGATGATAATCAGCCAGCCTATATTGATTAAATGGAATGCCGTCATTAAGCAGATCATTGCAAGCAGCACACCACGGCCAATATCGGTCACTACCAAAACAGGCCGGCGACTAACACGATCAAGAAGTACACCCGCCACTAATCCAAGCAACACGTACGGCAACCACCTAGACGAATTAATCCTTCCCACATCGACTGTGTTGCCATTTAGGTTAACCACCACCAGAACTTGGAGAGCGAGCGTGGTAATATAGGTGCCAAAGTCCGAAGTTGTCGAGGCAACCCAGAATCGTATATAATCCTTATGGTCGGTGAGTTTCACTTCAATCCCCCGTTCTGAGCACCGTATCACATCACTATGAAAACACTTACACACTAATATCATATTATAATTTTGAAGCATATTGTTTCTTGTATTGTTACAGAAGATTGTAATTCACCACCCTCATATTTTAACTAACATGCCAGTTACTTCAATGAAAAAGCAGACTGCCGCGGCGGTCTGCTATTTGTTGACAAACTATTAGCTGGTTTTAGTGCAATCGCAAATACGTTGTATATCTGTTATACGGCAATTAAAAAACACGACTTGCTACTTGTCCTTCATATTCCATAGCGTCTAACGCCCGTAATCGATGAACCTCACTTAATTCCGATAAATGCATCCATTTATATTCAGAATGCTCAGAGCTAAGAATTATTTTATAATGCTACATAGAATCTAGACAGCAAAAAAGGAGTTCTTTAGTTGTATGTCATCTACTAGACGGAGATTTACACCCGAAGAGAAGGCTCAGATTGTACTGGAAATTTTAAA
>NZ_CAJVAS010000033.1 GCF_910593845.1 Paenibacillus solanacearum | reverse complement strand
TACGCTCTGATCGAAAATCGATGCATAGGATACATTCTCCACGACTGCCGCTTAAGCGTCAAAGTTGAAATACTGAGATTTAGTGAGAAAACAGGAGAAAACATTACTTTATAGTGGGAGGGAACGAGATGAAGTATATCGAACGATTGATCTCAGAATTGCAGCAGGAGGCGGCATTGACGCGCAGCGTGCTCGAGCTGGTGCCGGAAGACAAGCTTTCGTGGAAGCCGCATGCCAAATCGATGTCGTTAGGTCAACTGGCTCTGCATATCGCGGGGGTACCTGGCGCCATTGCCGAGCTGCTGGACGAGCCCGTCCGGGAAATTCCGGTTGTTCCTTTACATGAGGCAGCGTCGCTGCACGAGATTTTGTCGACGCTTGATCAGTACGTGACCTTAGCCGAAACGAAGCTGTCCGCATGGGGAGAAGCCGGTCTTATGGAAACATGGAAGCTGACGAGCGAAGGCGTGCCGATCCTGGAAGCTCCGCGAATCGGCATGGTACGTACGCTGATGCTCAACCATTGGTATCATCACCGCGGCCAGTTGACAGTGTATTTGCGGATGCTCGAGGTGCCGCTTCCGTCGATCTATGGCCCCAGCGCCGACGAGCGCTAGGCACGGAAACCTGCTTTACCCTGCGCGGCCAACCGGCTCTTGAGCCTGCAGCATGCGCGCCCCGAAGTCGGGGTCCTCGAGCAATGGACGGCCGATGGCGATGCAGTCGGCCAGCCGGTCCTCGAGGATGCGGTTGGCCAGCGAGCGGGTATGAATGTTTCCGACCGCAATGACCGGAATGCTGAAGTGCGCCTTGATCGCGGCAGCGTGCGGCAGCTGGTAGGCGGTGTAGACGTCGCCGGGCTGAACGGGAAGAAGACCACCCGTCGAAACATGAATGCCGTCCAATTCCGGTTCGAGCGGCTTCAAGACGCGCGCCCACTCCTGCGGCGTCAGTCCTCCTTCGCTATAGTCGGTGGCCGAGATGCGGATGATTACCGGGTAGTCCTTGCCGACTTCGCCCCGGATTGCCGCAATCGTCTCCTGCAGAAACCTGGCTCTGTTGACGGTAGACCCGCCGTACGCATCCGTTCGTG
Organism: Paenibacillus solanacearum; assembly: GCF_910593845.1. Taxonomy (GTDB): domain Bacteria; phylum Bacillota; class Bacilli; order Paenibacillales; family NBRC-103111; genus Paenibacillus_G; species Paenibacillus_G solanacearum. The sequence continues at coordinate 69,635 of NZ_CAJVAS010000033.1, read as the reverse complement.
TGTTGGACAGCGGCGATACGAACTGGTGAATTAAAAAACCGTGCGCCGCATGAAGCTCAATGCCGTCAAACCCCGCCTGCACGCTCCGTTTCGCCGCCAACCGGTATTCCTCGATGACGCGCTGGATACCCTCGCAAGATAGCGCCTCCGGCGTTCCGTAATGTTCATCGTACGCGATCGCGCTTGGCGCCGCCAGCGCTGCCGTGACTTCCGGCGAAGATTTTCTTCCGCCGTGCGACAATTGGACAAAGATCGGCGTCCGATAGGCGTGAACGGCATCCGTTACTCTTTTCAACGGTTCGATGTGCCTATCCGTATAAATCCCGATATCGTTCTTCCACAGTCTTCCGTTCGGGGACACCGCGGTCGATTCCGCAATAACGAGCCCTACATGTTTGGCGCTGCGGCCATAATGCTCCACGTGATGATTGCCGGCATACCCATCGGGCGTCCCTCTGTATTGCTGCAGCGGCGCCATAATGAGCCGGTTTTTCAAGTTCAATCCGCCTATGCGGACGGGATCGTTTAACGTTATCGTCATCGTGCATTCTCCTTTACAGCGGGATAGTGATATTGTAATATGCACGATCGGAAGTTGACATGCGATAACAAAGGTTTTGCGTGGTTTTTAACTAAAATATTTCGTTAATCAGGACTATCATATTTAAAAAATAAGTCGTAATTGAGTGGCTCGAAGGCATGAGGATTAGAGCCCATCCGGCTCAAGCGGGCAGTCATGGTCCCATGCGCATTCAAGGCAGGCCGTTTACGCGCCAGCCCGGCCTTTCCCATTCGTCCTCGCCTCGCTTGACGACCTCGATGGTCGCGCCTGCGGCATGCTCATACGGCAATCCGTTCACAGCACGTCCGGCTGCGCCGTGTAATACTCGTACAGCAATGCATGGAACGCGAACCTCTCGTCGCCGATTTGCTTCTTTCCGGTCACTTCGAACGCTTGATGATGCGGGTTGGATACGCCGGTGAAATAAGCGGATAGCGCGCCATGCACCGACCGAACCGCCGATTTTTTGGTTAAAACGATTCCGTCCCTCGTTTTTGTCCGAATGGTGCTTATACTAAACAGTAGTGAAGTTAGGATCGAATGGGATTGCTGCGACTCGCTGCAGGAGCGGGCCTTCGAAGCGAGTCGTAACCGCTGTATACCACAGGAAAGGGTGTTTGCCATGAGAACGAGAAACCATGTGCCAACGAACAAATTCAGGAGGGCTATCGCACGGTAACCCTCCGAGATCATGGAGGAAACCGAATTGAACGCTCGAAGGAAAAAGTTTCTGTCTTATTACAAGCCGTATTTGGGCTTGCTGTCTGCAGATTTGGCATGCGCGTTCGTCGTATCGGCCATTACGCTCGTCCTTCCGCTGTGCATCCGGTATATCACGGTGTATGTGCTTCAGCAGCCTTCGCCCGAGGCGCTGCACCGGATTTATGCGATCGGCGCCTGGATGGTGGCGCTTGTACTGATCCATACGTTTTGCAATATGTTTATTTCGTACCAGGGGCACCTGATGGGGGCCAAGATGGAAAGCGACATGCGCAGCGAATTGTTCGATCATCTGCAGAAGCTGTCGTTCCGCTTTTACGACGAGCAAAAAACAGGCCAGCTCATGACCCGGACGACGAACGATATTTTGTCGCTCACCGAATTGTATCATCACGGTCCCGAAGACCTTCTCATCTCGGTGTTGAAGTTCGCCGGGGCGTTCGCCATTCTCATTTATATCGATGTGAAGCTGACGCTCATCGTTTTTTTGTTTTTGCCGGTGATGGCGGCGTACGCCTTCTACTTCAACAAAAAAATGAACGTTGCCCTGCGCGAAAGCAAAGACCGGATCGGCGATATCAACGCTCAGGTGGAGGACACGCTCTCGGGCATTCGGGTTGTAAAATCGTTCACGAACGAGCACATCGAGCAAAAGAAATTCGCTTATGCCAACGATCGTTTTGTGCAGAGCCGGGGAGCGGGATACAAAAGCGAGACGCTGTTTCACGAAGGGGTGATCGCGTTCACCCAGCTGATTACGATCGCCGTGATCGTCTTTGGCGGTGCCGCAATGCTTAAGGCGTCTCTGGATTTGGCCGATCTGCTGACCTTCTTTTTGTGCATAGGTATTCTGATCGAGCCGATTCAGCGGCTGGTGAACTTCGCCAGGCTGTACCAGGAAGGGATGACCGGGTTTGACCGGTTCATGGACATCCTGGAGGTCGAGCCGGACATCCGGGATGCCGACGATGCGATCGAGCTGTCGCATGTTCGCGGAGAGGTGGAGTTCCGAAACGTGAGCTTCAAGTACAAGGAAGACCACGATGAGGTGCTGAGGAACGTGTCGCTGCATATTCAAGCCGGCGAATACGTCGCTTTCGTCGGTCCTTCCGGCGTCGGCAAGACGACGCTGTGCTCCTTGCTCCCCCGCTTCTATGAAGCGAGCGAAGGCGAAATTCGGCTGGACGGCCACCCGGTCAAGCGGATCAGCCAGTTGTCTTTGCGGCGGCATATCGGCATCGTCCAGCAGGACGTATATTTGTTTGCCGGTACGGTGCTGGACAACATCCGCTACGGTAAGCCGGATGCAGACAGGGAAGAGGTGATCGTGGCAGCCCGAAAGGCCCATGCGCATCACTTTATCATGGAGCTGCCGGACGGGTACGATACGGATATCGGGCAGCGCGGCGTCAAGCTGTCCGGAGGGCAGCAGCAGCGGCTGAGCATTGCGCGTGTTTTCCTGAAAAATCCGCCCATTCTGATATTGGATGAAGCGACGAGCTCGCTCGATAACGAAAGCGAACGGGCGATCCAGGCGTCGCTGGAGCAGCTAACTGACAACCGCACCACGCTGGTCATCGCCCATCGGCTCTCTACGGTCCGAAATGCGCAGCGCATTGTGGTGCTGTCGGACAAAGGCATCGAGGAGCAGGGTACCCATGAAGCGCTGCTCGCATCGGGCGGCACGTACGCGAAGCTGTACCATATGCAGCTGAAGCTGTAAGCTTTACAATGGAACGCCACTACGAGCCGGTAGTGGCGTTTTTGTTGTGGACTTATACCGAGATGTTTGAAAATCTTTTTTTATTTCGTGAAAAAATGATTTAAAAAGATAACAAAAAATAATTTAATTCTGATTTCATTATTGACAATGGCATATTTTTCAATTAAATTCATGTTAAAAGATAATAAAAGATAAAAAAGAAAATCGGTAAAGGAGTCCTACGATGGGGAAGCTTGTATTTTTTGATATCGACGATACGCTCGTCAACCACCACAAGCAAGTGCCTGATTCCGCCAAGCAGGCGATACGCGAATTGAAAGCTCGGGGGGTGGAAGTGGCGATTGCCACCGGTCGTGCGCCGGTCATGTTCAAACATTTGATGAAGGAGCTGGACATTCAATCCTTTGTCGGCTGCAATGGATCTTACGCCGTGTACCGGGGCGAGGTCGTGTACAAAAAAAACATTAATGACGAGGCGCTGCATGCGTTGGAAGCGGTTGCTGCCGGCAAAGGTCATCCGATGGCGTTTTCGGACGAAAACGTGATTTGGGTCAACCGCAACGCCCACCCGTACGTCGAACGGGCCATAGGCGACTTGCGAGCGGCCAAGCCGCATTACCGACCGCAGCTTGAGCAGGATAAGGAAATTTATTATGCGCTCGCGTTTTGCGAAGAGGGGGCTGAGCAATATATTCACGATTTTCCGCAATTCCGGATGATTCGCTGGCACCCGTACTCGCTCGATATCTTGCCCGCCGGAGGTTCCAAAGCGAAGGGGATCGAGGTGCTGCTGGAAAAGACGGGGATTCGCAGAGAGGATACGTTCGCCTTCGGCGACGGCTTGAACGATGTCGAGATGTTGAAGTTCGTCGGTACGGGCATTGCGATGGGCAATGCATGCGAGGAAGCGAAGGAAGCTTCCGATTTCGTAACGAAAGCGGTATCGGAGGACGGGGTCAAGTACGGTTTGCAAATGATGGGCCTATTGGGCTAATGGAATCATCATCCTATTTTATTGTAAAAGGAGCATAACCATGTACATAAAAGGAATCGCGCATCGGGGGTATCCGGTCAAATACCCGGAAAATACGCTGTCTTCATTTCAGGCCGCGTTCGATCTGAATTTCACGTATGTTGAACTCGACGTGCAACTGAGCAAAGACGGCGTTCCGGTGGTCATTCATGATTTTACGGTCAAACGGATGACGGGAGCGCAAGGGATGGTGCGGGATTACACGCTGGATGAGCTGAGGCGCCTTCGCGTCCGCGAGATCGAGACGATCCCTACGCTGGAAGAAACACTGCGCTTGCTCCGAGGGAAGCCGATCATCGTTATGGTCGAGCTCAAGCAGCAGGGGGATTTGTACCCGGGCTTGGAGGAGAAGACGCTCGAGCTGCTGCGGCGAACGGATACACTGGACCAATCGATCATTATCAGCTTCGATCACTTCTCGATCGCGAAGGTCAGACGGCTTGATCAGGATATCCGGCTGGGCTTAACAAGCTCCTGCAGCATGCCTTACGTATTTCCGTTTATGAAGGAACTGAGATGCGATTTCCTCGGGGTGCCGATGCGCATGATGACAGCGGAGTATGCGGAAATGATATTATCGAACGGCATTTTGCTCAATCCGTGGCCGGTGGATACGCTCGCTGACATGGAATTGGTAGCGGCCGAATATCCGTCTTCCCTGGTGACGACCAATGAGCTTGAGAAGTGGGCCGAATTTTATAAGAGCCATCTCGAATTGCATGCCTAAATAAAGGAGCGGATACGTATGAGCGTCAAAGACAAAATGAGTCTGGATCAGTATACATCCATCGTAACGGGAGGGGCGGTCGGTCTAGGCAAATCGATGGCATCCGCTCTAGCGGAAATGGGCTCGAACATCGTCATCGTCGATCTGAATCGAAATCATGCCGAAGCAACGGCGCAGGAGCTTCGTTCTCAATACGGGGTGCAGGTTGATGTCATTGAAGCGAACGTTTGCAGCGCCGATGACGTGCTGCGGGTACGGGAGGAGACGGTTCGGTCGTTCGGGCGGATCGATGTGCTCATCAATAATGCGGGGATCGTCAAAAATGCGAAAGCCGAGGACATGCTTTACCAGGACTGGCTGGATGTCATGAACGTCAACTTGAACGGCGTCTTCCTGATGTCTCAAACGATCGGGAAGGAAATGATCCGGCAGGGGAAAGGCTCGATTATTAATATATCGTCCATGTCCGGCATCATCGTCAATACGCCGCAATGCCAAATCGCCTATAACGTGTCCAAAGCCGGCGTCATCTCGCTTACAAAGACGTTAGCCGCCGAATGGGCCCCTTACGGAATCCGGGTGAACACGATCGCGCCGGGATATATGAAGACGGAATTGACGGAGAAGTTTTTCCGCGAAGGCGGGCAATTGATCGACCGCTGGATGAGCATGACTCCGATGGGGCGTCCAGGGATGCCGGATGAGCTTCAGGGCATCGCCGTTTATTTGGCTTCGGAGGCATCCTCCTATACAACCGGGGGCGTATTCTCGGTAGACGGGGGATATACCGCGTGGTAGTACGGCATTAACCCAATAAATGAAGGAGGTTATGGTATGGGAATGGGAAGGTTCACCAGGAGGACGGGAGCCCGGAATCGCGTTACCCTGATGGTCGCCTTGCTGCTGTGCGTAGCTTTGATGGTACCGATTACGGCGAGTGCCGCCTTTTACGGCGGCTACTCCACCGTCGCAACGCTCGGTAACGCTAACAGCGCTTATTCTACACAAGGGTTTGGCGTCGGAACGGCCTACACGTATTCGGTGAAAATCAACGAAGCCGATAACAAGCAGGTCATTTACCGTACGAAGATGAGCGACGGAACGACCGAGCTCATGACGAACGGGGATAACGGGACGACCTACGCGAACTACCTCGGGCATGCGAATGATATGGCGCTCAGCTCCAACAACGGAGAGCTGTACATGTTTATCGTCACCATGAACACCGGCAGCATGAGCCTCGTGAAACTGAAGTATGTAGGGGCGACCTATTACAAAGTCGGCAACTACACGATCAAGTACAACGGCGCGGACAAATCGATGTCGGGCGTTAAAATTACGAGCAAAACGACCAGCAGCTTGAACTTCCTCTTCAAATCCGGACGCACATTCTACAGAGGGTCTCTCCCGCTAACCGCCACCAGCGGCACTATCAATGTCACCTCCTCATTTACCGTTAATATTGCGGATGCCAAGGTCAACGGCAGCACGGTATCTAACATCTCATCGTATTTAACCCAAGGATTCGGTTATCGCAGCAATACATTATTTTTCCCGCTCACGCATGAGAACATCAGTATTGTACTCGTGTATCGCAATATCTCGACCGCATCAGGCACCATATATGCAGATAACAACTTGTCGTTCCGCGTAACTTCCTCTGCGTTCCCCGATCTGTTCGAGATCGAAGGGGTCGGCATCGGCGAAGGCGACAAGCTTTGGTTCAACACCAATCGAAGGACGGCTCCGGGAGATACCGCTTCGGACGGGGTGCATTATTTTAACGGGTATGTGTTCACTCCGTAAATGACTGTGAAGCTCTGCAATCGATATCCATAAATGACGCATACCGAGAACCGCAGGGGAATAAAATGAAAGCGCTTAAAAGTCAGTTTAGCAGCCCAGTCCGGTATTGCGAGCAGAAATCAAAAGGGAGGAAAGAAGCATGCGGAACACCAAAATAGCACTTGTACTCGCGCTGCTGATGGGTTGTTCTTTCACAACCGCTTGCGGGGGGAACAGCGCCATTACTGCGGAGGAGAAGGGGACGGGGAAGCCGGAGGCCATTCCGGTATCCAAGGAACCGGTAACGCTGACCTTTTATATGCATTCCGCAGGAATGAGCGATGAGGAGTTTCAACGGTATGTCGCCGAACCGGTGCAAAAAAAATACCCGAATATTTCGTTTGATGTGGTGCGCAACGCAGCCGGCAAAAAGCTGGAGGATCTGATCGCCGCTGGCACCTATCCGGATATTATGACGGTGGACACGTATTCCGTGCTTAAGATGAAGGAAGTGGGAATGGCCGAAGAATTGAGCTCGCTCGCCAAAGCGAACGGATACGATCGAACCAAGTATACGCCGACCTTGATGAACGTTAACGATTTATACGGCAAAAAAGGCGAGTTGTACGCGATCCCATGGGCAGCCCAATATACGGCGCTATACTACAACAAAGATGTATTCGATAAATTCGGGGTCCCTTACCCGAAAGACGGCATGACCTGGAATGATGTGCTGGAGCTCAGCAGGAAAGTTTCCGGCATGAACGGTGCCACCCAATATTACCCGCTGGCCAGTCAAGTGGATCCTTACTATATATACAGTCAGCTGTCCCCCGATACGCTCGTCAATCCGCAGACGAAGAAGGCGCAGTTCAATAACGCGCATTGGAAAGCGGTATTCCAGCTGATGAAGGACATTACGGATTTGCCGAACAACAAATCGGGATACGGCTCGGGAAGAACCCGGTTCATGAAGGAACAGAACCTGGCCATGCTCCCGGATTGGGGAACGTACGCAAGCAACCTCATGACCGCGGAAAACCAGGGCGGAACCGGGATGAATTGGGATATGGTCTCCTATCCTACATTTAAAGAAAATCCGGGAGTCGGCCCTGCGAGCGGCCCGTGGCTGATGATGATTTGCTCCCAAAGCAAGAAAAAGCAGGAAGCATTCCAAGTCCTATCGGCCATCGTCAGCAAAGAAAACCAATTGTCCATCGCCAAGGAAGGATTGAAGCTGCCTTCTTACGACGATGAGGAACTCCGGAAGAGCTTCGCCGCGAACAACCCGGTCATGAAGGTGAAAAACGTGCAGAGCATCTTCAAAGTGAAGTCGGCGGCTATCGGGGCGAGAACGGAGTATTATGACGCGGCCAACAAGCCGCTCAAAGACAACTTGAAAAAAGTAGTGGACGGCGGCATGGATATTAACTCGGCCTTGCGGGATGCGGAGGAGAAGGCCAATAAAGACATTCAGAGCATGGTCGTGAAATAACATAAGGACAGTGCGCTGCGGTATGCGCGAAGACCTTTCATCCCGTCAATGGAATGAAAGCGTCTTTGCGCATTGTCGTGCCAAGGGATCAAACGCCGGTTTCTTTATGAAACCGCTGGAGCACATTCAGGTAATGCGGATTGTACATGATGCCTACGATATTCCCGAACGGATCGACGACGGAGGCCGTGACGAAGCCGTGGCCGCGATCCGTGACGGCCTCGTATACGGTCGCCCCCATCGACAGCAGCTTCTCAAGCGTTGCATTGACATCGTCCACATGCCAGTAGACGACAAGACCGCCCGGTGTCGCCGGCGCCCCTTCAGGCGCATAACGGCGATGAATCAGACCGAGCTCATTCTGATAGTCGCCGACGCGAAACTCGCAATACCCGTCCGCTACTTCAAAGTACGGCTCGATCCCGAGCAGCTCGCTGTACCATCGCTTGGCCGCCGCCAAATCATCCGTCCATAATGTGACGGTCGTTAATCCCCGTAATGTGTTGTTGTTATTCATTATCTTGTTTCCTCCTCATGGATTAGAGCTCATTTCCTGTTCCCAGGCTCATGGCTTAACGGCTATATTCGTTATTATAGCTGTGGAGGCTGACAACAGTATGTCAGTGTTTCCGGCAAAATGCTTCAGGATCTCGCGTTGGCGAATGTTTCCTGTGGTTGCGGTTGAACCGACAGCGCACGCTTGGCCGATACGTTCGTTCCGATCACCCCGGCGATAATCAAGGCGGAGCCGGCGAGATGATACCATGTTACGGCTTCCTGCAAAAAGATGGCTCCCGCGGCGATAGATACCACCGTGGACAAATTGGCGAATACGCTCATTTTGGACGCTTCGATGCGGGAGAGGACGTAGTTGGCCATGAACGCCGTTGCGCATTGAACGACGCCAAGGCTGACGATGACGGCGACAAATACGCCGTTTGCGAGCGGTGCGACGAACGCGTCCAATGTGCCTGCGGCCGAATGGGCGGTCAGCGAAACGAGCAGCATCGAGACGAAGGCGGCGCCCACCATGAAGCAGCTGATCTCCGCCGGGCTGAATCGCCGCGTAACGGCGCGGGCAAGTACGCTGTATGCGGCAAAGAGGACGCAGGCGACCAGGAGCAGCGCCATCCCGGTCAAGGTCGACATGTTGATTCCGCTGCCTTTCATCGCGAAGATAAACAAGACGCCAAGCGTCGATAGAACGATGAACAGCTTTTGCAGCAAAGTCGTCTGTTCTTTCAAAAAGAAGGAAGCGAGCACCATCGTGGCGATGGGCGTAAATGCGCTGATAATGCCGCCTTCCGCCGAGGTGGCATACTGAAGCCCTGTCGTTTGAAGCAAAAAGTAACCGACGGGGTATAACGAAGCCAGCAGCAGCAACAGAGCAAACGGTTTGTCGCGGTAGTTCAGTTTGACGATTCCGCATGCCGCCGGAACACCCAAGAGGAGAAAAGCGGCGGCGAAGCGGTACGTGAGCGTATCGATCGGATCGGCGTAAGCCAATGTCAGCTTGACAAGCAAAAAGGAAACGCCAATCACGATGGCGTTGACCACAGCGAGAACGTAAGCGAGCTTCAATGGCCGGGAGCTTGCGGTTCGGGCAGCCGTACGGTCGTCAGCGGATGCCGGACTGGCCGGTGCGCCGCGCTGTGCAGAATTGCGGGATTCGTGGAGTCCGCGAATCGTCATGGGATGGTCATCCTCCTTGATCGATAGTGGTGTGCACGGCGGCTGCCGGCAAACAACGCGACCTTTATAATATGTTACCATTTGGTAACGTTATTATATGTTACTTTATGGTAACGTGTCAATCTGAATTAAAAGGTTTAACCGGCGAAGGTTTATTCCGGCTTTCCTCCTAACGATTGTATCGGAGACAGCTTATAGCCTCCTCCAAGGGGAGAGTCAAGTCGAGAATTTATTTGCTTTGTGCAAACAAATAAAATATACTGACAATATGACATGATGTGCTCGTTGGGAGTGAACTTGATGGCGAAAGACCGCAAGGCGCTGCAAAAGCTGGCGTATGGCACCTTAAGGCTTGTGAAGGAATTCCAGCATGCGCAAAATCGAAGATCCGATTTGGACCGGGTGGCGTTTGAAATATTGATGCTCGTCAGACAGCGGGAGTCCATGCGATTGACGGACATTGCGAGCGAGCTTGATTTTAACCCGTCCTCCGTCACTCGGCGAATTCAGGCTCTAAAGCAATCGGGGCATATTACCGTCGTCCCCGACCCTAAGGATCTTCGATCCGCTTTGATCCGGCTAACGGATCGGGGCGAGGAGGTGCTGCTGGGCTTTCTCGAAAAGAGCATCGACGGCTTGGAACTTATTTTGCAGGATTGGAACGATGAAGATATTCAGGTTCTTGCCGACAAGCTGCTGCGTCTCGCCGACTCGATGAGCGCATGGCGGCTTGCGGCCGATCCAATCGAAGGGGTGTCACCTGATGACGGAGGAAAGTAAAAACCGGCTCCAGCACAATCAATATGCGAACTCGGGAAAATTCAATGCGCGCATTTACCTGCATCAGACGTTCGGCACCAACAAATACCCGTGGCCGTTATGGGTATTTGATCAGCTGTTCCAGGCAGGACCGGCCAGCGTGCTGGAACTGGGCGGGGGCAACGGGCTGCTGTGGATGGCGAATGCCTCCCGCTTGCCGGAGCAGTGGGACATCACGGTTACCGATATTTCCCCCGGCATGCTGCAGGATGCCGAAAAGAATGTTGCCGGTCCGGGGAAAAAGATTCGCTTCGAGGTAGCGGATGCCGAACAACTCCAGTATGGCGATGCAGCCTTCGATATCGTGATTGCCAATCATATGCTTTATCATGTGGAGAACAGAAAGAAAGCACTGCTCGAGATCAAGCGTGTGCTGAAGCCGGAAGGAACGTTTTACGCCAGCACGGTAGGCGGCCGCAATATGGTTGAGCTGAAGGAAATGATCCTTGCGTTTGATCCGGATTCCCAGTATGAGAAAGTGCTGGGAACGCTGGAATCGCAGTTTTCCTTGGACAACGGCCAAGACCAGCTGCTCGAAGTATTCGGAGATGTACGGCTTGCCTTGTACGACGATGCGCTATCGGTTACGGATTCGGAGGCCATCGTCCAATACGTGCTCTCTTTAAATGGGATGGATTCCGGTCGAACGATACTGGACCCGGGCCGCGCAGACGAGTTTAAACAGTTTATCGACGCGAAAATGGCGCAGGCCGGCGGCAAGCTTCACATCAGTAAAGGTTCGGGCATGTTCATTTGTAAACCGTAGCCTTCACGATAGGGCCAACGTGATTCACAGGAGATGCAGCGAAGGCCAACTTGTCCGTTTTTTACAATCCCGGTGCGGTGGAGGGCATGTACAATAGAGTCGAAGCCAGCGCGATGAGGAACGAAAGCCATCCGTGCGATGGTTTACTCGTTCGGTTGAGCTGCGTTCAAATGGGCAGGAGGTATGGAACTTATGCAGCCGCGAATAACAGTATTAACTTTAGGCGTGGACGATTTGGAAAGAGCGGTGAAATTTTACCGCGACGGCTTGGGATGGCCGACGGAGGGCATTATCGGGACGGAGTTCGAGCATGGCGCGGTCGCTTTCTTCGACTTGCAGGCGGGCGTGAAGCTGGCGCTGTGGAAGCGCGCGGATATTGCGCATGAAGCGAAAATTCCGCTGACGGCTTCGAGCGCTACCGAAATGACGATCGGTCACAACGTCGCCAGCAAGGAAGAAGTCGATCGGATCATGGAGCTGGCCGCCAAGGCGGGAGCTGCGATCACGGATCCGCCGCATGACGCTTTCTGGGGAGGCTACTCCGGCTATTTTCAAGACCCGGACGGCCATCTGTGGGAAATCGTCTGGAATCCGGCGTGGAATCTCGAAAGCTAGGCTTCGAACCGAACGGCAGCTGGATGGGCAGCTGCAAGCGATGCTCAAGGAACGGGGAGACGAGTTTCTGCCGTCCGAGGCGTACAAGAAGCTGTGGGGTTATGAGACCGCCCCCGTTACAGGCGCTTGGCACCTCATCGATCGAGTAGGAGGCTGCCCATTAGCTGGGCAGCCTTCCTCTCCCATTTCTAAGGCTGGGTAACCGTAATATCATTACCGCCAAATTCAACATGTACATTCCCTGACTTAATGGTTGTCCCGGTCCAGTTAAGAAGCGCATAGTCATTTGCCTTCAAGGCTTCGATGATCCGATAATCGGTGCCGCTTCCTTTACCGCCTAAAAAGTACATTTTCTGCAGCACTGTGCTTTTCAACGTTTCCTTCAGCGTGCTGGTCGCATTCGTCAAATCCGTTGATGTCGGATTCGTTATATTTTTGTTTGTATAATACCTGTATATGAGATCATTATAGTTGTTCGTGACAATGGCATACTTGGGATTGAGCGTGCTGTCGATCGTATTCGGCTTCAGACTGAAATAGTAACCATGGTGTGCAACCTGATAGACGCTTACGTTTCCTATGACTTGCTCGACTCGATGGCCAACTTCATAAGAATAGTTTTGTTTGCTGTTCTCGCCCAAGTCGGAGCCTAGATAGGTACTGAACACTTTTCCAGTACTTGTTGTGCATTTCAAAAGCAACGTTGTCGCGTTCAAGTTTTCATCCCATTGTCCAGACAGCTGCTCGATAATAGGCTGATGATTCCAGTTGTTCCCGTTAAACCATGTCATTGTATATTTCCCAAACGTAATACTGTCATACATACCGGAGGACACATAGTTTCCTTGTGCATTTTTGGTAAACAACTCAACCTTCGCCTTAAAGTTGTTAGCAGGTAAAGTTTGAATCTGCGACAAGGACGTTACACTGTTAGCGAAAGCTTCATACGGCTTGATTTTCCCGATTGGCATGCTTTTCGCTTTCGCTGCTGCTATGATCGTATCCGCTTTAGTGCCAACACTGGCTTCATCAGGGTAAGTGGAGGTAGGGCTGGCTACGTCCTTTATATAAAGCGTTGTGTTTGAATCTGCAAAGCTCGCGATCGCAGTCTGCGCACCATTTGCATGATCCGCATCCAAATGGGAGAGAGCAATAAAAGACAATTTGGCCGATCCAAGTACGGAGGTCAAGTATGGCGCTACATAGGTTGTGAAATCCGCACTCGTTCCTGTGTCAACCAGCCCGTAGCTGGCCGTAGTGCCGCTTATTGTTTTGACTAGAGTGGCATTCCCTTTACCGCCGAGGTTAATAAAATAGACACCGGCTTCCGTAGGAGCAGCTGCAGATAATACCATCGGTAATACAAACAGGCTCATACAAAGCAGTACAACCATTGCCGCCTTCATTTTCCATTTTGCTTTCATGACATCCTCATCTCCTTTTCGATTTGGATCAACGATCGTATGGGCTCGATCGATGGAGCTTCCCCTAAATGATCCTTATTCACCTCCTTTCAACATGCTGCCCAGTTGTGACAACGCTTACAAAACGACGGGAACTGAATTCCGGACTCCATATTCTGGTTTAGATAACATATTTTATTTCATCATACAAAGCGCATTATTACTTGAACATACACTATTATTTCATGTGAAATATACTTTATTTCACTTGAATCTGCGGTGTCAGTGAAAACTGACTGCCGGACGCCATGTTTTTGTTGAATGTAAAAAAATAAACACAAAAAAACCGTTTTTTCCTGTAAAATGAAAGAAAGAGGCTGAATCAGTCAAGCACGCACATTCAATACCGGCACCTCTCAATCTGTCAAAGTTGTAATGATGAGAATGAGTGAGATAGCAGGGAAAAACATTACTTTAATAGTGGGAGGAATTTTCGTGAGCGGTTCGCAAGAGCAGAGCTATCGGAATCATAAAATGTTTTCGCCTTTGTATCATTTTGGAGTGATGCTGATCGCGCCGATCGTATGGATTGCGTCGGTCGTGTACTTGATCAAGGACCGGTTCAGCTATGCGTCCGTTGTGCTATTCGGTCTTTCCGTCTGCGTCGTGCTGCTTGCCGTGCTTGTGCGCACGTATGCGCTCAAGCTTCAAGACCGCATCATTCGGCAGGAAGAGAATTTTCGGCACATGTTCTTAGCGGGCAAGCCGCTGGATGCCAGGCTGACAATGAAGCAGATCATTGCGCTGCGCTTCGCCGAAGACGAAGCCTTTCCGGCGCTTTGCACGAAAGCGGCCGAAACGGGCATGTCGCCCGATGAGATCAAGAAATCCATTACGCGCTGGCGCGCCGATCATTACCGGGTTTGACGGCAGCGCGCTTCCTCGCATGAGCGCACATGATGGAATGCTGGACAGGTCGTGCTCCATTGCTTGGCCCGATTTAAGACTTAACGCCGCAGCGTTCGACGCCGCGGCGTTTGTCATGCGCTGGAGCGGGGTGCGGTGCAGCGTCGTACATAGGCAGCGCCCGGTACATCGCTGAGCTCGTTACGCCAGCTTGGCCCCGAGCCGCTTCACCTGCTCCAGCCATTTGGCGCGCTGCGCATCGGTGGATGGCCGAACGGCGCTAATTTCGGTTATGCGCACCGGCGTAATTCCGCAGAACTGCAATATGTTATGCTTCATCACCCGGTGTCCGGCATGCCTATAAATCCACCGGTTGTACCAGGACGGCGTATCCATCGTCACGATCAAGCGCGCCGTTTTACCGGTCAGCAGCTTATCCCACAACGGGGAATGCTCGCGGTATTTGTAAGCGAAGCTAGGCAAAAAGACGCGGTCGATGAAGCCTTTCAGAATGGCCGGCATCGTGCCCCACCAGGTCGGGTAGACGAAGACGAGATGATCCGCCTGCCGGATGTGCTCCTGTGCCTCCACCAGATCTTGCTCCAGTTCCGTTCGCTGCCGGTAACCGTATTTCAGAATCGGATCAAAGCGGATTCGGCTCAAATCAATGGTGTGCACCTCGGCGCTGCGGTCGGCCGCGCCAGCCCGGTAAGCGTCGGATAACGCGGAGCAGAAGCTGTGCGGATCGGGATGTCCGTTAATAATGACGATCTTCGGTTTCATGTGGATATTCCTCCTTGGAAAAAGCGCGGTCAAGCGGATGATCGCTGATCTTTGCGCTGAATTGCGATATGATGGGTGAGGCGGGAAACGATATATTCAGTGTAAGGGTCTGCCTGTTATAAATGAATGATCGATGACGCAAAAAACATGCGAATTCGCGCAAGGAGGGGTTCCATTTTGAAAGATGCGGGAGTGGCCGCTTCGATGGTATATCCGATCATGAAGACGCTGGTGCGCAAAGGAGTTGACACGGGGGCATTTTGCCGTTACGTCTCGTTCGATGAACGTTTGCTCCAGGACGCGGAAGCGCGCATCCCGGCGGAGGAGCTGGAACGGCTGATGCTGGCGGCCGCCGCATATACGGAAGACGAGCATTTCGGACTGTATCAGGGACAGGTGATGGAGTTCGTCGATCTGGGCATTCTCGGCTATGTCATGATGCATTCGCCCACGATTGCCGATGCGCTGGATGCATACGAACGGTACAACGCCATCGTGTATAGCGGATTCCAGCTGACGCGGGAAGTGCAGGGAGACGACTTGCTGCTCCGGCTGTTCTTGCAGCATTCGCGGCCGATGTCCCGCCATTGCGTAGAAGATATGGCAGCGTCGGTCTATCACTTGATCCTCCGCCTTAGCGACCGGCGCATTGGATTGCGCGGCGTGCAATTCGCTCATGACGCCCCGAGCGATGCGAGCCCGTACGTGCCGGTGTTCGGGCTCGCGCCGCAGTTCGGCTGTGAGGGGAACATCCTGCGCATGAGCGCCGAGGTGCTGGCGTATCCGGTGCTGTATTCGGATGCGAAGCTGCTCCGCCTGTTCGAAAGCATTGCGCAGGAGACGGAGGCGAAGCTGACGCAGTCGGGGTTGTTCTCGCAGCAGATCGTCCGGTGGATCCAGCAGTGCATACCGCTGTATGTCCCTTCGCTGCAGCAGACGGCGGAATCGTTCCGGACGAGTCCGAGAACGCTGCAAAACAAGCTGAAGCTGGAACGTACTTCCTTTAACGATCTGTCCGCCAAAGTACGCATGGAACTGGCCATGAGCTATCTGAAGCGGCAGGAATATTCCGTCGGCGAGATCGCCTATGCGCTGCATTATTCGGAGCCCAGCGCGTTCCAGAGCGCGTTCAAGAAATGGACGGGAATCACGCCCGGGCAGTACCGTGCCCAAGCGAAGCAGGGCCGCTCCGGCGTGAACCGGTAAAGTTTGTTTATAACGATCTCGGGTATTGACTTGAATGGAAGGAACCTTTATGTTGTAACAGATAAATATTTTATATAGAGAGATTTTTCGGAAAAGGAAGTGGAAGTATGAAGCAATACAACACGAAGGCCATTATGGCGTCGCTGCTGATTTGCGGTTTTGTCGGCATGTTCAGCGAGACGGCGCTCAACATTGCGATCAGCAACTTGATGGAGATATTCCAGATTTCCGCGTCGACCGCGCAGTGGCTGACAACGGGATTTCTGCTGACGCTCGGCATTCTGATGCCGATGACCGGATTGCTGCTGCAGTGGTTTACGACGAGGCAGCTGTTTATCGGCTCACTCGCCAGCTCGATCGCAGGTACCCTGATCGCAGCGCTCGCGTTTAATTTCGAGATGCTGATGGTCGCCCGCGTTATGCAGGCGATTGGCATGGGGCTGCTGATCCCGCTCATGTTCAATACGATACTGGTCGTGTATCCGGCGGAGAAGCGCGGAGCCGCGATGGGCTTCGTCGGCCTCGTCATCATGTTTGCGCCGGCAACCGGCCCGACCGTAGCCGGACTGCTGATCGAATATTTGACTTGGCATTATATTTTCTGGCTCTCCTTGCCTTTTCTGGTCATTGGGCTGCTGGTAGGACTCAAATATTTGGAAAATGTCACAGAAGTCACGAAGCCGCGGATCGATCTGTTGTCCGTATTGTTCTCCACAATCGGCTTCGGCGGCGTCGTGTTCGGATTCAGTAAAGCGGGAGAAGGCGGGGGAGGGTGGTCCGGCTCTGTCGTGACCGTGTCCATTGCCATCGGACTGGCGGCGCTCGCGGTGTTCGCGCTGCGGCAAATTTTTATGCGCGAGCCGATGATGAACCTGCGCGTCTTCAAATACCCGATGTTCATCGTCGGGCTTCTGATGGTGCTGTCCTGTATGATGATCATATTGTCGAGCATGATTATTTTACCGATGTACTTGCAAAAGGGTATGAAATTATCTGCGTTCGCCGCAGGACTCATCCTGCTGCCGGGCAGCGCGCTGAACGGGATTTTATCGCCCAAGATGGGCCGTTTGTTTGACAAGTACGGGCCCAAATGGCTCGTTATTCCCGGTCTTATTATTGTCGCGGCGACGCTGTGGTTTTACTCGGGGATTACGCCCGCTTCGTCGGTCGCCTTCATCGTTGCGCTGCATATCGGCTTAATGATCGGCATTTCCATGGTATGGATGCCGGCGCAGACGAACGGCTTGAACCAGCTGCCGCCGGAGCTGTACCCGCACGGCACGGCCGTCATGAACACGCTGCAGCAAGTCGCAGGCGCCATCGGTACCGCGGTGGCCATCAGCATCCTGACGAACGGCATGGAGAAGTATCTTAGCGAATCGCCTTCGCCGAATGAGCAGACGGAACTGGCTAATGCCATGACGTTCGGCTCCCAGCATGTATTTTCATTCGCGATGACCGTGACGGTCATCGGATTGGCCACAGCGTTCTTTATTCGACGCGTCATCGTTCATCGCGCGGCCGTCAATCCGATGCATTAATACGTCATCGCAGCGGACGATAAGGCCATAACCGTCCTCGAAGGCCATAGACTCCTACCGGCATAAGTTTGCTGGTAGGAGTTTGTTTGTTATAAGGGTGCAGCAATAACGCAGCTTCAAACATTTTTTTATGATGTTGTCACAACCGGCTCCTCTTGCCCGTCATACCGGTACAAAACCGAAAGGGATGAGTTGGATGATGAAATACGACGTAGCTGTTGCAGGTGGAGGCATTGCCGGGTTAACCGCAGCGATCTATGCGGCCAAGGCGGGAAAGCGGACGATTGTCATGGAGAAGCGGGAGCGGCTCGGCGGGCGAGCCGTTACCGACAAAATCAACGGAGCCTATTTCAATTTGGGCGGCCATGCCTTGTACTTTGGCGATGCGCAGACGACGTTCCGCGAGTTGGGAGTCCGCTTGCAGGGCAATCAGCCTTCGACGGAGGCGCTCGGCATTTGGAAAGGAAAAGTAAGCACATTTCCCATGGGGATCGGATCACTGCTCGGTACGCCGCTGCTTTCCTTGAAAGGCAAAGTGGAGCTTGCCGGATGGCTTGCCAAATTCGGCAAGCTGGATATGCGCGCATATGACCGGATGAGTCTCCGTGAATGGATGGAGCATAGCGTGCATGATCCTATGGTACGCCATATTTTTTATTCTTTGCTGCGTACGGCAAGCTTTGCGGCCGCGCCGGACTTGCAAGCGGCAGGTCCTGTCCTGCAGCAGCTGAAAAACGCCCTTCAAGGCGTGTTGTATCTCGATCGGGGCTGGGGTACAATGATCGATGAATTGACCCGAATCGCCTTGGAGCATGGCGTTCAAATCGCAACAAGCAGCAAGGTCATTTCGGTCGGGCATCGCGGCGGCGCCGTGCGGCACCTCCTGTGCGAGGACGGAACGCAAGCGGAAGCCAGCCATATTATTCTCGCTATGCCGCCTGCCGCCGCTTATCGGCTTGTGCCACAGGCGGAAGCGACGGCGCTGCATACGTGGAAAGAACAAGCGATTGAAATTACGACGGCTTGTTTGGATGTAGCGCTGCGGCGTCTCCCGAAGCCGAAGCAGCAATTTGCGTACGGCATCGACCAGACCGTGTTTCTTAGCAACCAGTCCCGCGCGGCTTACTTAAGCGACGATGGCGCGCAAGTGATTTCACTGTTGAAGTATCAGGGCACAGACCCGAATCCCCAACAAGATTTGCTTGAGCTGGAACAAACGCTGGATCTCGTTCAGCCGGGCTGGCGGAGCGAGCTCGTAGAGAAGCGGTTCCTCCCCCGAATGACGGTTTGCCATGATTTTATGCATATGAAACGCGTAGAGAGCCCGGGACCGGCCGTTCCTGAAATTGCAGGGCTGTACGTGGCCGGGGAATGGGCGACGCATGGCGAGATGCTGGTCGATGCGGCGACGGCAAGCGCCAAACGAGCCGTGCAGCATATACTCTCGCACAAGGATACCGGGAGGGCACCTAACCATGAGCACAGAGACGCTATATAAAGCTTACAGAACTCCTCTTTTTTCGATGGCTTATCGGATGCTCGGCAGCGTCATGGATGCGGAAGACATCGTACAGGAGGCGTTTATTGCTTATGATCAGCTGCCCGACGCCGCTTCCATTCGCAATGAAAGGGCGTTTTTGTACAAAATCGTAACGAACCGCTGCCTGGATCTGCTGCGCTCATCCGCCAAAAAGCGAGAGCTGTACGTCGGTCCGTGGCTGCCGGAGCCGCTGCTTCCGACGGGCGCCGCAATGGCGGACCCGTCGGACATCTATTTGCAAAAAGAAACGATTTCCACGGCGTACCTGCTGCTGCTGCAGCAGTTGAATGCGGTAGAACGGGCGGTATTTTTGCTGCGGGAAATCTTCCATTATTCGTATGACGAAATCGCCGATATGATCGGAAAGAGCAGCGCCAACTGCCGGCAAATCTTTCATCGCGCCCAGAAGAGCATCCATTTCGATCCGGAGCATGTGCCGCCCGTTTCCGTGGCGGAGCGGCAGATCAAGGAGTTCGTCAACTCCTTGATTCAGGGCAACACAGGCAAGCTGCTCGAGCTGTTAAGCGAAAATGTGGTGTTCTATTCCGACGGCGGCGGCAAAGTCAAAGCGGCTCAAGTGCCGATCACCGGTCTGCAGCGGGTTGCCGCCTTGCTGCAAAATTTGCTTCAAATGTATGCGGGCAAAATGCGGTACACGTTCGAGCTTGTGAACGGGATGCCGGGCATCCGGCTTATGACCGACGACGGGCTGCAATATATATTTTCGTTTGCCTTTCGCCAGCAGCGGATCGAAACGATCTATAGCGTAGCGAATCCCGAGAAACTGCGGCATGTATAAAGCATGCATAGAGCATTGACGGGTCGATTGTTTTTCAATATAATGAAAATCAAGTTCATAAGGCGATGGAGTTCGCCATAACCGCCTGCGAAGGCTAATGACTCCTACCAGCGTATGTTTGCTGGTAGGAGTCTGTTTATTTTCAGACGTATAACAAGAAGGAGAGCGGCGCACGTTATGGAAAATGTGGAAGAGCAGAACGCAAACGACGGGGGAAGGTTTGGGCGGCCGATGGCGCGATGGTATGCACTTATCAAATGGATCATTCTCGGCAGTGGCGTAGGGATGTTGACCGGAACCGCGTCGGCGCTGTTTCTTGTTAGTCTGGACTACGTCACCGGACTTCGAATGGAGCATACCTGGCTGTTGTTCTTACTGCCGGTCGGCGGCGCGATTGTCAGTTATGTGTATGCCGCGTACGGCAAAAATAGCGCAAAGGGCAATAATTTGATTCTGGAGCAAATTCACGGCGGCGGCGAAACGATTCCGCTGCGTATGGCGCCGCTGGTGCTATTCGGGACGCTGATGACGCATCTGTTCGGCGGTTCGGCTGGCCGGGAAGGCACGGCTGTGCAAATGGGAGGCAGCTTGTCCGAATGGCTCGGCAAGCTGCTGCGGGTGAACGCAGCCGATCGGAGGCTGCTGCTGATCTGCGGCATCAGCGGCGGCTTCGGCTCGATCTTCGGCACCCCGTTAGCCGGTACGGTGTTCGGCCTCGAAGTGCTCGCAATCGGCGTGATCAGCCACGAAGCGCTCGTTCCCGCCTTCGTCGCCAGCTTCGTCGGGAACCTGGTCACGACGAAGCTCTGGGGCGTGGCGCATCTTCATTACGACGCCGGCGCCGTTCCCGGACTGACCGCGGCGGTGCTGGGCAAAGTGATGATCGCGTCCGTGCTGTTCGGCCTGGCGAGCGTCGCCTTCAGCGAGCTGACCCATGCCTTGAAGCGCGGGTATGCCCGGGTCTTCGCGAACCCTGTCTTGCGAAGCGCGGCCGGCGGCGTGGTCGTCATCGGTCTTGTTTATGCAGTGGGAACGCGGGATTATTTGGGGCTCGGCATTCCGCTGATTCAGCAATCGTTCGAGCAGGATGTTGCGCCGCTGGCGTTTCTGTGGAAGCTGGTATTCACCTCGCTCACGCTGGGAGCAGGGTTCCAGGGCGGAGAGGTGACGCCTTTATTTGCGATCGGGGCGACGCTCGGCAACGCCTTGTCTTCCATACTGGGACTGTATGGGCCGTTTCTGGCCGCGCTTGGATTTATCGCCGTGTTCTGCGGGGCGACGAATACGCCGATCGCATGCTTCCTTATGGGGATCGAGTTGTTCGGCTCAGGCGGCGCGATTTATATGTTTATGGCGTGCCTCGTCAGCTACGTCGTCTCCGGACATACGGGCATCTATACGTCGCAGCTTATCGGTACGCCGAAGTACAGTGGCGCTCCTGCCTTGAAGGGCTCGACGCTGGCGGCGCTCAAGCAGTTGAAGGCAGCCCGGGGCAATCCGGAGAAAGCACGGCATAAGTAAGGCGGAGGGCTGTCGTCTTTTTACAATACGGCCCCTGAAGTTTGTGGTATTCTGGGGCTTAACGAACGTGAAAACGGGAAAGCGAGGAATTTGCCCATGACCATCCATATTGCATTGCTGCGCGGGATCAATGTAGGCGGCCACAACAAGATCAAGATGGCGGAGCTGCGGGAAGCGCTGGGAAGCCTGGGTCTTGCCCGGGTGCAGACCTACATTCAGAGCGGCAACATCTTGTTCGAATCGGACGAGACGGAGGAGACGCTGCGTGAGCGGATCGAGCAGGAAATCGACAGGACGTTCGGGATTTCGCTCCATGTGATTTTGCGGACGGCAGCGGAAATGAGAGGAATCATGGAGAAGCTTCCTTTCACGGCGGCGCAAATCAGCGAAGCGCAGGCGTCGGCGGAGGGCGAGTGCCTGCATGTCTCCATGCTCGGGCGCGAGCCGGTTACAGAGCGGGTGGACAAGCTGAAGGCGTTTGACTTCCAGAATGACCAGTACCGGATCGAGGGCAGGGACGTCTATCTGTTGTTCGGCAGCAGCATCCGCAACTCGAAGCTGGCAGTCCAAGTGGAGAAGCTCGGTGTCGCGACGACGACGCGCAATTGGAAAACGATCAGCAAGCTGGTCGAATTGGCCGATCACATGGAGCCTAAGGCCTAGCGGAGCACGGGATCGATAGGGACTGCAACGAATGACGGAACATGCCGCACGCCGGCGTGTTTTATTTTTGTACATATTTTACAAAATTCGACATTTTTCTTGACAGATTTCGGCATTCGGCAGTAAGCTATTACCGTTAAAGAAAAGTAAACAGGGCCATCGGCGTTCTGCGATTACATCAAAAACGAGGTGATGACAGTTGAAACTGCATAAGAAATACGAGCATCTTACGTTTACATTTTTAATGGCGCTGGGGATGTCATGCATTATTTCATTTTTTGCGATGCTGATTAATGCGGGAATTCATTCCTTTTATATACAGAGATGGCTTTCGTCCTGGGGAATCGCCTTCCTGATCGCTTTTCCGACTGCATACTTTTTGCCGCGTTATATCCGAAAGATCATGTCCGTCATTACGTTTGTAGAAGAGAGCCGATAAGAGGGCTGCCGCATTCGCGAAGCACAAAAGCCGCTATACAGCAGGAATTCCTGTGTATGGCGGCTTTTTTATTGTGTTATTGGAAAATAATGTATATTTTATTTTGGACCCACGATTAAAATATAATACTACAACGGAAAGTATAAGTCTATACTTTTTTGCGGATTCCTCTATACTTATCCCTATTCTTGCGAGGAAAAGAGGGATCTGCATGACCATTCATTCAACGGAAGCGGAAGAACGAGCCTACGTGAAGGAGGTCGCAGCCAAGCTTCACGATGCGCTGCGAACGATCGAGAACCAAATCGATGCGACCCGGGTTGAAGTGATCGAAGCCAAGACGTACGTTTGGGCGAACAGGGCCGGGCTCGATCCGGCGGAACGGGCAGCCAACCGGGTCGATATCTCGCTTGCGATCGATCAAGGCGAACGAGCGGTAGAGCGGCATCGGAGGCTGCAGAAGCTCATCCGGTCCCCGTATTTTGGAAGGGTGGACTTTATGACCGCTGGCGGCACGGAAGCGGATGCCTATTATATCGGCGTGCATTCGTTCGGCGAGGAGGACAGCCGGCGCAATGTGATCTATGACTGGCGCTCGCCGGTCGCGAGCCTTTTTTACGACTACCACGCGGGCCGGGCCGCTTATGACGCGCCGGAAGGCGTAGTGGAAGGCGAGATCCGCTTGAAACGGCAGTATAAGATTATAGACGGCGAATTGGAATATATGATCGAAAGCGCGATGCACATTAACGACGAGGTGCTGCAAAAGGAGCTCAGCCGCGTCTCGGACGAGAAGATGAGGAATATCGTAGCGACGATCCAGAAGGAACAAAACATGATTATCCGCAACGAGCATTCCCGCGAGCTGATTATTCAGGGGGTGGCCGGTTCGGGGAAAACGTCGGTCGCGCTGCACCGGGTTGCCTTCCTGCTGTATCGGTACAAAGGGACGATCAGCTCGCAAAACATTCTCATCATCTCCCCGAACAAAGTGTTTTCCGACTATATCTCAAGCGTCCTTCCCGAGCTGGGGGAAGAGAAGATCCTGGAGACCGGCTTTGATGAATTGGCGGCCGGCGAGCTCGACGGCATATGCAGGTTCCAGACGTTCGCAGAGCAGGTGTCCCGGCTCACCGTATCCGCCGACGAAGCTTTGATTGATCGCATCCGTTTCAAAGCCGGCCTGTCCTTCGTTCACTCGATCGAACAGTTTGCGCGGCATTGCGCGGAAGCGTATTTCGTCCCGGTTGATGTATCGTTTCCTTCCGTAACGATTGCCAAGGAAGACATTGTGAGCGCCTACGTTGCGGCGGGCAGCCTGCCCGTCAAGCCGAGGCTGGAGAAGACAGCGTTGATCGTCGCCGGAGCGGCCAGAGACGAGGACGGAAATAAATTAAAGCCGGCGGCGGCCGGCAAAGTCAGAAACGCGATCAAGAAGATGTTCAAGACGCTGAACCTGCTTTCGCTCTATAAAGATTTGTACACATATATCGGCCAGCCGGAACAGTTCAAGCTGCTCGGGCCGAAGACGCTGGAATATGGCGACGTGTTTCCGGCGATCTACTTGAAAATGCTGCTGGAAGGCGTGCAGGGCTTTGATTCGATCAAGCATGTGGTGGTGGACGAAATGCAGGATTACACCGCCGTGCAATACGCCGTCATCGCCCGCCTGTTCCCGTGCAAAAAGACGATTCTCGGGGACGCCAACCAATCCGTCAACCCTTACTCGTCCTCATCGCTCGCCGAGATCCGGCAGGTGTTTCCCGAAGCCGATACCGTCGAATTGGTCAAGAGCTACCGCTCGACGTTCGAAATTATCGAGTTTGCGCGGCAAATCCATCCGAACAGCCGGATGATTCCGGTAGAGCGGCATGGCGACAGCCCCCGAATCATTGCGTCCGGCAATGCGCAAGGGCAGCTGGCGGCGATCGGAACGGCGATCGGTCAATTTCTGCAGTCGGAGCACCGGTCGCTGCTCCTTGTGTGCAAAACGCAGGATCAGGCGGAGCGGCTGTTTCGGGAGCTGAAGGATCAGCACGACGGCCTTTGCTTGCTCGATTTCAACAGCGAGAAATTCCGCGAGGGCATCCTTATCGCTTCCGCGCATATGGCGAAGGGATTGGAGTTCGACCAGGTCGTCGTGCCTTATTGCGATGCGGGCAATTATGCGACAGAGCTGGACCGAAGCCTGCTCTATATCGCCTGCACCCGGGCGATGCACAAGCTGGCGCTGACGTATGACGGGGAAGCTTCGCCCCTGCTGCCGGCAACCTGAAGGCGGAAGGGGCGAGTATACGCCAGCGCAGCCGATGCGGCATCATTACGTGGGCAATCGCTTAATGCTGCGTAAGAAAGGACAGGAACCATACGGCGTGATTTTGTTCATCCGCCGCAGCGCGCCGGAATGCTTCCTTGATGTAAGGGTCTCTCGCCGAATCCGAAATCTCCAGATAAAAATCGACGGTTTCCTGTTCGTCCTTGAATGCGCTTTGTACGGCTTCCCGGTAAGTATCGGGACATTTCTCCGTCATCTGCGGCTTCGGATGGTTGCCGGTTAATGTGACATAGAGGTGCGAGAACGTATGGAAATGCCGAATTTCGTCTTTACGTATTTCAAGAATCCGATCGCGCTGCTTTTCGTCCGGAGCGAGCTTTGCCATATGCTCATAACACAGGATAGCGGTATACTCGCCGTCAATCGCTTTTTCGATTTGCCGAATCAACTGCCCGTCGTACGAAGGACGGGTGTAATCATAATACATGCGGAATACTCCTCTCAGCGGTTATTGCTGATGTCAGCCTATGCGGTTGGCTGGGCATATGCACATTGTCCCGGAGAAGATCGGACGCCTTTACGCGAAAGGCTGCAGTCGTTACAATCGTAATGAGGCGAAACGCCAAGCTTGGCGGAACGAATCCAAACATTATGAATGGGTTGTGGGAGGCATACGATCGCAATGAGTCAACGCTATCGGATTTCAAGAGCATTTCGGGAAGAGGAAGGCGCGAGCGCATCCATCACGCTGGATGAATGCAAGCAATATTTTGAAACCAAGCCCGACTTTACGTATACGAGCGTATATACGATCGAAGGCGCTACCCGCGTCTCCATCGAGGGCGATTTCTTCATGTGGCGCTGCGGCGAAGCGAGCATCCCGTTCCGGCATTATCAGGGAGATCTGTACGTATCGGGTACGAACGAAGCGGTCATCCCGAAGATGCTGGAGATTGCCTCCGAACTGGGAGCAGATGTGGCGGAAGGGTAAGGGGAAGGACGTACAATTCAATTAGGATGGGGATGTTGACATGCGGAAGCTTGTTTTTTTCCTGGGAGCAGCCGGCGCGGGGAAGACGACGCTGGCCAAAGCGCTGGCGAAGAAGCGCCGGGCGGCTTTCTTTGATATGGATACGTTGTCGCGGCCTGCGGCGGAGGCGATCATGTCGTTTTCGGGTCTGGATCCGAACGATCGCGATTCGCCGGTGTACAAGACGCGCTGCCGCGACTTGGGCTACCGTCTGACGATGGATGCCGCTCTGGAGAACCTGGAGCTGGGGATGGACGCCTATGTCGTCGGGCCGTTCACGAAGGAGACGGACGACCCGGCATGGCTGGAGCAGGAGCTGGCGCGAATCGGCGCTTCGCTAGGCGACGTGGACGTCAAGGCGGCCTGCGTCTATCTTCCGGATGCGGAGCATTACCGCGAGCGGATTCAGGTCAGGCGTTCGCCGATTGACGCGTGGAAGCTGGACAACTGGGATGAATTCAGCCGCACGCTGGCGCGGCGTGAACTGAAATGGCCGCTTCCCGAAGCATCGATATTGTATTTCGATAATGCCGGGCCGCTTACGGAGGAGAAAATATCGCGGATCGACCGGTTCGTGTATCCTACTTCGTAAAATAGTCTTTCAAGCCGGCGGCGATGGCAGCCGCCGCTTGCTTCTGGTAATCGGCCGTACGGACGATCACCTCGTCCTTCGGATTCGACAGGAAGCCGAGCTCCACGAGCGCGGCCGGCTTCTCATTTTCCCGCAGCACATGATAGTCGCCGTACGAGATGCCGTTGCTCTTCAGCTTCAGCGACTTGTTCAGCTGGGCTTCGATGGTTCTCGCGAGCGGCTCGTCCTTCGATTTCGAATAATAGAACGTCAGCGTTCCGTTCACCGGCTTCGGAGACGCATTGTAATGAATGCTGATGAAGGCGTCGGCCCGTTTGTTCTTGCTGACTTCCGCTCTTTCCGATAGCGCGGGGTTGTCCTTATCGCTGGTGCGGGTCAGGATGACTTGCGCTCCGGCTTGCCGAAGCAGGTCGGATAAGTAGCGGGCCGTATTCAAATTCAGCGTCTTCTCGCTGGATTTATATTTGGTGCCGATGACGCCGTGATCGATGCCTCCGTGTCCGGGATCGATGACGATGAGTTTTCCCTTCAGCCCTGAGGAGCTTTTCGCTTGGGAAATCGTCGCTGTCTTCGGACGCTTGTCCGTTTCGGCGGCGGCGCTCACTTTCTGCAGGTAATAACCCGCGACCCAGCCGGAGACGCGGCCGGAGCTGATTTTGATCCATCCGTACGATTCTTGGGAGTAAGATACCAAGGTGTCTCGCGCCAAAGTCCCGACGATCTTCGACTTTTGATCCGGTTCGCTGCGTACGTTCAGCAGGGAAGCGAGTACTGTCGCTTTATTCGCGTCCGAGGCTTGCGCAATCGCTTGATGGAACCAGGCTGTGTTGAACATCATCATGATGCTGATCAGGCATGTAATCACGAGTGCTTTGAACTTTATTCGAATCATAAGCCCTCCTCTTCCGAACGGTGTCAATTAATGTATAAATATAGCAGAAACGGGCTGGCACTTAAAGGGCAATATTGCTTATTTTTCCCACGACGGCCCGGCAAGATGCATGCCTCCGCTGCACGGACGAGGGTGAGGCGCGGCGCTGCGGCCGGACGCTTGCTAGAGCGGTTCCGGTTTTTTTGCAAAATGCACCGTTTCTTGTAGCGGTCCCCCATGTTATGATGAAAAGGCATGCGCAAGCATCGAACTTATAAATACGAATCATCTGGAACGGGGATAATCGCTTTGAAAACATTTAAGAAGGTATATATAGAAATTACGAGCATTTGCAATCTTGCCTGCAGCTTTTGCCCGCCCACGGAGCGCAAGGCCAATTTCATTACAACGGAGGATTTCTCGAAACGGCTGGACGAGATCAAGCCGCATACCGATTATATTTATCTTCACGTGAAGGGAGAGCCGCTGCTTCATCCCCGAATCGACGAGCTGCTCGATCTCAGCCATGAGAAAGGGTTCAAGGTCAATATTACGACCAACGGGACGCTGATCGCGAAAAACCGGCATAAATTGCTTGGCAAGCCGGCGCTGCGGCAGATGAATTTCTCGCTGCACAGCTTTGACGGGCATGAGGGCTCGACTAACCGGGAAATGTATTTACGGGAAATTCTTTCGTTCGTGCGGGAAGGGGCGGAGCATAAGATCATCTTCTCGTTCCGTCTGTGGAATTTGACCCAGGACAATATGACCAACTTGCAGCGGAAGCGGAACCGCCAAACGCTTGAAGTGATCGAGAAGGAATTCGGTCTCGATTACAAGATCGAAGAGAAGGTCGTGCCGGGCGAGGGCTTAAAAGTCGCCGACCGCGTCTACTTGAATCAGGACTATGAATTCCAGTGGCCCAGCTTGACGGCTCCCGAAGATGACGGCAAAGGCTTCTGCCATGCGCTTCGCACGCAGGCTGCCATTCTCGTGGACGGGACGGTCGTGCCGTGCTGCCTGGATGGGGAAGGCGTCATCCGGCTGGGCAATCTTCATCAGGCCTCCTTCTCCGATATTGTAGAGGGAGAGCGGGCGAATGCGCTCGTAGACGGCTTTTCCCGCAGGGAGGCTGTCGAGTCGTTATGCCGCAGATGCGGGTACCGCCAAAGGTTCGGGACATAGCTGCCTCGGACAAGAGGGCACTATAGGAATAAGCGATTGGGCTGCCGGGATTGAGACGGCGGCTTTTTGGCGTTGTGCGCAGGAGTGCGAATCCATGAAAATAGGAAAATCGCCCTCTGCGAGTTTCACTTTATCGACGGCCGGTAATCCGTATCATTAGAACCGTAACGGGATCAACTTGGACCGGGTTACCCGAATCCATATCAACGAACGATATCTATTCATAGGAGAAGAGGCTGCGATGAAAACGTATGTGTATATGATCCGCCACGGTGAATCGCCGAAGGCAGAAGGCACGGAGCGAACAAGAGGACTGACGGACCGGGGGCACGCCGATGCGGCGCGATTGACCGATGCGCTGGCGGAGGAGGGAATCGACGTATTCGTCTCCAGTCCGTACCGGCGGGCTGCATTGACGATGGAGCCGTTGGCCCGGAGAGCGGGGCAGCCGATTACGATTATTGAAGATTTGAAGGAACGTATCTTTACGCAGGAAGACGTCCGTATGCCCGATGAGGAGCTGATGCCGATGCTGGAGAAGTCGTTCTCCGATCCGAGCTATGCTTTGCCGGGCGGGGAATCGAACAGCGACTGCCAGAAGCGGGCGGTGGCCGTCCTGAACCAGCTGCTCGCGGCGCATCCAGGGCGCGCCATTGCGATCGGCACGCACGGCGCCGTCATGACCTTGATGATGGGGCATTATGACAAGCGGTTCGGCTTGGAATTTTTGCTTGGCACGACGAAGCCGGATGTGTACAGGATGGAATTTGACGGCTTGCGCTACGTTAGGACAAGGCGGCTGTGGGATCGCGTTCAAGCGGCGGGCCAAGGGACGCCGGAGCGGGAGGCGGCGCTAGAGTCGGAGTAATCTGTGCCGCGGGATGTTATACTGAAAGGAAGACGATTCCGAAAGGGTGGGACAGCTGTGGATGCTTTGGACCAGGCGACGTATCACGTGACGGATACGTGGGATGAAGCCCGCTGGGACGCTGCGGAGCCAATATACGAGCAGTCGTTCCCCGGTGACGGCAAAAAAAACCGCGGCATCATTCGCCGCATGTTTGAACGAGGAATGTGCCAGCTTCACACCATCGCGCAAGGACAGGAAACGGTCGGTATGGCGCTTACCGGATTCGACCGGGAAGCGGATGCCCTGATCATCGATTACTTGGCGGTTCGTCAAACGATGCGCGGCAGCGGCTATGGCGGATACATGCTCGATCGCATCAAGCAGTGGTCGCGCCTCACAGACGCGCAGTGCAGGGGAATCATCGTTGAAGTGGAGTCCGACCAGATAGAGGCGAACCGCCGGCGCATCCGCTTCTGGGAGGCGAACGGCTTCCATCTCACTGACTATATCCATCAGTACATCTGGGTGCCGGAGCCTTATCAGGCGATGTATTGCAACTTCGACGAGACAAGCCCGCTGCCGAAGGACGGAGAGACGCTGTTTCGCAGCATTACGCGATTCCATGAGCGAGCGTACCGCCGCAAGTAAATGCGCTATTGAGATTTCGACGCTTGCACTTGACGTAACGTCATGTTTTATAATTTAGCTGCACGGCAGGAATGCTGGACGAGCTGGTTGTCATTTGGAGAGCGTTTAACCTACTTTACCATGCATAGGAGGAACAGGAATGACGGAACAACATGCGGCAAATCGCGAAATCAGCGCAGCGGAAGATTGTGAATTTGTAAACACGCGGGTGATCAATGCTTCTCCCGCTCTAGTTTACGAAGCCTGGACAAAACCCGAGCATTTGGCGCAGTGGTGGGGTCCGAACGGGTTTACGAATACGTTTCACACATTTGATTTACGGCCGGGAGGGAAATGGGAGTTTGTGATGCACGGACCGAACGGAGTCGATTATCCCAACAAAAGCGAATTTGTCGAAATCGGGCCTGAACGGATCGTGCTGCGGCATCTTGGCGCACCTTATTTTCAGCTCACGGCAATCTTCGAGGATCTTGGCGGCCAGACCAGACTGACTTGGCGCCAGCTGTTCGAAAACGCAAGGGAATATAGCGCCATCAAGCATATCGCCGCTCCGGCCAACGAGCAAAATCTCGACCGGCTCGAAGCGCAGTTGCAGAAGATGTCCGTCTGAGAACCGGAGCAATAAAAAGCGAATACGTTCAATAAACCAGCGGCTGCCCACGACCTTAAATTTTGTGGTCTGCCGCTGGTTTTATATTGGAATCAGTCTAGCGCTTAGTCCCCAAATTGATTCCAGACGACGGTACGGCTTACCGGGAAACGTCCGGATGGGCGGGCCGGAGCGGCCGCCTTGCCGATTGCGACGAGCAGAACCGGTATGTACTGTTCCGGAACATGGAACGTCTCGACGAATCGGGCGGCATCATACCCGCCCATCGGGCAAGAGTCGAGCCCTTTCGCTTTTGCCGCGAGCATGAGCTGCATAGCGGCAAATGAAGCATTGCGGATCGCTTCATCGCGCGGCACGGTCGGGATGTTGGCATAGGCGTAGTCAATCTGTTCGATCAGGCCCGTCTTGATCTTTTCCGGCATCAGACCGGCTTGCACAGCGGGGCCGTAGATCGCTTCCGCATTCCGGTTCGCCTGCAAATTGCCGAGCACGGCAACGACGACGGAGGCGTCGACGACTTGCTGCTGCCCGTACGCGATAGGCAGCAGATTTTGCTTGGCTGCCGGATCGGTGATGGCGAGGAACGTCCAATGCTGCAGGTTCCATGCCGACGGCGCGCTGCCGGCAATGTCCAGAAGCTCCAGAATCTCTTGCTCGCTTAATGTAAACGCGGGGTCGTACTGCTTGACGGCATGACGTTCCCGGACCACTTCGAAAAAATCGGCTTTTAGGGTGGATGACATAGAAATGATTCAGCTCCTTAAGCTTGGGTTGACTTGCTGATTGTTATTGTTTCCTGCCGCACGAACCCTTTATCCAGTCGGCGTGGCGGCGCGCGGCTTCGCTTTGTTTCGGCGGGAGCGCATATTCGCCCCGGTCACGCCGGCAAGAATGAGCGCCGATCCGATCGCATGGTACCATGTGATGTTCTCGCCGAGAATCAAGGCTCCCGCCGCGAGGGAGACGACGACGGACAAATTGGAGAAGACGCTCATCCGGGAAGCCTCCATCTTCGACAAGGCGTAATTCGCCGTCAGGGCGGTCACAAGCGAGGACAATATCCCGAGATAGCCGATTGAGACGAGGAAGCCGCCTGACGCAAGAGGGGCGACGAACGAGCCAAGCGTCCCCGCGGCGGCGTGACCGGCAAGCGCTACGGCGCTAAACGCAGCGAAGCCGACGCCGAGCGTCAAGTATGTAATTTCCGCCGGGCTGAACGTTCGAAGCAACGAGCGGGCCAGCACACTATAACCGGCGAATGCAAGGCCCGACAAGAACAGCAGCAATATCCCCGTTACGTTCGACCAGTCGATGCCGCTTCCTTTCATCGTAAAAATGAACACCACACCGAACACCGACAAGAAAATGGACAGCTTCTGCCGCAAGGTGGTCGCTTCTTTCAAAAAAACGGAGGCGAGCAGCAGGGTAAGCACCGGAGTGAACGCATACAGGATGCCTCCCTCGGAAGAGGAGGCGTGCTTCAGCCCGTACGTCTGGAACGTAAAGAACCCGAGCGGATAGGCGGCGGCCAGCAGCAGCGCTTGGCCTGTCGGCTTACCGCGATATTGCAGCTTCACCTGGCCGAGCAAGACCGGGATCGACATGACGGCGAACGATAGGGCGAACCGGAATGCCAACGTATCGATCGGACTCGCATGTTCCAGCGCCATCTTCGTAAACAAGAACGATAGGCCGATAATCGAAGCGTTCACGACAACCATGGCATAAGCAAGCTTCTTTTCTTGAGGCAATAGCAATTGAATCAGTCCTCCTTTCCAATGGACACCGGAATTGCGCTGGCGCAGGCAATCGGCGATCCGGTAACGCCATCGTATGACGAAACGCAGGTTCGAACAATACAGGATTACGGCAACTGTATCGATACAGTTAGGTTGAGCAGTTATATATGCAGGAAAGAAAGGGAGAGGGAGTCATCCGTTTATTGCTCATCGCTACGCGGGGCATCTTTCTGGAGCATCATCTCAAGAGGTTCTTTGTTTGTTGACACATATGTCGGATCGACATATAATTCATGTATCGGCAACATATATCGATTCGACATATATGAGGAGGTATGAGATGTACGAATTGTTTGTGCTGGGCGAGCTGATGACGGGGGAGAAGCATGGCTATATGCTGCAGGAAATACTGAAGAACGCTGCCGGACCCGGTCGGCAGATCAGCTCGGGAACGCTGTACCCGCTGCTGTCCCGTCTTGTAGACAGCGGACTCATTCTGCTTCGGCACGAGGAGGAGTCGGAAGGAGGGAGACTGCGGAAGGTATATGCGCTGACAGAGGCCGGCCGCGCCCGGTTTCACGAGCTGATGGTGGAACCGATCGAATCCCATGCGGACAGCGAGCGTCTCGTAAATTTCAAGATGGTTTATTTCCAGTATGTGACCAAGGACGTTCGGCTTGCTTGTCTGAAGCAGTATTTGGCCCATCTTCAGGCGATACGAACCTATGTGAAAAACTTCGAAGCCCAGCTGCTGAAGCATCGGCCGGAGCCCGCCATGCAGCGCGTCCAGCTGCTGCGCGTCTTTGACCACCGGCTGCATGTAGGCGAAGCGGATATCTCGTGGGTGACGCAGGAAATCAAGCGAATCGAAGGGGAGGAATAACGATGGAGCGGTTATGGACCCGGCCGTTTATTCAGATGACCGTCGCGATGCTGTTCTTGTTTACCGCTTTATATTTGCTGCTGCCGACGATGCCGCTGTACATTAAGCAGCTTGGAGGAAGCGAGTCGCAGGTCGGGCTGGCGGCGGGGGCATTCACGCTGGCCGCCGTCGTGTTCCGGCCGATCGTCGGCGGGCTGCTCGACCGGTACGGCAGGCGGCCGTTTATGATATGGGGGCTGCTCGTCTTTGCGCTGTCGATGTATGCGTACGACTGGATCGCCGGCATTGCGGCGCTCCTGGCTTTGCGGGTACTGCACGGCGTTAGCTGGGCGTTCT
This sequence comes from Paenibacillus solanacearum, assembly GCF_910593845.1. Classification (GTDB taxonomy): domain Bacteria; phylum Bacillota; class Bacilli; order Paenibacillales; family NBRC-103111; genus Paenibacillus_G; species Paenibacillus_G solanacearum. Next base: position 35,878 of record NZ_CAJVAS010000033.1, on the reverse strand, counting down.
CCACCACCGCGGTCGGCACAACGATCACGGATATTATCCCGGCCAGCCGCCGCGGGGAAGGAATGGGCTGGTTCGGCATGGCGATGACCGGGGCGATGGCGATCGGCCCGGTGCTCGGGATCTGGCTGATGAACAACCATTCCTCCCGCGTATTGTTTTTCGCCGCCGCGGCAAGCACCGCCATCGCGCTGCTTGTGGCGTATGCAACAAAAATCCCGTTCCAGCCGAAAGCGGGAGCGGGACGCATCGCCTTATTCGAGAAATCGGTGCTGCCCGTATCGGCTGCAACGTTCTTCCTGGCCGTCGTATACGGCGGGATTACGGCGTTCGTGCCGCTGTTCTCCGAGTCGATCCAGGTGAATCCGGGTACGTTCTTCCTCGTCTATGCACTCGCCCTTACCGCGATCCGGCCCGTCGCCGGCAAGCTGGCCGACCGGAAGGGAGCGGCCTACGTCATCGTGCCTTCACTGATCGTCACGGGCTTGGCGCTGCTCACGTTAAGCGCTGCCGCAGGTCTGGTCGGCATCATTCTGGCCGCCGTATTGTACGGCATCGGATTCGGCTCAGCCCAGCCGGCGCTGCAAGCGGCCAATTTGCGGCTGGCCGATCCGGACAAACGAGGGGCGGCGACGGCCACCTACATGACCGCCTTCGATCTTGGCATCGGCCTCGGGTCCATCGTGCTCGGGTGGGTATCCCAATACGCCGGTTACCCGTTCCTGTTTGCAATAAGCAGCATTTCCGTCGTCATTTCGCTGATCTTGTTCCTTCTGTTCGTCAGACGGCCGTTGACCGCCTCTCAGCCGCGGCACAGCGCCGCGGGGTAAAGGGATGACCGCAGTACATTTCACTGGAATGCCACAAGGAGTCCGCTGTACTGCAGCCGTATGCGATCGCGGCGTTCACTTGGGGTAGTAAGTAAAGCCCGGATGCTTGACGACCGGCGACTTGACCTTTTGCAGCCGCTCGATCAGCTCGGGCCCGACGTTCAGATTGCTTTCCACCAGCTGCTTCGGGGTTAGGGCCATCCACTGGTTTAAGGATACATCGACGAACCGGTCGCTTTTGAATATTTCCAGAAACCAGAGCGTGTCATCGCCGGTGTTCTGAATATAATGGCCGAAGGCGAACGGTACATAGCCGACATCGCCGGCCCGGTAATCGAAGGTGCGCGCCGCGCCGTTGCCGGCGAAGACGGTCATGCGTCCCTGACCGGTAAGATAATACTGCCACTCGTCGTTGTTCGGATGCCAGTGCAGCTCCCGCATTGCGCCGGGCTTGATCTCGACGAGAGCGACGGCGACCGTCTTGGAGATCGGGAAGTTGGTCGAGTCCGCAATGCGCACGGAGCCGCCGGACGTTTGCAGCGGCGTTTGCGCCAGCAGCCGGTGGCTGCAGCTGAGCGGCACGGTGCCATAGGGCGAAGCGACTTCCTGACTGGCCAGCGGGCCCGGCGGATGGTCCTGGTAAATATACACCTGGTTGGATGGGATGGCGTCGAATGCGCTTTCCGGGACGCCGAAATTGGCGGACAGGACGTCCTTGGGGGTATGCGCGAACCAGTCGGAAATCGACAAGGTGTTCAGGTCGGAAAAATGGCCGTCATCGAATACGAGCAAAAATTCGCAGCCTTCCGACAGCCCTTGAATCGAGTGCGGCAGGCCCGGCGGAAAATACCACAGGTCACCCGGTCCGACGTCGGCAATAAAATTACGCCCGTTCGCGTCGATCGCGGTAATGCGCGCACCGCCCCAAATCATGTAAGCCCACTCTGCCTGCTGGTGCCAGTGCAGCTCGCGCACGCCTCCCGGGGTCAGGCTCATATTGACTCCGGCAAGCGTCGTGGCAATCGGCAGGTCCCTGACCGTGATCTCTCGGGACCAGCCTCCCGAATTGAGCTGCATATGCGTGTCGGAGAACGACATCTTCAAATTCGGGAGCAGTCCGGCATCCGTCACCGGAGGGACCAGCATATCCGGATTTTCTAGGTCCCGCATCACATCGCGAGGACCCAGATCCGGTCCTCCTGCGCTGTCAGCCCGGATCGGCTGCGGGACGCTAAGCGGTTTTCCGCTGTTCGGCGGATCGGTTTTCATATAGGTATCCCCTTCCTCCAATACGTGAATATCTTTTGCGGGAAAATTTCGGATGACACGTACGTATATCGTCATTTTATGAGCCCGCAGAGTTGAATATGAAAACGTCCGATAGCGCTCCCGAAGACGCAAAAATCGCGATTCCCGAAGGGTCGCGATGTAAAGGTCATGCATATGCCGGCGCCAAGCGCTCGTCAAGCTCTCCGTGCCGGTGGTGCTGCGCTTAATAACCGTATCCATAGCCTTGCCCGATGCCGTAGACAGGCTGAGGATACTGCGGAAATTGCGGGAATTGCGGAAACTGCGGAATTTGCGGATACCCGTAGCTTGGGCGGTGATACTGGCTGGAATACGGCTGATTCGGGTGAGACGGATTCGGATAAGCCGGATTAGCCGCCGTCTTGCCCTGCACCTGCGTCTGCTTGCAGTCGTTCGGCGGGCCGATGAAGACCGTTCCGGTAATTGGAGCGAGCGTCTCCTTCACCTTGGCTTCGTCAAGGCAGTACGTATGTGCAAGCACACTGGCCGGCGTCAATCGCAGCAGGTCGGAGCCTCCGATGAATTCCGGAATCGGCGCGTCGAAGATGGCGATGAGGTGCGTGTTATCGACCGTGGCGATCTCATAGTGCCACCAGCCCTGCGGCACATTCGCGACTTGCCCCGGCTGAATGGGGAAGTTGAGCAGCTCCTTCGTGAATGGATTCACCAAGGAAACGACGGCGCTGCCGGAGACGCAGTACACGAGCTCCGAAGCGTTTTGATGAATATGCGGCTCGACGACATTGCTCGTGCTGAGAAATATATCGAGCAGCGATACGTTTCCAAGCGTGTTCAACTGTTTGACGGACAAAGCATTGATGTAGTTTTGCTCGTCTTTTTTGAAGAATTGATTGTTGCTCAAATCGAAAGTAAATTGCACCTGCGGCGAGGTGTAATCCATATAGGAGATCGCCATGTTGTTCCCTACCCTTTCCAGTCGTAATGTGGGCTTTTGCCCGATAGCATACCATATGCATTCGCCCAGAGGAGGGTGAACCCGAATAACGACCGGCACAGACGATATAAAAAATGAGATTCATGGCGGTTGACAAACGGATTCGCATGGCCTATTATTGTCAATAATCAATTCAAAATTCAAATGTTGCGATTAGAAATAGTAGAAGTGAGTTAACCTTTCAGAGAGCCGTTGGTCGGTGCGAAGCGGCAGCGTTAATCATTTCGAACTCGTCTATGAACTGCTACCTGATATGTAGGGTAAGCCGGAGTTCCACCGTTACAGGGATAGATGGTGATGGCCATCGAAGGAGCTCATTTCGCAAGAAATGAATTAGAGTGGTACCGCGGGTTCAACCTCGTCTCTATACGTAGAGACGGGGTTTTTTTGTTGGTTAAATTCCGGGTTTAACCGACCCCGCTTCATATATAGATAATCCATTTTCCCAGGAGGAACCGAGAATGAACCGTAAAATTATCGTATTCGACACCACGCTGCGCGACGGAGAGCAAGTGCCCGGCGCCAAGCTGAACATACATCAGAAGATTGAGATCGCCCAGCAGTTGAAGCGGCTGAACGTAGACATTATCGAAGCCGGGTTTCCCGCTTCGTCCGCAGGCGACTTTCATGCGGTGCAGGAAATCGCCCGCAGCGTAGGCGACAGCGTATCGATTACGGCGCTCGCCCGTGCGGTGCAGAAGGACATCGACGCCGTCTACGAGAGCGTGAAGCTGGCGCAAAACCCGCTCATCCATATCGTGCTGGGCACCTCCAACATTCATGTGGAGAAAAAGTTCAATCGCTCCAAGGATGCCGTCCTGCAGATGGGCATCGACGCGGTCAAATACGCCAAAACCTTGCTGCCGAACGTGCAGTACTCCACGGAGGACGCATCAAGATCGGATTTTGAATATTTGTGGAAGACGATCGAAGGCGTCGTGAAGGCGGGTGCGACGATGATTAACGTGCCGGATACGGTAGGCTATGCCGTCCCCGAGGAATTCGGCGACCTGATCCGCAGACTGAACGACCGCCTGAAAAATTTGAACGACAGCGTCATCCTCAGCGTGCACTGTCATAACGACCTGGGACTGGCGACGGCCAACACGCTGAGTGCGATCAAGAACGGCGCGCAAAAAATCGAGTGCACGATCAACGGCCTCGGCGAACGGGCCGGCAACGCTTCCCTGGAAGAGGTTGTGATGGCGCTGAAAGTAAGAGAGGGCTCCTACAACTGCCACACCGGCATCAACACGAAAGAGCTGCTGAGAACCTCCAGACTGGTGAGCCATCTGACGGGATTGGACGTACAGGTGAACAAGGCGATTACGGGCGAGAACGCCTTTGCCCACTCCTCCGGCATCCATCAGGACGGGTTGCTCAAGGATAAGCAGGTATACGAGATCATGTCGCCGGAAGATGTCGGAGCCGAGAGCATGGAGTTGATCTTGACGGCGCGTTCCGGCCGCCATGCCTTCAAAAACGCCGTGGAAAAAATGGGCTTCGATACGAGCGACGCCGCGGACTTCGAGCTGTTGTTCGAGAAGTTTTTGACACTGGCCGACGCCAAAAAAGAAGTGTACGATCACGACGTCTTCTACCTTGTCACCAATCACCGCACGTTGGGCGACGGGAGCACGCATCTGTACGAGCTCGAGTCGTTCCAGGTCGTAAGCAACGATCTGTATCCTACGGCGACGATCAAGCTGCGAAAAGGCACCGAGACGATCAAGGGCAGCAGCGTGGGCGACGGCCCGGTCGATGCGCTGTACAGCGTCATCAAAAATTTGGTCGGTCTGGACGTACAGCTGAAAGATTATAAAATCAGCAGCTTATCCCGCGGCAAGGAAGCGATGGGCCGCGTCAACATTCGCATCGAATACGAAGGCCGCATCTACTCCGGCCGCGCCATGGATACGGATATTATTAAAGCGAGCGCCAACGCGTTCCTGAACGGGATCAACGCCGTGCTGCTCGACGCGGCGAATAACTAAAGCGAGGAACGAACTCACCGCGATCATGCACACATACCGTCACACAGCAATCCCCCGCAGGCATCAGTTATCGCCTCGCGGGGGATTGCTGTTGTTCCGGCATAGGTTTTGCTGCGGCTCAAGCATTGCGGCTGCGGACATATTGCAGCGGGGTGGTGCCGACCGCAGCCTTGAAGTCTTTGCTGAAATGGGCTTGATCGGCATAGCCGAGCGCCAGCGCCAGCTGCGCTATATCCATGCCGTTTTCCAGCAATTCGCCGGCTTCATGCATCCGGTATCGCTGGATGACCCATTTCGGGCTCACGCCGACATCATCGTGGAACAAGCGCTGCAAGGTCCGCTTGGGAACGCCGAAACGGTCGACGAGCTGATCGACCTTGGTGATGCCGCGGTCATGAATGACGGCATCGATGATCTCGTTCAGCAGCTCCACCGTATCATCGCGCTGCGGCATGCTGCGGCGCAGCAGCGATTCAACGAGTCCGATCCGCTGCTCTGGATCCTCCAGCGCGAACAGCTGCCGTTCGTAATCGCGGCTGTCGATGGCGAAGCATTCCGTGACGGGAACGACGCGGTCGGTCAGGGCGGACATCGGTCCGGGGTAGTAGAAGCGGAACGCTCCCGGCCGGAACAGTACCCCTACAATTTGTCCTTCCCCTTGGAGCACGTGAGCGGATTTCTTGCTCTCGATCCCGCTGATGCGGGATTGGCCCCGCTCGAAGACGACGTTGACGCCGGGATGCTGCAGCACCTCCTGAGCATAGGGAGGTTGTCCGCGCAAATCCCACTCGATGAGCCAATAATGCTGTACGACAAAGCGGAGGTCGTCGGAAGGAAGACGGCGAGTCAGCGAGAATTTCGTTTTACCTGTATCGTAGTGCAGTATTCCTCTATTCGGATTGCGTTCCTCGGTCACAGCGGGTTAACCTCCTTGCCTTGGCGCGTTTTTACAAGAATCTGGCGGCGCTCCGTGCTATTGTTTCTATGGAATGGACGATTCTGCGGCAGGCGGCTGCCGCTGCGGGACAATTCGTTCATTCTCATGAAAGGAGACGATGGCGATGAAACTGGAGTATGTCTTTTATATTGGCGCGCATCCCGATCAAGTGTGGGACGTGCTGTTCGACCCGGCACGTTCGTTTCAGGCGTTTCTGGGCGGGGTCATCCGCTCGACCTGCCGCGTGGGCGATCGTATCGAGTTTGTAGGTCCCGGAGCCGACGGCGAAGAGACGGTTCATATTTACGGCACCGTGCTGGCGTATGAACCGGGCAAAGTATTGAGCTATACAGACCATCCCGGTCCTTCCCATTACGCCGAGCATGCCGATATGGAAAGCCGTGTTACGCTTACCCTCGAGCGGGTCGGTTCTTGCACGAAGCTGCATCTCCTCAACGATCAGTGGACCGACAATAACCCGCTCTTCGGCAAAACCGAGCAGTACTGGTGGATGATCTTGAGCAATATCAAGTCGATCGCGGAAACGGGCAAGCCGCTTGACTTTGGCTTCGGCAAGTCCCCTTAAACTTAAATTGTAGCAAAGTATTTATGTATGACAAGGGATGACATGGTTATACTCTACAATCGAATGGAATCATTCATTCGAGGAGGCGAAAGCCATGAAACCGTTAGCCGGAAAAGTAGCTTTGGTGGCCGGGGCGACCCGCGGCGCCGGACGGGGGATCGCGACGGAATTGGGAGCGGCCGGAGCGACCGTCTATGTGACGGGGCGGACGACGCGCACGCAGCGGTCCGAGTATAACCGTCCCGAGACGATTGAGGAGACGGCGGAGCTTGTGACCGCAGCAGGCGGGACGGGGATCGCCGTTCCGACGGATCACCTGATCCCTGCTCAAGTGCAGGCGCTCGTCGAGCGGATCGAGCGGGAGCAGGGGCGGCTCGATATACTGGTCAACGACGTGTGGGGCGCGGAGCATATCATGGAGTGGGACGTACCCGTGTGGGAGCATTCGCTGGACAAGGGCTTCCGGCTGCTCCGGCTTGCGATCGATACGCATATCGTGACAAGCCATTATGCGCTGCCGCTGCTGACGCGGACCGGGAACGGGCTCGTCGTCGAGATTACGGACGGCACGGCGGAGTACAACCGGAACAACTACCGGCTGTCGCTGTTCTATGATTTGGCCAAGTCTTCCGTCATCCGCATGGCGCAATCGCTCGCGCATGAGCTCGCGCCGTATCGGTGTACGGCCGTGGCGCTGACGCCGGGGTGGATGCGCTCCGAAATCATGCTCGATCACTTCGGCGTCACGGAAGAGAACTGGCGCGACGCGACGGCGAAGGAGCCGCACTTCGTCATCTCGGAGACGCCACGCTTTATCGGCCGCGCGGTCGCGGCGCTGGCCGCCGATGCGGAGGTCGCCCGCTGGAACGGGCAATCGTTGTCCAGCGGACAGCTCGCGCCCGTATACGGCTTCCGCGATCTCGACGGCTCGCAGCCGGATTGCTGGAAGTATATCGTCGAAGTGCAGGACGCGGGCAAGCCGGCGAATGCGGCCGGATACCGGTAATCAGGCGTGCTGCCTGCCTCTGCCGGGCGATCGTGAGCAAAGAGAAGGGCGCAAAGTCTAGACGCTGCGCCTTCTCACTGCGGTAATGTATGGTTAGTACAGACCGGGTTACAAATTCCGTCAAGCGCTCCGCCCCATGCTGCATCCGTTCTTGATCGTATGTCCGGCTTGGCTTTTGATCTTGTCCGCCGTTGATGCTTTCCAAGATAACGAGTTTATGTCATGCTGGAAAGAAAATCATGGCGAACAAAGGAGACATAGCGCATGGTTACGCGGAAGAACGAATTCAATTCCTTTGCTCAGCAGCAGGGCAAGCAGCCTCAAGTGCTGAGCAGACGCGCGCTCAATCGCGCACTGCTGTCAAGACAGATGCTTTTAGAGCGGGCGAATATTCCCGCCCTGGAAGCCATCGAGCGTCTGGTCGGGATGCAGGCACAAGCTCCGAACGCCCCCTATGTTGGCTTGTGGAGCAGACTTGCGCATTTTGAGCATCGTGAATTAAGCCAACTGCTGCTGGATCGGAATGCTGTGCGCATCGTGCTTATGCGCGGTACGATCCATCTGGTCTCCGCCCGTGATTGTCTCGTTGTCCGCCCGTCCGTTCAGCCCGTGCTGGACCGCTGGTTGCAAGGCGCATTAGTGAAGCGGCTGGAGGGCGTTGACCTTGAGGAATTGGCCTCCGCGGGGCGGGCTTTTGTAGAAATAGAAGCGCTCACATATCACGAGCTGGGTATACGACTTCAGGAGCGATGGCCGGACTATGAACCTGAAGTGCTCGCCAATGCTGTTCGCGCGCAGATTCCTTTGGTTCAGATTCCTCCACGCGGTATATGGGGAGCAAGCGGTCAGGCCGCTCATACTTCGGCTGAAGCCTGGCTCGGCAAGCCGCTTGCGGCCGAATCGAGGGTTGAGGAGCTGCTGCTGCGCTACTTGGCCGCCTTTGGACCGGCTTCGGTCAAAGATATGCAGGTCTGGTCCGGTCTCACGGGACTGAACCAAGTTGTGGAGCGGCTTCTCCCTCACTTGCGGAGCTTCCTCGATGAGGAAGGCCATGTGCTGTGGGATCGGACAGACGGTGCGCTTCCTGATGAAGACACAGCTGTACCGATCCGTTTTCTCGGAGAATTTGACAATATGCTGCTGTCTTACCATAACCGCACCCGGATTATGGCCGAAGCCGATAAACCGAGCGTCTTCACGCGGAATGGCATCATTCGCGCCACCGTTCTTATCGATGGCTTCGTCAGCGGCTTATGGTCGATAGAAGAGCGGCGCGGGACAGCCAGTCTGCAAATCAAGCTGTTCAAGTCCGTCTCGGCCGCAGAAGAAGCCGCTCTGCACGAGGAAGGCTCGAAGCTGCTGCAGTTCGCCGCAATGGATGCGGAAGAACATGAGATTCGCTTCGTTTCGGCTATCCATTCGTAAGGATGCCGGATCTTCGCCGCATCCCAAAGAGCCCGGCCCTCATGAGCGGACCGGACTTAAGCAAGGAAGGCATGACGTTATTGCAGCCAAGAAAACTCGTCTTTTTTCTTTTTTGTTGTTTTAGCCTTTTTGACGATCTTCGGCAGATGCTTGTAGCTTCGAAGCATTTCTCCTCCGCATAACGGGCATTCACGTGAAGACGCAGATAGCTCCTCGCGCACCCAAGCTTTACATTCGGCATTTTTGCACTTCAAGATTGGGGTGGGGAACAGCTCCGGCTTAGCATCGTCTTTTTGCAAGGTCAAACACCTCCCGCTATAACGTTTCCCGATCGCTTTATGTTCATACCATAATTATGATGTAATAGTGTAACGCAGCCAGTAATCCGCGATCGACATACGCCGTGATCGCCCTCTTGCTTTTTTACAAAAACTGCCGTATGATGGTTACAAATGAAAGTGAACACTTGCATTTTGTGCGGCAAGATGCCAGCGGAAGAAGCGGCCATGGAACTGCGAAGCCGCAGCAGAAGGCAGCGGACCGTCATGGAAGCGGAGGAGAGGGGGGCCATATCGTTAGCCAGGTAAGAAGCAGCAGCGAGAAATTGATGGCGGCCGTCATTGATTTGGTCGCGGAGAAAGGATACCACGGCGTTTCCACCAAAGAAATTGCCGCCGCCGCCGGCGTGAATGAAGTGACGCTGTTTCGTCAGTTCGGCAGCAAGCAGCATTTGCTCGAATCGGCGTTTCATCATTTTCATTATACCGAGGAAATGAAGAAGCTGTTTGGCGAGAAGCTCGTCGGAGAGCTGTACGACGACCTGCTGCTGGTCAGCCGGACGTACCACGGCATGATGTTCCGCAACCGGAAGATGATTCTGATTGCGCTCAAGGAAAGCGGCATTTTCTCGGCATTTCGCGAGAAAGCGAATAAGCATCCGCGGCAGCTGAAAGAACTGCTCACCGATTATTTCAATGCGATGTACGAGAAGGGCAAGCTGATCGAGACGAATACGGAGATGCAGGCATTGTCGTTTATGTGGATGAACTACGGCGCCTTCATCAGCAATCTGCATTCGGATGACGCTTCGTTTCCATCGGTGAAGATGGACGCGTTCATCGAACAAAGTGTCCGAACGTTTACGAGAGCGCTAACGCCGTAATGTAATTGAATAACAACAGTTCTAAGTGAACAGGCTCCGAACCGGAGCTTTTGTTTCACCCTAAATGCAAGTAAGTACATGCATACATTTTTGTGAGTGCATCCTATGAATGCATGATTAACGAGAGGGGTAATGATCTATGGAAAAACCATTGCAGACGCAGGCGCCGATTCAAACGCAGGCGCAGCCGGGAGACCGATTGCTCCGCGTTCTGATGTTCACGCTGATGGTGTCGTCGATGAGCGCTTTAATGTTCAATTTTGTGCTGCCCGACATCAGCGAGCAGTTCGGCCTTTCGATCGCGCAGGTCAGCTGGCTTACTTCGGCGTACACGCTTATCTACGCCATCGGTACGGTGACGTACGGCAAATTGGCCGACAAATTCAAGCTGAAGCATCTATTGACTGCCGGGCTGCTGCTGTTTGCCGCCGGCTCCCTGATCGGCTTGGCTTCGCAGTCGTTCTGGATGGCGCTAGTCGGCCGGTGCATCCAATCCGCCGGAGCGTCCGCCATCCCGGCGACAGCCGTCCTTATTCCGGTCCGCTACATCGCTCCGGAGCGGAGAGGCTCCGCACTGGGCATGACCGCCGTCGGACTTGCGCTCGGCAGCGCGCTCGGTCCGGTCGTGGCTTCGGTCATCGTCAGCATAGCCCATTGGCGCTGGTTGTTCTGCGTACCGCTGCTCCTCCTGTTGACCCTTCCGTATTACCGCAAATATTTGGGCGACGAGCAGGGGACAGCCGGGCCCTTCGACTGGCTTGGCGGCGGGCTGCTGGCTGCGTCCGTCGCGCTGCTTTTACTCGGCGTGACAAATGGTGCGTGGCTGTGCATCGCCGGCAGCGCGATCTTCGGTGCGCTGTTCATCGCACGCATTCGCTCTGCTGCCGTACCGTTCGTGCCGCCGGGTCTGTTCGCCAATCGAAGCTATCGGCTGGGCATCATGCTCGCCGTGCTCATTAACGGCATCGGCATTTCGCTCTATTTTCTCAGCCCGCTGCTGCTGTCCCGCGTCTTCGAACTCCCGTCGTATTGGATCGGCTTCGCCATGGTGCCGGCGGCCGCCGCTTCCGCAGTGCTGGGGCGCAGGGGCGGCAAGCTCGCGGATGCGAAAGGGAATGCATATTTGTTTTGTATCGCTTCGGGTTTGCTGCTGGCTTGCTTCGCGCTGCTCTCGTCGTTTACCGCCGTGTCCCCGCTGCTCATTGCCGCCTTCCTGATCTTCGGCAATGTCGGGCAATCGTTCATGCTCATCGCGATGTCCAACTCCATCTCAAGAACGATGCCGAAAGAGCAAGTAGGCGTAGGCATGGGCATCTTCTCGATGCTGAATTTCATGACGCAAGGCATCGCCACCGGCGTGTACGGCAAGCTGGTCGATCTGCCGGGCGCCGCCATATGGAATCCGGTCAGCGCCAATGCCGGCAGCGCGGTGTTCAGCAATATTTATATGGTGCTGGCCGCCCTGCATGTAGTCATATGGCTAATATATTATGCCCGATTCGTCCCGAGGAAGAAGACCGGCGTGCAAGTCGGCAGCTAACGGCAAGCTGTTCCAAACCATACCAAACCATACCACATAAGGGAAGGAGCGTCATTAACCATGGGAACCCTCATTGAACAGCTTCAAGCGGAGCTTCTCGCTTGGGAGGGCGTAACCGTCTGTCCGCACCGCTTCGGCGGGATCGAGTTTCAATACCGCGGGAGGGAGCTCGGGCATTTGCACGGAGACCGCGTAGCGGACTTTCCATTTCCGCGGGCCGTGCGGGATGAGCTGGTGGCAAGCGGTCGGGCGCACCCGCACCATCGATTCCCTGATTCCGGCTGGGTTACGTTCTATATTCGCGGTGCGGACGATGCGGCGGACGCCGTCGCGCTGTTCCGCTTGCAGTACGAGCGGATGCATAGCGGCAGCACCCGGCCGACCGCCGGTCCGGCGGAGCCGTAAGCGCACAGCCGTCCGCTAGGAAGTAAATAAGAAACGCATCCCCCGCAGGAGATGCGTTTCTTTCGAATGAAGATGCGCACGCACGGAACGATGCGGCTGCGGCGGAGCATGCGCGTGCAGCCGCACCTTGCCGCTCGGGTCTCCGCGCTCTACTGCCGGATAACCTGTGCGTGAATACAGAGCATATTATTTGAACGTTGAATTGGACATCGCCGTAATAATATGCCTTTGAGCAAAAATAAACACGACGACGATCGGCAGGATGACCGTGACGCTTGCCGCCATCAGCAGATGGAACGACAGCGCCTCGTTGCCTGCGATGGAATCCCGCATCTTGGCAAGGCCGACCGTCAGCACGCGCATTTTATCCGAATTGGTCATGACGAGCGGCCAGAAGTACGAATTCCAGCTGCCGATAAAGCTGATGACGAGCATGGTCGCGACGGTCGGCAGCGCCATCGGAGTCAAGATGCTGTACAAAATGCGCAGCCGGTTGGCGCCGTCCATTTTCGCCGCTTCGATGACGTCGTTATTCATTGAACGGAACGTTTGGCGAAGCAGGAAGATGCCATAAGCCGATGCGGCATGCGGAATAATGAGCGCAAAATACGTATCGATCCAGCCGATCTTGGACAGCAGCACGTAGATCGGGACGAACACGACTTGATCCGGCACGATGAGCGCCGCCAGAACAAGGAGAAACAGCTTGTCCCTGCCGGCGAACGTGCCTTTGGCGAACGCAAAGGCGGCCATCAATGCAATGTTGATCTGCAGGACGACGATGCCTGCGGTCTGGATGATCGTGTTCAAGGAAAAGCGGGCGAACGGAATCGTCTCAAACACGTTCAGAAAGTTGCTCCACATGAACCTCTCCGGCCAAAATGTGGGCACGGCCAGCCGGAGCTCCTCCGGGCTTTTCAGCGCGGTAATCAGCATCCAGTAGACGGGAAAAAACATGATGGCCGCAATGGCCAGAGCGGCGGCGGTCCGGGTAGAGACGAGCAGCGGATGTTTCATAGCGGTCAGCCTACCCTTCGTAATGGACTTTTTTTCTGGATACGATCATTTGCACGACGGTCAGAAGCACGATAATAATAAAGAACATAATGACGAGCGCCGATGCCCGGCCCGTGCGGAATTCGCCGAACGCCATCTCGTAAATCCAGTACACCATCGCTTTGGTCGCTTCCAGCGGGCCGCCGTTGGTCATAATGTCCACGGACTGGAACACCTGCATCGACGAAATGAAGTTGGTGATGAACAGGAACAGCGTCGTCGGCGACAGCAGCGGGAACGTAATGCTCCAAAACTGATGCCATCTGGTCGCCCCGTCGATCGCGGACGATTCGTAATATTCGAGCGGCACGCCTCGCAGCCCGGCGATGAAGATGATCATCGTGAAGCCGACGCCTTTCCAGACGGACACGACGATCAGCACCCATAACGCCGTATTCGGGTTCGTCAGCCAAAGGACCGGCTCGAAGCCGAACTTCTCCAGCATTTTGTTCAAGACGCCGTACTGCCCGTTGAAAATCCACAAGAAGACCATGGACACAATAACCATGGAAATATAGTGCGGCATGAAAATAATCGAGCGCATGAAGCCGAACAGCTTCGACGTATGATTGAACAGCAGTGCGAGGAGCAGCCCGATCGACAGCGTGAGCGCTACGTCCAGCACCGTATACGTTAACGTAATCTTCAGCACCTTGTAGAACGTGTCGCTGGTCAGCAAATACGCATAGTTGTCGAAGCCGACAAATTTCTTCGTCGGCCTGGTCATATTCCAGTTCGTAAAGCTCAAGTAAAGCGAATTCAGCAGCGGATAGTATACGAAGATCAGCAAGCAGAGCAGTGCGGGTACGGCAAAAGCAAAATCTTTGAACCCTTCCATCCGGCGAAACCGGGCCCGCTTTCGTAACAAGTCGGCAGAATGCGGCTGCAGGCGGATCTGCCGGTCGTCGATCGCCTTCATTGCGGTGTTCCTCCTCCATAAGTAAAAGTTAAAGTAGAGTAAAAGCTCTACACGTCAGCATTCAGGCGGCTAACCCTAACGCTCCGCTCGGCGAGCCGTCTCTTACTGGTAACTGCCCAAAATATCGTTCATTTCCTTCACGGCGCCTTTCAGCAGCGGAAGCGGATCGGCGTTTTCCAAAATCATTTTGCCGACCACTTCCGTGTATTTCTTGCTCAGCTCCGGATAAGCCGGATGCTGCGGCCGGCCGACCACGTTATCGAAGTTGTCGAATACCGTTTTGTATTGAGGCAGTTTCTCGAAGTACTTCTTGCCTGCCTCCGTGCCCACGACCGACTTGCGCGTCGGCAAGTAGCCGGTGCCTTCCGCCCATTTGACGTTGTTTTCCTTATCGGTTACGAATTTGATGAACTTCCACGCAGCCTCCTTCTGCTTCGCCGAAGCTTTCTCCATCATGACGATGCCTGCTCCGCCGATATGGGATTTGCGTTCCTTGTCGCCGGGAATGAACGAGACGCCGACTTCGAATTTTGCGTTATCCAGGTAAGTCGCCTTGAGCGTCGCGGACGAATGCTGCACCATGGCGACCTTCTCGTCGAGAAACATTTGGCGCATGTTATCGGAAGCGCCGGGACCGTACCCCATCTGGACGGAGCCTTCCTGGGTCCATTTGCGGAAGTTCTCCAGCCACCTCCAGCTTTCCGGCTTGTCGAAGCCGACCTTCTTCTTGTCTGCGGTCAAGATCGCGCCGCCGCCGTTGCTGATCCACGGATCGTAATACCACGGATCCCAGCCGGGCACGGAGAACGCATAGCGGGTCGTTTTGCCGCCTTCCTTCACCGTCACTTTTTTGTTGAAATCCTCGATCTCGGCCCAGGTTTGCGGTGGCTTGACGCCGAGCTTGTC
Organism: Paenibacillus solanacearum; assembly: GCF_910593845.1. Lineage (GTDB taxonomy): Bacteria > Bacillota > Bacilli > Paenibacillales > NBRC-103111 > Paenibacillus_G > Paenibacillus_G solanacearum. The sequence goes on along the minus strand of NZ_CAJVAS010000033.1, from coordinate 20,852 downwards.
GAGCAGCGTCTTGTTGTACATGAACACGCTTGTGCTGACGATCAGCGGAAAGCCATACTGCTTGCCGTTATAGGCGTATGCCTGGAGCATGCCTTTGGAGAAGTCGTTCAGATCGACCTGATCGCGCTTGATGTAAGGCATGAGGTCGGCGAATACGCCGCCGTCCGCGAAGTTCGGAAGGGAGGCTACCTCGACGTTCGTTACAGCCGGGACGCTGCCCGCTGCGACGGCGGCCAGCAGTTTTTTATGCAGGTCCGCATATCCGCCCTGGTACACTTGTTCCACCGTGATGTAAGGATATTTTTTCTTGAATTCGTCGATGGTGGCATTGACGATAGGCATCTGTTTGTCGGCGTGGGAGTGCCAGTATTGAATCGTAATCGGCGTCGTATCTTCGACTGCCGGCGCTTCCGCCGCCGGACCGGAATCAGTCCCCCGGGAGCAGCCGCTGACCGCGACGGCCGCCATGGCGGTGATCGAGACGAGTGTCATCCATTTGTTCAAGTGTGTCATGATTTGTAATAACCCCTTTCGTTGTTTTCAAAAGTGAAGGCCGTGCGTAAAAAGAGACCATAAGAACGCAAAAAGACATCGGATTTATCGTCTGCACGACTCCTTGTCTCTTGGGTAATCTCATGGTCTCCGAACCCAGAGGAAAATGAAGTTTTAGAATTCAAAAATTCAATTACGGTTTGAGAACGTCTTTGTAATAAATGCTGGTCTGCTTGCCGGTATTCGTGGAGGAAATGTAGGATGCAAAGCCGAATGCGAGCCGTGCGGCGCCCGGATTGTTCATATCCGGTATTTGGATTCCCATGCCTTCCGGTTCTCTGAACAGCAGCGAGTAGCCGGCTCTCGTCCGCTGCTTGTCGACGACCGCCCCGGTGTTCAGGTTGACGGCGGTAATGTACGTATTGCCATCCGGTGACACGGACCCCGACTTCCCGTAGGCCGTGCCTTCGAGCATATACACATAGCTGCCGTAGGACGTATAGCCTTGGAACGACGTGTCGACCAGCGGCTGCGCAATATCTGCCAGCGATACGTAATTGCGCTGCTTTACCTGCTCCAGGTTGTACACGCCGAACCGGTATTCCCCATTGAGACGGTACCGCATCACCAGATTGCCGTGCGCCATGTCGATGCTTACGGTCGTGTTGAATGAGCCCGGCACGATCGTGTGCTTCTCCAGCCACGGCGTATTCGGCGTCACAACGGCGCCGTCCGTGAATGGAAACCGGGCGACTCTCGACCCGCGTCCGCCGGATCCTTCGTCGAAGGAGTCGATCTCCGTCCACAGGTAGGCAACCGGCTGTCCGTTCTGTCCGATCCCGGGCTCGACGCCGATGGATACGCCGTGTCCTGCGCCTTTCACGAACATGTAGCTAATGATATTGCCGGCAAAATCAAGCTTCGTAATGCATAAATCCCCGTTGGAGCTTCGGGTCGCCGCCGGAGCGGCCGACGATTCGCCAGGCAGCTGCAGGCCGCCGCCGATGAGCTGCGCCGTATAAATGTGCTGATTCACGTTATCGAAGGCCAGCGATTGCAGCACGGTGCTTCGGTGCAGCGGCTTCTCGCGGATCAGCATGTCCGAGCTGTCGCTCAAATCGAACACTTTCGACGTCGGCAAGCTTCCGAGCGCGGATGCCTGCCTGTCGGGCGGCAGGGTCGGGACGAGCAGGGCGGCGGTCAGCGCGACTGCGCCGATTTTGACAAGCAAGCGCCGCCGCAGCCACGTAAGGTTACGTTGTTTGTTGGGCGAAGGCAAAGAAATCAAGCGATAGCACCTCCATCGATATTTTCGCGTAATGATTCCCGGCGTGCGGGAACATGCCTGTCGAGCGGTGATCACCTCGCTTTGCTGCGGTCCTGCCATACTCTATAAATGAAAAATCCCAATCCATCTACGGATGGTAGAGATTTATGGCGGCAATGCGTTAGCGGAGCTATCCATGATGCCGAAATATGAAAGCGTATTCAATCGTGACGTAGTGAGAAACCTTCTGTTCATGCGCACGAAAGCGCAAGTTCCGAAATGAAAATTATCGAATAAATTAAATCATAATCGATCATTTTAACAATCCAATTCGAATTGTTTCGAACATTTGATAAACCATATTATGCACACAAATGTTCAACTTTGCAACATTTGTCCAAAAATAATATAATTCTTGCCTGGATAAGCTTCTGGATTTCCGTTGCCAGCACAGCTTTGCTGCCCGGTTCGAACACGATTGGCGGCGTCATCGGCAGGTTGGGTCCGATCCATCAGGATCGCGTATTGACATTAAAAAAGAGGAATGATATAAAAGGAAAGGAGTGGCACTCATGAAGTGAGAGTGCTAATAATATATCGAAGCCATCATTGTCGACTGCGGAAATCGGCGGCAGCCGATGGAGCGGTTACCAAGCTGAGAGGGGAGATTTCTATGGAGAAAAAGCAGTTTCAGGCAGAATCCAAGCGTTTGTTGGAAATGATGATCAATTCGATCTATACGCAAAAAGAAATCTTTTTACGCGAATTGATTTCCAATGCCAGCGATGCGATCGATAAGATTTATTACAGAGCGTTGACGGATAAAAATTTGGTGTTCGATAAAGACAACTATTTTATTAAAATCGTTCCGGACAAGCAAAACCGCGTGCTGACGATCAGCGATACCGGGATCGGGATGACGAGCGAAGAGCTGGAGAATCATCTCGGCGTCATCGCCAAGAGCGGGTCGCTCGCCTTCAAATCGGAGAATGCGGCACAGGAAGGACATAACATTATCGGCCAGTTCGGCGTAGGCTTCTATTCCGCGTTCATGGTCGCCGATGTCGTGACGGTCATCAGCAAGGCGCTCGGCTCCGACACCGCGTACAAGTGGGAATCGACCGGCGCGGAGGGCTATACGATCGAACCGTGCGAGAAGGACGAAGTCGGCACTGACGTCTTTTTGAAAATTAAAGAGAATACGGAAGACGAGAGCTACGACGAGTACTTGGAAGAGTACCGCCTGAGATCGATCATCAAGAAATATTCCGATTTCATCCGTTACCCGATCAAGATGGACGTAACGGGCCGCAGGCCGAAGGAAGGCAGCGACAGCGAATTCGAAGACTACACCGAGGAACAGCTCATCAACAGCATGGTTCCGATCTGGCGCAAAAACAAAAGCGAGCTGACGGCGGAAGATTACGAGAAGTTTTACGCAGAGAAGCATTACGGCTTCGATAAGCCGCTCAAGCATATTCATATTAGCGCGGACGGTGCGGTCGTCTACCAGGCGATCCTGTTCATCCCCGAGAATATTCCGTTCGATTATTATTCGAAGGAATTCGAGAAAGGGCTGGAGCTGTACGCGAACGGCGTCCTGATTATGAACAAATGCGCGGATCTGCTTCCCGACTACTTCAGCTTCGTCAAGGGGATGGTCGACTCGGAGAGCTTGTCGCTCAATATTTCCCGAGAAATGCTGCAGCATGACCGCCAGCTCAAGCTGATCGCCAAAAACATCGAGAGCAAAATCAAGAGCCAACTGCTCGGGATGCTGAAGGACGAGCGGGACAAGTACGACACGTTCTACACGTCGTTCGGCCGGCAGTTGAAGTTCGGCGTGTACAGCGATTACGGCACGCATAAAGAAGTGCTTCAAGACCTCATCATGTTCTATTCTTCCAAAGAGAAGAAGCAGGTGACGCTCGATGAGTACGTGTCGAGAATGCCGGAAGAGCAGAAGTACATTTACTATGCCACCGGGGAATCGAACGAGCGCATCGAGAAGCTGCCGCAGACGGAGCTTGTCGCAGACAAAGGCTACGAAATTTTGTACTTTACCGACGACATCGACGAGTTCGCGATTAAGATGCTCATGAAGTACAAGGACAAAGAATTCCGGTCCGTATCGAGCGGAGATCTCGGCATCGAAGCGGACGATTCGCAGAAGGAAAGCGAAGCAAGCAGCAACGAGAACAAGGAATTGTTTGATTATATGAAAGAGCTGCTGTCCGGCAAAGTGACGAGCGTCAAAGCTTCGAAGCGGCTCAAGACGCATCCGGTCTGCTTGTCCACCGAAGGCGAAGTGACGATCGAGATGGAAAAAGTGCTCAATGCGATGCCGAACAATCCGAACGTCAAGGCGGACAAGGTGCTCGAAATCAACACGAACCATGCGGTGTATCAATCGCTCAAGCACGCTTTCGACAGCGATAAGGAGAAGCTGAACCTGTATACGAATCTGCTGTACAGCCAAGCGCTGCTGATCGAAGGACTGCCGATCCAGGATCCGGTTGAATTTACGAACGACATTTGCAAAATCATGGTGTAAACTTAACGAAATGCGGCAGGCCGTCCTTTCTCCATCGAAATGATCGGAGAGAGGACGGCCTGTTTGCTATGAATTGCGTACGGACGCGCCCAGCCGAAGACGCCCGGGATGCCGCAGCGCGTGCAGCGCACGGAAGCTGAGCCAGAACACCATCGCGCAGCAAGGGACATATATCGAATAGTACAGCCCGTACGAGATGTAGACATGTAGGATGCCGAAGCGGATCAGGAAAATTTGCGATGCGAGAATCAAGGCCATCGCCAGCCCAATGGATATCCAGCGGGCTTTGCGGGTCCAATACGTTGCGTTGACGATAACCGCGGCTTTGGCGAACGCATACAACACGGTGACAAACACGTCGTCGCGGTCGTTATGGTCGTACAAGCCGGAAGCAAATTGCCGCAAGCCGAACAGGATGAAGGCGAACACGAGCGTATCGGTCAAGCAAAAGACGTACGTGAAATAAGTAACATATCGAAGTACGGCATTGCCCGCCTGTACTTGCCGCATCCACATGCGGGTTAACCAGAAGAAGAAGAGCAAAGAGACAACCGTGTACCCGATGGTCCACCAATGATGAACGTACACGCCGAGGCGGAGAAATCCCCATTCGATTGCGCCGAATAGGCAGGCGAAGATGACGATCCAGCGGCTGCGCAGCTGCAAAGTCCCGATCAGCGTGGCGATGATAGGAACGGCGATGAAGTTGGAAACGACCGCTCCGACCATATTGTCTTTGTAGCGGTTCGGAAAAATGCCCGGGGCGTATTCATAGGCATCCAGGATGACAATAATGAAAAACTCGAAAATATAAATCATACCGACAAAGCTGAAATAAAGAGCGATCGTATGGAATTGCCGCGTATGACAGAGGAGCCATATCAGGACGGGGACGATGCACAAAATGAGCAGCAAGTAGGGAATGACGTTGGGCATGGCATACGCACCTCGCAGCGATATGGAACATAGGCCGTCCGTAGGGAGACGGCAAACGTTGCAATAACCGGCCATATTCCAGTTTTAACCGGTTTCTGTATGTAGTATGCGCGGTTTGCCCGTTTCCATTCGCTGCGCGCATGCCGGGCGCACCGGGGAACCGGCCGCACCCTCCGCGTCACGCGAAGCGCCGCGCTGCCTTATGCGGCGCATCGCATGAAAAAACCGCCCGATGGGCCGGCGCGCCACGATCATCAGGCAGTGGCGGCGGTCCAATGGAGCGGCTGCGGACAAGCAGCAGCGTGCTGCTCTATAACGTTATGGACATCATGTCGGATGCGAGCGTGACTTTGGAGCGCACCGCTTCGCTGCATTCGGCCAGCACTTCGCCATACGGCTCGTTGTCGGTCAAATGGACGGCATACAATTGGCCAATGCGTTCCATAGGATAGAAGCGGACGACATCCTCCAGACTCGTATGGGTTTTCATTTTGCCTCGCGCTTTGGTAGCTTCGTGAATGAGCAGGTCGATCTTCGGCTCGCTGCAAATCCGTTCGTTCGGGCTGGTGTCAGCGGAATAAATCAGCACGCGATCATCCGCTTCCACCTTGAAGCCGACCGTAGGCACGCCGTGCAGGCTGGGGAACGTCGAGACGGACAACCCCTGCTCGCTGAACAAGGGGGACGGCTCGGTCCAATCGAACGCATGGATGCGCAGATCGAACTTGATCGGCCACTGCGCCACTTGATAGCCTTCGAGGATGGCGCGCAGCTGCGCTTCGCCCGTAGAAGAGCAGTAGATCGTAAAGGGAGCGGTTCTTCCCCCGATCCACATGCCCCACAGCAAGGACGGCAGCCCGTACATATGGTCGACATGGAAATGCGTCAGCATCACGCCCTTGATCCGGTCGAGGGGGATGCCGGCCTGCTTCAGCTTGCCGAGCGGGTTGCCCCCCGTATCGATCAACCAGCAATCCTCGTGATGACGAAGCAGCAAATAAGTATTGTCGCGCTCTGTACTCCCTGCTGCGGACGCGGTTCCCATGAAAATAATATTCACTTGTCAGTCCTCCCAATCTGGCTTAGAATACAAAATATGTTATCCGTGTTCTATTGAATCGTCAATAGTTTTTGATCGGCGCGGCACGGTCCGGGAGCTTGTTTTTTTCAAGCCGGACAGCGTGTCTCGCGTCGTAACGAACTGTATTGTCAGGCAGAATAGCGCGTGATAGAATAAGGGAATCGAGCATTTGACAGTCCGGTGAACAAATGCTCAGAAGGATTGGGGATGGATATGAAGTCTATTGATTTGAACGAGAGCTTGTTTCAAGGCGCCGTTTCGATTCAGGCGACGGAAGACTGGGTGAAGCCTTGGCGTGTGCCGTTCCGCGACGCGGAGCTGTTCCAGCCGGGACATATTAACGGCAAAGCGGAAATTCCCGCCGGCGTGCGGCTCAGCTTTCGCACGGATTCGTCCCGCGTTCAGGTACGGATCGTTCCCGAGGCTTACGGGCTCGCCATGGATTGCGTCGTCGACGGCGTCCTGACGCAAACCGCCTTGATCGAAGCGGGAGCGGAGTCGGCATTGTTCGAGTCGCTGCCCGAGGGAGAGAAGCTTGTCGAGGTGTACTTGTCGCAGAAACATCCTGTACGCATCCGGGAAGTGAGCATCGACAGCGGCGCGTCTTACAGCGCATCGGCAGTACGGAAGCCGCGCTGGGTCGCTTACGGAAGCTCGATCACGCAGTGCAACGAAGCCGCAAGCCCTTCGCAAACGTGGCCCGCTTTGGCCGCAGCCGAACTGGGGCTTGATCTGACATGTCTGGGGTTCGCGGCGAACTGCCACATGGAACCGATGGTTGCCCGGATGATTCGCGAATTGCCGGCCGATTTCATCTCCGTGTGCGTCGGCATCAACATCATGGGCGGTTCCTCCTACTCGGAACGAACGTTCCGTCCTGCGCTCATCGGTTTTCTGCAAATCATTCGCGAGAAGCATCCGGATATCCCGATTGCCGTCATTTCGCCGATCTACAGTCCGGACCGCGAAACGAACGAGAACAAGGTCGGTCTGAATCTTCAGAAGATGCGCGAACAAATCGAGGACGTTGTCGCTTTGCTTGAGCGTCACGGCGATGACAAGCTTTACTACTTGCACGGGCTTCACCTGTTCGGAGAGACGTACGGCTCCTTATTGCCGGATCGGCTGCATCCGAATGCGGAGGGGTACCGGATCATGGCTAATCGTTTCGCAGAATGGGCTGGTTCCACAGTACCGCTGCTTAACCTTAACCGGCATACCCGATAATGGGATGCTGGTTGTTTCATATTTTTTTGAGAGAGTCCAGGAGGTAGGTCGAACGTATGAAGGAACAAATCAAGAAACACGGGTTCAAAATGGCGGGCGTTATCGCTGTAAGCGCTTTACTGATTACGGCCGCTTGCGCGCAAATTAACCCGGAACCTAAGCAGGCGGCTGCCCCGGCGCCGTCGGAGCCGAAGAAGGATGAGGCGCCGCCGCTCCGCACGAAGGAAGTGTTCGACACCCAGAAATACAAAGGAATGCTGCAAATCCGCTATTTCCACCTGAAAGATCCGAAGGTAGCCACCGGTGACAGCTACCTGATCACGACGCCGGATGGCAAAAACATGCTGATGGACGCGGGCATCGCCGAAGCGGGCAAGCAAATCGTCAAATATTTGGACGATCTCGGCATCAAGGAGCTGGACATCGCCTACAACACGCATCCGCATGCCGACCATCTGGGCGGCTACGCCGAAGTGCTGAGGGCGAAGGATGCCAAAGCTTATTACCGGCAAAGCCATGATTACACCGCTTCAAGCCAGTACCGCAATGCGATTTCCCAAGTCACAAGGAAAAATATCCCGCAGAAAGTATTGAAGGCCGGGGACACGTTCGAGCTGGGCAACGAAGTGAAGTTCGAAGTGCTCTCGCCGAACGAATCCGAGCTGAACAGCGTCATTAAAAACAACGAAGCTTCGACGATCAACTTTTACTCGCTCGTTCTGAAAATGACGTACAAGGACAATTCCTTCCTTTTCCCGGGCGACATCTACAAGGACCGCGAAGCGCAGCTCGTCGAGCAGTACGGCAGCAAATTGGACGTCGACTTCGTTCATGCGCCGCACCACGGTCACGCAACCTCTTCGTCGCCGACATGGGTTGATGCGCTCACGCCGAAAGTGACGATATTGAGCAACAATATTTTCAGCAGTCTCGACGTGCTGAAGCGTTATGAGAAGAAGGGCTCCGACGTCTATTCGACGGGACTCAACGGGAACATCCTGATCACATCGGACGGGAAAAATCTGAAGGTGATTACCGAGAAGGATAGGGTTTCGACGAAATGATCCGCCGCTTCTTAGCCATGATCGCGCTGCTCACGCTGCTGACCTCCTGGCTTGGCGTTTCCGCATGGGCGCATAACTACAATAACGGCTACTCCTACTTGCATATATACGGCGATCGGGTGGAGTACGAGCAGCTGCTTCCTTATCCGGTCATGCTGCAGTACGATACGAACGGGAACGGTGCGATCGAAGAGGACGAGGTCGTCAAACAGCGTGCGGCCATCGAAGCGTATTTTTTGGAGCATCTGATTCTTTTCAATAACGAGCAGCGGATGGACGTTACGATCGATGACGTCAAAACCGTCATTCAGGAAAAAACCGAGGACCCGATGGTTCGCGTGCTGCTTAATTTTACTTCACCGTTGGAAATCGGCAATTTGACGATATTGTACAATCTTATCTTCGAATTCGATGACACGCATCAAAATTACATCGTGCTCTCCGACGCAAACGATACGATGCTGGAGCACTGGGTCGTGGAGAAAGGCGCCGGTTCCGTCCGGTACATGCCGGACAACAAATTCCGCTTCGACTTGTCGCTCATGGCTCAATATGCGGTGCTTGGCGCACAAAAGATGCTGTTCAGCGTCTACTGCTGGCTGCTCCTGCTGTTTGTGCTGCTGACGGCGCCGACGGTGAGGGAAGCGGCGCTGTCCCTCGGGATCGGCACGCTCTATACGCTGCTCGGACTGATCGTAACCGACAGGCTTGGCGTCAATCCGCTGGCGGACTGGCTTCATCCTGCGGCGCTTGTTCTTTTCGCTCTGTTTGCGGTGTATACGGTATTCGCCGGGCGCGGCGCTTATCCCAAAGTGGTGTCCGCCTTGTTCGGGCTCGCTTGGGGTACCGGCTCCGTCTCGCTGATTCAAAGCCTGTACCTGAATCATCAATTCAAGGTCGTCTCGCTTGTTTTCTACTATCTCGGCGTCGCTCTGGCCTGGGGAGGACTGTTGTACGTCCTGTACATCGGCATTTCGCCCTTTCTGCGTTCCAGCCGATTCGGCAAGAAAGCGCGGGCGCTGCTATGGCGCAACCGGTCCGGCTTTGAATTTAACGAATGAGGGGAGAAGGCTCGCTTGGATTTGTTAACGGTTGTCTTTATGTACATCAATCTCGGCCTGGAGCATATCATTACCGGCTACGACCATTTGCTCTTCCTGCTCGGCTTGATCATTATTGCGGAGCGGTTTAAGTCGATTCTGAAGATCATTACCGCCTTCACGATTTCCCACAGCCTTACGCTTTGTTTGGCCGTGCTCAATCTGGTGCCGGTATATCCGAAATGGATCGAAGTGGGAATTGCACTGACGATCTGCTACATCGCGGTCGAAAATTTATTCGTCAAAACGTTCAAATGGCGCTGGGCGCTTACGTTTGTGTTCGGTCTCATCCACGGGCTCGGGTTTGCGAGCGGGATTAGCGAGATCGGGTTTCAGAAGAGCTACCTGGCGACATCGCTCATCTCGTTCAACGTAGGCATCGAGCTTGGGCAGCTGGGCGTCGTTGGCATTTTGCTGCCGATCCTGATTCGCTTCCGGGAGAAGAACAGCGCGTATTATACGATCTTTTTCCGTACGGTTTCGGTCTGTATCTTCTTGATCGGGCTGTACTGGGTGTTTATCCGGCTCAAGGGCTTTTTGTAATCGCCGCCGGGATTGCGAGTATCCGTGTCGTGGGCTTGCCTCGTCCGAGACCGCTTCACGGCATGCAGATATGAAAACAAAGAACGGCTCTTTCGCTTCGATTGTGGCGAAAGGGCCGTTCTTTGTGCTGCGCCTCGTTCCAGGGCTAAGCGATCACGCTTGGACGACAACCACTCAGCTTCTGACGATGTCGGCAAGCATTTCGTAAGAACGCAGGCGGGCATCATGGTCGTAGATTTGCCCGGCGGCAATAAATTCGTCGGCGCCGGTTTCGTCGAGCAGCGTCTGCAGTCTCGCTCTGACGGTCTCTCGGCTTCCGACTGCGGAAAAGCCCAGTTGTTTGCGGATATATATCTTTTCATGCTCGGACCATAATGCGTCCATGTCGTCGACCGGCGGGCTCAGCATGCCGGTGCGGCCGCGGACGATATTGAGGAATTGCTGCTCCTGCGATGTCGCCAGCCGGCGCGCTTCCTCGTCCGTATCGGCGGCAATCACATTGATGCCGACCATCGCGTAAGGCTTCTCCAGCACCTCCGACGGGCGGAAGCTGCTGCGGTACAGCTGCAGCGCCTGCAGCAAGTAGTCGGGGGCGAAATGGCTGGCAAAGGCGAACGGCAGGCCCAGCTGGCCGGCGAGCTGGGCGCTGAAGCCGCTGGAGCCAAGCAGCCAGATCGGGATGCTGAGGCCTTCGCCGGGGACGGCGCGTACCCCGGGCGGCCGGCCTTCGCGGGACGGATCGAAGTAGCTGCGAAGCTCGTTCAGCAGCTCGGGGAAGTCGTCGCCGCTGCTGCCGAGGCCGCGGCGCAGCGCGCGGGCCGCCGGCTGGTCGGAGCCGGGCGCACGGCCGAGCCCGAGATCGATGCGGCCCGGGTAGAGCGATTCGAGCGTGCCGAACTGCTCGGCGATGACGAGCGGCGCATGGTTGGGCAGCATGATGCCGCCGGAGCCGACCCGGATCGACTCGGTGCCGGCCGCGACATGGCCGATGACAACCGAAGTCGCCGAGCTGGCGATGCCGGGCATATTATGGTGCTCCGCCAGCCAGAAGCGGCGGTAGCCCCAGCGCTCCGCATGACGGGCAAGGTCGAGCGTACGGCGCAACGCATCCGCCGCCGTGGCGCCGGTGACGATCGGAGCGAGATCCAGAATCGAGAACGGTATATGCTGCAATCGCTCGGGTGAGCTTCGATGTTCCTGCATGAATGACAAACCTCCCTGATAGGAATGGGTTCCCGGAGGAACCGCCCGCGCCGTTAGGCTGGCCGACGGGCTGCGCGATAGAAGCCGCTTTATTCATTATGTGTCATGTGGTGTGGAAATACAAGTACACATATTTTCGTAAGTAAGTATTTTTAAATAATCAAGAAGCGGTCAATGACCATGTTGTCATGGCGGGGAGCTTGATCGCGATCGTTTCGATGATCGTGCTGTTCATTATCGCCGGGAAACATATTATATCGGCAATGGCCTATTCTACCTTTAAATAAGGTGTGCAAACTAGGTATAATCTATTTACACACTAAATTTCGTTATGATAGAATGGGGATATTATGAACAAAACAACTAATGGTGAACAAACGTCCAAGGACAGCTTTCTGGAACGCATCGCCCGCATGTATTATGTGCTCGGCATGAATCAGCAGGAAATATCGGAGCAGCTGAACATCGGCCGCTCCTCGGTCGCACGCTTTCTGAATGAAGCAAGGGAACGCGGCATCATTCAATTTCAGATCCGTTCGGATCTGGAGAACAGCCGCCATACTGCACTGGAGAAACAGCTCGCGAAGCAGTACGGGCTCAAGGATTGCGTCGTGTTCCGCAGCGACGATTCGCCTAACGCGTTCGAGACGCTAGCCAGTCAGTATTTGAACTCGGTGCTCCCTACGCACGGGTCGATCGGACTCGGATGGGGCCGGACGCTTTACTCCATCGGCACGCAGATGCACTTGTGCGATCCGCGGCCGGGGCTTAAGGTCGTGCAGCTTTCCGGTGGATCGGGAGCGAAGGAAGAACTGGTTCCCGCGGCATCGGTCATCCAAGTATGGGCTCATGCGCTGCGCGGCAAGCCTTACTTGTTCCCCGCGCCGGCGATTGCCCGGACGGAGGAGAGCAAGCTCGGATTCCTGAACGATCCGAGCATACAGGAAATTGTCGAGGCCATTCGCAAGGTGAGCGTAGCTGTCATCGGCATCGGGCATACCGGCGAGGACGCATCGATCATCTCGTCAGGGCTCGTTCCCGGTCTCGACAGCGCAACGCTTAGCGCGACGAGCGTTGGCGACGTCATCTTCCATTTTTACGACGATCAGGGGACGTTCTCTAATCCGGCGCTTAGCGAACGCGTGGTCGGCGTCTCGCCCGAAGATTACTTGAATATTGAATTGCGTATCGGAGTCGCCTATGGCACGGGAAAAACTAGAGCGATCAAAGGCGCGCTGAACGGCCGTTTGCTCCATGTGCTCATGACGACGGAGGAGACGGCTTCCACGCTGCTGGACTGAGCATTGATCGCAACAAACGAAAGGTTGAGGAAGAATGAACATGCTGGTGACGGCCCCTTACTCGAACGAAGCGCTGCAACAACTGGAGCGGTATGGCACCGTCCATTTCCGGCCGTGGAAGCCGCACGGCAGAGCTTTTCACTCGGATGAATTGATCCGGCTGCTTCAGGAGACGGGAGCGGACGCTCTGATCACGGAGCATGACCATGTGGATGCGTCTGTCATCGAGACCGCCAACTTGAAATTTATCGGCGTATGCCGGGGCACGCCTTCCAATGTAGATGTCGCCGCTGCGACACGTCGCGGCATTCCCGTCTTCAATACGCCGGCCCGCAACGCGCAGGCGGTAGCCGAGCTTGTAACGGCGGCGCTCATCGTGTTCTTGCGGAAAATGCGGGAAGGCGAGGCGTGGCTGAAGTCCGGGCAATGGAAGCAGGACGCGCATGAATCGTATCTTTACTTCCGCGGACATGAACTGTGCGGCAGAACGGTCGGCATGGTCGGCTTTGGCGGCGTCGGCCAACGGGTGGCGGCCGTATTGTCCGGGTTCGACTGTAAAATCCAGTATTACGATCCGTATTTGAAACAGCCGCCGAAGCCGGAGTATGTCCCGCTGTCGCTGGAAGACATTTTTTCGACGAGCGACATTGTCTCCATTCATTTGCCGGTAACGGCAGAGACGACGGGCTCTATCAACGAACGATTGTTCGGGATGATGAAGCCGGATGCGATCTTCGTCAACAGCGCCCGGGCGTCGGTCGTCCAGAGGGACGCTTTGTACAGCGCGCTCAAGGAACGGCGGATCGGCGGAGCGATTCTCGATGTATTCTATAACGAACCGCCGGACGCTTCGGACTACGAGCTCATTTCGCTGCCGAATGTGTACGCGACGCCGCATATCGCCGGCGCTTCGTTTGAAGTGGACGGATACAGCGTCAAGATTATGAACGATGTGCTGAAGGAATGGTTCGTTCACGGCAACCGCAGCATTCGTCAGCTCGTGAACCCGTCTGTTCTTCCTTTGCTGGAATCGCAGCAGACCGCTTTATAATAGAAGGAACTCGAAAGTAACGGTTGCAGCGCAACGGACAACCGGCTGCTTGTTAAATGGAGTAACGGTTGCAGTGTAGCTGACAACCGACTCCATGTTATATGGAGTAACGGTTGCAGTATAGGAGGGGAGCAGCATATGCCGCAGCAACGACCTGTAGTGATAGGTGCGGACATCGGTACGCAAGGCGTGCGCGTGATGGCGGTGAACGACCAAGGCGAGCTGCTGTCGTCGCACGCGGTTGCTTTTTCCATCGAGGGCTCGCGGGAGGAGCAGTCTCCCGCCGGGTGGTGGGACGACCTGCTGGCCTGCTTGGCCCGGTTGACGGGAGACTTGAACCGGCTCGTACTGAAGCCGGAGGTCAAGGCGATCTCCGTCACGTCGACGTCAGGGACGATGATCGCGCTTGACGCCCGGTATGAACCGGTCAGCCCGGCGCTTATGTACAGCGATCCCCGCTCGTTCCGCGAGGCGCAGCGGTGCAAGGCTGCCGCAGAGCGGGCCGGACTGACGGGCTATACGGCGTTCAACGCCTCCTCCGGGCTTCCGAAAATGCTATGGTTCCGGGAGCATGACCCGGCTGCGGCGGAACGAATCGCCCTGTGGGCGCATGCGGCCGACTATGTGATCGGCAAGCTGAGCGGGGTGTGGGGCGTGACGGACTATTCGAACTGCCTCAAGACCGGCTATGACCTTGGGCATCATCAATGGCCCGGCTACGTGACCGGTGAGCTCGGCATTCCGGCGTCGTGGCTGCCGAAGGTCGTCCCGCCGGGAACCGTGCTGGGCTCTGTGACCCCCGAGGTGGCGGAGGCGACCGGCTTGCCGCGAAGCGTCCTCGTCGTGACGGGGATGACCGACGGCTGCGCGTCGCAGATCGCTTCGGGCGCGATTCGCCCGGGCGAGTGGAGCACGACGATCGGAACGACGCTCGTCGTTAAGGGCGTCACGCGCGAGCCGATCGCCGATCCGCTCGGGAGGCTGTACAACCACAAGCATCCGCAGGGGTACTGGATGCCGGGCGGCGCGAGCAATACGGGCGGCGACTGGATATCCCGCGATTATGTGGGGGCGGACCTCGCCGCATTGAACCGCGAAGCGGCCAAGCTGGCGCCGACGCCCTGGATAAGCTATCCGCTGCAGCAGCAGGGGGAGCGCTTCCCGTTCGTCGCCGCGCAGGCACGCGGCTTCGACCACGCCGGCTTGACCGACGTAGAGCGGTTCGCGTCGCGGATGGAGGGCGTCGCTTATTTGGAGCGGCTCACCTACGATATGATCGAGTCGTTATCCGGCGAGCCGGTAACGGCTGTATATACGGCGGGTGGCGCAAGCGCAAGCGCCGTGTGGCTCGGCATCCGCAGCAGCGTGCTGCGCAGGCCGATCCGCAAGATGAGGCATGTCGAGGGCGCCGTCGGCGCGGCCGTGCTGGCCGCCTCGGGCACGCTGTTCTCGAATCTCGAAGAAGCGGGCGCGGCGATGATCGCGCCGGAGCAGCTGATCGAGCCTTGGGACGCACCGGTCTGTGACAAATACGATGACAACTACCGCCGCTTCGTCGAACAATTAAGAGCGCTTGGCTATTTGGCGGGAGAAAGCGAGAGTGAACCGGCATGACGCGATTTTATATTATGCGGCACGGACAAACGGAATGGAACCGCGATCACAACCGCTATTGCGGCAGATCGGATATCGACTTGTCCGCACAGGGGAGGGAGCAGGCCGAACAGGCCGCACGCTATTTGCGCGGGACGCCGATCGACCGCGTCATGGCTTCCGATCTGCGCAGGGCGGTCCAAACGGCCGAACCGGCAGCAGCGCAGCGCGGCCTTCCGGTGGAGCAGGACGAACGGGTGACGGAGATCGACTTCGGATTATGGGACGGACTGCACTATCCGAACATCGTAGCGCAGTACCCGGAAGCGTGGCAGCGCTGGTACGAGGACCCGGAACAAGCGAGTGCGGGAGGGACGGGTGAGACGGCTGCGCAAGTATTTGACCGGATGAACCGTTTTTTTGCGGATACGGCGCAGAAGCATCCCGAAGAAAATATTCTGGTCGTCAGCCACAGCACATCGATCCGTATTTACATGGCGGGAATGCTGTCGATTCCGTTTCGCAATTACAGGCTGCTGGCGAAAGCCAACACGGCGCTCACCGTGCTGGAGACTTCGCAGGAAGGCATGCGTCTGCTGCATTATAATGTGATCCCGAGCGAGGCGCCGTTTCTTTAATCGGGGCGGCTGACCGCCTCGCACCGCCACATGGGCGGCAGCGGAGCGGAAAACCTGCGTAGACGGTGCATCCGTCGAGCTCGCACGGAAGAGGCGTACGGCATATACTTACGGCCGAACGATCGTCAGGTACGGCTGCCGCTCTGGAGCGGCGGCAGGAGGCTGCTTGCGCCGGTCCTAACGGGCTGCACAGGCGAATCGAAGCGACGAAGGAGTGAATGAGGCGCGATGAACAATACAGCGGGAATGCGAATCATGACGGTCAATGTCCGGCATGCGACCGATCCGAGTCCGAATTCATGGGAAGAGCGTCTGCCGCTATTAGAGATGCTGTTGAAGCGCGAGGCGCCGGATATCGTGACGACGCAGGAATGTTTCTACGGCCAGGTGAAGGACATGCTGACCGTGCTGCCCGGCTATGATTGGCTTGGCCTCGGCCGCAAGGGCGGCAGCGGCGGCGAATACATGGCCATATTTTACCGGAAAGACCGTTTCGAGCTGCTGGAATACGATCATTACTGGCTTTCGGCAACGCCGAATGTCATCGGCTCCGTTACGTGGGGGAACGCGGCTCCGCGGATGGTGACGTGGGGGCGGTTTCACGACCGGGAGACGAAGCGTTCGTTTTACTTATGCAACACCCACTTTGACCACAAATCGCCGGAATCTCGTGTTCTAGCGGCGCAGTTGATGGTGGAGCGGGCAAAATCATTCGATCCCGAGCTGCCGGTCATCATCGCGGGAGACTTCAACGTCGGACCGGATTCGGAGGCATACGGCGCGTTTACTCGTGAAGGCGGTTTCACCGATACTTGGCTGTCGGCCGGCGAAACGATCGGCGAAGGGCTCGGTACGTTCAATAACTTTAACAATCCTGCCGGCCGCGGCCCGTCTTGGCGCATCGACTGGATCTTGACGCGCGGCCCGGTAGCGGTGCAGCGGATTCAAATCGTCAGCGACATCATTCAGGGACGATTCCCCAGCGATCATTATCCGTTAGTGGCGGAGCTTCAGTTATCATGAAGGGAATGGAATCTATGAAGGTAAGAGGCATCGCGCATCGGGGATACCCCGTCAAATATTATGAGAACACGCTGCCGTCGTTTCAGGCGGCGTGCGACTTGTCTTTCACTCAGCTGGAGCTTGACGTCCATTTGAGCAAAGACGGCGTGCCGATGGTCATGCATGATGCTTCGCTTCAGCGAATGACTGGCGCGCCCGGCCAGTTTAAGGATTACACGGCGGCAGAGCTTCGCGAGCTGCGCATCGGCGGCACGGAAGTGATCCCGACGCTGGAAGAGTCGCTGCGGCTGCTGAAGGACAAGCTTGTCGTCAGCATCGAAATGAAGCAGACCGGCGACCTGTACCCGGGACTGGAGGAGGCGGTGGTCGACGTCGTGCGCAAAACCGGCATGGTCGATCAAGTGTACGTCATTTCCTTCGATCATTTTTCCGTGGCCCGCCTTCGCGAGCTGGACAAGGATATCGACGTCGGTCTCGTCTTCAGCGGAAGCATGCCGTATGTGTTTCCGTTCATGAAAGAAATCCGCGGCAAATATTTGGCGGTCAAGCTGCCGTTTTTGACGGAGAAATACGCCGGAATGATTGCCGATCACGATCTGGAGCTGATCGCCTGGCCGGTCGATACCGAAGAAGAGATGCGGCTGATCAAGGACAAATACCCGCAGGCGCTCATTTGCACCAATGAGCTGGAACGGTGGAGCGCGTTTGTTCAGCAGCATATGTCGTGAGCCGGCTCGCCATCGCGTAACCTTCGGCCGAATCCCGTTATCTCTGTCATGGACAGCGCATAGCGGGATTTTTTTGTGCGCAATCCGACCATTTTGCTGAGTAATCAAGGTGAAACGACAATAAATAAAGAAAATAATCATCAATAAACAACAATAAACAAAGATAAAAATCAGAAAAATGATTGACAAATAATACTTTGAGTGCAAAAATGATAGTGAACTGAATACATATAGTTACAATACATCAATCGTAATATGCTCAAACGACAGCATCTCTGGTGGTCACGTTTTCGAGAAAAGGGGGGAGCCGGCCTCGATCGAGCGGGCGTTCGGTGGCCAAGCGGCCGTCCGTCCGAAACCAGGTACGATCTTCCACCCATAAGTTACGGCGAGGGTATGCAGCTCATCTCTTCAATGCAAGCATTCCAGCCGGTGGACGTACTGACCGACGGCGGAACGCTGAAAGCGGCGAAGAGGATCGTGTACTGGATGTACCCCTTTTACCGTTCGTACTTCGAAGAAAAAGGTTCACTACGAAGGGGAGGTGGGGTAAAATGACAGCAAGTACGGTTTTCTGGAAGTCGCCGCAGACCGTCTTCGCCGCCCTGGTTACGCTTCGGATGATGATGTCCCCTCTATCGGCTGCTGATTGCGGCGCTGAAATTTCCGGTGGTGCTGCAGCCGCATTTGGGCCTGCTGGCCGCACATGCTTTTTGCACAAGGGCGTTCTTGGGAAGGGGCAATGATTTTTTCTTCGTGCTTGCTGCGCTCATGATCCCGAGCATGTATTTTTCGTGCCGGTGTAGTCATGCTGTCGAAGATCAACTGGCTGGATACGTTTTGGGCGCTTATTACTTGGCGTGACGTATCCGCTTACAGTATTTTTTTTGCTGCGCCGATCGTGCTTTTAATTGTATTTGTCCAAGAAATACGTTGTCAGCGCGATGGCGAATTCCACTTTCAAATAAGACCGTTGGGGGATGCGAGTCCATGAAGAAGCTCATGAATGTACCGAATGATGTAGTCGATGAAATGATCGAGGGCTACGCCGCAGCTTATCCGCAATATGTGAGAATATGCGCCGAGAACAAACGATCCGTCGTCAGCTCGAAGCCTGTGCGCCCGGGGAAGGTCGGGATCGTGATTGGCGGAGGCTCGGGGCATGAGCCGGCGTTTATGGGGCTGATCGGTCCCGGTTTCGCCGACGGCGCGCCGGTCGGGAACGTATTCGCCTCGCCGCCGCCCGATCCGGTGCTGCAGGTTACCAAGGCGGTGAACGGCGGAGCCGGCGTTCTATATATGTATGGCAATTATGCGGGGGACTGCATGAATTTCGATATGGCGGCCGAGCTGGCGGGCATGGAGGGCATTCGCGTAGAAACGGTGCTTGTCACCGATGACGTGGCGTCCGCTTCCAAGGAGGAAGCGCACCGCCGTCGCGGGATTGCCGGAGGGTTCCTCGTGTTCAAGGCGGCGGGTGCCGCCGCCGACAAAGGGTATGCGCTGGACGACGTCGTACGTGTGGCGCAGAAGGCGAACGCCAGCATCCGCACGATGGGCGTGGCCTTATCTCCGTGCTACGTGCCGCAAACAGGCAAACCGAGCTTTATGCTCGGAGACGACGAGATGGAAATCGGCCTCGGCATTCACGGCGAGCCGGGCGTCAAACGCGGCAAGCTGGGGACGGCCGATGAGGTGGCTGATTCGCTGCTCTCGACAATTACGGCGGATATGCCGCTTGCGGCGGGCGACCGGGTGGCCGTCATCGTCAACGGGCTTGGCTCTACGTCGCAGATGGAGCTGTTCATCGTCTTCCGGCGCGTAGCCCGGCTGCTTGCCGACCTCGGGGTCGAGATTCATCGGTCCTTCGTCGGCGAGTTTGTCACCTCGCTGGAGATGGGGGGCTGCTCGGTGTCGGTGATGAAACTCGATGATGAGCTGGCCGAGATGGTCGACCATCCGGCGGATACGCCGCTTTACGTTCAGAAGTAACCGAACCGGAATCATTTACTTTAGCACAACGGCGGCGGCCGGTGCGGACGGCATCGCCCGCTGCCGCCGTATCAAACGGGAGGCGGACGCATATGAAACTGACCATAGCACAATGGAAACAACTGCTGCGCGCAATAGCGGAGCAGATCGAGAGCAAGAAAGACGAACTGTCCGAATTGGACCGGGCCGTCGGCGACGGAGACCACGGCGTGACGATGTCGCTCGGTTGGCAGGCCATCGTGCACAAGCTGGATGAGCACAACGGAGAAGATTGCGGCGCGCTGCTGAACGAAGTGGCGATGTCTTTCCTCAATGCGGTCGGATCGTCGGTCGGCCCGCTGTACGCGACGGCTTTCATGCGCGGCGGCGCCGTGCTGAAAGGGAAGGCGGAGCTGGAGGACGACGACGTCGTGCAGTTTTGGACGGTGGCGGTGCAAGGAATTCAGGATCGCGGCAAAGCGAAGCTCGGCGATAAAACGATGATGGATGCGTGGCTGCCGGCGATCGACGCGCTGCGGCTGGCCCGCAGCGAGGGCAAAGGATTGATCGACAGCCTCGACGAGGCGGTCCGGGCCGGAGAGCAGGGAATGCGTGCGACGGCGACGCTCGTGTCGCAGCTCGGCCGTTCCAGCCGGCTAGGCGAGCGGTCGACAGGCCATATCGATCCAGGTGCGGCATCGGCCCATCTGATTTTGTCTGCCTTCACGGATGCGCTGCGCGAGGTAAGCTAACTATCGGGAGCGGCGGCTCCTGCTGTTTCCATGGAAGAAGCGCTGTATCCCGTACGGATGCGGCGCTTTTTGCGTTTCAATCCGAACGGGCGGCAGCGGAGCGGGAAGCCAATGTAGCAATTCAGAAGAAATGTTCGTCGCGCAGCTGTGATAAAGTAACGGCAAGAGAACAATTGGGCTCTATGCCAATGGCGAAAAAGGAGAAATGAAGTCTGAAATTGACGTTGCTTTACCGCACCCAAGTAGAATGGCATAGCAAACAAGCCACCCAAGCGATGACCTAATGGTAAAATATGGTTTTTGTAAGCTGTTAAGTTGCAATCGCCCT
>NZ_CAJVAS010000032.1 GCF_910593845.1 Paenibacillus solanacearum | reverse complement strand
TTGAGAATGTCATTTGCGCGGCGCAACTCGCCTATTTCTCTTTCCAATTCGATTTCACGGGCAGTCTTCTCGGTAGATGGGTAAGCACGTCCGCTTCCGACATGCGCTCCGTCGCCGTGCAGAGTTCTTCGCTTTCTCCAATCTTGCAAGGTGTGGTAGGCTACGCCTAACTGCTCGGCAGCTTTCTTTGGTCCAATCTCGTCGCTCAATCTTACTGCTTCATCTTTGAATACTTTGTCGTACCGTTTCATTGTCTCTCGTCCCCTCGTCATCTTCATTTTATTTCATACGAGGGTGTTTTTCGACTGCATAATTATAGTAGCACTCCAGATGAGGACAATAGATATAAATATTTCTTTAACAGACGGTGACATAGATGAATTTCCTAATAAGGATAATGTAGGATTGGTCGAAGTACTCAATAATAGAGTCATGATTACGTTGAGTAGGAATGCAATGATAGGCCTAGGAAAACAATTAATTAAATTAGCATATACGAATTTCCAGGACGGATACCACGTACATGTCGACCCCTGTGAGGAAGGATATACTTCCCAGCCAATGGGCTTTTATTCCCATCCGAAAAGTGCAGAGATAATCATATGCTGTTCTGAATTTGAATCTATCGATAAGTGTATGAAGTAATTATCACAAGATCGAAAGAAATAAATAAGAGATGGTCTTTTTCCGCTGCGGAAGTTTATTATATATGCGGAGTTAAACGGCATCATTTCAATCTCTCCATATGAAAAAAATGACAATTTGTAGAAAAATGAATCCTTTTCCGCAAATAAAAAGTATTATAGTAGTAAAGTATTTTTAGCGAAGGAGGCTGGCATGGGAATCTTATCGAGATTCAGGGATATTATGGCGAGCAACGTGAACGCCTTGTTGGATAAGGCGGAAGATCCGGAGAAGGCGATCGGCGACTACATGCGGAGCATGAACGGCGACTTGGGCAAGATTAAGTCGGAGACGGCCGCGGTGCTGGCCGAGGAGCGAAGGGCGAAGCGGGCGCTCGAGGATAGTGCGGCGGAGATCAAGAAGCTGCAGCGTTATGCCGAGAAGGCTGAGACAGGCGGCAACGAGCAGGACGCCGGGAGGTTTCGCGAGAAAGCCGAGGCGCTGGCTGCGAAAGAAGCCTCCTTGCAGGCGGCTTACGATCTCGCTGCTGCGAATGCCGAGAGCATGAAGCAGATGCAGGATAAGCTCGTGTCGGATATCGGCGAGCTGGAAGCGCGCTACGCTGAGCTGAAGGGGAAAATGGCCGCAACCAAAGTGCAGCAAAGGTTGAACTCCATGGGCTCGCCGCTTGGAGGGGACGGAAATTCCGTTTTTGCAGAGCTGGAAGAGAAGGTCGAGAGCGCGTATAACGAAGCGATGGCCATTGCGGAATTGCGAGCGGGCACGAAGGACACGCTCGACGAAGAATTGGCCCAATTGGACATCGATGCGAAGAAGAAGGCGGAAGATGCGCCAGCCGCGCGGAAGGAATCTACGAAAGAGAAATGAATAACTCGGTTGTATCGTTAAAGAGGTGAACAGATGCCGGTAATCGACTATAAATGCCCGAGCTGCGGCAGCGGGATGGTCTTTGACAGCGAGACAGGCATGTTGTCTTGTCACAGCTGCGGAAGAGAAGACAGCATCGAGAATAATGCCGATCCTTTGCTGCAGGTCCGGAATACGTTCTCGGAAGAGGAGCAGGCGGTTGAATACCACTGCAAAAGCTGCGGCGCCATCATTATGACAGATGCGGACACCGTGGCGACGACCTGCAGCTTCTGCGGATCGGGCGTGGTCATCGGCGACCGGCTGGTCGGGAAGCTGGCTCCTGCGATGGTGATCCCCTTCAAGATTAGCAAGGAGGAAGCGGTCAAAGCATTCCGGAAGTGGTGCAGGAACGGCAGGCTGACGCCGGACGGATTCATGACGGCGGATCGGATCCAGAGCATGACAGGGATGTACGTGCCTTTTTGGCTGTACGATTTGAATAATAAAGTCGAGGTTCATGCGCATGCCACGAGGGTGAGGACGTACACCCGGGGCGAGTACCGCTATACGGAGACGCAGCATTTTGACGTGTACCGGGATATTGCGCTGAATTACGTTAAAGTCCCGATCGATGCATCGGCGAAGCTGAATGACGAGCTGATGGACAAATTGGAGCCGTTTCCTTACGAACAGCTCAAAAGCTTCAAGACGCCGTACCTTGCCGGTTACATCGCCGAAAAATACAATCATGACGAACAGCAGCTGCTTCCGCGGGCGAAAGACAAAATTGCCCCGTTCATTGACTCTTTCATTCAGTCGGAAATGACGGGATATACGTCCGTGACTTATACGAGCAAGCAGATCGATACAGCGCTCGCGCGAGCGGATTATGTGCTGCTCCCGGTGTGGATGGTGCAGTACGACTACAAGAAAGCGAAGTATACGTTCGCGATGAACGGCCAGACGGGCAAAGTGGTGGGCAAGCCTCCGATCAGCAAAGCGAAGGTGTCCGCGTGGTTTGCCGGGATTGCCGGCGTCTCGTTCCTGTCGCTGAAGTTTGTTTCGTGGGCGATGGGAGGCGGATTATGGTGATGAGAAAAGGAGCGATCGCCGTCGCGCTGCTGTTCCTCGTGCTGCTGGCTGCTTTTCCCTTGAAAATGACGATAGCGGACGCGGCTGCGGCAGAGACGAAAACATACGTATACGACCATGCCGGTGTTCTGAATTCGGAACAAGCCGGCCGCTTGGAAGCGATGGCTAAAGCGTACGGAGCCAAACGGCAAACGGACATTATCATTGTTACAACGAAGAACGCGGAAAAGACCGATGTGCAGAAGCTGACGGAAGATTTTTACGATGCGCAAGCGCCGGGCTTCGATAAGCCGCATGGCAATGCGGTTATTTTGACGCTCGACATGAACAACCGGGAAGTGTATTTGGCCGGATTTTATAAAGCCGAGCAATATTTGGACGATCGCCGGTTGGATAAAATACGTACGAAGCTGACGCCGGACTTATCCAGCGGCCGTTATGAGCTTGCTTTTGAGAAATATATAAAAACCGCATACAAATATATGGGCATCCGCCCGGGCGTAAATCCGGACAACATCTTGTTTAATCTATGGTTTCAACTGGCCACATCGCTCGGCATTGCGGGATTGATCGTCGGCGCGATGGCTTACCGCTCGGGAGGGCGCGTTACGGTGCACCGCCGCACTTACGAGGACACGTCCGCTTCGAGGGTTATCAGCAAGCGCGACCAATACATTCATACAACGACCACGAAGCAGAAGATTCCGAAAAATAAAGGCGGCGGATCGGGTGGAGGCCGCGGCGGCGGCGGGATTACCGGAGGGGGCCATTCGCATAGCGGCAGCCGAGGGTCATTTTAACCGGAAAGGACGGAGATACGAATGTTTTTCAGAAACCAGTTTGCGAATGTAGTCGAATGGGAAGAGTTCCGGGACGATATGATTTTTTGGAAGTGGAGCAACCGCGAAATTAAAAAAGGCAGCAAGCTCATGATTCGTCCGGGGCAGGACGCAATTTTCGTCCATAACGGCAAGATCGAAGGGATTTTCGAGGATGAAGGGGAATACAGCATCGATTCGCAGATCATCCCCTTTTTATCGACGCTCAAAGGGTTCAAGTTCGGCTTTAACAGCGGCATGCGGGTCGAGGTTTTATTCGTGAACACGAAGGAGTTCACCGTCCGGTGGGGAACGCAAAATCCGGTACTGGTCCCGACACCGCAGCTTCCGGGTGGCATGCCGATTCGCGCCAACGGCACCTTCAACTTTAAAGTGAACGATTATGTGACGCTGATCGATAAAATTGCGGGGATCAAGGACAGCTACCTCGTGGAGGACGTCAAAATCCGCATAACATCGGTGCTGGATCAGTTGTTAATGAAGTGGATCAGCAGGGAAGGGAAAGACATGTTCAATCTTCAGGCGAATGCTTATGAGATTGCCCAGGGCATCCGTGAAGATCTCGATATGCAAATGTACGATATGGGCATGACGATTACCGGGTTTCAGGTGATGAGCTTCAATTATCCGCAGGAAATTCAGGATATGATTACGCGGACCGCCTCCCATGAAATGATCGGCAATCTGCAAAAGTACCAGCAAGTGAGAATGACAGACGGCATCGCGGACGGAAATGTGAAGGGCGGCGGCACCGCGGCGGATATGGCCGGCATGATGATGGGGATGAATATTGCCGGTGAAATGATGAAGACGATGAATCCGAACCCAAAGCCTGCCGCGGATGCCAAACCGGATGCTCCACCGGCTCCCGCAGCTGCCGAAGGCGGCAAAAAGCCAAACTTTTGCCCGAACTGCGGCGAGAAAACAAGCGGGGCCAATTTCTGCCCGAATTGCGGTCAGAAGCTGAATTAGCAAGCGAGACACAGCGGAGCATGCTTGCGCTGCGTAAGTCCCGTTAGGGTCACCGTAACCGTACGGCTTCCAGCGCAGCGGCTCTGTTATTTTTCATGATTGCGGTAATTATGGGAAACCTAGCTAAGAAAACCTAGCTAAGAAACGCGAAAACGAACATACAAAGGTTGATGATGAGACGTGATTGATTACGAAGAAACCGCGAGCAGCGAAATCCGCAACCTCGTCGATGCGA
Organism: Paenibacillus solanacearum; assembly: GCF_910593845.1. Lineage (GTDB taxonomy): Bacteria > Bacillota > Bacilli > Paenibacillales > NBRC-103111 > Paenibacillus_G > Paenibacillus_G solanacearum. The sequence continues at coordinate 69,891 of NZ_CAJVAS010000032.1, read as the reverse complement.
ATCAGTTGAAAGACTGGGCGAAATTTCTGCTGACGTATAAGTTTGCAATCGACGAAATGGAGACGAAATTCAATATATTGAACGAGGAGCTCCAGTTCATTCAACAATATAATCCGATCGAGCATGTCAAGTCCCGGATCAAGACGCCGAAGAGCATTCTGGACAAGATGAGAAGGAAGAACCTGGCTCTGTCGATGGATAACGTAAAGACGCATATCCAGGATATTGCCGGCATCCGTGTCATCTGCTCGTTTAACTCTGACATCTACCGGCTGGTGGACATGATCAGCGCGCACAGCGACATTCGGATCGTGCAAGTCAAAGATTACGTAAAGCATCCGAAGCCGAACGGATACCAGAGCTTGCATCTGATCGTGGAAATTCCGGTGTTCCTGACCGACCGGACGGAGCGGGTGCTGATGGAGATCCAGATCCGCACGATCGCCATGGACTTTTGGGCGAGTCTGGAGCACAAAATATATTACAAATTCGACAAGCAAATTCCGGATCATATCGAGCAGCAGCTGCGAGAAACGGCGCATATCATTTCATCGCTTGATGAACGTATGGTGCAATTGCATCTGGAGGTACAGTCTTACAAGTAAGAAAAGAGAGGGGGAGCGCCGTCAGTACGGCTGCTCCTCCCATTTTTTTCTTGCGAGGTCCTTGCGCCGGTAAATGCCGAGGACAATGCCTACAGCCGCGAGCTCCGCGAGCAGGTGGCTGCCGCCGTAGCTTAGGAAGGGGAACGGCATGCCCGTTAACGGAACGAGACCGACGGACATCAGCATGGCATAGCCCATCTGGAAGCCGAGCAGAGCGGCGATCCCGATAATGATCGTTTTGCCGTATGGTTCATGAACGACGCTGCTTGATCGCACAACGCGTCCGATGAAATAGACGACGCCGACGGCGACCGCCGCTCCCGCCAGCCAGCCGAAGCAGTGCAAAATATAGACGAAGATGAACTCGTTCGGAACGGACGGAAGCCGGGTAAGCGGCGAGGCAAAGCCTTGTCCGAGCCAGCCTCCGGATTGGATTGCATGCTGTATCTGTAGCGCGATGTAGCCCGCCCCCGTCGGATCGGCTTCTGGATTCCAGTAAGCGGCAAGACGCTGGGTTATGTACTGTTTGGTCAAGACAGCCGGAATCGCGAATGCCAAAAAAGTACCGGCGGTTTGCGCGCACGCAAGAAACCAACGCCGCGAGATGGTGCCGTAGACGGCGGTGTACCCGGTCAAGTATAGAACGGCGGCAACAAGGTTCGGCGAACTCAGCAGCAGAAATACGGGTACGATGACAAAGGCAAAGTAGCTGCGCCAGAACGTACGCTTGCCGTGCCAGCGTAATAAAATGCCAACGGCTGCGATGAGCAGCAGGTAGGGACTCATGCTCATCCAATCCACGGCAAACCTGCCGAAGCGGATATAGCTGCGGGCGCCGTTAATTTGATTGCCGAACGTGACGGTATACAGCATTCCCGCTACGACGACCCCATAGATCGGCCAAGACCACGAATACAGCTTGCGGTAATCCCAGAAATAGAAGAAGCCCATGACCAGCAGCCCGAGAGCGACGGCGGCCGCCTTTCCTGCGAAATAGCGAACGTTTCCATAAGGCGACGACACCGATGCCATGCTCACCTCAAACATGTACATCACGAGAATGCCCAGCAGTACAAAGCCAATGGCTGCGAGCAGCAACCCCCAGTTCAGGCGCGGGCGATGTACTTGATGCAGCTCGCTGCCGATGGCCGCGGGGTCACCCATCTGCGATACGGCCCAGCGAATCGCATCTTCGCGGTTGAAGCCTTCCGCTTCCTTCTCCGCGGTCAGTTCCTCGATATGGCCTAGCAGTTCCTTGCGGATGTCGGCATGCACTTCCCTGGCTTTAATAGGCAAGCAGACTTCGCCGAGAAAACGGCGCACATCCTCCTGATCGCGAATCATGCCTGTCCCTCCCCAAGCACGGAATCGACGGCGTTACGGAACATGCGCCACTCCGCTTTTTTCTCCTTCAACAGCTGCTTCCCTTGATCGGTAATCCGGTAATATTTGCGTTTGCGGCCTTCGGCTTCCTGCCAGTACGCTTCCACCGTACCTGCGGATTCCATCGCGTGCAGAATCGGGTACAGCGTCCCTTCCTTTAATTGAAACGCACCGCCGGAGGTTCGTTCCAATTCCTTGATCAGCTCGTAGCCGTATAGCTCGCGCCGCTCCAGCAGATGCAGGATCATCGTTCCGGTGCTGCCTTTGAGCAGCTCCTTGTTTTTGTTCATGTGCGGCTCTCCCTTCGCGAGAATTGTAGACATGTCTTATACTTTGCGATTCGATGCATCGTAAATCTAGGTATTATTATAGATGGATGAATCGCCATTGTCCAGCATGAAAAAAGCCGCACGAACGGTGTGCGGCAGATTCGAACGTGACATGGTCATGCCTCTGTGTGAGGTTACAGCGTCGCTTTCCAGCGGTCGATTCGCTCCTTGTAGTGCGGCGATACGAGAGGAGGGCGGTCCTTCTGCGCGATCAGCTTGCCGCCTTCGGTCAACCCGGCGTCGCGGGGCTCCAGCACCCGAACCAGCCGTTCGCGCCACGACGCGAGCGCTGCAGCATAGTCGGCTTCTCTGGACAAGTCGCGGCATTCTCCGGGATCGGCGCGAAGATCGAATAGCTGCTCGGTCCCGAGACGCGGGAACCAAATGTACTTCCATTGGCCGTCCGTTACATACTGCATTTCCTGCTCTTCCGAGTAACACAGTGAATGCTCGCCGTGCACAAACTCGCGCCATGGCGTCTGTTCGCCGCGAATGAGCGGCAAGGCGCTTCGGCCGTCCACCGTCTCCGGTATGGGAACGCTGGCTGCATCGAGGATGGTCGGCATGATGTCTTGCAAGCATACGGGACTTGCGACATGTTCCGCAATCGCTGCGGAGCGCATCGCTTTGGGCAGCCGGACGATCAGCGGAATGTGGGCGGAGCCTTCGTAGCCATGCGTTTTGCGCCACAAATAATGGTCGCCGAGCATATCTCCGTGATCGGAGGTGAAGATGACCACGGTATGCTCCCACACCCCGATTTTTTTCAAATGCATGAACAGTCTGCCGATCTGCTGGTCGATCTGCTGGATGAGTCCGTAGTATCCGGCCCGGGCGCGGTTCACTTCCTCATCCTTGCGCTTTCCCCTCCAAGCATCGGGCTTCTGCGCATCCTTCGGCTGATCGTGCACCGCCGCCCAATCGCCGATATAAGGTGCGGGGAGCGTCTTGTCACGGTACAGATCGAAATAGTACGGCGCCGGATCGTAAGGCGAATGCGGGCGGGAGAACGATGTTTTCAGAAAAAACGGCTTCGTCGGATCGCGCTTCTCCAGCAGCCGGATCGATTCGTTCACGGTCCAGTTCACCGGATGCAAAAACTCCGGTGCGTGGAACGGCCGGGACATCCAGGAGTTCCAGTCGATGCCGTGGTCGGTCATCCCGTAATCGCCGGTCTTGTTCTTCTCGAACCAGGCGATGTAATCCGAGACGAACCCCGGGGACTCGACTTTGCCCTGCTCGTCCAGCGACGTTCGGTGGAAGCCGTTCAGCGCGCGCTGCGGATCGAAGTTCATTTTGCCGACGCCGAGCGTGTAATAGCCCGCTGCGGCCAGCTCACCGGGCAGCGTATGCGGGAAGCCGCCGCCCATGCGGCCCTGCCCGCGTCCCGTCCCGAGCACGCCCGTATGCCACGGATCCATCCCCGAGATCAGCGACGTTCGCGCCGGAACGCAGGAGGGCGTGCAGGAGTAGGCGCTTGTAAACACGGTTCCTTCCTGCGCAAGCCAATCCAGGTTCGGCGTCTCGATGACCGGATTGCCGTAGCAGCCGAGTGTGTCCGAACGATGCTGATCGGTCATCACCAGCACGATGTTAGGTCGTTTCAACGTCCATCTCCTCCTTGTGGGGCAAGCGTCATTTTGTTCTCGCTTTTTCCGCTTCGATCGCTTTATCCGCGGCTTCCTGAGCATAACGGATCGTCGTATTCACGTCGAGCTTATCTTTGATCATTTTGTCCAGCGCGCTTTGCACCGCCGTTTTGACCACATCGTCATAACGGGTCGGTTTGCCCATCGTGCCGTACACATTTTTGAAGATGGCTTGAACGTTTTTGCCCTGCAGCGTCTTGAAGTCTTGACCGAAGTGGCTTCTTGCTTCTGCGTCCTTGATCGCCGGGACGGCGCCGCCCTTGGCCAGGCGGGTCTGAATTTCTTTATCCGTCGTCAAGAATGAGATAACCTGGAATGCGTCGTCTTTGCTCTTGGCTGTGGAGGAGACGGCCAGCACATGCGCCTGGGTCGCGACTTCTTTCGAAGGATGCCCTTGGCGGAGCGGGAACGTCACCATGTCCCAGTCCAGGCGGATGCCTTGCTTGGCCAATTCTTCGATTTCGCCGATTCTTCCTCCGGACGAGGCATACATCGCGAGCGTCTGGTCTTTCTCGAAGCCTTGCACGCCTTTCTTCGTCTTCTTATCGTCCGGGATGTCCTCGATCGCTTTGAACAGCTCGTACAAATATTTCCAATCATCTGTGCCGAGCGCCGCTTTTTCCGTCTTCGGATCGACGAAGGGGACAAGGAAGCTTTGCGCCACCCAGCGCAATCCGTTCGGATCGATGGCGCGGATGTTCGGATCGGCGGCGGTCACTTTTTTGCCGAGCGCGATTACCTCTTCCCAAGTCATGCCGTCCTTCGGGTAGGGGATGCCAGTCTTGTCGAAGATGCTTTTGTTATAATAAAGCACTTCGAAATTAAAGCTGTAAGGCAGGGCGAACAGCTCGCCGCGATCCGAGTACAGCTTGATCGAATCAACCGTATTTTTTTCGTAGCGATTCAGATCGAAGCTCGTCTTCTTAATGTATTCGTTCAAATCGGTCAGCAGTCCTGCATCTTGAAACTGCACCATATCCCACGAAGTCGTCAGTATAATATCGGGAAATTGGCCGGTGGTCATCAGTTCTTCTTTTGTTGTGCCTTTGCCGTTTCGGACCAGCTCCATCGTCACGTTAGGGAATTTCTTTTTGACTGCGCTTACAAAGTTCTCCTGAAATTCTTGATCGGTGATGCCGGCATTGATCTGGAACACTTTCAGTGTTACCGGTTTGCCTCCCCCGATAGGTTGGACGGACGAGGCATCGCCGGAGATCGAAGGGGCGGGAGCGAGGGAAGTCTTGTCTTGAGCCGTTCCTCCGCCGCAGCCGCTGACGGCGAGTGCGATAAGTGATAACGAACAAAAGAGTCGATTCATGGATTTACGGTTCATAGGTATCATCCCCCTGTAATGGATAGCTCGTCCGAGAGATAAGGTCATTCCGAGGCGGTAGAAACGACGATCAGTGCGTTGGCGATCGGCCGCTCCTCCTTATCGGAGGGGCGGTTAAGCACGGTCAATCGGCCGTCGTCCGGTTTGCGCAGCACGTAAGTCGATGAGCCGCCGCCATCTACATTGATTGCATCGTCCATGCCGAGCGACTGCAGGTAACGCGCAGCTTCGAGCACGGATGCGCCGTCGGAATAGCCTTTTTGCCGGCCGTCGATGACGTAGGCGTACAGCATCCTGCCCTTGGACGCGAATATCGTCCGCGGGTGGTGTTCCAGATTGTTGACATCCGTCATATCGAGCACTTCCGGAGGGACCTGTCCTTTTTGCAACAGTACGTCGGCAAAACGGTGATCCGCGCCGCCAACCGCATACAGCGCCTCATTTATGCCTTGATCGAAATCGGCTTTGAATGTCAGCGTTTGGCCGACCGGCGCATGCTGCTTAAGCCAGGCCGCTTTGCTTCCGGACGCCGTCAGGATGAATTTGCCGGGCGGGACCGGATTGTTCGCCGCCGTGAGGATCGCTTCGACCACGCCGCTGACGGGTTGGCCCGGGGCTAGTTTGGCATTCGGCGTCGAAGGCGCGATGATGACCTCGATCCCATTCCCTTCCGATAAGGTGGAGCCGCCGAACCGGTCCGTCAGTAGAAAGCTGTGGTTGGTCAACGTTTTCGCACGAATTTTGTTGATGCCGTTGAGCGTGAGCTGCTGCCCGTTCTCGGCCGACAGGACGAGGCTGATCGCAATGCTTTTGCCGAGCGTGAACGAACCGTCCTTATTTACGGCCAGAAACGTATCCGTCTTGGGGCCGGGGGATGTGACGATTTCCCCGCCGGTGATTTGCAAGCCGAGCGGGACGCCGGTCGCGACGTGGAAAAAGTCGGCGTTCAATGCGGCGAGTACACGGTGTCCCGCGCGGTCGTTGGCTTTGGCGATGTGCGAGACGGTGTCTTTGCCGGCCACATGGGGCGCGGCCGACACGATTTCCAGCCTCGTCTGCGGATCGGAAGCGTCAAACTTCAACTCGAAAATCCGGTTGGTTACGGCGCTGCCTTCTTCCGCTCCGCCTTTGCCGCGAATGGCTTTGACAGGATCCGGCGATTCGGAGAACCGGAACATCGTTTCGAACCGGACTGTCTTTGTTTCATGCTCGACGCCGCGAGCGACAACGAAGCCGGTTTTCGACGCTTTGACGGCTTGATTCCCGCCGTAAACTTGAGCTCCTGCAACCGGGATGATGAGCGTGATGCCAAGCAGAAGGGTAGAAAGTACAGCATACTTTTGTTTTTTGGCAAAAGCGGACAAGACGATTCACCCTTTCGATAAGATACGCCAAGCTGCGCCGCTTACAGCCAATCGATCGACTGGAACGTGCCGTTTTGAGCGGACTCCCGCGCTTTCAGGCAGAGCAGCGCGCTGACCAAGCCGTCGTTCAGCGTGCTTACGGACGTTTCCTTTCCTTGCATGATGCCGACGAAGTTCGTCGCAAGTCCCGCGTCGCCGCCGAAATGTCCCTTCTCCGTATCGAACCGGTGCGTCTCCACGAGCGGCGTGTGGTGCATCAGCACCTTTACTTCGCTTGTATAGAAGTCGAACTCGACCGTTCCTTTGTACCCCATGAACCGGGCTCCGCGTGCTCCCGCTTTCCGCCGTACGAAGAAGTTCTGCGAGTAGGACAGATGCATCCCGCTCTCGTAGCGAACGAGCGCGCTGCCCGAATCCTCGTTGCCGGTATCGACGGCAAAGCTGCAGTAAGGCCACGCTTTGCGGGTCGCTTCCGGTGCGAAGGCGGTGCTTTCCTCACAGGTGCGGTTGTCCTCGCAGTCGGCGCATTTCAGGCCGGCCGGCTTGTCGCCTTTGAAGACTTGCTTCGACGTCATGGCGCAGACGCTGACCGGACGCTGCTGCAGCACATAATTCAAGTAATCGAAGTCATGCGTGGCCTTTTGCAGAAACAGGCCGCCCGTTTCGTTCTCGTCGCGGTACCAGTTATGGTAATACACGCCGCCGTAGGTGACGTTGTTGACCGCCTGCACGTGCTCGACCGTGCCGATTTTGCCCGAATCTATAATTTCTTTGACTAGCTGCACCATGCGGGATGTGCGGAGCGGGAATGAGACGACGATCCGGTCGTTGTGCGCTTCGCCGCCTTCCTTCAGCCTCTGCAGATCGGACAGCGTTGTGGCTACCGGCTTTTCCAAGAAGAGCGGGAGCCGGTAAGGCAGCACCTTGAGCGCCATCTCCGTATGCAGCGAACATCGCGTGCCGATGAGGACGCCGTCCAGCTTGGCTTCCTCCATCATGTGCTCCGGTGAGCCGTACCATTGCACGTTGTCCAGAGGATCGCCCTGATGCTGCGACAAAATGTCGTTCTTGCGGATATCGACGATGGCGGCCAGCTCAAACGCCGGATCCTGCTTCTTCACTTCGTTCAGGACGCTGCGAATGCGGCTCCCGTATCCAATAACGCCTACTCTCATGCTTGAATCTCCTCCTGTAGTTTGCCTGGTCGGCATATAAGCTGAGCTAGTTACATTATAGTGAGACAAGGGGGCCGAAGGCTTTGTTTTAAAGGCCATAATTTTTGCGTTATTGGACGAAGTTGCAAGCGGCGGGGACGGTGCGTTGTGGCGCTGTGTGGCGTTTGGTCGAAACCGTGAGGAGGGCGGGAACAGGAGCGAGCCGCAAGGAGGTTTGGTCTTTTCAGCGGGGAAGGGCTGCGGTATGATGAAATGAATAAAGCTCGGTACGGGAGAGTCGGCGATGGCACACCTTCGGACGCGATTGAAAAAAACGATCGACATCAAGCAAATGATCACGATGTATTACTTCGAATTCGGCAAAGAATACGTGTATCGAGGCGAAAGGCATGATTTTTGGGAATTTTTGTATGTAGATAAAGGGGAGATCGAAGTATTCGCCGATGATCGGCGGCTCCTTCTGGAGCAGGGCTCGATCGTCTTTCACAAGCCGAACGAGTTCCACCGGTTTCATGCGAACCGTGTCAAGGCGCCGAATGTCATCGTCATGACGTTCGATTGCGACTCGCCGGCCATGAAGCATTTCCATAACGCAGTTATTCGGCTGGAGGCGGACGAGCGCAACTTGCTCGCGTCCGTGATCGAGGAGGGCATGCATGCGTTCTCGTTTCCGTTCCGCTATCCGCTGCGCGACCACCGGCTGACAGGCGGGCCGGTCGGCTGCGAACAGATGATCAAGCTGTACCTCGAGATGTTCCTGATCCGGCTGCTTAGGAGAATCAGCGCGCGGACGACAAGCGGCCTGCTTCCTTCAACGGTCAAGGAAAAAAACGACGAGGCCGTCGTCAAGTCGGTCGTGCGGTATTTGGAGGAAAAAGTGGGCAGTCCGGTTACGCTGGACGACATCAGCGATACGCTGCATGTGTCGAAAAGCCGTCTGAAGGAGCTGTTCAAAAAAGGCACCGGCCTGACGATCATGGAGTATTTCGCCAAGCTGCGCATCGACAAAGCGAAGCTGCTCATCCGCGAGCAGCCGAACAATTTTACCGAAATCGCCGGCATGACCGGGTTCGGCAGCGTCCATTATTTCTCCAAGGCGTTCAAGAAGGCGACCGGCATGAATCCGTCGGAATACGCAAGATCCGTGAAGGGAAGGCTCAAGAGCCAGGGGTAACCGGTGACGAACCAGACGGCCCGGGCACCGGAGCCAGCGACGATTCCCGAATCATCAGCTCGGAATCGAGCACGAGGACCCGCTCTTGGGAAGGCTCGCCATGTTCGAGCTGCTCGATCAGCTTCTCGACGATGGCGCGGCCCATTTTGATTTTCGGCTGGCTGACCGTGCTCAGCTTCGGCTGAATGTACCGGCTGATGCGGTTGTTGTCGACGCCGACGACGGCCAGCTGATCCGGAATGCGGATGTCCAGCTCGGCGCACGCTTTATAGACGCCCAGCGCCATTTCGTCGTTCGCCGCATAGACGGCCGTGAAGTCGGCCTGCTTCTCCACCAGCCGCTTAATCGCCTCATAGCCGCCCTTTTCGCTAAAATCCCCGTTCTCGATCAGCTCGGGATGGAACGGGATGTGATGCTCCCGCAGCGCTTTCAAATAGCCTTCCAACCGCTCGTAGCTGTCAACAGCATCCGCGTATCCGCTCAAGAAGGCGATTTTGCGATGCCCTTGCTGGACGAGGTGGGACACGACGTCCTTGGAAAATTTCACGTTATCCGTATACACGCATGGAATGTTGTGATGGTCGATATGGCGTCCGACGACGCCGATCAAGTAGCTCATGTCGGCAATGTGGCACAATTCTTCGTCCGACAAAAGCGGAGTGACGAGAATCATGCTGTCAGCCGTTTTGTTCATCAGCAGGCTGATAAAATCCAGTTCTTTCTCCTTGTTGTTCCCCGTATCGCAGATGATTACCTTATATTTTTGCGCGTACGCCTTGTTCTCGATGCCTTTAATGATCTCGGCGTAGTAGGAGTTGTTGATTTCGGGCACGATGACGCCGATAATCATCGATCGTTGGGAGCGAAGATTTTTGGCGGCGGCGTTCGGCTGGTACCCGAGTTCTTCGATCACCTTCATTACTTTTTCCTTCGTGTTCGCCGTCACATTCGAATTGTTGTTGAGCACCCGCGAGACGGTTGCGGGGGATACGCCGGCTTTTGCGGCTACGTCTACGATTTTTATGTCCATCTTCATCAACCTTATGCGAATTTGGGAATGAATGTAATTGGTTTGAATAACTTACTAAAAAGAATAATCGATTCAGAAATCGATTTCAATTAATTTGTTTGAAATGAGGTCGAATGCGTCGGTTCAAGTCAAAGTTGTGACAGTATTTCAAATTTGTAAAATCGATTTCATAAAAAATAGAAATAAAAGCGAGCGTTTCCGGACGTAATTACGCCTATTTTATGAAAATAATTGAAACGATTAAACGCCTTTATTATATACATATTTTTTTGTCAGTTAGGAAAAGTTTTGATTGACTTTCGCTTACAGGAATGATTATAATTCTTGTTGAAATCGATTTCAATTATCAGATTGGTCAATCGCTCGTGTTAGACTTCAAAACCATTGCCAGGGGGGCATAAAAACAATGAATAAGAAATCTCTCGCGCTGCTCAGTTCTTTACTTGTATGTGGAACCGTTTTCACGGGGTGCTCTAGCTCTAAACCGGAAGCGGTTACAACGGGGAATGGCACTTCTCCTACCGCATCGGCGATTACGAAACCGGTGGAATTGTATTTTTATCATAATGCGGGCATTACCGAGGAGCAGTTCCAGGAGCAATTCGGAAAGGTCATCAACGAAAAGCTTCCGAACGTGACCGTCAAATTCGTTCCGAAGGATAAAAGCGTAAGCTTAGCGGAGATGATGACGAGCGGGACGACCAAAGTCGATATTTTCATCGATTCGATCGGCCAGATCGGGCTGAAGGGCTCGCTGATCGACATCGGACTGAATCAGGATTTGAGCGATCTGATCAAGAAGCATAATATCGATCTGAATCGTTTTGAACCGAGCACGCTCGATGCGATTAAAGTGATGGGCGGTCTATACGGCCTGCCGATCAGCAACAGCGCTTACGTGCTCATGTATAACAAAGACGTCTTCGATAAGTTTGGCGTGGCTTATCCGAAGGACGGGATGACGTGGGAGGAAATCTCCGATATTTCCCGCAAGCTGACGCGTTCCGACGGCGGAACGCAGTACGTGGGGTACAGCACTTCGATCAACCACTATTTGCGGTTAAACCCGCTGTCGCTGGCGAACGTCGATGCCAAGACGAAGACGGCTTCGCTGAATACGGATACATGGAAAAAGCTGATTCAGGAATCCCTTCTGAATCCGATGTCGGCGGACGGCTACAAGCAGGTAGCGACCGACTTGAGCAAGCAGTGGTATAAAATCCCGTACACCGACGAGTTTGCGAAAAACCGGAATGTCGGCATGTTCACCTTTATGTATGGCGATTACGCATGGACCAAAGAAATGAACTGGGATGTCGTCTCCTTGCCGGTGTTCAAGGACAAACCGAAGCAAGGCAGCCAGGCTTATCCGACCTACATGTTCGTCACCTCGACATCCGAGCACAAAGACGAAGCGATGGAAGTGGCGAAGCTGTTCATCTCGGATGAATTCCAAACGCAGTTCTCCAAAGCCGGCGGCATTACCGTCCTGAAAAATGACGCCATCAAGCAAGTATTCGGCCAGGAGACGCAGATGAAAGATAAAAACATCAAAAACGCAGTGTTCTATAATACAGCCGCGCCGGCCGCACCGAAGACGCGCTACGACACGTATGTGGAAGATGCGGTGAAAGCACAAATCAGCAGCCTGCTGAAGGGCGAAACCGACCTGAACACGGCGCTTCGGACAGCGGAGGAAACCGTTAATAAAAAGATCGAGTCGGAAAACAAGTAAGCGAACGGATTGATGCAGCTCCGATGGCCGTAAACCCTACGGCGTCGGGGCTTTCTTTTTTTACACGCGGGCCAATGGCAGCTTACTGTCTCCGATGGCAGGTTTGCACGCCGCGAGGCTTCCCTGGCTACGCTTCTTCCCAACGGCTGACGATAAAGTCGATAATCTCCTGTTTCGTTTCCTCCGTCAGTCCGTTGCGCAGCGCAACGATAAATTCAATAAAGAGCAGCGCGACAAGCTCGTCGAGCTCCAGATCGATCGGCATGCGCTTCCAGCGCAAGTCGTCGAAAAACACCTCGACCCGGCTCACTTCCCGCGGATGCAGCGTGATGGACAAGGTCGGGCAATCGTCCTCCTCCGTTTTGCCGCCGGGGCTGGCCGGCAAACTCCAGCGGAACTTGGACGCTCCGGACGAAGCGGCGGGTTTCCGGGGCAAGCCCGTCTTGGAACCGGTATCGTGACCGGCGGCTTCCGTTACGATGCTGCCGTAAGTTTCGTTAAGAAATACGAGATAGTCGTACAAGTCGATATCATGCCGGATTTTCTCCAGGAAATTATCGAACAGCAGCTTCACAAGAAACGCTTTGTTCAGCCCCGGCAGCTGCTCCTTCGTCATGACCTTGACATCCTCCAGAAACGCGTCGGCGCGCTTGAAGTAGTCACGGGGCACGCGAACCTGGACTTTACGGCTGTCGGTGTCGCTCGTCTTCCCTCCGAACATGCCGGTCCACTTTTTAAAGGCGATCATCATATAATCCCCTCTCTCAACTTATCAACTTGTCTACTCTATGTGTATTCGGAAACTAGCAGGATTATGACAAGCGGTTCGTTTGAAAGAGAGAATCTTTTATAGCAAATGAGCGAGGCGGCAAAATCATAGGGAAGACGCAAGAAAACCGAACCGCTGCAGTTGCAGTCGGTTCGGCCTGGATGTCGTTACTTCGTTTCCGCAGCCGCCGGCTCTGCAAGTTTGTCCAGCGTTACGGTCACTTTGAAATAATCGCCGTCAATTTCGATGCGCAGCTCGCCGCCGTGCAGGTCGACGATGCTCTTGGCAATCGCGAGCCCGAGGCCGGAGCCTTCGGTATGTCTCGACGAATCGCCGCGCTTGAACCGTTCGAGCAGCTCTTCGACTTCGAATTCGATCTCGTAGGCGGATACGTTTTTTACGGCGAATACGACCTGCCGCTCGTTCTCGGTTAACGAGACGTATACCCTTGTATTCGGCATGGCGTATTTCAACGCGTTGCCAATCAGATTTTCGAAGACGCGCCATATTTTTTTACCGTCGAGCCGGGCGGGTATTTTATGCTCCGGTATCGACACCCGGAACTGGCACGAGGACGCCTCGATGCGATCACTGAACTCGGCCATCGCCTGATTGAGCAGGGAAGCGACGTTGACGACGTCCAGATTCAGCTCCGCCGCACCGCTGGCCATTTTGGACGCTTCGAACAGATCGTCGATCAGCGCTTTCAGCCGCTGTGTTTTTCGATCCAGGATGGCGATGTACGCTTCGCGGTCCGGTTCGGTAGTGCCGCTTTTTTTCAGCAAATCGACGTAGCTGATAATCGAGGTAAGCGGCGTTTTCAGATCATGCGACACGTTGGTGATCAGCTCGGTTTTCAGCCGTTCGCTTTTCATTTGGCTTTGCAGCGCGGTTTGAAAACCATCCTTCATGCTGTTGATTTGATGCGCCAGAAGGTATAGATTGCCTTTGCCTGCCGGCTTGACCGTCGTTTCGAACCAGCCGGCCGCTATCGCCTCCGAACCGGCCAAGATGGAATTGAAGGCGGTGATTCGTTTCAACACATAAGGCACGACAGCGAACAGATAGAAAGCGATATAAGCGGTGCATAGCAGGACGGCAACGTCAAGCCCGTCATCCAGGGCAATCGGGAGAAGGAGTGCGGTCATGCCGAGTATTGCGGTTAACGCGAACAGTGCGCCCGCTTTGAACAGCAGTCCGCGGTTATCCAGATTTTGCGCAATCCCATGCTTCAGCCGGCGGCTGCACGAGGCTTCCCATTGACGCCGCAGCTCTCCCGGGGTGCGGAACAAAGCCAGCGTTTCCTTCGCCTGCAGCAAGAGGAACGCCGTGCACAGAAGGAGAGGCAGCCACGGGAAGACGGTGCCGAAGCGAAGCGGCAGCTTGAATGCCGACGCGAAATCCGCAAATACAAAAAACAGATAAACAGCGGCAAGAAGGATGAGCGCTCGGATATCGAGCGGAACTTTGCGGTAAGGTTCCATGGACGCTTCGATCCATTGCGGCCGGCCGATCCGCAGCTTGCGAATGCCGTAGAACGCGAGAGCGGCCAAGAGCAATGCGGCGCCTGCGAGCACGCATTCCTTGAGAAGCCGTTCCCGAATGGACAAATAATAGCGGTAATCGGCGTGAACTTGACTGAATTCCCTAGGCTCCTTGTAGACGAGGAGGGTGCCTTCCAGCCGGTTTTGCTTGAAATATTGGCTGATGGACAGCATATTCCTGGCTTCTCCCGGCGCGCTCGGAAACGCTCGCCAGTAGAGCGCCGTATCTTTCAGCCAGCCAGGATCCGGTACGCCCGGCAAATTCGTATAGATTTGGCCGGTGTTTTTATTTTGGATGTAGTAGCCGAAAATACCGTCGCGGCGTTCCACATTCCGCTTCACGTCTTTATATTGATTTTCCAGAAAGGCGATATGCTCAGAAATATCGCGCTGCAGCTGGGCGTTCAATTGGGCGGCTGCTTTTCCAAGCTGCTGGTTCATCTCCCCGGTCAGCGGTTGCGGCTGCGCCGCCCCGTCGACAGGTACGGCTGTGCCTTTGGCTTCGTAGCTTCGGCGAATTTCCTGCTCCTTCTCGCGAATCATCGACTCGTAGCTGCTGCGCAGTCTGCGGATGTATTCCGTATTCGTCTTGGCGGCAGGTCCCCATTCCGGGTAATTTCGATAATCGATATGATAATATTGGAGCATTTCCCACTCCGTCGTCATTTGCGAAGCAAACGGATCGCTTTGAAAATAGTAGTCGCTCTGCAAGTAAGCGCGGTTGCCAATGACATCCCAGCTTGAAAGCAGGCCGACCAGCAGCAGCATGATCGCCAACCCCCAGCTTAGCGTAGGGTACCTCTTATTTCTCGATTTTGTATCCAATGCCCCACACCACCTTCAAATATTGCGGTTCCTTCGGGTTGATCTCAATTTTCTCCCGAATTCTGCGCACATGGACCGCCACCGTATTTTCCGCGTTAATGTACGGCTCTTTCCATACGAGCTCGTAAATTTCCTCGATGGAAAACACGCGTCCCTTATGTTCCATCAGCAGCTCGAGAATTTTGAACTCCGTTGCCGTCAGCCGCACTTCTTCCTGATCGACGGAGACCGATTTGGTTTGTTTGTTGAGCGTCAGCCCTTTGACCCGCAGCTCGTCCTCATTCGGCTTATAATTGCCAAGATGCGTGTAGCGTCTTAATTGCGACTTGACCCGAGCCGTCAGCTCCAGCGGATTGAACGGCTTGCCGAGGTAGTCGTCCGCTCCGACCGTCAGGCCGAGAATTTTGTCCGTATCCTCTGTTTTGGCGGACAGCATCAGGATCGGAATGTTCCGGCTTTCCCTAATTTTGAACGTCGTCTTGATCCCGTCGAGCCGGGGCATCATAATGTCCAGAATGATCAGATGAATGTCTTCCTTCTCCAGGATGGCCAGCGCTTCCAGCCCGTCTCCGGCTTTAAAGACGTTCATGTTCTCGTTCCGCAAGTAAATTTCGATCGCTTCCTGAATTTCCACCTCGTCGTCGACAACGAGGACATTATAGGCTGATGGCATGATTATACTCCTTGAGCGTTAGTTTCCGGTTCGTGTGCTTTTCGCGAAAGGCATACATCTATACTAAAAGATACGTTTAACAAATTACCAATGAAAAATCTTACAAATTTATGAAGAATGGCTTCCTGCTTTAGACGATAGCAAAAAAGGACCTTTGCCGGCGGGAAAGCTGACAAAAGTCCTTGCTTACGTGATTTCTTCACTCTTTTCTGTAGTTTAGAACGGTGTAGACGATAAACAGAGCGAGCAGAAAGAGGGCTGCCAATATTATAGACGTTTGCCGAAAAGCGATGATAATTCCCGCAATCGAGTTAACCACGGAAATAATCAAGATAACCCACATGATGGTATGATTCGGCTTGTGGCAATGAAGCCTTGATAAGGAAGTGAAGCCCCATCTTTTTTTCAGAATATACAACGAGAGCAACAAATGAAGGGCGATAAAGCACCACGATTCCACGGTATAGTCTTCGGCCAATTTGACGAGGGTCAGACTTACATCGCAACGACTGAATAGGAACGTAACGGTGAACTCCAACAAGCCGCTTATGGTCACGCCCACGAAGATGATCGTGAACGAACGGAGCCACCCCGATCCCGTTAACACCGCAAAGACGATATATGCGAGCATCGGCGGAAGAAAAGTAATGAGCGCAATCTCGTTATAATATTGGATGACGAGCGAAAGACTGGCAGCGAAGAACGATACAATGACGATTTCTTTCCTGTACTTGAGCGGATGGTTACGAAAAAAGGCAAGCCCGCTTAAGGTAATTGCAATCCACGAGCAAAACGAAACGGCGAACGAATGAACGAAATTCAATTTCATGACTCCCGGCAACCAAATTTATGCTTTTCATATTATACATCTGTTTGCCGTTCCGTTCGCTAGGAATTCATTGGAAAATGAGCAATGCGAAATGTGCGGGCATAGGCGCTGTTCTCTGTCACGCTCGGCCCCATTCCTCGTTGGCTTTGCGGAATTCCCCCGGGGGAACGCCGAGCGACTTCTTGAACATGCGTATAAACGAATTGACGCTTTGATATCCGACGAGCTGCGACACGTCCTGGATTTTGAGATCGGTTTGCAGCAGCAGCTCCTGCGCCTTACGGATGCGGAACGTATTGACGTAATCGCTGAAATTCGTTCCTTTCTTCTCCTTGAAGTAGGTGGACAAGTACGCCGGCGAAATATTCAGCTTGTCGGCCAGCAGGTCCAGCGACAAATCTTCCTGGTAGTTCGCTTCCACGTACTCGATGACGAAGCTGGTAATATAGTCGGTTTCCGCTTTCTTCTTCTTGATCAGCGCGGACGCCGAGGCCAGGAAATAAGACATAAACCGCTCGTAATCCTCGAATTGGTAGCAGTCCCGAATTTGATCGTACGGCGAACAGGAGGGCAAGGCCGTCTCCATCTCCAGCCGCAGCGAATCGAAAGCGCGGTCGACCTTCTGGACGATCTCGCCGGCATAGGCGGCGAATTGCGCAGCGGTCGCGTCTTTGCGGTGCATGGCATGCAGCGTCCGCTTCACAAGCTGCAGCACGCCGTTCTCGTTGCCGGCCAGCAGATTGGCGGTGAACTCCTGTTCCTCCTGCGCACTCCAACCGGTTTTTTCCGGCATGGTGTCTCCCTCGGTAATGATTTGCGTTTCCTCGCCCAGCTTTCTCAGCTTGATCCGCTGCAGCAAATAGTCGTACGCCGCCGTAAATTCGGAGGAATCCCGATAGGTGGGACTGAACGCTACCGTAATAAGACAATACTTTTTGTCCATATCGAACACTTGCTTGAAAAATTGCAATATTTCCGTGACGTCGCGGCCGCCGGTTTCTTCGGGAAAGATGAGCGACAAGATTTGATCGCGTTCCATCTGGAACGTAAGGCAATCCTTGTAATACTCCGCAAAGTGCGACTGAATGAACTCGCGAATGTAATAGGAAGCGCGGTTTTGCTCGACCTCCAGCTCCTCCTGGAACCGCTGCAGGAAGCTGAGCTGGAACAGTACGAGCAGAAACGGCTTGTTCGGCTCGGGCTGCAGCTTGCCGTCTCCCATTTGCGTATGGATCATTTTGATCTTGTTAAGATAGGCATAGTTTTTGAGGACATCGTTTTTTTGGTTCAGGTCGGTGTTGATGTCTTGATTGCGCTTGAACAAATCCCGGAGCTCATCGCTGATCAGGTCGAACTCCTTGATCCGGCTGCGCGGCGAAGCGGCAAAATTGAGCTGCTGGATTGACTTGACGATATTGGCGATCGGGTTGTTCATTTTCAGGCTGAACACGATGGAGACGCCGATGCTGATGACAAGAGCGGCCACGAGCAGCATGGCGAGCAGGATGTTCATGCGCACGATTTGCGAGGCGATCTTCTCGTTCGGAATGACACTCATATACGTGAAGCCGCTGTCGCCGCCTTGTTGGTAAAAATAATAATCGCTGCCCTTCTTCACAAAGCCTTGACGGGCGGGAAGCGCAGGGAAGGCAGGTCGATCCGTTTCGCCGGAGGCGCTGAACAGCAGCTCTCCGTCGCTGTTGCTTATATAGAACCGGTTCCCCAGCGAAGGCTGGAAGAAGGCATCGTACAGCTTGGCGCTGTCCAGCAGCGCAATGATCGCGAACTGGCTGTTGTAGGAGTTTTTGATCAGAAGCGGCATAAACGAGCCTTTGGCGACTTCGTTCTCCAGGCCTTGCTCCGTGAAGCTGGCCGATGGATACACTTTGAAGTTGAACGGCTTGCCGAACTCCTCCCTCCAGAAATCGGGCGTATAACGATCGGATTTGTAAAATTTGGTGAACATCGAGTCGAGTCTGCTGCTCCCGTCCTTCTCGATTACAGCCGACCGGTCTGGAAACAAATAAATCATGTTGTTCAAATAAAGCAGCGGGTTCTGGAGCATCTGCTGCAAATCTTTGCGCACCTGGTAAGCGACGTCGTAGAACGTACCGTCCGGCTGTCTGCTGCTGAGCATCGGCGCCTTATCGTTGAAATACAGGCTCAATCCCAAATTTCTCACCAGGCTCAGATGCTTTTCGTAATTGTTCACCGTCGCATTCAGGTTCAGGCTGTTGTTTTTAATAATTTCCCCCTGGATGTTGGTTAGAAAAAAACGGTATGACACGAAATTGAAAGAGACGAGAAGTAGAATAATGACGATGAAACTGGTCAGCAGTTTGAAAAATAAAGAACGGCTGGCGGCTGTTCGCTGTATCGTCTCTTGGATCATCCGAGCCCCTCCTCATCCTGTCTTTTCGATTAATAAAATTATACCACCGGGCTTTCGCCAGAGGAACCGTTTTGCCGCAATCGGCCGATCACCAATTTTTTAACAAGTTACCGATTTTTTAAGTTTTCGTAAAACGGCTAACGTTTGCAAGACTTGGCGATAGGCGCAGGGCGGGTTGGCGGCTTATGATAAACGCATCGCAGGGAACTATCGCTTCACAAAAGAATGGGGAGGGGAGGGAGGATAAGCTATGGCAGGTACGGAAAGTGTTCAGGTAGACGATATGCGGGGCACGGCACTTCGAGGCCGAACGAGATTTGCAAGCGGCTGGAAAAAAATCAGGAAAAGCCAATATTTGCTGCTGCTGTTTCTGCCCTGTTTGGTGTACTTCATCTTATTCAAATACATGCCGATGTTCGGCATCGTCATCTCCTTTAAAAATTACAACCTATACAAAGGCATCTGGGGAAGCGATTGGGTCGGCCTGAAATATTACAACATGTTTTTCGCCAATCCCGATTTTCTCATCCTGCTGCGCAATACGTTTCTGCTCGGGCTGTATAAGCTGATCTTCGGTTTTCCGGCGCCGATCGTGCTCGCGCTCATGCTGAACGAAGTCAAGAACGCGCTGTTCAAGCGGTTTGTGCAGACGGCAAGCTATTTGCCGCATTTTATATCCAACGTCGTCATCGCCAGCATGGTTGTCATGTTCTTGTCGCCGTCCGGAGGACTGATCAACCGGCTGCTCGGAGCGTTCGGCGCGGAGCCGATCAACTTCCTGGTGCTGCCCGAGTTGTTCCGTTCCATCTATGTGGCATCCGAGATATGGCAGCATATCGGCTGGGAAACGATCATTTATTTGGCGGCGCTGACGTCGATCGATCCGATGCTGTACGAGGCGGCGGAGATGGACGGAGCGGGGCGGTTCAAGAAGCTGATGCACGTCACCTTGCCGGGCATCGCACCGGCCATTGTCATCTTGTTCGTGCTTAACGTCGGCAAAGTGCTGGAGATCGGATTCGAGAAAGTGTTTCTGCTGTACACGCCGGCAACGTATGAGACCGCCGATATATTGAGCACTTATGTATACCGCACCGGGCTGCTGCAGGGCAACTTCAGCTATGCCGCCGCGATTGATCTGTTTACCGGCGTTGTGAGCCTCATCTTTATTTTTTCGGCGAATTACTTGAGCCGGAAGCTGTCCGAAACAAGCTTGTGGTAAGAAGGGGGCGAGTGGTGTATGAAACGCAAATGGACATTATTCGGCGTCGTGAACGGTCTGATCCTGCTGTGCGTCGTCGTGGTCACTCTGTATCCGTTCCTATACATGGCGGCTGTGTCCCTGAGCAAAGATGTCTATGTTATGAAGGGTCTTGTCACATGGTATCCGAAAGGATTCAATGTGGATATGTACAAGCTGGTGCTGAAAGATCCGCGCATCTTCCAGTCTTATCTGAATACGATCGTCTACACCGTAGTCGGTACGGCGATCTCGCTGGCGGTCACGTCTGCCGGGGCATACGCGCTGTCCAAAAAAACGATGGTGTTCCACCGCGGCTTTACGCTGATGATCATCTTTACGATGTTTTTCAGCGGCGGGATGATTCCAACGTTCCTGGTTGTCAAATCGTACGGGCTGATGGATACGATCTGGGCGATGGTGCTGCCTGGAGCGGTCAGCACATGGAACCTGCTCGTCATGCGTACCTTTTTCCTCGGCATACCCGCAGAGCTGGAAGAATCGGGCCGGATGGACGGCTTGAACGACCTCGGTATTTTTTGGCGGATCGTCATCCCGCTGTCCAAGGCCGTGTTCGCTACCATCGGTTTGTTTTACGCCGTGGCCATGTGGAACAATTTCATGCTTCCTCTGCTGTACTTGCGCGATCCGGATCTGTTCCCGCTGCAGGTCATCCTGCGCAACATCGTGCTTGCCGGGCAAATCAACTCGGCGGAGGCGAACAGCATCGGCGGCGACAATATGGTTGTGGAGGAATCGCTTAAGTTTGCGACGATCATGGTGTCGACGATACCGATCCTGATCGTGTATCCGCTGCTCCAAAAGTATTTTGTAAAAGGCGTCATGATCGGCGCTGTCAAAGGCTAAGCCGCCCGGTGCGGTTGGGGAGCTTTCGTGTGGATCGCATGAACACAGAACTTTGACAAAGGAGAGATTTGGGATGAAAAAGGGGATATTCGCATCCGTATCGGTCGTGCTTGCGCTGGGGGCGGTTGTAGGCTGCAGCGGGGGAAATAAGTCGCCGCAAGCCGCAGGAGGAGACAGCGGGGACACCAAGACGAAGAAGACGTTCACCATGCTGACGGAATCGCATCCGAGCTGGCCGTACAACAAAGACTGGCTGATCTGGAAGCTGATCGAGGAGAAGACGGGCGTCACGCTGAATATGCAGGTGCCGTCGGGCAAGCTGGCCGATACGGTCAACCTGAACGTCGCTTCCGGCAACATGCCGGACATCATGTTCATGCTCGACCGCGGGCAGGCGAACAAGTTCGGCCAGCAGGGCGCGCTTGTCAACATATTGGAATATACCGATCTGATGCCGAATTTCAAAAAATGGATGGCTCAATATCCGGACGACACCCGCTCGGCGATCGCCGCCGACGGCAAAATGTACATGTTCCCGAACCAGGGCTTCGGCGAAACGAACCGGATGGTATGGCTGTATCGCGAAGATATTTTCAAAAAGAACAACTTGAAGGTTCCTGCCAACTACGACGAGCTGTACGAGACGCTGAAAAAATTGAAGCAGCTGTATCCGAATACGTATCCGTTCAGCACCCGTTTCGGTATGGATCTGGCGCTGATGAAAAATTTGTCCGCCAATTTCGATACGAACGAAGGGTTTTACGTCGATCCGAAGACGAAAGCCGTCAAATACGGACCGATCGAAGACGGCTACAAGAAGATGGTGGAATATCTCGCCAAGTTTTACAAGGACGGCTTGATGCCCGCCGATTGGCTGACGATGGATACAAAGCAGTGGCAGGATATTATGTCGACGAACAAATCGTTCGTCACGGTCGACTACATCAGCCGGATCGACTTCTTCAACGCGTCGCTGCGCAAGGATAATCCCGAATTTACGATTAACTTTATGGCGCCTCCGGCCGGATCGCCGGGCGGCAAGCAGGTGAACGCGTTCACTAGCTACCTGGAATCGGGCATGACCGTCTCTTCCACGTCGAAGAGCATTAAAGACATTATGAAATTTGCTGACTTTTATTATTCGGAAAATGGCAGAGATATTGCCAGCTGGGGCCAAGAAGGTGTAACCTATACGGTAGAAAATGGCAAGAAGAAAATCAAATCCGACTTCATCGATATCGCCGACCTGCGCAAAAAGACGGGACTTGCGACGAACGGTGCCTATCAATGGATTGATTACGACGCGCATTTGTCTCTCGCCTCCAAGGAGCTTCAAGCCGCCTATACGGAGTCGCGCAAATACGACGGCCCGTATAACCAGAAGCCCGCTTTCAACGAGAAGGAGCTGGAGACGATCTCGACAATCGGTCAAGCGATCGACAAGAACCGGTTGGAGAATATCTCCAAGTTCATTCTCGGCACGAAGAGCATGGACGAATGGGACAAATATGTGGACGGCGTCAAGAAGCTCGGATTGCAGCAACTGCTTGATACGTACAAAACCGCGTACGACCGCACGTCGAACGTGAGTCTGAAGTAGCGGGAAAGGAGTTCTCCGGCCATGAGTTACCGCGTTGCATTGGTAGGAGCGGGGGGCATTGCCGTCCGGCATTTGGAGGCGCTTGCGAAGACGGACCGGTTTCGGTCCGTTTCCGCCGCCGATCTGGACCGGGGCAAAGTCGAGAAGCTGTCAGCCCAGTACGGCATCGCGCCCTATACCGATTATAAGGAAATGATCGAACGGGAGAAGCCGGATGTCGCAGTGATTACGCTTCCTCATTTCCTGCACAAGGAAGCGGCTGTGTTCTGCGCGGAGCGGGGCTGCCATATGCTGCTCGAGAAGCCGATGGCTTTGACGCTGGCGGAATGCGACGAAATTGCCGACGCCGTGAAGCGCAGCAGCGTCCGGCTGTTCGTAGGCCATACGCAGCACTATATCGCCGAGAACCGGAAGGCGAAGCAGTTGATCGAGCAGGGCGAATTGGGCGAGCTTGTCATGATTAACGATACGCGTCATATTCATTATTATCGGGAAGACCGACCGGGCTGGTTTTTAGAGAAGGCGAAGGCGGGAGGCGGCATTCTGTTCAATCTCGGATCGCATTCGATCGATAAAATCCAATGGCTGTCGTCCAGCCGGGTGACCGGGGTCAAAGCGGTCCTGTCCCACTTCGGCCCGAGGGGCGATGTGGAAGGCAGCGGGCTCGTCTTTATGGATACGGACACCGGCGTACCGGCAACGATCGCCCAATCCGGCTATCCGGGCGCATCCAAGAATGAGACGGAGTTTGTGTTTACGAAGGGCATGCTTCGCGTCGCGACGGGGCAAAGCCTCTGGATCAGCGATGGCGGCGAGTACCGCAAGGTGCCGGTTGATCCGCAGGAGGTGCCGTTCGTGCTGCAGTTCGAGGATTTAGCAAGCTATATCGATACAGGTACGGAACCGGAATGCGGGTTGGACTATGCCCGCAGTGTCGTCGCCGTCACGGAGGCGATCTATCGTTCCCACGAAAGGCAGTCGTATTGTAACGTATAACAACGGTAAAGAGGTGAATGAATTGACGGAAAAAGTAAAGTTTGCGATTGTCGGAGCGGGCGTCATTGCTCCGTTCCATGCGAAAGCGATTACGAACAACCCGAACGCGGAGCTGGTAGCGATCGCCGATGTGGAGCCGGCGAAAGCGAGCAAGCTGGCCGGTGAATACGGCGTCGGCACGGTGTATGCCGATTACGAAGAGATGCTGAAGAACGAAGAGATTGACGTCATCAGCGTATGCACGCCGAGCGGCCTGCACGGGGAAGTCGCGATTGCTGCGGCTCAGGCGGGCAAGCATATTTTCTGCGAGAAGCCGCTGGAGATTACTTCGGCGAAGATGCAGCAGATGATTGATGCGGCCGAGCAGTATAACGTGAAGCTGGGCTGCGTGTTCCAGCGTCGCGTCATGCCTTCGTCGCTCGTCGTCAAGAAGGCGGTGGAGGAAGGCAAGCTCGGCAAGCTGGTGCTGGGCGACGCGTACCTGAAATATTACCGCAGCCCGGAATATTACCGCAGCGCCGGCTGGCGCGGCACATGGGCGCTCGACGGCGGCGGCGCGCTGATGAACCAGGGCGTCCACGGCATCGACCTGATCCAGTGGCTGATGGGCGACGTTGAGTCCGTCTTCGCGCGGTCGGCGGCGCTTGTGCGCGACATTGAAGTGGAGGATACGGCGGTCGCCGTCGTCAAGTACAAATGCGGCGCCTTCGGTGTCATTCAGGGAACGACGTCCGTTTACCCGGGGCTGGAAACCCGCTTCGAGCTTCACGGGGAGAACGGCTCGATCATTTTTGCCGACAGCGGCATCAAGCAGTGGAAATTCGCGAACAGCGACGAAGCGGCGCCGGAAGCGGGCGCTTTCGTGAGCTCGAGCAGCGACCCGAGCAAAATTGCCGACAGCGGCCACTACGTGCTGTGCGAGGATTTGATTCAAGCGATCCGCGAAGATCGCGAGCCGCTGGTTTCGGGCAAAGAGGCGAAGAAATCGGTCGATCTCATCCTGGCGATTTACGAGTCGGCGCGGACCGGAAAAGAAGTGTTTTTGGGGTAGAGCGGATCGTTTCTCTAGGAGTATTATGTGTGAGCGAGGCGTGTAGTCAGGACTTCTGTTTAGCCCTGTTGACTCTCATTGAAGGGGATTACGGTGGCGATGTCAGCTATCCTACGGAAATTTAATATAAGCTAACGAAGCTAGCTTTCCTACGGAAAACTCAGCATAAGCTTACGAAGCCAGTTTTCCTGCGGAAAACTCTTAGGAGGTTAAAAACCATGGTATTAAAAATCGGCATTATCGGACTGGATACGTCCCATGTCCCTGCTTTTACGAAGCTGTTGAACGATTCCGAAGCGTCTTATCATATCACCGGCGGTCAAGTGGTTGCTGCCTTTCCAGGCGGATCGCCGGACTTTGAACTGAGTATTTCCCGTGTGGATGGGTATACGAATGAGCTTCGGGATAAATACGGCGTGCATATCGTCGAATCGCCCGAACAGGTCGCTGAACGCTGCGACGCCATCCTGCTGGAATCGGTGGACGGCCGAGTGCATCTGGAGCAGTTCCGGCGCATCGCGCCGTTCGGCAAGCCGGTATTCATCGACAAACCGTTTGCCGTCAGCTCGGAGGATGCGAGACAAATCGCCAAGCTGTCGCGCGAGCACGGCATCCCCGTCATGAGCGCATCGGCGCTGCGGTTCGCCGAAGCGCTGCAGGACGCGAAGCGCGTGGAGGATCAAGGCGACGTAATCGGCGCCGACTTTTACGGGCCGATGGCGTTGCAGCCGACGCAGCCGGGTTTGTTCTGGTATGGGGTGCACACCGTCGACATGCTGTACCAAATCATGGGCGGTGGCTGCGTGGAAGTGATTGCGGCGACGCAGGAGGATCACGACGTCATTACCGGCTTCTGGAAAGACGGCCGTATCGGCACGATCCGCGGCAACCGGAAGGGCAACAATAAATTCGGCGGCGTCGTACACCGGGTGAAGCGCTCGGATTACATCGACGTGTACGCCAATCCGAAGCCGTACTACGCGAGCCTGCTCGAACAGGTCATGGACATGTTCCGCACAGGACAACCGGGGATCGATCTGGACGAAACGGTGGAAATCATTCGTTTCATGGAAGCGGCCAACGAGAGCCGAAGCACCGGGAAGCGAGTCGCGTTAACGGTACAATAAGTTCGGTGAAGCGCTAAGCGTGAACGGGAGCTTTCTATACGAGTAAAACGGCCTGTTTCCAAGGCTCGCTTGCTGCACAAACCCTGAGAATCAGCAATTGTTTGAAATGCGAAGTTGAGTTTTCTGTTAAAAACTCGGAGGAAGTGAACGGCTGATGGAAACGGCAAATCCGCACCGCTGGAAAATCATCCACGTTGTCAACGCAGGCACGTTCATGTCGACGCTCGACGTCGGCATCGTCAACGTGGCGCTGCCGGCCATGGCTATCCAGTTCGGAGTGCCCTTATCGATCGTTCAATGGGTCGTCACCTCGTATCTTTTGATACTGGTGGCGGCTTTACCCATTTTGGGGATCGTCTCGGACAAGATCGGTCGTCACCGCGTATACAGTATGGGCTTTCTCGTATTCGGCGCCGGTTCGCTGATGGCCGCGATATCCGGCGGCATGGCGGGCATGCTCGTATCCCGCTGTGTCCAGGGACTTGGCGCCGCCATGATTATGGCGAACAGCCAGGCGATGGTCCGCCAAGTTTTTCCCGATCGGGAGCGGGGGCGGGCACTCGGCATGAATGCCGTCGTGATCTCGATCGGTACATTGTCGGGACCGGCGCTGGGCGGCCTCCTGATGAACGTGACCGGCTGGCCGGCGTTGTTCTGGGTGAACGTGCCGATCGGCTTGGCGGCCATGATGCTTGGCCTGCGCTGGTTTCCGAAGGCGGAAGCGGGGGGAAGCAGGCAGCGGCTGGATTACGGCGGAGCTTTCCTGCTTGCCGCTGCTGTCGCTCTGCTGATGCTGGCAGCGACGGATTCAGCTCTTCCGAATACGCCGTTGCAGGCAATTGTAGGCGTGCTGCTGCTCATCTTGTTCCTGTGGCATGAAAGCCGGATCGATTACGGGCTGCTTGACCGGTCGTTGTTTGCGATCCGCCCCATATGGACCGGCAATGTCTCGGCCTTCATCATTCATTTGGCGCAGATGGCCGGACTGCTCCCGCTTACCTTTTATATGCAGCAGCTGCTGGGATTCTCATCCTCGGAGACGGGACTGTATTTGTCGCTCCAGCCGCTAGCTATGGGCATCACCGCGCCCCTGGCCGGCTGGTACCGAGACCGTCGCGGCGCGTTTGCGCCGCTGCTGCTCGGGCCTGCGCTATGCGCGGCGTCCGTGCTGTGGCTGGCGCTGTCGCCGGCCGTAACCGTAATCGGCATTGTGCTGCATCTTGCGTTGTACGGCATCGGCATGGGGCTGTTTCAGGCGACCAATAACGCCGAGATGATGAGCGCCGCACCGATGAATAAGATCAGCTTGACCGGCAGCTTGCTGGCGTTGATTCGCTATCTTGGCATGATCGGCGGGGTGGCGCTCGTCGCGCTGCTTGTTGGTGATCTGGGCGGCGCAGCCATCAATACGGAGACGGCAACCCCATGGGTGCGCCTGCTGTTCGGCGTGTGCTTCCTGCTCTGTCTCGGAGCGGTAGGGGTCGGGCTGCTTCGGAAGCAGCCGACCTCGAAATCATCCGGTGCTCGAATCGTTCAATCGAACTCGAAAGCTACGTGAAGTTTAGAGAGCGTCCCGACGTCACATGGCGGCGGTCGACGCCAAAAGTTAAGAATCCGGTGGTGTTTGGAAGCGATAAGGCCTCACTAGGGCTCTGCGGCTGAACTTCTTCTAGACACTACCTTGACAGGGTAAGGTTCAGTGGTGGTTCCAAAAACCACTGTTCGACGCGCGTACTATCAGGTACCATCCCCGATGGTCTGTATATCAAGCCGGCGGGGGATTTACAGCAAAATCATTGGATGTATACGAGTGGATCATGGACGTGGATTTGTGGGATTTATTATAAATAAAAGAACCAGTCCCAATTAGACTGGTTCTTTAGGCTAGGCTTTATGTTTACGATGATCTCAACCTCATTCCGGCCGCGGGATTCGAAGCTACTGCAAACTACGTGCTTTCCGAATCCTGACTTAGTTCTCCTGCATCAAGGCTCTGATTGCTTCTTCGGAAAGTTCAGTCATGTCCGCGACAGTCGATACATCATAACCCCGGGCAAGAAGGCGCCGGGCCGTTTGGCGTTTCTCTTGTAAAATGCCTTCAGCCATCCCTTCAGCCACGCCCTCAGCCTTTGCTCCCTCGATGCGGGACGCTTCGTCACGCAAATATTTTAGCCGGGCCTCATACTCCATTCGGGTTTGAGCGTCCTGACTCAAAAACTCCAATGTGGTCATGGCTTTCTTTAACATCGGCTCGTTCACCGTCAGCACCTCCCAATGTTTTGGCTCAACGCCTTTTAGAAACAGCAGCCAGTTGACGAGGCCGCCGCTTACGGGAACTTGGTTTGTATCCAATTTCGGCAATTCCATGACATGTACTTCAATATCGTCAAGGAGTGGAATCAAAGTGTGATCTTCACGCAAATGGAATACGTTATGGTAACGATCATTCGGCAGACACGAATAATTGAGGATGTTGATCGTCACGCACTTCTTCAATTCGCCGTAGTTGCTGCCTTCCTTCATCTGGTGGAAGTACATATTGCTCCAGTAAAACAACGTTCGTTTCTCCATATGATATGGATTAAACAACTGCATTTCTATGTTAATCAGATTGCCTTCGGCGGTCTTCGCTTTAATATCGAGAATGGATTGCTTATCCTTCGGGGCATCTTTGTCCGTGTACGGATTCATCAGGATGATTTCCGTCAGCGGCGGCTCTCCTGCCTCCAAAAACGTACTGTTGAGAAACGCCAGCAGCACGTCTTTATTGCTCTCGCTTCCGAATATTCGTTTAAATATGAAATCGTTCCGGGGATCAAGCAATTCCAACGCGATCATCTCCTATCCTGTTCATAAATTATACCATGTATTCAACTTTATACATAGCAATTGCATGTTTATAGACTTGTATCCATATCATCGAAACACCCGTCATATCTATGGTCACGGATTGGTCGCGAACGCATCGCCAACACTTGAAAAAGGCGTAACCCAACGCTGCTACTTGCCCGAAACTCAACGGTTTATCCAATACTCATCGTTTACAATGCCTCATCGCAAGCGGTATCATGAGGGAATGGAAACGTTATCCGGACAGGAGAGGTCTTATGAATTTGTATCGATGGGAAAAAGAACCGCAAGAAGGCCTGGTCGTCGTTCATGTATCCGATTCGCTGCAATTGGCTGAAGCGTGCAGTCAAGCGGTACCGGGCACGACGATTATTATGGCGGACGGTGAATATGGCGGCTCCGAGCTGTTCACGATTCGGGCGGAAGCAACGATCGACGCGCCGATTACGGTAAGAGCAGCGAACCGGGGCAAGGCTGTCATATTGGAAGGGGCGCGATTCGAGCTTCAACAATCGGCTTACATCATCATTCAAGGATTGAGATTCGCTAACACGGGGCATAGCGCCGTTCATTTGAACGATTGCCACCATATTCGCCTTACCCGCAACACCTTCGCGCTTAAGGAGGATGGAACGGAGCTGAAATGGCTGCTCATCAGCGGCGCGGACAGCCATCATCACTGGGTCGACCGTAACGAATTCGGTCCGAGGCGCGATAAAGGAATGTATGTGTCCTCCAACGGCGGTAACGGCCGGATGTCGCAGTACGACGTATATGAATACAATTATTTCCACGGCTCGGGGCCGTCGTTCCCTCGCAGCGAAGGCTAGATTAAGGCGATGCGCATTGGCCTCTCGGGCGTCTCGATGTCGGATGGATATAATGTGATCCAATACAACTTGTTCGAGCACTGCGACGCGAATCCCGAGATCATTTCGGTCAAAAACGGCCGCAACGAAGTACGGTACAACACCTTCCTGAACTGTGAGGGGCATCTGACTTCGCGACACGGCCATCATAACAGCTTCTATGGCAATCTCTTTATCGGCGATGGAAAGCGCAAAGGCATGGGTGGATTCCGAATTTACGGCAATGATCATCGGATCTACGAGAATGTGCTGGAAAACTTGACCGACTGGGCGGTCAACGTCGACAGCGGCGGTTATGATGGAGGGCCGGAAGGCGATGTGTACACGAAGGAGGTCTTGACCGCGCATTGGCGAAATTACCGCTCAGAGGTAAGCCGGAACGTCATCTCGGGGGGCCTGGGCATCGTCATTGGCGGCGTGAAGACGTACGAGCCGGTAGACAGCAAGGTGACGGATAACGTATACGTCGGAAGGAATGAATCATTCATCACCGAAAAAGCCGGGACGAATACGGTCATCGACGGCAACCGTTCGATCGGCAGCGATGAGCCGCTGCCGCCATCGATTCTGGAGCGGAGAAAGCCGTTAACAAGAGCGGAGACAGGCCCGGATGCTCCATAAATAACGCAAAGAATGCCGTACGGAGGATTACGCCGCACGGCTTCTTTGTGTCGGCGCATCCCGCTGCGGCTAAGCTGAAGTTCCTGCAAAGTCTGAAAAGAGAAGCGCAGTGGTCCTTTATCGCACGCAAGCCCGACAGCTCGCTTCCTGGCTTACTTTACGGTGTAACGACAGTGCTTCCAGCACGCAAGATGGCCCGAGCATTGCCATCTTTCCATACGTTCACGTGTGCGCCTCCGCATAAAAAGCTATAATAGAATATAGAAATAAGAGATCAGACAAAGGGGGAATAGCGTGTTTTTACGCAGAGAAAGCTTGAAGCAGTATATCCGGCTGTACCCGGTGACATCGGCGATTATCGTCATTCATCTTCTCGTTATGGCCGCGATGGAATGGTACGGTTCTTCGACGGAGAATGTAACGCTGCTCCGATTCGGAGCGATGTTCGATTTGCCGGGGATCGAGCCGGAGCCTTGGCGTCTTGTCACATCGATATTTATCCACATCGGGTTTGAGCACTTGTTGTTCAACAGCTTTGCGCTCTATGTGTTTGCGGCTCCGCTGGAACGAATGATCGGGTCATGGCGGTATGCACTGTACTATTTGGCATGCGGTGTGATCGGCAATTTGGCCAGCGCCTGGCTGCATACCGATCCTTACATCGGAGCGGGGGCATCAGGAGCGATTTACGGGGTATACGCCGCTTACTTGTACAT
This sequence comes from Paenibacillus solanacearum, assembly GCF_910593845.1. Taxonomy (GTDB): domain Bacteria; phylum Bacillota; class Bacilli; order Paenibacillales; family NBRC-103111; genus Paenibacillus_G; species Paenibacillus_G solanacearum. The sequence goes on along the minus strand of NZ_CAJVAS010000032.1, from coordinate 39,145 downwards.
GTCGGTATTCCGCAAAGATCTGATCGATTATCAAACGAAGCAAACGGTACGCACGATCGTGATCGTCGGATTCATCTCCTCGATTATTATCCCGAGGGTTGATTTGTACGCCCATGCCGGCGGCTTCATCGGCGGCTTGGCCGTTTCGGCACTCATGATGCTGTTCGTCAGGCGAAGACGGGCAAGGGAACACAGGGAAAATTAAAAAGAATCCGAAGAGCCGGCACAATGTAACCGCGGCTTTCGGATTCTTTTTACTTATTATCGATCAATCGAGCACCCCGCCGCCGAACAAAAAGCGATACTCGAGGTGCTTCCACCGGATTACATCGATCCGCACGCCTCCGGTTTCCTTGGAAGCGGTGTGGATCAGCTTGCCGTCTCCCAAATAAATGCCCATATGGCTGATCGGCTTATCTTCGGGCTGCAGCCCTTCGTAATCCGAAGCATGCGGCCCGAGGAATCGGGTAAAGAACAAGATGTCCCCGCGGCGCGCTTCGTTTAAATCCGTGTACTGTCTCCCGGCAAATGCTTTGATATAAGCAGCCTGGCTTCTGGAATCCCACGGCAAGTCCATGCCCAGCGCGTACAAATATACCCACCGGGTAAAGTCCGAGCAATCGAACGTGGAGGGCTCCATTCGATCGGAACCGTATTCGTAAGGCGTGCGCAGATAAGACTTCGCCGTCTCGATTACGTTCTCGGCGTAATTGCCCCGGATCGGCTGGATGCTTGGATTCGGAAAGGCCCGGATGAGCGGGAACCCGTTCGGATCGAGCAATGACGCGTTCCGGGCGTGCCCCTTCCCCAAACTCCGCATATGGCTTGGGAATAAGAGGCGCTCGACGCCCAGATCGCCTATTTTCAGCGGTGCGTCATGCTCGATGACGGACAATTCCGACATGCGGCCGTCGGTCTCCGGCTCATCCGCCGAATGGTTGTTTTCAGGAACGGATTGCTGCCGCACGTTGGAGGCGGCGCATCCGCTAACGCATATCAAACAGCATAGACATACGGCCCAAATCGCTTTTTTTCGTATACGCATGATCTAACCCCTTACATACACAATGAGGTTAGGATGCCAAGGATTCTCATTTCTTATGAGTACGGAAATAATTTTTTAAACCGGACCCATCTTTGTTAAGGATAATGGACCTCCAGCACTTGGACCCTGTACACATTCACCGTCTGGCTGCCGATCTTCATTTGTTCCGCCCCCGTGTACATGCCCGTGATCAGGGCATTGCCGCGCTTCCAGTTTGCTTTCGCACCGTTTCCGCTGCCGGTCAGCAGTACGTACTGGTTGTCGCTTTCGCCGAGCGCATTCGAACCGTCCACCGTGACGATATCGCATTCGAAGCGCACGTTTTCCGCTTTGCTATTCGGCAAGTCTTCTACCGTAACAAGCTTATATGATTGCTGCGGAGGCGCTTGGGGCTGTTGCGGCGGCTGCTGGGTTTGCTGCGTTTGGCGCAGCCCGCCGTCGCGGTACTCGTACGCAACCTTACTGCCCGGGCCTTCCCCGGCAGGGTTATCGAACTGCACGTCTCCTTTGCGGACCAACGTATAGCTGTCCGCTTCGAGATCGAGCAGCAGCCGCAGCTCCTGCGGCAACGCTTCATAGACCAAGTAGCGGGATTTGCGGTTTTTGGATGCCGCCTCCAGCAGCAGCACGGGAGAGGCGTTACCGCCGATCGAATCGTTGAGTTGAATCGAGGTGACGGTCACGCCTTTACCGACTTCCACCTCGGTCTTGCTCACCGAACCGTCCTGCAGCAGGCGCGCCAAGATGAGCGTCTTGTTCTCGGCCAGCCCGGCGGCGATGGCCTTCGCGCCCCACTTGCCTTTCACACTGGTCATGTACGAGAAGTCCCGGTCTTCGCCGGCCGCTTTGCCCAATAATCGGGCGGGGTCCGTTTCCATCCACCGCTGTTCAGTTTCCAGCAGTTCATTTTCCGTGTTCTGGTAGCTGCTGAGCAGTGAATACAGCTCGACCGCATCCTGAAATTTGCGCGCGTCGGCAAGCTGACGCGCGCGGGAGAGCAGCTTCTGGACGGAAGTGCGGACGTACGCCTCCGTTTTTGATCCGGGCTTCACGACTGCCGGATGCTCCTGCAGAAGCCGGACGTTTCCCAGGAAGCCTTTTACGTCATTTTTATCCAGCTGGCCGGATAAAACGGTCTGAATAAACGGCTCCACCTTACCGGAAATCCATGCGCTGTCGAGCCGGTAGGCTGCATACAGTTGGAGCAGCTTGTCGCTCTCGCCGAGCGCTTCCGCCAAGGCGGTTCCCTTGAGCACGGCGTTCAGACGGGCTTGCCCGTATTTTTGCCCCAGCCGGTTCAATTCCGCGGTTTTCGTTTTTTCATTGGGGTAGTAGGCCGCCGGAATTTGCACCAAGTAAGCGAGCATCCGGTCCCCCTCGCCCGCATTTTTCCCGGCTGTCCAGCTTTCCAGACCGGCCGTTAAGTTTTTCTTCACCTGGGCAAAAGCATCCGACAATCGTTGATCCGGCTTGTACTCGGCTTCGCTTTGCGCGAACGCGGAGCGTGTCTTCTCGTCCTGTCCGGCAGCGGCTTGCTTCATTTGCGACCATTGCTCCGCGGCCTTGACCAGCGTCGGCACATCGCCGACGTTGCGTGCGGCCTCGATATCGGCCGAGATCTGCGCCGCCGTATGGTACAGCTCGGTGAGAGGACGCAGCGCGGACAAGGCGGCTGCCGTCTCGCGCTCTTTGTAATCGAACGCGCGCATCGACTGCACGCGTATATACGCCTCCTCGGCTTCAAGCTGGCGGCCTTGAGCTTGAAACTCGGCGGCATGCGCGTAAGCAGTCATCTTCGACCGTGCGTAATAAGACTTCCATGCGGAAAGGAGAAGCAGGATGACAAAAAGGATCAAGGTGGCGCGCACATAGCGCCGGGAGCGTTTGAGCGTAAAATTCATGTGAAGTTCGCATCCTTGCCTAAAATGGGTTCGAATTCGGCGTCGTTGCCGTACATCCGTTCAGCCTCATCCATCGCCTTGTCGTACAGCCTTGCGCTGCGCCGGGAGGCCGGTATGTCTTGAAGCAGCCGGCATAGCCGCAGCAGCCGGTCTCTGGATAGCGCGCCGACATGATCGGCGATCAAGTCGGGGTACTGCACGACATATTCTTTAACGCGCAGCGCGGCCCCGGCGAGCTGGGCCATCGTTTGCGGCCCGATCGCGAGCGCTTCGATGTCACCGCGGTATTTTCTCGCGTAATCGAGCATGTCCCGGCGGACGAGCTCGGGCTTGACCTTGCAAATTTCGTTGACATAGCGCACGAAATCGGGGTCGAACGCTTCGGGAATGAGCGTGCCGAGCTCCAGATCCATATCGCGCCGCAAAATAAAGCGGTTCAGACAATAAATTTTGAGCAGCTTGATCTGGTCGCCTTTCAGAAAATGACCGATCTCCCGCAGCTTCAAGTAGGCGGACAGCTCGTCCTCCGATTTCAAATCGCCCGCCGCATTTTCCGCGTCCAGCAGCATCCCGTCGCGCACCTGCGCGCTTTCCTGCTTGAGCAGCTCAAGCAGCGTATGCTGTTCCCGTTCCTGGGCGTACCGTTTGCACAGCCAAACGTAGACGCCGACAAGCAGCAGGCCGGCGGTCAGCGACACGGACATTTGCAGGACGCTGCGCGCAAAAACGAAGCCGGCAAGACCGGAAGCGCCCAGCAGCAGCGCATCGCGCAGCTTCCCGTTTCGAAGCACAGTGCGGGCGATGTCCGTCACAGGCCGCAAGCTATGCTCCGCCTCGCAGCTGAGGCATGTCTCCAGCCCGAGGGAAGAATAAGCGCCGCAGCGCACGCACTGCTTCAGCCGCTCATAGGCATAGCGGGTATGTACAAGCTCAGGGAATTGGACGGCCTTTTTATTCATGACGAACCTCCTGGTTCAAAAGTTGCAGCAGCTCGCGGTCGATTTGCTCCGGCGTCAAGCCGCTGCGTTTCCACTTCACGAATTGGACGGTACGGAACACGGCGAAACCTGCTCCGGCGGCTAGGAGTATGTAAGTAACCAGCGAAGTGAGCATCTTGACTTCTTCCTCTCCGTATGATATTGACCTCAAATCTTAAGAATGTTATAAGAATTGAAACCTAGCAATTTGAAAAACCAAACGTTAATATGATTAAATAACGACAATGAGTCCTATTTTACTACCACCTTTTACAAATTACTACATCGGGGCTCAATAGAGGAGGAAAGCAACGCGTGTTGAAACGAAAGAGCATGCTGCAATGGGCCGCTGCCCTGTTGATCGCTCTGGCTTTGCCGATACCGCAGACCTACGCCGCGCAAGCGGCATCCGATACGAGAATCGATGCCGTGCTGTCCGTGGATGTGAGCAATTCCATGAACGAATCCGACGTCAATAAAGTGAGCTACGAAGCGATGAAAATGTTCATCGACATGGCTTCCGTGCGAGGGGACCGGATCGGCGTTGTCGCCTATACCGACCAGGTGATGCGCGAGAAAGCGCCGCTCAAGATCGGCGGTGCGAAAGACAAGGAAGAGCTGAAGAAGTTTATCGATCAGCTCACACTGGGACCCTATACCGATCTGGCCGTCGGCGTCGACGAAGCGGTAAAGGTGCTGGAGAGCGGTGTCGAGCCGGGGCATGTGCCGCTGATCGTGCTGCTCACCGACGGCAATAATTCGCTCAGAGCCGGACAGACGCAGCAAAAGTCCCAGGAAGTACTGAACCAGGCAGTTCAGAAGGCGAAGAACAAAGGCATTCCGATCTATACGATCGGCCTGAATGCGGACGGGCAGCTCAACAAGGACGAACTGGACCGGATCTCCAAGGAGACCGGCGGCAAAATGTTCGTCACGAGCACGGCGGACAAGCTCCCGGAAATACTCAGCGAAATATATGCCAGCCATTTGAAGCTGAAGGTTGTGCCGCTTCCCGGGTTTACGGCGAACGGCGATTTTCAGAACGTCGTCGTCAACATCCCGACGGCGAGCGTGGCGGAAGCGAACATATCGATCATGTCGCCGAATCCGGTGGACGTGAAGCTGAGCGATCCGTCCGGCAAGGAGCAGCCGATTCCTTCGGACCGCATCGTTTACTCCAAGTCCAAGGCGTATTCGCTGATCAAAATTTTAAATCCGGCGCAGGGCGATTGGAACTTGAAGATCAAAGGCGTGTCGAAGGACAAAATCGACATTAATTTAATTTATAACTACGATTTGAAGGTGTCGATGGTTCCTTTGTCGTCTATATCTTATAGCCCCGGGGACTCGGTTGCCGTGAAGGCTCATTTGATGTCGAACGGGCAGAAGGTGAACGATCCCGGCTTATATAAGAACGCCAAAGCGTCGCTTGTACTGACGGACCTCGATACGAAGATATCGACGGAGTCGCCGCTTGTCTCGAATGCGGACAGCATCGAAGGAAGCTTCAAGGTGCCGGAGGCGCATGATTACGAGCTGAAGGTGAAAGTCGAGGACGCCAATTTCTTGCGCGAATCGGAGCCGGTCGCCATTTCGGCGAAAAAGCCGGCTTCACCGTCCGCTCCGGCGGAGACGTCCCAAGAGAGCGAGGGACGCTGGCTGAAGTTATCCGCTTGGGGAGGAGCGCTGCTTGTCCTCATTGCGGCGGCTCTGGCGGCGATGGCTTATTGGAAAAAGGCGAACCGCGGCTTCGTCGGGCAACTGGTCGTCGAAATTCGGGACGAGGACACCGGCGAGCGCACTTCGCCCCAATATAAGAAGCTCCACACGTTCAAGGGCAAATTCAATCTCCATCAGCTGCTGCAGCTTGCGCCTGACTATGCCGAAACGGCCGCCATCGTGTTCCGGCCGGGACGGGGAGATACGCTGAACGTAGTCAATAAGTCCGGCTGCGTGATGGAAAAGGGCGGCCGGGTGTTCGAAGCGGAAGGCGGCAAAGAAATTTTTGCCCGGGATTGCATCAAAATCACGCTTAAAAACGTCAATAAAGTAATCACCTTGGAATATTTGAAATAAACAGGGGGACATGGACCTATGAAAGCCGTAGTGAAAGAACATATACAGCAGCTCGACGTCTCTTTGGGCGGGGGCATTATCAGCGAAAAAATCCGCGTCGACACCATCGACAACCCGATGCTCGTCATCGGACTCGGCGGAACGGGGATCGACGCGCTGCTGCGCCTGAAGTACCAGATCAACCGCCGGTTCAAGCTGCCGGAAGACACGATGACGAAGAAGAAGAAGGATAAGCCGAACAACGTCGAGTTTCTCGCGATCGAGACGAACGAGCATGACCGCAACAAGCGCTACAAAGGCGTCGGGCTCGATCCGATGACCGAATTCGTGCTGCTGTCCAACCCGGAAATCGGCAGCGTGCTGCAAAACCGCAGCGTGCTGGAGCCGTACATAAAGGAATGGCTGTCCCCGGAGCTGACGATTACCGACGGGATCAACGGCGCTTCCGGCGTCAGACAAGCCGGGCGTCTGCTCATGTTCACCAAGATTGTGCACGTTGTGCAGACGATCGAGCGGAAAATCAAGACGCTGTCCATCGGCACGAACAAGAAGCTGATGGTGTTTGTGCTGACGGGACTATCAGGCGGCACCGGGAGCGGCTGCTTCCTCGACATCGCCTATATCGTTCGCGGCATCATGGAGCGCGACTACGGCTCGGCCGGCGTCGATAAAGTGAACCTGCTCGGCTACTTGTTCGCGCCGGACGTGAATCTGGCGAACAAGAGCTTGACCGAGCATTCGCGCGAGTACATCAAGAAGAACGGCTATGCGGCGCTGAAAGAGCTGGATTACTGGATGAACGCGGACGAGCGGGGCGAGCGGTTCAAGCAGCAGTACGCGAACATATTAACGGTCGATTCGCCGATGCCGCCGTTCAATCTGGCGCATCTGATCTCGGCAACCAATCTGGAAGGCAAGCTGCTCGAGAATGCCTATGATTACTGCATGAACGTGACGGCGGAGAACATCACGAACTTTATGGCCAGCGAGGACAAGGGTTCCGGCGAAGAGTTCGCGATCCACGATTATATCAGCAACATCCGTACGAACATCAACCAGATGCCGAAGGCGTACGCCGCCAACTACCAGTACAACATCCTCGGCGCTTCCTCCGCGGTGCTGCCGATCGAAGAGATGACGACGTATTTGGCGTACAAAGTGTTTCAGCGCATGGAAAAAATGTTCACGGCCGGTCCTTCCCAGGAAGACGTGGAGAAGCTGGCGCGCAAGCTGAACATGGACCCTGACTCCGTTCATCGCGAATTTAACAAGCAGGTGCCGGAGCCGCTGCCGGGCTACCAGAACAGCGAACGGTTAAGCTACGCCAACGTGGTCAAGCAGCAGAACGTCAACATCGATACGGAGCTGGAGCAGCATTACTTGTCGCGGGCGCGCGAGGAATACATCAAGTGCCGCAGACAGCTGCCGGGCCAGATCAAAGAGGTATTCACCGAGCAGATCACCAAAGTGTTCATTCATCCGGAGCAGGGGCCGTTTTACGCGTCGCGGATGATTTTGCAGGATAAAGGCTTCTGCCTGCTGAAGCTGATCTCCTCGTATATTGAAGCGCTCAAGGAGAGCATTTACCGGATTCCGCGGGATATCGAGTATGCGGAAGAGCAGTCGCAGCAAAAAATGACCGAAGCCCGCAGCGCGTTCATTTCCAAGGACCGCAAAAAGGATGCTTACATCGAGGCGAAAATCGGAGAATACCTGCTTCACGCCGACCGCGAGCGGATGGAGCAGATGGTTGAGTTTTACGAGGATTTGTACAATTTGATTAACGCCGAGAACTCACGCATCTATTCGGTGTTCACCGAGCTGTTGAGCGAGCTGAACCGGATTTTCGAGAAGAACGGCAGCATTTTGACTAGCGGCCAGGAGGAAGTTGACCACAAGGGCAACCGGACGTATTACTGGAATGTCGTCAGCGTGCCGGATATGGCGAAGCTGATCGGCCAGGTCATGGACGAGAAGAACGTCAACGATCTGATCCGGGACTTCACGCAGGAGCTGCTTAGCAAGTCGAACCAATGGACGAAGGAACAGGAAGTGGATGTGATCGGCTCGATCTCCGATTTCCTGACGCAGCATTTCAGCGAGCTTATTACGAAATCGATGGAAGAGTACTTGGTCATCAAATACGGTCAGGAAGATTCGATGGAAAAGCTCGTCGAGCAGCGGATCGCCAGTCGTCTTCACGAAGAGGCGAAGCCGGTATTTCATCTGAGCAACAGCTCCGGCAACTTCAACTTCCCGTCCTGGGGCTTCGTCTCGGTACCGGTGAAGGCGCCGAATATCTTCAAAGGAATCCGCAATTTCCAGGACAACGCCATTGCCAACACCCGGTTTACGATCAAGGAAAGCCAAGTGAAAAACCGCATATTCTGGCTCAACACGCAAAACGGTATTCCGCTGTTTTTGTACACGCCGATGAAAGTGTATGAGACGAGCTACGAGCGCACGATTCTGGAGCCGGAAGGCATCGGGCGTCACCTCGTGCAGACCGATAAGATCAACTGGACGTACCTGCCGTCGCCGATTCCCGAGAAGTCTTGGGGCGATACGTATGAGAATGGACGCGTACGCACATTTAACGCGGAGATTAGAGAGCTGTTCGACAAGGCGCTAAGCCAAGGCATTATTCGGGAAAAAGGGGCCGACAGCGGGACGATCAACCGCTACGCCTGCACGTTCACGAAGCCGTTCGATCTAGGCCGCTTCCTGGCCGCGTATCCTTTGCAGCTGGACACGCAAAAGCCGAACCTCGGCGAAGTGAGCCGCTGCGTGAACGATATGAATGGGCTTCTCGCCAATGGGCTTGAGCCGGCGGGCGGCAAAGACATCTTCGGCAGCGTGAACGAGGAGCTGGCGAAGGAAAATCTGATCCGTTATCCGGAGCTGCAGAAGCGGATCCGGGAGGAGCTGGACAAGTACGGTCAGATCCAGCGCAAGATTGCCGAGCTGGAGCAAGTGCTCAGCCGTTTGCAGGATGAGGAGAAGCTGATCGGCTTGTTTATCGAAGCGATGTACACCTCGGCGATTGCAAAGAAAGGCGCGCTGTACGTCTACGACCACGACGCGGACGAAGATCCGTGGGACGCTTTCGTCAATTTGATGCAGGTGAACAAATTTGTGGAGTTTGAAATCTTCGCGAAGCTGAATGCGCTCGAGCCGAAACAACTGGCGCTGCTGCAGCGCAAAGCGGCGAAGCGGAGCCAGCAGTTGGTCGCCTCCGAGGACATCAGCGTGCTGGTGACGAAGCTGAGGGAGCTCAGCGCCGCGTTCCAGGAAGCGAAGTCGGCGCTGGACTACGAGCGATCGGAACACGCCAACGGCGAAGCGATGTACCAGTTCTACAAGCAAGTTTCGGTCAAAGTAAACGACATCGTCAAAAAATTGGCATAGCACACGCATGCATTAGCGTTGGAATGAAAGGGGGATGCGGATGAGCCTGCGCGAAAAATGTATGGTGTTTGCGGGTGAATACGCCGCCGAGCTGGAGCATCGGAGCAGCGGCGAAGATGCGCTTTCCACGATTTACCACCCGGTCGTGTTTTTGTTTCTAGGCGATCGGGCGGCGGAAGACGTGCGGCATGCTGCGGATTGGCTGCAGCGCAGATGGCATAACGGGGCCGGGGCGATCTGCCTGCACGCGGGCATATCGGTGCAGGGCGCCGAAGAGCCGGTGTACGGCTGGCAGCTTCTGTCAGCGGGGGCAGACCCGCGAACCGAGCGGCCGGATATCCGACACCGGTTTTACGAGGATGACGCGAAGCTGCTGGAGCTGAACGTAACGCTGCGCAAGATGGTCAACAACATCCGCGCCATGGGCCGGAGCTACGACAACCTGCAGCGCTTGAACATCGCCGTCGTCACCCGGCTGGACGATCCGTTCCACGTGCTGCTGCCCGACTTGACGGTGCTGATGAAAACAGTCTTCGGCGAAAGCTTCCGCTCCGTCATCGCAGATCTGTACGTACTCGCGGACGAGCGCCAGGAGAATGAGGACTTCGCTTACCGCAGCGCGATCGGCGTTAGTCTGCTGAAAGAATTGGATGTATATCAAAGCCGCTCATACCGTTACGAACAGCGTCTTCAGGTAACCGGAGAGGGGGTGCGGCTGCCGGCCGTCCATCCGCCGTCGCCGCTGTTTGACACCGTGTACTGGCTGAGCAACAAGGACGAACGGGGCATCTTCGCCGAAGGCGGCATGCGCAGCGGAGCGGAGCTTGTGTGCCGCTTAAGCCTGCTTAAAAACGCCAGACCTGCCGAAGATCCCGGTTCGTCATCCGGTCCGGCGCTGGACTCGTACAATCATCAGCTGTTCAAGCAAAGCATCACGCCGGCTGACGCTCGGGGCGCCGTCTACGCGTCTGCGGGCTGCGCGCAAGTGACCCGTCCGAACGCGGAGATTGCTTTATCGGTGCTGTATCACTACCAGAAGCGCGTGCTGCTCCGACTGCAGGACAACGCGCAGACGGGCATCGTTCAGGCGCTGCCGCTGCTGCAGCTCGACCCGCAAGACACCGAGCGCGCGGCGCGCGGCATGATGCCCGAGCCGGAGAAAGCGATGGAAGGCATGCGCGGTTTGATGCATGCGGACTTGTCCTTCGGGGACTTGCGGCCGATGACGCTCCGCCAGGCGGAACAGGCGCTGTTCGGGGACAATGCGCGGCTGTTTTTCGAGAAGAACATCGCCGCGGCAGCGGAGTCGCTGCTTGAGCAGAACGATCCGGCGCGAAGACTAGAGCGTCTGGTGGAGCAGAAGGTCATTCAGGAACCGGCTCTTGGGCTGTATGCCCTGTACCGGTGGACGATGCCCGGCGAAGCCGGAAGCTTGGCGGAGCTGCTCGATGAGCGAATCCGCCAGATGGTCGGTCGTATTACCCAGTGCCGGGTTGATCTGGAGATGGCGCGGGACGAGAAGGTGGAATATATCGTCCCGGTCAAAAGCTCCCCGCTCGCTTGGTTTAGCGGCAAGCCTTCCGTGAAGGAAGTGGTTCGACGTCTGCTTGATCACATCTACGGTTTGCAGTGGGAGCTCGCTTTGCTTGAGCTGCACCGGAAGCTGCTCGTTCAATACCGCGACAAGCTGGGCGAGCTGCATCGCAAGGTGCGGCCGGTGGTGGAACGCTTTATCGGACTGGAGCAGGAATGGCTCAAGCTCAGCCGCAGCGAAGCCGCCGCCTTCGGCGGGCAGGCGGGACGCAACATCGACGAATATTACGGCCATGTCGTCGAAACCATTTTGAATGAATGGGAGAACCGGCTGCATCGGTTGTTTTATTTCGAACCTGCGCGAATCGGCAACGCTTCCCTGCTCTTCGCGGAGCAGGAAGACGTATGGCTGCAGCGGCTGACGGATACGGTGCGCAAGGACTTGTTCTCCCATTCGCTGTTCCATCAATCGTTCGAAGCGGAGCTGTTGGCTCGCGCGAATGTAACCACTTCGTATGACAATCCGCTCGTGCTGACCAAGGAAGATCTGTTCCGCGACATGTCCCGGACGCTCGACAGCGAATCGGCGATTCGGGCGGACGTGTATCATTCGACGCATCGTCACCGGTACGAGGAACAGTATTACGCGGGCCATGCGCAGAGCGAATTTATCCGGTATGCGGCGGGTGCGCAGCAGACTAGCGGCACCTGCAAGCTCGGATGCATCCATGAAGGGCGGACGAGCAGCGTGGAGAAAATTCATCTGATGGGCGGCTTCCGCGGAGAAGATTTGATGTATTTCCGCCACGGCAAACGATATTATGATTCGTATGCGGAAAGCGGATTTCAATTTCACAGCATCGACCTGAATGCTGTGCAGGAAAGGCAGCTGGGAAACGGTGAAAGAGCGTAAATGGAACGCCCTTCTGACCGTCTTCAGCCTGGCCGGCGGGTTCGCCGGCTTTGTTACAGGCGAGATGGTATTGGCCCGATGGGGGGGCGAATGGCATGAAACGATACTGATGGGCGTCTATTTCGGCCAGCTTGCCTTCTGGATCGGGCTTGGCTGTCTTCTGGCGGAAATCGTCGCTCCGCGGTTGAACGGGCAAGAGTGGAGGCTGCGGTATGCCCGGGACGGATGGAAGTTTCTCGTCCCGGCCACCGTGGTCCTCCTGTTTGCGGCCGGAGCGCTGCTGCAGTTTGTATACACGTTGTATTGGGACGGCCGGAAGCCGGTGCAGGATTACGTGCTGGTCATGGACCGGTCGGGCAGCATGAATCAGACCGATCCGAAGCTGCAGAGCATCGCGGCCGCCCAGTCGCTGGTCAGCCGAATGGACAAGCGGAAGCGGGTGGCGGTCATCGCTTTCAACGAGCAAGCGAATGTCGTGCAGCCGTTCATCGGCATGAAGGATCAGGCGAGCAAGGACCAAGCTTCTGCGCGCATCGCTTCGATGCCTGCTCCCGACGGGCAGACCGACATCGGCAAAGCGCTGTCGCTGGCTCGCGAGCAGATCGAAAGCGGCGGCGGCGATCGCAAAGCGTCCGTCATTCTCATCTCGGACGGATACAGCGACGTGAACCTGGATCAGGTGATCTCCCCGTTCGTTCAGAGAGGCATCGCGGTCGATACGGTCGGCTTCAATCCGTCGGACGAACAGGGCAATCGGCTGCTGCTGCAGATCGCTAACGCGACCGGAGGCTCGTTCTATAACGTGGAACGGGCGGACCGGATCGTCGAAGCGTTCGGCGCGATCTATACGGGCGACCGGGCCTGGCACTTGGCCGGCGAGCGTTACGGCGATGCGGCCGGCGACGCGTACCGCGGGTGGATGCGCGTCGGCATGCTGGCGGTTATCGGCGCATTGATGGGGCTGGCGCTCGGCATTATTTTCGATAACCGGTTTTTGGCGAAAAGCTTCATTATAGGCGGCATTGTCGCGGGTCTTGCCGCGGGCGCCATTCTCGAAACCGGGCTGCAGCACGGCGCGTTCCATGCCTGGTACCGGGCGGAAGCCGATCTTGCGCTCGCGCTCGTGCTGTCGTTCTCTACGCTGCTGGTGGCCGTAGGTGACTCGGCGGCTGGACGCGCCGCGCGGTCATCCGGTTCCGGATGGATCGCCCGCAGAGGCGCAGCCGACGGACGATCGCCGAGAAGCGGCGATCGCGCGAAAACCGGCAAACAATTCCGCTAATGCGATAGATCGGGGGGCTTTATGTGCAGTGGGGCGATATTCAGGAGCCGTACCGGATACGGAAGCTCACCTTCCAACTGCAGGATACGGATTGCTTGCTGACCTGGCAGTGGCCGAAAGGCGTCGATGCCGTATGTATTTTCGGCTTTAACGGGGATCAGACCGGGCCGTCGCCGGAGGTGCCGGAGCCGGAACGGATGAAGCTGTTCACGCGCGAGGAATACAAGGCGCATTCCGGTTACCGCGTCCGGCTCGATCGGTTCGGCCGATGGGGCTACCGCGTGTTTCCGTGCGTGCTGTTGGACGGGCGCCGGACGGCGCTGCGCCAGCTGGACGAGGACAATCTAGTCTTCGCCCGCGCGGGACGGGCCAAAATCCGCTGCGCGGTCCGCTACGGCGGCCGCTGGTTCGGCAAGTACAAGACGGTGCGGATGGAGCTGTACTGCGAGGTTCCCGTGCCGAAGGAAGCGCTGTGTTACGTGAAAAAAGAAGGAGGCTACCCCGTACATAAGGAGGACGGGATCGTCTACCCGTTCCTCCACGACTTTGCCGCCGGACGGACCGTGCTGCCGGAGGCGGAGATCGGGCGCAATAGCTACATTCGCTTGTTTCTTACGGACGGGCGAATGTATGGGGACCTGTATGAACTGATAACCGAGTAAGGGGGAGAGCGCAAATGCTCCGTTTCTTGAAGCAGATGTTCGACAAACAGCCGCAAGAAAAAGAAAAGCCGGACTTTTACAGCATCGTCTGCCCGCACTGCTTCAGCAAGTTTGAGCCGGATGAGGTGGTGTTCCGCGCCGCGCATGTGCGGGAGGACGACGACGATTTCATGCTTCAGGAGGATGCGAAGCTGAACGAGTGGCGCCGCAAATTCCGATTGGCCGAGGCGGATATGGAGGCGGTCATCGAGCTGCACACGATCCCGGAGGAGAACCGCACCTACGCAAGCAACATCGTCGTCGCCGTGACGGACCGGTACGGCGTCGTGACGAAGCGCCGGCTGTGCCCGAACTGCCACAACGAGCTGCCGATCTCGGCCGGCAAGGTGCCGAGCAACATTATTTCGATCGTCGGCGCGTCGCAAGTCGGCAAGTCTGTCTACATGACCTCGCTCATCCACACGCTGCAGCATAAGACCGCCTCGCATTTCAATGCGGCCTGCATGCCGCTCAGCGCGGAGATCAGCCGCAGATTCCGGCAAAATTACCACGAGCCGATTTTCGAACGGGGCACCATGCTCCAATCGACGAACCCGAACGAGCTGCAGGAGCCGTATATTTTTCAATTCGTCTTCAAAGACAACAGCGAGGCGACGCTTAACCTCGTATTTTTCGATGTCGCGGGCGAAGGCATGGTCGAGCGCGATTATTTGGACATGTATGCGGCGCATATTAAAAATTCATCCGGCATTTTGTTCCTCGTAGACCCGCTGCAAATCCGCAGCATCCGCGACCGGATTCGTATCAAGCTCGGCGATGCGCAAGGCGAGTTCGCCAACCGGTACGACGAGCCGCGCGAGGTCGTCATCAGCTTGTTCGAGAACTTTATTGCGCACCAGCAGGGCAGCAAGACGGACATCCCGACGGCGGTTGTGCTGACGAAAAGCGACATGCTGCAGTTTTTGCAGGAGGAAGAGAGCGACTATATCCGGCCGAACAGCAACGTGTTCCGCAATGTGACGCATAAGGGCTATTGGAACCGCACCGAGTTCGACAATATTAACGGCGAAATCAGCCGGTTTATCGAGAAGGTGGACAGGCCTTTCAAGGACGCGATGGATGTCTATTTCTCCGATACCGCTTATTTTGCCGTATCGGCGCTTGGCGGGAATCCGGTCAATCAACAGCTGGAGGGCGTGATCGAGCCGATCCGCGTAGACGAGCCGTTCATTTGGCTGCTGCATAAGCTGGACTATGTGCCGGGGAGAGATGCGTAAATGACCCGGACAACCGTGCAGCAGCATTATTTTACAAGGGAACGGGAAGGCGTCTTCCGTTCCAACGAAGGCTTTGACACGATCGCCAAGTCCGCCGGTCTGGAGCCGGGGTTTATTAAGGGCACGCTGCATCCTTATTGCGCGTACAAGCCTCCGAAGGAGCTGTCGGAGCGCGGAGAAGCGGACGCGTCGCGCTATCCCGAGTCGTTGGTCGTGTTCCACGCCGACGGCGGCGAGCTGGTGATCGGGCGGAGCGTCTATGTTCCGGCCGATTTTACAGGGCAGCGCAGCGCATTTTTCACGCATCAGTATGTCATTCCCGAGGCGGGCAAAGAAACGTATATTCGCGAGCCGGAACGGCTGCTGCGAGCGGGAGGCTTTCAGAACCGCTATGACATCAGCCGAGGCAAGGAGCTGCCTGAACTGCAAGAAGTGCCCTACGAGCATACGTTTGCGGCCGGCGAGCGGGATGCGCTGCTGACCAGGCTCGGCGTGGATCGCGACCGGTTCCAGCAGCTCGTGTACGCGGCCATGTCGTCGGTAGGCGGCAAGCGGCAAGTATACATTGTCTTGAACTGCGATGTGTCGGAGTACGCGCTGGAGGCGCGCCGGTTGATGGAACTGATCTACTCGTGCCTGCCTTACGCGATAAGGCGGCAGCTCGGTTTCATGACGGTTCACGGCGAACCCGAAGGAAAACAGAAGATTCACGTCATGTTTGTGGCGAAAGGGAGCCTGCGGACACAAGACCGCAATTCGTCATTCGACTTCGCAGGCAGCCGTTTCGTCCATACGGATTTGTCCGGTGCCGAACAAGTATACCTGGACTTTGTATGGGAAAACCGCAACGACCCGCTGCAGTTGACCGATCTGTTCGAGTTTTGCGACGAGGCGCTGGTCGGGACGGATGCGAAGGAGCGCCTGAAGCCTTCCATTTACGAGCAGCTTGCCGTCCTGTTCGAAATCGAGCAGGGCAACCGGTTGCTCTATGAAAGCGACCCGGCGGGACGTCTCGCCATGCTTCTGTCGTTTTTGTCGGCGGACACGATCAACCGGCAAAGCCGCCTGAACGAGTTATTCCTTCGGCTGATGGAGAAGGAGTCCGCCGCTTCGGTCCGCAGTCTGCCGACGCCCGAGCTGGTGCTCGCGCTGATGCAGTACGGGAAGGTGGCGGGCGACGATGCGAAGCCGCAGCTGCTGCGGTGTCTGGCCGGCTTCGCGCATCGGGTAACGGCCGCATCGAGACAAGATTTCGGACAAGCGGCCTGGATCTATGAGACTTTGCTGACCGATGCCGACGTGTTTGCTTCGGTGATTCACGAGGTGTTCCGCGTATCGGCGGACGAAGCGGAAGCGTATGCGTCCTACCGGATCGCCAAAGCGGATTCGATCAAGGCGGCGGTTGATGAAATCGGCTTTTGGCGTAAGCATGACGAGTATATGCTGGGATCGGAAACGCTCGCCAAGGCCATGACGAGCAAGCTTGGACGGCTTGTGAAGACGAATCGGGCCGGACGTTTGGAAGCGGCCGCGATATTGCATCATGATCTCCAACGTCTGTCGGAGCGCGAGGGCTCAGACGCGGTGTCGGATTTGTGCTTGATCGTCAGCAGGGAGCTGCAGGCGGATTTGCTAGAGCAATTTCGCTTGATGGAGCTGTCCGGCGTCAAGGAGCTTGCGACGCTCGGGTTTATGCTGGATCCTGTCGACATCGTATGGAGAAGCGGGCTTCACGCCGGAGCCCGGCAGCTGCTCGATGAATGGTCCGCTTTATACAAAGTGCTGGAGCTTGGCAGCGGAACTGCGTCCCAGGCGCGCCAACTGCTGCAGGGGATGGGCCCGGTCGAACTTGACCGGATGCAGGAATCCGCCAAGCGGTTGTTTGCGGAGCGGCTTGAACCGGAATATTATCCGATCGTTCCGCATCTGTTCTATACGCCGCCGTTCAGCGCGGCCTCTAAATACGACGCCGAATACGATTATTTTCGCATGCTGTCCTTCATCGGGGAGCATGCCAAGGAAGCCGTCTATGATTATTTGGTGTGGTCCTTGGACGATTCGCGCTTCGTTGAAAGCAATGGACAGCTCAACCTGAATTACCGCGCGGCGATTGACCGTTATTTCGAACGGTTGGATAAGCAGGCGGTCAAAAACAAGCCGGTCATGAAACGGCTGCTTCATACGAATAACGGCGCGTTTAACGCACTTATGCATTCCATCAAGGTTCGCCAGTCCGGGTCGCTGACCCGATGGTATTACCGGAACCGCAAGAAGCTGATGCTGGCCGGCAGCGTGCTGATCCCGCTCGTGCTTCTATGCATTGCGTTCTGGACGCCGATTTCGCTGGGGCTGCTGCGAATCGGGCCGGCTCCGGCGCTGCAGGTCGCGGCGATTCCGGAGATGTCCGATTCGGCGACGGTTCATGTTAGCGCATCTGCCAAGAACGGCAATCCGGCCGTTCAAATCTACTTGAACGGCCAGCTCGCCGGCAGCGGCAAAATCGAAACGGAGGTCACTTTGCATGAAGGAGCCAACGTTGTGGAGCTGTATGCGGTGAACCGCGGCGGCAAAGCGTCGAAACCGATCCGCAAAAACATCGAGTACACGATCCCTGCGCCCGCGCTGACCATCACGGATGTTCCCGAGTCGGTGAAAGCCAGCTCCGTTACCGTGAAAGTGAGCGCAACGGATCGCAACGATCCGCAGCCGAAGATTTACGTCAACGGCGAACTTGCCGGTCAGGGCAGCGTCAGCAAATCCGTCGCGCTGAAGCAGGGCGACAATATGATCGAGGTCAAGGCCGTCAACAAAGACGGCAAATCGAGCCAGCAGCTGGTCAAGACGACGCGGGTCAATTAGTTCCGGTCTGATCCGGTACGGGAGCCGTACTGTCTGTGGCGTCTCGAAAGCGCCGGGCAGCGTGCGATAGCTTATCCGCATCAGCGATTCGCGCCGGATGGAAGAGTTGTACAATTGCCATGGAATGTAATAAAAGAGCAAGCATCCCTGTTCCGCTACAACGGGGTGCCTGCTCTTTTTTGTATTGCACTTGTGCTTTCGTTCGACGGTCGACCCGCATGACCACAGCGCCGCCTGGAATTCGTCTGTGGTATTCTCGCGCTACCTATCCGATTCAGCAAGCGCGCCGCCTTGACTTGCCCGCCGATCGAGCGCGGCCATATGCTTCACCGTCAGCTCGCAAAACAGCTCCATCGCCTTGGTATAAAACGGCGTTTCCTGCCGGATCAATGAAAATTTGCGAGTATAGGGCGTGCCCTGCACGTTGACGATGCATAGTGACCGTAACGCAAGCTCTTTGCGTACCGTCCATTTGGAGAGCAGGGAGATGCCGAGGCCGGCTTCCACCGCTTCCTTGATGAGCTGCGTGCTTCCGAACTCAAGCAGATGCAGCGGAACCATCGGGATCGCAGCGAATAGGTTATCGGCCGCTTCTCTTGTTCCGGAGCCGGCTTCGCGCACGATCCACGTCTCGCTCTGCAAGTCATGCACCGTGACTTGGCTCTCCACCGCCCAGCGGCTGCGCGGGGATGTGATGATGAACATCGCGTCATCCGCGATCGGCTCCTGGCGAAGCTGCGGCAGCCTCACTTCGCCTTCGACAATGCCTACATCGAGCAAGCGGCCGCTAACCTTGTCCGCGATTTCTTTCGTATTGCCGATGGTAATCATCGGATGAATATCGGGATATTGACGCTTCAGCTCGGCAATGATATGCGGGAGAACATATTCGCCGAACGTATAGCTCGCGCCGATCGCGAGGCTGCCGCTCGCTTTATTCGACAAGTCGTCTACCAAATTCTGCATTCTCGTATATAACCCGATAATCTCTTTGGCATGGTGGTACACGATTTCACCGGCTTTGGTCAGCCGGACATACTTGTTGCTCCGGTCCAGCAGGCGGGCTCCGACTGTTTGCTCCAGCATACGGATGTATTGACTGACCGCCGGCTGCGTCATGTGAAGCTGTTCAGCCGCTCGCGAGAAATTTTCCATCTCGGCGACGGTAACAAAGACGAACAGATGCTGATCCGCCATCGCAGCTCTCCATTTCTATGATTCATACATATGAATTTACTTATGATCAATATCATAATGATTTATTTCCCTTATTTCAACAGGCGGACTATGCTGTAGTAGAAGACATGAGGGAGATGAGCGTATGGCAGCAGGAAAAACAATGCAAATGACGGAGAAGAAGCGGTGGAGAGGGGGCGGGAGCTTCGGCGTATCTTCCATAGGATCGTGGGCGGGCGGTGTCGCTTTTACGTTTGCAATCGCTTGGATCGGATACGGCTTGTCCCGGCTGCCTGGTCCCGACCATATCGGGCAGCTTGCTTGCGCGATACTGATTGCCGTCGTCTACCGGCAACTGTTCGGATATCCGGATGCTATCCGCAGCGGCATTCAATTCGCGTCCAAGAAGCTGCTGCGATACGCCATTGTTTTATATGGATTGAAATTAAATATGGGCGTCGTGTTCGAGCAGGGCTTCGACTTGCTGCTCCGCGACGCCGGGGTGATCGTTTTCTCGATCGCGTTAACGATGCTGCTGGCCAGATGGCTGAAGGCGGAGATGTCCGTATCGCTGCTGCTCGGCATCGGAACCGGCATATGCGGCGCCGCCGCCATCGCGGCCGTGTCGCCGATCCTGAAGGCCAAGGAAGAGGATACCGCGATCGGAGTCGGCATCATTGCGCTGGTTGGCACATTGTTTGCCATCGGTTACACCGTGCTGCTGCCGCTATTGCCGATGACCCCCGCTCAATACGGGATATGGTCGGGTACCAGCCTGCACGAAATCGCGCATGTGGCGCTCGCTGCGGCGCCGGCCGGGGAAGACGCACTAGCCATGGGGCTGCTTGCCAAGCTCGGCCGCGTGTTTCTATTAGTGCCGCTATGCTTCCTTCTGATGTACCGGATGAAACGCAAAAACAAGACGGACGCGGCTGCACAAGTGGAGTTTCCTTGGTTTTTGGGCGGATTTTTGCTGACGAGTCTGCTCGGAAGCTATGTGTTCGGCCGGTATATTGTACTGCCGGCCGGCATGCTGAATCATGTCTCCGACGCGACGACGTTTCTTCTCACGATGGCGATGACGGGGCTCGGACTCAATGTCAGTCTGCGCGATGTGCGGACGAGAGCACTTCGTCCGCTGGCGGCGATGGGCATAACCTCGATCGCCTTGTCGGTCATCACGTACTTTATGCTGGTGTAACGGATCGCGCCCCCAAATATATCCCTCCACGAATCCAGGCGCGCGTTCCGCTCTGTGAGTCTGCTGAACGCGCGCTTAGGATACGTTGTCCAAAGAAGAGCATAATGCAGCAGGGGCTTTGACGCTGTGCGTCGGCTGCGAGATGCTAGCTAAAGCTACAGCCTATCGCCAAGCAGGCGGATTTCCAACTGCACCTTTTGACGCAAATAGTCATGGACACGGCCCCAATGGCCTGCGCTGTTCGGGCGATTGTATTTGTACCGCCGCGCCAGCCTTCTGACACCGATCCATATCGCCCAAAGGCTGATTTCGGTTTGATCCTCAGCCGATAAGGCGCTCACTTCGCTATAGCCCGCGGCCAAGGAACGAAAGCCCTTGCGGCCTGAATGATGCTGGCCGTCATGCAGCTTGTAATGCCCCAAATCGTACAGCGGGCTGCTTCCCTGAATCTCGCCGAAATCAATAATTCCCGTGAATATCCCTTGATGCGCGAATATATGGTCATCGTCAAAATCGCCGTGGACTAGACGCGAACCATGCCATTCCATCAAAGAGATGCCGGCATGGAAAATGCTTCGAATTGCCGCCACCTCCTCGCGCTGAAATCCATGCTGTGATAATAAAGCCAACTTTTCTTCGAGACCTTCGTTTACGTAGTCATGCAGCGAGGTCTGTTCTCCTTGCAGCGGCCCTTGATGAAGCTCGCTGTCTCTCTTAACCCAGCTATAGCCGTTAACCTGTACTTGATGGATCAGGGCGAGCTGTTTGCCCGCCTCGAACAATATCTCCTCATACGCTGGGGGAGGGCAGTCGCCAATTACGTTCGCGCCTGCGATTTCGTTGACAATCATGAATGACATGTCCCAAATCCGCTGACCCGGCGCATAGTACATGACTTCCGGAACCCATACACCAAGCTCCCTCAGTGCGGAATGAACCTGCACTTCCGCTCCGAAGCTTCTGTCCTTCTCAGGAAGAATGCGGAGATACATCACCGAATCCTTGTGCTCCAGACGGTACACATACGTGGAAACGCCGTGCAATACCCGTTCGACCGATATCGCGAAAGTATGGAGACACTCCTCAGCGATTGGTTTGACTTGTTCGATTGAAGGCGCATCATTTTTTTGCAATAGCAGCTATCCTTTCCAGATGGTTATGTTTTGCAGTAAGCATAAGCCATGAGAGGTTAAAAAACGATGGATCGTTTGGCTTTAACGAAATTTTCCGTACGGGTGCTATAAACCCGGTCGTTTGCCAGCAAGCCGCTGCAAAACATAAACATATTGACAATGAGAATCATTATCATCTACAATGCTCATATTGGCCATTTCACAATCAAGGGTGGGGAATGAGGATGAAATCGCTGGAACGTTCCGGCGGGCTTGCCCTGCATTATTCGAATGCACATGAATATAAGATGGATAGCCGTTACGGCGTCGTGCTGGCGGATGAGACGGAATGCGCTTTCGGATTCGTGATGAAAGGCTCCGTGAAAGTCATATTGGAAGCGGACGGCAAGGAACGTACTGGAAAAGCGGCTTACGGCGAAGTGTTCTATATTCCTCCATATTGCCGATGTACGATGCGCAGCGGCGACAAGCAGTCATGCCAGGTGCTGATGATCCGCTTCAATGGTTCAGTCTCGGGGAGCGGGGCAGGAGATGCTTTCCCTCCGGAGATGTCGGCATGGCTCGGACGCCCGGACGCGCTGCGTCTTCACCGCTTCCGCATGCCCCGCGTTCGCAACTGGGTGCAAGATTTGCTGAATAACCGTTCCGAAGAGGATCCGTCGTATTACTATACGGTGCATTCCCATTTATACGCGATTGCGGCGGAGTTCATGGCTCACCTCGCCAAGGCGAAGGATAAGGATGTCGACCTGACCGACTATGTGCTTCAGATCAAGCATCACATGTTGGAGCATAGCGAAGCGCCGATGGATATCGAAGAAATCGCGCGCTTGTCGGGGGCTAGCCCCGCCCGGTTTTATCAAGTATTCAAGCGGCATACCGGACTCAGTCCGCTGCAATTTATGACGATGGTGAAGATGAACGAGTCGCTGCGCCTGCTTTCCAACACGTCGCTGTCGATCACGGAGGTCGCGCAAGCGGTCGGATATCCCGATCCGCTTTATTTTAGCAGGCTGTTCAAGAAGCATATGGGCATTACGCCAACCGATTATGCGGCATTCGCGAAGACGAGGGTAGCCAATCTGTGCCCCGTGTTCCGCGGGGACTTGTCCGTGCTCGGCATTACGCCGGTGCTGGAGCTGCCGCGGGAATGGTATGACGATCCGGACAAGGATAAGTACGTGAAGCGGATCGAATATTGCCGTCCGGAGATCATCTTTACGGCGCCGGTTGCCGATGAGGTGCATGCGACGCTGTCGCAGCTGTGCACGGTGGATATGATCAAGTGGAAAGGTTATCCCTGGAGAGAGCGATTGCGCGAGATCGGAACCGTTCTTCGCATGCCGACGGTGGCGGAGCGATGGCTGTCTTACTTCGAGCTGAAGCTCGACTATGCCCGGTACCATATTCGCCGCCATTTGGGCAGCGATCCGTATCTCGTCGTCAGCGTATTCGAGCCCTTTTACCGCGTATACGGCACGCAGCGCATCAAGATGAGCGACCTGTTCTACGGGGAGCTGCACATTACGCCGCCGCTTGCGGCTCACAGCATTACCTTCCTCGATACGGCTTCGTTCGAAGAAGTGGCCGGGCTCGATTGCGACAACATTTTGCTGCTCGTGTCTACGGCGATTTCCGACGATACCTGTATCAAGCTGGAGGAAGAGTGGCTGCGGCTGAAGCGGCATCGGCCACAGAAGCACTGCATCATCATCCGGCACGAGGAGCCTCTGCTGTACAACGCGTCGTTTTACGAAAACTTGATCGATGAATTCGTGGGAACGCTGCTTAGTTACCAGAATTAAGAAATGTCCATATCGTTTATAGGAATGTCTATTCCAGAGTCTTATAAATTGTGTAAAATAATGAGTGGCAATGATAATGATTATCAATTTCGTTTGCGGCACGAGGAGAAAAATACATAAAAAGGGAGAGATTCGGATGGAACTAGCCCGAGTCATTAGAGAAAGACGTTCCGTGCATCAATTCGAAGACCGCCCGGTACCGATCGAATTGGTCAGGGAGCTGCTGGATACGGCGGTATGGGTGCCGAACCATAAGATGACGCAGCCCTGGCGGTTCGTGCTGGTGCACGGCGAAGGCCGCCGAAGATTGGCCGACATTAGCCGTACAGGCGCCGAGAAGAGAGAGAGAGATCCGGAGAAACGCCAAGAGCTCGGCCAGAAGTTTTACGATCGGTTCATGTCCGTACCGCTGTTCGTCGCGGTCGTCATGAAAGAGAACACGCATCCGGTCACTTGGGAAGAAGATTACGCTTCGACCAGCTGCCTCATTCATAACTTCAGTCTTCTTGCGTGGGAGCAGGGCATCGGGCTCGTCTGGGAGACGTATCCGCTGCTGCATTCGCCGGAATTCCGGGAAGCGCTCGGCGTCGGACCGGGGGAGAAGATCGTCGGCAGCTTGCATGTAGGCTATCCCGGCAAAATACCGGCGGCGCAGCAGCGCATACCGGCCGAACAACTGATGACCGTGATTGACAGCGCTTAGGTGGGATTAACGGAATGAAGCTCAAACATTTGGCACTCATACTTCTCATTTTGTCCATCGCCTCGATTTTTATCGGGGTCAAAGATATTAAGCCTTGGGATATATTCAAGCTGAGCCAAGACCAGCTGGAGGTACTGTTCATCAGCAGGTTTCCGCGATTGATCAGCATTATTATCGCAGGCGTGAGCATGGGGGTGGTCGGGCTGATCATGCAGCAGCTCAGCCGCAACAAGTTCGTCTCGCCGACGACGGGAGGGACCGACGACTCCGCTAGACTCGGCATCCTCGTCTCCTTGACGTTGTTCACTTCGGCAACGCCGATGCAAAAGATGCTGGTTGCTTTCGTATTCGCCTTGGCCGGCACGTTCGTTTTTATGAAAATACTGGACAAAGTGAAATACAAGGACGCCATCTTCATTCCGCTGGTCGGACTGATGTTTGGAAATATCGTGACGTCGTTCTCCACCTTCTTCGCGTACAAGTATGACTTGATTCAAAGCTTGTCCTCATGGCTGCAAGGAAACTTTGCATTGACGATGAAAGGGCGCTACGAGCTGCTGTACATCAGCATTCCGGTCGTGATCATCGCCTACCTGTACGCGAACCGGTTCACGATTGCGGGGATGGGAGAAGAATTCTCGGTCAATCTCGGGCTGAACTACAGGCAGGTCGTCAATATCGGCCTCGTGATCATCGCGCTGGTGTCGTCCGTCGTGATGCTGACGGTCGGGACGATTCCGTTTCTCGGGCTGATCATTCCGAACATCGTCACCATGTATCAGGGCGATAATTTAAAGCGGAATCTTCCGCACACCGCTTTGCTGGGAGCCGTATTCGTGTTATTTTGCGATATCCTGGGCCGGGTGATCATTTACCCGTTCGAAATTCCGATCGGCTTGACCGTCGGCGTCATCGGAAGCGGAATTTTTCTTTACTTGTTGATGAGGAGAAAGGCATATGACGCATAAGGCAAAAATCGGTATCCTGTTCATACTCGCGCTCATCGTCATTGCCATCTTCCTGTTTATCAATATCGGCGACAACTGGAGCTACGTGCTGGAGAGAAGAAGCTGGAAGGTTGCGGCGATGGTGCTGACCGGCGCGTGTATCGCATTTTCGACGGTCATCTTTCAAACGATTACGAACAACCGGATCTTGACGCCGAACATTATCGGACTCGATTCGATGTATATGCTGGCCCAGACCGGTATTGTCTACGTATTCGGCTCGTCCACCAAGCTGCTGGTCGACAACAACTTGAACTTTGCTTTTACCCTTTGCTTGATGGTGCTGTTCGCAGGTCTGCTGTACAAGATTATGTTCCGCGGGGAAGGCAACAACATTTATTATTTGCTGTTAATCGGCATTATTATGGGCTCGCTGCTCGGCAGCCTGACCACGTTCATGCAAGTGCTGATCGATCCGAACGAGTTTCTCGTGCTGCAGGGCCGCATGTTTGCCAGCTACAACAAAGTGCAGGGACAACTGACCGTCATTTGCACGATCGTCGTCATTCTGATCGCCGTCTACTATTCGAGGTTTGCCAAGTACATGGACGTGTTGTCGCTCGGCAAAGGGCATGCCGTCAACCTCGGCGTCGATTACAACTATGTTGTCAAACGGCTGCTGATCATTATCGCGGCGCTGATCTCGGTGGCCACCGCGCTGGTCGGTCCGATCACGTTCCTCGGACTGCTCGTCGCGAACGTGACGTACCAGTTCATGAAGACGTACCGGCACACCTACTTGATTCCGGCGTCGATTCTGATGAGCATCGTTGCGCTCGTCGGGGGACAACTGATTGTCGAGAGAGTATTTACGTTTACGACGACGGTAAGCGTGATCGTGAATCTCATCGGCGGCGTCTACTTTCTATATTTACTGCTGAGGAGCAACAAATCATGATCGAGGTAAGGCAAGTATCCAAACAATACGGCGGCAAGCCTGTGGTCGAGAACGTATCGGTCCGCATCGACAAAGGCAAAATTACATCGTTCATCGGGCCTAACGGCGCGGGGAAGAGCACGCTGCTGTCCATGATCAGCCGGTTGACGACGAAAGATGCCGGAGAAGTGCTGATCGACGGCAAAGAAATCGGCAGCTGCAAAAGCGCAGATCTGGCGAAGCAAATATCGATCCTGAAACAGACGAATCATATCAACGTGCGGCTGACGGTCAGGGAGCTGGTGTCTTTCGGACGCTTCCCCTATTCGCAAGGCAAGCTGACGCCGGAAGACTGGGAGCGTGTTGACGAAGCGATTGATTACATGGAGCTTCAGGACATGCAGCACAAATTTTTGGATCAGTTAAGCGGCGGCCAGAACCAGCGTGCGTATATCGCGATGGTTATCGCGCAGAACACCGAGTATATTTTGCTTGACGAGCCGCTGAACAACTTGGACATGAGACATTCCGTGCAGATCATGAAAGTGCTGCGCCGTCTCGTCGACGAGCTGGGCAAGACCGTCATCATCGTCATTCACGATATCAACTTTGCATCATGCTATTCTGACTACATTGTGGCTCTGAAGCACGGCAAAGTGATCAAGGAAGGGCCGACAGATCAAATCATCGACTCGGAAGTGCTGCGCAATGTCTACGACATGGAGATTCCGATCGAGACGATCAACGGAAACAAGATTTGCATTTATTTCAAATAAAACAAGCTTTCAATATATTAAATAAGAAAAGGTGGTCCACATGAAAAAAATATTTTCCACGTTAATGCTCATTTTATGCTTCGCCGTCGTTGCCGCAGCTTGCGGTACGAGCGGCACGGCACCGTCCAGCGGTTCGTCGACATCCAACGGGGCGGCCCCGGCATCCGGCAGCGGCAGCACTCCTGCCGCAGAGCCGCAGGAACTAACGTTTAAGCATCAGCTCGGCGAGACCAAAGTGAAGAAAAACCCGAAGAAAGTCATCGTATTCGACTTCGGCGCGCTTGACACGCTGGATAAGCTCGGCGTTGAAGTGACCGGCGTCGCTCAAAAAAGCTTGCCTCCTTACCTAGCCAAGTACAAAGACAGCAAATATCAAAACATCGGCACGCTGCAAGAGCCGGATTACGAGAAAATCGCGTCGATCAAGCCGGACCTGATCCTGATTTCCGGCCGTCAGCAAACCGCTTATCCGGAATTGAGCAAGCTTGCGCCTACGCTGTATGTGGGCGTCGACAACAGCAAATATATGGATTCCTTCAAAGAAAACATGAAGCGTATCGGACAAATTTTCAGCAAAGAGTCGGCGGTTGACGCAGAGCTTGCCAAGATCGAGCAAACGGTGAAAGACGTCAAAGCCAAAGCATCTTCGAGCGGTAAAAACGCACTGGTCATCCTTGCCAACGAAGGCACGATCAGCGCATTCGGCCCAGGTTCCCGTTTCGGTCTGATCCATGACGTGCTCGGCATTACGCCGGTTGACAAAAATCTGGAAGTATCCACGCACGGCCAAAGCATCTCGTTCGAATTTATTGCGCAAAAAAATCCGGATTACCTGTTCGTCATCGACCGCGGCGCAGCTGTAGGCGACGCAGCGAAAACCGGCGCCAAACCGCTTGTAGAAAACGAACTCGTCAAGAAAACAAAAGCTTTTGCGAATGGCAATATCGTATATCTCGACGCTAATTACTGGTACCTTTCCGGCGGCGGGCTCGTCTCCTCCGGCGAAATGATCAACCAAGCAGCTAAAGGCTTCAAATAATACGATCGCGTCAAGCGAAGCGCGAAAAGCCTGTCCTCGAAAATCCGAGGGCAGGCTTTTTACGTAGTGCTGCGGAACAACCGGTATATGCGCATAATTCAACAGCCCAGATCCCATTTCCTCCCACGCCTAGATGTACCGGCTTCGACAAGGACTTATCCGCAGCTGGATATTCCTACAAGCCTGCGTTGTTTACTTCTGATTCTCTTTCCAGAAAGCCATATAGAGCAAAATCGATAAATTGGCAAAGCAAATGAAAATGATATACGGGATATAGCGGATCTGATACCAGAAGGCGATAACTCCAAACGAGAGAGTCAGTACGATCAAGATCGTGACATTGACGCCGGTGAACCTCGTTTTCTTGGTACGTACAGGAGAGACGAACGTAAGGCCGAGACGGTTGCGCTTCAGCAAGTAAGCCAATCCAACGTAAACTGCGGCGCTCACGGCCTGGATGCAATAGGCGGCCGCGCTCGTATTGGACAATTCCTCGAAAGCGTACCATCCGAGCCAATCGGGAACAAATATAATGATCGCTTGGACGAGGCCGTATCCGACATACGCGATGACGCCCATGAAGGCGCACCAGATCAACGAAATGCCGGATAAACTATAAAACAGCAAAATAAGCACGGACATTAAAATAACCGGCGCGTACGCC
Organism: Paenibacillus solanacearum; assembly: GCF_910593845.1. Taxonomy (GTDB): domain Bacteria; phylum Bacillota; class Bacilli; order Paenibacillales; family NBRC-103111; genus Paenibacillus_G; species Paenibacillus_G solanacearum. The sequence continues at coordinate 10,831 of NZ_CAJVAS010000032.1, read as the reverse complement.
GATTCTCCGAATACATTTCGCACGATCCACGAGATGGTCGTTAACATAACGGTCAAAAAATAAACGCTGTACTGAAAATTTTTGAATTTAAACCGGAACAGCCACAGCATCATCGTGAAAATGGCAAGAAACTCGGCAAACGAGAACAGGAAAAAGAAAAGCATATCGAACAAAGTGTATTTCATGAAAAAAGCCTCGCTCATCGGTTCATCTGATTCACTGTAAAAAGACAAATATATCAAGAAATAGTCAAATTGACAATGATTTGGATCACACGGCAGCCCGTGTCGGCTCAGGCCGCTCTGCTTTATATAAGAGCAGAGCGGTTTTTTTATATGCCCGCCGTCAGGCCACAAGCCGCTCGTACATTTGCATAATCTTAATGCCGGAATAACACCTCATTGATAAACGCCTGATATCATTTTCTCATACAAGCATCCGCTTGATTCTTGATTAGAGGAAATACTTTATAATTGGAGGGTTTCCAGTGTCAAAGAAAAGAAGGCTGTCCATTTACGGGGTAAGCGCGTTATTCCTGCTTTCGGCATGCAGTACCGGCGGAGCTGGTGGCAAAAACGGCGGCTCGGCGGCGTCCGGCGACAAAATCGTCATCAAGTATTGGACGGCGAACGGCGGGAAAATCGAAGAAGCGAAGCAAAATCTGGTGAAGCAATTTAACGCATCGCAAAACCGGATCGAAGTACAGGCCGCAAACCAAGGCAATTACGACGATCTGCATGCGAAAGTGCAGGCTGCCTTTGCAGCGGGCAACGCGCCGGCCATCAGCGATCTGGAGATTGCATCCACTGGGGTTTTTGCCCGTTCGGGCATGCTCGTCGATCTGACGCCGCTTGCGGCAAGGGACGAAGCGACGCTGAATAGCAAAGATTTTAACCCGGGCCTGATGGGCAATGCCTATGTGGACGGGAAGCTGTACGGCCTTCCGTTTATGCGCAGCACCCCGATTTTGTACAAAAATGTCACGATGTTAAAGTCGGCCGGCTTGGACCCGGCAGGCCCGAAATCGTGGGCGGAGCTCGAGCAGTATGCCCGGGTGCTCAAGGCGAACGGGAAAACCCCGATGACGCTGACAGTCGACATTTGGTACTACGAAGCGCTCGTCGCGCAAAGCGGCGGCAAAGTGCTGAGCGACGACGGCAAAAAAGCGCTGTTCAATTCCGCCGAGGGCGTCGCGCCTGTACAATACTGGAAGAAGATGGCGAGCGAAGGCTTGTTTAAATTCGCCGTAGGCAATACGGCGGGCGCCGACGCAAGCAAAGACTGGGACAACCAAATCTCCGCCTTCAAGTTCGGTTCCACCGCGGGCGTCGCCGCAGCGTTGGAAGTGGCGAAGGGGAATAACTTCGAGGTACAGACCGACTTTATGCCGGCCAATACATCGTACGGCGTTCCGACCGGAGGTTGTCATCTGATCATTACGTCGAAGACGAGCGAGAAGGAAAAAGAGGCTGCATGGGAGTTTATTAAATGGATGACGTCCAAGGAAAATACGATTTACCAGCATAAATATGTCGGCTACTTGCCGAACCGCGTGTCTGCGCTGCAAAGCGACGAGCTGCAAAACTACTATAAAGAAAATCCGCAATACAAAGTCGCTTCCGATCAATTGAAGTACGCCGTGCCGCGTCCGATGGCTACCGCTTATCCGGAGATTACGAAGATGATGCAGGACGCCATCACCAAAGCCATCCTTGAGCCGAACGTGAAGCCGCAGGACGCGATGAACGAGGCGGCGGACAAAGCCAACAAGCTGCTGGGCAAATAACAGCCGCGGATACATGATGGACAAACTGTTCTCGCAGGAAAACTCCAGTATAAAGGAGAGGATTATTGTATGGCGAAGATCGTGCTGAAGGACATATCGAAAAAGTACAAAGACGAAACGGTCATCAGCGGTTTGAATTTGACTATTCAAGACGGTTCGTTCACAGTGCTCGTCGGACCTTCCGGCTGCGGCAAGTCGACGACGCTGCGGATGATTGCGGGCCTGGAGAAGGAGAGCGGCGGGGAAATATGGATCGGCGATCAATGCGTCAACGGTACGCAGCCCGGGCTCCGCGACGTGGCCATGGTGTTCCAGAACTATGCGCTTTACCCGACGATGACCGTTTGCGAGAATATCGAATTCGGGCTGAAGAACAGAAAAGTTCCGAAGCAGGAGCGGGACGCCCTCGTCCGCGAAATATGCGAAATCGTCGCGCTGACGCCGTACTTGGATAAAAAGCCGCAGCAGCTGTCCGGCGGGCAGCGCCAACGGGTCGCTCTGGCCAGAGCGATGGTCAAGAAGCCGCAGGTGTTCATTCTCGACGAACCGCTCTCCAATTTGGACGCCAAGCTGCGGAACCAGATGCGCACGGAATTGATCCAGCTTCACCGCAGGCTCGGCACGACCTTCGTATATGTCACTCACGATCAGGTCGAAGCGATGTCGATGGGCGACGAGATTGTCGTCATGAACAAAGGCGTCATTCAGCAAATCGACGCGCCGATGAAGCTGTATAACGATCCGGATAATTTGTTTACCGCCCAATTTATCGGCACGCCGTCCATGAACGTCGTCGACGTCCAAGCGGTACAAGGTCTGCATGTCGATACTTCCGCCAAGATCGGCTACGTTGGCTTCCGGGCCGAGCATGTGCTGATGGGTGCGGAGCTTCGCTCCGAAGGGCTGGAACTGGGAGGGGAAATCATGACGAGGGAGAGCCTCGGCGCGGAAAATATATACCAGATCCGTTCGAATGCTGGCGTCTTGTTCGCCAAAACCTTTCTCTCCTCGCTGGAGACGGCGGAACATACCAAAGTTGTCGTCCCGTATAACCGGCTCTATTATTTCGATCCGGACGGCAATAGAATACGCGAAACGATGATCCCCCGGCAAAGGAACCTTGCCGTCATCGGCGGTGCGCTCAAATGACGATGTGGGAAAAGCTGCGTCCTTACGCAATGGTTGCCCCGGCGATTACGGTCTTTTCCGTATTTTTCATTTACCCGATCCTCTACATGATTTATTTGAGCATGTATGACTGGAACTTTATTAGTCCTGTCAAAACGTTTGTCGGACTGCAAAACTTCTTCGACCTGCTCGAGGAGGAAAAGTTCATTCAAGTTATCGTCAACTCTACGATTTACACGATGCTAACCGTTTCGTTCATCATTATCCTCTCGCTGCTGCTGTCGCTCTGGCTGAACCGGGCCGGCTTCTTCTACGGCTTTGTGCAGGGGGCGATCTTCAGCCCGCATATCATTTCCCTTGTATCCATTGCCATGATCTGGAGCTGGCTGATGGATCCGGAATACGGATTGCTCAACGGCGTCATCGGCTGGTTCGGCTTCGGCAAGCTGGCCTGGCTGTCCTCCCAGAAGACGGCTCTCGTCTCGCTGGTCCTTGTAGCGGTGTGGAAAGGGCTCGGCTATAACACGCTCGTGTTTATCGCCGGATTGCAGAGCATTCCGAAGGACCTGTACGAAGCGGCTGCGCTTGACCGGTCCAGCGCCTGGACGACGTTCCACAGACTGACGCTGCCGATGCTGTCGCCGACGATTTTTTTCCTCGTCATCATCAACATGCTCGGCTCGTTTCAAGTGTTCGAGACGATTGCGATCATGACGCAAGGAGGCCCGGTCAATTCGACGAACACGCTCGTTTATTACATTTATGAGTACGGCTTCCGGTTTTTCAAGATCGGTTACGCCTCTGCGGCCGGGGTGATCCTGCTGCTCATTGTCGGGGTCTTGACGCTTGTATACTTTAAGCTGTTGTCGAGGCGCGTCCATTACCAATAAGAAGAGGTGAACTGCGTTGAAAGGTGCAGATCGTACGATCGAGATGTATCGTACCGTACATCAAGTCGGCAGCAAAGAAGCGAGCGCCGCCAAATCGTTAAAGTTCGTGATCCGCGCCGTCAATGGGATCGGGCTGCTTTTATTGGTGCTGATCTTTGCGATGCCGTTCGCGTGGATGCTTTCCACTTCATTAAAGACGCTGCCTGAGACGATGATTTTCCCGCCCGAATGGATTCCGAAGCATTTGGTCTGGAGCAACTTCGCCCGTGCCTGGGGTTCGGGGCCGTTTCTTCATTATATGACGAACAGCCTCGTCATTGCGGTCGGTATTCTCGTGTTCCAAATGATGACGATCATTCCGGCGGGATATGCGTTCGCGCGATATCCATTCGCAGGCTCGGGATTTTTGTTCGGGATGGTCATGATTACGTTGATGATCCCGTCGCAGCTGATCTTTTTGCCCGTCTACTTGCAGCTCAGCGCCTGGGGACTGCTCAACACGCATCTTGCGCTGATCCTTCCGTTCGCCTCCAGCGCCTTCGGCATATTCCTCTTGAGGCAGTCGTTCAAGCAGGTTCAGGAGGAATTGCTTGAAGCGGCGAGGCTCGACAGCGCCAAAGAATGGCAAATCATCGTCAAACTGATGGTGCCGATGGCTAGGCCCGTGCTCGCAACGTTCGCTTTATTCAGCTTTATTGCGCATTGGAACGATTATTTCTGGCCGCTCGTGATGACGACGGACGAAACGGCGCGCACGCTGCCTTTGGGGATTGCGCGGATTCGCCAGGAAGAAGGGGTTGCCAATTGGAACGTGCTCATGGCCGGCAACATCATTCTGGTCGCGCCGATTTTGATCGTCTTCTTCTTTGCGCAGCGGCAAATCATTCGAGCGTTTGTGTACACGGGCGTCAAATAAACGGAAGAACGGGAGAAACACTGAACCCGCCGGGATGGCGGGTTCAGTGTCGTATGGGTGGGGAATGCCTAAACGTTACTCCTGCTGTAGAACAAGCTGCTCCAGCCCGTTCATATAGGGCTGAAGGGCCTGCGGAATACGGATCGAGCCGTCTTCCTGCTGATGGTTCTCCAGCAGCGGGATCAAGATTCGCGGCGAAGCGACGGCCGTATTGTTCAGCGTGTAACAATAGGCCAGCTTGCCGCCAGCATCCCGGTAGCGGATGTTCGAACGCCGCGCCTGAAAGTCGAGCAGCGCCGACGACGAATGCGTCTCGCCGTAGGCCTGCCGGCTCGGCATCCACGTCTCGATGTCGAATTGCTTGTAGGTCTTCTGCGACATATCGCCGATACAGACCGACATGACGCGGTAAGGCAGTTCCAACTGCTGCAGCAGCTCCTCCGCATGGCCGGTAATTTCATGGAGCAGCCGCTCCGACAGCTCCATGCTGGCCTCGCATAAGATCACCTGCTCGACCTTGGCGAACTGATGAACGCGATACAAGCCGTGCACATCTCTGCCGGACGAGCCGACCTCGTTGCGGAAGCATTGCGAGACGGCTGCGTATTTGCGCGGCTCGCGCAAATCGATGATCTCGTCCGCGTGATACGATACGAGCGGCACCTCCGACGTGCCGACAAGCCATTTGTTTTCGTCCGCGATCCGGTAGGTCTGATCCTCTCCGGTTGGAAAAAATCCGGTATGAGCCATAGCTTCGGTGCGCACGAGCAGCGGCACTTCCAGCAGCGTAAACCCGTTTGCGATCAGCAGGTCGAGCGCAAGCTGCTGCACGGCGCGGTGGAGCAGGGCGCCGGCGCCCTTGAGATAATAATTGCGTGTCCCGGCGGTCTTCACCCCGCGCGGAATATCGATCAGACCGTGCAGCTCGCCGAGCGCGACATGGTCTTTTGCCGTAAAGTCAAACGCCGTGGGCTCCCCGACCCGCTTCACCTCGACGTTGTCTTGATCCGACCGCCCCGCCGGCGTATCCGGCGAGACAGGATTCGGCACGCGCATGGCCAGAAGCGTGACCTGCGATTCCGCTTCGGCAAGTTCCGTCTCCACCTGGCTGAGCCGGTGGTTCGTCTTCTGGACGTCTTTCCTTAACTGTTCTGCGTCCTCGCGTTTCCCTTCGCCGATGAACCGGCCGATGTCGCGGGAGTGTGCATTTCTTGTGTGCCGCAGCGTCTCCGCCTCTTGAAGCAGCTTTCTTTTTCGATCATCCCAGCTCAGCAGCTCGTCGACCGAAAGCCTGATTCCTTTCCCGTCCGCAACCGATTGAATCATGTCCCGATGTTGTCTAATGAATTGGATGTCCAGCATGTCACCGCGCTCCTTTTTCGATAAAAATACAAAAAGCGCCCTCATCCGTATGGGACGAGGAGCGCTTATCTCGCGGTGCCACCCAATTTGACCGGAACAACATGGCGCAGTCCGATCCGCTTTCATTCCGCGATAACGGGCGGGTCCGGTTAACTTAGGGGAAACAAGAAATCCCTTGACGAGAACGCCTCCGAGTTGGATGCTCTTCATGGGCGTGATGCTGCTTTGTGATTTGTAAGAAGTATAGCGGATTGTGCGGCAATATTCAAGCCAGATGAAAGCCCAGGTGTCAGATGAAAGCCCGGGTGAGTAAAAAGCTTGTCAATGCCGGCAAAACGCGTTATGATTTCGTAGACAATGATTTGATGAACCGGATCGCAACTGGAAATGGATACGACCGCGATCAAGCTTTATCGGGATACCCGCCGCTCGGGCCCTGATGGGGCTTGATTTCGTTTTGTCCGAAATGACCGCGCGCCGTCCGAGAAGCAGTACGTGTGGTTTGGACGGCATCCGGTAAAGAAGAATGTGAGGATGACATCATGGCGAAGGAACAACAGCGACAAGGCGTAGCGCTGACCAAAGGTCTCGTTTTTTTAATGGCGGTATCCTGCGGGCTGGCCGTGGCGAATTTGTATTACAACCAGCCGCTGCTGGCCGAAATCGGCAGGACGTTTCAGGCGAGCGACCAGATGACCGGCATGATCTCCATGCTGACGCAGATCGGATATGCGGTCGGGATGTTTTTGTTCATTCCGCTGGGCGATATTAAAGAACGGCGGAGGATGATCGTCCTGCTGCTGCTGGCGGTTGGTATCGCGCTGATCGCCGTCGCTGCGGCGCAAAATCTCGTGTGGATGTATGCGGCCAGCATGGCGGTCGGCATCACAACCGTGGCTCCGCAAATGATCGTGCCTCTCGCCGCACATTTGGCGGCGCCGGAAGAGCGGGGGAAAGTGATCGGCAGCGTGATGAGCGGTCTGCTCATCGGCATTTTGCTGGCCCGCACCGTATCCGGCTTTATCGGCGGCGTATTCGGCTGGCGGTCGATGTACATCATCGCGGCAATTCTGATGTTCGCTCTCGCATATACGCTGCGCCGGAAACTGCCGGCGAGCCATCCGGAGACGCAGCTGACGTATGGACAGCTCGTCCGGTCCATGGGCACCCTCATTGACGGCGAACGTACGCTGCGGGAAGCGGCGATGATCGGCGCGATGATGTTTGGCGCGTTCAGCGTGTTCTGGACGGCGCTGACGTTTTATTTGGAAGGGCCGCACTATGGATACGGGAGCGAAGTAGCCGGATTATTCGGTCTCGTCGGCGTCGTAGGCGCGGCGGCTGCGTCCGTCATCGGACGGCTGACGGATCGATGGAGTCCCCGGCTCATTGCGGGTTTTGCGGTCCTGATTGCACTGTTGTCTTATGCTTCGTTTTGGCTGGCCGGTTCGATGTTAGCAGGGCTGATCGTCGGCGTCATTTTGCTCGATCTGGGCGTGCAAGGAGTGCAAATTACGAATCAGGCTCGCATCTACAGGCTGAAGCCCGAGGCGCGCAGCCGCATCAACACGGTGTTCATGGTGAGCTGCTTTGTCGGCGGAGCCGTCGGTTCTTCGCTCGGAAGCTATGCCTGGAGCCGGTGGGGATGGAATGGCGTGTGCGCGGTCGGAGGGTGCATGGTGCTGCTGGCGTTCGTCTGCTGGCTTTCGTTTCGGGCGGGAGCCCGGGCTGAAAAGGAATAATGTGAAGGAATAATGAAAAGGAATAAGGAGTAGGAATAGCGAGATGGAATAATGGGACCGGGACATGTTCCCGGGAGCGGAAAAACAGCCGAAGCGAATTCGGCTGTTTTTTGCGTTATGACGCCGCTTAAAAACGGCTGCAATACCGCTTCAATGCCTTAAGCTCAATTTTATAATAATCAAGATTGCCTACGGCGGCATTCGGAACGGGGCTGTCAAGCCTGCGACTCGCTGACGGGTACCCGAAATCCGTACTGCTTCTCCCACATCTCGCGATACAGTCCCTTACGCTCCAGCAGCTGCCCATGCGTGCCGGATTCGGCAATGTTCCCGTCCTGGAACACGAAAATCAGGTCCGCGTCGATGATGGATGCCAGCCGGTGGGTGACCGAAATAATGGTCGAACCGCCTTTCCACTGCGCAATCGCCCGGTTAATGTCCGCCTCCGTGGCGAAGTCCAGCGCCGATGTCACTTCATCCAGAAGCAGGATGCTCGGCTTGCGGAGCAGCGTTCGTGCAATCGACAGCCGCTGGCGCTGACCGCCTGACAAGCTGCCGCCTTCCTGTATAATCGGCGTATCATAGCCTTCGGGCCAGCGCCGAATCGTCTCATGCAGATGAGCCGCCTTGCATGCCGCAACCCAATCTTCCTCAGCCGCCAGCGGATCGCTCAGCTGCAAATTTTGCTTTATTGATGCGTTGAACAGGAATGTGTCCTGGAACACGATGCCGACCTGCTCGCGAAGACTGCGCTCGCTTATCTGCTTGACATCGAGGCCGTCGTACGTTATTCGGCCTTCGTCTGGATCGTAGAACCGGAGCAGCAGCTGCAGCGCCGTGCTTTTGCCGGAGCCGCTTGGTCCGACGAATGCCGCGAAGCTGCCTGCCGGAATGGACAGCGATAATCCTTTCAAGACGGGATGGTCTTCCGTATAGCCGAACGTAACGTTGTCCATGGCGATGGTATGGGCAAGCGGCGGCATAGGCGCCGGAAGGTCCGCTTCCACTACCGTCGGCGCGTCTTCCAGCATATGCTGGACCCGTTCGAAGCTGACGCTGGATTCTATGAAGTACGGTATCAGAATCGATAGGTGGAACACCGCCTGGCTGACGCTCATAAAAAGGGTAAAGAAAGCAATATACCCGCCGATGCTGAGCTTGTCTTGAAAAATGAGATAGCCGCCAAAGCCGATCATGATCGCATTGAGCGCCATCAGAGAGGTCATCGGCACGCGTTCCAGCAGCGAATTCATAAAGCTTCTGCGAAGACCGAACGAATACAGCGAGAGGATTTGCCCTCGGGCCCGATCCAGCATAGCCTGCTGCAGCCGCAGCGCCTTGATCGTCTTATGCCCTTTCAGCATTTCGTCGATCGTATTTGCGAAATGGCCTTCGGCCTCCTTGACCGCTAGATTGGCGGCTTCAGCCGGTTTCCGGAGCAGCTTAGGGCCGACGAACAGCAGGCTCGATCCGAGCAGCAGCGCCAGCGCCAGTCTCCACTCCAATGTGAACAGCAGACATAGTCCTGCCACAGCTGTGAATCCCTGCTTGAGCCCTAACGGGAACGTTGCACCGACGACCTGTTCAATGGACAGCAGATCGGAGTTAAAACGGGTCGTTATTTCGCCGGTGCGGTACCGGGTGTAAAAGTCGACCGACTGCTTCTGCACATGCTCGAACAATTCCGTGCGAAGCGTCTGGAGCATGCGTCCGCTCAGCTTGGCGAGCGTGTAGTCGCCTCCGGCGCCCGCTGCGACATTCAACAAACCGCCGATCAGGAGCAGGCCGAGAATGAAAAGAAAGGCTTGCACGTCCTTGGGTATAAATGCGGTATCGACCAAAAACTTCAAGCTTAACGGAAACGCGACAACATAGCCGATCTCCACAACGACGCTTGCGGCATACAAGGCGCACAGCAGCTTCAAGGAAGCGAGATATCGGCGCAGGATGCGGAATGGTTTCATGGTCATCGCCTACTTTTCTTGGAAGAATGGCTTTTGTCGGGGGAGAGGGCATACCCCATACAACATCATAACGATGGCGTCAGGAGAAGTCTACAATTTATCCAAAATATGTGCGATGATAGGCTCAGATCCGCAGCGGAGGTGCTGATGACATGGAATACGTATGGGATATCGTACAGCTTGACGATTCGTCGGTAGCGGAGGCGAGCCGGCTTCTGGCCGGATACCGGTACCCCGAAGGATGGAATGACCCGCAGAGGGAGCAGTGTGAGGAGGCTCTGCGGCGATTGCTCGCAGATGGCGTAATGCATTTCATCATGGCTAGGCGGGAAGAGGCGTTCGCCGGGTTCGTATCGTACGGCTGGGGATTTTCCACAACCAAAGGGCTGCCGGTCCTGCGCATTCAGGATGTGTATACCGCGCCGGATCACCGCAGAGCCGGGGCAGCAGAGGCGCTGCTGCGCTGGCTTAAGGCCGCCGCACGGGAGCGGGGCGCTCACCGGATGCAGCTCGAGACCGATACCGATAACCTGCCTGCGCGCGCCTTGTACGCGAAGGCCGGTTTTGAATGGATCGCGCATAAGGAAGTGTACATGTGTCCGTTGAACTCGTGGAACACAGCCATATTGGAATAAAAGGGTGGAAGAATTGAACAAAGAAGGCCCCTGCGTTGCGATTCCAGGACAGGCCGGTGTGACGGAAACTATGAAGGCAAGGGAAACGGGCGGGATTCGGCGAATTCGGAAGAAAACGGCAGTATGACTACATGAAGCAAGCGGCCAGATTGTTCGTCAAGTTGGCAATTCTTATGGTATAATCAACACGATTTGTCCCGGCGCGGGCATATGTTACATCATGACGTACAGCACAGAACGACTTTAACGCATGCCGCTTTCGCTTGAGGAGAGGAACCTGGGAGGGGAAGTCTGAAATCAATAGTAACTGATTGTACTCACGTAGAATGGCATAGCAAACAAGCCATCGAAAAGACGACTTTTTGGTAAATTAAGGATGTATGTATTACTCAGGTAGCTATTTGTAGA
>NZ_CAJVAS010000031.1 GCF_910593845.1 Paenibacillus solanacearum | reverse complement strand
AAATAGTTGTGGCTGGACCCCGGTCCGTTTTGCTGCTCGCATAACTGTTCCTCATTTCTAATCAGGTATTTCTATTATTCTACCATATCGAGTATTCGTGGTGTTTTTCACCACACTTCTAGATATGATAAAATGAAAGAACTGCGAAAGATTCAATAGCAAAGGAGCGAGCGCAACGCCATGGGGAAATTCATACGGTCGATACGGGATCTGTTTCAACGCGCAAGCTCCTCCCTTGGTATTGAAATTACGGATCAGCAGATCAAAATCGTCGAGCTGAAGAAACGGTCGGGTACACGGCCGGTCATTGCCCAAATGTGCGCCGAGAGGCTCCCAAGCGGAGCGGTCGTTGACGGTAAAATTCAAGACATGCCCCGCGTCATTTTGACGCTGCAAGAGATGGTCGCAAGATACGGATGGAAGCGCAGAAAGGTGCACATGGTCGCCTCGGGCCAGGCAGTGATGGTTCGTTTTTTGAAGCTTCCGGATATCCCCGAAACGGAATTGAAAAAAGTAATCGACTTCGAGGTGCAGCATCATATTCACTTGCCTTTTGACGAGCCGTATTACGATTTCTGCAAGCTGAACGGGATGCATAACCGCAAGCAGTGGGCTCGGCGGCTCGCGAAGCAGGAGGAAAGCCGGGGGCGAACGAAGGCGGATGACTTGTCGATCAAGGAAGCGGCGGCGTCGCAAGAAACGGCCGATCCCTTCGCTTTTGGCGAGAGCAGCGCGACGCAGCAGGGGCAAGCGCTGTGCGATGTCATGCTGATAGCCGCTCCCCGTGATGTAATCGACGAATATGTCGCCATCGCGGAGTCTTCCGGTCTGACGGCCGCAAGCGTGGAGATTAAAGCTTTATCGCTGCTGCGATTGATCGAGATGGCCTATAGCGAAGAGGCATCCAGGCCGTTCCTGCTCGTCGATGTGAACGAGGCGGTGACCGACATCAGCATTTTCCACGACGGCCAGTTGAAAATAACGCGCACCGTCTCGCTTCTATTTGGCAGGGAGAACGACGCGACGAATGCTATAGAGACCGTTGCCGGTTTGCTGTCTTTTCTACCGGACGGGATCGAAGACGATTTTTATTCGGCCTGCAACGATTTGGCGCATGAGCTGGAACGATTGATTAATTTTTACCGGTACACGCTCAAGAACAGGGAGCATGAGTTTCAGCTGGTCATGCTGTCGGGCGACGTTCCGAGAATAACCGAAATTCAAATGCATCTGGAGCAGCGGCTTGGCATGCAGGTGACTCTGCTCGATTACGGCGCAGATGTGTCTGCGTCTCACCTTCAAGGCGAAACGACATCATACTCCGTCCCCATCGGATTGGCGCTCAGGGAGAGATAAAGATTGCGTGACATTAACTTAATACCCAGGAAGCCTGTCCTGGAGAAAGCGTTCATTCCGCTTCTTGCGGGCACCATCGGCGCATCTGTGCTGGCTGCCGTGCTCATCTCGACCTTCATTGTTCGTTATCACGGAAATGCGGATACGCAGCTCGCCCAAATCCGTCAAATGAAAACGCGGATGGAGCAGTTGACCGCGTCAAGGCAAATCGATCCGCGCACAGTGTATTTCAATACGATGAATGCCGATTTAACCAAATTGAAAGCGAACCGCACCAACTGGGTTCCGGTGTTTGAATTTTTGTCCCAACATGTCCCGCCGGCGGCTCGCGTCGTCGCAATGGGGGTTAAAGAACGCGATAAGATGACGATGCATATGGAGTTTGCCGACTGGAAGCGAGCAGCCGAATATGTGTCTGTCCTCCAGCAGTCCGGTTTTTTTCAATCCGTGCAAGTGTCGGGAATCGAGAAGCAGGAGAAGGAGTCGTTCTCGGCTGCGGCGTCAAACCCGCTTCCGGCAAATGCCAATTCTGTCGCGGGGCAGGGACAGAACAATCCCGGCATGAGCGTGCCGGCAGCGCCGTCCGCCACCGCTACCGCGCCCAAAGTGCTGACGCAGGAAGAATATATTCGATCGATACAGGACGGACAGAAGCCGTCCGCAACCTCATCGGATGAACTGCTGAACGAGCTGGACTGGCTTATGAACCGGCAAGTATCGAAGCAGCAGTTTCAGCTGGAATTGCCGGAGAAGCCTTCCCAAAATCGCAGCGAATCGGGGGAAGCCGGAGGCATCAAGGGGAGCAGTCCTTTCAGCAGTCAAGAGCTGGAAGCGGCGAAGAAATCGCTGGAAGAGCTGAAGCGAACGCAAATCGGCAGGGCAGCGGGATCCGGTTCGAATGTCCCGTCGACGCAGGCGGATCAAGGCAATGCGGCGATGCCATCCGGTGATTTGGCTGTCGCTTATTATAACGTCTCGCTAGAGCTGACGCTAAAACCACTTTCGAAAAGGTAGCGGGGGGTATATGAAAACCGAGGATTGGAAGCAGCAACTCATGAAATTACACCGGCCCGGCTTTTACCTCGCGCTGGCTGTATGCGCCGGGATCGCGGTGAACGGGATGATGGTTGCCTACAAGCTGATGCCGCTGCTCCAGGAAAAGTTCGTTTATGATTCGCAGTACAACCAGGCGAGCAGAGAGCTGGCGGCGATCGAGGGAAGTCCGGTTCCGGCGAAAGCGACGGACCTGGAGATCGAACAGTTGGTCAGGCAAGTACCGACGAGAGAAGAGCTATCGCGCTTACTGCTCAGCCTCAAAGAGCTGGAGCAAAAGTCCGGCGTCGTCCTGTCGTCGATCCGAATCGGAGATGACAAAAATAAGCAGCCGGTAGACGATATGAACGCAGCGCTGAACGGCCAGCTGAAAATGAGCGCACCGTCGTTGAACGGGGCGGGGGCGTTGGGCGGCGGCGTTCCATCCGTCTCATCGAAGGGAGCGGGCTCGGCGGCAGCATCGCCGCAGCCGAACGCTTCGTCCGCACAGGCGGCGTCCGGTCTCGGATTCCAGACATCGAGCATAACGTTGAACGGGATAGGGACCTATGCGCAGGTCGTCGATTTTTTCAATCAGGCGAATCAGCTGGAACGTGTAGTTGCGGTGACAGCTTGGCAGATGGATTCGACAGGCCAGAAGGCGGTCGCGGAAGCTTCCGCACAGCCGGAAGAGCCGCTCGTCCGCATCAGCATGAGCCTCGAAATATATTATGCGGGGCAGTACGCCTCGATCTTCCCCGATATGCCTGCGATTCCGGCCAGCGGCTTCGAATCGAAGCCAAGCCCGCTTATTCCCGACGACCAGTATTGGAAAATGCTGAGCCCGGCCGCCGCCCCGCGTTGAACCAATGGATTTTATGATGAAACCGCACGGAGGAGAAAGCGATGAAACGGAAGTATGCCATAGCCCTAGCGATCGTCTCGATGCTGGCCGTAAGCAGCTTGGCCTGGGCGGAAGGGCGTTACCAGACGATCGAAGTGTATTTCGACCGCGTACAGGTCAAAATGAACGGCCAGTCGGCGCCGCTATCCAAAGATTCGATCATTTATAACGGTTCCGTTTATGTGCCGATCAAAAATTTATCCGAACTGCTCGGCGCGACCGTATCGTGGGATGAGGCAGACCGTTCCGTCAATCTGGACTTTTTCGTCGATAAAAGCAATGAGCTGTTTACCGCCTCCCAGCAGGGCGTATATCAATATGTTACGTTTGAATACAACCAGACGATGAGCGGATTGCTGGAGCAAATGAAGACTGACGACACCGAGAGCATGAAGAAGACGGTGGGGCGGTTTTCGCGGTTGAACGTTCTGGCCCGTGATTTAAAGGACGAGGAGCTGTCCACGGGGTTCGAGAAGCTGATGGCGGCGACGGAAATGCTGCGCAGCGGATGGCAGGCGAAAAACCTCGATGATTACTATTTGGCCTGGTCGATCTTTAAGTCGAACGCGGAAAAAGTCAATGCGCTGCTTCGGCAAAAAACGTCGGATGCGAGCAAATAACGGTGAAGGTTGCGGTTCGTGATGAAAAACGTAGGCATTCTTGTTCTTCGTGGCGAAAAAGGATTATCGTTGATCGAAGTGATGGCCGTCATCGTTATCCTCGGTATCCTCGTCCTATCGTTTATGAACATTTCCGGCTACTCTCTGCTGTCCCGCAGCCAATCCGTCCAGCGGGTGGAGGCCAGACATGTCGCAGAAGATCAACTGAGCAAGGCGAGAGTATACATTCGGACCCAAAAAGCATTACCTCCGAATCCAGCCGTGCCCGGTTATACCGTAACGTATCAGCTTTCGGAGATGTCGAATCCGGGCCAATACGCCACGGCATCCACCGCAGCGCGCCATATTTCGCTGCAAGCGGTCGTGCTGATTCAGGCGGTCCCCCAAATTTTAACGGTCACCGTTTCATGGAGTTAATATTTCGTATGATGAAACAATGGCGTAATGAACGAGGGCTTACGTTAGTCGAACTGCTTGCCTCCATCACGATCGGGACGATGCTGCTTGGCGTTGCCGCCATGCTGTTGTCGTCGGTGCTGCATTTGTCCGATTCCGAATCCCGGACGTTCAGGGACCGTTCTGCGGCGAAGTACGCGATGACCACGCTTGCCACGCAGCTGGCGGATTCGACGCAGGCTGTCTATTATGCGGGCAACAGTGAGCTAAGGTATAAGATGGGCAACGTGTATAAAGCAGTTGTATTCGATAGCGCGAACCGAACGCTGACGATCTACGATTTCAGCAGCGACGGCAATGCGGCTAACGATGCGGCGCAATTTGCAAACGGTGCGATCTCCATCGCAGCGCACCGTTCGCTGTATACGAATCCGGTTACGCTTCACAAAGCGGTCGTTTCCGTCGCTTACAAGCAAGCCGGCGGCGAGTCGGTGCCTTCCGTTATGTTGAAGGACGGACAGCTGATCACGATCGACATCGTATTTCAATATCAAAAAGTGTCGATCGGCGGCGCAAGAACCGTCGTTCCGCACGCGGAAAGCACGAGCGTCAAACTGATGCTCGATATTACATCGAAATAGGCGCTGTTTGTCGGGAGGTCGTTAGAAGTTGAACGCAGCAAGCAATGAGCGCGGCGCGGCAGCCCTGCTGTACGTGTTGATCATATCCGCCGTAATGGCGGTTGTCGCATCGACGGTCATTTTTTTGACGTCCACCGATTCGGCTACGAACGTCTCGGACCAGAACAGCGTCATCGCGACCAACCTGGCGGTCAGCGGAATGGAGTCGTTCATTGCCTATCTCGATTCGTACAGCTCCGGCAGCCGGGACGATTTTCTGAACGGGTACCCGGGTTTTATCCAGAAGGACTACAAGCTACCGGAGGGAACGCCCGTTTCTTACAAGCTGACAAAAGCCGGTCCGGCTAACAACGTGTACACCGTCACATGCTCCGTTACCGCAGGAGCGGGCTATGCGAAGCGAACGAAGACGGTAACTTACACGATCAACGCTTCATCGCCGCCCAGAACGGGAACCGTGATCTCAACCGATCCGTCGCTGCGTGACCCGTCGCCGGTATCGCCGCAGCGCGTGTTTGTCCAAGGGAATACGACAAGGCTTCCGAGCAGCGTTACGGTCGTCAAGAACAATTCGCTGCAAAAAGCAATCGGCGACGCGCTTGCCTATTACGAGAAAAGCGCGAACGACTATATCGCCTCGCTGGAAGCGAATGCGACCTTGTGCACATGCGGCAGCGAAGCGGACATCAAAAGTGCCGTCAATGCGAGCACGAAAAACCCCGTCGTCATCAAAATGGCGTACGACATCAATTTCAATAACGATACGACGCTGAACTTCAGCACGCCTTCGCGGCCGGTCATCCTTATCTTCAATAACGTGACGTTCAATCAGTTTGGATCGATCAACATGACCGGTGATCTGATCGTAAAAAATACGATTATGTTCAACAAAAGCGTGTCCGAACTCAAGCTGGACAAAAGCGGCAGCGGCGCATACGGGAATCTTTATGTGAAAGGCTCGTTCACGGGCAACCAGTCCGTATCGATGACCGTGCCCGGCATGCTGTATGCCGGCCAGATGACCTTCAACAGCAATACGCCGGCGAAGGTGGGCAAGCTGGTCGTTCGCAATAGGCTGCTGCTCAATCAGGTGACGAGCCTGGAGCTGGGCAGCGATTTGCTGGCCGGAGAGCTGACCGTGAACCAGGACTCGATCGTATCCGCGCCGCTTGGCGACGTGCTGGTGCAAAATCAATTTTTGTCCAATCAAAGCGTGAATCTGCGCGCCGGCGGTTCGGTGGCGGTCGGAGGCGATTTTACGAACAACGGCGGCAATACGAAAATCAATACGGGGGGCGCGACGACATCGTTACTGCTCGGCAGCGATGTACCTGGAGGAAGCGAGGGCGGCGGATCCGGAAGCAGCTTGTGGAGTCCAGCGAGACAATAAAAGCGTCCAAGCCTTGCCGCGTGTGCAAAGGCTTGAACGCCGGGATAGTGCTGTGTTACATGTTGCCTTCGAACAAGATGTCACTGAGCGGGCGCCGGGTCGACGGCTGCTCGCGTGCCTGCAGCGCTTCCGGCAGCGCGTCTTTCGGCCCGCGGTAGCCGATAGCGATAACAGAATGCAGCTCGTAATCGTCGAAGATGCCGAGGATGCTGCGGGCTTTGTCGCGGTCGAAGCCGCCCATGGAATGAGTACTCAGACCGCGCCGGGTCGCTTCAAGCGCGAGCAGGCCCGTGGCCGTACCGGTATCGAAAGCATGATGGGCGTGAACCTGGCCTTGCGCGTTCGTTTTTTTGGACAGCACAAGGGCGAGCGCAGGCGCTTTCTCGCACCACACGCGATTGCTCGGGTTGATGAACTCGTAGAACGTCGCGCGATGTTCCGGCTTGCGGGCCAATATAAAGCGCCACGACTGCTCATTGCTTGCGGAAGGCGCCCAGCGGGCCGCTTCGAACAGCGCCAGCAAGTCTTCCTCGGGGATGTCCCGATCCAGGAAGGAGCGGGGAGACCAGCGGTTTAATACGAGCGGGCTGATCTCGTGCTCCGGTACGCGTGCGGCTTGCACCTCTTCGGACAGCTGTGCGGAATGATTCATGATCGGTTGCTCCTTTTGCGTAATGGGATTCTCTTTACTTCTCTAATTTACCATTAGCCGCTATACAAAGAAAAGAGGACCCGATTTTGCACGGTACACCGCGGTATGAAGCGACTCTTGCCGGGCAATAATAGAATCCAGATCATCATGCACAATTGTATTGGATTGTATAGTATCCGGAAGGGATGAGGTCATGGATTTCACCAGTCAAGATATCGTGTTGATCGACCAAGCATTGCGCATTGCTATCAAGGCGCAGCAGGACGAATCGAAGGCGGATCCGTATTACGAAGTGCTGACGAAGCTGCAAGCACGGGCCGCTATGGCCATGCGGCCGTATGCGGTCGATTCCATGCACGTACGGAACAGCTTCCGTTTCGACTACGACGATTCTCCGGGGCACCTATAGATTGATAGAGACATTTCCCGGGCAAGCGCAGGAAATGACATTTTTGCCGAAGTTTCCACCTGTTTCCTTGCGCCGATCCATCAAGATTCGACGTAGGCCCAGCTGCTCAAGACCTGATTCGGAGTATATCCGGTCAGGTCTTTTATTTGTGTTGATGCCCGAACATGCATTCGATATAATGAATGTAGTGCAATGTGAGAAAAGGCGAGAGGATAAGGCTTGGCCGCAAGCGGCGGGCCTGCGATCGTTCTGTAACGGGGTGACAAACATATGATTGGAAAAAAATCAATTTCCGATCTGATTCAGCAGCTAAGAGCAAATGAACATATCGTCAACTGGCATGAGGTAGAGCCGCAAGAGGCGAAGACAAGGCCGATGCCAGAAAGCGTGGATCCGCGAATACGGGACGCGCTGGGAAAAAGAGGAATTGAGCAGCTATACACGCATCAGCACACTGCTTATGAGACGGTACGCAAAGGCGAGAATATCGTCGCCGTTACGCCGACTGCTTCGGGCAAAACGCTCTGCTATAACCTTCCAGTGCTTCAGGCGATTGCCGAAGACGACGGCAGCCGCGCACTGTACTTGTTCCCGACGAAGGCGCTGGCGCAGGATCAGAAGAGCGAACTGAACGAAATTATCGCGGAAATGGGAATAGACATCAAAAGCTTCACTTATGACGGCGATACCTCTCCGGCGATCAGGCAGATCGTAAGAACGGCAGGGCATATCGTCATTACGAACCCAGATATGCTGCACGCCGCTATTCTCCCGCATCATACGAAATGGGTAAGCTTGTTCAGCAACCTCAAATACATCGTCATTGACGAGCTTCATACATACAGGGGCGTGTTCGGCAGCCATGTCGCCAACGTGATTCGCAGGCTGAAGCGCATCTGCGAGTTTTACGGCAGCAGTCCGCTGTTCATCTGCACCTCCGCGACGATCGCCAACCCGAAGGAATTGGCGGAACAGCTCACGGGCCGTCCGATGCGCTTGATTGACGACAATGGAGCCCCTAGAGGGCGGAAGCATTTTGTATTTTATAACCCGCCGATCACGAACAAGGCGCTAAACATTCGCAAAAGCGCCACCGTCGAGGTGAACCAGCTTGCCAGGCTATTTTTGGCCAATAAAATACAGACGATCGTGTTTGCCCGTTCCCGGGTGAGAGTGGAAATTATATTAAGCCATCTGCAGGAGCTCGTGAAGAACGATATTGGGTCGAAGTCCATTAGGGGCTACCGGGGCGGCTACTTGCCGCAGCAGCGCAGGGAGATCGAGCGCGGGCTACGGAACGGGGACATATTGGGCGTCGTCAGCACGAATGCGCTGGAGCTTGGCGTCGATATCGGACAGCTGCAAGTGTGCGTCATGACGGGGTACCCAGGCAGCGTCGCAAGCACATGGCAGCAGGCGGGTCGCGCCGGAAGACGGCATGGGGAAGCTCTGGTCCTCATGGTCGCAAGCAACACGCCGATAGACCAGTATATCGTGCACAATCCCGAATACTTCTTTGACCGGTCCCCGGAATCCGCCAGAATTAACCCGGAAAATCTGATTATTCTCGTCGATCATTTGCGCTGCGCCGCCTACGAGCTCCCCCTCAAGCAGGTCGAATCGTTCGGGCCGCTGGATATACAAGATTTATTGGAATACTTGGTGGAGGAAAAAGTGCTGCATCATGCCGGCGATACGTTTTATTGGGCGAATCAGTCATTCCCTGCAAGCGAAGTCAGCTTGCGCTCCGCCGCGCAGGAGAACGTCGTCATCGTCGACCAGTCTGACATCGCCAACGTTAAAATTATCGGCGAAATGGACCGTTTCAGCGCGATGACCTTGCTGCATGACGAAGCTATTTATTTGCACGAAGGCGTGCAGTTTCAAGTCGAAAAGCTGGATTGGGATCATAAGAAGGCGTATGTACGGGAAGTAGACGTAGAATATTACACGGACGCGAACATGGCGGTAAAGCTGAACGTGCTCGATATCGACAGGACGGAAATGAGGCGCGTAAGCTCCATTCATCAAGGCGAGGTCCGGGTCAATGCGATGCCGACCATTTTCAAAAAAATTCGTTTGACCAGCTTCGAAAACATTGGCTACGGGCCTATCAACTTGCCGGAGGAAGAGCTGCACACGAGCGCGACCTGGATCGAGCTGAGAGAGGTCGACCCGGCGCTTGGAACGAAGACGCTGGAGCAGCTGCTGCTAGGCATTTCCAATGTGCTGAGACATATCGTTCCGATTCATGTCATGTGCGACCGGAGCGATATTCACGTCGTTTCGCAAATCAGGGCCGAGCATACGCAGCTGCCCACCATATTCATATACGACCATTATCCCGGAGGAATCGGACTTGCCGAAGACGTGTACAGGCGTTTCGATGAAATCAAAGCGGCGGCAAGAAACCTGATTCGCAAATGTCCTTGCGAAGAGGGCTGTCCTTCATGTATCGGAACGGAAATCGAAGGCCTTCACGCCAAACAAAAAAGTATCCAACTGCTGGAGGCCATATGAACGGGATCGACGCAATCGCCGCACGGCGGCACGGGGAGGGGATGCGATGAGCTCGCTGAAGGAAAGGCTGCTGCGGCATAAAAAGCCGGCTTCGGCACTGGAGCCGGAAGTCCGCGGCTCTGATTCGGCCGGAGTTGAGACCGAGCCCGAGCTGGAAGCCGGCACGGGTACCAACGCCGCTTGCGGGCTTGCATCCGCTTGCGTGTCTGCCGCCGCTGCGTCCGATGAATGGGAGACGGTAGGCGGACGGATGGAGACGACGGACTGGGGATCGTTCGTGCTGCGCCGGCGCACATACGCGCCTGGGTACCGGCACGGAAAGTACCGGCTGTCGGATCTGCAAAGTGAGGGTGCGCATTTGCGCCCGCTTTATTTGACCGGCGGCCGTCGTCGGGAGGAAGATCCGACGGCCAAATCGGTTGAGGAAGATCCGATGAAGTTCCATGAACGGCTGTTGTTTATCGATACGGAAACAACCGGCCTCGGCCTCGGTGCGGGCAACGTTCCTTTTATGGTCGGCATCGGGTTTTATGAAGGCGGCAATTATACGGTGGAGCAGATGCTCATCCGTCACCCGGGCGAAGAGATTGCGATGCTTGCTTATCTTCAGGAGAAGCTCGAGCGTTATCCGATCGTCATTTCCTACAACGGCAAGTCATTCGATTGGCCGATCGTGAAAAACCGCTATATTATGAACCGCATGACGCTCCGGGCCGAACCGAAAGGACATATTGACTTCTTATACCCTTCCCGCAGTTTGTGGAAGCATTCACTGCCGTCGTGCCGGCTCGGCAACGTGGAAGAGGAGCGTCTCCTTGTGCACCGGGAAGACGACGTTCCGGGTTCGTTAGCTCCGGCGCTTTATTTTCAGTACTTGGCGGAGAAAGATCCTTCCGTATTGCACGGCGTATTCATCCATAATGAGCTGGATATTTTATCGCTAGCGGGGCTTGCGGTTCATTTCGCCGGCGTATTGAGCGGCCGGATCGATTGGCGCGAGGTTCGTCCGTACGGCTATGAGGAATGGTTCCGTATGGGATTATGGCTGGATAAAGTCGGCATGCGCGAGGCGGCGGAAGGCGCAATGGATGCATTGTACGAAGCTTCGCTGCGCGGCGAAACCAAGGATGCGGCGGAGCGTCGATACGATGACGGGGATTCGCAAGACGGCGCGAATCCGGCAAACGATACGCATGTAGATGTGTCTACAGCGGAGACTTCTGGCTGGGTCGCGGATGCGGAGAGTATCGGCAGAGCGTCGCTTGCCAGCGGCAATGTCGCCGGGACAACCGACGGCGCGGCGTATTGGCTGCCGCTCGCCCAGTATTACAAGCGGCTCGGACGCTATGCCGACGCATGCCGGCTGTGGCAGCGTTACATTGAGCTCAAGGGAGAGCATGGTATCGCGTCGATGGAGCCTTATGTCGAGCTCTCGATGCATTACGAGCATCGGGAGAAGCAGTGGGAAACGGCGCGGCAGTATGCGGTTATGGCGCTCGAGAAGCTGCGGCAGCGGGCGGCACTGAAGATGAGGCAGGGGAGCCGGGAGAAGTCTGGCTCCGGACGCAGCAGGGTAGGGGCCTCGGTCTCAACCGGCGGCGTCAAGGGGACGGACGAGGTTAAGGAAGCGGATGCGCTGCGCAAACGAATCGAACGCCTGGAACGCAAGGCGGCTGCGGCCGCAGCGAATACGGTGCAAAAGCCGAGGACGAAGACGAAAACGCGCCAAACTCGCGCGGAAACGGGCGAGCGGGGGCCGATCCAGGCAGAGCAGCTGGCGCTGCCGCTGGAGCAAAGCGTATAAAATCGGACGGATATGGGAATCCAGTGTGATGAATAATGCTGGAGGGGGAATAACGGATGCCGGAACTTCCAGAAATGGAAAATTACCGTGGTTTGCTCGTCGGACGCATCGTCGGCCGGACGATTACGGCGGTGGAGATCGGCCGGGAGAAGTCGATCAATGTCTCGCCGGAGCAGTTTTGCCGGGAGGTGGAAGGACAGGCGGTAAGCCGGGTCGACCGGAGGGCGAAGCATTTGTTGTTTCACCTGACGAACCGGAAGGTGCTTGTGCTGCATCTCATGCTGGGCGGCATGATGGTTTACGGGAGGATGGAAGACAAGCCCGATCGTTCCATCCAAGTGAGGCTCTCCTTCGGGGAAGAGCATCTATTTTTTATCGGGCTCCGGCTTGGGTATTTGCATCTTCACGATGAGACGGAGCTTGCCTCTCTCTTTGCGAAGCTGGGACCGGAGCCGTTCGATCCGCAGCTCACGCCGGACCGGATGGCGGAGCGGCTTCGCCATAAAAACAGCACGCTCAAAAACAGCCTTGTCGATCAAAGCGTACTGGCCGGCATCGGTAATTGCTACAGCGACGAAATATGCTTTCAAGCGAGGCTGCTGCCGGCCCGCCGCACTTCGTCGCTAGCGGAGCGAGAGATTGAAACGCTTTATGCGTCCATGAAGGAAGTGCTGTCCGAGGCTGCGCGTTATGGCGGCTATATGGAGATGCCTTTGTTCAAGGAAGACGCGCTAACCGGCGGTTTCGACGAGCGCTGCAGGGTGTACGACCGGGAGGGGGAGCCGTGCGAGCGGTGCGGCAATCCGATTGCAAGACAAGAGGTTTCCTCCAAAAAATCGTTCTGCTGTCTTCAATGCCAGCAGTAAAGGAGCGTGCGGCATGCAGATCGGCTGCCATATCAGCATTCGGGGCGGGTATTTGGAAGCGGCCAAAACAGCGGTGAAGCTGGAGGCCGCTTCTTTCCAATATTTCCCTAAAAACCCGCGAAGCTTGTCCGTCAAGTCGTTTAACCGTCACGATGCCGAGCACTGCGCCGCGTTTTGCCGGGAGCACGGATTGCTCAGTATCGCCCATACGCCGTATCCTACCAATCTCGCGATTGAAGACGGCTCGCTGCGCGAAGCGACGATCGCTTCGCTGCGCAACGATCTGGATATTGCGGATGCATGCGGTTCCATCGGCATTATCGTTCATTTTGGCAAATATAAAGGGTCAGACCCGTTACAAGGCTACAAAAATATTATACAATGTTTAAATGATACGCTTTCGGGATATACGGGCCGCGCGATAGTGCTGATCGAGAACCAGGCTGGCGAAGGCACCGCCATGGGTACGACGCTCGAGGAGCTTGTTCAGATTCGCAGCTTATGCGCGTATCCGCAGCTGGTTGGCTTTTGCTTCGACACGTGCCACGCCTTTGCCTCCGGCTTGTGGTCCACGGCGGACGGGGCTTGGGAGCAGCTGGAGCTGAAGGCGGAACAGCTTGGGTATTTACAGGCGCTTCGCGCCGTGCATCTGAACGACTCCGTATATCCCGGAGGCGCGTGCAAAGATCGGCATGCCATGATAGGACAAGGCGCCATCGGCGAAGCCCGATTTGCCGCCCTGCTGCGCTCGGGCAAGCTCCGGCAGTTGGGGGAGCTGCCGCTCGTGCTTGAAACGCCGGTGCCGCAGCATTCGTCGCACGCCCCCGAAATCCGCAGGGTCAAGGAGCTGATGCTGCATTGATTCATATTTATTTGGATGATTACCGCGCTTGCCCGAAAGGGTTTGTGCTTGCGCGCAGTGCGGAAGAATGCGTCATGCTGCTCGAAGCGTTCGATGTCGACGTGCTGTCGCTCGATTACGATTTGGGCTGGGGACAGCCGAGTGGCATGAGCGTGGCGAATTATATCGTTTCCTCGGGGAAGTACCCGAGACGCATTTATTTTCATACATCGAGCGAGGGAGGCAGGCAGACGATGTATCAGGCGCTATATCCGGGCAAGCCGGATCATACGATTTTATGCAATGGGCCAATGCCTGCCGAAATCCTCATGGAGGTTGCCGAATCCGATCAAGAATAGGCTGGTGCTAACGATGTCACAAGTGTTGTCGCTGAATGCGATTCAATTTATCCGGGAAGAACGCCATATTTTATCAGATGTACTTTTGGAAGTGAAGCAAGGGGAGCATTGGGTCATTCTCGGCCGAAACGGTTCCGGGAAAACGACGATTCTCGAAATGATGAACGGCTACCAGTTCCCAAGTAAAGGTCAAGTGACCGTGCTCGGCAACGTATACGGCCAGTGCGACGTCAGAGAAGTGCGCAAGCAAATCGGTTATATCAGCCAATCGCTGTATGAGAAGCTGAATCCGGGCGATTCCGTATGGGAAGTGGTCGCGACCGGGGAATTCGGTTTTCTTCGTTTTTACGAGGAAATTCCGGCAGGTGTGAAGGAAAAAGCGATCGGCATGCTCGAAAGCGTAAAGCTGGGACATCTGGCCCATCAGCCCCTGGGCACTTTATCGCAAGGGGAGCGCAAGAAGGTCATGCTCGCCCGTTCCCTCATGACGCGTCCGTCCATTCTTATTATGGACGAGCCTTGCTCGGGTCTCGATTTGTTTGAACGCGAGCGGCTCTTGGAAACTGTCAACGAGCTGGGTCAGCAGCAGATGACCGTGATCTACGTGACGCATCATATCGAAGAAATTATGCCGATGTTCAGCCATGTCGTCCTGATCGAGCAAGGACGTATTATCGCTTCCGGTCCGAAGCGCGAAGTGCTGACGGAGCAAAACTTATATCAGGCGTACCAGGTGCCGATTCGTCTCGAGTGGCTCAACGGCCGGCCATGGATCAAGGTGTTATCATGAGCGGAGCTGCGTTTATCGGTACATCGAATCGCGGGTTCGCGCAGCAGGCGCAGGAAGAAATTCGCCGCTTGACGGATACGCCCGTCAGCTTTCAATGGCTTGTGCCCAACGAAGTTTTTCTGTTTGCGTTTGCCGACATGCTGCGAGGCGAGGCGATCGACCGGCTGCTGGAGCGTCCGCCTGTGTTTCTTCGGCACATGCAGCCCGTCGACGTGCAGCGCGATTGGCATGGCTCCGAACGGGAAGCGCTGCAAGGGATCGGAGACTTGCTTGGTCACGGAGACGAATCGTGGGCCGGCATGCGTATAGCCGTTCAAGTGCGGCGAACGGAGCAGTACGCGGGCGAATGCACGCCTGCGGGGCTTAAGCAGGAGCTGGACCGGGTGCTGGATACGGACTTTGCCGCCATTCCCGCCGTCAAGGATGTGGACCGTATCGTGTCCGTCTTCTTGACGGACGGGAAGCTGTATGCGGGCATGTCCAAGCCGCAGGACAATTTGTCCGATTGGCCGGGAGGCGCGATCCGGTTTCGGCGCGAGGAAGGTCAAATCTCGCGGGCCAAATTCAAGCTGCTCGAAGCGGAAGCCGCCTTCGGGCTCGATTTCGCGCAATACCGTTCTGCGCTGGATATCGGAGCGGCGCCGGGAGGCTGGACCTCGCTGCTGCTGGAACGCGGGCTGCAGGTGACGGCTGTCGATCCGGCGAAGCTGGATGCTGCGCTGCTGCACCATCCGAAGCTGACGTGGCTGCAAAAAAATGCCGGAGACGTGACGTTTGCGGACGGCACATTTGATCTGCTCGTCTGCGACATGAGCTGGGGGCACCGGCAAATGACGAAGCTCGTCAAAGGGCTGCTGTACGCGCTTCAGCCCGGAGGGACGGCCGTCATTACGCTGAAGCTGATGCATAAGAAAGCATTCCAGTCGCTGCGCGAAGCGGTCGGGGACTTGTCGCCGGAATTGGAGCTGCAGCAGGCCAAGCAGCTGTTTCATAACCGCGATGAGCTGACGCTATTTATGATCCGATTGTAAGTAAAATCCCAAGGCTTTGTTTCGGTAACGAGACAAAGCCGTTTGTCGTGAAAAAAAGGAGGGCATATGGAGGAGAGACAGTTCTGGGACGACATTTACCGGAATATACATGCGAGGCAGGTCCAATACGATCATTGGCTGGAGCCGTTTTTGGCGGAGCTGTCGCCATCGAAGGCTACGCCCGTGATCGATTTGGGCTGCGGCGCAGGCAACGACACGCTGTATTTGACAGAGCGCGGCTTTTCCGTGATCGCCTGCGATCTTTCGCCGGAGGCGTTGAAACGCGTGAACGAAATTGCTCCGGAGGCAGATACGCGTCTGGTTGATCTGCTGAAGCCGCTGCCCTTTGCGCGCAGCTCGGCGTATGCGGTCATCGCCGATTTGAGCCTGCACTATTTTGCCTGGAGCGATACGGAAGCGATCGTCTCCGAAATCCGCGGCGTGCTGAAGCCGGGAGGAATGCTGCTGTGCCGGGTGAACTCGACGAAAGACGTGGAGTATGGAGCAGGCCGCGGCGCGATGCTCGAACCGAACTATTACGAATGGAAAGGCAAGCGCAAACGTTTTTTTGACCGTCCGGCGCTTGAACTGCTGTTCCGGGATTGGGATATTGCATTCGTGGACGAACAGACGATGAACCGGTACGACAAACCGAAGGTCGTCTGGACGTTGGCGGCGCATAATATATAAAGATAGGAGCTGGATGGGGACATGGAAGCATTGGTGCAAGGCTACGCGGCAGGCTATGATCGGCTGGTTTCGGCGATGGACGGGTTATGCGAGGAGCAGCTCGTATTCAAGCCGGCGGCGGACAAATGGAGCATCAAAGAAGTGGTGATTCATCTGTGCGATGCGGAGCTCAACGCCATTGAGCGCATGAAACGCGTCATTTCCGAAGATAACCCGCCGCTGCTGAAGTTCGATCCCGATGCGTGGGCCTCGCGGCTCGACTATCGGTCGCTCGATATGTACACCTACCTTTTTTTGTTCCGCGCTTTGCGCGCTTCCATGACCCCCATTCTTGAAAATATAGCTGACGACGTTTGGCAGCGAACCGGAATGCATAACACGGCAGGCAAACAAACGCTGGAAGATATCGTAAGGATGTTCGTTCAGCATGTCGACCGGCATATTCAGCAAATCGAACGAAACAAACAAGCCTATGCCGCTCAGCGCCGGTAAATCCTCGCCTGAGGAATCATTCCATGTGCGGATGGAATTGCAGACAAGAACTTATTTACGTTTACCTAAAAATATGATATGATACAATAAATTGTAAATTCACATGCGGAAGCACCGCTATGTTTAGAACATTACGTTCTTTCATAGCGCGTGCTTTTTTTGTTGTCCCGAGTTAAAAGTTCAAGGCGTGGGGAGAACAAGCTGCGGGGAGGAGGAGTATCTGAAGCGATCTGGCTACGCCCGACGAATGAAATGCACCCGAGTTCGGTTTAGGTATACACCTTGCCGTGCAAAGCAAAGGTTCATGGGGCATTTCATTAATAAAAGTGAGGAGAGGTGTGCGTTATCGCGAAAATGACGTTAGTGCTGCTCGACTCCGATGCGTATTTCGGAGACATGCTCTCCGCATACATTCGCTCCTCGGACGATGCGGCACGGTTCACGGTCCGGTGTTTCAAGGTGTTTGAACAGGGGCTTCGCTTCGCGGAGGAGACGACGGAGCCGTTCATCCTGCTGATTCATGAATCGTGGCTGCCGCTGCCCGATGAGGTATATCGCATCAAGCTCGGCTGCACGGTAATCATTAGCAATCATCCGCCAAGTCAAGGGCTGCTCGAGTACCCGGTGCTGTGCAAATACCAGCCGTTGGACCGGCTGGTATCCGCAGTCATCGCCCATTATAACGAATTTTCCGTATCCGAGCCGCTTCGCGGTTCGAAAGGAACGAAGGTTGTCGCTGTCTATTCTACAACGGGCGGCGCGGGCAAGACGGTGACGGCGGTGCATTTGGCTCAGCAGCTGGCGCTGCTTGGAGAGCGTACTGGCTGCTTGAGCTTGGAGATGCTGCCGTCAAGAGCATGGTACCCAGCGGACGCCGCTGCGTCCTCGGAAGCTTTTTCCGGTTTGCTGTATTATGCGAAGACGAACCCGCAGCATATTGCAGGCAGGCTGGAGAAGTGGAAGCTGAAGCATCCCGCTTTCAAATTCGATTACATTCCGCCGACCGCGAATGTCGCGGAATGGCGGGAGATGACGGGAGCGGACGCGGCGGCGATGATCGGCGGCATTGCGGCTGCGGGCATATACGATACGCTCGTCGTCGATCTCGAATCATGTCCGAACGAAGCGGGGCACAGTGTACTGGCGTTGGCGGATCGGGTCGTCTGGCTGCTGCTCGATGACTGCGTCTATTTGCAAAAAACGGCGGAGCTGCTGAGCCGCTGGAGACAGGAAATACCTGCGCTTGCGGATATGCCCGGGCATAAGCGGATTTTCGTTCATAACAAGCGGACGGGACCGGCACTGAACGATTTCAAGCACATCGGCTTGGACATCGACGGTTCGCTTCCATACGTGCCCGAATGGAAAGCATTTACGCGTGTGGAGCATATGTATCATTCCGCTTTTGCCCAGGCAGCCGCCGAGCTGCTCGATTCCGGCCAGGCGGCAGCGAGGTGACGTAAAGCATGTGGTCCGCAGAAACGAAACAAGCGCTCAAACAGCGCATTACCGACAGTATCGATTTTAACCATTCTTTGTCGGACGAAAGCCTGATGGACATGATCGAACAGGAGGTGTTTGCATACTCCCGAAGCGCGTTTCTGACCGCCGGTCAGAAGCAGCGGCTCGTGACGGAGCTGTATAACTCGTTTCGGGGGCTGGATGTGTTGCAGCCGCTCGTCGACGATCGCTCCATTACGGAAATTATGATCAACAGGCACGACCAGATTTTTATCGAGAAGGATGGGCAAGTGCTGGAAACCGATATTCGCTTTGAAAGCAGCGAGAAGTTGGAAGATACGATCCAGGCTATCGTCGCTAAAGTGAACCGGATGGTGAACGAGTCCAGTCCGATCGTCGACGCCAGGCTGAAAGACGGCTCTCGGGTCAACATCGTGCTGCCGCCGATCGCGCTGCGCGGTCCGGCGATGACGATCCGCAAATTCCCCGAGCACCCGCTGACACTTGACGACTTGATCGGGAAGGGGGCGCTGACGGAGGAAGCGGCCGAGCATTTGATCCGGCTGGTGCGGGCCAAGTACAACCTGTTCATCGGCGGCGGGACGGGTTCGGGGAAGACGACGTTTCTGAACGCACTCGCCCAGTATATTCCCTCAGACGAGCGAATCATTACCATCGAGGACTCGGCGGAACTGCAAATTCGCGGCATCCCGAACGTGGTCAGCCTGGAGACGCGCAATGCGAACACCGAAGGAAAAGGGGAGATCACGATTCGCGATTTGATTCGCTCCTCGCTTCGCATGCGCCCGAACCGGATCATCGTCGGCGAAGTAAGGGGCGCCGAATCGCTTGATATGCTGCAGGCAATGAACACTGGGCATGACGGCAGCCTCTCGACGGGGCATGCCAATTCCGTCAAAGATATGCTGAGCCGTCTGGAGACAATGGTGCTGGGCGGGGCGGCCAATTTGCCGGTGGAGGTCGTTCGCAAGCAGATTACGTCGTCGATCGATGTGATGGTGCACCTCCAGCGGCTTCGGGACCGCTCCCGGCGGGTCACCGAAATCGCTGAAATCACCGGAATCTCGGACGGCGAGATCCAGCTGAACTCGCTGTACCGTTTCGTGGAAACGGGAACTACGCCGGAAGGGAAAGTGCTTGGCGGACTACAGCCGACCGGGCAGCCGATGCAGCGCGTCTGGAAGCTGGAGATGGCGGGGCTCGCTTAACCGAGTAAGACTGCATCGACAAACGATAATGCCGGTGCGGCTTGTACGGCGGTGCTGTGTTATCCACGTGCAGTTCAAGGAAAGGAGGTCGACGCTTGAAGACGAGTGTCATCGGCATGCTGCGCAATGAAGCTGCGCTATTGCGGCCTGGAAGACGCGGCGGCGAAGCCAAGGCGGTATTGCCCGACTACAACAGTTACACGATGTCCATGAACCAGTTGCTGTGGTCCGCGATATGGGGAGCGGCTGTGCTGGGGGGAATCGCATACATTTTTTACAACCGGCCGCTTGCCGTAATGGTTTTCGCACTTCTTGGCACAGGGTATCCGATCATTTACCGCAAAGGGTTAATCCGCAAGCAAAAAGACAATATGAAGCTGCAGTTTAAGCAACTGCTCGCTGCGCTGTCGTCTGCGCTCGGCGCCGGACGATCCGTAGAATCGGCGTTGCAGGAAGCGCTGAACGATCTGCGTCTGCTGTATCCCGATTCCGGCGTCATGATCATTAAAGAGCTTGAGGTGATGAATCGGAAAATCGAGAACGGCGAGACGGTGGAGGCTTGCTTGATCGGCTTCAGCCGAAGAGCGGGAATCGCAGAGATCGAACAGTTCGCCGACGTATTCGTCACGTGCAAGCGGCTTGGCGGAAGTCTCGTACAGGTCGTGCGCCGTACGGCGGTTCTGCTGCAGGACAAGCTCGAAATCGAGCAGGAGACGAAGGTGCTGCTTGCGCAGAAGCGGTTCGAAGCCAAAGTGCTGACCGCAGCGCCTCTGGTCATTGTAGCTGCGCTGGCGTGGAGCACACCGGATTATATGGAGCCTTTGTACACAGGAGGAGGGCCGCTCATCATGTCCGGCGCGCTTGTCATCTTTGCAGGATGCTTTTTTTTGACGCAAAAAATTATGGATATAAAGGTGTGACAAACGTTTGTGGATGTATGTTTTGTTGATGCTGGAGGCAGCGGCGGCAGGCGTCGCTGTCATCCGGAGCCGTCGGCAGTACGTTAGCTGGGTCGCGGGCCATCCTGAACTGTTTCGCGGCACGGCGTTCGTCCGTTTGAGCGCTGCCGCGTTATGGTGTGCCGATCGCTGCCGCTTGTCCGAGCGCTTTACGGCTTCCGTAGGGAAAGTTCATCAGCTGATGATCGGGCTGTACGGCGCGAAGCAGGCGCTGCCCTATACCCGATGGTTTTTAGCCAAACTGCTGATCCTGATGTACGCCGTCATCTGCCTGTTCACGGCGCTTGGCGGCGCGACGGAAGGAAACGCAGAAATGCTCGTTTACGGCGTTCTGCTCGCGCTGCTTCTCCCCTTTTTGCTTTATAAGCAAACATATGACCAGTTGAAGCGAAAAAAACGGCAAATGCTGATCGAGCTGCCGGAAGTCGTGAACCAGCTGATGCTGCTGATTGGCGCGGGCGAGACGGTAGCGCAGGCACTCGTCCGTACGGTACATACGAAGGGTGAGGAGATGACGCCGCTACAAAAGGAGCTGAGTGTGGCAGTATATGCGCTGAAGATGAATGCGTCGTTTCCGAGAGTAATGGAGGATTTCAGCAAACGATGCGGTTTGCCGGAGGTCTCGCTCTTCACGACGACGCTGCTGCTCAATTACAAACGGGGCGGCGAAGACTTGATCATCTCGCTGAAGGAGCTGTCGGTCACGCTGTGGGAGAAGCGAAAAGCGCTGGCGAGGACGCTTGGTGAAGAGGCTTCGTCGAAGATGGTGTTTCCGATGGTGCTCATTTTTTTCGCGGTGATGATCATCATCGCTGCCCCTGCACTGCTCGTTATGAATTAAAGACAATCAACGACAAAAAGGAGTGTTGAAGAAATGACATGGGTACTGGCAGGATGGAAACGTTTTTGGAAAGAGGAGGACGGACTCGGCACGCTGGAAATATTGCTGATTATCGCCGTGCTTCTGATTATTGCGATCGCGTTTAGAAAGTGGATTATGAAGTGGGTAGGGGATTTGTTCAGTAAAGCGAATACGGAAATCAACAGCCAGTCCGGCTCCATACGGTCCGACGCAGACACGCTCTCGCCGCCGACCACCCCATAGCCATGAAGCGCACCGGCCGATGGTCCGGATTGTTCCGCAGCGCATGCGGACAGTTTACGATCGAAGCGTCGTTAACGATGCCGCTCATTTTGGTTGTCACCGTCAGCCTGCTGTTTGTGGCGCTCTTCTGGTACAACCAGACCTCGCTCCTGCAGGCGGCGGCCTTATCAGCGGAGCGGGCGGCGTACGCGTGGGACAACAGCGGCAAAGATTTGCAGACCGGTGAGGTGGATGCCGGTTCGAACGACGGGTTGTATTGGAGGCTGACGAACGACAACTTGTCCAATTTGTTCAGCTTCCTGCTTCCGACCGGCGCAGTCAAAGTAACGCTTCCGGTTAGCGGGCCGATACCGACTGGATCGTCGCCCACAGCGAAGCTGACGAAAAGCGCGGCCTGGTTCCCTCCATCTTGGCGTGGAGAGCTTCAATACGAAAACGGAGGACTGCTGCGTAAAATCGGCGTTGATCTCCAAAGACCGTTTACTTCGCCGGCTTCAACGAGCCGTCTATGGAACAAAACGTCAGTCGATGCGGACGCGCACGCTTATGTAACGGATCCGATGGAGACGATTCGGCTGACCGACTTGGCGCGGACGTTTCTCGCCGAAATCAAAGGCCGCATCAAGCCTCGAGAGGCGCTGCAATCACTTGTCGAGCCGAAAACCGCCGTGAAAGAACCGGTCAAAATTACAAATCACGAGCAAGCGGCCAACTACTTGCGAACGCTCGTAGGCGGAACGAAGGAGAAGGTGCAGGTAAGCCCCGGGACTAAACGGGAAATCGACGCGTTCGATGCCAGGGGGATTGCCCATCAAGCGTATTATACATTTAACGAAAAAAATTTGCGCGAAGTCCAAATGCCCAAGGACATCGAGCTGTTATGGCAGGGGACGCAGGTGCAGGGCGTCGTATGGCATTTTTTCAAGCTGTCCAAGCAGGATAAAGTTAAGTTGAGTCAAGGGCTGAAGCAGCAGCTTGAACGCAGTGGAATCGTAGTCATCCTGCACGAATAATCATGCGGACGGAGGGAAGTGTTTGCGTCGCTGGAAACAGTGGTGGTCGGATCAGCAGGGCGCGGTCTCGATATACTTGTTATTGATCTTGGTTCCGCTCTTTGTCGCTTGTGGTCTTCTGATCGATATCGTGCGATGGAAAAGTGCGGAGCGCGAAACGGAAAATGCGGTAAAGGCTGGCGTTCGCTCTACGTTATCGGCGTATTCCAGCCCGCTGCAAGTTTATGGTTTGTACGGGCTCGCACAAGATTCGGCGCGTCAAACGG
Organism: Paenibacillus solanacearum; assembly: GCF_910593845.1. Taxonomy (GTDB): domain Bacteria; phylum Bacillota; class Bacilli; order Paenibacillales; family NBRC-103111; genus Paenibacillus_G; species Paenibacillus_G solanacearum. The sequence goes on along the minus strand of NZ_CAJVAS010000031.1, from coordinate 56,348 downwards.
AGTTGTTCAAGCGCACGGTCGATGGCAATTTGTCCGGGGGAAGCGATGGAGCCGGGCAGTTCCGGCTGATCGATATGAAGCTGGAAGAAGGAACGGCGCGGTTAACTCCGATGTATTCTCTCGCCAACCACGAAGTCATGAAGGGGCAAATATTGGAGGAAATGAAATACCGTGCGCCGATTTCGTACGGACTTGAAATATTGGATAAATTCAAGAAAAACGGCTTGTCGCAGCAAGTGGGAGGCGCCTCCCGGTTTGCCGAAAAAGCGGGGAAGGTAGAAAAGCTGCTCGAAGATCGGGACGAGCAGATGGCCGAGGCGTGGGACGATTTTACCGCATTGAAAGAAAAGGCGGCGAATTTGCATCCGTTCTATCAAACCAACTTGCGGGATATGAACGAGCTAAGCGGGCGGATCGGCATTCATACGGTCGAAGAGGTGCGCTCCACGCTGCAAACTGCACAAAATCAGCTGAAATCGCTCCGAGAGACGATTCGCGGCATCGATATGAGCATCGTTTCGCTCGCTCAGGCAGGAGCCGGCGCGGCTCATGCGATTGCCGGGCTGATAGAATCGCGCAATGCGCTGCAGAAGCAGGCAGACACCGCTGCGCAGATCGTCAGCGAATATGAAGGGCTGCTGCGCGACTTGCTGCGCTATGCCGAGCTGCTCGCTCTGCTGAAGCTCAAATCCGAGACGGATTATAATGCGTTATCGTCCTTGAAGACATCGTTTCAGGAATCGATCAAAAAAGTAAAAAAGACGAACGATGAGCTGAATGAGGAGCTAGGGCGGATGACTGGCAGCGGCATGGATGCAGAAGCGGTGTTTGCCAGCATCAAGCTGATCGATCGCCAGGAGCTGGACGAACTGGATAGCGGCGTTGCGGGAGCGGTATCGCTTTTTGCCAGCGTGCGTGCCCAGATTCAAGACGGGCTGCTGTTTACGTCGCAAAAGTACGAACAGACGACAAAGGCACTGGACGGATTTTTGCAGCAAACCCAGCAGTTATATGCGAAGTATAACCCTTTGCAGACGGAGCGCAAGCAAACGAGAAGCGCCATCAACAAGGAAAAAGGAGAGCAGCGCAAAAAAGTGCAGCCCGTGCTGGACCAGGTGCGGCAAGGGCTTGGCAGCTGCAGCCTCGTTTCCGGGGTAGATCCCTTCGAAGCGATGTATAACAAGCTGCTAGGCGACCCGGCGATTGCCGGCAGCCAAGGGTTTTATCAAAGCTATCTTCAGCATAACAATAAAGCTGCAAGCGCGCAGCCGGTTCCGGAGGTCGACTTGAAAGGCGCGGATGCCGCCGGTTTGAGCGCAATGAAGCTATTTTCCGTGCTCGGCGATCTTGCGCTAGAGGTGCGGGACGAGTTTTACATCGATGAATTTGCGGTCAGCAAGTTCAGTTATCGCACGTTAGGACTGGAAAAAGATGTATCCGGCGTAGTGAAAAACTCGAAGGAGCTTTCCAGGCCGGACAGTCATCCTCTTACGAACCAGGAAGTGGAGTATTTGCTGTACGGATCTCATTCTTGCGCGGGCAACTACTCGATGGCCTATGCGGAAATGTTCGCGCTTCGCTTGGCGATCGGCACGACGGAAGCGCTGCTTAAGCCTTCGAAAAGCGTGCTTGCGGCAGGCTCGCCGATGCTAGTGCTGCTTGCCGCTGTCGCCGAAGGGGCTGTCCAGGCGATGCAAGACATGACGAAGCTGATTCAAGGGGACCAAATTCCGTTGTCCCGCAGCTTCGGGAGCATGCTGACGATGGGATACAAAGACCATCTGCGGTTATTTTTGCTGCTGCACAGCCGCGAATCGGTGCTGATGTCGCGGATGCAAGCGCTGCTGCAACTCAATACGGATACCGATTTAAGCACGGTTCCGACGTATATCGCCGGAACGGCGACGTCGTCGTTTCGCTTATGGTTTATGCCGGGCGTAATGAGGACGATAGGAAACAGCGTGTTTGCGGGCTGTGAAGGAAGCGGAAGCCGATGCTTGATGACGAGGACGGCACATCTGAACTACTAGGACGAGGTAGGCAGCCCCGAGACGAATAAGAGCCCTCGGTATGTACCGAAGGCCCTTGTGTCTTGGCGGAAGCTGCGAAGCTTATGCTTGCTCGGAAGCGCCCCACATTTTTTCGGAGACGAGCTTCTCGATCAGTTTGGCGGCGTCGGCTTTTGTCTCCTCGACCGTTAAGGCGTTCACTCCGTTCACAGCGGCGGCAGTGTCGATATCCTCGTTCACGAGCTGCTGCAGTTGGATCGACAGATCGGCCGAATCCATGCCAGTGGCATCTGCGAGCGTGCTGCCAAGCTCCAGCTGAACGAGCACGTCGGTCAAAGTCAGATCGGATGCATCGACGGCGTCCTCGATGATCGTTGCGATTCGATTTGCAACCGTTTGTTGAAGACCGGAGGTATTCTCTTCCGCTGCCGTATAACCGCTTGCTTTCAGAAAAGTATCGATTTTTGCAGACAGGCTGTTCTCTATTTTGGTTACAACATCGTTATTTGTCACGTATCCCGGTGTGGTAATCGCTTCGACCAGCTTGGATTGTCCTTCTTTTTGCAGCTGCGCGGTTTGATCACCGGACAACAAGCCGTTCGTAGTTTCAACAATATATTGGTTAAATGCAGGGAGCATGGAGATCACCAGTGCGGTAGCAGACATATTGGCGGCTTCCGCGATCGATAATCCGTTGTTCAGGCTTAGCTGCACGCTTGCAAAATCTTTACCCGCGATGACTGCGACTTCCGTAGCAGCAGATTGAAGGCGCTGTTGAACAAAAAGATCAACCAAGTCAACCTGCTGTTGGTCGACAGTGGCTTCAACCGCGACGGTTTCCCCATCCGCGAAAGCCGCTGGAATGGCTCCGCCGAACAGTAAAGTACAAGCCAGCCCGCCGGAAATTAATTTCTTTTGCAAAGAGCTGCTTTTGAAACGTTTTTTTGTTTTGTTCATTTGGTTTCTCTCCCTTTGTCTCTATAAAACACTTCGTATGCGAAATGTTACTGTACGAAATATATCACATTTCAATCAATTTGTTAATGATTTGTAATTGGAAATCATGAACTTTCTTTGAACATCTTTTACATATTGACGATTTGCCGCAGGAGGAGATTGGGGAATGACGCTGTACAAACGAACGCGCATGCGCGGAATGCGGCCGTTCATTAGCCTAATGAAAGAACAACAAGGCAGCATTGTGCTGGAGGCCGCGTTAGCGCTTCCTTTTTTTGCCGCGTTTCTTATGGTGCTGCTTGGGTTTATCCGTATGGCTCAAGCGGACATGGCACTGCAATCCGCTGTTTCGCAAACGGCGAAGATTGCAGCGGCCAACATGTATCCTGTCGAGCAGCTGTACCGGGCGGGACAGGCCCAATGGGCTTCAAGCGCTCCTAGCAAGTGGCTTGGCAGTGTGATCAGCGTGACGGAGGCGGCGCGACAAAAGGCGCTGGATGCCGAGACGTTGGCCGACGATTATGAGCGTTGGATCCCCGATCCGCTGCTGCAGCTTGTCCGTTTGGAAAAAGAGCGGCGTGAACAGCTGGAAGCATGGGGCGGCTCGGTCGGCGAAGACGCAAAGCAAATGCTGAATGAGCAGCTGGCAAGAGCGGCAACGCCGCTTGTAGCTTCGCTTTCCGGCATACCAAAGCTGGACCGGGAGCGATTTAAAGTAACGGCTGTTCAATTTCCGAATTTTGATAACAAAAACGAGGCCTTTCTGTCCATAGAAGCCGAATACAAATATCAATTTGCTGTCCCTTTTTTCCATAAAACTGTCATATTGAAAAAGAAAGCCGTAGAACGCGCGTGGATTGGGGGTGCCGGATGATCGCATATGGGTTAGCCGGGGCATTGCTGCTGGTCGCCTTTGTCACCGATACGAGAAAGCAAAAAATACCGAATGTTCTCAATGTGGTTGGAACCGTCTCGGGATTGGTTCTCCATACGGCAACAAGCGGCTGGGACGGTGCTGCCTTTTCCGCTGCCGGCCTGTTTTGCGGGATGGTGCCCATGCTCGTACTATATGCCATCGGGGCTGTTGGGGCAGGGGACGTGAAGCTGTTTGCAGCGCTTGGCGCCATCACGGGAGCGGGCTTTTCGATCTATGCGATGACGGCGTCGCTTCTGCTCGCCGGAGCTGGGGGGCTTGTCTTTTTGTTGTGCCGGATGGAGGGGCTCCAGCGGTTGAGAGGCGTCGTATTCCGGCTTATGAATCTGCTTGTTTTACGCGATCATGCCGCATTGAAAACCGCCTTCGCCAAGCCGCAATCGCCGCTTCGGTTCCCGTTCATGTGGGCTGTGCTGCCCGGTACGGCTTATGCGTTTATAGAACTTTATGTCCAGTAGATAAAGGGGAGGCAGCGATGACACAATCGATATATGGATTGACTGTAGATTATTTGAACGATCACGGGCATTTTATGGTGCTGTCTTCGGCTCACGGATTGCAGCAAAACGAGCTTTCCGATTTTCAGCTGAACATGCTGGCCGCCAACCGCATTCCTCATCTGCTTGAGCTGCAGCTGGAAGCGAAGGAAGGGGATGTTCAGCTGTATTATCGGATTACGGGTAAACGGATGCTTGCTCATTTTTTGCGAATGGAAAAATTGACGATGCACCGGTACTTCTCGCTGCTGCACCGTATTGTGGAAGTGCTATGCGACAGTAAAGTGTACATGCTGCTGCCGGATCGGTACATTTTGAAGGAAGAGTTCATCTATTGCGGCAGCGGCTTGGAGGATCTGCATTTGACGTATGTGCCGAAGGAGCAGCTGGAAGGTAAAGAGGCGCTCTCTTCCGATTTGCAGCAGCTTGCGTCCAAATGGATTCATCGCGTAACCGAGCTTCACGGTACCGGCTATCAAGAATTGATGAACTGCCTGTTCGAAGAAAATTTCAATTTGCCGGAGCTGAAGCAACTGCTTCTGAAGCATATGCGGCTTACGTCGTCTTCTGCGGCACAGCCTCCAGCTGCTCTCTCCGATCCGCATCCAAGGGATGAGCCAAGGGAATGGACTTCGATCGGAACGGCTCCGCCTGCTGCCCGCGAGAAGCCCGCAATCGCTCTCGACCGGCATGCTGCCGATTCCGTTCGAAACGATGCGGCAGATTTGCTGCGGATCGAAACCGGCTTTTCCGCATCGGCGGTGCCAGGTGCTCCCATAAGCTCCGAATCCATACCGGACTCGCATGAACGCGCGGTGAAGGACATCGGCAGAAAACGACTGCTTCTCGTGCTGATGGCTGTGCTCGTTGTTTGTTTCATCTGGAAGTGGTACGCGGAATCGATGGAAACGTCGCTGCTGTACGGATGTGCCGCCGCAACCGCCGCCGTAGGCGCGGCTACCGTACTGCTGCTGCGTAAAACCCGTCCGAAACAGCCGCAAGTGCGTGCGGAGGAGCCTGTATATGATATTCCGGAACAGGGCGACAGCCGGTTCTTTAACGAAATCGGGTTAAGCGATCCAGCAGAGCCCGAAGCCTTCGTACCGCCCAAAGAGCCCCCTGCCGAGATGCATACAACGCTGCTGCAGCGTAACGATGCGACTGTTTTTTTGGGCAAAACGGCACAAGCCTTGGAGACGGCGCAAATCCCTTACCTGGAATATAGCAACAATGGCGCTTATGAGAAGGTGCCGCTTGACAAGAGCAGTTTTGTAATCGGTAGAGCGGGGGATGGCACGGATTGGGTGCAGGAAGAGGCGGGCGTTTCCCGAATGCACGCGGAAATTGTAAAGGAAGACGCCGGATACGGCATCAAAGATCTCGGTTCCAAAAACGGCACGCTGCTGAATGGCGAAATATTAGTGCCGTACCGGGTGCATCCGTTGAAAGAAGGTGATATAGTTAAGATCGTGACCAAAGAGCTTGTATTTAAAATGGGGTTATAAATGGGGTTATGATTGTTGAGAAAAACGATCGCCGTGCATTGGCAGTACGGAGCCGATACGCGCTCCGGCTGGTTCCATACCATCAATGAAGACCGTTCGCTTCTGCGCTTGAGCACGACCGAAGGCCGGGTGCCTTATGCTGCCGCTGTCATAGCCGACGGCATTGGCGGCAGCGGGGACGGGGAGCTGGCGAGCGAGCTGGCCGTTGAGCTGGTCAAGGATTGGCTTGAACGAAGGCTGCCCGGGATCATGGCCGGCACCCGTCCCTATAAAGCGATCGAGCGAGATGCGGCCGATTTGTTCCACGCGATCCACCGGAAGCTGCGCGAACAAGCCGTGGAACGGCGCCAGCATCTCGGGACTACGCTTTCTATGCTTGTACTCTCGGACTCCGTGTATACGATCATTCACGTCGGCGACTGCCGGGTATATCGATATGATTCGGATTCGAACCGGCTCCGGCGGTTGACGCGGGATCATACATGGGTGAATGCCCAAGTTCGCAAAGGGCTGATGACGAGCAAAAAAGCAAGATCGCATCCCAAACGGCATGTGCTGCTGCAATCGCTCGGAATGCGAGGGGAACCGAAGCTGTATATTCGTTCCGGCTATTATGATCCCGAATCGTTATTTATGCTGACAAGCGATGGGTTCCACGATTGCTTCTCCGACGGAGCGATCGCGCTGCTGCTTCAGCGGGCCTCCTCAAGCGGCGAAGAGCCGCAGCGCATTTGCGATACGCTCATGTTCAAGGCGATGGAGCGGCGTCCGCGTGACAATATTAGTCTGCTGCTGATCAAACCGTTGGGGCGGAAGCAGGCTGGGCATGAAGCGGCGCTTCGCATTCGGTTGCTCTGGCATCGATGGTGCATGCGCGCGCAAGCGTTGGCCGGCAAATACAAGCTGTAGCTCCGTTCTTGAAGCATGCCATCTTTTTTGGCGCATACGCAATATTGAAATGAAGGATCCATGCCAAGCAGACGGATCCTTTTGTTGTATCCATTTTCATATGGCATACCGGAGTTCATATTGGGATCAAGGAGAATCGAACAATGGCTAATCGAAGCTGCGCCGCGATCGTCAAGGACGGCATGATTTTGATGGTGAAGCAGACGTATAAGGGGGAGACGTTCTGGACATTCCCGGGCGGAAAAATAGAAAACGGTGAAACGCCGCCGCAATGCGCAATCCGCGAGACGAAGGAAGAGACAGGGCTAGATATCGAAATCGCGGGTCAAGCGATCGAATCTTATAGTGCGAGAATAGAGGGTATCTATTACTGCTATATCGGGAAAATGGTCCGCGGCACGGCACAACTGGGCAGCGATCCGGAGCTGGGCGAGCACGAGCAGGAGCTGACAGACCTGCGATGGTTTCCTTTGGAAGAAATGGCCGAGCATCGCGAAGTGAAACCGATACTGGCTTTTCTCAGGGCGAATCGAAGCAACGCATAGAAGAGCGGCTGCGGCTCAGGGGTACATTTCCTTGAAACATCTGAAGCAGTTTATCCTAGATAATCGGGTGCATCAGATGTTATACTATACAAGTTACTTTTTTTCAAAGACCGAAGAAGTCAATTTTTAATGAGATTGTTAACGGTTGAAGAGTTAAGCCACAGCTTTGGTGGCAGCGTATTGTTCGTATCTCGGCGACTTTTTGCACCTAGCTTATTTTGAGCATGAAGTTAGGGCGCCGAATTTGACGTCGGGAACTAATCAGATAGAGGAGTCGAAACGAGAATGATCACACATGTCGTATTTTTTAAATTGAAGGACCGTTCCCCGGAATCGGTGAAGGTCACTTATGATGTACTGAAGAACATGGAAGGGAAAATTCCGTACCTCCGTCATATCGAAGTCGGCATGGACGTGCTTCATCAGGAGCGGTCGTATGACATCGCGCTGATTACGAAGTTCGATTCGCTCGAAGATTTGCAGCAATACGACGTACACCCGCTTCATATGGATGTCAAAGCGCATATGAAGCAGGTGCTCGACGGAACGAGCGTTTGCGTCGATTTTGAAAGCTGATCTGCTACGCAAAAAAGATTACCACAGCTGAGGCTTCATGATCATGAGCCACAGCATGACGAACAGCACGAACAAATACAGGTAGAGCGAGCGGCTCAGCTTTCGCAGCAGGGCTGCGCGATCGCTGACCGGCTGCCGCAGCTTACGGATGGTTGGGGAGAACGCGCGCGCCATGAACAAGAGCGAGGCGAAGAGGACGGCAAATGTGCCAGCAATCCACGGCTCCGACCAGTGCCACTTGCCAAGCCACATTAGCAGCAGCCCCGAGGCGACGAGAACGTGACCGGCATGCTTGGATAAACGAACGACAAAATGAAATGAGTCCAGGTAGGAAGCTTGCAGCTCGCCTTCCGCGGTCTGCAGCTTTCGAAGCATGGGGATCAGCACGAAGAACGGTCCAATCGAAACCATCGCGCTGACGGAATGAATGAATACGAGCCAAGGATACATGGTGGGAAGCCTCCAAGCCTTAATGAAAAACGGAACCAGTGCAGCAGGCACATGCCCGCGGCGACCCGCAGCCCGTTCGCACGGATGCGTGCGCCGGGCTGCCCGCTGCACTGGTTTTGTATCGTTACAACGGACTAAATCGCACGAAATTCATGCACCCATACTTTCATCTGCGGAAGCCAGGGCATGCCGGCGTGCATCGACAAAATATAGCTTTTGTAATCCTCGACGGTAGAGAAGCCTTCGGTTTGTACCGCCTCGTCGGTCAGCTCGCCAAGCGACTGCTGATACACTTGAGTCACCTCGAATTGGCGGCCGTTCAGCTCCATAATTTCGCCCGGATCGGCATAGCGTCCGTTGCGACGGGTTGCAGTTTTCTCGCCGCTCAGCACTTTGGCGATGTCGTCTTCTTTGGTAACAAGACGATCGATACTACAGGTTTTTGGTGGCAATGTTTCAGACATCGTAAGTAATAACCTCCTAGAGTGGAATCCTAACGTAGCTTACACGAAAATAACACGAGAATCAAATGAAGGAGGCGGGAATCACGATGAACGAACGGATTCAAATGGAATATGTGAAAAACGTGCTGCAGCTGCTTCTGTCCACGCCAAGCCCGAGCGGCTACTGCCGCGACGTGATGAACGCAGTGGCGGCCGAAGCGGCCAAGCTTGGATACGACATGCGCTTGACCCCGAAAGGCTGCGGAATCATCACCGTGCCGGGAAAAAGCAGCGAGCGCGTCATCGGGATTTCGGGGCACGTCGATACGCTGGGCGCGATGGTGCGATCGATTAAAGCGAACGGTGCGCTGCGCTTCACGCTCGTCGGCGGCTACATGCTCGGCTCCGTGGAGAACGAATATTGCCAGGTACATACGCGGGACGGTAACGTATACGACGGAACGATCATGACCACGAAGCCTTCGGTGCATGTATACCCCGATGCGCGCGAGATGAAGCGGGAAGAGGCCGTTATGGAAATCAGGCTCGATGAACGAGTGCGCCAGGCAGACGATGTGAAGGCGCTCGGCATTCGCATTGGCGATATCGTCTCGTTTCAACCGCGGACGGAGTTCAAGGCGAATGGCTTCGTCAAGTCTCGACATCTGGACGATAAGGCCGGCGTCGCCGCCATATTCGGGCTGCTCGAATGGCTGAAGCGGGAGAAGCTGCAGCCGGCCTATGCGCTGAACATCTTGATCAGCACCTACGAAGAAGTAGGCCACGGCGCTGCATGGATTCCCGGCGAGATCACCGAAATGATCGCAGTCGATATGGGCGCGATGGGCGACGACCTGAGCTGCACGGAATTTGACGTATCGATCTGCGCGAAGGATTCGTCCGGGCCGTACGATTACGCCATGACATCCAAATTGATTGAGCTGGCGGAGCGCGAGCAGCTGTCTTACGCCGTAGACATTTATCCGCAATACGGCTCGGACGCTTCCGCTGCGCTGCGCGGCGGCAACAATATTCGCGCGGCGCTGATCGGCCCCGGCGTGCATGCATCGCACGCGATGGAGCGTACGCATCTGGACGGCATCCGCCATACGGCCGCGCTGTTGGCCGCTTACGTGATGGAGCCGGCGGAGAGCTATGGCACGCAATAAACGGCCGCGCAGCCGGAAAGGACGAATCGCTGATGAATATATTGACGGTAGACAATCTGTACGTAAGCTATGGCGAGAAAGTGCTGTTTGATCATATTAATTTTCAAATCAACGAGAAGGAACGGATTGGGCTAGTCGGGGTCAACGGAACGGGAAAGTCGACGCTGCTGAAAGTGATGGCGGGAATCGAGTCCGTCGAGAAAGGCAAGCTGACGCACGCCAACCATTTCCGCGTGGAATATTTGCCGCAAAATCCCGAGTTCGATGCTGAGTCGACGGTGCTGGAGCAAGTGTTCTACGGCGATACGCCGCTCATGCAGGCGCTGCGGGAATACGAGACGGCGCTGTCCGAGCTGCAGCTGTCGCCTGAGGATGAGAAGAAGCAGACGAAGCTGTTCGCCGCCCAGCAGCGCATGGACGCGACAGGGGCTTGGGAGGCTGGGACGATCGCCAAGACCGTGCTGACCCAGCTTGGCATCCGCGATTTCGGGCAAAAGGTCGGCACGCTGTCCGGCGGGCAGCGCAAGCGGGTCGCCATGGCGCGCGTGCTGATTCAGCCGGCGGATTTGCTCATCCTGGACGAGCCGACGAACCATATCGATCACGAGACAGTGGAATGGCTGGAGGAGTTTCTGAGCAAGTGGAAGGGCGCATTGCTGCTTGTCACGCATGATCGCTATTTTCTGGACCGGGTCACGAACCGCATCTTCGAGCTGGATCGCGGGAAGCTGTATGCCTACGAAGGCAACTATGCGGCATTTTTGGAGAAGAAGGCCGATCGTCTCGAACGGGAAGCTGCGGAGGAAGATAAACGGCAAAATCTGCTGCGCCGCGAGCTGGCTTGGCTGCGCCGGGGCGCCAAAGCGCGCACGACCAAACAAAAGGCGCGAATCGAACGCGTCGTTGCGCTGCGTGACAAGAAGGTCGACGGACCTAACGCGCAGCTTGACATTTCCCTAGGCGGCAGCCGCCTCGGCAAAAAAATCATGGAGCTGGAGCATGTGTCCAAATCGTTCGGATCGCGCTCTATTGTCGACAGCTTCAGCTACATCGTGCTGCCGGAAGACCGCATCGGCATTATCGGTCCGAACGGGACCGGGAAGTCGACGTTTCTGAACCTGCTCGCCGGGCATCTTCAGCCCGACGACGGCATGATCGATGTCGGTCCGACCGTGAAGCTTGCTTACTACACGCAGGAAACCGTCGAGATGAACGAGAAAATGCGGGCGATCGATTACATCAAGGAAGCGGCAGAAGTGGTGCGCACGGTGTCCGGCGACACGATTACGGCGGCGCAAATGATGGAGCGGTTTCTGTTCGCGCCGTCGCAGCAGTGGACGCCGATCGGTAAGCTGTCCGGCGGGGAGAAGCGCAGGCTGTACTTGCTGCGCACCTTGATGGGGGAACCGAACGTGCTGCTGCTGGACGAACCGACAAACGATCTGGACATCCAGACGCTGACTGTACTCGAAGAATATTTGGACGACTTCCCCGGCGTCGTCATTACGGTGTCTCACGATCGGTATTTTCTTGACCGTACGGCTGATCATCTGTTCGTCTTTGAAGGCGACGGCCGCATTCGCCGCTTCTACGGCAACTACACGGAGTACATGGACGCGGTCAAACAGGAGCGCCAGGCGGAAGAACAGTTGAAGCGGGAGATCAAGCCGGAGCCGGCTTCCGCGAGTACGGCGAGCGAAGCCAGACGCGATGCGAACCGGCCGAAGAAGCTGTCGTACAACGAGCAGAAGGAATGGGACGGCATCGAAGCGAAAATCGCTGGACTCGAAGAGCGGCTGGAGCATGTAAAAGCAGAGATCGGCCAGGCGGGCAGCGATTACGGTAAGGTGCAGCAGCTGTTCCAGGAGGAGCAGGAGCTGACGGCGCAGCTGGAGCAGGCGATGGACCGCTGGGCGGAGCTGTCGGAGCTCGTCGAGAGCATTGCCAAGAACAAGTAACGGGGATCACGGGCATTGCGCGCGCTGCGGCTTCACCAGGCGGCGGTCGAACCGCGCGATAGGAGCCTCCCTACGGGTCCCTACGGGGAGGCGTTTTTCCCGTTTCCTTGACGGCGGGTTTGTGCGTCGGCACGATCGCCGTATAAAAATTGGCGAATAAGTCCAATACGGTTGGGAACAGCCGATTTTTATGCTATAATAAGCGTTTGGAAGCGATAATCATACGGTATGCTCAGTCTACCAACGGAAAGTAGGTTGTTTTTTCATGATAACGGTCACGAATGTCACCTTGAGATACGGCAAAAGAGCGCTGTTCGAAGACGTAAACATTAAGTTTACGCCCGGCAACTGCTACGGCTTAATCGGAGCGAACGGCGCAGGGAAGTCTACCTTCCTTAAAATTTTGTCCGGTGAATTGGAGCCGAATAAAGGGGAGGTCAGCATCACGCCCGGCGAACGGATGGCGGTGCTGAAACAGAACCATTTCGAATACGACGACGTGGAAGTGCTTCGCACGGTCATGATGGGCCATTCCCGTTTGTTCGAAATTATGGAAGAGAAGAATGCGCTGTACGCCAAGCCCGATTTCTCCGAAGAGGACGGCATGCGCGCAGCGGAGCTGGAAGGCGAATTCCAGGATCTCGAAGGCTGGCAGGCGGAATCGGATGCGGCGGAGCTCTTGATCGGCCTTGGCATTCCGAAAGAGCTGCACGAGGTGCAGATGAAGGAGCTCGACGGCAATCAGAAAGTACGGGTGCTGTTGGCGCAGGCGCTGTTCGGCAATCCGAACATTCTGCTGCTTGACGAGCCGACGAACCATTTGAATATCGAATCGATCAACTGGCTGGAAAACTTCCTTGCGAAGTATGAAGGCACCGTTATCGTCGTATCCCATGACCGTCACTTCTTGAACCAGGTATGTACGCACATTGCGGATATCGATTTCGGCAAACTTCAGCTGTACGTCGGCAACTACGACTTCTGGTACGAGTCCAGTCAGCTCGCGCTGAAGCTGGTGCGCGAACAGAACAAGAAAGTCGAAGAGAAGCGCAAGGAGCTGGAAGAGTTCATTCGCCGTTTCAGTGCGAACGCCTCCAAGTCCAAGCAGGCGACGTCCCGGAAGAAGACGCTGGAGAAGCTTACGCTGGAGGATATCAGACCGTCCACGCGGAAGTATCCGTTCATCAAATTCACGCCGGAGCGCGAAGCGGGCAAACAACTGCTTACCGTTGACCGCATCAGCAAGTCGATTGACGGCCAGCCTGTGCTGAACAACATTAGCTTTACCGTCAACAAAGGAGATAAAATCGCCCTCGTCGGCCCGAACGGCATCGCGAAGTCGACGTTGTTCCAAGTCCTGATGGGCGAAATCGAGGCGGATTCCGGCGAATATACGTGGGGCGTTACGACGACTCAGGCGTATTTCCCGAAAGACAACTCCGAATATTTCCAAACGGACATGAGCCTGGTCGATTGGCTCCGCCAATATTCGAAGGATCAAGACGAGTCGTATCTTCGCGGCTTCCTCGGCCGCATGCTGTTCTCCGGCGAAGAAGCGCTGAAGAAAGCAAGCGTGTTGTCCGGTGGCGAGAAGGTGCGCTGCATGCTGTCCAAAATGATGATGAGCGGCGGCAATGTTCTCATTCTCGACGAGCCTACGAACCATTTGGACCTTGAATCGATTACGGCGCTGAATAACGGATTGATCGACTTTGACGGCACGATGCTGTTCGTCTCTCATGACCATCAGTTCGTACAGACGGTCGCGAACCGCATTATCGAAATTACGCCGAACGGCATGATCGATAAAATGATCACGTACGACGAATATCTCGCTAACGCGGATATTCAGAAGCAGCGCGAAGCGCTTTACGCGTAAGACGGGCTGGCATTAAAAAAAGGATGAGCCGCTGCCTTCATTCGAAGACGAGCGCTCATCCTTCTTTACCATAAGGCCGATCAGCTTCCGCCGGTACGGCGCCGTTGGTTATTCGGCTTTTTGTTGTTTTGGCTGCGCATGGTGGCTTCATTGCCTGCGCGCAGCGGTCCGCTGCCTTTACCGTCTTGCTGCTGCTTTTTTTGAGCGAGCTTGTTTTTAATCGCGTCCGCCAAGCTTACTTTGCGCGGCGCGTCGGGAGCAGCCGACGTATCATTCGTATTCGTGGAGTCCGACATCGTATACACCTTCCCTGTCCAATATAGTTTCATTCTACCGGATAGAAGTGCCCGGAAGCAATACTTTACTATTCAAAGAGTTCGGAGGAGAGCGGATGAGGCTGCAGGAATGGTCGGAAGCACAGCTGCTGCAATGGATGGAAGACCCTGCGGCCGGGAGCGGGACCGAAACGCGGTATGTGTATTTTTACACGCCGCTTTGCGGCACATGCAAGGTCGGCGAGCGGATGCTGGAGGTTGTGCTCGAGCTGGACTCGCGGCTGCCGCTGGGCAAATGCAACGTGAACGCGTGCCGTACACTGCCGTTCGAATGGCAGATCGAAAGCGTGCCCTGCCTGCTGCGGCTGAACGGAGGAAGGGCCGGAGAGCGAACGTATCGCATGGGATCGGTCGACGAGCTGTACCGTTTTATGAAACAAGAAGAATCATCATCCTAAACGAAGCAACGGGAGGAACCCCTAATGAACCATGCAGGATTCACCGCCGGCAGCCTGGTCCGGGCGTCATACAAAACAGGAGAGTATATCGGAGAAGTGGTCGAACAATCGTCGCCGGCGAAAGCGGCCGTCAAAATTTTGGCGGTTGTCAAGCATCCGAAGCAAGGAAATTTACATCATCCGGATAACCCGGACGTCGCGTTCTTCCATCAGCGGCGCGCGCTCAGCTACCAGGAAATCGCGCTGATGCCGATCGAGACGATCCGGCCGTATCAAGGCAGCGTTCCCGATTATCATCAATCGCTGCAGCAGGCGCTGGAGGCCGATATGGAAGAGATGCGGCGAACGATTCGGTTCGCAGAGAAGTGCCTGGCCGAGCTGGAGCAGCTGAAGAAAGAATATTAGAATGACGGTCGGGAGTGACAGCGATGCTGTTTGTGCTTATCGGTTTGTGGACAGTGGGCGTGCTCCTGCTGGCAACGGATCCGAAGCGGCCGATCACCCGCTGGCTTAGCGCCATCGCCTTTACGGGCGGCAGCGGCGGGCTGTCGGCAGTCATGGGGGATCACGTTATTCCGTATGCGTTCGAACGGCAATGGCTGACGGCGCCGGTAGCGCTGGTGCTGGCCAAGGCGGAACTGGCGAGCTCGCTGCTGTGCTATTACGGGCTGCCGTATACGTTCCTTATGTTTGCGATTCATTATTATCCGGATTACCCATTATGGGATCGGCGCGCCAAACGGCTCCTTCCATGGCTGCTGATCGTCCCGCCTGCGGTATCCTTCGCCTTTGAACCGATGCGGGGGGACCCGATTCCGTACCGCTATGTCATTTTTTGGGCAACGCCGTATATTATCGCCGGAACGGTCATGCTCATTCATTCGATCTTACGCGAGCGCAATTCATTTTTGCGCCGTAATCGGCTGCTGACGACAACGGCCGCTGCGCCGCCGCTATGTTTTGCCATGTTTACGTTATACGTGCTGCCTGCGTTTTTTCAAATGTATGAGCTGTGGCGGTATAACGCGTGGGTGATTGCGTTTACGCTCGCGGTGATTATCGGTTCCAGCTTGCGCTACGGGTTTATGGGCCTGCAAATTTCGATCCAAAACCAGAAGCTCGATTATACGCTGCGCGCCATTACATCAGGAACGTCGATTCTGAATCACGCGATCAAAAACGATGTCGGCAAAATCCGGTTGTTCGGCGAAAAAATCAAATCCGAAGCGGAGGAAGGCAACGCCTCTCCTGAGCAGGTCGTGCAGGACGTCGAAGTCATTATGGCTGCCTCGCAGCATATTTACGATATGCTGTACCGGATCCAGGGGCAGACGCAGGAAGTGGAGCTTCGTCTGGAGAAGCTTCGCCCGGCAGAGCTGCTCAGCGAATGCCTCCGCATGCTGGCGCCGCAGCTGTCCTCCGTCGAAGTGAAAGAACAGTACGTCTACAAGGGAGCACTGATCGGCGACAGGGCGCAGCTGACGGAAGTGTGGACCAACGTGATGACCAATGCGCTCGAAGCGATGCCGCAGGGCGGAAGCCTGACGGTCCGGCTGACGGAAACGAAGCGTAAAATCGTCGTTGAGATCAAAGACAGCGGAAGCGGGATGGACAAAGCGCAGCTGAAACGCGCATTCGATCCGTTCTATACGACGAAGAGCGGGAAAAAATTAAACTTCGGCTTAGGCTTGTCGTACTGTTATAATATTGTTCATAAGCATAAAGGCACGATGAATATTCACAGCAAGCCCGGACAAGGAACGAGCGTATTCATGCAGTTCCCGAAAAACAAGCGGCTGCCGGCCTGAAAGGAGTGGGACCGAGATGGAAACGAATGCTCCGAAAATTCGCGTATTCATTTGCGAGGACGACCCGGACTGGCTCAGAGGACTGAAGAGCTATCTGCAGAAGGAGCCCGATATCGAGATCATCGGCGAAGCGTCGACCGGTGAAGCGGGCGTAGCGTTTCTGGAGCAAACGGAAGCGGACGTCGTGCTCATGGACATCATGATGTCCGATAACCCGGAAGGCTTGTGGGCTGCCGCGGAGATCGTCAAATGCAGCGGCGCGCGGGTCATCATGCTCTCGTCGATGGAGGAGAAGGAAATGATCTTCGAGGCGTTCAAGGCTGGCGCCGTCGATTATATGGTGAAGTCGAACTTCACCGAGATTCCGCAGGCGATCCGCAGCGCGTACCAGAGCCGCAGCGCGATTCACCCGAGCGTGGCCGCCCAGATGAGGGAGGAGTTTCGCCGGCTGAAGCAGCTGGAGCACGAGGTACGGTTGAAGGAGCTCAAAAATTTGCTGACCCCGACCGAAATCCAAGTGCTGGATTTGATTGAAAAGGGCCATACGCAGACGCAAATCGCCGACAAGTTCGTCGTCTCTATCCGGACGATCAAAGTGCATGTCGGCCATATTTTGAAAAAGCTCGGCGGAAAAAGCAGCAAAGAGGCAGCGCAAAAAGCGAAAGATATGGGGATTTTATAAATTTCCTTTTGGTGGTATAGTAGGTACTGTTTGATATGACGTATTGATCTTATTTCAATTGGAGGCATGAGAGGGAGCATGAGTGCGAACGATAACATTCAAATCGGCATCATTGGCGCCGGCAACATCGGCAACGTGCATATCCAGGAATTCAAGAAATTGGCGGATGTCGATGTGGCGGCCGTAACCGACGTGTACCAGCCGCTGGCGGTGGAGAGAGCGAGCAAGTACGGGATTCCGAAAGTGTACGAATCGTATCAGGAGCTGGTGCAGGACCCGAGCATCGATGCCGTCATCGTTTGCGTGCCGAATGAAGCGCATGCGCCGGTAGCGATCAACGCACTGAAAGCCGGCAAGCATGTGCTGCTCGAAAAGCCGATGGCGG
The DNA here is from genome assembly GCF_910593845.1 of Paenibacillus solanacearum. Taxonomy (GTDB): domain Bacteria; phylum Bacillota; class Bacilli; order Paenibacillales; family NBRC-103111; genus Paenibacillus_G; species Paenibacillus_G solanacearum. Next base: position 38,909 of record NZ_CAJVAS010000031.1, on the reverse strand, counting down.
TCAATGCGGCGGCGGCCAAGGAAATTGTCAAAGCGCATCGGCAGTCCGGCAAAACGCTCATGATGTCCCATCAAAGACGCTGGGAATGGATCAACCTGCAAGTGAAGGAACAGATCGATAAAGGCGCCCTCGGGCAAGTGTATAACGTCAAAACCGGATGGATGCGCCGTAAAGGCATTCCGGGCTGGGGCACCTGGTTCACGCAAATGAGCAAATCGGGCGGCGGCCCGCTGATTGACATCGGCGTACATATGCTTGACCTGTCGCTCCATTTCATGGGCGGCGCCAAGCCGGTCTCGGTATTCGGCACGACGTATGCCGAATTCGGTCCGCACAAGCGCGGCATCGGCACCTGGGGCAAGCCGGATTGGAACGGCTTCTACGATGTGGAAGATCTGGCTACGGCGCTGATCAAGCTGGATAACGGGGGCACGCTTACGCTGGACGTCAGCTGGGCGGCGCACACGAGCTTCCAGAACAATGGCGCATACGTGCACTTGATGGGAACGGAAGGCGGTGCATCGCTCGGCGACGGCAAGGGACGCTTGCATACCGAGCTCTTCGACCGTACCGCGGATGTTGAGCTGACAGCTCCGACAGCGGATGAAGGACCGCGCGCACGGATGAGCCGCCATTTCATCGAATGCGTCCGCACCGGCCAGGAGCCGCTGACTTCGGCGATGTCGGGTCTCGCGAATAGCCTTGTGCTTGAAGCGATCTACGAATCTTCCCGCACGGGCAATAAGGTCGACCTGGATTGGAGTCTGTAAGCTTGACATGGAAGCGCTGCTAGAAATCAATTTGCAATTATTATTCAGCATCATCGGCACGATCGCCTTCGCGGTATCGGGGGCGGTCGTCGCCATGGAAGAAGAATACGACATCCTTGGCGTATTCGTTCTCGCGCTCGTAACGGCATTCGGCGGCGGTGTCGTCCGAAACTTGCTGATCGGCATCCCGGTGACGACCTTATGGGAACAGGGGCTGTATTTGCGAACCGCCGTCATTGCCGCATTTCTCGTGTTTATCGTTCCGGTCGGCTGGATACGTAAATGGAAAACATGGGAGACGTTCTTCGATGCCATTGGTCTGTCCGCTTTCTCCATTCAGGGAGCGATGTATGCGGCGCAAATGAACGTGCCGCTCAGCGCCATCATGGTAGCCGCGATGCTGACCGGCATCGGGGGCGGCATGATTCGCGATGTGCTCGCAGGCCGCAAGCCGCTTGTGCTGCGCGATGAAATTTATGCCGTGTGGGGGCTGGTGGCAGGTCTTGTCATCGGTCTTGGCGTCTTGGAAGGCCCTGTGCCGGTATTGTCTCTGTTCTTCGCGGTCGTTGCCCTGCGCATGTTGTCCGTACAGCTCAAATGGCGGCTTCCGAGGCGGTCGCTGCGCCTGCAGGACGAGCTGCCGGCGCAAGTTTCATCGGCCGCAGCAGCGCGAGCATCCGGTATTCCCGACACTAAGGAGGCGGCTAGAGGTGAGTGAATCATGGCAGGACAGCAAGCGCGTAGCTTCGGCCTCCATTGCCGATAGGCTGGAGACCGTCAAACCGTTGAAGGAAGATGAGCTGGAGCTGTATGAGATTGCCAAGGACAAGGCGACAGGGGAGCATTATCTTCATTACGCTTACCTGCACCGCAATTTGGCCGCGGCGGGTCCCGGATCTGGGCAAGAAGAAATATTTCATCATCTGATGCCGCTCGGCAGCGACGATGTGCTCGGCATTCTGTTCAGCGGTGCGCCGTATGCTTATCCGGAGCACTGGAGCAAGCCGTTTCTGCGTAACGGGCCGGAAGGCGATTACGTATGGTTCGATCCGACTTACACGGATGAAGAGGCACGGCATGAAGCGATCGGCAAAGAAATCGAAGAACAGCTGCGCTTGTTCAAGCAAGCGGGGGAGCTGTCTCAGGAAGAAGTCCGCAAGCTGCTCGAACGGCTGGACCGGCAAGAATAAGCAATCGAAGTCTAAGGGGTTTCCTCGGTTACGCGAGGAAGCTCCTTTTTTCTTGCTGCCGCATATTTTCCCGAGGTTGATTCATCCTAAAGGAGAAAGCGTGAACTTGCGCGAGGCTGCAAACAGGGAGGACTCTACAGGATGAATATGGCACAACGCCGCAACCGCCGGCTGCTGCTGGCATTATGCATCGCCTGCACGTTAACGGCGGCAGGCTGCGGAGGCAACCGGCCGCAACAGAGCAGACCGGGAGGCGGTCTGGAAGATGGGCGGCAGCAGGCAATGTTTGACCGCGATTCCCGCAATAATGAGAATCCTTCATTAGGCGTCAAGGAACGCTGGGTGAACGAACAAAACCAGAAACAAACGAACGAGGCGGGCAACCGGTATCCGCTCGACCCGAACAATCCGCTCTTGTCGAAGTCGATCCAATTCGATCCGCAAGTGGCGCAGAAGCTGATGAGCTTGCCGGGCATTCAATCCGCCCAGGTACTGGTGACGGAAGCGAATGCCTTTGTCGCCGTCGTGCTTGACGGACATAACCCGGATGCGGAAGCGTCTCCCGAAGTGACGAGCAACCCGGTTCATTCCAAAGGCGGCGTGGGATTGTTCGGAACAGGATTGAAGCCGGAGCGTATTTCGTGGACGGAGCACGGAGGGCTCTCGACTGAGACGGCTACCGAAATCCGCAAGCAGACGCAAGCCTTGTCCCAAAAATCATTCAAACAAATTTTCGTGTCGGCGAACCCGAATTTTGTGCAGCGCGTTCGGTTTTATGGCAAAGAAGAGAAGGAAAAAGGGAATCTGTACGACTATTTGAATGAGTTCAACACGATGGTGCAGCACGTATTCCCAATCGATACGAATACGCGCAAATGAGCATCGGAATCACGACGAACGCCGCTCCCGGAGCAACCGGGTAAGCGGCGTTTATTGTGGAAAGGAAAGTTTAAATTTCAAATTTATAGCCGACGCCCCACACTGTTTTGATATGCTTCGGTTCTTTCGGATCGATTTCGACTTTTTTTCGCAGATTCGTAATATGGACGTCGACCGACCGTTCCGTTACGAACGAATCGATGCCGCGTATTTTATTCAGCAGCTCTTCGCGGGAAAACACTTTGCCGGGATTCAGCCAAAAGTTTTTCATAATTTCAAACTCGGAAAATGTCGTGTCGACCGGATGGTTGTGAAGAAAAATGCAGCGTTTTTCCAGATCGACGACGATATCTTTCATCGGGACGCTTTTGATCACAACGGCAGGGGCATTACGTTGGGAGTGGACCGGCATGGCCGAGCGGCGAAGGAGCGCGCTTGTCCGTGCAGCCAGCTCCCGCATGCTGAACGGCTTGCACAAGTAATCGTCGGCACCGGTTTGCAGCGCATGGACCCGTTCGGACACCTCGTTCTTGGCGGAGACGATCAGAATCGGAACGGAGGAGCTTTCGCGAAAATACCGGCACAGATCGATTCCGTTTGCGTCCGGCAGCATCAGATCAAGAATAACGACGTCAGGATCATGCTCTTGAAACAGCTGTTTCGCCTGCATCCCGTCGTTCGCGCAATAAACCGTATATTGGTCTTCGCTTAAATAGATGGATATCATATCCGCAATACTTTGATCATCCTCTATCAGCAAAACGACAGTCATCCGTTTCACCTCGAATTGTTAGGAAAATGTTAAAAAAATTCATTGCCGGAAAACAGCGGGTTACAACTTATTAAACGTTTGCCGTTCATAATAAGCATTAGAAAGCCGATTGAAGGAAGGACGACTTGCTCGCACAGGGACGGGCAGGAGCAGCCTGAGTTATCCTTTATAAAGAACATCCGCCATCCGAGACATCGCGTCTTTCAAATTCAAGTATGTATGAAGGGGGACAAGCATATGTTAATCTGTGAACATTTGGAACGGCAAATTCGCAGTTGTATCGACGATCTGGACTCGCTTGTCAACGGGCAAGGCTTCGCTCTCACGGACGCGAACGTGCTGGAGAAGAGCATGGAGCTGGACAAGCTGATCGTTCAAGCCATGAACCGCTCGTGTCCTCTCCGGAAACGGGAAGACGCCATAATGCATTGAAATCATACATGAAAACATAGATGCATGACGATCCGAGCCGATGGAAATACCAAGAAGAGCAACCGCGGTAGGCCGCGGCACTGTATCTTGGAAGGAGGCGTGGATCTCGTGAACAGCTGTTATAAAGTGCGCGCTTGCTGCAATACCGCCGGCTGCGCATATACGGATCATATCGATATTATTCAGACGATCAATCATGAATCGTCTTTTTCTTTTTCCATGTTCATGAACGCGCTCGGCGACCGGGAAGGCGCAGAGACATGTCCCGTTTGCGGGCAGCCGCTGCACTATTACCCGGTCACGAATATCGCGGAGCCGACGTATCATTAAAGGCCGGGCGCGTCCTTGAAGGAAAAAAGGGACGCGGGAACTATACCCACGTCTCTCCCCATTGCTGCACTTCGTCCATCACGGGACGAAGCGCTTTTCCTTTTTCCGTAAGCTCGTATTCGATTCGTACCGGCGTTTCGGGATATACATGACGGGAGATCAGACCGGCCGCTTCCAATTCTTTAAATCGCTCGGCCAGCATCCGGTCGCTCATTCCGGGAATCATTTCGGATATATCTTTGAACCGGCATGGCCCTTGCAGCAGCACGCGGATGATCAGTCCGGTCCAGCGTTTGCCGAGAATTTCGAAGGCGGCTTCAAATTTGGGACACATGGAATGCAGTTGATCTGCCATTGCCTTTCACCTCTTTACATTACATTTTAGCATAAGCTACTTGACAAATGTAAGCTTTTTTGTAACAACACACTAACTAATAGTAATCTACTATTATTTTAACACAAAAACGGCGAATTCCCTAACGATTCGACTTGCGGAGCGGGGAGCTGGGCCCTGCTATCACATATTTGCTCCAAATTTGGGGCGTCCGGCGTACATTGCATAAATTTGGGTTGAAAAAAGCTGTCTTTTACAGTATAAAAGCGTTAGGCAAAAAAATGGAACGATTTGCTCGCACTCATTCAATGGACCTACTAGGAGGAATATCTTTATGTACGGAGCTCCCTTATCGGGACAAGCTAAAAAAATGATGCTGCTCGGCTCGGGCGAACTTGGAAAAGAAGTCATCATCGAAGCGCAGCGGCTGGGTGTCGAGACGATCGCAGTCGACCGGTACGCCTCGGCACCTGCCATGCAAGTTGCTCATCGCTCTTATGTCATACATATGCTCGACGGGGAGGAACTGCGCCGGATCATTGAGCAGGAGCGGCCTGATTTGATCGTGCCGGAGATCGAAGCCATCGCGACGCAAACGCTTGTCGAACTCGAACGGGAAGGCTACCGGGTCGTTCCCACGGCCAACGCCGCCCGGCTGACCATGGACCGCGAAGGCATCCGCCGTCTTGCATCGGAGACGCTGGGCTTGCCGACGGCGAAATATGCGTTTGCCGACAGCCTGGAAGAGCTGAAGGCCGCTGTCGCCGAGATCGGTACGCCATGCGTTATTAAGCCGATCATGAGCTCCTCCGGCAAAGGGCAGAGCGTATGCCGTACGCCGGACGACGTGGAGCATTCGTGGAACTACGCGATGGAAGGCGGGCGCGCGAAAATGACGCGTGTCATCGTGGAAGAGTTCATTCGCTTCGATTCGGAAATTACGCTGCTCACCGTCCGCTCTGTGTCCGGTACGACATACTGCGCGCCGATCGGCCATATTCAGAAGGACGGGGATTATATCGAATCGTGGCAGCCCCATGACATGAGCGAAGCGCAAATCCGCGAGGCGGAACACATCGCCGGCGCAATTACCGAGGCGCTGGGCGGCACCGGGATTTATGGCGTCGAATTATTCCTCGCGCCGGACAAAGTATATTTCAGCGAAGTGAGCCCGCGGCCCCACGATACGGGGATGGTGACGATGGCTACGCAGGACTTGTCTGAATTCGCGCTGCATGTGCGGGCGATTCTAGGGTTCCCGATTCCATCGATCCGGCTGCTGACGCCGGGCGCTTCGTATACGCTGAAGGCGGACCGCGAGTCCGCAAAGTTCCGTATCGGCGGATTGGAAGAGGCGCTCGCCGTGCCGAATTCGCAGGTGCGCGTGTTCGGTAAGCCGGAGACGAAAGTCGGACGCCGGATGGCGGTTGCGCTGAGCTCCTCCGACGATGTCGAGCAGGCGCGGAAGCAAGCGAAAGAAGTGGCGTCCTGCTTGCGGATCGAATACACGGAATAATGAATGAATGCGTCCAGCGCGGAGACTGCTCCAGAATGAAACCGCGCTGGATTGCATAACGTATGGATTACGCGGAAGCTTCAACGAAATCCCGCAGCTTCCATCGAATGGACGGCCAGAACGATCGAATTTGAACGGATCGAATCAACGAACTTGAAGGAGTGGGATCATGAACGCTCATGAAATTGATTACCGCATTAGCGGAACCGAAATGCAGTACGTGGAGATTGAACTGGATCCCGGAGAAAGCGTAGTCGCCGAAGCGGGCAGCATGATGATGATGGATCAAAACATTCAAATGGAAACGATCTTCGGCGACGGCAGCAATCAAGGGTCGGGGCTGATGGGCAAGCTGTTCGGCGCAGGCAAGCGTCTGCTGACCGGCGAAAGCTTGTTCATGACGCTGTTCACGAACCGGGGCCGCGGCAAGGAAAGCGTCAGCTTCGCTTCCCCGTATCCGGGGCGCATTTTGCCGATGGATTTGACGACGCTTGACGGCAAGCTGATTTGCCAGAAAGATTCCTTTTTGTGCGCGGCCAAAGGCGTATCGATCGGCATCGACTTCCAGCGCAAGCTCGGAGCGGGCTTTTTCGGCGGCGAAGGCTTTATTATGCAAAAGATCGAAGGAGACGGCCTCGCGTTCGTTCATGCAGGGGGCGCGATTTGCGAGCGCGTACTGCAGCCGGGCGAAATGATTCGCGTCGACACCGGGTGTCTCGTCGCCATGACGCAGGATATCGATTATGATATCGAGTTCGTCAAAGGAATCAAGACCGCGCTGTTTGGCGGTGAAGGACTGTTCTTTGCAACATTGCGCGGACCGGGACGCGTATGGATTCAATCGCTTCCGTTCAGCCGTTTGGCCGACCGTGTCATCAGCGCGGCGGGGCCGGGCGGACGCAAGGAAGAAGGCAGCATCCTGGGAGGCCTCGGCAATTTGCTTGACGGCAAGTAATAAAAAGCGATATCATTCTTAGTACAACCTAACCCAAGATGCCAATACATATTCGAAAGAGGTGCTCAACTTGGCATATCAACCCCAGGTCGTCGATGCCAAAATCGTAAGCAACAATCCGAAAACCGGATTGTTTGAAATTGTAGCGCAATTGAAAGATCGTACGGTTTGCCGTCTAATTTACGGTAAAGATGTGGAAGGCGCAACCGTGCCGACGCATATTAACCGACTGTTAAAAGAACCGTGCCCGATTTGCCGCAAAGACTTCCTTTGCAACTGCATGACCAAATTCAAAGAGGAAATCTCGTCTCAGGCACTGGAGATGGCGGGAACCCCTTAATCGGTCGATACCGGTGCGGGTCGGGTCACGGCCGTCGTTTCGGCCGAGGCGAGGCGTTCTTTCCGCTCGGATGAATGTGCCGCCGACCACCCGGTCAACAAAGCCCGTGGGCATCTAGCCCCACGGGCTTTGTTGTACAACGGATGAATACGATTTCATCGGAGTTGGATGACCCGGAGCTTGGGGGAGAAGCACCGGTGCAGAGCGAATGGCGCTCCATCGTTTAGGCCTTGGCTTTGATCAGAAAGTTTTCTTAAGTCGCATCACGGGAGACGGAACGACATGCTTCGTTTGCTTATTTACATCGGAGCGGTATGCACGCTCCTATTGACCGGCGCCGCAGTTCTGGTGTACATGCAGGCGGCTTCCCTGGTCCGCGAACAGACGGAGCGGCAGATGCGCTGGACGCATGAACAAATCGCGCAGCGGCTGCAGCAGACGGTATTGGAGCTGGACCGCACGATCCGGCTGCTCGCCGCCGACGGTGCCGTTCGGCGATTTGCCGAAAGCGGATTCAGCCGGGAATCGGAGGAGCCGGGAGACAGGGACGCGCTGGACGCGCTGATTCGCCGCCAGGCAGCCCAGTTTCCTTATATTTCGGAATTGTGCGTGACGCAGGACGAGGCGGGCCTCTCGCTGTGCAATCAAGCGGGAAGTGAAGGTTCGGCGCTCGGCACGCGCATGATTCCTGCGATCGCTCGCAATGAAAGGCTGCTGTATGCCGTCTCGAATACGACCGGACGCGAGTCGGAACCGGTCAAGGAACTGATGTATGTCATGCCGATTACGGAGAGAGGAACCGGCGTGGTGAAAGGGACGGTCTCGCTGTCGCTGAATACCGCGCGTCTGTTGAAGGATGCGGCGGGAGAGCAGCTGCTCAGCGGCATGGCCGTATTTAACGAGCGCGGTCAGCTGCTGTACCGGTACCAAGCGGCGGAACAACCGGCGATAGCCCGGCCAGGTCCGGGCACGGAGCGGGGCAGCTTCGACTACTGGGACCGCGGCCGTTTCGTGTCCCAGAAGCTGCTGGAGCTTCCGCAAGCGGTCTGGTATTCGCGCGCGGAGATGACGCCTCCGGGCTTGCTGACGGGCAGCCGCGGCGCCGTGCCGCTGGCGCTTGTCTTTACGCTGACGCTGCTGGCCGCCTGCGCAGCAAGTGCCTTCTTGTACAGGCGTTATTATCAAGCACCGGTCGAGCATCTGAGACAATTGATGAAGCGGGCGGAACGCGGCGATTGGAAGGCGTATTGGGTCGGGAAAAGCAGTACCCTGCAGGATCTCGGCGGCAGTTACAACCAGATGCTGAACCGGCTGGAGGAGCTGATCCGCCAGGTGAAGCGGGAAGAAGCGCTCAAGAAAGAGGCGGAAATGGAAGCGCTGCAATACCAGCTCAATCCGCACTTTTTGTACAATACGCTCAACACGATCAAGTGGGTGGCCAAGCTTCATAAGACGCCGCAAATTTCTGAGGCAGTCACCGCGCTTGTACGGCTGCTGCAGGCGAGTCTCGGAAAAAAAGGCGATTTCATTACCATTAAAGAAGAAATCGGCTTGCTTCAAGATTATATGGAAATTCAGCGATTTCGTTACGGCGATAAAATACGGCTGGCATGCACGGTCGAAGCGGGAGCGAATGACTGCTTGCTGCCGTGCATGCTGCTTCAGCCGCTCGTGGAGAACGCGATCGTTCACGGCATCGAGCCGGCCAAGCGGGAAGGCTGGATCCGGGTGAGCGTCAGCCTGGACCTGAAGCGCAGCCTGCTGATTTGCGAGGTCGAAGACAACGGGATCGGCCTGATCGAGGCTAAGCCGGAGAAGGCGGATGCGCTTGGCGCTGCCGGGGTCCGCGAGCGGATGAGCGGTATCGGCGTGCGGCATATTCGGGAGAAAATCAGGCTCTACTACGGCAGCGGATATCATCTGCATATGATCGGGAAGCCCGGCGAAGGGACCGTATGCCGGCTGACGCTGCCGATCCATCAAATCGGGGGATAGCGCATGAACGTGTTGGTTGTGGATGACGAGCCGATTATTCGCCAGGTGCTTCGGACGATGGTCGATTGGGAATCGGAAGGGCTCCGGTGGTATGGAGAAGCGGAGGACGGCATGGAGGCGTGGGAAGCGGTGCAGGCCGGTGAGGTCGATATCGTCGTGACCGACATCCTCATGCCCCGTATGGACGGGCTGGAGCTCGTACGGAAGCTCAGCGGCGGGACACCGCGCGTTGCGATCGTCGTCCTGAGCTGCTTGGACGATTTTCAATGCGTAAAGGAAGCGATGAAGCTCGGTGCGCGGGACTATATATTGAAGCCGACGATGGAGCCGGAGAGTCTGGCCGCCGTGCTGCGCGAAGCGAAGGAAGCGCTGGCGCGCGAACGTGCGGAAGCGGAGGAGCTGATCCGCTTCCGCAGCCAACTGGAGCGATCCCGGCAATCGCAGGCCGGAGCGGAGCTGCGCCGTATGCTGGAAGCGGACACGCCGCCGGACGAGGCGTCGTTCGGACGTCTGGTTCGGCAGCTGGAGGCCGTCTCCGGTACATATACCAGCTGCATGGTTTATTTGGCTGCCGGCGTGCCCTGGACAGCAGCGGACTGGTCATCTTCCGACGCCATCGCAGTCATTCCATGGAGCGAGCGCCAAGCAATGTTTATCTTCGCGGAGCACACGGCCTCGGAAACGCCGGATGAGAGGCTTCGGCCAGAGCAGGCGGTTGCCGCGCTGCAGCGGCTGGCGGAGCAGCGGGCGGCGTCGCTGGTTACGTCCAGTCATATAAGCGTCGTCCCGGGAATTCGCGGCATCGGGGGATTGCGGGGCGCCCTGATGCGGCACCGCAGCGAGCGGGAGCATTTCTTTTATGGAGACGGGTGGATAACGGAGGAGAACGGGAGAGCGGAAGAGGAGGGACTGCTTCCGCATGCGGAAAAGCATAACCTCTTGCGGGCACTCTCCGGAGGCAACGGCGAAGCGGTGATGCATGCGTTGGCGGAAATCGGCAGCCGAATCCGGACGCGCCGGCCGGCCTCCGAGCTCGTGTACGATTATTTTCAGGAGCTGCTCAGCCTCTCCGCCGCTTTTGCGCGTCAGCATAACGAAGGACTCGATCTGAACGAGTTCGCCAGAGCGCACTTGTCGCCGGAAGCGCCGCGGCGGCATCTGCGGATTGAGACGCTGCTTCGGGAGACGGAGACCGCGATGACCGGTCTGCTTGAGCTGCTGAGCGGATCGGGATATGAATGGATGGAATCGCGCAACCCTTTTATCCGCAAAGCTTACGAATATATGCAGGCCCATTACCATTTACCGATCAGCACGACGGATATTGCCGACCATGTCAGGCTAAGCCGCAGCTATATCAGCGATCTGTACGGCAAGGAGACGGGACAATCTTTATCCGAGGCATTGACCCGCATCCGCATGGACGCGGCGAAGAAGCTGCTGAAGAGCGGGGACCGCAAAGTGTACGAAATCGCCGAGGAAGTCGGCTTCAACGATGCGAAGGCGTTCGCCAAAACGTTCAAGCGAATGGTTGGCTGTACGCCGAAGGAATATGTGGACCAGCTGTAGGCCGGCAGAAGGAACGAACGCGGCATCACGCTCGGGTCATTGGCCGGATTTATTTCAACAGAGCTGGAAGTCCATTTTATGCACGGCTTGACGGTAATATCCTCCGCATGCCGTCCGCTCTGTCCCGGGCTTATCCGGCATGCTGGCGGGCTCCCGAATGCTCATCCAACAAAAAGACACCTTTTCGAACAAAAAGGTGTCTTTTTTTATGCCGTTCCAAACATTACTCTAATAGATAGAGAACGCTTACATCGGAAGGGGGCAAGCATCTTGAATGTTCCGTATCGTCTACCTGAAACCGAGCCGATTATCGAGGCCGTCGGCGTCACGCGCACGTTCGGCAAAGGATCGGCGGCGGTCCATGCGCTGCGCGGAGCGAATCTGAGCATCGCGCCCGGGCGCCTTGTCGCGCTCAGGGGCCGGTCCGGCTCGGGCAAAACGACGCTGCTTAACATGCTCGGATCGCTCGACCGGCCGACGGACGGCGCGATTTATTTCAAAGGGAAGGACATTACCGGGTGGTCCGACAAGCAGCGCAACGAGCTGCGCCGAACAGAGCTCGGTCTGATCTTCCAGTCGTTCGCGCTCGTGCCTTACATGTCCGCTTACGAGAATGTCGAGTTCGGGCTGCGGATCGCGGGTATTGCCGCTTCCAAGCGGCGGGAATATGCCGAGCAGGCGCTCGATTTTGTCGGCCTCAAGCCGAGGATGAAGCATCGTCCGTTTGAATTGTCCGGGGGCGAGCAGCAGCGCGTGGCGATTGCGCGGGCCATTGCGCACCGGCCTTCGCTGCTGCTCGCCGATGAGCCGACGGCGGAGCTCGACAGCCGCATGGGGCTGCAGGTGATGAAGGTGTTCAAAGATTTGGTGCAGCAGGAGCGCATGACGATCATTTTGACAACGCATGACCCGGCCATCATGGAGATCGTCGATCAAGTATATGCATTGGAGGATGGGCACATTGTGGAACAAGGTTAACGCTGCCGGCGGGCGGCGGCTATGGACTCCGCTGGCCTTGACGGTGGCGCTGTCCGCCGTTTTATCCGGCTGCAGTCTGCTTCCGAGAGAGGAAGAGGCGCTGAAGCCGCCGCTGGTCAAGCCGGTGAAAGAAAATTTCGAGCTGTACGAAGTGAGGCGGGGCAACATTACGAAGCAGGTGACCGGTGTCGGTACGTTTGCTTCGGACCGGCTGCAATATTTGTATTTTCCCGAATCGGGCGGACGGCTTAATGCCATGAACGTATCGCTTGGTACGAAAGTAGCGGTAGGCGACGTCATTGCGCAGCTGGAAACCGGCGATCTGGCCAGCAAGGTCAAGCAGCAGGAGCTCGTCGTGGAAAAAGCCAAGATTTTGCTGGAGCAGGCGAAAGAAGAGCAGCGCGGCGACGCGGCGTCGATTCGGCTGAAGCTGCTAGACGTGCAGAAGGAGCAAATTCAGCTCGATCTGCTGAACGGCCAGCTGCAGCGGGCCAAGCTCGTCTCAAGCGTCGACGGCATTGTCACCTTCGTCGATCCGATCAAGCAGGGCGACCCGGTGACGGCGTACAAGACGCTGGTTACGGTATCGGATCCGAAACGAATGAAGCTCGTATACGAGTTTTCCAATTTGGCCGACTTGACGGGCATACAAATCGGCATGCAGGCGGACGTGAAAATCAAGGGCAAGCCGTTCCAAGGCCAGGTCGTGCAAATTCCCGCCACGGCGCCGCAATCCGACGTGAAGGCGGTCAATGACAAAAATGCCAAAACCGTCGTCATCTCCGTCGCCGATCTGCCGCCCGAAGTATCTATCGGCAACAATGCCGATATTACGATCGTCACGGAGCAAAGGGAAAACATACTGATCATACCGAAGGTCGGGCTTCGTTCCTACCTCGGCAGAGATTACGTACAAGTGCTGGAAGGTGACAGCCGCAAAGAAATCGATGTCGAGAAAGGCGTCGTCTCTTCTACCGAAGTGGAGATCCGCAAGGGGCTCAAGGAAGGCCAGAAGGTGATTTTAAACAATTGAGGTGACGCTTCGTGGCGTTATTGGTCATGATGTTGCGCAAGATGGTGAAGAACAAATGGCTGGAGCTGAGCTTGCTGCTCGGGCTTGTCATTTCCGTGGGACTGGCGAGCAGCATGCCGATCTACACGAACGCCATCCTGCATCGCTTGTTGATTAAAGATTTGGAGCTGCTGCAGACCGATTCGGAGCAATATCCGGGCGTGATGTGGACATCGGTATACTCGACGAGCGAGCTGGGAGCCGAGGAAACGGTGAAACGGATGCGCGAGGCCGACCGGTATATGAAGGAGACGATGCTCCCGCGCCTCGATCTGCCGATCAAAAGCTATATGATCGAGCGGGCGACGGACCGCTTCAAGATGAGCCCGGTCGATCCGGACCGGGTGGACCCCGAAGTCAACCGGGTCGCCGATATTGTCGGCATGAGCGATCTGGAGGCGCATGCGGTGCTGAAGGACGGACAGTGGCCGAAGAAGGAGCCGGTGAACGGGACATACGAGGTGCTGGTCGTGGAAGAAGCGCTGACCAATTTCAAAATGGTCGTCGGCAACGAGTTCGTCATTTCCGACGAAGGGGCCAACCCGCTGCGCTTCAAAGTCGTCGGCGTCATCGACCGCAAAGCGTATGACGACCTGTACTGGTACAATTATTTGTCCAGCTATCGGGGAAGCTTCCTGCTGCCGTTCGAAACGTTCGAGCAATCGTTCATGGAAGAGAAGCTGGCTTTCGTCCGTTCGTCCATCTGGTATACGGCGGTCGATTACAATGCAATGGAGCTCAGCTCCATCGGCAAATTCGCTTTCGCGTATAACGGTGCCGAGGCGTTCCTGGACGAACGCTTTGACAACGTATCGATGAAGGCGCCTGCATTGCAAACGATGGCAGGGTATTACGCCAAAGAAGAAAAGCTCCGCGTCATGCTCTGGTCGCTTAACGTTCCGGTCATGATCATGCTGGCCTATTACTTGTTCATGGTGTCCAACCTGATTACCGACCGCCAAAAGACCGAAATCGCCGTTCTGCGCAGCCGTGGGGCGAGCAGACTGCAAATCGTCGCAAGCTACTTCGTCGAAGGGCTGCTGCTAGGTGCGCTGGCGCTGGCGATCGGGCCGCTGCTCGGTCTGCAGCTGACGAAGATGCTGGGCGCCTCCAACGGCTTCCTCGAATTTGTTCAACGGGCGGCGCTGAAGGTGAAGCTGACGGAGGACGCGTATCAATACGGCCTGGTTGCCGTGCTTTGCTCCATCGTCATGACGATATTGCCGGTGCTGTTCGCGACGCGGGCGACGATCGTCGGCCACAAGCAGCAGATGGCGCGCCAGCACAAGCATTCGTTCTGGCACAAATATTTTATCGACATCGCGCTTGTCGGCGTCGCGCTGTACGGGCTGCAATCGTTCAGGCGGCGGATGGGCGACTTGCAGGCGCTCGGGCTGGACGCTTCGGACCTGCAAATCGACCCGCTGCTGTTTCTCGTTCCGGCGCTGTTTATTTTAGGATCCGCCTTTTTGCTGCTGCGGATTTATCCGTTCCTGATCCGGCTGCTGTACGCCGCGGGACGTAAATGGTGGCCGCCTTCGCTGTATTCGACGCTGCTCCAGGTCGGACGCTCGACGACGCAGTACCAGGCGATTATGGTGTTCCTCAGCGTCACGCTCGCGACAGGCATGTTCAGCGCCAGCGCGGCAAGGACGATCAACAAAAATGCAAGCGAAAAAATATTGTACGCCAACGGCGCCGACATCGCGGTGAAGATCAAATGGGAGGACGACGCACCGATCGCGGGAGCCGGCGAAGACATGGACGAAGCGGACAGCGGCGACGAAGAAGCTCCCGCCGCACCGGTGACGCCGACCGTGCCGATTCCGGTCGTGAAGAAGAAGGTGCAGTATTCCGAGCCTCCGTTCCTGCCGATGACGCAGCTTCCAGGCGTGGAGCACGCGGCCAAAGTGTTCGTGAAGAAGGATGCGTCGGTGACCGTCGGCAAAGAGAAAGAAACGATCACGATGATGGGCATCGATACGGATGATTTCGGATACACCTCCTGGCTGCGCAACGGCCTGCTCGATCATCATTTTTACGATTATTTGAATTTGATGGCTTCTTCGCCTTCCGCCGTCTTGATCTCCCGGTCGATTGCGGACCGGTTCCACCTGAAACCGGGCGATACGCTGTATGCGGGCTGGAACGGCGTGGAGAGCGCCATGTTCAACATATACGGCATTATCGATTACTGGCCGTCCTGGAATCCGAACCCGAATTTTAACGATAAGACGCCGTCGTCCGGCTCTGCAGCGGGCAATGCCAAAGCAGCGCCGAAGATCAAGTACCCGATGCTCGTCGTCGGCCATCTCTCGTATATTCAAAATAACATGGCGCTGGAGCCTTACGAAGTGTGGCTGAAGATGAAGTTGGAGGCGAGCAGCCAGCAGCTGTATCAGGCGATGGAGGATAAGGACATTCCGGTTTCGGAGCTTACCGATTCGAAGCAAATGCTGATCCGCGTGAAGAACGATCCGTTCCAGCTCGCGATCAACGGAGTCATGACGCTCGGCTTCCTCATATCGATCATTATCAGCTTCTGCGGCTTCCTGCTGTATTGGGTGCTGTCCTTGTCGGGGCGCGTGCTGCAGCTTGGCATATTGCGGGCGATGGGGATCTCGTTCCGGCAGCTGATGGTCATGCTGGTCGGCGAACAGTTGATGACGTCCGGCGCGGCCATTGCCATCGGCATTTTGCTCGGAAACGTGACGAGCCGGCTGTTCGTGCCGATGTTCCAGCTGTCGCTGCAATCGTCGTCGCAAGTGCCGCCGTTCCAGGTTACCTTCGATCCGCGCGATCAAATGCAGCTGTATATGATCGTCGGCATCATGCTGGCGATCGGGCTGTTCATTCTCGGGTCCATGCTGTCCCGGATCAAAATCCATCAAGCCGTCAAGCTTGGCGAGGATTAAGGGAGGCTATGCGTTGATACATTGTGACAACCTCGTGAAAATATATAAAATCGCCGACCTTGAAGTCGTCGCGCTGCAAGGGCTCGATCTGCACGTCGACCCGGGCGAGCTGATGGCGATTATCGGCAACAGCGGCAGCGGCAAGTCGACGCTGCTCAACATGCTGGGCGGCCTCGACCGCCCTTCGGCGGGGCAGCTGCTCGTGGACGGGAAAGATTTGCTCAAGTTTACCGAGAAGGATCTTGTGAAATACAAGCGGGAAACGGTCGGCTTCGTCTGGCAGAACAATGCGCGCAACCTGATTCCGTATTTGACGGCGCAGGAAAATGTCGAGCTGCCGATTCTGCTGAAGGGCAGGAGGAAGCGGGAACGGGCGATCGAGCTGCTGGATGCGGTAGGGCTGAGCCATCGCCGGGGCAACAAGCTGAACCAGCTGTCGGGCGGCGAGCAGCAGCGGGTGGCGATCGCCATTGCGCTGGCCAATCAGCCGAAGCTGCTGCTGGCCGACGAGCCGACCGGTTCGGTCGATACGAAGATGGCCAATCAGATTCTCGACCTGTTCCGCGAATTGAACCGGAATCTCGGGCTGACGGTCGTGATCGTAACGCATGACCCGTTACTTGCCAAAAAGGTCGATCGCGTCGTGGCGATCCGCGACGGCAAAACGTCGTCGGAAATCATACGGAGGAAATCATACGCCGACGAGCTGGCCGAGCTGGAGCAGGGCGCTCAGCAGTCGGAGGAGGAAGAATCCCACGTGGAATATGCCGTCATCGACAAAGCGGGACGGCTGCAAATTCCGTCGGATATGCTGCAGACGATCGGCCTGAAGCAGTCGAACAAAGTGAGAGTGCAGGTGGAGGACGGCCGCATCGTGCTGCTGCCTCCGGAACAGAAGGAGGAACGCTAAATTGTACCGATCGAACAAGGTGAAATGGGCGCTGATCTGCCTCCTCGCCGCCGTCCCGGCTGCTGGTGCGGGACCTGCGACGGCTGTGAACGCCCAAAGCGCGGCATATCAGCGCGACGTATTGTCCGCAGCGCAGCAGCTCCCTTTGGTATATGTGACGAAGAACGCCTACTTTGAGTTGAAAAATGCGGTCATCCTGCCTTCCGAAACCGGAAACATGTTGTTTTTTACGATGACGGTCGATAATGGGGAATCAGCGGCGCTGTCGTTTCTCGACTATTGGGTGCGCGTGGGCAGCAAGAGCGGAACCGAATTCGAAGCGCAGCTGCTGCCCCAGGACAAGGCCAAGAAAGACATTCCCGCGGGCCAGCGGGTCGACTATTCGTTCTACGCCCCAGTGAACGACAGCGTCACGCTCGGCGACTTGCAATTCCGGGTTACCCATTGGAACTACAACTTGGCTGCGCTCGAAGAGACGGTCGGTTCGATTGCTTTCCCCAACGATGCGGACTCGGTGCTTTCCGCGCCGAGCGACAGCCGTACGCTCAATTTCGGCAGCTTCCCGGTGGAAGCGCAGGTTACGAAAAATTACGTGCAGGAGAAGGAAGCGCATTTGAGCCCGAGGCTGATGCTCAAGCTGACGAATCGCGGCGGGTCCAGCTTGAAGCTTCCGGGACTGCAATACGCGCTGCGGACGGCCGGCGGGGCGTCTTACCCGCTGGAAGCGGTCGTGCCTGCGGATAAGCAGCAACTAACGCCGGAGGTATCGGTTGAGATTCAACTGAAAGGGACGCTGCTTCCGAAGTCGGCGGCCACAGGCGAATGGGAGGTCGTCATCTCCCAGCCCGTCTCGATCACGAGCGATCAGAAGCTGAATTATCCGATCGCGTCGCTCACCGTGCCTGCGGCGGCGCTGGAGACGATTCCGCTCGGCAGCCCGGTCGACTATACGAATTTGACCGGAACGTACCGGCTGCAGGTGGAGAAGCTTCAGCGGATGCCCTGGGAAGATCAGGATATCTTGAGCGCCGATTTGACATTGACGCACCAGGAGGCCGCTTCGCTGCCATTCCCAGAGATGAAGGGGTATTATTTGCTCGACGACGGGGTCAAGATTGAGGCGAAGGCGATCCGTACGGACCGCGCGGCCGGCTTGCCTCCGGGCGTTCCGATGCATGTGCAGTTCGCGGCCAAAATTCCGTATGCTTACCCGTATTCGGCGGCCCGTCTCGTTGTGCAGGAGAAGGTCAATGAGCAGACTGTGGAAGAAATGGCCCAGTTTGACATGCCCTTGACGGGAACGGGACTGAAGGCGGTTGCACTCGGCAGCAAGCAGCCGATTACCGGGGCCGGCCGCAGTGCGATGTACGCGCCGAGAGCGGTCAATTCCTACGCGGATGATTCGTCCCAATGGTTCGAGGTGCAGCTGGAGACGACGAATTTGGAGAAGCGGTCATCTGCGCTGCCGAAGGTCGCGGCTTTTCTGAAAACGCCGGATGAACGGCTGTTCCCGATGAAAATCCGCGAAGTCAAGCAGAAGCTGAACCCTTCCGGCCAAGCCGTACAGTCGCTCACGGCCAAGCTGCCGAAAGATATGGATCGTGCCGGGCTTAAGCTAATTGTTGGCGAAGCGGTGACCGACACGCATTGGACCGGCTTGGACGAGAAGGCGGACGCCTATTTGAACGCGGTGGAGATGGAGCTTCCCGAGGAACAGCCGGGACCGAAGACGAATTTGAAAAATATCGAGTTTTTCCCGTATAAGCTCACCATCTCCAAACTGCAAACCCAGCTCGATAACAAAGCGCTTCGCATCAATTTCGATTACAATCTGGAAAAAGACACGTACTATGAGACCGCCAACGATGGCCAGCGTCTCATCATCCAGTTCCAGGACGCGGCCCGGAACGTGACGATCGAAGAAGTGCTCTATCTTGAATCCAAGCCGGGCGACGACGATAAGAAGGTCGATCTGGGACTGCATGAATACAAAATAACGAAATCCGATGCCGACCTTATTTATAAACTCGTGTTCATGAAAAAGTACAATGTTTCGGTATTCTCCGAATTTCAGGGAAAGCGCAAGCTTCTCGCCACGCAAAACCTGGACTGGTTCATTACGGTCGATTAGAAAGCAAGAACAAGCACTGCGCGGTAGTGCCGCTGCAAGTATGCCGGATTCGGACGGATCCGTGCGGTTACTTGAAGGAGGCGCTGCCTGCGGTGCTTTTTTCTTTTCAGGATGGTTATGGTAAAATAATAATAATTCTGATGCGAAAGGACTCGGCTCCCATGCGTATAGGCGTTGTATCCGACACCCATCTGTCCGGCACAGCCGTTCGTCTGCCGGATGTGCTCGTCGAGGGCCTCCAAGGCGTCGACATGATCTTGCACGCCGGCGATTGGATGGACGAAAGCGTCGTCGGGCTGTTCGCTTCGATCGCTCCCGTGGACGGGGTGGCCGGCAATAACGACGGCCTGGAGATCGTAAGGCGCTTCGGCCGGCGCAAGGTGTTGAAGCTCGCCGGATACCGCATCGGCATCGTGCACGGCGACGGTGGACGCTCTACCCCGGACACGGCGCATCGCGCATTTCTCGACAGCGACGGGCAAGGGACGGTCGATGTCGTGCTGTTCGGCCACTCCCATATTCCGTTTATGGAAAGACGCAGCGGGATGCTGCTCTTCAATCCCGGCTCCCCGACTGACAAGCGTAGGCAGGCCCGTTACTCGTACGGGATTGTGACGCTGGGCTCGCAGCCGGAGGCCGAGTTGTTTTATTACGAACGCAAATAATGTGACGATCATTTTTGGAAAACAAGACGGAGGGACCAATATGACACAATGGAAAGAAATTACGACGATCGAACAGTGGAACCGGCTATATGAAGGATCGGCCGACAAGCCGGTCGTTGTGTTGAAGCATAGCACGGCTTGCCCGGTAAGCTCGAACGCGCTGGATGAATATGAATCGTATTTGGCAAAAGAGCCGAATGCCGACGTGGAATATGTGATGGTCAAAGTGATCGAATCACGTCCCGTGTCGAACCAGATTGCCGAAGATACCGGCGTGAAGCATGCTTCTCCGCAAATTTTATATATTAAGAATAAGGAAACCGTATGGAATACGTCCCATTGGTCCGTGACCAGAGCGCATATAACCGCCGTACTCAATTAAGCCGACCGATCGGCAGAAGGGGGGTTGCCGCATGAGCGTACAGCCGTTTCCGTTTTTTTCCGGCGCATTGTATCAGCGCAAGCTCTGCAACGTGTATTTGCCGCCAAGCTATGACGCCTCGCCGGACCGGCGTTATCCGGTCATTTATTTACTGCATGGGTTATACGGGCATGAAGCCAGCTGGCTCATGAAAGGCAATGCCGAGGCGACGCTTGACGCGATGATCGCATCAGGCCAACTCCGGGAGAGCATCGTCGTGATGCCCAGCGACGGGGGATATGGGCAAGGGACGTTTTACATTAATTGGTATAACGGCGGCGGGCGGTTCGAGGACTACCTGCTGTACGATCTGATTCCGGCGATCGACCGGGAATTTCGTACGGTGGCCGACCGGTCCGGCCGCGCGGTCAGCGGACTATCGATGGGCGGCTACGGAGCGTTCATGCTTGCGCTGCGCAACCCGGAGCTGTTCGGCGCGGCGGCGAGCATTTCCGGCGCGCTGATGTCGACGGCGCTCATGACCGAGGATTTGCTGCGAACGGAAATTTCCCGCATGATTGGGCCGCTGCAGGGGCCTTACGTGCGAGAGCATGACCTGCACGTGCTCGCTTCCCGGAGAGTGAGGGAAGCGCAGCGGCCGGCGCTTCATTTCAACTGCGGAACGAGCGATTACTTGTATCCGCTGAACACGGCGTACAAAGTGCTGCTGGACCAGCTGGGGTACGCGCACGAATATTTCGAATTCGAAGGGGAACATAACTGGGACTACTTCGGGACGCATTTGAAAGAGGCGCTTCGGTTTATCGAGCAATATTTCGCGCAGGCTTGAACGGGCTGCCGCCGCTGCAAGCGGGATTCACATCATGAGGACTGCATGTTCACGGCGGCGCTTGAGCCTAGAATCTCATGCGAGCAGAAGAAAGCTTTCGATTTCATAAGAAAAACGTCTCCAGCCGTATCAAGACGGCCGAGACGTTTTTTTATGCGCACTGCATCTGCTGCGGCGAGGCGGACTGCAAGCCGCTGTTCACGATGCACGGTAACCTCGGGGCGGTCTGGGCGGCTTCCAAATCGATCAGAACAAATGCGAGTGTTCCTCCATATAAGCCGCTTTCCTCACGGCTCCCCATTTTTTATATAAGGCCAGCGCCTTTGCGTAATGCGCCGCCGCCTCGACCGGTTTACCGGTTTTCTCGTAAAACTTCGCCGCGCACTCGCATGCCATCGCTTCATATTGAACGAATCGCTGCATTGCCGCATGATGGATCGCCTGCTCGTATAGCTCGGCGGCCTGCTCCGGTTTGGCGAAGATCCGGTTCCACTCCGCCTCGAGCAGAAGCTTCAAGTGTAAAAAATTATCCGGCGTATGCCGAGCCCATTTGTTCAGAAAACGCAAGCTTTTGCGCATCATGCGCTTGTACCGCTTCCGCAGCGCTTCCGGCCGAGCTTCGTATAACCCGGCGAATACCATCCCCCGATGGAAATGATGCAGATGCACATGCGGCAAGCCGAATACGGTTGTAATGGAGGATTCCGTCTGCTCGCATATGCGTTCCGCGGCTTCGAGCTGGTTCTTCATCAAGCAGCTTTGCGCCCGAAGAGCATAATAGGTATGGATGGTCGCTTTATTGGTCAGCCGCTCGAGCTGCGCGACTTCCTCGGCCGACATGAAGTCGTCGTCCTGTCCGGTCTCCGGCTCCTCCGGTTGAAACGCCAGCGGCGCTTCCTTCATATACAGCATGTATCGCTGGAGCACGGTGAAAATCCAAATCGCATCCTGATCATGCGCTTTATGAATAAAGCTGTGGTAAGCGTCCGATTCTTTGAGCACGTCAGACAACGGGTCGCCGCGAAACAGCCGCAAAAAAAAGCTGAACGTAATCGAATACCCGGCGTAGACGAAATCGCCCGATTCGACGCCGAACTGGTATGCCTTTTGCAAATAGCCGACGTTGGCGCCGATATGCCCACTGAGCGTGCTCGTAAAGCCCCCGTACGCAAAATATACTTTGCTCTTGGTCGGCAGGTGGTCGAACATATCCGCCAGCTGGAGGCCCAGCATGCCGAACGCTCTGCCGGATTTCAGGTTGCCGAGCACCGAGCTTGCGATGACGCCGTATGCCGAGTAAGCGTAAGCCGATCCTTCGGTATGGCCGTAGTGCAGCGAATAACTGAACGTGCGCAGCATCAGGCAAATGTACAAGCCGGAATCGACAAAGTAGGACGGCGGAATAAGATTGACCATCAGGCGCATAATGGCTTTATGATTCGGATTCGTCATATGCGGATGATCAATCAGGTCTTCCGGATGCTTCAGCCCGATATAATAGCGGGCCTTCAACAGCTCCCACATCATCCGCGGCGTGCCGACCCGGGAAGGAAATTTGATACCGAACAGGCGCAGCCCGTCCAGTCCGACCCGGAGCGCTTCATCATGCTGTCCGAGGTTTGTGTATAACACCATCATCAAAGTATAAATTTCGGCTTTTTCCAGCTTCGTCCTCACATGCTGCATCAGCGTAGCGAAGATCCGCTTCGCCTCGTCGAAATGTCCACACAAATAATTCAGCTCCGCCAGCTCCATATGGACCCCGAATGCCGTAGCATACGCCGTATCCCACGCCTCGGCCGGCTGCAGCAAGTTCATGGCATGGGAAGCGTAATGAAACGCGATATCGTAAGCCGAGCTGGATTTCGCTTTGCGGCATGCCTTCAAATTAAGCAGCAGCAGCTGATTCTTCTCTTCGGACGAATCCAGCAGCTCCGCGCCGAGATTCAGCTGGTTGACGATATCGAATAGACGCTCTTCCTGCTGTTCACCGTTCAGCTCCCGCTGCAGCGCTTGTCCGATTCGAAGATGAATCCGCTTCTTATCCGCATGCGTCACGAGGGAATACACCGCTTGATGAACGCGATCATGCATAAACTTATACAGCATGGGGGAAGAACGGGCAGGGGAACGGGCATGCGCGATGCGCAGCAGCATCCCTTCGTCAATCGCCTTCGTGAGCAGCGCGGCAGCTTCTTCGTCGGGAAGGCGGGTTATAAGCGAGAGCGTTTCCGGCGAAAATTCGTTTCCGATGCAGGCGGCATCCATAAGAATACGCTGCACCGGCTCCGGCAAACGGCGAATTTTCGTCATCATGAAGTCGACGACATTGTCCGTAATGTACAGCTCGTCAATCTGCTCATTATCCCATTCCCAGCAGTAGTCCGATACATTGAACCGGAGCAGCCGGAGGTCGTAGAGCGACCGGAAAAACTGCTTTGCAAAAAAAGCGTTCCCTTTCGTTTTGCGCATCAGCAGCGCAGCGAGCGAATCGATCGGCTGTCTGGCCGGATGCAGCGAATCGGCGAGCAGCTTGCTCATATGCTCGACGTTCATCGGCTCGAGCGCGATGTGCGACATCTGGATGCGCCGGATGCGCGACAGCTTGGCGAGCATTCGCTGCAGCGGATGATTGTCGGCAATTTCCTGGCAGCGGTAAGCGCCGATAAACATCAAGTATTTGCCTTCGAAGCTGTGCAGCAAGTCGGTTATCACCTGAATGGAAGCGGGATCGGCCCATTGCAAATCATCCAAAAAGCAAACGAGCGGCTGATCCTTCGTAGCAAATACAGATATGTATTGATGAAGCGTCATCAAAAAACGGTTGTACATTTCCGTCGGCGGCAGCTTGGCCAGCGGCGGCTGCTTGCCGAGAATGCGCTCCATGTCCGGAATCATGTCAATCAGCACTTGACCGTTCGGTCCGACCGCTTCGAGAATTTGCCGCTTTTTCTCCTCATACTGGGTTTTGTCCAGCGCAAGCAGGTGATGGAACAGCTGCCGGCCGATCTGACTCACGGCGTGGTATGGGATTTCCTTCTTGTACTGATCGAATTTGCCGTGGACGAACAGTCCTTTACCGCGTAGCAGCGTTTGCCGGAATTCGTGAATCAGGAACGATTTGCCGATGCCGGACAAGCCGCTCACGAAGACGGTCTCGATGCCGCCCAGCAGCGCGCGCTGATACGCTTGAAGCAGCGTGTGCATCTCCGCTTCGCGGCCGTATATCAATTCCGAGATGCGCAGCTCCATCGTCGATTTGGCCGAAGCGGCCGGAAGGTCGCGGCTGTCCTGACCGGCGCGCGAGCGCAAAAAGCAAAGCTCCAGATCGCGCTCCAGCGCCTGCGCGCTTTGGTAGCGGTGCTCCGGCTGAACAGCCATGCAGCGCGTGAGGATGTCGGCCAGCGCCTGCGGCAGGCGGCCGTCCGCTTCAAGCTGCATGACAGCGGCCTGAAGCCGGTCCGTCGCACTTGCAGCGGGGAAGGGCGGCTTGCCCGTCGCCATCCGGTACATGAACGCACCGAGCGAATACACATCCGCCCGTTCGTCGAGGGAAAATCCGGCGCGGCTCCATCGCTCCGGCGCCATATAAGGCAAATGTTCTTCGCACATCGCGTATTCGCCGCGAGCGCTGGCGCTTTCCTCGCGGGCGAGAAGGGCGTCGCCGAACGATACGAGGGAGCTGACGTGATGGAGCTGCGTCAGCAGCAGCTTGTTTCGCCCCGGTTCAATGAAGAAAGCGGCGGGCGAAATCGCTTGATGCACATATTTCAGCCGGTGCAGCTTGCCGATCGCGCGGGTTGCGGCCATGGCCAGCTGCAGTAGCTCGGTAAGGTCCAGCGGCTTCGCCGGCAAATAAACAGGCAGCGGTACGGCAATCGTATCGCCCAGATCCAGCGCCGGGCGGCCGTTAAACGTCAGCCGTCTTGCGGGAACCAACAGTTCTTCATGCTTGAACAGCCGGCTGTTCGCATATTCCAGCTCAAGAAGCGCATCGTAAGCGGGAGCTTTGCTTTGTTTGATGATATGCACGTTCCCCGTATCATGCTGCGGCACACGGTAAATGATGGATTGAGCATGTTCGTGAATTCGCTCCATAAACCCTGTTTCTAAGTTCCAGTTCAAGGGAATGTCCTCCGTACGCGTCGTTGTCCACTTATTGTACTTTCTCAGGGGGGTGGAGGCAACCTAATATTTTGAAAAGTGTTCCAGTACTGGAAAGCAGCTGCATTAAATGAAAAAAGACCCCTTGCGGAGTCAGCGGCGTGCTTCCTTATGAACCTCTCTTCGGCAGTCCTTCGGACAGGCGCTGCATATATTGCAAAAATTGCTGCCGTTCCTCGGCATCGAATTGGTCGAACGCATCGGAAAGCGTCTCCGCCCATTCCGATTCCGTCCGGTGGATGATGGAGTTGCCTTCTTCCGTAAGTCCTACCATCCGCACGCGCGCATCGGGCTGGCTGCTGACGCGGTATACGAAATTCGCCTTCTCGAGCCTGTCGATCATTTGCGTCATCGTGCTGGAACGAACGTCCAGATGGACGGCGAGCTGGCCGATCGTGCAAGGGCCTTTGCGGTAAAGATGCCGGAGGAGAAGCCACTGTACCCGGGTTAGCGGACTTTCCTGCTGATCGAAAGCTTTCGATCGCATGTGACGGTTAATCGTTTGCAAATAGGTCACAAAATGCTCCAGCATTTCTCTTGTTTCCATAAAAAAACCTCCATGACCCCTATTATATCGTGCGACTCAACACAATGACAATTGGAAGACGGTGCGCGCTTGGATAAGCTGTCGTAACGTGTTGAGCGGGGAATCGACTGTCAAGGCGTCCGGCAATCTATATTACTTTCATTGGGAAAAGCGCGGTTTGCACATAGAAATCAACTAGATTATAATCGGTTGCAAATGAGGTTGTAAATCATTTTCATTTACGGTCATAATAAAAATGGGTTTCATTTTTTGTATAAAACCGATTTTGTTATATAATAACGGGTAAGGCACTTATATATTACAGGTTGCGTCCGGCACGCGCTCAGGCGGTGACGGCATTCGACAAGTGGAGGACAGCGCATGAAAGTGGCCATTGCTGGCGGCACCGGCTTTGTCGGCAAGCATTTGACAGACTATTATTTGAAGAAAAAGGCGTCGATCGTTGTGATCTCCCGCCAAAAAAAACGTTCGGATAATCCGTTGATCCGGCACACGACGTGGTCGGAGCTCGAGACGAATATTTTGCCGCTCGTCGGCGTGGATGCGATCATCAATTTGGCGGGCGAATCGATCAATCAGCGGTGGACGGACGAGGCGAAGGAACGAATATTGAAATCGCGTCTCGACGCGGTCGAGCGCGTAAGCAGCATCATCGAACGGCTGGAAAAAAAGCCGGTGCTCATTAACGCCTCCGGCATTTCGATATACGGCACGTCGGAAGCAGACATATTTACCGAAGAAAGCGAGCTGCAGGTTAACGACTTCTTGTCCAAGGTTGTGGACCAATGGGAGATGGCGGCCGAGCATATCCCCGATACGCGGGTCGTCCTGCTGCGCGTAGGTATCGTGCTCGGCAACGACGGCGGCGCCTTTCCGAAGATGGCGCTGCCATTCAAGCTGGGGGTCGGCGGCCGCGTCGGCAGCGGCAAGCAGGTGCTGTCATGGATTCATATTAACGACATATGCCGCCTGATCGATTGGTGCATCGAGAATGAAGACATCGAAGGTCCGGTCAATGCGACGGCCCCGCACGCGGTGACCAATGATGAGTTCGGGCGGGCGCTGGCCAAAGCAATGCGCCGGCCGTACTTGTTCCCGGTGCCGGCCTTTGTTATGAAGCTGATGTTCGGCGAATTGTCCGAGCTGCTGCTCAAAGGGCAGCGGGTCATCCCGCTGGTGGCGATCAACAACCAGTTTCAGTATCGATTTCCGAGCATCGACCTTGCGCTGAGAGATTTGGTCGGGGGGAACAAGGTGGTACGCAAATGATACAATACGGTTCGAGCGAGCTGCATGAGCTTCGCTTTGCCCATATGCGGGCGACGGCGGAACGCAGAGGCCAATGGCTCGATGTCGAAATCCGCTTTGACCTAATCGAGGACAGCGAACTGCCCGAGCAGCTGGAGGAACTGACGGCGCTGCTCATCTGCACGCAGGAGGGAGCCGTCGTGCAGATCGTCCCGCAGGATGAAGGCAGAGATTGCGAATTCCAGTTCACGGAGCTGGAGAAGGAGCAGCTGCGTTCATTCTATGAACGCGGCGTGCTGCCGAGGCTCGCCGAGCTGTTACGGTAGTGGAGGACACGCTCGAATGAGCGCCTCGCTACACTGACGGGAAGGCTCTTGCAGGAGAGAAAACCGGTAAGCGGTAACGGGGGAAAATGATAAAACAACGAGCACCTTGCGCCATATGATGGCGGAGGTGCTCGTTTGTTTTGTAAACTCAAGCAAGGACGTAGAATTCGGGTGTCTCGAATATAGGATAAGGGCGGCTCGCGGACGAACATCGATTCGTCCGCCGGGGCTGAAGCAGTTGTGCCGGTGGACCGTACCCTTATGTCATTCCTCGAACAACTTTAGCCTGGACTTAGGAAGCGATTATTCATCCTTCTGTCCGAGCGCAGCCTTGAGCGCATCGCCGAGGCTGGACGACAGCTGTACATTGTCGCTGAATTGCTTGGCCATATGCGACTGCTGCCGCTTGGAGGCGCGTCCGCCGCCGCCCTCATTCAGCGTCTCCACGACGTTGCATGAGCGGCACTGCACGTATTTTCCAGCTTTGCCGGTATGCAGTTCCATCTTTTTGTGGCATTGCGGGCATCGTCTGCCCGACAGCGCCGGCTCCGCCGCGCGCGAGTAGCTGCACTCGCGGCTGCTGCATACGAGCCGCTTGCCCCGCTTGCTCTTGATCTCCTGCAGCGGATTGCTGCATTCGGGGCAGCGGGAGTGGGTCAAATTATGCGGCTTGTATTCCGCCTCGCTGGATTTGACCTCCCGTACGATGACGGCGGTCTGCTCCCGGATGCGCCGCATGAAGTCTGCGGCGTCGCCGTTTCCTTTGGCAATCCGCTCGAGCTCCTGCTCCCACGCCGCTGTGAGCTCCGAAGAACGAAGCTCGGGGACGACAAGCTCGATCAGCTGCGCGCCCTTGCCGGTCGGCTGCAGTGTGTTCATCTTCCGCTCGATCGTGTCGGTTTGCAGCAGCTTCTCGATAATGTCGGCGCGGGTCGCCGGCGTGCCCAGATGCTGTTTCTCCATGACGGTGAGCAGCCCGGCTTCGGTATAGCGCGCCGGCGGCTTGGTCGCCTGCTTATGGAGCTGCAGGCGGAAGCCCTTCAGCTCCTCGCCTTGCTGCAGCGGAGGGAGCGATTGCACGCTGGACGGCTCATCGCCGGCAGCTCCTTCTTCCTCGTCGTCTGCGTCCGTATCGTGCTGGCCGGTGACCGCCTTCCAGCCGGCATCGACCGTGATACGCCCCTTGGCGTGGAACGTCTCTCCGCCGATGTCGATGGCCGCCGCCGTTTCATTGAAGCGGAAGGCGGGGTAGAACAGCGTAATAAACCGTTTGACGATCAGATCGTACAGCTTCCGTTCGTCCGCGCTGAGCGAGGCAAGCTGCGGGCGTTCGTCGGTCGGGATGATCGCATGGTGATCCGACACTTTGCTGTCGTCGATAATCCGTTTGGTGAGCGGCAGTGGCTTGCGCAGCAGCGGCTTGACCAGCGCGGCGTAAGGCTGGACGTTGAGCGCCTCCAGACGGCCCGGCAGCGTAGCGGCCATGTCGGAGGACAAGTAGCGCGAATCGGTGCGCGGATAAGTCACAAGCTTGTGCTGCTCGTACAGCCGCTGCAGCACGTTCGAGGTCTGCTTCGCGGAGAAGCCGAATCGCCGGTTCGCGTCGCGCTGCAGCTCCGTCAAATCGTACGCGAGCGGGTGCGGCTCGCTCTTCTCCGTTGTTTTGAGCTGCGCGATCTTGGCGGTGCGCGCCTGATTCAGCCGGGCGAGCAGCGCTTCCGCCGCTTCGCGGTCGAACAGTCTGCCGTCCGGCTGGGCTGCGCTTCGCCATACCGCTTGAAACGAGCCGAGCTGTGCCCGCAGCATCCAGTAATCTTTGGACTGGAACGACTTGATCTGGCGCTCGCGTTCCATCAGCGCCGCCAGCGTGGGCGTCTGCACGCGGCCGGCGGCGAGCTGCGCCTGATGCTTGCAGGTC
The DNA here is from genome assembly GCF_910593845.1 of Paenibacillus solanacearum. Lineage (GTDB taxonomy): Bacteria > Bacillota > Bacilli > Paenibacillales > NBRC-103111 > Paenibacillus_G > Paenibacillus_G solanacearum. Next base: position 9,742 of record NZ_CAJVAS010000031.1, on the reverse strand, counting down.
AGTGCCCTCGTGATGTTCAGGCCGATCAGCCAGTCGGCTTCGGCCCGGCATACGGCGGAACGGTACAAGTTATCGTACGCTTGCCCCGGCTTGAGCTGCGCGAACCCTTCCCGGATCGCCTTATCGGTCTGTGAGGAGATCCACAGCCGCTTGAACGGCTTCCGCCAGCGGGTCATTTCCATAATCCAGCGGGCGACAAGCTCTCCTTCCCGCCCCGCGTCGGTCGCGATAATCAACTGGTCGAGATCGCTGCGCTGCGCAAGCTGAGCGATGGCCTTGAACTGTGGCGTTGTCTCCCGGATGAGCTTCAGCTTCATCTTGGAGGGCACCAGCGGAAGATCCTCGATATTCCAGGTCTTGAACTTCGGATCGTAATCTTCCGGCTCGGCGAGGGTGACGAGATGACCGAGCGCCCAAGTGACGACGTATTCCGGCCCCTCGATGTACGATTTATGTTTCTGATGGCAGCCGAGCACGCGGGCGATTTCTTTGGCCACACTCGGCTTTTCTGCCAATACGAGCGATTTCATAAGGACTCCTTTCCTATGCGAGCAGCATCGTGCAAATGATTTCCACCTGCTATTGTAACATAGACGGGCGGCGAGGCGAATGTTTCCCCGCGGGACGCTCCGGACGGAGGCGTTCCTAGCGCGTTACCTGCGCTTGTGATAAAGCTCCCGGTACTCCGTAGGCGTCATGCCTTCCTGCTCCAGAAACCGTTTGTTGAAATAACTGACGTTCGGATAGCCTGTCTGCTGGGCGATTTCCCGCACCGTCAGCTCCTCCTTCTCGAGGAGCAGCCGTTTGCTGAGCTGGAGGCGGCATAACGTAATGAACGTCATCGGCGTCATTTGCGTCGTCTTCCGGAACAGCCTGCAAAAGTAATACGTGCTGACTCCGGCGACCCCCGCCCAGTAATCGAGATCGAACGGCTGCGCGGCCTCGCTTTGCATTTTCCGCAGCAGGACGCGGATCCGGTTTTCCGTCTCCGGGCTATTGGCGGTCGAACGTGAAGCGGCATGCGCCGTAAACTCGGTCAGCGCCGCATAAGTCAAGGTGGACAGCCGCGTCATCCGTAAAAATCCATGCGCCTCCGCTTCCTCCAGCAGCGCGAGAATGGCCTCCTCGAGCGGCTTCCATTGGCGCATCGTCCAGACGGGGGAACGGTGGAAACCTTTATTAAGCAAATAATCCTCAAGCGTGTCGCCGTAAAAATGAAACCAGCGGACGTCCCACGGATCGTCCGGATCGGCGAAGTACCGCTGCTCCTGCAGCGGAAAATATAAAAAGGCGTCCCCGCGCTGCAGCGTATACAGCTGCTTCTCGGTTTGAACATACCCTTTGCCGTCCAGCACCAGATGAATGCTGAAATTATTGAGCGAGCCGGCCTTCCGGATGACCGAATGATCGGGCCAACGCTTGTACCAGCCGACCGACTCCGGCAAGATGATGTATTCGTTTTCCGTAAATGTAGGCAGCTGGACCTGGCGCCGCATACGATTCCTCCCGGCAAGTGCAATATTGTGTTATCCGATTGCAAGAAGCTTTTATTTTCATTTTAAGGCTCGTTCAATATAATGACAATATAGTATCAAATCATTCATTATAAAGACTTAAAGGAGTGCTGCTGACATGAGCGCCAACAAGCTGCGCTGGGGTGTACTTGGCTGTGCGGGCATCGCGATTCGCGCGGTGATTCCGGGAACGAAGCTGTCCGAAACGGGGGAAGTAGCGGCGATTGCAAGCCGCGGCATCGAGAAGGCGCAGGAAACCGCCGCCAAGCTGGACATTCCGAAAGCGTACGGGAGCTACGAAGAGCTGCTTGCAGACGGCGAGATCGACGCCGTGTACATACCGCTGCCGAATCATCTGCACAAGGAATGGACGATCCGCGCCGCGGAAGCAGGCAAGCATGTGCTTTGTGAGAAGCCGGCTGCGCTGACAGCGGCGGAGATGGAGGAGATGGCGGCTGCTTGCGAACGGGCCGGCGTGACGTTCGCCGAAGCGTTCATGTACCGCTATCACCCGCGTTACGCCATGATTAAGGAAATTATCGCCTCCGGGGAAATCGGGGAGCTTCGCGGCTTTCACGGCACGTTTACGTTCAACAGCGCCGGCAATTCAAACAACGTGCGCTTCAAGCAGTCCATGGGCGGCGGCTCGCTATATGACGTCGGCGTGTATCCGCTTACCGCCGCGCGCATGATCTTGGATTGCGAGCCGGAAGCCGCGACGATGCACGCGCTGTTCTCGCCGCAGCATGACAACGTCGATATGATGGCATCGGGTTTGGTCGAGTTTTCCGGCGGCGTGGCGCTTACGTTCGATTGCGGCATGTGGGCATTCGGCCGCAACAACCTGGAGATTCTCGGCACGGACGGTCGCATCGAGCTGCCGCGCGCATATACTGCCGGGCAGGATGCGGGAGACAATTTCTTCGTAACGACGAAGAGCGGCCGCCGCGAAGTGGAAGTGCCGCGCGTCAATCAATACGCGCTGCAAGCGGACGCATTCGCCCGCTGCGTGTTGAATGGAGAGCCGCTGCCATACTCGCCGGCGGACGCGATCGCGGGCATGCGCGTCGTCGATGCATGCCTTACCTCTGCAAGAGAGCGCCGGCGTGTAGAACTGTAATCGCAGCTGGCTGAAGCGTCCTTCGCGGCGCATATAAGACGCAGGGCGACAGTTGAACGTATACATTCCAAATACAAAGGAGAACAGACTCCATGAGAACGATTCAAATTGAAGGTTTGGACAAACCGGTAGCGTGCTTGATTCAAGGCTCGGACTACTTCCGGCCCAGCGTGTATGATAAAGTATGCTCGGTGCTCGATTCGTATTTTGCCATCGGCGGGAACACGATCGATACCGCTTACGGATACTGCGGCGGCGAGAGCGAGCAGGCGATCGGCCAATGGATGAAAGACCGCGGCAACCGGTCGGATGTCGTCATTTTGACCAAGGGCGCGCATCATGACAAGAACGGCCCGCGCGTCAACCCCGAGGCGATCGCCCACGATCTAGGGATCAGCCTGGAGCGGCTCGGGACGGACTATATCGATCTGTATGCGCTGCACCGCGACGATCCGAATGTGCCGGTAAGCATCATTGTCGACGCGCTGAACGAGCACATTCGCGCCGGCCGGATCAAGGCGATCGGCGGATCGAACTGGACCGTGCAGCGGCTGCAGGAAGCCAACGATTACGCTGCCGCAAGCGGGCAGGTCGGGTTTACATTCAGCAGCCCGAACTTGAGCTTGGCTAAAGCGAAGGAAGCATTCTGGGCCGGATGCGTCTCGGTCGACGCCGCAGATTGCGCTTGGCATGAGCAGCAGCAATTCCCTCTGCTGTCGTGGTCTTCGCAGGCGCGCGGGTTTTTCACCGGCCGTTTCTCGCCGGAGGTGCAGGACAACGCCGACATGGTGCGCGTCTTCTACAGCGATGCGAACTGGGAGCGGCTGCGCCGCGCGGAACAGCTGGGCAAGGAGAAAGGCGTCAGCACGATCCAGATTGCACTTGCGTACGTGCTGAACCAGCCGTTCCCGACGTGCGCGCTGATCGGCGCGCAATCGCCGGAGGAGCTGGAATCATGCCGTCAAGGGGCGGAAATCGTGCTCACACGCGACGAGCTGAACTGGCTGGAGCACGTGGAGTAATTCCGCTTCGCTGACCAGGATGACGGAGTAAGACAGGAAGAGTACCGATTCCCTTAAATTGCAATAGCCACGAGCTAAGCACTTCCCGCTGCATAAACAAGATGCGGCGGGAGGTGCTTTTATGTTTGGCGGCAAGGTGATGAATAAAGAGTAACTATGACAATAAGTGACATAGTCTTATGATATACTGATGGCAACTGCTAATGAGATGGAGAGGAAGCATTCATGTCCAAGTCAAAGCGTCTTATGGAATTGATGATTGCCGTCAATAAACGGAGGCGGTTTACCGTGCGGGAGCTGGCGGAAGAATTCCATGTGTCCGCCCGAACGATCATGCGGGACTTGCAGGTGCTGGGCGATCTCGGCCTTCCGCTGTATGCGGAATACGGGCCTCACGGCGGGTACCGCGTATTGAACGAACGGATGCTGCCGCCGATTATGTTCTCGGAGCAGGAGGCGGTGGCGATGTTTTTCGCGTACCAGTCCCTTCAGCATTACGGCGCGCTCCCGTTTAACGAGGAGTCCGTCTCGGCGCTGAACAAGTTTTACTATTATCTCCCTGACGACACGAAGCTCAAGATTGATAAGATGAAGCAGCGCGTTGTCTTTTGGACGCCGAAACGTTCGGCCGCGGTTCCTCATCTGAAGCTGCTGCTCGATGCGGCGTTGCAGCAGCGGCTGCTGCGCATTGTGTACGATTCCAAAAACGGAGTAAAGGAACGAACGATTCAACCGATCGGTGTGTATTCTTACAACGGATTCTGGTATTGCCCGTCGTATTGCTTTTTGAAGGAGACGCACTTGTCGTTTCGCGTAGACCGCGTGCTGCAGGCGGATTGGACGGAATCGGTGCAGCCGAAGGCCGAGGCAGGGGAGATTACAATTTCGGACTGGTTCCAGCCGCCCAAGGAGACCGAACGCGGGAAGGAAACGGTACGGAAGCTGCAAGTGAGAGTGCGGCTGACTGCCGAAGGTGTGCGCCGCTGCCGCTGGGAAGCCTGGTTTCCCGATGAGTTGAAGGAAGAGCCGTCGGGTGAAGGGATATTGACGCTTTATATTCAACCGGACGAAGTCGAATTTTTCAGCGGCTATTTCATAAATTTGGGCGCCGACGCGGTTGTGCAGGAACCGCAGGAGATGGTTGATTATATTCGGACCATGGCGATCGGGCTCTATGAAGCGTACGGATGCGGAGCGAAGCGCGGAACCGAAGGCAGCGGCGGCAATTCGTCAACGGAACGATAGGTTGTTGGCCTTCTCTTTTAAACCGGTGCATTGAAAATCGCGGCGAGAGCAGGTAACGGAAACACTTGCATGGAGGTCCCGAACTGGGGACGGCAGCTGCCCGGAGGACGGAACAGAAGCGCAACGACGCAACCGAGGGCTATCCCATGCAAATGGTGTTCTTTGGCACAAGGTGATATAATGACACACAAAAACTTCATAAACGAAGCTGGAATTTATAAAGAACAAGGAAGACGGAGGAATCATCATGAAGCTTAGAGTTTCTGCGGTACAATATCATTTGCACACCATTTCCTCATTCGAGCAGTTCGCTCAGCAGGTAACGCATTACGTGAAGACGGCGGAGGAGTTTGAATCGGATTTCGTCTTGTTTCCCGAATTGTTCACGACGCAGCTGATGTCGATCGGCCAAGGGGATGGGAGCGGGACAGCGTTGTCCATCAATGAACTCCCGCAGTTCACGGACCGCTACATGGAGCTGTTCGGCACGCTGGCCCGGCAAACCGGCATGCATCTCATCGGGGGTACGCATATCATTGAAGAGAAGGGCCGCTTGTACAATACCGCCTATTTATTTTATCCGGACGGCCGAATCGGCCAGCAGCGAAAGCTGCACATTACGCCGACGGAAGTGAAGGAATGGAACATGGCCGCCGGCGACGGGCTGCACGTCTTCGATACGGACAAAGGCCGGATTGCGATCCTCATCTGCTATGACATGGAGTTTCCGGAAATTGTACGGATGGCGAGGGCGAGAGGGGCGGATGTGTTGTTCTGTCCATCCTGCACCGACGACCGGCACGGCTTTCATCGGGTACGCTACACATGCCATGCGCGGACGATCGAGAATCAGGTGTACGTGGTGACAACGGGGACAGTCGGGTCGCTGCCTACGGTCGATTTCATGCGCGGCAACTACGGGCAGGCGGCGATTATTACGCCGAACGACGTGCCGTTTCCGCCGGGCGGCTTGATGACCGTTGGGGAAATTAACGGGGATATGGTCATTACGGGCGATCTGGATTTGTCGCTGCTGCATCAGGTGCGGGAGAAAGGCTCCGTCACGACATGGCGCGACCGCCGGACAGATCTTTACACGGATTGGAGCTAAAGAAGGGGGCGGCTGGCTGATGGCTTCGTATCGCAAGGAGCTGTACGTTCATGATCGCGGGCGGGACCGGAACGTGCACACGGTTATCCGAAACTATACGGAACAAGATTTCGACGGCTTGATCCGGATTCAGCAGGAAAGCTTCCCTCCTCCGTTTCCTTCGGAGCTGTGGTGGAACAAGGAGCAGCTCGCCAATCATGTCCGGCTCTTTCCGGAGGGGGCGCTGTGTGTGGAGATCGACGGGGAACCAGCCGCTTCGATTACGGGACTGATCGTCGACTTCGACCCGGCACATGCCGAGCATACATGGGAAGAAGTGACGGATGCCGGCTACATCCGCAACCATAATCCGCGCGGCAATTCGCTGTACATCGTCGATATTAGCGCACGCCCTGCTTACCGGAAGCTCGGCCTTGGGAAATGGCTGCTGCTCTCCATGTACGAGGTGGTTGTCCAGCTCCGGCTGGAACGCCTGCTCGGCGGAGGACGCCTTCCCGGATATCACCGGGTTGCCGGCGAGATGTCGGCGGACGCATATGTAGAAGCGGTGCTTGCTGGCGAATTGAACGATCCGGTCATGACGTTTCTGCTTCGCTGCGGTCGTACGCCGGTGAAGCTTGTGCCGAATTATTTGGATGACGAAGAATCGCATCACTACGCGATGCTGATGGAGTGGCGCAACCCGTTCCTCGGCAGTCCGTCCGAGCCGGGACGACACGGCTAAAAAAGTTGCATACGCATGTTTAACCTTCCCCATTATGGCAACAATGGTCTACTGTACATTGACAACTTGCCCTGATTGCAGGGGTAATGGAGGGTTAACATGAAGATGCGACTTATGAAAGCAGCGTTGGTTGCGGCGTTCGTGCTTGTGCTCGGCGCATGCCAGGGTCAGCCCTTTTCCTGGTTCGGATCCGGCGCGAATAAACAAGCGAAGCCGCCTGGACAAGACGCCCATGCGGTATCGGCGCATCCGGAAGGCCACACAGCGGCAGCTTCCGAGGGCCAAGCATCTCCGGTCACCGTCGATCTGATCGGATCGAAAGGGACGTCCATTGGGAAGGCCAAGCTGACGCCGGTTGACGGCGGCGTGCAATTCGATATCGAAGCAGCCTACTTGCCGCGCGGAGAACATGGCTTCCACGTGCATGAGAACGGCAAATGCGAGGCGCCGAAATTCGAATCGGCCGGGGCGCATTTCAATCCGCAGCACAAAAAGCACGGTGAATTGAACCCGGAAGGACCGCATGCAGGCGATCTTCCGAATTTGATGGTTGCAGCCGACGGCAAAGCGCAGGCGAGTTTCATCAGCAAGCTGGTGACACTCGAGAAGGACAAGCCGAACTCGCTGCTGAAGCCGGGCGGAACTGCGCTCGTCATTCATGAGAACGCCGACGACTACAAGACAGACCCGAGCGGCAACTCCGGCGCGCGCATCGCTTGCGGCGTCATTCAGTAAAGCAGCACCTATACAGCGGATGTTCGGCTAGAGGCCGAATCTCCGCTATTTTTTATTTTGCGGAAGAACCGTAAGTCTGGCGTCGGCCGGCGGCATCCCGAAAGTTGATAAGCAATATTGTTTGTGCCGCGAAATGTTTCCTGGCGCGTTCAATGCGTATAATCGGGTTCTATGTTATACCTCGTAAGGAAAGGATTCCTATGGTATGATCGTTGGAAGTAAAATCGTTGCCAAGGGAGCGGATTGCCTATGCGGATTCGAAGAGCGGTTTACTCGGATGCGGCGGACATTGCCAAGGTTCACATCGACAGCTGGAAAACGACGTACCGGGGCATCGTGCCGGATGCTTATATTGACAAGCTGTCGTTCGACGACCGGCTGAACCAATGGGAGACGGCTTTGAAGTCGGGTCAGCTTGTTGTTGTGGCCGAGAACGAGGAAGGCGCGGTCGTCGGATTTGCGAACGGAGGCAAGGAACGTTCCAGTCATCCGCTGTATACCGGCGAGCTGTATGCCCTGTATATTTTGAAGGCGTACCAGCGGCAAGGCATCGGCTCCTTGCTTGTCCGGGAAGTCATGAAGACGCTGTCTCATGAAGGGCTGCACTCCATGTTGATCTGGGTGCTGGAAGACAATCCGGCAACCATGTTTTACCGGTCCATGGGCGGCAAGGAAGTGATGAGGCAGACGATCGAAAGAGGAGTCCTGCTGACGCAAATCGCCTACGGCTGGGATGGTCTTGCAAGTGAAATGGAGCATGAGGGGTAGCCGATGGCGCCCATGCGGGATGTGCTTGCAATGCAACGATCATCATAATGGAACAAAGCCCACCGGAGTGAGCTTTTCGCGTTTTATCCGAACAAAATATCGAGGACAGTCCCCAGTTGACCGCGCGTCTTGCCTTCCAAAATATTCGGATTGTACACTTCCACATACCCGCAGTTCTCGCATGATACGAACAGAAAATGATTGTGCTGAATATCCAGCAGCTTGCTCAGTCCGGTCCCCGTCATCGCGACCTCCTTGATCCGGCACTGAGTGCCGCTGCACTTGACGCATTTGAACCGGTCCTGTATGGCATCCTGAATGTTCATCGGCGTTCCCTCCTTATGTATAATATCGCTCACGGGTTCAAAACAAGCCGCCACAGGATGTAGCACAGCAGCGCGCAGCCCCACGACACGGAGCCGAAGACGAGCACGATCTTGTTTTCGCTCCATCCGTATTTTAACCGGAAATGGTAATGAATCGGCGCCATTTTGAATATACGCAGCTTCGTTTTTTTGTAATACCATACCTGTAGAATGACGGACCCTTGCTCCGCGAAGTATATGAAAAACAATAGCGGTGCCAGCACTTCCGTTCGTTCGAGCACGCACAGGAACGCAAGCGAGCCGCCGATGGCCAGCGACCCGGTGTCGCCCATGAACGCTTTGGCCGGATAAAGGTTGTACAGCAGCAGCCCGATCAGGCTGGCGATCATCGTGAGGCAAAACAACTGCACCTCCGGCCGCTCGCTTATGGCAAAAAAGAACAAGTACGTTGGCAGCGATACGACGATCAGCAGCCCGTCCATTCCGTCCGTAAAGTTGATGGCGTTGGCAGAGCCGACGATGAACAGGGCCGCAATCGCGTAATATACAACGACCGGCAGCACCAGCTCCGTCGATGCAGTTACCGGGATGGCCGTGCCCCGCTCGAAATACGAATACAGCGCATACAGCAGCACGCCGGTGAACAGGAACTGGAAGACGAGCTTCGTGCGGGCGGATATTCCGGACGGATTCTGGAACACCGCTTTCTTCATATCGTCGAGCAGACCGATGAAGCTGAACAACAGAAACACAGCTCCCAGAAATCGCGTTACAGGGGAGGTATGCACCAGGAAGGGCGCGGCGGCACCGCAAAATAAGATGAGGCCGGCCATTAGGAGGCCACTGAAGAACTTCCGTTTTTTCTACTAGCGTCCCTCATAAGTTGCAAAAAGACATCTACCTCCATTTTTTAGGGGCGGATGTCTTTTTTTGGAGTCTCTAAATCGGTCTACTCGCAGTGTCTTTTAATCTATCAGCTTCAATATTCGCTTAAGATTTACAGCGAATATTGTCGTTGCACCTTGCATTTCCATGCCAAGCAGACCCGAGGATGTGGCGACATCATACCCGTGTCCATGTTTAAGTTCGCTGTTCTTTGCTTCAATTTTGTACCGCTCCTTGGACTTTTCCTTAAAGTATTGCGTCTCTTGGAAGGCCATCTGCTCCAAATGTTCAT
>NZ_CAJVAS010000030.1 GCF_910593845.1 Paenibacillus solanacearum | reverse complement strand
ATTAAAGACGCTCTTGTAATCTGCATGCACATGAAAGACGAACATCGGAAAGCCGTATGAGGGAAAACCTCACGTACGGTTTGATGAGGAGGGGCTGAAAGTTTCAGCCCTTCACTCTAGCTCGGAAGGGAAGCAGCCGCCAGGCGAAGCGACTCGCGCGAACGTACATGCGGCGAATGGAATAGGATGATGATGGCGGCGGTTGATCGATGGGAACGATACTGCATGATTTGCTCGCCGCTTGAAGCGTTAGGTAACGGCTTCCTGATGCGTTAAGGATATAGAACACCAATAGGAGATGGAGGATCAAGTATGCTGAAATGCGAAACCGAAACATAAGCTGTAAGCGGGCGGCGCGGTATGGAGCCTGCCACGCCCCGTTGGAGCAGTCTTCGTAAGAAGCGGCGGGCCCATGCAACCGAACCGTCGATGCGTCGCAGGCCGGCGCAGCCAGCGGCCGGATGGGCTGGCTGCAGGAGAGGGGGCGGTACGGAGATTTGGCCGGTCCATCCGAGGAACGACACGTTAACGAAAGAGACAACAGAAAGCTTCAAGCCGCGCTTCGTCATCGCGTGATCATGGCATGAACGGCTTGGGGATAGCGTGAGGAGGGAAAGTAAACCCATGTGGTACATACGATGGAAAACGCAAATCAGTTGTCTAGCGCTGTGGATGATCGCCGCGCTGCTCATGGCCCCGTTGTTCGCCGGCTTCGGGCAGGTGTACGCGGAAGGGACGGCCGGGCCGCAGGCCAGCGTCACGTCCGGCGTCTACGATCAGGTGACGGGAGCCGTGTATTTCCCGGATGCCGGCCTGGAAGCCGCCGTTCGCGAAACGCTCGGGATTCCCGAGCGGTACGTGACTTCGGACGATTTAAGCCAAATGACGGAGCTGGTAGCGGGGGACAGAGGCATTGCCAATTTGAGCGGCATCGAATATGCCGTAAATTTGCAAAAGCTCGTACTGCCCCATAACCAGATTCGCGATATTTCACCGCTGGCAGGATTAAGCCGTCTTCATGAACTTATTTTATTCGGCAACCAAATCGAGCAGATCGATTCGCTGGGACAGGTTGCGTCGCTGGAGAAGCTGTACTTGAGCAACAATCGAATCACGGACCTGGAGGCGGTGAGGCACTTGACCGGGTTGACGGAGCTGGGCCTCAGCCATAACCAGATCCGCGATATTTCCGGTCTGCTAACGTTGCAGCACCTGAAGCGACTTGAACTGGATCATAACGAAATCGCGAATCTGTCCCGCCTGGCAGACCTTAACCTGTCGCAGATGGAAGCGATGACGCTGTACGACAACCCGGCCCAAGAGATGGCCCCGTTCCTGCAGCAGCTTGAGCAGCGCGGGGTGCCGATAAGCGATACGGTGATGCTGGCAGGCGCCGTGAGGTCGGATGTGACCAACGTATACGAATCCGACATCCTGCTGAACGAGTTTACGGCAAGATACGGAGCGAGCAGGCAGTCTTCGCCGTACGGGCTGTACACGGTGGCTGCCGGTTACGAGCGAAATGCGTTAAGGTACTGGTTTGAAGTGCCCACGGGAAGCTACACAATCGCCGCTTGGAACGCCGGCTTATCCGATAGCGTAACGACGGACACGTATGCCGACTCCGCGGCGCAGCTGCTTTACGACAACGGCGCGTTGTTTCGGGTTAAATCGCAGCGGGACTTGAGCCTGCAGGAGCCGCCGTGGGATAGCGGCGACAGCGATTCTTCTTCGGATGGAGGCGAGACGACCTCGGCCGGGGAACTGGTTCAGGCGGCCCTTGGCGGCACCGTTTCGGTCGAAGGGGCTTCCGTAACGATTCCGCGAATGGCTTTTCCGGAGAACATTCTTGTCAAGATCGAAGCGTATTCCGATGGCTCTCTTCCGCAGCATGACCGCGCCGTGCTGGCAAGCCGCGTGTTTCAGATCAGCAAGCACGTCGCCGGTTCGTTTGCCAAGCCGATCACCGTTACACTGGCATTCGATAAGTCCGGACTGGATTTGTCGAAGCAGGAGCTGAAGCTCGCCTGGCTGGACGAAAGCGCGGATATATGGGTCGCGCTCGACAATCTCGCCGTCAATCTGCAAAAAGACGAAATCAGCGGCACGGTAACCCATTTGGGCAAATTCGCCGTGTGGGCTGTCGAGAAAACGCTGGATGACTCGCCATCGCAGCCATCTCCGCCGCCGCCTGCCTATCCGGTGTTGAGCGACATTCGCGGGCATTGGGCCGAAGCGCAGATCCGGAGATTCGTCGAGCGGGGCGCATTGGACGGGTACCCGGATGGCACGTTCAAGCCGGATGCCGGCATCACGAGGGCTGAGTTTGTAACGTTTCTGGTGAAGGAGCTGGGCTTGAAGGTGGGTGGAGACGCAGGCTTTGCCGATACGGCGCAGCATTGGGCCCGCAGCTACATTGCCGCAGCGGCCCAGGCGGGTATGGTCAGCGGCTACAGCAGCACTTCCTTCGGTCCGGACGATCCGGTTACGCGCGAGCAAATCGTCCTGATGCTTGTGAATGCCAACGTCTTGAAGAGCGTCCAGGCGGGTCAGACACTGCCGTTCGTGGACGCGGGCGACATCTCCTCGTGGGCCAGAGAGGCCGTGAACACCGCGGTTTCGGAAGGGGTTATGGACGGTTACCCCGACGGGACGCTGAGACCTCAAGGAGCAACCACGAGAGCGGAAGCGGTGACGCTCGTCAGCCGGGTGCTGCAGCGATAAACGAAAGAACAAGGGAGTCCGTTCCGATGAGCGCGGCTCCCTTGCTGTGTGTATCGATCTGACGGCAGACCCATGCTGCGATATCTGCCGCGCAGGGGACCGCCCGGCGCTGTTCCGCTTCTTCCGCTTCCTGCTGTATGTTACAATGGGATTATATGGATTCAAGCGGACAATACGTTCAAGCAGAGGGAGGCGGAATAACGGATGGAGCGGAAGCTGGAGCTGGTATGGGATGGAAAGGCGGCATTGGGCGAAGGTCCCGCCTGGGATCACCGAAGCGCTCAAATCATATGGGTCGATATTATAGGGAAGCAGGTGCACTTCTACGATCCGGCCGACGGAACCCATCGATCGGTTACGCTAGATCAGCTTGTTGGCGCAGCCGTACCGAGAGCGCAAGGGGGGCTGGTGCTGGCGCTGGAGAATGGATTTCACACGCTGGATGTGGAGTCGCAGCGGCTCACGAAGCTGATCGATCCCGAGAGCGGCATGCCGGGCAACCGGTTTAACGACGGCAAATGCGACGAGGCCGGCCGGTTCTGGGCCGGGACAATGAATAGGGAAGAGATTAAGCCCTCCGGGACGCTCTACTGCCTGGAGCCGGACGGCACGCTTCGTGCCGCTGTGGACGGGATCACGACATCGAACGGCCTTGGCTGGAGCCCGGATGGAAGGACGATGTATCATATCGACTCGCCGACCCGCCGGGTTAAGGCTTACGATTATGACCCCGGGACAGGGGAAATGGCTATGCCGCGTACGGTCGTCGAGATCCCGCAAGGGGAAGGCTTGCCCGACGGGATGACCGTCGACGAGGAAGGCATGCTCTGGATCGCGCAGTGGGACGGCTGGCAGGTGTCGAGATGGGACCCGGCCTCCGGCGTCAAGATCGACTCGATCCCTGTCCCTGCGGCACGCGTGACCTCCTGCACGTTCGGAGGGGCGGATTACGACGAGCTGTATATTACAACGGCGCGCATCGGCCAGAGCGACCAGCAGCTGGAGGAGCAGCCGCATGCAGGCGGCTTGTTCCGCATCAAGCCGGGTGTGAAAGGCAGGCCGACTTGTTTTTATGGGGGATAACAGGGGACTTCGGCAGCTCATACGTGAAATTGAACGGAACCTGCTTGGCCAGCTGCGGGTGGTTAGCGAAGATCCCCACGAGCCCGTCGTTGTGAAAAAGCTGCCCAAGCCGTGGCGCTTGATCGGCGCAGGCAACTATGCGGCGGTCCTCGCCCATCCGGAATTCCGCGACCGCGTCGTGAAAGTGTATGCGCCGGGGCGGCCGGGTCTGGAGGAAGAGGCGGAAGTGTACCGGCGGCTGGGCAGGCATCCGGCTTATTCCGAATGCCTGCATTACGGACAGGGCTATCTGGTGCTGCGCCGGTTGAGCGGCGTTACGCTGTACGACTGCATCCGCAGAGGCATCCCGATCCCCCGGCAGGTGATCGAGGACATCGACGAAGCGCTTGCTTACGCCGTATCCAAGGGACTGAACCCGCATGATGTGCACGGCAAAAACGTCATGCTGAAGGACGGGCGCGGCATCGTCGTCGATGTGTCCGATTTCTTGAAGCCGGATCGCTGTACGATGTGGGACGACTTGAAGAAAGCGTACCGGCTGCTCTATCTTCCGCCGCTTCGCCGGTGGCCCGTGCCGGATTTCATGCTCAATGCGATTCGCAAAGGGTACCGTCTGATCAAGAAAAGGTAAAGGCGGCCCGGACCTGAAACCGAATCGCCGTCAGGTGCGTAATGAACCGCAGCAGCGAAGGCTGAAACACAGTTAACGGGAGGCGTTCACATGTCACTGTTCAAAAAGGTGCTGGCCAGTGTCGGGGTAGGCTCGGCGAAGGTAGATACGCGGCTGGAATCCGGCCGGGTCGCGGTAGGCGAGGAGCTGCGCGGCGTAGTACTCATTCAAGGCGGACAATTGGAGCAGCGGATCGACCGCATTTATTTATACATCAAAACGAGCTACGTCAAAGAGGAAAACGATCGGAAAGTAACGGTTACGGCCGACGTAGCCCAATTCATGATTACCGACGAGTTCATGCTCGCCGCCGGCGAGCGGACGGAGATTCCGTTCGCCTTCACCGTGCCCGAGTACACGCCGGTCTCGCTGCGCAGCAGTCCGGTCTGGCTGGAGACCGGACTTGATATCAAGATGGCCGTCGACCCGACCGATCGCGATTATGTCGAAATCATCGCCCATCCGTATATGCAAGTCGTGCTCGACGCGCTTGGCGAGCTCGGCTTCCGTCTGCGGGAAGTCACGAATGATTACGCGCCGCGTCTCGGAGGAAGGCTGCCGTTCGTCCAGGAGTTCGAGTTCGTGCCGACTACGCATTTTCGCGGTGCCCTTGACGAACTGGAGGTACTCTTCTTCCTGAGCGGCGACGATCTGGAGCTGTATTTGCAGATTGACCGCAAAGCGCGCGGCATTCGCGGCATCTTCGCGGAAGCGGCCGGGACGGACGAAAGCTTCGTCCGCGTCATGATTCCGGGCAATGAGCTGCGGCGTGGTCCTTTGGCGGTAGCGGGAAACCTGAAGCAACTGATATCCAATTACAGCTAGATTTCAAGCGGGAACAAGCCCCTGATCGCTCAAGGGCTTGTTTTTCATTTTTTCCAGCGGCAGGAATCAACTGGTACATGATCGAAATAACATAAGGATGCGACCGAGATGCGACAACATAATTACCTTATTAGGAGAGTTCTCGCTATGCCCCAGAAGCAAGTGAACGTACTGATCGTAGATGATCGTCCGGAAAATTTGCTCGCGATGTCTTCCACGCTGCAGTCTCCGGAATACCGGATCGTGACGGCCGGGTCGGGAGAAGAAGCGCTTCGCCGCGTTCTGCAGGAGGAATTTGCGCTTATTCTGATGGATGTGCAGATGCCGGGCTTGAACGGCTTTGAGACGGTCCAGATGATCAAATCGAGGGAACGGTCCCGGCATATTCCCGTTATTTTCGTCACGGCGCTCAGCCATGCGCCGGAGCATATTATGCGAGGTTATGAGGCCGGAGCGATCGATTTTATATTCAAGCCGCTGCAGCCCGCAGCGCTGCAGCATAAAGTGGAGCAGTTCGTGAAGATGTACCTGGACCGGATGCAGCTCGAGGAACAGAAGGAGCTGATCAGCGAGCGGACGGCGGCGCTGGAGAAGGCGCATCTGCAGCTGCTGCAGACGACGCAGGAGCTGCGCCGGGCGGAAGCGATGGCCCGGGTCATCGGCGAAACGGCCGTCAATACGTTTCTGACCGTAGATCATCAAGGCGCCATTCTGGCAGCCAACCCTGCGGTCGAGCGGATGTTCGGCTTCAAGCCGGAAGAACTGCACGGACTGCCGGTATGGAGGCTGCTTCCCGATACGGAGCCGCTGTTCGGCGGCGAAACCGGCGGCATCGCCGAAGCGGAACTCGGTGTGACAACTGAGAAGGCGGCCGTGCGCCGGGACCTCAGCATCTTTCCCGCGGAGCTGCAGATCGGCGTCGCCCGCATCGGAGAGCAGTCGATCTACGTCTGCTCCGTGCATGATATTACCGAGCGCAAGCTGCAGTATATGCGGCTGGAGCGGGCGGTTGAGAAGCGGACGCAGGAGCTGCGGGAAGCGAATCTGCAGCTGAGCCGGGAGATGACGGAGCGGTCCCGGATTTCCGAGGAGCTGCAAACCTCATACGACCGGATCAACTGCATTATCGAGAGCATTACCGACGCTTTTTACGCGCTCGATTTCGAATGGAATGTGCTTTATATGAACGGTTCGGGCGAGAAGCGGCTCGGCGTCTCGCTGACAGAAGCGCTCGGCAAGTCGATGCTGAACTTTATACCGCTGGAGAAGGAATACTGCTACGCCTTGATCAGCAAGGCGATCCGGGAGAAGCGGGCGGTGCAGGAGGAATTTTATTCGCTTGTGACGAGCAGCTGGATTGAGGCGCGCGTGTTCCCTTGGCCGCAAGGGGTTACGCTCTATATCCAGGACACGACCGAGCGCCGGCAAATGGAGAAGCGGATACGCGATTCCCAAGAGCGGTTCTACAAAATATTCAAAGCGAGCCCTAGCCTGATGGCCATTCAATCGCTTGTCGACCAGTCGTATCTCGATGTGAACGAGAGCTGGCTGCGCCACAGCGGCTACTCGATCCGGGAGCTGCTGAGCGGCAAAGCGGATTTGAACATTACGATCGAGCCGTCGGAGCAGGGACCGCATGTTGCGTCGTACGGGTTCGGAGACGCAGTAACGGATGTGAAAATATCGTATTCGACGCGCAGCGGGGAAGTCCGTACTGGGCTGCTTTCCACCGAAATCATCGAATCGCCTGACGATCCTTGCGTGCTTACGGTCATTACCGATATTACGGATCGGGTCGAACTGGAGCGGGAAATCGCCCGGCTGGACCGGCTTCATATGATCGGCGAGATGGCCGCAGGCATCGCGCATGAAATCCGCAATCCGATGACCACGGTCCGAGGCTTCCTGCAGCTGATGCGAACGAACAAAAACACGCCGCCCGAAGAAATTATCGACGTCATGGTCGAGGAGCTGAACCGGGCCAACGGGATCATCACCGAATTTTTGGCGCTCGCCAAAAACAAGACGACGGACCGAAAGCGCAACAGCCTCAACGAGATCATCGAGGCGATTCATCCGCTGATTCAGGCGGAAGCGATTCTATCGGGCAAGTCGCTCAAGCTCGATCTGAAGCCATGCCCTGATCTGCAGCTCGACGAGAAGGAAATTCGCCAGATGATATTGAATCTGGCATTGAACGGGCTCGAGGCGATGGAGCAGGGAGGCAGCCTCGGAATCGCGACATCGCGGGATGGAGCCGAGGTCGTGCTCGAAATTAGCGATGAAGGAGGTGGGATGGAGCCGGAGGTGCAGGACAAGCTCGGTACGCCTTTCTTTACGACGAAGGAACAGGGGACCGGCCTTGGACTTGCCGTTTGCTTCAGCATCGCTTCCCGCCATCAGGCACGGTTGACGTGGCAGACGGGGACGGAAGGAACCGTCTTTACGGTCCGGTTCGCAGCGGGAAAATAATGCAAATTAGCAGTGTCGGGCAGGGAAATGGAAGCTCGGCGCATGTACGGCGGGGATTCGACTTGCCACTTGCTGTAATCGCAAATGTTCGACAAATTGTTTCACGTGGAAAAACGCGATTCATTCCATCTTTTGTCTTCTCTTGTCGGAATCGGCAAAATATTCGAGTCACACATGAAGAGTTCCGTTTTTGCAAAAGATAGGTAATGGTCCGGAACAATGAGGAGGATGAATCCATGTCTAAGAGCATAACGGAAGTGCTGAACACGCAAATCGCCAACTGGAGCCTGCTGTTTATCAAGCTCCACAACTATCATTGGTATGTGAAGGGCCAGCAGTTTTTCACACTGCATGCGAAGTTCGAGGAGCTCTACACCGAAGCGGCAACGCATGTGGACGAGCTGGCGGAGCGGCTGCTCGCGCTCAAGGGATCTCCGGTAGCGACGATGCGCGAGGTGCTGGAAAAAACGACGCTTCACGAAGCATCCGGCAGCGAAAATGCGGAGCAAATGGTACGTGCGGTCGCAAATGATTTCGGTACGATCATCGGCGAACTGAAAGAGGGCATGGCGGCAGCGGGAGAAGCGGGCGACGAAACGACCGGCGACATGCTGCTGGCGATTCATAGCAGCCTGGAGAAGCACGTGTGGATGCTGGAGTCGTTTTTGGGCAAGTAGTACAAGAACAGCACGGCGCAGACAACAGTCTGGCGCCGTGTTTTTTGCATTCGGGCGCCTATAGTATACTTTTATATAAGCGTGCGCATTGAACAGGCGGCTTGATTTCAGCCGTCCGAATGCGGGTATAATGGGATAAAAAGGAACGGGGGAGAAGTGCATATGGTTTTGTTGACCAAACCGATCGGCATGGTTCTCGGATTAATCAGCTTGCTCTGGTTCGGAGGCTGCGAATCGGTACCGAAGCAGCAGCCTGGAGCTTTGAAGGAGGCGCCGCCCGTCTCGGCTCCCGCGGAGAACCAGGGGGTGAATGCCGCGTTCCCTTATGAACGCGAGACGGTGGCTATAGGGCTGCAGGTGCCGTGGGAGATCGACTTTGCGCCGGACGGCCGTATGTTTTTCACCGAACGGGGCGGAGCGCTGCGTATGATCGAGCAGGGGAAGCTTGCGGCCGAGCCGGTCTTTCGCTTCGACGACGCCTTGTTCAAGAGAGGGGAGGCCGGATTGCTCGGTTTTACGCTTGATCCGAACTTTTCGCAAAATCATTATATTTATGCGTACTACAGCTACACGGAAGGCGGCCGCCCGTATAACCGCATCGTCCGGCTTGCGGAGAACGGCGGCAAGGCGAAGCTGGACAAGGTGCTGATGGACAAGCTGCCCGGCGCGCAAATCCATGACGGCGGCCGCGTCAAGTTCGGTCTGGACGGCATGCTGTATTTCACGAACGGCGATGCGAGCGAGCCTTCGGTCGCGCAGGATGTTTCGAAGCTGGCGGGCAAAATATTCCGCATCAAGCCGGACGGCACCATCCCGCAGGACAACCCGTTCCCGGGATCGCCGGTATACAGTCTGGGCCACCGCAACCCTCAGGGGCTGGCATGGCATCCCGATACGAAGAAGCTGTACAGCTCGGAGCACGGACAGACGGCCCATGACGAAATCAACCTGATCGAGCCGGGAGCCAATTACGGCTGGCCGCTCATTCAAGGAGACGAGACGCAGGTCAAGCCGGCCGATGAGGCGAAGAAAGGCCCGGGACCGCTGAAACGCCCGATCGTCCACAGCAAGGACGTCACCTGGGCGCCGTCGGGCATCACCTTCGTCACCAAGGGGCCGTGGAGGGGCAATCTGCTCGCAGCCAACTTGCGGGGGACGCAGGTGCTGCGTATCGTGCTCACAGCAGACGGTGCGGGCGTGCATACTGTAGAGCCGCTGCTTCATGACGAGCTCGGCCGCATCCGCGATGTCGTGGAAGCGCCGGACGGGTCGATTTATGTGCTGACCAACAACAGAGACGGCCGCGGGACGCCTGCGGCGGACGACGACAAGATCATTCGGCTCAAGCCGATGTTTAAATAAGGACAGAATTGGGGACATACGCGATGCAAGAACGTAATGAGCAGCAGGATACGCATGAAATGAAACACCCGGCACAGCAGCCGAAGCAGATGAACGCTGCTGTGCAGCAAGCGCCGCAACTGCCGGCGGTGGAAGGTCAGCCGCCCGGCTCAACGGAGCAGCTATCCGGACAAGGAAGGCAGGATAGCGAATTTGCCGCTTTGGCGCAGCGCCTCTTGTGCGGGGAACGCTTGCTGATCCAGGCGACGCTCAGCCAGGTACGGCGCAGCGAGCCGAACGGCTGCACGAAGGTGACCGTCAAGCCGGTCGAGCTGAAGGGGGAGCTGCATTATCAGTTCAGCTCTTATTGCGGACCGAAGGTGCTGCACGACAACAAGCTGCCCGAGGAGGCGGCCGAACGGCTCATATCGCTGATGAACGAGCAGTTCCGGCAAGCGCTGCTGCAGACGGGCGAAGCCGATTACCAGGTGCTCGTCTCGAAGAAAGGCAAGGCCAGTATCCTGAAGAAGCCTGCGACCAAGGCGGCCGTGGCCGCCGCGCCACTGGAGCACAACCGGAAGAAGAACTACGTCCTCGAGGAGGGCGTGCCGGTTCCCTTTCTTGTCGAGCTTGGCATCATGAATGCGGAAGGCAAGGTGCTGGCGAAGAAATACGATAAGTTCCGCCAGATCAACCGCTTCGTGGAGATGATCGCCGACGTCGTGCCGCATCTGCCGCAAGGGAGGACGCTCAACATTATCGACTTCGGCTGCGGCAAGTCATATTTGACGTTCGCCATGTACCATTATCTCAGCGTTGTGCGCGGGCTCGACATTCGCGTTGTCGGCCTCGATCTGAAGGAGGATGTCATCCGCCATTGCAGCGGGCTGGCCGCAAACTTCGGATATAGCGGACTGCGGTTTCTCGTCGGAGACATCGCCAAGTACGATGAGCTTCGCCAGGTCGACATGGTCGTGACGCTGCATGCCTGCGATACGGCGACCGACGCCGCCTTGGAAAAGGCGGTGCGCTGGGGCGCGTCCGTCATCTTGTCGGTGCCTTGCTGCCAGCATGAGCTGTTCCGCCAAGTGGACAGCGACGTGCTCGGGCCGCTGCTGCAGCACGGAATTTTGAAGGAGCGCTTCTCGGCGCTGGCAACCGATGCGATCCGGGCAAAGCTGCTCGACATCGTCGGTTATAAGACGCAGATGCTGGAGTTTATCGATCTGGAGCATACGCCCAAAAACCTGCTCATTCGCGCGGTCAAAAGCCCGAAGCCGCTGCCGGCGGACGAGCGCAGCCGACTCGTGCAAGGCTATGAAGCATTTCGCGATCTATTGCAGGCGAAGCCTTACTTGGAGCGGGCGCTGGCGTCCGAGCTGGAGCAGGCGGGTTTGACGAGGGTCTAAAACGGCGCGCATAGCCGATAACGCTGGATGCGATGGGCGGGAATCGAGGATTCCCGCCTTTTTTTGATTTATAGGAAGGATTAAAGTTTTTGCAGATTTGACTTGATGGGCGATGGGAATCCAGAAGAACAGCTCGGGAGAAAATGGCTCGCATGACTGGGGGCATGCCGGCCTTATGCACAGGACGATTCCGCTCGTCGCGGGGAAAGAAACGGGCTGCAGTCGGAAGGTTGAAATAAGTTATATGCCCATGTCATACGATGATATGCTCCGGAACGCAGCGTCCTGAATACAGTAGAACCGCAGCGATTAGACGGCAAAAATCGAGAGATGCGGGATCCATCTCAGCATCCAATCCACTTAGGGGTCATAAGGGTACGAAAGGGTGCAATGACCCTAAAAAGTACGTCCGTATAAAGCAAAGCAGACACATGGAGTGTGTTGCCGAAGCGGTCAAGGCCACTGATCGAGCGCTATGCGTAGGGTTCGAAAGGCCACCGCGCAGCATCGCAACGCGCGCCTGGGATTCATGCGCGTTGAAAAACCGTGCGGCTCGCCGACGGTCGGAGCAAGCTGGTACTTGCAGAGTCTACGGCCGGGGCTGCCGTGTGCTTCGAACATGCTGCAGTTCGGCGTGTTCGCGGATAAGCATGAGATCCTGCAGCTGCAGCGGAGAAATCATCTCGGGCGTTTCGAACCCGGAGACGCTGCGCGTCACGATCAGCCTGAGCGATCAAAGCGAACGCGTCGGCATTCACATCCGCATTCGCATCTCTTATGCGATGAACTGCGGCATGATCTTATCCATAAAGACTTCTGCGTTGCGTTTTCGGCGCGGTGTCAAAGGATGACAGAGCAGGGATGTTTTGCCGCCAAAGCCGGATGGGCAGGAAGCCATTCCTTCAGGCTCGACCTTGTGGCCCGCAGGCAAGCCAAGACGGGCTTTCAGGGCAGGACGACAGCGGGGAAAAAGGCCATTTTTCGGAGCGAAAACGGTAAGAAAAAGGGCCGGCTGAAATGAAGTATATGGCTATGAAAGATAACTGCATGTTCAAGCAGCTTGCTTATTTTGTATCATGAAGTAAGGCGCTTGACGGCAGCCTGATGCGCTGCGGCAAGTATAATTAGGCCTCATTGCCGGGCAGGACCGCCCGATCATGGCGCAGGGCGAAGGAGAGCATGGCCGCCGTCGTGGCAACGGATCGTTTCATGCGAGCAGCGGACGCGGGGCCGCCCCTATGCGAATAGGAGCCGGCTCCGTTTGATTCTAGGCGGCGTAAGACATGCCGGTCTCTGGGCGAGGCATGCTGCGCCGATTCGAGGGTGGCGCAAGAGGCGAACGGATATCACACATCAAGAATCCTGGAGTGGAGCGCCGGAGCGTTCAAGCAGCGGCTTCGGCGCCGCAGGAGCAATAATTAAGGAGGCTATGCCGGATGACTACGACAACAATTACTTTTGTAAGACACGGCAATACGGATCATAACCTGGAAAATCGGGCTCAGGGCCATTTGAACAATTCGCTGAACGCAACGGGCTTCCAGCAGGCCGAGGCGATTGCCAAGCGGATCGCAGAAGAAAGCTGGGACGTATTCATCTCCAGCGACCTGTTGCGTGCCCGTCAGACGGCGGAGATCATCTCGCAGACGCTGGGGATGCCCATAACGGCGTATGATGCCAGGCTGCGTGAGATGGACCGCGGGCAGGTGGAAAATACGATCGAGCCAGAGCGCGTCGCCCGGTGGGGACCGAACTGGAAAGATCTTGAGCTTGGTCAGGAGAGCATCGAATCAATTCGTGCGCGGGGACTGGACTTCATTAACGATACGGCTGTCCGGTACGCCGGACGCAAGGTGCTCGTGGTGACGCACGGCTTCTTTCTTGGACAGACGTTAAAGGCGCTGATGCAGGACGAGTCGACCGGCAATCATTTGAAGAACACTTCGGTCACGACGATCGCGCACAAGGACGATCACTGGGAATATGTCCTGTACGACTGTGTACGGCATCTGGATGCGGGCGAACCGTCCGATGCCGATCGTTCCAGCGCGAAGGCGTAGCCGCAGCTCGAAGCACGGGCACCGCTCTTCCCGATTCAACGAAGCATTCGCAAGAAGCCGCCGATGGCATGATCGGCGGCTTCTTGTTTTTGAAGGAGGCCTGGCGGTGTCCGAATCCGGTATTCACAAAATTGTCATATTTTGGCTAGAAGAAATGCATCTTTCTACCTATAGTCGATAGTAAAATAGGGTAAATTCGCTATATTCATACAGATATCGACGGTCCATGACCATTTGCGACATACGGTCGCACAGGAGGCTAGACGATGAAAAATCCACTCCATTCTTTGACAGGCCGTTTTATGATTTACAGCAGCTTGCTGCTTATAGCGCTCATGGGTGCGGTGTATGTATACCAGTCAGCACAAATCCGCAAGGATGTCGAGCAGCAGCTGCTGGATAAGGGACGTACGATGGCGATTTCGCTGTCGCGCAGCTTGCAAAGCATCACGGAATCGGACTTTCAAACCGGCGCGGTGCTGAAGGACGGCACGAAGCTGAGCGGGGAAGAGCTGCGGCGGCGCTTGTTCGATGACAAGCTTGAGCTCGTCGGTGGCAGCGAGCAGGAGGCCGCCAAGCGATCGCAGGATGCGGGGTATGCTGACAGCAAGCAGAAGCTGTTCAACGGCACCGACATTCCGATGGCGAAGTACGAGCTGAAATATACAAGCGCTTACGATGCCTATACGGATGACCGCTGGCAAGCGGTCGTGGACAGTTTCCTGACCGATGATCAGATGGTGTTCGCGATCGCGACCGCGTATTCCGACAATCCCGAGGCGGCAGGGTATATCGCCACGCACAACAGCACATACAGTCCCACCGGGGAGGCGTCCAAGGATGATTGGGGGGCTGTGGGACTGCTGAGCCAAAAGTATCGCGCCAATCGCGTATTTAACGACGAGACGGGGTACCGTGCGGCGGCGAACCAAAATACGGCCGACGTGCTGCTGCAAAAATATCCGCGGGTGCTCGAAGGCAAAATCGTGGAAACATGGGATGTTTCTTACCCGCTCATGTTTGGCGGCAAGCATTGGGGCGGCGTAAGGGTCGCTTTGTCCAAGGAGGACTCGGATGCGCTCATCGCCAGACAGGAAGCGACGATGGCGGCGGTGCTTGCGCTGCTGCTGGTAAGCACGCTTGCGATGCTGTACCTGCTCTCGGAGCTTGCGGTGGCCCGCAAGCTGCGGAGATTGCTGGCGGCGACCGCCAACCTGAACTCGCAGGAAGCGGACTTGACGTACCGGCTGCCGGATAAGGGCAGCGACGAGCTTGCCCGGCTGTCCCGGGAATTCAACCGTTTTATCGTGCATCTGCAGGTGATGATCGGCGCCGTTCGCGGCGTATCGTCCCGGGTCGGCGGCACGTCGCAGCAGCTGGCGGAGCAGGCTGCCCATTCGCTGACGGCGGCGAGCGGCATCGCAGAGACCGTGCAGCAGATGGCCGCGGGCGCGGGCAGTCAAGCCGCAAGCGCGGAAGAAAGCGCCCGGGCGATGGAAGAGATGGCCTCCGGCGTTCAGCGGATCGCTGAAGCCGCCTCGCAGGTGACGGAGGCTTCGCTGGCGATGGTGCAGGAAGCGGAGGCGGGCCATAAGATCTCGCTGACGGCGACGGAACAGATGCTGGCGCTCAGCCGGTCCGCTCAGGACGTGGGCGAGGCGATTCAGCACCTGAACGAGCGCATGCAGGCGATCGGCGAAATGGCCGGCGTCATATCCGGCATTGCGTCGCAGACGAACCTGCTTGCGCTGAACGCGGCGATCGAGGCCGCTCGCGCCGGAGAGCACGGCAAAGGGTTCGCCGTTGTCGCCAGCGAGGTACGGAAGCTGGCCGAGCAGTCCGAAGGGTCCGCGCAGCAAATTCAAGAGCAGATCGGCGAAATACACCATTCGATGGCCAAAGCGGTAGACGCGATGGAACGGAGCAGCGCCGAGGTGGAGAAGGGCGTTAGCGGCGTCCGGCACGCGGGCGATTCGTTCGGGACGATTCTAGGCATGGCGCACCAAGTATCGGGGCAAATTCAGGATATTTCCTCGGCCTCGGAAGAAATATCGGCCGGCACGGAAGAGGTGACCGCGGGCATCGAGGAGATGGCGCGCATCGCTTCCGGCGCTTCCGAGCAGCTCGCCCGCATGGCCCGGGCCACGGAGAGCCAGGCTGCGGCTGCCGCCCAGGCTTCCGGCCAATCGGAGGCGTTAAAGCAGGCCGCCGGCGAGCTGCAGCAGGCCGAAGGCCGGTTCAAAATATAACGCCGCTGCGCTGTGGGTAGCACGGAGCCACAGCGGCATAGGTCGGATCCAGTTTGCCATTCAAATTCACTGCCCCCTCGGCTGCCTGGTGTGCTACAATGTTTTTGTGTTTTTGGAAATCGGGGTGGGCAGATGGGGTACGTGCTGTTGCTGCTGGCAACGCTCTCTTGGAGCTTTGTCGGCATATTGGTGAAGACGGCGTCGGCAATGGTGGACAGCGCCACGATTACGTTTCTTCGCTTTTTTCTCGGGATCGTGTGCTTGGGGCTTTTTCTGGGTGTTAAAAACCGCAAAGTGCTGCTGCGTTATGACCTGCGCTGGATATGGCTCGGCGCGCTCGGGAAAAGCTGCAATTATTTTTTCGAAAATTTGGCTTTATCGATCGGGTATTCATACGGCAATATATTGGTCGGTCCGATTCAGACGGTCATTCTGCTGCTCATCTCGGCGGTGTGGCTGAAGGAATCGGTTTCCGCCCGAGGATGGACGGCGGCTGCGCTATGCATCGGCGGCGTGCTGATCATCAGCTGGAACGGGATGCCGCTGTCGGTCCTGCTGTCCGGCGGCGCGCTGACGACGCTTCTGTTCGCGCTCTCGGCGTTCGGCTCGGCGTTCCATGTGCTGAGCCAAAAAGTGCTGATCAAGGAAATGGATGCGGGGAACATGAACTTCTCCGTGTTTGTCTGGTGCTCCGTTCTGATGGCGCTGCCGCTGCCGGTACGGGCGCATTGGACCGGGGACATTCATATGCCGGCGGTATTCGCGCTTCTGGCGCTCGGCTTGATTACCGGACTCAGCTTTTATTGGTTCTCTCAGGCGCTTCTGCGGGTCACGTTCCCGGTGGCGGTCATCGTCAGCAACAGCGGCGCGCTGTTCACGATTTTGTGGTCGTACTTGTTTTTTCGCGATCCGATTACCGTCTATATTCTCATTGGCGCAGCCGTGTTCATGCTCGGCCTGCTGCTGCTCAATTTGCCTATCCGGCGGACGGTCCGCGTGAAGGAAGGGTTGTCGCATGGCGAACAAGCATGAGGGAGCGGACGGCCCGCTCGTCACCGGACTCGCTCCGGTGTATACGGATCGCTGCACATTGCTCATTGTCGGCTCGATGCCGGGGGAAGCGTCGCTCCGGGCGCAGCAGTATTACGGCCATCCCCGCAACCACTTCTGGCCGCTGCTGTACGGCCTGCTGGACGGGGGAGCGCCGGAGCCGGATTACGAAGCGCGCCTTCGCTTCGCCCTGTCACACGGCGTAGCGCTGTGGGACGTGCTTCGTGCGTGCGAGCGGGAGGGCAGCCTCGATTCGGCGATTCGCAGACCGGAGGCGAACGACTTCCGCGCTTTTTTCGAGCGGTGCCCCTCTGTCCGGCACGTGTTCTTCAACGGAAGCGCCGCCGCGCAGTGGTTCGCCCGCTATGCGGCGCCGCGGCTTCCCGGCGACGACCGCGCATACGTGACGCTGCCGTCATCGAGCCCGGCACGGGCGATGCCGCTCTCCGCCAAGCGGCAGGCATGGCAGCCGGTCAGGGACGCTTGGCTCGCCGCGGGCGGCCAGCGAATTGCCGGATCGGACTCGGCTGGAGAGTAACGGGGGGCGGCTCCGCTAGCAAGGCGAACACATAAGAAGGGCGGGTCCGAAGGCGGCCCGCCCTTTTTCCTAACGCATCGAAGCTTGAACGGCATGCGCGAACGGATCTTTCTCGAAACGTTTCGCGCTGCGGCTTGTTCCTGCTTAGGATTGCTTTTCTTTTTCGATGGCGCCCACCAAGTTTTTGGTCGTTTTCACGCCTTCTACCGTATCGTTGACGAATTCCATGTCCTGGTTTTCCGCCTTCATGGAAGCGGTGCCTTCGTAATTGCCTTGATGCTTTTTATTCTCCGACATGCGGATCCCTCCCTTCCGGTCTAATCGGATTCCACCTTGTAACATGCGCAGTCACGGCGCAAAATATTCCTTCGAAGCCGGACGCGCCCGAATGGGCGAGGGGGGACGAGGCATAATATACCGTAGCGAACGGTTTCTTGGACTTGACGAAAGGAGTCTGATCATGGGACGCGAACAAATCAAGGTGCCTTACGGCTATCAGCCGGAGGAAACAAAGCAAGGAGAGCGCGGCAGCCTGTGGGTATACGACAGCTTCGAGCAGTTCACGGCGCAGGAGCTGGCCCAGCTGCTGGAGCTCGCGGATAAGCGGGCCTTCGCGAAGATCGTCTTCTACCCGCTGCACGAGGAGACGATCCGCCGGATGGGCAAGCGGCTCGCCGTATCGCCGTATTATGCGCGGGCGGCCAACCTGGAGTCGATGCTGGAGGAGACGGGCACCGATCTGGATTGGGTCATCGACGGGTTCGAAGGAAAGCGCAAAAAGTATACGCCCATGGATACCGCGTTCCGCTATTTGGACGAGAAATACGAATCCCCGCATTTCGTGTATGTCACGGGAGAGACGGCGCAGCTGCTGGCCGGCTACGATACGTTCGAAGCGTGGATCAAGCGGCTTCGTCTGCTCATCGCGGACGGCGGCCGGGCGGCGGACCACCCCCGGCTGCAGCAGTTTGCAAGCCGCTGGGAGCACGTGTAATGCGGGGGTAGGCGCATAGGCGATATAGAAGACAGGACGGCCGCGGCGCCGAGCCCCTGTCTTTTTTTTGCACTGTAATGGACGGACGGGGGCGGCCTTGCCAATGCTGAAATGTTAACGTGTTCAATAACGCAAATTTATTTTAAAATAGAGCTATCCTTTGTGATGAGGATGACATGAAATCTATAGCCAAGGGGATGGAAATGAACGGATTAAGAGACTCCCAGCTCAATCTGCTGTGGACTGCACGGATCGATTACGCCGCAGGCAGCCATGTGGAATTGCATCGGCATGACGATTACGAGCAGCTCCTCGTCGTATTGTCGGGCGAAGGCCGCATTACCGGGGGCGATCTGGTCGACGAGGTGCAGGCAGGCTCGTCCTACTTGTTTTTGAAGGGCGTTCCTCACAGCTTTCGCTTTACGGGGGAGACGGTTACGCTCGATTTCAAATTCCGGCTGCTGGATCCTTCGGTTCGCGAAGCATTGGCCGGGGCTGCGCCTGTATGCCTGTGCAAGGGCTGGGAGCTGTCGGAGCTCAAGCATTGGTACAAGGCGTCGCTCCGGCATGCGAGAAATCCGGCAGCGTTTCATCCGATCCGCATCGAGGCGGGGTTCAAGGGGACGCTCGTCTCGATGCTGCTGAACCGTCTGCCCTCCGATCAAGAAGCGTCCTCATCCGCGATGCATGCAGACGAGAACGACCCGATCGTTCAATATTTGCGGGCGAATTTCTCGACGGAAATTACGCTCGAGCGGTTGTCCCGGCATTTCGGTTTCAACCCGAACTACTTGATCAAAATTTTTTACGACAAGACCGGGCTGACGCCGATTCAATTTTTGCAGGAGATTCGGCTGGAAAAAGCGAGGGAGATGCTCGAGTTCTCTTCGTTGACGATATCGGAAGTGGCGGAGTATGTCGGCTGGACGACGCCGTATTTTTCGAAAATATTCAAAAAACGGATCGGCCAGTCGCCTTCTCAATACCGGGATCTGCTGATTAACGCGATCGGCAAGGACATCATTCTGGAGCAGGATTTCTCGAATGAATGGAGGATCATGCGGCTGTAATGTAATTGTCCCGTACAGCGCAGGTTCGCGAACCAAAGATAAACTTAGCCATGCCATGGATGCCCCTTGAAAAACGGAAGCCGGCCCGAACCTTATAGTGACTCTTCGCAAAACAAACATATCGGTGCAAAACAGAAACAGCCGATGGAGGAGGAACGATAGGGATGGTCAAAAAGTGGATATGGCTGTGCATGGCATGCTTGCTCGGATTCGGTTTGATATACGGGGTGACCTGGATTGGCGATACGCCGGTGTCGGCGGAAATTTCGCAGGAAGCCAAAGGGCAGTTCGTCCGGGTTGAAGACGGCGGGAACAAGCTGACGGCCGCTTACGAGGGAATGGAAAAAACGTATCCGGTGGCGGAAAATGTCTGGGTGTACCGGAACGGACAAAAGGCGGGCTTATCCGGCCTGAAGCCGGGTGATACGCTGGAGCTGATCTTCAACAGCAAGTCGCAGGCGGCGTACATCAAGGTCGCAAGCGTTGCGCCGGAAGCTGCGGCTCCTGCCGCCGGTAAGCAGGATGGCGCAGGGACCGAGGCGGCGCCGGCCGCCGAAGCTCCGGCGGCGGAGCCGTCCGGCGCGTCCCAGTCCGAAGCGGCAGCGCCGCCGGTTAGCCCCGCGCCTGCGGCCAAAGCGCCGTCCCAGCCCGAAATGGCGCCGCAGACGGGCGCGCCGGGACTGGCACAGGCGAAGACGGAGGGCGGCTGGCCGTGGGAGCGGCTGTCGCTGGAGCTGAAGAGCCGCGAGCTGATGCTTAAGGTGAAGCAGGAGCAGACGGATAAAGGGTCCGAAGCGGACATTTATGTGCAGACGAAGGACCGTGCGGTCATTCATTTGAACGGCGCGGAGGCGGAACAAATGCTGCGTCTGCTGACGACGGGTCTGCCGGCCGATCGCACTGCGTGGGAGAAGGCGCTCAAAGCGCGGCTCGGCGCGGAGTTTAAGCTGAAGGACGCTTCCCCGGATTGGAAGCTCGACATTCGCTGGAATGATGGCGCGAAGAAGGGCGTTATCCCGGCTGTCGGCAAGAACACACAGTCAGACCCGAAGGCGAAGGGTGCCGAGAAAGGGAAAGAGAAAGAAAAAGAGAAAGAGAAACCGAAAGAAAAGCCGGAAGACAAGGGGAAGAGCAAAGGAAGAGGGCATGACGATCACGATCATGACGATTGATGCGGCGGCCGAGCCGCGATCCGCTCGATGCTCCGGTGAATCCGGCGAGCAAGAGAGAAGCGCAAAACGCTAAATAGATGAAACCGTCCGTGGGCACCGGGTGTGCTGCGGACGGTTTTTTCATGCCGCGATCCTTAGTCTTCAGGCGTACGGTCGACATACAATCGGGTCACGGAAGTCGAGTCGTTGCGGCTCACCTCTTCTTCCGTCGCCTTTTCCTCCAGCGGATCATGCGTATTCATGCCGGGAGCGATCGTCGGTTCGTGCTTTTCCTTATCATCAGTCATGTCCATTCACCGCCTTTTCGACTGCAAGTTTAGGGCTGCTATTTCGTTTGTTCCGTTTCGGCGTAGGCGATCAAGGTTACGTTCTTTCCGGTCAGTCGGGCAATTTTGCTTTCCGCCTCTTTAATGACGTCGAGGGCGGAAGCTTCCTCGTTCAGCCGGGCGATTTCATAACGTTCGGTATGGATGTTCATCGGAATCCCTCCTTTCGCATGGCCAACGACATCCCCAGTTTTCCCCATTGCGGCCATAGTTAATATCGCCAGACCTCTGTTCACGCTGCCAAATATGTGCTATAGTCAACTTTATAATTTAATAACCAATCATCCGATGTTTGGAGGTTTATTAGATGTTGAAGAAGACGACTCGCTACAGTTTGGTCGATCAAGTAATCATTCAAATCGAGGCGCTGATCGAAAGCGGCCAGTGGCCCGTAGGGGGCAAAATACCGCCCGAGCCGGAGCTGGTCGCCGAGCTGAACGTCAGCCGCAATACGCTGCGCGAAGGCATCAAGGCTTTATGTCATGCCGGCGTATTATTTGCGAAGCAGGGAGACGGCACATACGTCTGCTCCAACAGCACGCTGGGGGTGGCCATTCAGCGGCGGGTGCACAAATCGAGCCTGCTGGATACATTGGAGGTCCGCTATGCGCTGGAGCGGGAAGCCGCGCGGCTGTCGGCGGAACGGCGCACCGAAGAGGACGCGGAGCGGATTATGAACTGCTATCGGGAATGCAACGCGCTCGCCGCGGAAGGCGATAAACTGCGCTACGTTGCGGCCGACATGAAATTGCATCTGGCAATCGTGGAAGCGTCGGGCAACCCGATACTGATGGAGCTGTACGGTCATATCACCGAAGCGATACAGGAATCGATCACGCTGCTTTCGGAAAAGACCTTCGGCCGCGGGCTGCCGATGAACAAACACATTCATCTCGTAGAGGCGATTGTTCGGAATGACCCGGATGCGGCAGATCAAGCGGTGCAGCAGCATATTGACGAAATGAAAAAAGCGATAGAAGCAGGTGAAGTTTAATGGAATCCATAAGAGTTAAGCCGCTTTCGGGAGAAAAAACGGTGCCTATTGCCGAAGGCTGGGTGCTTGTCATAGGAATGATCTTGATTGCCGCGAATTTACGGGCGCCGCTCACGTCCGTAGGACCGCTGGTAGGCACAATCAGGAGTGCCCTGGGCATCTCCAATACGATTGCCGGCATGATTACGACGCTGCCGTTGCTGGCCTTTGCGCTTCTCTCTCCGCTGGCTCCGAGGCTGGCTCGCCGGTTCGGTGCGCCTGCCGTGCTGTTTTTCGCCATGATGCTTCTGGCTGCCGGCATTGCGCTGCGGTCGGCGGCCGGTGAGGGCGCACTGCTGACCGGGACGGTTATTCTCGGCATGGCGATTGCGGTGTGCAACGTACTGATGCCAAGTCTGATCAAAGAGAAGTTTCCTCATAAAATCGGCGTCATGATCGGCGTCTATTCCGTTGCGATGAATTTATGCGGCGCCATCGCCTCCGGGATCAGCGTCCCGCTGGCCAAGCAGCTTGAGCAGCTGGGGCTTGGCTGGAATGGCGCGCTGGGTGTCTGGGCGTTTCCGGCGGTTCTTGCCGTCTTATGCTGGATTCCGCAAATCCGCGGCGGGCATAAGCGGCAATCCGCCGCCTTATCAGCATCGGCATCCGCGCAGGCTGCGGCGGGCCCGGGCCGAACGAATTTGTGGCGCTCTGCGCTTGCATGGCAGGTTGCATTGTTTATGGGCCTGCAATCGCTCGTATTTTATGTGATCGTCGCCTGGCTGCCGGGTATTTTGCAGTCGTACGGCATGACCTTGAGCGCGGCGGGCTGGACGCTGTCCATGATGCAGCTGGCGCTGCTTCCGATCTCCTTCCTCGTGCCGATCTGGGCCGGACGGATGAAAAGCCAAGTTCCGCTCGTGCTGCTGACGGCAGCGGTTCTTTTGATCGGTGTCGGGGGCCTCTTGCTGGGGTACCGGAGTATCGTCGTGGTGTCGGCCATATTGGTCGGTGTCGGCGCCGGCTGCTCCTTCAGCTTGGCCATGATGTTTTTCGGGCTTCGCACGAGAACGGCCCAGGGCGCGGCGGAGCTGTCGGGGATGTCCCAGTCCGTCGGCTACTTGCTGGCAGCCGTAGGACCGACGCTATTCGGTTATTTGCACGATGCCACGCAGGGGTGGACTGTTCCGCTGGTGGTTTTGCTTGCGGTCGGGGTCCTCTTGCTGGTGTTCGGATTAGGCTCGGCGCGAAACCGGTATGTTGAAGGCTGAAATCGCGCGAGGATACAGGGATAGAAACCGTTCGGAGAAGGTTCCGGACGGTTTTTTACGATGTTCACGGAGCAGAAATATAATAAAATCGTATGTACAGACGAAGAAGTTGCGATATAATGATACCAACGAAAACGTTTTAGTAAATTCATATCGGGGAGGTTTCACATTCCATGGGATCCAAAGTCGGCGGCATTTGCCTGATGCTGCTCACCTTCGTTGCGCTCACTTCCTGCGCCTCGGCGAACGGCGGAACAGTGAAGGAGGAGGGCGTCCAACCGGCGGGAGCCGCAAGCGATCAAGAGACGGCACCGACGCTTCGCCAAATGGCCGAGAAGCGCGGGTTTTATGTCGGCGCGGCGGTTAATTACGACCCGTTCTCCAAGGATGCGGCTTACCGGCAGGCGGTCGCCGAGCACTTTAACATGCTGACGCCGGAAAATGACATGAAGTTTATGCGCCTGCATCCGGAAAAAGACCGCTACACGTTCGACAACGCCGATAAGCTGATGGCGTTCGCCGCCGAGCACCGCATTACCGTACGCGGGCATACGCTTGTCTGGCACCGCTCCTTGCCCAAGTGGGTGGAGGAAGGGCAGTGGGATAAAGAACAGCTCAAGGCGGTCCTGAAGGAGCATATCCAGACGGTGGTGTCCCGCTATAAAGGGAAGATCGCCGTCTGGGACGTCGTGAACGAAGCGTTCAACGATGACGGCTCGTACCGGGACAATATATGGCATAAGGTGATCGGGCCGGAATATATCGAGCTTGCGTTTCGCTGGGCGCACGAAGCCGATCCGGACGCGCTGCTGTATTACAACGACTACACGAATGAGGGCATGTCTGTGAAGTCGAACCGTATTTACGAGATGGCGCGCGATTTTCGCAGCAGGCAGGTGCCGATTCACGGCATCGGCTGGCAAATGCATGTCCGCACGATGAACTATGCGTCGCCGGACAAGATGAAGCAAAACTTGCAAAGGCTCGGAGCGCTGGGGCTGCAGGTGCAAATTACGGAGATGGACGTGAAGGTGAACGACAACAAAGACAACACGCCGGACGATAAAATGAAGCGGCAGGCGGACGTATACGCCGGGACGCTGGCGGCCTGCCTGAAGGAAGCGAACTGCACCGCCTTCGTCACGTGGGGGGTCGGCGACAAGTATACGTATCTGAAGGAGCAGGACCCGAAGGAGCGGCCGCTGCTGCTTGACGAGCAGTTCCGCCCCAAGCCGGCCTACCAGGCAGTCACGGACGTGCTGAAGCGGTAATGAGGCCGGATGCTGCCCCTGCGGGGTAGATTCGGTGCGTCTTTCCGGGTGAAAAAGCAAGACCTGTCCGACCGAAGCGCGATGGCGTTCGAACGGACAGGTCTTGTTTGGTTGGCAACGGGGGGCTAGTGCGCCGCAAGCCACAAGTCCATTTTAGGTCGCGGCGCGGCCCACGCGCTATACCGGCTCAGGCGGCGGCGCAACGCTTCCGCGGACAACGACCTTCGACTGCACGAGAATGACGTTGCGGCTCTGCGCGGTAGCGGCGCCTGCGCCGGAGCCGGCTGCCGAGGAGCTGGCAGGAGCGGGAATGGGAGCAGGCGAGCCTTTCGCCGCCTTCTCTCGCCGCTCGATCAGCTCGTGCAGCAGCTGAGCCGCCTGCTGGCCGATAAACTGCTTGCCCGGCTCGAGCGTCGTCAGCGGCGGAACGATGAACCGGCACGCTTCGATATTGTCACAGCCGATGACCGAGACGCGCTCTGGTACGGCGACGCCGGCTTCCTTCAGCGCCCGGATCGCGCCGAAGGCGAGCAGGTCGGAGCCCGCGAACAGCGCGGTCGGCAGCTCGCCCCACTCAAGCAGCAGGCGGGCGGCCTCATAGCCGTCCTGCTCCTGCTGATGGCCGGCGTAGACGATCCAGTCGTCCTGCACGGGGATGCTTCGGCGCTCCATCGCCTGCCGCAAGCCGCTCTCGCGGTAGCGGTACACGGGCTCGGCATAGCGCGAGCCGATATACCCGATCTGCCGGTGCCCGCAGTCGAGCAGATGATCCGCCGCGGCGGCGCCGGCCGCGGTGTTGTCTTGCCGGACGCTGGCGGAGCTTTCGCCGAGCAGCGTCAGGTCGATGCCGACGCACGGAATTTCGCTGCGGTCCAGGCTCTTGATGGCGTCCGCAATATCGTTCGC
Organism: Paenibacillus solanacearum; assembly: GCF_910593845.1. Taxonomy (GTDB): domain Bacteria; phylum Bacillota; class Bacilli; order Paenibacillales; family NBRC-103111; genus Paenibacillus_G; species Paenibacillus_G solanacearum. Next base: position 56,868 of record NZ_CAJVAS010000030.1, on the reverse strand, counting down.
GGCGAAAATCAGGCAGCCGTCGACTTTATAATGGCGGCACCGCGCCAAATAATCTTCGCCCTGCGGCTGAAACCGTTCGTTGCTAAACAGCAGCATGTCGTAGCCGAGCACGCCGATCGCCTGCTTGAACGCGTTCAGCACTTCCGTGTAGTACCGGTGAGAGAAGTCGTAATTGACGTGATGCCCGAAGATGACGCCGATCATATGCGTGCGCTTGGAAATTAACGAACGCGCGGAAAAACTAGGCTTGAATCCGGTTTCTTCCATGATCGCAAGCACTTTGCGCCGCGTTTCTTCGCCGATGTCGCCATAATTGTTAATGCACTTCGATACCGTGGAGACCGAGACGCCGGCCATGCGGGCGATATCTTTGATCGTCATCGTCATGCCATGTAACCCCATTTCCGTATCGCATCTGCGTGAGCAGTTCTTGTGACCCATTATGCGTCCATCCGGGCTGCAAGGTCAAGCCGGGGCGGCGGAAACGAGCGGCTGTGCATCGTTTGATAAAAGTGATGCCTTTTGCTAATGAAAGCATTTACAAACGAGGGGTACATGAATTATAATGGGTTTACTAAAACGTTTTCGTAAACTTTTCGCTGAACAAAAGGGGGCTTTTGTTTTGAAAAAACCGGCTATGATTTCCGTCTCGCTACTGATCGCTTGTTCCGCTTTATCCGGCTGCGCCACAACGGGCAAAGAGGGCGCAGCGCCGTCCGCCGACCCGGGCAAACCAAAGGAACCGGTCGAAATTTCGTTTTACTTGTATTCGATGTCGCAAAAGGATTTCACCAAGTATTACGAGGAGCCGCTCAAGGCTAAATTTCCGCATGTGACGGCCAAAGCGATCGTTCCGCAAAAAGGCCAGTTCATCAGCGAGCTCGTGACGGCGGGAACCGTACCCGACGTGATCATCGGCTCCAAAAAAACGATCGAAGACACGATGATGAAATTCGAATTAGCGGAAGACATCACGCCCCTCATTCAGAAGCACCGCTATGACTTGTCGAAGCTGAACCCGAGTCTCATTGACGCGATGAAGGTGAATGCCGGCGGGAAGACGATCGGCCTGCCGCTGGACGAAAGCCGGACGGTGCTGTACTACAACAAGGACTTGTTCGACAAGTTCGGCGTCGCTTACCCGAAGGACGGCATGACTTGGGACCAGGTATATGATATTGCGAAAACGATGACGCGCACCGTCGACGGCGTGCAGTATTACGGCTACAGCGACAGGTACCACGATTTGCTGCTGTACCAAAACCCGTACGGCTATTCCACGCTCAGCGCGCAGGAAGAGAAGGCGAGCATCAACAACGACCAGTGGAAAAAGCTGCTGGACAACATGCTGCGCTTCTACACCTTGCCGGGCATCACGCTTACGAAGCAGGCGGCGGCGAGCGAGGAGCTGAAAAACTTGTTCCCGAAAGGGCTGTCCGCGATGCAATTATTTCCGCAGGACACGTCGAACTGGCAATTCAACTTCGATATCGTCTCGATGCCGACCTATGCGGATGCGCCGGGCGTCGGTACGCCGGTCAGCGCCAGATACAATTTCATCACGAAGACGAGCGCGCACAAGGACGACGTCTTCGAGGTTATCGCCTATTTGACCAGCGAGGAACGGCAAATTCATGCCGCGAAGGACGGCATTATCCCCGCGCTGAAAATGAGCGATACGTGGATGAAAGTATTCAAAGAGAACGATCCGCTGCTTAAAGGGAAAAATATCGGCGCTTATTTCAAGTACCAGTACGGCAAAGAAATCCCGCCGAGAGCGGCCGGACTGCTGCAAAATTTACAGCAAAAAGGGATCGGCATTCTCGAAACGGAAGTGCGAAACGTGCTGGCCGGCGAGAAAGATCTGAATACGGCGCTTCGTGCGGCCGACGAGACGTTTAATAAAGAAATTGCAGCGGAAAAGGCGAAGCAAAAATAGTAAGCGTAAACCGGCAAAACATGATATCCATACATGCTTCAACCATCGTCCCGGCGCCGGCGCCGGGATTTTTACTATTTACCGGATCGGCATCCGGCGCTCGCTAACGTATTGACGGTATTGCGGCCGATGATGCATTATGGAACGATGGGGTCATATTGCCAGAGGAGGAATACGTATGAACCGGTTGGCTGTTATGGCCAGCATTGTGCTTGCCGTGCTCATTTCGTCGATGGACACCACGATCATGAACACCACGATGCCCTTGATTGCCGACGAGCTCGGCAACGTCAAGCTGTATGCCTGGAGCTTCGCTTCTTACATGATTTTATGCACGGTCGTCACGCCGATCAGCGGCAGAGCATCCGATTTGTTCGGCCGGAAAAAGGTGCTCGCCGTGGGCATCGTGATCTTCATGCTTGGCTCGGTACTGTGCGGTACGGCCAATACGATGGTGCAGCTTGTGCTGTACCGGGCGGTACAGGGACTTGGCGCAGGCGCGATGATCGCGTTCCCGGCCATTATCGCGGGCGATTTGTTTTCGATTGAAGCGCGTGGCAAAATCCAGGCGTTCTTCACTGCCATGTGGGGGCTGTCGGCGGTGCTGGCGCCGCTGCTCGGCAGCTTCTTCCTGGAGCAGCTGAACTGGCGCTGGATTTTTTACATCAACGTACCGATTTGCATCGCGTCGCTGCTGCTGCTCATTCCGTACAAGGACGTGTATCAGGCCAAACAAAGCCGCATCAATTATATGGGCTCGGCGCTGTTCGGCGTAGGGATCGCGCTGCTGCTGGCCAATACGGTCGTGAGCGGCGGGTATGTATACTGCACGGCGGCAGGCCTGCTCTGCCTCATCTTGTTTGTCCGCAACGAACGCCGGCATCCGTCGCCGATCGTGCCGATGGGGCTGCTGCAGAACGGCTCGATCGCCTGGATGATTTTGAACGCCTTTCTGACGTGCGCCGCCTTATTCGGCACGTCGAGCTATATCCCGTACTACCTGCAAAACCACGGCTATTCGCTGTATGTCAGCGGCTTTGCGCTGATCTGGATGTCGGTCGGGTGGATTTCAATGGGGATGTACGGCGGCAAGTGGATTCTCCGATACGGCTACCGCAGGCTGCTTGTGATCGGCAACGCGATTTTATCCGTTTCCGGTCTGCTGCTGCTGTTTTTGCCGGATACGGGGGGCTTCTGGTACGTGAGCCTCGTCATGACGCTGCAAGGCCTGGCTTACGGATTGCTCATTACCGTATCCGTCATCGGCGCCCAGCAGCTTGTGGCCGCCGATCAGAAAGGGATTTCCACCTCGCTGCAGGTGTTTGCGCGCAACATCGGAACGGCGGTCGGCGTGACGATTATGGGCGCACTGCTGACGGCGGCGCCGAATTTCATGACCGGCATGCACCGGCTGTTTTTGTACGGCTTTATCGTCAGTCTGGCTGCGCTCGCTTCGACCGCTTTTTTGTTCATGCAAGGAAGCCGAGTCAAGTCGGAAGCGAAAGCTTCGTAACATGGAAAAGGACGTTCTCTCGCTTTGGAGCGGAGGAACGTCCTTTTTATGTCTTTACGTGCCGTAAACGTCAAGCCGCAGAACATGGGCTTGCAGCGCATCAATCGTCGTTTTTCTTCTTCCCTTTGTTGAAGGGCCACAAGTCCTTCAAGCTCGGCTTGTGATTGCCGTTGCCGCCGCCAACCTTGTTGCGCTGCTGTTCGGCGGCTTGCCGCTGCGCTTGTTCCATGGCTTGGCGCACTTCTTCCGGTACCGGGAACGCCGATGGCGGCACATCCTTCAGCGAGCGGGTCATGACTTCCTTGAACAGCTGGGCCGGGACCGCACCGCCCGAGGTAGTGAGGTAATGCTTCCGGTCGGTCTTGTCGTAGCCGAGCCAGACGGCGGCGGTCAGCTCCGGCGTGAAGCCGACGAACCAGGCGTCCTTCGAGCCGCCCGAGCCGATCTCGGCGAACTCCGCCGTCGCCGGCAGCTGCGTCGTGCCGCTCTTCCCCGCCACGGGCCGGTCGCTTAGCGCCGCCACCCGGCCTGAGCCTGCAGCGACGACGTCCTGCAGCAGCGTCGTCAGCGTATAGGCGACTGTCGGCGTTGTCAGTTGCGCCGCCGCCGGTGCAGCTTCGACCAGCGTGTGGCCGTCCTTTGTCGTAATTTTCGTAATGGCGCGCGCCTGATGCAGCACGCCTTCGTTTGCGATGGCCCCGTAGGCTTGCGCCATCTGCAGAGGCGAGACGCCCTCGGACAATCCGCCGAGCGCGATCGTCAGGCTGCGGTCGGTCTTCGGGAGCGCGATGCCCGCCCGTCCAACGAAATCGATCCCCGTATCGATTCCGATTTCGTTCAGCAGCCAGACCGCCGGTATGTTCCAAGAGCTTTTGAGCGCCTCGCGCATCGAGACTTGCCCGCGCGTGCGGCCATCCCAGTCTTTGGGCCGGTAGCCGGCGATATCGAGGTCGCCGTCGTATAGCATCGAATCGGGCGTATAGCCGCGCTCCAAGGCAGGGCCGTACACGGCGAGCGGCTTGAACGACGAACCTGGCTGCCGCTTCAGCTCGGTCGCATGATTGAAGCCGCGGTATACTTGCTGGCCGCGTCCTCCGACGATGGCGCGGATGCCTCCGGCGCGGTGGTCGATGATCGCGATGCCGCTCTGGAGCAGCTGATCTGCCGGACTCTCGGGGAACAATGCGTCATTCGCATACACCTCTTCCGCCGCCTGCTGCACCTTTTCATCCATTGACGTATAGATGCGCAGGCCCATGGTAAGGATTTGCTGCTCTGTGAACCCGTACAGCTTTTCCGCTTCATCCATCACGTGATCGACGTAGCCAGGGTGCTTTCCTTTGAGCGATTCGCCGTTATTCGTCTTCAGCTCTATCGGGGTAGCGATCGCTTGCGCATAGGCGGCATCGCTTATAAAGCTTTGCTCCTTCATCAGCGACAGCACCAGATTGCGCCGCTCGAGCGCCTTATCGTGATTACGGTAGGGCGAGTACGCCGTCGGCGCTTTCGGAAGACCCGCGAGCATCGCCGCTTCGGGAAGCGTAAGCTTCTCTACCGGCTTGCCGAAATATTGCTGTGCCGCGCCTTCGACGCCCCATCGTCCTTCGCCGAAGTAGATGCTGTTGAGATACAGCTCCAATATTTCGTCTTTGGAATATGTGAAATTGATTTTGATCGCATAGCCGAGCTCCTTGAACTTGCGGCTCATCGTCTTATCCGAATCCAGAAACAAATTTTTGGCGAGCTGCTGCGTGATCGTACTGCCGCCTTCCTTGAGCGACCCCGTCTTCACGTCGCGTACGATCGCCCGGCCGATCGATAATAGATCGAATCCGGCATGGTCGTAAAAGCGGCGGTCTTCCACGGCGATCACCGCGTTGCGCAGGTCGAGCGGTATTTGGTCAAGCCGCACCGGCGTGATCTTCGAGGAGGACAGCTGCGACACCGGCTTGCCGCTCGCGTCCATAACGAGCGATGACTCCGGCAGCGGATGCTCCAGCTTGCTGATGTCGAGCGCCTGAACCCACTTTGCGCCGAGGCCGAGACCGGCGGCGCTGGCGATTATCAGCAGCACGACGACGCCCAGCAGCGGGCGCCGCCAGGAGCGCGCTTGTTTGCCACGCCCGCCAGGTCGCGGCGCGTCATCTGCGCCGGAAGCAGGCATACGCGCGTCCGAGCCGCCGCCCACGGCGGCTTCGTGCGCCGCCGTCCCCGTTGCGCGGCCCGCCGCGGCCCCGCGCGCCGTCGCGCCAGCACGGCGACCCGCCTGTGCCTGCTCCTGACGTGGAGCGCCCACCGCGGCTTCTTCGCGCATTGGCTTCTCCGCGGTGCCACCGATCGGCGTTACGAGGCCACCGCCCACGGCAGCCTCGTATGCCGCCGCTGTGTCCGCGATGCGTCCCTCCGGCGCCTCGCGCGATGCCGTCCCCGCCGTGGCCTCGCGTGCCGCCGCGTCTGCCCGGCAATCCGCCTGCGCCTGCTCCGGGGCGCCCGTGCCCGCGTGCCGCCCGCCGCTGCGCTCGCTTGCGCTGTGCGCCGGGTATGCCGTGGCCCCGGCTTTGCCCCAGGCAGCCCGGCTGGCCTGCATCGCTTGCTTCGCGGCATTCGCCTGGGCTGCGCCCGCTGGCCGCCCATCCTCGCTGCCCATCCGCGTCCAGCTCCCGCCTGCGTCATCAAGCCCGCTGCGTTTGCGCCATGGAGCGTCTGCTTCCCGCGTCCCGCTTGCAGACCGTGTACCGCGCTCCAGCGAGCCGTCACGCTCGTCTCCGGCATAGCCGCCACGCGCCGTTTCCGCGCCGTGCGCCCCGGACGGCTTCCCGCCGCCTGTTTGATGTCGCCGCAGTATCCAATCCAGAAACCGCGCTCCTGTCATTTCCATACGACCCCTCTCTGGCGAATCGCTTCTATATCAACGAATGCATGACGCCTGTTGCCTGTATCGTTATCGAAGAAATTCGTCTCTCGTTAACGTATTCGCGGGGCCGGGCGATTTTGTGCAGGTTGACACGCCAAAAACCGAAGCCGGAAAGCAAAAAGCCCGCGAACCGCTGCGACCGGCCGGGGCTTGACTCGTCAATTTTGACAATATTACTGGATCGGGTCGGGGACCAGGCCGTTTTTGCGCAGCTCGCTGTTCGTGGGCATACTGGCCATCACCTTTCCGAGCCTTTTCACTTCGGCTTCATTATTGGCCATCTTCCCGTTCATCACTTGGTCGATAGGCGGCGAAGGTTCCTTGTCCTGCCTGTTCTCAAGATATTGATGCACTTCGACCAGCAGTTCGGCGGCTGCGGCTTCGGCCGACTCCGGAACGGTCTGCTTGCCGCAAAATCCGGCTTCCGGCAAATGCACTTCCGTCTGGCCGTTCTCCATCGTTTGCGTAGGAATGCGGTACGGATATTGCTGGAGTGTCGAGGCGTCATGGAATGTCAGTTCATATAGCGTTCCTTCCTTGCATGGCATTTCTGAGAAGCCCAGCGCGGTTAAGGTGCTGTGTACATGAGCAAACGGCTTAGTGATCGTCGGCAGCGTTTTTCTTCGATTCATCGGTAACACTCCTTCGACTCCTTATTGCACCGAATGCCCAAGGCACCGGTGTACCATTTCATTACCCGCTGAGGACAAGCCTGAAACGCGCGGGCTTTATTTTTTGAATCATATCCGGCGCATGCTATAATGAAAGCGGAATAATTCAATTCAAGTGCGGAGTGGAAACGAATGAGAATTAACAAATATATAAGCGAAACGGGCATGTGCTCCCGTAGAGAAGTCGATAAATGGATTGAGGCCGGGCGCATTACGATTAACGGGAAACGAGCCGAGCTCGGCAGTCAAGTGGAGGAAGGCGACGAAGTACGGGTGGACGGGCGGCTCGTGGGCGAGCACAAGAGCCACGTGTATATTGCGCTGAACAAGCCGGTGGGCATCACCAGCACGACGGAGCGCCATGTGCGGGGCAATATCGTTGACTTTGTCGGGCACAAGGAACGCATCTTTCCGATCGGGCGCCTCGACAAAGATTCCGAAGGGCTTATCTTTCTGACGAACGACGGGGATATCGTCAACAAAATATTGCGTGCGGAGAACGGGCATGAGAAGGAATATATCGTTACGGTGGACAAGCCGGTGACGCCCGTGTTTCTGCAAGGAATGGCCGGCGGCGTCAAAATTCTCGGTACGATGACGAACCCGTGCAAAGTACATCAAATGGACGAGCGGGTGTTTCGCATTGTTCTGACGCAGGGTCTGAACCGGCAAATTCGCCGAATGTGCGCCGCCTTCGGGTATGAAGTGCGGCGGCTCAAGCGAGTGCGCATCATGAACGTGAAGCTGGCCGGGCTGCCGACGGGGAAGTGGCGCGACTTGACCCGGGAAGAGATGGCCGGCCTGCTGGCGCTGACGGGCCATGATCCGGACTCCCGTCCGGAAGCTAGCCGTTGAATTTATAGCCGACCCCTCGAACGGTTTGCACGTATCTCGGTTCGGCCGGATTCGTTTCGATTTTTTTGCGCAGATTGCTGATATGTACCAGCAGCGTCCTCGTATCTCCGTTGCTGTCCACGCCCCAGGTCATTTTGTACAGCTGCTCCAGCGGGAGCACCTTGCCTGGCGATTTGGCCAAATGCAGCAGCAGATCGAACTCTTTGGACGAGAGCGGGGCGATGACGCTGTCCACCTTCACGGTCCGGCTGATCAGATCGACCTCGAGGCCGGGAAAATACAGATGCTGCGAATCCTCCTTATGCTGTTCCATCAAATGACTGCGGCGCAAATGAGCCTTCACGCGGGCGACCAGCTGTCCCGGACTGAACGGCTTCGTAATATAATCGTCTCCGCCGATGCTGAATCCGAGGATAATGTCCATATCATCGCTTTTGCAGCTCAGAAACAGGATAGGCGTGCTGAATGATTTGCGAAGCTGGCGGCACACCTCGATGCCGTCCATACCGGGCAGCGAAATGTCCAGAATCACCAGGTCGGGACGGTGCTCCTTGGCCATTTCCAGCGCTTCGGCCCCGTTGTTGGAGCAGAGCACCTCGTACCCTTCTTTCTTCAAGTATAAGCTGATCAATTCAACAATTTCTGCTTCATCGTCGACAAGCAAAATTTTTTCTCCAGGCATCTCATACCCTCCATCAGGCTTTGCAGCAAGGCAGTCCGTTTTTTTCCGTATCCAAAGCAAGCGGTTTGCGGTAAGATTAATACGACGAAACATTTGACGTAATATGGAAAGAACGTGGTACCGATTTCCAAATTGTATCTCTATTATAAAGGTTTGACGACAGTTTTCGCCATAGTTTTATTAAGTCTCGCATTGTCCGGCTGCGGCGATCGGCAGGATTCGGGAGAAAGCCCGAACCTTCGCGCCGCGGGCGGGTTTATGCCGCTCGGGGGCTACCGTTTCGAGCAGCAGGGTATCCTTGCGCTGAAGGGGGAGTGGGACTTTTACTGGCAGCTGCTGCTGACGCCGCAGGAGCTGGCGGGAAGCGGCGCTCCGTCCCCCGGGAAGATTGTGCAGCCGGGGTCGTGGAACGGGCTGGACGGGAACGATCAGATCGGCGGCAGCGGCTACGGGACGTACCGTCTGCGGATCGAGCTGAACGACCCGACGCCGATTCTGTCGATCAAGGTTCCGTATATTCGCACCGCTTACCGGCTGTGGGTGAACGGCGAAGAGGTAACCTCCAGCGGCAAGGTCGGCGAAACCCCGCACAACGCGCTGGCGAAGTATACGCCCAAGGCTGTCAATTTCCATAACAACGGCCGATCCGTCGACATCGTCATTCAGGTATCGAATTACGATCACCGGCTAGGCGGCATATGGAACCCGCTGCTGATCGGAACCGCCGATCAGATCGACTGGCACATCCGTAAGGGCGCGGCGTTGGACACCATTATTGTCGGCAGCCTGTTTGCGATGGGCTTGCATTACATCGTCAACTTCATTCTGCGGCGCAAAGAAAGGGGCTCTCTGTACTTCGGAGGGTTCTGCTTGCTGACCGGCCTTCGCGCCGCTTTCGTCGGGGAGGGCATCGCGTATTACTTCATGCCCGGATTCGCGTGGCTTTCCGCACTGCGAATCGAGTACTTGTGCTTTTATCTCGCCGTGCCGGCCATTGCGCTGTTCGTTCATTCGCTCTATCCGCAGGAAACAAGCCGCCGCGTCATCCGCATGATCCAATGGGTTGCGCTGCTGTTCGCGGCTTCGCTGCTGCTGCCGCCGCCCTGGTTCACGTACGGCCCACCGGCTTATCAAGCGATGACGGTGCTGGTATGCGTCTATTTGATGGCGTGCCTCATTCAGGCGCTGCTGCATGGACGGGAAGGGGCTTTGTTTGCGGTGACGGGCGCAGGCATGTATGCGGTCACGATCGGAGTCGACATTTTATATTACAACCAGCTGCTCTCCTTGGGGGAAGTGTCGTCGTTCGGCCTGCTGTTCTGCGTATTCATGACGTCGTTTGTGATCAGCTCCAAATCGGCCAAAGCGTTCATGGCGGTCGAGACGCTGTCGCGCCAAATGCGCGAAATGAATATCGGTCTCGAGCAAAAAATTCGGGAGCGTACGGCGGAGCTGGAGCGGTTTAACAGCAGTCTCGAGCATATGAACGAGAATTTGGCCCGGATGGAAACGTCGCGCCGGCATTTGCTGAGCAATATTTCGCATGACCTCGGCACGCCGATGACGCTCATTCAAGGATATGTCGAAGCGCTGATTGACGGCGTCGTGTCGCAGCCCGAGCAGCAGCAAAAATATTTGAAGCTGATCTATGCGCGCATTACCGGCTTGAACCGGCTGATCAGCGACTTGTTCCAGCTGTCCAAGCTTGAGGCGCGCCAGCTCGAGTTCGACATCCAGCCGATCACGACGGGCGAGTTCATCCGGTATTTCCAGGAGCGGTACGAGCTGGAAGTCGTCGGCGCCGGGCTGCGCTTCGAATCGGAGACGTACGAGCTTCAGTCCAAGGCGGACGGGCAGGGCGTCGTCTACATCGACTTGAACCGGATCGACCAGGTGCTGACGAACATCATTTACAACGCGGTCAAGCATACGCCGCAGGGCGGGCTGATCCAGCTCGACATCATCCTGGACGGGAACTCGCTGGTCGTGCAGGTGAAGGACAACGGCTCGGGCATCGAGCCGGAAGATTTGCCCCACATCTTCGACCGCTTCTACAAAAAGGACAAGACGCGTAATACCGCGGGTGGCGGCAGCGGTCTTGGACTTGCGATCGCCAAGGAAATTATCGATTACCACGGCGGGCGCATCTGGGCGCAGAGCCGCGTCGGGCAGGGCGCGTGCCTCGCGTTTATGCTGCCGCTGTCGAGGCCCGATGCGTAAACCTATCGCCGGCGCTTATCGCTTGAACAGCGAGCTGCGGTAATCCGTCGGCGCGATGGCGTAGTGGCGCTTGAACTGCTTCGAGAAGTAGAGCGGGTCCTGGAAGCCGACGGAGGAAGCGATCTGCTCGACCGTCAGCTCGGGCCGTTCTCGCAGCAAATGGCGCGCTTTGTCGAGCCGCAGCCGGAGCAGGAAGGTGACGGGCGTCAGCCCGGTGTGCCGCTTGAACAGCGTGGATAAGTAAGCGCGATTGTAGCCGAGCGCCCCCGCCATCAGCTCGATGGTGATCGGCTCGGCATATTGCGCGGATAAGTAGTTCAGCGCTTGCTGCACGACCTGATCGCCACCGGACGTTTGCTCCGGCGCGCTTTTTTGCTGCGGCATCAGCGCATCGGCATACTCGGCCAGCAGCAGCTGGAGGCAGCCGTTGGCCCTCAGATTGGAGCCGGGACCACGCGATTGGAAGGCGCTCTGTACCTGGTGAAAGAGCACGGCGATATGGCGTTTTTTCCCCGTGTGCACGATCGGCTGCTCGGAGCTCAGCCCGACGTCCCGCAGCATGGTGGCGGCCTCCTCCCCCTCGAAGGCGATCCAGCGGTAGTGCCACGGGTCTTCCAGATCGGCCATGTAGTTGATCAGCTTGCCGGGCTCGATCAGGAAGCTGTCGCCGGCGCCGAGCTCGTACGTGCGGCCGTGGCAGGTGTAGACGCCTTTTCCGGATACGATATGGTGCAGCAAGTAATAGTCGACGATTTTCGGCCCGGGCCTGTGCCCGGGCTTTGTTTGGCTGTGGCCGGAGAACAGCACGCTCAGCCGCACGGAGGCGGTACCGGGCTTCGGGTTCGAGACGACGTAATAGCTTTCCGGGCGTTTGGGCGATGCAGGAGTGGACATAGCGCGCGGCTCCTTTGTTACAGGATTTCATTCGTTACACCGAGTATATCATGAACGGACGGATCGCAATAAACGGAAAATCTAACATTTTTCCATGCAGGAATTACATCGTTCCATAGTGAATATAGGAAACGCAAGATATACTTTACATCATGACATACATATTACGCGTTCATCGGCAATCGTAAGCCCAACAAACCAATCGACGAGGTGACCGAGGTTATGGCAGACATTCAAGCATTGCAGCAAACGTTCAAGGAGTATTACGGAGCATCCGGCGACCACCCGGTACACGTATTTCACGCGCCGGGCCGCGTCAATCTGATCGGCGAACATACGGATTACAACGGCGGCTATGTCTTTCCGGCGGCGTTGACGTTCGGCACGACGCTGCTCGCCCGCAAACGGGACGACGGCCAGGTGGGCTTTGCCTCCACGAACTTCCCGTTGCGCAAACATATTTCCATTCAAGAGATGACGTATCGTTCAGAAGACGAATGGATGAATTACCCGAAGGGCATAATCCGCGAGCTGCAAAACCGCAATCTGTCCGTAGGCGGCTACGATCTGCTCTACAGCGGAGCGATTCCGAACGGCTCGGGCTTGTCCTCCTCCGCATCAATTGAAGTGGTGACGGCGTTCGCGCTGCTGACGCTGGAAGGACATCCGGCGGATAAAGTGGATATCGCGCTGCTCGCACAAAAGACGGAGAACGAGTTCATCGGCGTCAAATGCGGCATCATGGATCAGTTCGCGGTGGCGATGGGCAAGAAGGACCATGCGATCCTGCTGATGTGCGACACGCTCGAATACAAGCATGTGCCGTTCCAAAGCGGCGCGTACCGGCTCGTGATCGGCAATACGAACAAGAAGCGCGGGCTCGTCGACTCCAAGTACAACGAAAGACGCGCGCAGTGCGAGCAGGCGGTGCAGGATCTGAAGGCGCGCTATCCGGAGCTGACGCTGCTCGGTCAGCTGTCGCTGGCGCAGTTCACCGAGTCGAAGCATCTGATCCAAGACGAGACGGTGCGCCGGCGCGCCCAGCACGTCGTGGAAGAGATCGACCGCGTGCTGCAGTCGATGAAGGTGTTGGAGCAGGGGGATTTGGCCGCATTCGGCCAGCTGATGATCGGCTCGCATGACTCGCTTCGCGATCTGTACGAAGTGACCGGCCTCGAACTGGACACGATGGTGGAAGCGGCGCTGGCCGTCCCCGGCGTGCTCGGCTCGCGCATGACCGGAGCGGGCTTCGGCGGCTGTACCGTATCCCTTGTGCACGAGGACAGCATCGAGCGGTTCAAGGATGAGGTCGGCCGCGTATACAAAGAGAAGACCGGACTGACGCCGGACTTTTACGTATGCGATATCGGCGACGGCGTGGCGGAGCTTGCTTAGACCGAAGGACGGACGTTCTGTACGATAAAGCCGCTGTCCACAGCGGCAAAACGATAATGAGACGGAAGGCGTGATGGATATGGCGATTTTGGTTACAGGCGGAGCGGGATATATCGGCTCGCATACGGTGGCGGAGCTGCTTGCCAAAGGGGAGCAGGTCGTTGTCGTCGACAATCTGCAGCAAGGACATCGCGATGCGCTGCTCGGCGGCAAGCTGTATGCCGGCGATCTGCGGGACGCCGATTTTCTCGATACGGTGTTCAGGGAAAACGAGATTGACGCCGTCATTCACTTTGCGGCGAACTCGCTCGTCGGCGAAAGCATGCAAAATCCGGGCAAATATTATCATAACAACGTATACGGCACGCTGTGCCTGCTTGAGAAGATGAATGCGTACGGCGTGAAGAAGATCGTATTCTCGTCGACGGCGGCGACGTACGGCGAGCCGGAGAACGTGCCGATTCAGGAAACCGACCGGACGCTCCCGACGAACGCCTACGGCGAAACGAAGCTGGCGATGGAAAAAATGATGCGCTGGTTCGACACGGCCCATGGCATCAAATACGTGTCGCTGCGCTACTTCAATGCGGCGGGTGCGCACGAAAGCGGGCGCATCGGCGAAGACCATTCGCCGGAGACGCATCTGGTGCCGCTCGTGCTGCAGGTCGCATTAGAGCAGCGTGCGCACATCTCGGTGTTCGGCGACGACTATGCGACGGCGGACGGCACATGCATCCGCGATTACATTCATGTCACCGATCTGGCCGACGCCCATATTCTGGCGGTAGAGAAGCTGCGCGCTGGCGGCGAGAGCGCCATCTATAACCTCGGCAGCGGCACCGGCTTCTCGGTGAAGCAGGTGATCGAGATCGCCCGTGCCGTGACTGGACATCCGATTCCGGCAGTGATCGAGGCGCGCCGCGCCGGCGACCCTGCGACGCTGATCGCTTCGTCGGAACGGGCGCGCGTCGAGCTGGGCTGGCGGCCGAAGCGCGACAGCATGGAGCAGATCATCGCTTCCGCCTGGAAGTGGCACCAGGCCCACCGGAACGGCTACGACAAGTAAAACGCTGGGAGGGAAAAGGCGATGAACGATACGAAGATAGCTGCATCGCGCCAGCAGCAAGCCGCCTACGGGATCGAACGTCTGCTGCAGTTCGGGCTGCGCCATAAGCTGCTGGAATCGCTTGATGCGTATGCGGCTCGCAACAGCTTGCTCGATCTTCTACGAATCGGCGAGCCGTATGAGGGCGAAATCCGCGATGTCGAGACGGAGAGTCCGGATCAACTGCTGGAGCCGCTGCTTGACTACGCCGCGGAAATCGGCGTGCTGGAGGACAACAACACGACGCTGCGCGACTTGCTTGACGCGCGGATGATGGGGTACTTGATGCCGCGGCCGTCGGAGGTCGTGCACCGGTTCTGGGCCGCCGCGCGCCGCGACGGAATTCGTCAGGCGACGGATGCGTTCTATCAACTGTGCATTGATTCCAACTACATCCGAATGGACCGGATTCGCACGAATATGTATTGGCTTGCGCCGACCGAATTCGGAGATCTTGAAATTACGGTCAATCTCTCCAAGCCGGAGAAAGATCCGCGCGAGATTGCCCTGCTCAAAAATGCGCCGCAGAGTCATTATCCGAAATGCCTGCTGTGCATCGATAATGTCGGGTATGCGGGACGGGTCAACCATCCGGCCAGGCAAAACCTGCGCGTCATACCGCTGGAATTGACCGGAGAGCCGTGGTATTTGCAATATTCACCTTATGTGTATTACAACGAGCACAGCATCATCTTCGACCGGGAGCATCGCCCGATGAAGACGTCGAAGCAGACGTTTGCGCGCCTGCTCGACTTCGTCGAACAAATTCCGCATTATTTCATCGGCTCCAACGCCGATTTGCCGATCGTCGGCGGCTCGATCTTGAATCACGACCATTTTCAGGGCGGCCGCCACACCTTCCCGATGGAGAAGGCGCCGGTGGAAGCAAGCTTCAGCCATCCGGATTATGCGGGCGTCAAGCTTGGAATCGTCCGTTGGCCGCTGTCGGTCATCCGCATTTCCAGCCATCACCGCGAATCGCTGCTGAAGCTGGCGGGCGTCATATTGGACGCGTGGAAGCAGTACAGCGACCCGGCGCATGACGTGCTCGCCTTCACGGAAACAGGGGGCGGCGCACCGACGCCGCACAATACGATTACGCCGATCGCCCGCAGCAACGCGGCCGGCGAGTTCGAGCTCGATCTGGTGCTGCGCAACAACCGAACGAGCGAGGAGCACCCGGACGGCATCTTCCATCCGCACCGCGAGCTGCATCATATCAAGAAGGAGAACATCGGCCTGATCGAAGTGATGGGTCTGGCTGTACTGCCGGGCCGGCTCAAGGACGAACTGGAACAAGCGGCGGAGCTGCTCACCGGTTCCTCGTCGCTTGATGAGTGCATCACGGAGCAGCCGGAGCATCCGCTGCATAAGCATGCGGCCTGGCTGCAAGAGCTGATCGGCCGGTATGGCACGGCGCTGTCCACGGAAGAAGCGGCGGAAGCGCTGCGGACCGAGGTGGGCCGCAAGTTCGCGGACGTGCTGCGCGATGCGGGCGTCTACAAATGCACCGAACGGGGCCGGGACGGGTTTCGCGCGTTTTTGGCACAGCTCGGGTTTCAATCATAAGTAACCAACGTTTGACCGGATCGTCGTCCGCCTGCTGGCGGACGATTTTTTTGTGTTCGTTTTGCAGCGGCGGACGAAGGAGGAGGGCGAGTTTACCTAACCCCAAATGGATATCTATCTGACATAGTCCGTTCGAATCAGCTAACTTTTATTTTTTTAGCAAGAATGGGCATGAAATCGTGTTTTTAAGCAAAAAGAATGTACCAAATGAACTATAAATCGTGTTATAATACGTTACACGGTAATAACACAGAGATAAAGGGGCGGAGATAGGATGTTTGATTGGCTGGGATTCAAAAAAGGGTTGCCCCTCTGGTGGTCGTTTCGGTTAAATCGAGGCTCCCAGGAAGATGTGGAGCTTATATTCGAAGGCATCGCCCATACGCGCATGGAATTGCTCCAGGACTGGACCAACGAATATTGGGGCCACTTGGATCGGCTGCTCGATCAGCTGCATTCCGCACGAACCGGCAGCGGGCTGTGGGATACGCCGGATTCTTCGCTGTGGGATCGGCTGTTTGCCAAAGCGATGGGCCGCGCCAACGATTTTACGGAGCTTTTTTTGTTAAATGGCGATGGAACGGTCGTTTTCAGTACATACGGCGGGCATTTGAACGCTCTGCATGATGAGACCAGTCCGATCTATCCCGGATTGCAGCATTCCAAGGGCGATAGCGCCGGCGGCAAGTGTCTGTTCGGCCCATATCCCGATCCGATGACGCTGAAGATCGGACCCCGCAGTTCTTCGTTTCACGACAAGATGACGCTGCTCTTCATCGTTCCGATCATCGAAGAGGGGAAATGGAACGGGGCGCTGTGCGGCAGGGTGCCGAACGACGTGCTGGGCGACCTCATTCAGCGGGAGTCGGGGCATGTGTACCCCGATTCGGGCGACAACTATATATTCATGGCGCGGCCGGGGCTGCAGCGGCATATTGTTCCCGGTACGGCGCTTTCCCGAAGCCGGTTCGAGGACCGCACGTTCACGCACGGCGAAAATTTGAAGGACGGCGTCACGACGGATTGGGGCGTCGTCACCGTCAAGGAGCATACGGAGCTTGAGCTCATGTTCACCGACCCGGCGACCGGTGAGCTGCATCCCGGCGTCGCGAACACGATCAGGAACGGCAGCAATCTGTTCGTCGCATTCCCCGGGTACTCGGATTACCGGCACATCCCGGTCATCGGCAAGGGTGTTACGTTCCAGCTGCCGCACTGCCCGGACGTATGGGGAATGATGTGCGAAGGCGATCTGGAGGAAGTGTACCGGATTCGCAGCATAGGCTGGAAGCTGTTTCGGGTCCAGTTGCCGCTGCTGCTCGCGTTTGGCGCGCTGACGGCCGCGCTTGCCTTTGGGGTCGTTTCCGCGGGCGTATCGCCGCTGTGGATTGCGCTGCTGCTCGGAGCGTTCCAGCTGCTCGGGGGCTTCGGCATCTCGGCCGTACTGCACAAGAAGGGTGTTGCGCCGGTCGTGAGCCGTCTGCAGCGGATCAACCGGTTTATTCGGATCAACGCAGAAGGCAAGGGCGATTTGACCCAGCGGCTCAAGCCGGATGATTTCGCTGCGGACGAGACCCGGGAGCTGGCCAAATGGATCAATAACATGATCGATTCGCTCGAAGGCATCATGCTTCAAGTGAAGCAGGCGGCGGGGGAGGTGCTGCTCAGCCAGCAGGTCCTGAACCAGTCGGCGGACACGACGGCCGGCTCCACCGAACGGGTGAGCGACCGGATTCATTCGATGATCGGCAGCATCCGCAGCCAGCTCAAGGATATCGACATCGCTAAGGACGTTGTCGGCGATATGCAGGGTACGCTGCGTGTATTGGAGGAGAAGGCGAAGCGGCAAATCTCAGTCGCCCATAGCGAGGTCGAGCGGATCGGCGAGAAAATGTCGCAAATCTCGTATAAGGTGGCCGAGACGAATCAGACGATCATGACGTTTATGGAGACGACGCAGCAAATTCGCAGCGTGCTGCAGGTAATTGACGAAATATCGGCGCAGACGAATTTGCTGGCGCTCAACGCTTCCATCGAAGCGGCGCGCGTCGGCGAGCACGGCCGGGGCTTCGCCGTAGTGGCCGGCGAAATCCGCAAGCTGGCCGATATGACCCGCAAATCGACGGAAGAAATCCACGGGACGGTTCAACTGATCGTCCGGAACGCGCAGAACGCGTTCGCCTCCATGGAGGAAGGGACGCAGGTCGTCGAGGAAGGAACGCAGCTGGTGGCGGCTGCTTCCGAGCTGCTGAGCGGGGCGAGCGGCGATGATTCGCTGAAGACGCAAATCGTCGAAGAGGTTGTGGAGCTGATGGAGAAAATTGCCGCCGTCAGCATGGATAACCGGAAAGTTTCTACCGAAGTCGAGCAACATGTACAGGAGCTGTTGAGCGATATCGGCGGCGTACGGCATACGTCGAACCACGTGGAAGCGATCACCGGATTTCTGCAGCAGCGGGTCAATCAATTCCGGTTGACTGAGGCGCGCCGCAGGTAGGAGAATACGGTTCAATGATATGCGGATGAACGGCAAATTCGACGCAACTGAATAACAGATTCGCATAGTGCGAATGAAGCGCAGGCCCCGGGTTCACGGGCCTGCGTTATTTTTTTCCACAAACTTGCCAATAACTGCGGGTTGTTCGGCAATTCGGTAACCCGGTACAATCGAATGGACGAAAGGAGTCGATTATCTATGAAAAAATGGACCATCGCGCTCTTATGCGCGTTCGCGCTGCTCTTTTCATTTGCTGCGCCTCCCGAACATGCCGGCGCCGCCGCGACTACACTCCGGCAGGGCAGTGCAAACGGCGATGTATGGGATGTGCAGTACCGGTTGAAAGTTATGGGTTATTACGAGCAGCCGCTCGATGGAGCATATGGGCCGAACACCGCGGCCGCGGTGCGCCGTTTTCAGAACAACTACGGGTTGACGGCGGATGGCATTGTCGGCGAGCGGACATGGGCCGTGCTCAAAAAATATACGCTGAGCAAGACGGAAATGGATATGATGGCTCGCGTCATCTATAGCGAAGCTCGCGGGGAATCTTATACGGGACAAGTCGCCGTAGGTGCGGTCGTGATGAACCGGATTCAATCGTCGCTGTTCCCGAATACGATCAAGGATGTCATTTTTCAGCCTGGCGCCTTCACGGCCGTTGATGACGGCCAATATTGGCTGACGCCGAATCGCACCGCTTATTTGGCCGCCTTTGATGCGGTTCGCGGCTGGGACCCGACGGGAAATGCGCTGTATTATTTTAACCCGGACACGGCGACCAGCGCCTGGATCTGGTCCCGTCCGCAGACGGTGCAGATCGGCAAGCATATATTCGCCAAATAATGGTCGTCGCTAGGATTCAGGCCAGTGCCATCAGGTACTGGTTTTTTTCTGTTGTCGTGCGCAGGGAACGTATCGTTTGCTTTTTCATTGACCGGATCCAATCGTATGGAGCTGCCGCTTAGGCGGCTCCTCTTTGATGGTTTTTGCATATGGAATCTCTATATGGAAATATTTCCCTCAGCTTTTGTAAGGTAAACAGAAAAGCTATAATGGGAGATATAATAACATTTGCACCTTTACAAGCTTCAGATCGATGAAGGAACATCTATACTGTCCTAACTAAAGGTGGACCCATTCCTAATGCTGCAAAAACATGTATTTGACCAGCCTGAAGCGTTTGCATATTTTTTTGAACATCATCCGGACGGCATATGCCTAGTCGATGCGGACGGTCATCTGGTGAATGTCAATGCTTCGGCATTGAAGATGCTGGGTTACACGCGTGAAGAGCTGTTGCAGTCGTCGCTGGATCTATTCTTGAATTGTCCGGGTGTAAATAGCCACAACACGGCGGGGCGCGGTCATGCCCGGTCCGAATTGGCCATACGTCATAAGCGCGGGTACTTGGTGTATGTGAGATGGTCAAGTATCCCGATGGTAAGCGACGGGAAAGAGATCGGAAGGTTCATCACTTTCGAGGATGTCACGCCACAGCGCGAACAACGCAGCGAATTATCGGATATTCAAGAAATGTTTACGTTCATTTCCGAGAAGTCGCAGAACATCATTTCATCGATTTCGCCGAATGGCGTATTTAATTACATTTCCCCCTCTGTAGAGGCCTTGCTGGGGTTTACGGCGGAAGAGGTGATCGGGCAGCCTGCATTCGGATTCAACCACCCTGACGACAATAAACGATTAGAGCAGCTTCGCAGTTCAGTGTGGGTCGGTCAAGATACGGTGCGTTTTACCGGCCGTGTTCGTCATAAGCATGGCGGGTATCGCTGGTTCGAGACGACCGTCGAATATATCCGCAACTCATCCGGCGAGATCATCCAAACCGTCGGCGTCGGCCGCGACATTACAGACCGCAAGGAAGCGGAGCAGACCATAGCGCACCTGGCCAATCATGACAGCTTAACGGATCTGCCGAACCGGCGGTGGTTTAACAGTCAGGTCGGACTGCTTTTAAAGGAATCTCCTGAGGCACTTCACGGCATGATGGTACTCGATTTGAATGAGTTCAAATACGTCAACGATACGTACGGGCATGACGTAGGGGATCTTCTTCTGATCGAGGTTGCCAAAAGACTGACGCACGCCGTGGGAGAGAAGGGATGGGTGGCGCGTTGGGGTGGAGACGAGTTCACGGTAATTCAAATGAATATTAAAAGCAGAAATGACGTGGACTCTCTGGTGACGCGGATCCAGGAGACGATCTCCGAACCGGTGGTGTGTGCAGGAAATACGCTGCGCATTACCGCAGCTGTAGGTGTCTCCATGGCGCCTGAGCAGGGGGACGCGGTTGAGGCGCTCATAAGACATGCCGACAAGGCGATGTATCTTGCTAAACAAACGCAGCATGAGGAATAAGGATGAATACGGCAGCAATGAATAGCGACAGTCGCAGGACGGTAGGTTCGAGTCCATGACTGTCGCTGGTTGCGTTCTTTCAACTGCCGGCGAACTCCTGTTGTAAAAACATGGCTGCGGCTGCTCGCACCGGCCTTATTTGCGGGCCTGGACGATCAGGAAATGCGGCTGCTTCATTAAGCGTTCATACCAGCGCGGCGCGGGGGACGATTCGGGCCAAGCGGCCACCGGCTGCGGCTCCACGATACGTTCAAGCGTGAATGGCTCCGTCGTAGCATTAATTACCTGCTGCAGCGGCCTGCGGTAGAACGTCACCTCTACGCGCCCGGCCTCTTTTTTATCCCACTGGTCGATCAGTACTTCCCGGACGTAGTAATCCGGCCGTTCGAAGAGCGTGAAGTCCATGAACGGGTGATGGACGGAGAAGAGCAGCTGCCCGCCGGGCTTCAGCACACGGTGGAACTCTCGGAACACGGGGGTCCACTCTTCGATATAGTGCAGGGTTAACGAGCTGACGATATGATGAAATGCCTCGTCCTCAAACGGAAGCGGCTCGCACAGATCATGCGCCTGTATATGTGCCTTGCCGCCGACTCTGCGTTTGGCCGCTTCCGCCATCTCGGGGCTCAAGTCGATTGCCGATACGGCAGCGCCGCGGTTTACGAACTGCTCCGTATACCAGCCGGCTGCGCACCCCGCATCCAGAATCGCCAATCCGCTCATATCATCCGGCAGCAGCTTCATCATCGCCGGCCGTTCATAATGGGCGTTAAAGGCGCTCTCCGTGTCCACGTGATACTCATAATCTTTGGCAAGCCTCGAATATGCCTCAAGCACTTTGTCTTTCACTCCGGCACCTCCATTTATTTTGGATTACAGCATTTGTGGAAAATGTATCCAGAACAGTTCTACCATACCATATCATTTCTTTGCCTGCGGGCGCCAGTGCTTTAACGAAAGCGAAGCAGGCGGTCCCGTCGAGCGATAATTCCCATCATTTCGGGCAAAGTAAGCGTAACCGCCGGCAAAGGAGGAAACTGCATGGGAAATATCATGAAAGCGGCAGTCGGCCTCATGCTGGCTTCCGTCATCTTTGCGATACCTGCCCGAACGGTTCGCGCGGAGACATCGGTGCTGACGTTCGCTGTCCTGAGCGATATTCACGTGCAAAGCTGGGACAAGCGGTCCATTCGCAAATTCGGCGCAGCGCTGGATGATGTGCGAAAAGCGGCCCCGCAAACGGAAGCGCTGGTGCTGAACGGCGATTTGGGCAACGGCGATCCGGATGACTACCAGATGCTGAACCGGATACTGGACCGCCATCCGCATCCTGCAGAGATGTATTATACGATTGGCAACCACGAATTTTACAAAGCATGGCACGACCGGTTCCGCCGCCCGGCGATGGAGACGTTCCCGAACGGAGAGTCGGAGCGGCAGTCCGTTTCCCGCTTCTTGCGGCAGAGCGGCGAAGCGAAAGTGTATTACAAGCGAGTCCTCAAAGGCTACACGTTTCTATTCCTTGGAACGGAACAGTACCGGCAGACCGATCCGGCGAATAAGGAAGACGCCTTCCTGTCGAAGGAGCAGCTGCAATGGCTGTCGGAGCAGCTTGAAGAGGCGGACAAGAGCGGCAAGCCGATCTTCGTCTTCCTCCATCAGCCGCTGCCGGGGACCGTATCGGGCAGCGATGTGCCGGGCAACGGCAAAGGCGTCGTGCAGGCGGAGGAACTTCGCGCGCGGTTGTCCGCCTATCCGCGGGTCATATTGTTCACTGGGCATACTCACTTCGAATGGTCGCTGCCGCAAACCGTCGTGCGCGACAAGTTCGCGATGGTCAACTGCTCTTCCGTCGGAGACCCCCGCCAAGGCACGGATGAGCCGTACCCGCCGGAACAAGGGAGAAGCGAAGGCGTTGTCGTGGAAGCTTACCCCGATCGTGTACTGATCAAGGGAAGAGCGTTCCATGACGGGCGGTGGCTGCAGGCGTATGCGCTGCCGTTCGACTAAGACGATACCTCCTCATCTCCTTGTGGCCAGGCCCGAGCGGGAGCAGCCATGTCCGGACAAAAGAAAAGCGGGAGCGGCGCTTTCTTACGCCTCTTCCGCTTCTCCCCGCATTTGCACCGGTTCAATCTCGATATGATCCGATTTCCGCCGGATGTCTTTGATTTCAATCCCTTTTTCGGCAAGCGATTCCCGAATGAAATTCTCGTCCAGCGGCGGGAAAATATAGGCCGGGTGCTGATCGGTCTCGAACAGCAGCTGATGGGCCGCCTCCAGCAGTTTCTCCATGGAGAACGGCTTGCGCAAATATTTTTCCATGTTTCGCTCGCGGTAATGATGCGGCGGCTCGAGCACGCTGGACACAATGACCGGGGTGCCGTGAAACTTCGGATGACGGTACAGCTCCGAGATAAAGTCCCATCCGCTCTTCGAGCCTTCCAGCAAAATGTCTACGATACACAGCTTCGGTCCATGGTCGCCGCCCTGGTCCAGCGCGAGCAAGCCTTCTTCCGCAGAACGTACATGAAGGACCGGGAGCTTCAGCTTCTCGATCGCTTCTTGGATAAGACCGGCGAGGTTGTCGTCGTCTTCGACGATCAAGACGCTGCCTGCGGCACTGTTCATTCGGTGACAGGCGAGCAGTACGGTGAAGGTCGTCCCTTCGCCCATTTGCGATTCGAATGTGATCGAACCGTGATGCGCTTCGACGATCTCCCGGACAATCGACAGACCGAGGCCGGTGCCGCCGATCTGCCTGCGGTCGGAATTGTCCACCCGGTAAAACTTGGAGAACATTTTATCCTTGGCGTCATCTGGTATGCCCAAGCCGAAGTCCTGTACGGTAAAACGAACGGTGTCGCCCTCTTGACGGAGCGACAGAATGACCCGATCGGCTTGCGGCGAATATTTGATCGCGTTGCTGAGCAAATTGTGGACGACCTGCTTCAACCGGTCCGCATCCGCACGAACCAGCGTATCCTGTTCAGGCAGCCGCAGCTCGATCCGGTGCTCTTGCTTGCCCTGCCATTGCTCTGCGACCTCGCGGATAAGTTCGCCCAGCTCGATCGGGGCGAAGTGGTACGCCTGCTTCCCGGATTCCATCCGCTGCAAATCGAGAAAATCGTTGATGAGCGTCGACAGACGCATGGCCTCGTTATAGATCGTCTGCATATATTTGGTACGTTTCTCCGGCGTCAGCTCCCGATGCAGCAATATTTCGATAAAGCCGAGCACGCTCGCCAGCGGCGTGCGCAGCTCATGGGAGACGATGCTGATGAACTCGTTCTTCATTTCGTCGATCTTTTCTTCCTCGGTGCGGTCCCGCAATACAAACAAATATCCTTGAATTTCTTGATTCCGCTTGTCGCCGACCGGCGTTGCGTACAATTCCAGGTGATTCGGTATGCTGCTGTCGCCGTTCACGGTCTGGAACCGTTCATTCAAACGGTTCGTCTTGCCCTGCAGCAGCTTGCGAATCGACGAATACAGGGCAGACAGCGACGGACTCGTGCCGAACGCATCCGAAAATATATCGTGGATCGAGTCGCCGATTCGGTGGTTCAGCTCGATCCGATGGTTGGCGATCAGCAGCTTTCCTTCTTTATCTGTCATCATCATGCCTTCATGGGTCGATTCCAAAATATTGCCGATCAAGTTATGCTGCTCTTCGATCAGTGCCTTCTCCTGAAGCAGCTGCGCGTTCAGCAGCTCCAAATGCGCAGCCTGCCGTTTGCGCTCTTCATTCGTTTGCTGCGCCAGGAAGGCGAGTCCGAACTGCTTGATCAATCCGCGGGAAAGGCGGCTGGTCTGCTCCTGGGTGGATGCCAGATAGCCGGTTAACAGCAGGAACCCCAAGGTATCTCCCTGGTCGTCGAATAAAGGGTAATACCGGTCTACCGCATAGGCGACGCCCAGATGAAACCCGCGCTCGGCTCCCGTTGCCTCCCGCATGCTCTCGATCGGCTGCTTTTCGGTAAAGACGCGCTGCGCGGGGCCGAACAGCTCGAACTGCCGGGCTTCGGATAACGGGGAAGGATAGCCCGTGCTGTACATGATTTCGTATGCCGGCACATCCGGCTCCGCATCTTTGCGCATGACGAGCATGGCGGCGTCCAGCTTGAGCGAATGCAGCAGCGCCGGCACCGAGCTGCCCAGGAACACGCTCAGATCGGTCGCTCCGGTCAGCTTCTCCTGATAGCTGTTGATCGTCTCCAGCTCCTGCTCCCGCTGCGACAGCATCTCCAGCGTCCGCTCCTGCTCCTCCTGCTGTGCGATGATTTCCTCGTTCTGCGCTTCAAGGCTCTCCGCCATCGTGCGGTATGTCTCTTCGCTGCGGCGTACCGCGGCTTCCGCCCGATAGGCGCGGTTGAATAGGACGACGCTGAACAGCGCGAGGACGACGGCCGTTACGCCGCCCAGCGCAATAATGGTGCGGGCCGTCCGTTCGGCGCCGCGGGCCGAATTGTAGGCGCTGCTGGCGATTTCCTCGATTTCCGCCTTCACTTTCTTATGAATTTGCCGGAAACGGTCCATCTCATTTTTCCCGGTTGTAATATGCTTGCTCGCCTCAAGCCGCTGCCCGCTGCGAATGAGGCTCAGCTGGCCGGCGTAATGCTCCTGCAGCCGCATGATCTGGGGAGTGGCTTCGCTCTCCATGACACTGCGCAGGCGCGGATACTTTTGCTGATAAACCACCAGCGTATCGAGATCCTGCTGCAGCTGCGATTTGCCGAGCTCGTACGGTTCGAGGAAGCTCTCGTCCCCGGCTACTTCGTATCCGCGAATGGCGGTTTCCATGTTGACCAGGTCGAATAACAGATCCTCGGCTACGGCGGAGAGCGGGATGACTTCATTCACGACGCGGGTCAGTTCGCGCTCGGTGTTGCGGGACGCCATAAAGCTCGAGATGCTGACGACCGCAAGCAGCGTAATGATCACGACGACATAAATATACGATAGCTTCGATCGGGAGATGTTCATGGGATCGGAACCTGCCTGTTCTTATAATGAATAGCGAGTCTATGCTTCGACTGCAATCGCCAGTATCGGACTGCAGATGTAACGTGAATAATTCGACAATGGCGGCCGAATTCCTTTCCATACGCTGCATTCCGATTGAAAATAGCGTTGCATCCGGGCAGCGGCTCGCTTACAATAGCAATAAACAATGATGTGAGAAAACCTTCCACAAACGAAGGGCTATAAGATTATTCATAGGGAGGGGGCATCAGTGATGCAAACGGGGGATGGGCTGGAACGGCTGTTACAGGAAGTGACCCCGTATTTTCAGCCGATATTGTCGCTGCAAACGCAGCAAATCGTAGCTTACGAGGCGCTCGGCCGGCGGATCGTGGACGGAAGCGTGCAAAGCCTGGGGCCTTTCTTCCATGACCCGGCCGTCAGCGACGAGGAGCATCTGGCGGTCGACCGCGTGCTGCGGGACATGGCGATGGCCCGGCTGATGGAGAGAGGAGAAGGCGCTCAGCTGTTCATCAACCTGAAGCCTTCATGGATATACCGCAAATACAAGGAGACGGGGGAGCTGCCGACGCTGCGGCTTATCGAGAAGAACGGACTCAATCCTTCGCGTATTGTCATCGAAATTACGGAAGAGGAGTTCACGGGGAGGCTGGATCAGCTGTCCGCGATCATCGATATATACCGCAGGCAAGGCTGCCGGATCGCGATCGACGACGTCGGCAGCGGCTACAGCAACTATGACCGGATCGCTTCCATTAAGCCGCATATTTTGAAGATCGACTTGAAGCTGCTGAAGCGCAGCGCCGTGGACAAAGGGTATAAAGCGGTGCTCGATTCGTTCTCGATTTTAGCCTCCCAGATGGGGGCATCACTGCTTGTCGAGGGCGTGGAAACGAAGCAGGATTTGTATCACGCGATGAGAGCGGGGGCGCGTTACGTGCAGGGCTTTTTGTTTTCCGAGGCGCGGGCGGAGTTTCAGGAAGCGGGCGCGTTCCGGCGCATGCTTATGGAAGAAATCGCGCGATATACGGAGAAGGAGCTGGCCCGTCATCGTGAACTGTTCTCGATTAAGAAACGTTTGGACGAGCTGGTGCGGGGGGATGCACTCATTTATCATGCGGCTGACGCCGATCTGCTGATCGAGGGATTGAAGGAGAACATTGCGGACAATGTTGTCCGCATGTACATTTGCCGGGAAGACGGATGTCAGGTTTCGTCCAACTATACCCGTTGGGAGAATGGCTTGTGGGATAAAGATGTGAGCTTTCAGGGAGCGAATTGGATATGGAGGCCGTACTTTATCCCGAACATGCTGCAAATGAAGTCGCATGGGCAAGGGATATTATCGCAAGTGTACACCGATCTGGACAGCGCGCATTCGATGCAGACGTTCGCCTGTCAGGTCGGGGAGCAGCATTACTTGTTTCTGGATTTGACCGTTTGACACGGAAAAGAGCGGCCCCGCCCGCAACCAAATGCGAGATGAAGCCGCTACCCGGGTGTATGAGTGTCCGCCGTGCCACGCCGCAACGGATGACGAAGGTCGACCCGTGAGGCTATCCCTCGACCCACTCGCTGCGCAAGGCGAACAGATCCTTCAAGTCCTCCGTCGACAGCTCGGTAATCCACTGCTCGCCGGTGCCGACGATTTGCTGGCTCAGTCCGAGCTTTTTGTCGATCATCTCGTCGATCCGCTCCTCCAGCGTGCCGAGTGTTACGAACTTGTGCACCTGCACATGCCGCGTCTGGCCGATCCGGAACGCGCGGTCCGTCGCCTGGTTCTCGACGGCAGGGTTCCACCAGCGGTCGAAGTGGAACACGTGATTCGCCGCCGTCAGGTTGAGACCGGTGCCGCCCGCTTTGAGCGACAGCAGGAAAATGCCCGAGTGCGCCTCGCCGCCCGCCGCTTCGTCCTGGAAGGTGTCGATCATCCGGTCGCGGTCCTGCTTCGACACGCCGCCGTGGAGAAACGGCGGCGTGACCCCTAGCTCTTCCTCGAATATGCGCTGAAGCAGACGGCCGGTTTCTACGAACTGGGTAAAGATCAGGCATTTGTCGCCTTCCTGGCGCAGCTCCTGCACCATCTCAAGCAGGCGCTCGACTTTATTGGACCGCTGCTGCCATGGCGCGTTTACGGCGTCTTTGCCGAGCAGCGACGGATGGTTGCATATTTGTTTCAACCGCGTCAGCGCCGTCAGGATGAGGCCGCGGCGTTCCATCGTCGACAGCTTGTCGAGCCGCTCGAACATGTCGCGAATGAAGTTTTCGTATAAGGTCGCTTGCTCGGCGGTTAGCGACACGTATGTTTTGTACTCGTTCTTGTCCGGAAGATCGAGCTGGATGGACGGGTCTTTCTTCACCCGCCGCAGCAGGAACGGGCGAATCAGCCGCTGCACCTTGGCGATCAGCTCCTGATCCTGGGTGCGCTCGATCACGCTGACATAACGATGGGAGAAATCCCGCAGCGAGCCGAGATACCCCGGATTGAGAAAATCGAAGATCGACCACAGCTCCGTCAGCCGGTTTTCGATCGGCGTACCGGTCAGCGCGATTCGGTGCTGTCCGGTGAGCTTGCGGATGGAAGCCGCTTGCTTCGTGTAGGCGTTTTTAATATTTTGCGCTTCGTCGAGACAGATCGCTTCCCACTCGATAGAGGAGAGTTCGCTCTCGTCCAGATGCGACAGCGTATAGGTTGTGAGCACAAGGTCGTAGCCGCTGCATGCCGCCGCGAAGCGGTCTCCTTTGGCCCGCGAAGGGCCGTAGTGCAGGTAGACGCGCAGATCCGGCGCAAAGCGCTGCAACTCCTTCTGCCAGTTGCCCAGCACGGAAGTCGGGCAGACGAGCAGGGAGGGGGGCGCTTCGCCTGAAGCGGCCTCGGTGCGGCCGGTCTCCTGCAGCCGCTGTTCGCGCAGCAGCAGCAAATACGTAATCATCTGAATTGTTTTCCCAAGACCCATGTCGTCGGCGAGACAGCCGCCAAAGCCGCAGTTGCGCAAAAACATGAGCCAGGAGATGCCCTCTACCTGATACGGGCGCAGCGTGCCCCGGAACGAATCGGGCGGCTCCATCATCGGCGGCCGCTGGGCATGATTGAGCTGATCGACGAGCTGCTGCAGCTGTTCGTTCAGTTCGACTTCCATTTGCAGCGAGCGGTGGAAGTCACGTTCCTCCTCGCCCTCCGAGGAGCCGAGCAGGTGCAGCTCCAGTACGTCGCGCATCGAGAGGCCCTGCTTCTTCTGCACCTGGTTCATGACCTGCTGCAGCTGCGCCAAGTGAACGGGGTCAAGCTGCACCCATTGGCCGCGAATTTGTACGAGCTTCCGGTTTTGCTCCAGCAGGTCGCGGAATTCGTCCTCGGTCAATTCGATGTCGCCAAGAGCGATCTTCCAATCGAACTGCATGAGCTGGTTCAGGCCGAACATGGACTGCGGCCCGCTGCCTACGGACGACTTGATCTTCGCCTTCAGGCGCGGACGCCACTTGCGGATGCGCTCCCACCAGGCGGGCAGAAATACGGAGTAGCCTGCCTCCATCAGGCGCAGGCTGCCCTTGGCGAGCAGGTCCCACGCCTCGCTCTCGCTCAGCTCGTTGCGCAGCCCGGTCTCGCCCTCGGCCAGCCACGGCAGCATGCGCCGCCATTTCTCGGCGTCGCGCGCCGCGCGCCCGAGATGCTCGCGCCACGCGTCCGGCAGCGCTTCACTGCCGGGCGCCGGCCCGTCATGCCAGGCGTCCGCCCCGTCCGCGGACCAGCCGCCGACGTCGGAGGGCAGCACCTCGTGCAGCGACTCCTTGTCGCCGCGGTCCTGCAGCACGACGCGCAAGGGCCAAGCGCCGCCCGGCTGCTGTGGCTCCTCGAGCTTCAGGCACGTGCGGAACGGCGTGCCGTCCGACTGCCAGCCGATCGAGACCAGCCAATCTTCCTCGTCCATCCACAGATCGGCGGCGTCCCGGCCCCGCTGCAGCAGCGGGAATGAGCGCTCGAGCTGCTCGAGGCTCTGGCGCATGACGCCGTCGGCGTGGGTCCACGCCGGGATCAGCGTATCGAGCCACTGCTGCGCGACCGGCGCAGCCGACCAAGCGGCCGCATGCTCCGGCAGCTGCAGCTTCCAGCCGAGCTCGCCCGCCTTCCACTTGGCGAAGTCCGGCATGAAGCGGCCCTGCGTCAGCGCTTCTTTCACGTGCGGCGCGAGCGCGATCAGCTCCCGCAGCTCGCGGCTGAAGTCCAGCCGCTGATGCTGTACGGCCGCCGGGGCGCACAAGTAATCGAGCGCATCGAGCGCCGGCAGCAGCAGCCCTTCGATGTTGAGCGATTCGACGATGTCGATGAATGTGCCGTAAAACGACGGCTCATGCCAAGCGAACAGCCAATCCCGCAAGTCGGATGCGTCGCAAATGCCGCCGTTCCCGCGGGCTCCCCACACAAAGAGGCCGCCCTGCGGCGCCCAGCGCACATTCACCTGGATCGTTACCGTATCCGTCATGGCACCCACTTTCCTCTCTTCAGCTCCTCCTGCAGCGCGCGAAGCCGCGAATGCTTCGTCGCCAGCCGGTAAATGTAGTCATCCCACGCCTTCTGGCGCTGAAGCTTCTTGTACAGCGATTCCAGCTTCTTGAGCATCCGTCCCGCCGCCGCATAAGCGGTACGGTTCTTCTCCGCGATCGTGCGCTCGACGGCCTGATGATACAGCGGCAGCACCAGCGTCGCGTCATGCTTCTCGACCGTGTGCAGATCGACGGAATATAAATTTTGAGGCGAAATATGGCTGGCAAGCTGCAAGTCGATCCACGCCCTGTACCGGCTGGTCTTCATCAGGTAGGAGGTATAGAACGAATAAGTCCGCGGCAGCAGCGCCACCATCACTTCGATCCATTCGCGGTCGTCGTCCTGCTGCTGCACCGCTTCCATCCAGTAGTGGCAAAACTGCCGCAGCTCTTCCTGCTGCGCCCGCTGTACAACGGGCAGCAGCCAGCGGAGCCAGGCCAGCATACGGTCCCAGGCTTCGCGCTCGTAGCAGTGGTGCAGGTACAAGAAGAAATCTTTGGCCTCCCGCTTCGTCAGCCGCTCCATCTGCGCTCGGGCTTCTTCATCGTCGCCCTCGATTACGGCAAAGTGCGCCGCTGCCATGACCAGCGCGTCTCTGCGCCGCGGCATCAAATCCGGCGTCTCCAGCAGCCGTCTGACCCGTTCGTGCTCCGCCTTCAGCCACTTCGGCTGATCCTGCATTTGCCACCATACGCTGCGGTATACGGTTGGCCAGGACAGCGGGGATTCTTTGCCGGACAGCGCCATGCTTTCGATCATCGCCAGCGTTTCTTTCCATTGCGCGGCGTAATCCCGGGTCAGCTTGCGGACGTCCAGCTCGGGAACGAGCCGCAGCAGCTCCTCCTGACATAGCCGCCCGACCGTTTTGCAGCCTGTTTCAATATAATAGGACAAATACGACGAGCGCATCTCCTGGTAAAACTGCTCGATTTTCCGCATGATGAACAGCAGCATTTGCAGCGCGTAGAGCGTGCGCAGCGCCGGCTCCCACTCGTTCCCGTACGGCGTAAGCTTCTCCTTGGCGGCCGAATGGAACAGCTCGATGGAGTGCTGCTGCGACAGGGAGAAGCCGTAAAACTGCTGCTCGAAAAACTTCTGCCACTGCCCCGGCATTTGCTCCGCGGTCGGCGGGTCCAGACGGTCCTGCCGTTTCTCGGCCGCCTTCGCGCCGGATTGTCGCTGCTGCCTGCTTTTGACCCGGATCGCCTGCTTTAGCTGCTGCAGCAGCAGTTCCGGCCTTGCGAAAGAAGCGTACAGCCAGAACACGAGCGCCGCCATATGCTCGCAGCTCGGTCCTTCCGAGCAGCTGCACTCGCTTTTGCCGTACTGATCCAGATCGAGAATCACCTCGAACGCTTTCGCGCCGCGAACGAGTGCGTGCACCTCTACGCCATGCTTCAACTCGGCCTCGGTCACGAGGCCTTTGTGCACGTACTCCCAGCCCCGTTCCAGCTGCGCCAATTCGAAATCATTGCGCAGATGACCGATCAGTTCTTTCATTCGGTTTTTCGGAATCTGCAGCTTCAACATCGCTTTGTTTTGTCCTCCGCACTTTTTGTCTATCCTTATAGTGTACCAGATTTTACATGCAAATGCGCGGGATTGTCAGGGAGAAAAAGATGTTTTTTGTTTCCATATCCGCAGTTGCGGGTGGTAGGGAATCCGAGTACAATGAGTCAAAAGGCTTTTCAGAGGCATGGCGCTGTGAATGAAAAGGCTTGAAATGAGCGACGGCACACCGGTGGACGGCACGCGAACAAAGTATAACGGCGGAAGGAAGGATTGGCATGGGCATTAAATTTGGGAGAGAGTATAGCGACATTATCGACGATTTTACGGAAGCGCTTCAAAGCGTGGAACGATGCCACGAGTTTCTCGAGATGTCGGCTGAGGAGTGGGGAGGGCTTGAAGCGGAGGAGCAGTGCGAATGCATCAAGACGCTTGCGGACGATTTGTTCTACGGCCTCGGCACGGAATCGCACATGAGCATTGGAGGCTGTACGGTCACGTACGATGCGAAGCGGCATTTAATCCGCATCGATCACAGCGATGCGCTGACGCGCGTGATTCATTTGGTGTAAGACGAGGATGACAACGATGGGCAACGACGGCGGCCGGATGACGCGGCTGGCGCAAGGCGAGGTCGATACCCTGCTTGCCGGTAAACAGGGCTGGACGCTGGAAGAGGGAAAGTGGATCGTGAAAAAGTATCGCTTCCCTTCGTTTGCGGCCAGTATCAATTTTGTAAATCAAGTGGCCGCTGTGGCGGAGGAGCTGAACCATCACCCGATGATCGCCATCGACTACCGGATGGTGACGCTGCGGCTCACTTCATGGAATGCGGGCGGATTAACCTTGCTCGATTTCGCCTGCGCCGAACGGTTCGACAGGGCGATGGAAGCCGGCAGCAGGGCGGGATAAGGGGACAGACGGCGCGCAATGCGGTGCGTCCCGGCGTTCAGAACCATTCCAGCGCGTATTCATACTTGCAGTACTGGAACCATCTTGGATAACACGGGGAGCGAGGCAAGGAATCGCTCCTGTTTGCCGTGCTTGTCCATTTCAATCGTAAAGCCGCCAATCCTAGCGTCCTGCGGCTTGCGTCTCCACACGTTTGCACCCGAACGTGCCCTTCGTATGCGCTTCTCCGGCTGGGCGGCTCATCGTTTCGCTGTTCGTCCTCTTCCGAGCGACGTACTGCGTTATTCCGTTTATCGTTCCGGCTTGTCCTTCCACACCATGCAGTGGAATGCAGCCATCCCGGTCGGGGTCATGCGCTCATACGTGTCCGTCATGGCGAAGCCGGCTTTCTCGTAGACGCGGATGGCTCGTTTGTTCCAGACGAGCACCTCCAGATCGATCTCGTGCTCCGGCTGAAGCCGGCGGGCTTCTTCGGCAATGGCGCGGACGAACGGTTCACCGCGTCCTGCTCCGCACAGCTCGGGCCGCATGCCGAGTCCGAGCCGCGTTACGCCGGCCAGGGGGAACAGCTGCGCGAAGCCGTACAGCTCGCCCGCCTCGTCGATCACGGCGCGATACTGCGTCTGACGAATGTAGGGGTCGGCGAACTCCTCGCCTCTTGACTGCATGCGGTCCCAGTCGTTCCAGTTGTACAGATCGTAGGGAGCCGGGTAGCGCCAGCCGCAGATGAGCGGGGCATGGGCCTCGGTCATCGGAATCAAGCGGTACTGCAGGTGCAGAGGATCTTCAGTCATGGCTGGGCGGCCTCCTAAATATAAGGTAATTTGCTGTAAAATGGTACGAATCGGTTCGTTATCGCTTCCGCTTCCGGGGTGATCGTTGTATACTTAACTATACCGCATTTCATCCCAACGAAGGAAGTGAGTGGCTTGAAGCATATCGTAAGTCAGGAATGGCTGTTCGAACACGGCACGGATGAACATATCGTGATCGTGGATTGCCGCTTTCAGTTAGGAAACCCATCGGCAGGGCCGGAGAGCTATGCCGTCGATCATATCCCCGGCGCTTATTATTTGGATCTGGAACAGGACTTGTCCGGACCGATTCAGCCGCACGGAGGCCGCCACCCGCTGCCGGATCTGCAGCAGCTCGCCGCCAAACTGGGCAGCGTAGGCATTCATGACGAATCGCTGGTCGTCGCCTATGACGATCAGGGCGGCTTGTATGCGTCGCGCCTGTGGTGGATGCTGAAGTTCCTCGGTCATGACAACATCTTCGTGATGAACGGAAGCTATACCCAGTGGAAGCAATCCGGCTATCCCGTCACGGATGAGCCGCCGGTGGAGCATCCGGCCGTCTTTACCCCGCGCGTGCGCAGCGAGATGCTTGTCAACGTCGAGCAGGTGAGGGAGCGCATCGGCCGGCAGGGCACCGTGCTGATCGACTCGCGGGAAGAGCGCCGCTACCTCGGGATCGAGGAGCCGATCGATAAGATCGCAGGCCATATTCCCGGGGCGAAGCAGCGGTTCTGGAAGGACAGCTTGACCGCGGAGGGGGCATGGAAGGGAGCAGAGGCGCAGCAGGAGCGGTTTGCGGACCTGAAGGACGCAAGCGAAGTCATCGTCTACTGCGGCTCCGGCGTTAGCGCCTGCCCGAACGTGGTCGCTTTGAGCGAGGCCGGGTTCGCTGACGTGAAGCTGTATTCCGGCAGCTGGAGCGATTGGATTTCGTATAGCGACAATCCGATTGCGACAGGGGAAGAGTAAGAGGCGAGGCACCGCGTGATGCGGATTAGGCGTACAGTGAGTTTGCTGCTGTAGGCCTTTTTTGCGCTTCCGGGAGAGTTTCGAGACGGGTACGGCGGCCGGAGGAACGGAGCCGTAAAGGGACGAATCGTTATACAGACAGCAAGGAATATGAGAATACAGCATCGAATAAGAAGAATATGCCGGTAATGCGAAGGCGATACGGTAGAGAGAACAAGGCTCGATTGCAAAGGAGCGGATACATTGCTCAAAAGGACGTTGATCGTCTGTTTGGTTGGTTTGATTTCCTTTATGTTGATTCCGCTGTCCACCCTCATGGATCACGATAAACAACGAAGCGATTTGCGCGTTCGGGACGGGGTGATGGACCTTTCCGCATGGAACGATGAAGAGAGCCGCATCATCAGGCTGGACGGCGAATGGGAATTTTACTGGAACCGGCTGCTGACCGCCGACGATTTCAGGCAAGCGGGCGCGAACGAACAGGCAGCTTTGATGAAGGTACCCTCCGGGTGGAACGGCAAGACGGTCCATGGGCAGCTTCTGCCCGCCCATGGTTACGCCACGTATCGGATGGTGCTGAAAAATGTGCCGGCAGCCGGGGTGTTCGCCTTGAAAAAGACGAATATCCGCTTTTCAAGCGCCGTTTATGCAAACGGCCAAAAGCTGTTCGAGGACGGCAAGCCTTCCGGGCAAGCGAGCAGCTACCGGGCGGGCAATGTGCCCCAAATCGGCTTTTTCTCTGCAGAGAAGGGCGATGTGGAAATAATCGTTCACGTGGCCAATTTCGACTACTCGAACGCGGGCATTCCGGCCTCGATCTATTTTGGCGAGCAAGCTGCGATGCTTGCGCTTCAGCAGAAGGCTAAGGCGCACGAGTTAAGCACCTTCGCCATTCTTGCCGCGCTTGCACTCATCTACGTCATCTGCTTCATGACGGCGGCGCTGTATGGAAAAAGGGACCATTCCTTGCTGCTATTTGCGGTGATTTGTTTGTTCTACGCGATGTTCAACGGTTTGACCGGGGAACGGGTGCTGCTTATGTATTTGCCTGCCATTTCGTTCGAAACGATGTTCAAGGTGAAGGACGTCTGTTCGATGGCTGGCTTGATCGCAGTGGCCATTCTTTTTTATCAACTGAGGAAAAGCATGATTTCTTTGGCGTTTGCCCGCTTCGTCGTCCTTGTGCTCAGCGGCTATACGGTGCTGATCGCGTGTCTTCCGATTCCCGTATACTTGACCGTCGAGCCGTTCGTTATTGCGGTATACGAGTCGATGACGATTTGGCTGCTGGTGAGAACGGCTGCGCTTTATATCAAGAGCGCCGAAGGCGACCGTTTGGAGCGCTTTCTGCTGTTCGCGGCCATTCTTTGCCTGACGTTGTACGCGGTGGACCTGATTTTATTTTCTTTCTCCCTGAAGGACAATGCATGGGTAGGCCAATTTTATATTATTTTGTTCAATATGATCGTGATGGTTCTGGTCGTGCTCCGGTTTTTTGAAGCGTACCGTACGGTAAACGAAATGAAAGACCGGCTTCTTCAGCTTGACAAAATCAAAGACGATTTTTTGTCCAACACTTCCCACGAGCTGAAAACGCCTTTAAGCGCTATCGTAACCATTACCGATACGTTGCTCAAAGGAGTGGAAGGGCCGGTTACTGCCAAGCAAGCGCAAAATTTGGCCATCGTGGCGGGAAGCGGGAGAAGGCTGAACGAGCTTGTCAATGAATTGCTCGACTATTCGAAAATGAAGCACGGCGACATTACGCTGTACAAAACCGGCACCGATTTGAGAGCGATTGTGGATTCGGTGATCGGCATCCATTCGTTTTTGCTCGGAGGCAAACCCATCGAGCTTGTGAACCGCGTTCCGGAGAACATGCCAGCGGTATATGCCGACGGCAACCGGCTTGTACAAATTTTGCACAATTTGCTCGGCAATGCGATCAAATTTACCGAGCGGGGCACGGTAGAAATCAGCGCGGATGTCGTTCGCGACAAGGTTGAGGTGCGGGTCAAGGATACGGGCATCGGAATAGCGGCGCATATGCGGGAGCGCATATTTCAGCCGTTCGAACAGGCGGATGCGTCGGAAACGCGCAACTACGGCGGAACAGGCCTCGGACTAAGCATTACGAAGAGGCTGGTGGAACTTCACGGCGGCGACATTCGCGTCGATTCCGTTCCGGGACAAGGCACGTTGTTTGCCTTCACGCTTCTGCTGGCGCCGGCATCGGCTATGGAAAACACCGCGGCGCGGTGGGAGGAACCGCCGGCTCGGGATATGCTTCCCGCTTATTCGGAGTATCCGATCTATATTCAGGGGGAGAAGAACGAGCGGGTGCTTGTGGTGGACGACGATTACGCTAATCTTCAGGCGATGATCAATCTGCTTCGTCTGGATGGATATTCGATCGTTGTTGTCAACCGCGGACAGTTGGCGCTTGAGGAGCTGGCCAAATGGCCGGGCATGTTTCTTGTCGTTCTCGACGTTATGATGCCCGACATGTCCGGTTACGAAGTGCTGAGCAAGGTGAGAGAGCGGTTTTCGCTGTTTGAACTGCCGGTGCTGATGCTGACGGCCAAGAACAGATCCGCCGATGCCAAATGGGCGATGGACAACGGAGCCAACGATTTTGTCGGGAAACCGTTCGAGGGGGAGGAGCTGATGGCGCGCGTGCGCAGCCTGACCCGATTGAAGGCTTCCGTGAAAACCGCCAAGGATGCGGAAATTGCTTTTTTACGCTCGCAGATCAAGCCTCATTTTCTATATAACGCCCTCAATTCGATTGCCACGCTGTGCGCCGACGATCCTCACAGTGCGGAGGAATTGACATTGCAGCTTTCGCAATATTTGCGGGGCAGCTTTGATTTCAAGCAGTTGGATTCGTTGACGACAGTAGACAAGGAAGTGGAACTGGTGGAGGCGTATGTCAACATCGAGAAGGCGCGTTTCGGCGCCAGACTGCAAGTGGAATACGATGTGGACGCTTGTCCGGATCGTCGGATCCCGCCGCTTGTTGTGCAGCCGCTGGTAGAGAACGCCATACGCCATGGTCTGATGTCTAAAGCATCGGGAGGGAAAGTCACCATAACCGTGAAGAAGCGGGCGAATGCCGCGATCCGCTTCACCGTAGAGGACAACGGATGCGGGATGAGCGACCGCAAGCTGAAGGAGGTGCTGCTGCCGGATGCGGAAAGGAAAGGTGTCGGGCTATGGAACATAAGCCAGCGCATCAAGCTGCTGTACGGCGGGAGCATACATATCGAGAGCGCGGAAGGCATCGGGACGAAGGTGAGCTTCGATATTCCGGGGCAGCCAGACAAGCGGGGAGGTTGAAGCATGCTGCGAGCGATTATCGTGGATGACGAAGAGTTGTCTGTCAAACGTTTGAAAAGACTGCTGTCCGAAAGCAAGGATATCGAAACATGCCACACGTTTATGAACCCGTTGGAAGCTTACGAATATGCCAAGTCGAGTCCGGTAGATGTAGCGTTTCTCGATATTTCCATGCCGGAGCTTGACGGGATGGCGCTCTCGGGCCTGCTGCTCGACCTCGACAATGCCATGGATATCGTTTTTGTAACCGGTCATGACGAGTATGCGCTCCAGGCGTTCGATGCAAGCGCGCTCGATTATTTGTTGAAGCCCGTAACCGCCGAGCGGCTGGACAAGACGCTCGCCAAAATTCGCAAAAACCGTGGATACACCGCTGCCGAGCCGGCTTTGTCGGTTTTTCTATTCAACGGCTTGAGGCTGTGCCGGAGCCGGAAGGGGCAAGAGACGATCAGGCTGAGAAGTCCGAAAACCGAAGAACTGTTCGCTTTTCTCATGTTCCGGCGAGCCATCAGCCGGGAGGAAATCGTCGATACGCTGTGGAGCGACCTGGAAACGGACAAAGCGCTGAAAAATTTAAACTCGACTTTATACTATATCCGCAAGGCGATCGGCTCGGGGCAGACGGGCGATTGTATCGAGGCGGGCAGGCACGAAATCCGCATTGCGGAGAGCAGTCTTTATTGCGATTTGTACGAATTCGAGCGGCTGCTGAAGCAAATCAGATCGGCTCCCGAGCCAAGCGCTGATCTGTTCAAACGAGCGGAAGTGCTGTATACCGGCGAGTTTCTGAAAGGGAAGTCGTACGAGTGGGCCAGCGAGCAAACGCGCCGTCTCGAGCAAGATTACATCGAGCTGCTGGAAGCCGCTGCGAGATTTCACATCGGGATCCATCAGCCGCAGCAATCGCTTCGGTACTTTTGCGAAATTTTGAAATTGGATGCGATCCGAGAGGATATTAGCCATGAGGTCATCCGTTTGTATACAGAGCTGGGGAGAAAGCACGAGGCGTTTCAGCAATATCGGTTACTGGAGCAATCGCTGCAGCAAGAGCTCGGAACGAGGCCCGACCCTCGGGTTGAAGATTTTATTATGAAATTGATGCGTTAGGGCAAGCGATGCAAGAGCCTGCGAAATCACCAATTGATTTCGCGGGCTTTTCTTTTTTGGTGAGGGGGAATCCCGTTTCTCCAAGAATCGCTTGTTGATTCTCTGTTTATTGTGACTTTGTATAATAGGCTTGATTGCTGTCGAAAGAATGGGAATTATGGCGTATGCCGTCAAAGCTATTATTCATTGTAGGAGGACATCGGTTATGAATCGAAGAAAACTTTATTATTTTATGAGGAAATGGCATGCGATTGGCCTGGTTCTGCTTATGGCATGCGTGTGGTTGCTCCCCGTTCCGGCGCATGCAGCCGAAACATGGACGGTATATGGCAAGACAGGGCCGGTGGGAAGCGCGGATTTGGGCAAGTTCAATTCTCCGATGGGGTTGGCGGTAGACGGCAGCGGAAATTTGTATGTGGCCGATTCCAGCAACTATCGCGTTCAGAAGCTGGA
Source organism: Paenibacillus solanacearum (assembly GCF_910593845.1). GTDB lineage: Bacteria > Bacillota > Bacilli > Paenibacillales > NBRC-103111 > Paenibacillus_G > Paenibacillus_G solanacearum. The sequence goes on along the minus strand of NZ_CAJVAS010000030.1, from coordinate 17,617 downwards.
TGCGGCTAACGATTCATGGGGCAGTGTAGGAAAAGGCTCAGGGACTACTGCAGGACAAATGTACGGTCCTGCCGACGTGACGCTTGACAGCAGCGGGAATATATACGTGGCGGAGATCAGCAACAACCGCGTTCAGAAGCTGGACATCACGACCAATACATGGAAGGCGTGGGGTGGCACGGCTGCCGGCAGCGTGGCGGGCATGTTTAAACAGCCAAGCGGGATCGCTGTAGACGGCAGCGGGAACGTGTATGTGGCCGATACCGGCAATAACCGTATTCAGAAGCTCCCGGCGGGCAGCGATACATGGACCACAGTGAGCGTGAGCGGAGTGACCTGGAGCGCCCCGAGCGGTGTAGCGACAGACGGCAGCGGCAACGTATATGTGTCCGATACCGGCAACAATCGGCTGCTCAAGTTGTCGGCGGCCGGCGCCGTCTTGAATACTTGGGGAAAAAGCGGCAATGCGGCGGGAACGGCTTTGGGCGAGTTCAAAAGTCCGAATAAGGTGACCGTAAACAGCGCCGGCAATGTGTATGTGTCCGATACCGGCAATGGGCGCGTTCAGAAGCTGAGCGGGAGCACCTGGACCGCCATAGGCAAGAACGGCCCGGCTGCGGGAACCGGCTTGAACGAATTCAGCAGTCCTGTGGGAGTGGCGGTAGACGGTAGCGGCAATGTGTATGTGGCCGAAATGTCGAACCATGTCGTGCTGAAGTTGACCGGCGCGGCGCCGGTCGTGTTCGGGGGAGTGGAAGGGCCGGTCAGCGGCAACGCCTTGGGCGAGTTCAATACGCCTAACGGCATAGCGGTAGACAGCAGCGGTAATGTGTATGTGGCCGACGGGAACAACTTCCGGATTCAGAAGCTGCCGGCTGGCGACAGCACTTGGACCTCATTTGGCGTCGGCACCTGGGGAACCGGCAACGGCCAGTTTAAATTTGCTGCCGCTGTGGCGGTAGATAAGAGCGGGAATATGTATGTAGCGGATGCAAGCAATCATCGTGTTCAGAAGCTGTCGCCGACAGGCGCTTACGTAACCGCATGGGGCAACGGAACTGTTGTGGGAACAGGCCCGGGCCAGTTTAGCAACCCGAACGGCGTGGCGGTGGACAAGGATGGCAATGTGTATGTGGCCGATACGGATAACAACCGCATTCAGAGGCTGGCAGCGGCTGGTGGCTCATGGACTTCATACGGCAAGAGCGGCAACAGTACGGGAAGCGCTCTCGGCGAATTCAATAAACCGAAGGGGCTAGCCGTTGACGGCGACGGAAACGTATACGTAGCCGACTCGGAAAACAATCGCATCCAGAAGCTGACGGTATCCACGGGGGGATGGAGCGAGTGGAAAAAGACCGGCAGCGGCCCCGGAGTCTTCCTTAAGCCCAACGGCGTGGCGGTAGACGGCAGCGGCAACGTATACGTGGCCGACCTTGCCTATAATCGCATCCAGAAGCTGACGTTGGCTACAAATACGTGGAAAGTATGGAGCGACACGACACAAGCGGGAACCGACCCGGGTCGGTTTAACAATCCGACGGGAATAGCAGTAGACAGCAGTGGTGCGATTTATGTAACCGATAAAAATAACAACCGCATTCAGAAGCTGGTTATTACGATTGCCGCGCCGAACGCTCCGACCGGCGTAACGGCGGCAGCCGGAGACAGCCAGGCGACCGTCAGCTTTACGCCGCCGACAGACGACGGGGGAAGCGCAATAACAGGCTATACCGTGACGGCGAGTCCGGGCGGGAAGACCGCAACCGGGACATCGAGCCCGGTTACGGTGACAGGTTTGACCAATTTGACGGCGTATACGTTCACCGTTGTCGCTACGAATGAGAAGGGTGATTCGCCGCCTTCCGCGCCATCGGCGAGCATAACGCCGGCCACCGTGCCGGACGCTCCGACCGGCGCTGCGGCGACGGCCGGAAACAGTCAGGCGACCGTCAGCTTTACGCCGCCGGCAAACGATGGGGGAAGCCCGATAACGGGCTATACGGTTACTTCGAATCCGGGCGGAAAGATCGGCAGCGGAACAACGAGTCCGATCATGGTACCCGGCTTGACGAACGGCACGGCGTATACGTTTACGGTTGTCGCCAAGAATGCGATAGGCAGCTCGACGTCTTCCGCGCCGACGGCAAGCGTAACGCCGGTTGGGCCGCCCGGCGCCCCGATCTCGGTGAGCGCAGCGCCCCTGAGCGGCGCCGCGTTCGTCAGCTTTACGCCGCCGGCAAACGATGGAGGGAGTGCAGTAACAGGCTATACGGCGACCTCCATTCCAGGCGGCTTTACCGGCAGCGGGACGACAAGCCCGATCATGGTGTTCGGATTGACGAACGGCACGGCATATACGTTTACGGTTGTCGCGACGAATGAGAAGGGCGATTCGCCGCCGTCCGTGGCGTCGGGGAGCGTGACGCCGGCAGCTACGCCGGGCGCGCCTACAGGGGTAACGGCGACATCGGCGGTCAGCGGTCAGGCGACGGTCAGCTTTACGCCGCCGGCAAGCGATGGAGGAAGCGCGATAACGGGCTACACGGTGACGGCCAGTCCAGGAGGCATGACGGAAACCGGTACGGCGAGTCCGATCACAGTGTTCGGTTTGACGAACGGTACGGCGTATACATTTACGGTTGTGGCGACGAACGGAACGGGAAATTCGCTGCCGTCCGCACCATCGGATAGCGTCACGCCGGCTGGCGAACCGCACGCTCCGACTGCAGTGGCGGCAACGCCGGGGAACGGTCAGGCGTTCGTCAGCTTCACACCGCCGGTGAGTAACGGAGGAAGCGAGATAACAGGCTACACGGTAACGGCAAGTCCGGGGGGCATGACGGGAACCGGTACGGCGAGTCCGATTGCGGTTATGGGTTTGACGAACGGCACGGCATATACGTTCACGGTCGTGGCGACGAACGCGAAAGGGAATTCGCTGCCATCCGCCGCGTCGCTGAGTGTCACGCCGGCCGCCGCACCGGATGCGCCCACAGGAGTAACGGCGACATCGGCGGTCAGCGGCCAGGCGACCGTCAGCTTTGCGCCGCCGGTGAGTAACGGAGGAAGCGAGATAACGGGCTATACGGTGACGGCAAGTCCGGGAGGCATGACGGGGACTGGGGCGGCGAGTCCGATCACGGTGTTCGGTTTGACGAACGGCACGGCGTATACATTTACGGTTGTGGCGACGAACGGAACGGGAAATTCGCTGCCGTCCGCACCATCGGATAGCGTCACGCCGGTTGGTGTGCCGAACGCTCCGACCGGCGCGGCGGCGACGCCGGGGAACGGCCAGGCTATCGTCAGCTTTGCTCCGCCGGTGAGTAACGGGGGAAGCGCGATAACGGGCTATATAGTCACCTCGAATCCGGGCGGCTTTACAGGCACCGGAACCGCCAGTCCGATAACCGTCTCCGGCTTGATGAACGGTACAGCGTACACGTTCACGGTTGTGGCGACGAATGCGAAGGGAAATTCGGTGCCATCCGAGCCGACAGCGAGTGTTACGCCGACGGCTCCGCCAGCCGAAGCTCCGGTGCTGCAATCGGCCGCGGGCGGCGATGGGCAAGCAACGCTGGCGTGGAGCGCGGTAGCCGGTTCGACCGGATACAAAGTATTCCAAAGCGTGACGGCCGGAACGTATGGAACCGAAGTGGCGACTGTCGGCGAGGCGGTGTACAGTTACAAGGCGACAGGGCTGACGAACGGTGTGACATACTATTTTGCGGTGAAGGCGACGAATCCGGGAGGAGAGAGCGCCGCTTCCAATCAAGTGGGCGTGACGCCGCAAGTTTTGTCACCAGGAGCGCCGGTATTGCAGTCGGCTTTAGCCGGCAACGGGCAAGTTACGCTGGCATGGAGCGCGGTGACTGGCTCGACCGGGTATAAAGTGTTCCAAAGCGTGACGACCGGAACGTACGGAACCGAGATCGCGACCGTTGGCGGTGCTGTGTACGGCTACAAGGCGACCGGCTTGGCGAACGGAACGACGTACTATTTTGCGGTGAAGGCGACGAACCCGGGAGGCGACAGTGCCGCTTCCAACTTCATTAGCGCTATGCCGGTGAACGTGCCGGGAGCACCGACGGACGTTGTCGCGACGGCTGAGAACGGTGCGGCGACCGTGTCTTTTACCGCTCCCGAGGATCACGGGGGGAGCCCCATAACCGGATACGAGGTTACATCCTTGCCGGGAGACATCGTGGCAAGGGGGACGGACAGTCCGATACGGGTGCAGGGGTTACTGAACGAAACCAGCTACACGTTTATCGTCAAGGCGATGAATCAGGTCGGCGGCAGCGAGCCTTCCATCGCTTCCAACGCAGTTATACCAAAGGATCCAAACAGCGACAGCACCTCCCCAGGTACGTCAGCACCGACAACAGGAACCGCTACAGAGACACCAGGCACGGGGGTTGATGTTCTTATTAACGGCAAAGCAGAGAGCGCCGGCACGGCGACAACGGCTACGGTGAACGACCGGACGGTAACGACGGTAGCAATCGATCCTCATAAGCTGGAGGAGAAGCTTGCGGCGGAAGGACAGCACGCTGTCGTCACCATTCCGGTCATGACGGAAGCGGATGTCGTGATCGGCGAATTGAACGGCCAGATGGTCAAAAATATGGAGCAGAAGCAGGCGATCGTGGAGATTGTAACCGAGAAAGCCACCTATACGCTGCCTGCCCAGCAAATCAACATCCATTCGATATCGGAGCAGCTCGGACAAACCGTGGCGCTTCAAGATATTAAAGTGCGCATTGAAATTGCCGCGCCGTCAGCTGACATGGCGAAGGTTGTGGAAAGCTCGGCGGCCAGAGGGGAATTCGCCATCGTCGCTCCGCCGATCAACTTTACGGTGACAGCGATATATGGCGACACGACGATTGAAGTGTCCCGATTCGACGCGTATGTAGAAAGAAGGATCGCGATTCCGAGCGGGACGGATCCGGCGAACATAACGACGGCCGTAGTCGTGGAACCGGATGGAGCGGTTCGCCACGTGCCGACCCAAATCGTCGTCGCAGGCGGCATCTATTATGCAGTGGTGAACAGCTTGACGAACAGCGTCTACTCCGTCGTATGGCATCCGCAGCAGTTCAAGGATGTTGCCGGGCATTGGGCGAAGGACGCGGTGAACGACATGGGATCGCGCATGATTGTAAGCGGCGTCGGCAACGGCATGTTCAACCCGGACCATGAAATCACCCGTGCGGAATTCGCGGCGATTATGGTCAACGGTCTCGGACTGAGGCTGGAGAAAGGAACGTCGACGTTCTCCGACGTGAATGCGCCGGACTGGTACGCGGACGTTATCCAAACCGCCTACTCGGGCAAGCTGATCAGCGGATTTGAGGACGGCACCTTCCGTCCGACGGATTCCATTACGCGGGAGCAGGCGATGGCGATTATGGCGAACGCCATGAAGCTTACCGGTCTGAAAGCGAAGCTGCCATCCGTACAAGCGGGCGTATCGCTCGGCTCGTTCACAGATGAGAACAGCGTTGCGGAGTGGGCGAAGAGCGGAATAGCCGACTGCCTGCAGGCGGGCATCGTCTCGGGCCGGGATGGCGCGCATCTCGACCCGAAAGCGTACGTGACAAGGGCAGAAGTTGCTGTCATGATACAGAAACTGCTGCAATATTCGGAACTTATTTAAAAGCGTGGTGAAAAAGGCGTCCGCTGTGCGAACGGATCATTCCGCTTAGTTTTTCATCGGACTTTTAAAGCTTGTGCAGACTGCTCCTTAACTGCTTATAAAGCGGGTTGAGGGGCAGCTTTGTTGTGCACGGCAGCAGTTTGCTGATGTTGCGAGCGGAGCCACCATTTTCGCTCAAGGAATCTATTTTTTGAATCGACTGTAAGCGGAAAAATTATAAATAATCTCATTACGAAAATGGGAGGAATGAGGTTTGGCGGGCGGGGGATATAAACTCTAGCACTGCAAGGTTCGACGAATGCCGAAAGTCTATTAATTATACGTTTGCTTCGCATATGGTAGACTCCAATGAACAATTATTCAAGAATTTCACCGGAGTGCATAACTATGATTTGAAAACGCATACATTATTCCGCATACACAATTTACAAAAATATACATTAATGTTACTATTAAACTATCTCTACTGATTCTCTGGCCAGAAATCATAGAAATAATTTTATGAGAGGAGCAATTTCTACTATGAAATTCCCCAAAAAAATATATGTCACATTAGTTGTACTATCCTTATTGCTTGTGTCTTCTAATTCGGCTTTCGCTTATACATACTTAGGTGGAAAACATTCGTCCACTAACCTGACCGGGGTTATCAAGTCAGGTCTCAATTACCCGTATAGTACTTTATTTTTTAACGCTGTTCAGGATTGGGATAATGCTGGATCGGAATTAAACGTTGGTGTGTCTTATGGAGGAGGGGGGAATATTTATATTGGTGGAGATAGCTTTGGAAATGTTGGTTGGAATGCTCAATGCACTAATTATCGTGAATTCATTTGGTGGGGAGATTACACAAGTTCCGTAATCGATGTCAACTACTCTAGCATGGACGGAAGATCCGATGAGTATAATAAATCAACGATTTCACACGAATTAGGACACGCGTTTGGACTTGATCATACTAATGATCCAGCTACAATAATGTATACCTACGGAAATCCTAGTCGAACTGTCACGACCCCACAAGCAGATGATATAAATGGAGTTAACAATTTATACTAATATCCTGAAAGGATGGGTTCGATATGATAAATTCTGTTCGTAGAATCACATTTCCACGACTAGTTTTAATAGCCCTGATACTCGCGGCCATCATTATTTACACTTTTAATATACCAATCTATACGGTCGAATCACATGGTGAAATCTCGGACCAATATAATTCTATTCAAGAATTAAATGATAGTGCCGATTTGGTTGTACTGGCAGAGGTAGGAAGCACAAAAGGGTTCAAATACAAGGAGGTTCCCTTTACACTTTCGTTAATGAGTATAAGCAAAGTTATTAAGGGAGAAAAGAAGCAAAACGATACTATACAAGTTCTTGAAACGGGCGGAATTATTAATAATGTTGAATATACTTTTGAGGAAACAAAAGCTTTGAAAAAGCAAGACAAAGCAGTACTATACCTAAAAAAATATGTCGGACCGATTGTTAGCGGCGATGCATACGTTGTGCTCGGTGTTTTTCAAGGCAAATTCAAAGTTTCCGAAACAGGCGAAGTTATTGGGAGTAGTAAACATTTATCAGACAACTTGAAAAAAATCAAGACATTAAAAGATTTAAATCTATAGCATTAGAAAATAGCCTCCATCTTTTATTGGAGGCTATTTTTGATTGAGTCTACGGAGTGTGTCTTGTGGACAAACAAATCGGGACAGCAGTCGTAGGAGAAGTAATATATGCTGTCAAGCCGCGGCAAAAAGACCTTCGCCCATATGAGCGAAGGTCTTTCCTATAACAATTCTTGCACATTACTCTGACACGGTGCCGAGCTTTTGCTTCGCGGGCTTTGAATACATTTTGTTCAGCACGATCGTTTGCACAATAATGAAAATTCCTCCGACCGACCAGTACAGCGGCAGCGCGGCTGGCATGGCGAAGGCTAAGGCGCCCATCATCATCGGAGACAGCAGTCCAAGAAGCGCCATCGGATTGTTTTGGCCTGGCTGCTGCTGATGTTGTGCTGCGATGGATTGCGACACGCGAAATTGTACATAATAGACAGCGGCTGCAATGAACGGCAATATTTTGTCCGGCTGACCGAGGCTAAACCAGAGAAAGTCGTGCGCCGCAATTTCCGGTGTACGCTGTATGGCATAGTAGAACGCAAGCGTAATCGGCAGCTGCAACAGCATAGGCAGGCAGCCGATGTTGAGCGGATTGACTTGATGCTTCTGATACAACTGCATCATTTCCGTTTGCCTTTGCTGCTGTTTCTCCGTACTTTTCTCGTTCTTGTACTTTTCCTCAAGCGCCTTGATTTCAGGCTGAAGCAGTGCCATTTTCTCTCTCATGCTTGTCTGCTTTTTGGTGGAATTCATCATCAGCGGCATAATGGCGAGTCGGATGATGAGGGTCATCAGCACGATCGATAGCCCGTAGTTTCCGTCAAACGTATTCGCTACAAAGGTAATCAGCAGCGAGAAGGGATAGATCAAATAGTGGTTAAATACACCCGGCGATTGGGCATTAATCGGATTATGCGGATCTGATGCCGCGCATCCGCCCAGGATTAGCAGCATCAGGATTAAAGTTAGCAAAGCGAATAAGCGTCTTTTGGTGTTCATATAAATCCTCCCTGTTTGTTGTTATACAACCTACAAGGGGGGAGTAGTCTGTGTCATCGTTAGGTGCTTCCTTGCGCCTTATGGTACGAGAAATCCATCGGTGCAGGTACTTGGGCAGGATCAGTCTGCTCGGTACGATCGATATGGCGCTCGTATCGGCATCGCTATAGTTCCAGTAAGGTTCCTTTGCAGAAAGGAGCATGAAAGGAAGGAACGCCAAGGACATGACAAGTCCGATGGAAAAGATAAACTGGGCCAAATCGATATAAAGTTCCAACCGATTCACCTCCCTATGCGAAGAGATATGAAAGATTATATCATGGCACATTACCGATTCCTAGTGGAACGCATGTCCAAGAACCGCAGGCCGCTAGATTGATAGGTTTACGTAACGGACAATGTGCGGTTTCCCCACCATGGTGCCCCAAATATAAAGGCTGCTTTGAAACGGAGTGCGAGCACCGCTTACAAAACAGCCCAGTCACCTATTGGCAGCGTTCTTCAGTTGATATCCCTAATTTTTTATAGTTCAGAGTCAAGACTGTACACATATGCAGCGACTTCTTCATCTTGTACACAACCGCAGAAACAAGAAGAAGGCTTCTTCGCCTGAGTTTATGGTTCGGGGGCAAAAATCATAATGCATTTCCTCAGTGGCTACATAACGTTCCGGCTATGGAAGACGCTCCCTCATGAGTAAATTAAAATTTGAATGGACTGGCACATTACCAGCTTCGGATCCCTATGGAGCCTGGCGCATGGCGAATGATATCGCCGAACAATCCAATCCGCTTTCGTGTAAATGCGAAGCGGAGGATAAAGCTGAAAGAACAAATGCAGCCCGCCTCAGAGAGCGGACTGCATTTATTTGCTTTACGCCACATGTTTAGACGGAATCCCAAGCGATTTTGTGCTCTCACAAAATGAAATGGTCAACAATCATACACCCTGCGCCAATCGCCGCTCCGTTATATGTCGATTGCGGCTTGCTGAACGTAACATGGCATTTGGGGTAATGCAGGAGACGCTGTCTGGCGGTCTGGACTACGGTATCGTAAAGGAATGGGTGAGACGCCATAAAGCCGCCGATAATGACGGTGTCGATATGATTCATGAAGACCAGGTTAGAGATGCCGATGCCGTAATAGGAAGCGGCCTTCTCTACAACATCGCGGCATAAACGATCGCCTTGCTCCACGGCGTGCAGGATCTCTTCCATGTGCACACGCTCGATAGGGTCGGCCATGTCTGTGACGAGCGACGCTTCTCCTTGCTTGATTCGCTTTACGACTTCGCTTCGGATGGCAGGGATGGATGCATAAGTCTCCAGGCAGCCGAATGCCCCGCATTGGCATTGCGGACCGTGAATGTCTATGACGGTATGTCCGAAAGAATCCTCCATATAGCCGTTATTGCGAAGCAGCTGGCCGTTCGCAATCATCCCGCAGCGAAGGCTGAAGCCGGACACCGTGTATGCAAGACTATCGGTGTCTTTCCAGTAGTTTTTCCGGTACTCGCCGAGCGCGGCCAGAACCGAGCCGTTATTCAATTTGACCATGGTGTTAAAACGATGCTGGAGCTGCTCAGCGATCCGGACATGAGCCCAATCGTCGGTCAAGTAAAGATTGGACTGGATAATACCGGCCTTCGTATCGAGGGAACCGGCAGCGGCAATTCCGATGCCAAGCAGCTCGCTGGAGGCAATGCGTTCAGTCAAGATCCACTCAATCTCGGAAACAATAAACTGCAACGTCATTGCAGCCGTACAATTCGCATCCATCTTCAGGACACGCTCATGAAGCACATCCAGATTCAGATTGAGCAGGACGACTCTTGTATAGCCTTGAGCAATGGCGACTCCGATCACGTAGCGATAATTGGAATGGATCGTATAAAGGAAAGGCTTTCTCCCACCGCTTGATTCCCCGACGCCGTTCTCGCAAATAAGCTGAGCTTCCAGCAGTTCTTCCACAAGCCGGACGCAAGACGGATACTTATATTTTGTCATGTCTACAAGTTCCGCCATGCTGACGATGTGGTGTTTGCGAATGAGGCCGTATACAAGCTTTAAGCTTTTCATCTTCGAAGAAAGTGTTCTCCCAACAAAGTCTTCGAGCACAGTTGTCACCCCGCATCCAATTGGATAATAGTGGCGGATCAGCCGAATCGTTCTCAACTCTATCATCTTATCATATTTCATTTTTTTTCTGGAAGGCCGCTTGGTTATCCGGATATTCGCGGGTTAAGCCTGCGGAATTACCGGTTCTGGCTATAATTGAATCCGTTTCGCGTGAGGTGGCGAATCGTTTATTTCCATTGGTCTATAGTGAATGTAGGTCTTAAGGATTATATCATGAAACCAAATGACTATAATCTTTTTATAAAAAATATAAAAAGTTATTGAAAGACGGCATAATTTCTCATATGATGAAGCTATATTGTCGACTTTAGTCGAATATAGGGGTGGATATATGGAGAGTGAGGCGGTAAGTGGTCAAGTTGGGAAATGCGTAAGGCGTAACAAACGAAAGCGTTGAAGGGGAGAAGCAAATGAAATATGGAAAAACGACAGCTTTACTATGCATCCTACTAACCTGGATAAGCTTGTCGTCAGGGTTATTCATGACGAATGTGGCGAAAGCGGACCCGTCGCCGCCATTTGCCGGAGGGAGCGGAACGTCTTCCGATCCGTATATCATCATGACAGCGGAACAGTTGAACAGCATAAGGGACGCTGTAGACAAGTCGTTCAAGCTCGGCGCGGACATCGATTTGACCGCGTTCCTCTCGGCTTCCGGGGCCGGCTACAATAGCGGCAAGGGCTGGATGCCCATCGGGAGCAATCCCGCCTTTACAGGGACGCTGGACGGGAACGGGCATACGATAACCGGACTGTTCATCTCCCGGCCGGGCGGCAATAATCAGGGGCTATTCGGCATCGTAGGCGCTGGCGGACAGCTCCTGAATATTGCATTGAAGAATGTCGATGTTACCGGCGGCTATATTGCCGGAGGGCTGGTTGCCTCGAATAAGGGGACAGTGGAGAACAGCTATGTGACGGGAAGCGTTGCCGGCAAATCGGACCCGATGGGTATGGGCATGCCCTCGATTATACAGAGCACCGGGGGCCTCGCTGGGGAAAATTCCGGAGCAATCATCCACAGCTATTCGAGGGGAACGGTAAAAGGCGACAATATGGTCGGCGGTTTGGTTGGCGAGAACAGAGGGACGGTCAGCAGCAGCGCTTCCACCGCCGCGGTAGATGGCCGGGATCGAACAGGCGGGCTTGTCGGACAAAATAACGGCCACAAATCGCCAGGCTTCATCGGATTGGTTCAAAACAGCTATGCGACAGGTTCCGTGACGTCCGCTTACGCATCCCAATATTCGTCCATCGGGGGGCTCATCGGTATATGCTTTGACGGAGCCGAAGTCATAAACAGCTATGCAGCGGTTACGATCAACGTGCCTTCCGCGGCCAGAACCGGAGGATTGATCGGGTACATTGCGGATCATACGCACAGCAGTCCCGGAGATGCGTCGATGTATCCCAATACGACGATCGTGACTAGCAGCTACTGGGATACGGAGAAATCGGGGATCGGGACGAGCATTGAGGGCACCGGGAAAACGACGGCGCAAATGAATACGCAGGGCACGTTCGCGGGATGGGATTTTACGAACCTCTGGCAAATGGCCGGTGGCAAAAATGACGGTTATCCTTACATATTCGAATTCCCTCCGGACAAAACGGCGGCGAGCGGCCTCACAGTCACGTCCAGCGACGCTGCGGGCGCCGGCAATGACGGGAAGACGATACTTGCGGTAACGCCAAGTGTTGCTGCAGGCAATAAGCTGCAGTACAAAAACTTTGGCAGCGCGACCGTGACTGTGCCGTTCGAAGGCGACCCGTTGACAGACTATACGGACCTGCCGAGCGGAGGAGTCGTGACCGCGGTGAACGGCGATCATATCGGCGTCGCGGAAGTAGACGGCTCGAATGTCGTCATCAAGTTTGGTCATACGACGGCGGTCGTCGCCAATGAACCGAAAACCTATACCATAGAAACGGTCAGCGACCAGACGCTCACGGGAATGACGATCGGGTATAGCGCAGGCTCCCAGGAAACGAAGTCGATCACTGTCACACGCACGGGCACGGGCGATCTGCTGCATCTGTCCGTGTCGCTAAGCGGAACCCATGCAGGCCGGTTTGCCATCTCTCAACCGACGGCAACGACGCTGGATGCCGCGACCACATCGACGGTCTTTACGGTAAGCGCGAAAGACGGATTGGCGGCAGGGACTTATACTGCCACCGTTACGATAGCGGCCGACAGCATGACGAGCGCGACGTTTCAAGTAACGCAGCAAGTGCTGCAGTTGAAAGGCGATGCGAACGGAGACGGAGCGGTGACTCCGGCGGACGCACTGATCATCAACAAGTATTTGAAAGGACTCGTTACGTTGACGGAAGAGCAGAAGCTGATTCTGGACATGAATGACGACGGCAAGATCGATGCCGTGGATGCGAAGATGATTCTCGATGTATATACGAGCAAGGGGGCCTGAGCGAATGGGGAATAGCAGATCAACAAGGACAGAACGCTTGGCCCGACAGTTTCTTTGTATCCTGATGGTGCTGTGTATGATCGCGTCCTTCGCTCCGGCAAGTCAGGCCCGGCCGGCGAATATCATTGAAGCGGGGAGCGTAACGGGCGTGGTGGGGGACACGGTCGATGTTCCGGTCTATGTTACTCCGGCAGACGGGGTATGGAAATACGATATCACGGTTGCATACGATCCTGACGTGCTTGAATATGCGGGCATATCGGATGAGGCGTCATCTGCCAGCTTTGCTCCGGTCACGACGCTGGCGGGGCAAATCCAAGTGAAGGCTTCCGAGTTTGGACTATTATCTTATATTATAGAAAAACAAAAGATATTTACCGTTCGTTTGAAAGTTAAATCGTTGAATGGAAGTTCGGCAGCCGTACCTGTGAACTTGTCCGGTACGGTGACAGAAGACACCGCTCCTGTAACAGCAGCAGCTATCCCGGGCCAAGTAACGATACAACATGCCGCAGTCGTGCAAATCGGCAGTGTAAGCGGACAGGCCGGGACGACAGTAGAGGTGCCGGTAACGGTCGTCAATGCAACGTACGGTATCGCATCCTACGGCATGCAGGTCGACTTTGACAAGCAGGCGCTGGAGGTCGTCTCCATTCAGGAGGCGGCGGGCGGCGGGTTGTTTTCTTCCAACTTCAACAATACGCAAGGCTGGTTAAGAACGGCATGGGCTGATATCGAAACGGGCAACCGCGCGCTGGGCTCGGGTCAGAGGCTCTTTACCGTGACGTTCAAAATTAAAAATTCGGCAGCTTCGGGTGACACGGCGCTTACTGTAAACGGACAAGATATCCGGCATGTGACCTTCACCGATTCGTCGGGGGCGGAGATGAAGAAAACCATAACGGAAGGCAAAGTGACGGTATCGTCTGCGACCTTTACGATTGCAGCGATTGCCAATCAGACGGCAGCCCCGCTTCTTCAGGGGTACGCAGCCGGTACGCAAGAAACCCAAACAATTCAAGTAACGAATACCGGCACAGGCCAATTGACCCATCTGGCCGTCGTACTTGGCGGTGCTCATGCCGATGCCTTCGAAGCGACACAGCCAATCGCGACAACGCTGAATAGCGGAGCATCTCCGACAACGTTCACCGTGAAAGCGAAGGACGGCCTGACCGCAGGCACGTATACAGCGACTATCACCATCTCCGCGGATGACATGAACGATGTGACATTGACGGTAACACAAGTCGTTCATTTGCCGAATGCCCCGGCCAACCCGCTCAATCTTGCGGCTGCCGCAGGAGATCGGTACGTACAATTGACTTGGGACACGGTTACAGGCGCGACATATTACAACCTGTACATGTCGACCGTTTCCGGGAAGTTCGATTCTGCTGCGGCCGCAACGGTAACGGATGCCGCCTATCGTGTTCAACAGCTGATGAACGGAACGACGTACTATTTCGTTGTGAAAGCTGGAAACACGGGCGGTCTAAGCGCGGCATCGAACGAAGCCGGCGCGACTCCGGCCACAGTGCCGTCAGCGCCAGCCAGCGTTACCGCGACAGCCGGCAGCAATCAAGCGACAGTAAGCTTTACCGCGCCAACCCGTGATGGAGGCAGCGCAATTACGGGCTATGAGGTAACGTCTTCTCCAGACGGCGTTGTGCAGAGGGGGACGTCAAGTCCGATCATCGTCACCGGCCTAACGGGCGGAACAAGCTACACGTTTACGGTGAAAGCCGTTAACCGTATAGGAAGCAGCATGGCATCACCGGCTTCCAACGCGGTGACTCCGGTAGCTCAGGACAATGAAGAACCGTCCCAGCCGTCTGGCACAACCGGAGGGACACCTTCCCAGCCAGCTGTAGAGGAGCCGGAGAAGGCAGGCGTCGATATTTGGGTTAACGGCAAGGCGGAGCGAGCGGGGACCGCAACGACAACGACGGTGAATGACCGAACGGTTACAGCGGTAGCAGTCGATCCGTCCAAGCTCGATGCGAAGCTGGCGGCGGAAGGCGAGCATGCGGTCGTCACGATTCAAGTCAACGGAGGATCGGATACGATCATTGGCGAGTTGAACGGCCAGATGGTCCAGAACATGGAGGCAAAGCAAGCGATTCTGGAACTGAAGACAGATCACGCGATCTATACCCTTCCTGCGCAGCAAATCAATATGGGCTCGATCTCCGAGCAGATCGGCAAGTCGGTAGCGCTCCAAGATATTAAAATATATATCGAGGTGGCCAAGCCGGCAGCGGATACGGTGAAAATCGTTGAGAATTCGGCATCTAGCGGACAATTTACTATCGTAGCTCCGCCGATCGATTTTAAGGTGACGGCCACATATGGTGACCAGATCGTTGACATCTCGAAGTTCAACACCTATGTTGAACGAGCCATTGCTATTCCGGAAGGCGCGGACCCTAGTAAAATCACGACAGGTGTTGTGATCGATCCGGACGGGACGGTTCGTCACGTGCCTACCCAAATCCAGGTGATCGACGGCAAGTACTACGCCTTGATCAACAGTTTAACCAACAGCACGTACTCGGTCGTGTGGCACCCGGTCACGTTCAGCGATGCGGCCAATCATTGGGCGCAGGGCGCGATCCATGACATGGGATCAAGAATGGTTATCCAGGGCACGGGAGCCGGTATGTTTAGTCCCGATCAAGACATTACCCGTGCTGAATTCGCCGCGATTCTCGTTCGCGGACTTGGACTCAAGCCGGAGCGGGCGACAACGCCTTTCACGGACGTGAGCGAGTCGGATTGGTATAGCAGCGCGGTGAACACCGCATTTGCGTATCGGTTAATTACCGGCTTCGAAGACGGCTCGTTCCGCCCGAATGACAAGATTACTCGCGAGCAGGCGATGGTTATTCTTTCCCAGGCGATCGCGATCACCGAATTGAAACAAAAACTGAGCTCCAAGCCGGGAGCTGCGCTTGAATCGTTTATGGATGCTGATGCGGTTTCGAGCTGGGCGGCGAGCGGTATTGCGGATTGTCTGGAGCTT
Source organism: Paenibacillus solanacearum (assembly GCF_910593845.1). Taxonomy (GTDB): domain Bacteria; phylum Bacillota; class Bacilli; order Paenibacillales; family NBRC-103111; genus Paenibacillus_G; species Paenibacillus_G solanacearum. The sequence continues at coordinate 1,728 of NZ_CAJVAS010000030.1, read as the reverse complement.
GGCATCGTTTCGGGCAGATCGTCTGTAGAGCTGGCACCCCAAGCTTTCATGACGCGAGCAGAGGTGGCCCATATCATTCAAAGACTTTTGCAGCAATCCGGACTGATTTGATCGGTCATCCAATCGGGATCGCGACATATTTATGAAAAAGGCAGTAAAGAGCTCATAAGATGGAGTTCTTTACTGCCTTTCTACTATTATATAAGCAAAGTGTGGATATTTGGCTGGACTGCTCGATTTGAGGTACGCGGCACTCTAATCCGCCATCCGAACCGAATTGTGACAAATGTTACATTGGTGCCGTCACGAATTGTGATATGCTCAAGGCATGTTTTTCCAGCCGGGGATTATTCTTAGAAACAGGGAGGCTGCTCGGCTGTGCGTACGGTGGCTTTACCAAGCTATGGGGATTAAAGAAATCATCGGAGGTCGAATCTTATGGCGGCAAAAACAAGAGTAGTCATGATCGGAGCGGGAGCGGTCGGATCGACGACAGCTTATACGCTGCTGTTGCGCAATCGGATGGATGAGCTTGTGCTGATCGACGTCAATCATAAGAAAGCCGAGGGCGATGCGCTCGATATGAATCACGGCATGCCGTTTCTGGGCGGGGCCAAAGTGTGGGCAGGCACGTACGAAGATTGCCGCGATGCGGACATTATTATCATTACGGCGGGAGCCGCGCAGCGGGAAGGCGAATCCCGCGTCGATCTGCTCAGGCGCAACGTCGCCATCTTCGACAGCATTATCGAGGAAGTCATGAAATTCAACGATCACGGCATTTTGCTGATCGCTACGAATCCCGTGGACATCATGAGTTATTTTTCCTGGAAAAAGCTGCAATGGCCCGTCCACCGGGTCATCGGCTCGGGCACGCTGCTCGACAGCGCGCGGTTCCGCTATTTGATCGGCGATAAATTGAACATCGATCCGCGCAGCGTACACGCCCATATTATCGGCGAGCACGGCGACTCCGAGCTTCCGCTGTGGAGCTTGGCCAACGTGGCCGGTTCCGAGGTGCAGCTAAGCGAAGCCGAGCGCGAGGAAGTGTTCGTCAACACACGGGATGCCGCATACCAGATCATTAGTGCCAAGGGTGCCACCTACTATGCAATCGCACTGGCGCTGGACCGAATCTGCACCGCCATTCTGCGCGACGAGGGTGCGGTGCTGAACGTCTCGACGCTGCTGCACGATTACCATGGCGTATCCGATGTGTTCCTCGGCGTGCCGTGCGTTGTGGATCGGTCCGGGGTGCGCAAGGTCATCGACATTCCGATTACCGCCGAGGAGAAGGAATTACTTCATCGTTCGGCTGACAAGCTGAAAGGTCTAATCGCGTCCATCGCTTCGGATTGATCATTGATCATACGGTCGCGGGAATAAGAAGAAACAATACCCCGCCTGCGGTTTAACAACTTTGGGCGGGTTTTGCTTTGCCTGCGGCTATTCTGATGTATACACGCCTACGGTTTCTCGCGTTGGAAGGTTGCCTTGTGCTCTGAATCGAACGTTATTGCCGGTGGTCGCCGTCAAGCCCATTGCTCCTTGTGCATCCTTCCTGATCTGGGGAGTTGTGGTATAATTACATGCTCGGATATAACCATAACTCAACTTTCGCAGCTTGAAATTGGCAAATAAGCCTTGATGTAGCTAGGCAAACCGGCAGTCCAATTCTGGAGTTGACGATGAATTAGCATTGAGATTCGCTTTCCTGCCTTCGCGGCA
>NZ_CAJVAS010000029.1 GCF_910593845.1 Paenibacillus solanacearum | reverse complement strand
CATAACTGTTCCTCATTTCTAATCAGGTATTTCTATTATTCTACCATACCGAGTATTCGTGGTGTTTTTCACCACACTTCTAATATCTTTATCAAGAAGAAATCTTAGAGCATACATAAAGTTAGTTTTCCCCATATCGTTCATACCAAAGATTACGTTCTGATTTGTCAGGTCAACACTTATATTGCTAAAATTACGAAAATTCTCTATTGACAAACTGTTTAGTTTCATAATACCCCTCCAAATATTTGAATTGATTACTCCTGGTAAATTAGAATTATCTTCAAATAATCGATCCAAACGTAAATTGATTCTCTATTACTAAAATTCGACATCTTCCATCATTATCCTTTTTTTAAAAACTACAAGAATAAGGCCTTTTGTACTATTTAAATCGAAAAATAGTGAAATTAAATTCTATATTATACTCCTGAACCTATGCATGATAGGTTGTCCTCGCGAGAGACTGTCATGCAAGCGTCGAATGCCGTAAGTCGCATTGGACGCTTTTATTTTTCCAAACCCAAATCAGGAGGCGTTCGTAACCATGCACCCGAACAAACGTGATGAATTGAAACACCTAATTTCCGAATCTCTAAGGGAGAAACCTGACAGTTACACCGTTCAAAGTCTGTTCGAGAAATTCCCAACTATACCCGAATTAATGGATGCTTCAGAACCACTCTTAATGAATATTAAGGGCATAGGCTGGGGAAAAGCACGACAACTGACGGCCTTGTTCAAGCTGGTGAAGACGCTCTCGATTCCTTCCCACGATCAATGTATGATCCGATCACCTAAGGACGCATTTGATATTTTAGAACCCGAATTGAGATATTCCACAAAGGAGCATTTTATTTGCTTATTTCTGAACACCAAGAACAGGGTTCTTCATCATGAAATTGTTTCAATAGGCTCCCTGAACGCCGCAATCGTACATCCTCGCGAAGTGTTTCGAGCCGCGATTCAGCGTTGCAGCGCTTCAATTATTTGCGCTCACAATCATCCCAGCGGGGATTCTACCCCATCTCCAGAAGACATTTCTCTGACCAAGCGGCTTGTGAGCGTTGGCGAACTCGTTGGCATAGAGGTACTGGATCACATCATAATCGGATCAGGCAATTTTGTTTCTCTTAAAGAACAGGGGCTGATGTGAATCCAAAATTCCATTTGCATCCTGCTAAAAAATCGGCTATTCTAAAACAGACTTTACTTTTCAAATTGAGAATATCTGGCTTTTAACAACAATCGTTTACTTCAAAAGATTGCTTGAAAGATTTCAGTGAACGGGACTCTGTATGTTCCTATTGTGAATCTTTCTTTGCTATCCCGTGAAGTGAACGTTTTTATTTTTATTTTACAATTAGTGACTCAAATGTCGGAAAATGAGTACACTTCACACTTTTTCAAATCGGCTATATCGAAGGTTCTTTGCAATAACCACTAATCAAAGAGGAGGATGGAATCTCATACTCAGAAGAATGGGGTTCGGAAAAAATGAAAAGCAGAAACATGATTATTAAGGTGATGCAAAGCGGTAAGGTAATTGATCGTACAGAAGGAAAAGACGAATATATTCAAGTGGGAATGAAGTACTCTCTAGGTATTGGAGGCTACGTTGTCTTTTCGTATGAAAATCAGCAGATTGTCGTAACCAGATATACACTTAGAAACACTGAGGGATATCGAGTGTCTATCAAAGAAGCTGGTCTATATATCGTTACAAATGTTTTCATTCAACCATTGCCAAGAACCGCCAAAAACATTCGAATGTTGTATAATAAAATTAAAGAGACCCTTGGACAAATGATTTTCAAGATTGATGAAGACCAAGAATTAACTGTTCCATATCATATATCGTTGGTGATTAAGAAAAATTTGGGCAGGTATGAGACGCGGTTCATTGTCAAAGCAAACCCTAATGATCTGACATACGAAGCGATTGATGAAGTACAAGAACTTTTAGCTCAAGTTTCCAAGTTGGATTTTAGCGTGATCCCAGAACTTGTTTCAGTTGAGAACCAATCGGAAGTATCTTTATTAGTGAATCAAACATTCATTCAAGATATGCAAAATATTCAGAGAAAAAGAAATTAACGAGCATAAAAAGATTTAACCAACGACAAGTTTTATGATCATTATACTGAATACTGACTTTTAATAACAATCGTTTACTTCAAGATAGCTTGAAAGATTCTCGTAACGGAACGCCGTGTGTTCCGGTCTCGAGTTTTTCTTTGCTATCCTGCGAAGTGGACGATTTTTTATTTGCATTTTAACAATCTCTAAATCAAAATCCGGGAAACCGATACGCTCAGTACAAATTCTATACTATAGGCGTTTTTCCCCAAACTTTAGTGCTTTGCCGACAAACAAAAGTAATTTTATTCTTTTAATAGGAGGTGAGGAGAATGGAACAAAGCGATATTATTGCTGAAAACATTCGAATTATTCGTATTATCAAGGGATGGAGTCAGGAGCAGCTCGCTCTAAGCGCTGGTATCACTCCATCATATATTGGTCAGATTGAGCGCAGAGAAAAGACTCCGACCATTGGAATTATAGAAAAAATTTGTAATGCTCTGGATATTTCAATGGTGGACTTACTATCGATTCATGATGCAAAAGGTGACAGTCCACGGATTAAAAACACTAGCAAGCAATCATTGGAAGAAATAAGACAAGTCATGTTGGAAGTGCTTAGAGACAATAAGCTTATTAACTGTTCCAGTCAAGCAATCCATACTGAAATCCAACCAAAAACAAAAGGCGAGTCATAATCGCGTGTCCATCAGTCAACAGAGAAGCCGAGACATCTTTTATCATTAATCAAATAATTACTAAAGGAGAATCATTTTATGAACCATCCACTATCGTTTTTAGGTGAGACAGTGAAAAAGGCCACTAAGACAGCTATTAATGTGCTTGAAAGTAGTCAAGCTGCGCCTATAAAAGCTGCTAAAGCATATTTCGGAACTGACCCGCATTTGGAAAAAGGTGACCATATTAGTGTATATTGCGGGTACATGCATCATGGACTTTACATAGGTAATGGGTTGGTCATTCATTATACCAAATCTAATGGCAAGGGAAGAATTCAAGTAGATTCTTTAGAAACATTCAAGAATGGCAAAGCAATTGAGCAGCGCCATTCTAGCTTGAAACGCAGTCGTGATGAAGCAATAAATAAAGCTTACGGCAGGTTAGGCGAGTCACAATATAATTTAATTTTCAATAATTGCGAGCACTTTGTTACATGGTGCAGAGGCTAACAAAGGAGATAACCGTCTATGATCTCAATCAAGAAAATGACTATCGGCCTGACTGTCGCCTTTACTTTGTCCACAGCTACGGCTCCGGTAGCCTACATCCATGCTGCTTCAAATGACAGCAACAACAAAAGTATTATACTGAAGGTTAACGACCCGTGGATGTATGTCAACAGCGGCACTGACCAAGATATCAAAATGCTTGATTCTGAAGAAGGCTCAACCCCGGTCATTCGCAATGACAGAACGTTACTCCCTATTGCCAACATTGTCAATGAATTTGGTGGAACAGTCAAATGGGATTCATCAGACAAAAAAGTCTCCATAGTCTTAAACGGCAACAGTATAAATTTGTGGATTGACAGTAAGAAAGCCGTTGTTAACCAAACAGAGAAGACACTGGATGTCTCACCAACCATCATCAATAATCGGACAATGGTTCCTTTAAGATTTGTAAGCGAAAATTTAAAGATTAAATTAATCTGGGATGGAGACAACCAAATTATCGCACTTTACAATGGTGATTACTCGAATGTGCCTTCAAGCTATGGTGAGTACTTTAATTATGAGTCCGACACTCCAAATAACGAAAATGAAGGAAGCGAAACAAAGAAAAGCACTGATACTGTTGAAAGCGATAAACCCCTTGATAAAAATGGAGTACTAATCGCTGTTGGAGACAGGGTAACTTACAGCTTCTTCTACGGAAAAGTTGAAAAGATTGATCGGGGCAGAGTGTTGGTTTCATGGGATAGCAAAAATAATCTCTGGCTGAAGGATGAAGATGCTGATTTTATGGCGGCACTAGCAGGCATAAAGTACAAATCCAAAAGCTGGATTGATGCTGCCAGTATTACCGCCGACAAATAAAAGCACATAACTGATTCACTGTATAAGGCGCTCAGAGCAGAGCGCCTTATATTTTTTCATAATTCAAAAAGGCTTGGCAAATAATCTACGCCCCACTTGATCGGAATAGTGACAGGATTTATGCCTAATTCATGCAATTGCTTCACACACTTCGCAAACTCACCCTTATCCATAACAGCATCCTTCGTCTTCCAAATTCCTCTTTTGGCATTGACCATCTCCAACGTTCTCAGTAGAGCGGCCTTCTTATCTGCCCCGATCTTCTTATTTTGAATGATTTGCCTTGCCCTCGGTAGTGTATAGTAGTCACCGATCCCAATCGTTTTTTTGAAAAAAGAGCGGAGAATAGAACAAGCAATACCTTGATTAAGAAATTGGGTAAACCCTACCCTATTAAGTCCATTGGCGCGAATGGTTTGGTACACTTTATTATAATGACATTGAACCTCAAAACGAATCGTATTAGAGGCTCTGTAATCGTTACAAGGCAATTCGTTTTCTTGCATTTGTATACCCTTATCATAACAATTGACGGTAAGTGTCACATGGCTGTTTTTCGATTTAGACTGACTCTTACTAAAAATATAAAAGCTATTCTCTGGTGGTTCATACCGCTTGCTTGTCGGGTTAAAGATAACATATTGCTGAAAGCCGTCAGGAATATTGGCGCGGCGGATTAACTCCATGTATAGCTTGCTGTGCTGAGTGTATAAATTAACGGCGTAGTCTACTCTTTTCACGCTGTATGCATTTAGCAAATCAAGCATGAATGGTTTGAGATACTTGTTTCCTTTCTTGCTGACAAAGGCCTTCCTGATCGGATCGAATGCTTTTTTAAACGCTTTGATTATTGCCGCTTCATACCTTTCATCTGCAAGTTGATAATAATCGTTGCCGTCCAGCAACCTTATCGGATTCATTATAATTTCTAAAGCGGAGTAGCTTATGCCTTCCCCGATTTCTACATACCTAAGAATTAGTCTCAAACCCTGCTTTAACAGCAAATGACAGTGATAGGTTTCATCCTTTTCCTTGTAGAAACTCGTGTTCTGACGATTTGAGAGATGTTGGAGTACCTCAAACACTCCTGAATATAAGTGGTAATTTAACTTGTAAAACATATGAACCGTATGCAGCATAACAAAAAACCTCCAATCATATCTGATTTAGGTTTTTGTTACGCGCATTTTTGTTTTTTATTATAAGGCCATATATTTCGATAATCAGGTGAACTGACTATAAGAATGAATGTCTACACTTATAAAATAAATATATACGTATATAAGACTATAGATAAATTTCGTGCTCGGAAATAAACTCTTCCAAACGTATTTTATCAAGCACAAAGGCTCGCTTTCCATTACTCAGCTTCTTATCGGGCCGGGGCTTCGCCTCACCCTCAACTTCTAATATCCCCAATTTATGAAGATGGGCATATAATTTACTGTCAACTTTGAAACTGTTGCCCGATCTTTTAATCTCTTCCGTTGTGTGCGTCTTTACAATATCAAATTTAATGGCCCACTTGGAGTCATCTTGCCAACCAATTATGCCTTCTTGCAATCTGGAAGAGTCACTCATCGGTAACAAACTTGATTTATCGATTAAGCCTTTGATGCTTTTCAAAAACACAACCGCTCGGTATGTCATCTGATCTATAGTTTTCTTGGGATCATCTTCACTTTTCCACATCGCAATTTGACCATCTTTCATGTAATGAAAGTATCCTGACTCTGTTCGTCCAAAAAATTCATCAATCCATCCGATGCGATCATCAAAAAGAACCTTATCATCGTCTTCACTTAACAACCGTGTTGAAAGCCAGATTGAACGTAATAAATAGGGGTACTGGCTGCCCCGATACAAGTAGTAATCATAATCCAGGTAGTTAGGATTAATCCATTTGATCCCTGCGAGCGTTTCATTAAGCAAATCCAATTCTATGTACTTGTATGTGTGCCAATTGATTCTGGCATAGACTCTGATGCTCAGGCCCGCCTCTTTAAATCGCTGTTGCTCATCATCAAATACTCGAAGACGATATTGGGGAATGATAAAGAAATTACAGATCGGTTTCCCATCTTTCTTTGACTCCTCATCCTCATCTTCATCCTCTTGGATTTGCATAATTCTTTTCCTCGATACTTTCAACAGCTTATTTTCTTCAATCAAAAAATCCTCTCCCACTTCCGAGAAGATCGCATTAATCTCTTTCTTCGCCTTCTTTATTTTTGCAAATTCCTTTGGGTTTTCTATACGTCTTACGTACCGGACTGCCTTTGAGGAGAAATGAGCCGCTAAATCGTTTATCACCTAATCACCTGCTTGCTGTTTTATAAGAAATAATTTATAGACGTACATCGTCTTAATTAAGCATTTCCCAAACACTAATAGTCCCAAAGCCAGTACAAGCACTCCAATGAATCTTCCATTTAATTTTGGGGGATTTGGGGAAGCCGGGAATAGTGGGAAAGTTGGGAAGTTATATTTTTCAGACTTTAATCTTGAATTCTGCTCAATGCCGCTTGTAGCAAGGAAGTGACAAGAAATCAGTAACAATCAAATAAGGGACAAACAAATGAAAAGGGGGACTACATAAACTTTGCCAATCTCATTTCGTGTTCCCCTGATTTTCGTTTCTATATTATACCTTGGAGAAGGAGGAATGACTATTGTTTTACGATTACGATGATATCGTTACTGTTGAAACACTAATGGAGATGCTCGGCATAGGCAGAAATTCAGCCTACTATCTGCTGAAAACCAATCAGATCAAATCGGTTAAAATCGGACGTACCTACAGAATCCCCAAGAAAAGCGTTCAGGAGTATGTTTTGAACAGTCTTCGGCAACCAAGTGAAGCAGCTACAAAATAAAACCAAACCTAAAATGAGGAGCATTATCCCGCAGGCATTTCGCTGCGGGATATTTTTGTTTTCCTGAATTTTGAGAAGGAGGTGTCAGAAATGAACAGACAGCTATGGGCCGCTCTTGAGGATGTTCATCTACATTCTCGTCTTGCCAACATTGCCAAAAGGCACGTAAAGCTGGTTTTGGAGTTTGGGGAAGGTTCGACCCCCATCACAAGAAGAGAGGCCATTAAGGATGAAATCCAGCAGTTGCGCCATGAGAGAGATACGTTAATCGAATCTACTGCAAGTTCACTTTCCAATTCAAAATAATTTAGCCTCTAACACCATCTTAATCAAACAAACCGGAGGAGTAGCTATATGCAGACAAAAATCAACAAGGATGAAAAGAACGGAACCTATTGGTTCGTAGTTAGCGCCGGGAAGGATGAAAACGGCAATCGAAGACAAATAAAACGCCGGGGCTTTCGAACGGAGAAGGAAGCCGCAAGAGAAATGCGAAAGCTTTTGCAGCAAGTTGATGACAAAACGTACATCAAGAATGCCAAGATCAAGTACCATGAATTTCTTGAGGGGGAATGGTTGGACAGCAAAGCTTTAAAGCTGCGACCTGTTACATTAGGAACATACAAGCTAAACATTCTGAATCACATCAAGCCTTATTTCCAGAATCAAGAGATGAGCAAAATCACCACGCAAATGATCGAAAAATTCTATGCGCATCTGTTCCAAACCAAGGGCTTGTCGGAGCGAACGATTCAGGACATTCATAAAATAGTCAAAAGCTCGTTCCAAACGGCGGTGAAGCGAAAGCACCTTTCCTATAGCCCAGCGGCAGAAGCAGAGGCTCCTAAAGTGCCAAGAAAAGAAATGAGTGTTTGGAATCTGGACGAGTCCGTACGGTTCCTCAAGCTTTGCGAGAAGCATGAACTGCATCTTGCATTTCTGCTGGCGCTAACAACCGGGATGCGACAATCTGAAATATTGGCTCTAAGATGGAAGGACCTAGACCTTGAACAAGGAGTGCTTTATGTTCGTCAAACCCTCAGTCATGACGGCAAGCAGATATATCAAGACACCAAAACTAAATCCAGTATGCGAACCATTACACTGATTGACCGTACCCTTGGAGATCTGAAGGAGCAGAAAAAGAAATACGAGAAGAAACGGCGATCTGCCGGAGCATTCTTCCAAGACAACGATCTAATCATATGTACCAAGATCGGAACCCCTGTCAATCCCCGCAATCTCCTCCGCACGTTTTATGACCTTATGAAGAAGGCTGATGTTCCCAAAATTCGCTTTCACGATCTGAGACATACTGTGGCTACTCTGATGCTCAGCCGCAACATCAATCCCAAGGTAGTAAAGGAAATATTGGGCCATTCCGATATTCGCGTCACATTGGATACGTATAGTCACGTATTACCTTCTGTTCATAAGGAAACGGCACAGCAGTATGGCAACATGCTCTTTGGGACGGAGCAAATGAGCAAGGAACGTGAATCTTCATTCACCGTCCAACCAAACAGCCTGTTCGACCCCGGTTCTGAATCGTCAACGACGATTCAATAATTAGCCCTCAAGCTACTGACCGCCTTTCAACGGAGCTTTCGGAGCGGTACAAAATGAATTGCCCTGCCTTCATCAGAGGACAGGGCGATTGCTTCTCTTAGCGAAAAAGTAATGTTCTGATCGAATCCCATCAGCCCCGAAAAAGCCGAAATATCACCCAAATATCTCTTAGTGTGACCAAACGTGTGACCACGGCCTCAAATCCCCACCTTTTAAGGCATAGAAAAAACCGCCAAACACCTGGAATCCCTTGTGTTTAGCGGCTTTCTTTTGTATGGAGCCTAGGGGGATCGAACCCCTGACCTCATCGCTGCCAGCGATGCGCTCTCCCAGCTGAGCTAAGGCCCCGCGGTATGTTATCGTTCCGCGATTCATGCGGCGACAAAGAGTAATATATCATAGCGGCAAAAAGCTTGTCAACTTTTTTCGCAACAAAATGATCGATTACAATTTGCCGCCGTCGCCGACGACATGATGCTTCGATAACAGCTCGTTCAATTCCTTCATGAACATGTTGATGTCCTTGAACTGACGGTAGACGGAAGCAAAGCGAATATACGCTACCTCGTCGACCGGGTACAGCTGCGTCATGACGATCTCGCCGATTTCGCGGCTGTCGACTTCCGCTTGTGCCGTATTGCGCACCTGCTTCTCGACCTCGGAGACGATTTTCTCCAGCTGCTCTACGGATACAGGGCGCTTCTCGCAGGCGCGAATGAGGCCGCGGAGCATCTTCTCCCGGCTGAATTCTTCACGGCTGCCGTCCTTCTTGATGACGATCAGCGGCGTTTCCTCCACCATCTCGAAGGTGGTGAAGCGCTTCTGACACTTTTCGCATTCTCTGCGGCGGCGGATCGATTTATTCTCATTAGCGGAACGCGAATCGAGCACTTTGGTGCCCGGGTAGTCGCAATAAGGGCATTTCATTAACTCGCTCATCCTTTCATATTGCCAGTGAATCCCTGTAATGAAGACCGCGCAAACGCGCATAATAGGATTACCAACGACAAGGAGGTGAACAGACATGGGTGCAGGACAATCCCGCAGCAGCAACGTACTGGTAGTTCCACAAGCTAACGCTGCATTGGATCAGATGAAATACGAAGTAGCACAGGAACTGGGTATCGCCATTCCTCAAGATGGTTACTACGGTAACATGGCTACTCGTGATACTGGTGCAATCGGTGGTCACATCACACGCCGCTTGGTGCAAATCGCCGAGCAATCGCTTGCCGGTCAATACAAATAATAGCATGTTTTGAAGAATACGCAAGAAGTATTGGACGTTTAACCTTTGCTGCATAAGCATAAGGAGCGTCCAATGCTTCTTTGCTTTTATTCGCCTTTATTCCAGCTCTCTTTGTACAGTTGGTCGTACTTATTATAATAATAGATGACGCGCTGAACGTAGTGCCTCGTCTCGCCGTATGGAATCATTTCGGAGTTTTTGAACGTCCCGTCCCATTCCTGCTCCTGCAGCCAGCGGCTTACTTTGCCATGTCCTGCGTTATAGCCGGCGATGACGGCGATCGTATTGCCGTTAAACTGCTTATGCATCCAGTTCAAATACCAGGAGCCGAGCTCGATGCTGACGGCCGGGTTGTCCAACTGCGAGCGGAAGCTGTTCGCAAAGTTCCCCTTCTCGATAATCCAATCCGACGTGTCCGGCATGAGCTGCATTAGGCCGTAAGCGCCTTTTTTGGATTCCGCTCCGGTTTTGAAATTCGACTCCACTCGCATAATCGCCGCGATCAGAAACGGATCCAGCTCATATTTGTGCGCGCTTGCGCGGATTTCATTTTCATATTGAATCGGATACAGCATGCGCCCAATCATCGAGCTGCTGAAAAATAAGAAGAGGATAAAGGTGAGCAGCAGCAGGGCGAACACCCGCTTTTTCCGCCAGAAGCTCATAGCAGCCCCCTCTCCGTCCAAAACTTGTCGATTTGGCGTTCCGTGTCCTCCAGCGATCCCGAGTTGTCAATGACGTAATCGGCCAGCGCCCGCTTCTCCTCGATCGGCATTTGCGAGGCCAGCCGTTTCTCCGCTTGCTCCTGCGTCAGCTTGTCCCGTCCCATCAGGCGCTGCAACTGAAGCTCACGGGGTATGTATACGACCATCACCTGCTGGAACATCCCTTGCAATTTCGACTCATACAAGAGCGGTACGTCGACGACGACCAGCTTGTCCGGATCGGATGCGGCGTACGCCTCCATCCGGGCTCTCATCGTGGCTCGAATCGGTGGATGGAGCAGTCCTTCCAGCGCCTTGCGCGCCTCCTGATCGCCGAAGATGCGCTCTCCGAGCTTCTTGCGATGCAAGGAGCCATCCGGAAGCAGAAGATCTGCTCCGAATCGCTCGATAACGCTAGCTAGTACAGGGGTGCCCGGCTCTACGACTTCTCTGGCGATTTGATCCGCATCCACCAGCAGCGCGCCGCGCCGCACGAGCATCGACGATACCGTGCTTTTCCCGCAGGCAATCCCCCCGGTCAATCCGATGTTCATCGTCATCCCCCGGTCTGTTGTGAAGTATTAAAACAATTTCATGATGCCCATGAGGATCAAAACAAATCCGGGCAATATCGACAGCTTGCGAATCCATTTCAAATTCGCAAACCGGAAGCCAAACGACAGCCCCGCGCTTAGAAACGTTCCGCTCGCAAGCGCAATAACCGCAGCGGTCAGCCAAGGCGTAAAGCCGAGCAGCGCCGCGCCGATGCCCGCGCCGAAAGCATCCAAGGACAAAGCCGTGCCGAGCAGCATCGCCTCGGAAGGCGAAATGTTGCCGGACCGGTCCATGTCCGCGATCGACGGCGTGCGAAGAATTTGAATGACAAGCCCGAGCCGCTTCAGCTCGATATTGATAATTTCCTTGGGCGTAGCGACAGCAGCACCGGCGGAACGGTCCTTGGCGGTCCCCGCGGCGGCAGGCTGCTTGCCGGCATCCGGCTCCTCGTCATCCTGCTTTTCGGTCAGCATCTGGTAGATCGCCCACAGCCCTATCCCCATCAAAATGACGGCGCCGACCGTCTTCGCAAACGACGGGTCGACGAACCGGCTGATCCAGACGCCGATTTGCATCGAAACATAAATGATAATGCCCGAACATAACGAGATGATTGCAACGGACGGCAGCGGAATGCGGATTCGGCGCAAGCCGTACATCACGCCGACGCCGAATCCATCCAGACTGACAGCCAGCGCCAGCAGCAGCAACGAGACGACAGACAGCATGCCTTTTCCCTCCCTCGGTGAAGTTCACCTTTCACTATATGGGAGGAATGGGCGCGGTGTGCATCCGTATTTTAGGAACCGCTGCGCTTCGCTTTCGGCCGTTTCAGCGGCTGGCACTTCGGACAGTAATGGGTGCCGCGGCCCGCGACGACCGTTTTTTCGATGGCGTGTCCGCAGGTCAAACAAGGCTCCGCCTTGCGTCCGTACATTTTAAGCTGATGCTGGAACATGCCGATCTCGCCTTGGCCGTTCACGTACGACTTGACGGATGAGCCTCCGGCCGCAACCGCTTCGTTCAGCGTCGCCACGATGGCCTCGTACAGCTTGGCCTGCTCCTGCTTGCTCAAGGTGTTCGCCTCTCGCTCCGGATGGATACCCGCCAGAAACAAGGACTCATCCACATAAATATTCCCGATGCCGACAATGTATTCCTGATTGAGCAGCAGCGGCTTGATTTTGGTCGCGCGCTTCCCCAGCTTGTCCCGGAACGCTTCGAGCGTGAACGAATCGTCCAGCGGCTCGAGCCCCAGCTTCTTCAGCGGAAGCTCCGACAAATCCTGATTTAACGGAAATATATGCATCGTGCCGAACTGCCGCACGTCTTTATAGCGCAGCTCGGTCCCGTCGGTAAAATGAAAGATGACATGCGTATGCGGCTCCATGTTCTCGTCTGCGCCGTATACGCCGTACCGCCCCTCCATGCGAAGATGGGAAACCATCGTATACTGATCGAACATGAAGCGCAGGAATTTTCCGCGCCGCTCGACGGAGCGAATCGTTTCCCCCTGCAGCAGCAGCGCGAACGCCTCCGTGTCGTCGGGAAGCTGAACGATCCGTTTCAGCAGCACCGATACGCGCTCTACCGTCTTGCCGATCACCAGCTTCTCCAGCGTGCGGCGTACCGTTTCGACCTCCGGCAATTCCGGCATGGCTTGTCCCTCCTGATGTTGTGTTACTTCGCTTCGTACCAGTTCACGCCGGCATCGACGTCGACCTTCAGCGGAACATCGAGCTTCAGCGCGCCTTCCATCACTTCGGGTACGATCGCCTTCATGCGCTCCAGCTCGTCCTCCGGCACCTCGAATACCAATTCGTCATGCACCTGCAGCAGCATGCGGCTGCGGACGCCTTCACGGCGCATCCGCTCATCCATCTGCACCATAGCCAGCTTAATAATGTCCGCGGCTGTCCCTTGAATCGGCGTATTCATCGCCGTCCGTTCGGCGAACGAGCGCAGATTGAAGTTCGACGCCGTAATTTCCGGCAAGTAGCGGCGGCGCTGCAGCAGCGTCGTTACGTAGCCGTCCTGCCGCGCTTTTTTGACGATGTCGTCCATATAGCCGCGAACCCCTTGGAATACGGCAAAATATTGCTCGATAAAGCTCGCCGCTTCCTTCCGGGTAATGTTCAGGTTCTGGGACAGGCCGTAATCGCTAATACCATACACGATGCCGAAGTTGACGGCCTTTGCCTGCCGGCGCATGTTCGCGTCGACGCCGTCTTCGGAGACGCCGAACACGTCCATCGCCGTCTTCGTATGAATGTCCATGTTGTTCTGGAACGCTTCGATCAGCTTCGCGTCCTGCGAAATATGCGCGAGCACCCGCAGCTCGATCTGCGAATAGTCCGCAGTCAGGATGCGCCAGCCCGGCTCGGACGGCACGAAGACTTTGCGGATTTTGCGCCCTTCCTCGAGACGGATCGGAATGTTCTGCAGGTTCGGG
This sequence comes from Paenibacillus solanacearum, assembly GCF_910593845.1. Lineage (GTDB taxonomy): Bacteria > Bacillota > Bacilli > Paenibacillales > NBRC-103111 > Paenibacillus_G > Paenibacillus_G solanacearum. Next base: position 70,124 of record NZ_CAJVAS010000029.1, on the reverse strand, counting down.
TACTGGCTGCTAAGCCGTCCGGTCGCGGCGATCGTCTGCCTGTAATAGGTATGGACCTTGCCGGTTCCCGGGCTTACTTCCTTCAGCAGCCCTTCGACATACGTCGACTGGAGCTTCGCCAGCGTCCGGTAATTCAATATATGGCCGACCATCGGATGATAAGGCTCGAGCTTCTCCAGCACTTCGGCATCCGTGGAATATCCGGTTTTTGTCTTCTTCACGACAGGCAGCTGCAGCTTCTCGAACAAGATATCTCCCAGCTGCTTCGGCGAGTTGATGTTGAATTCCATCCCGACCGCATCGTAGATCGACTGCATGATCACGTCAAGCTGCTTGCCCAGCTCCGCCCCATACGCCTTGAGCTCCTCGGCATCGACCTTGATGCCTTGACGCTCCATGGCGGCGAGCACATGCGCGAGCGGCTGCTCCAGCTCGTAGAACAGCGAATGCATGTCGCTCTCCTCGAGCGCTTCCATCTGCTTCGCAGCCAAATTGTAGGCAGCTGCGGCTTTGCGGCCCATGAAGCCGGCCAGCACGTCCGCCGCCGGCACCTGGAACTTGGCGCCCTTGCCGAATACATCCTCGTCCGCTTGCACCGCAGGGACGCCGTAGCGCGCCGCAAGTCCGCTGAGCGTCAGCGCCGATTCCGTCGGATCGAGCAGGTAGCCCGCCAGCAGCACGTCAAACGCGACGCCGCGCAGCTCGATGCCCTGCCAGGCGAGCGCCACGACCGAACGGTGCAGGTCGTACAGCGAAACCGACTTGCTGTCCGAGGCCAGCCATTCGCGCACACCGGCGGCCGCTTCCGCTTGCAATACCTGGAACGGGGCGTAATAGCACGCCGCTGCGTCGTCCGTCTCCCCCGGCGCGCAGAAGGCGATGCCGAGCACCTCCGAATGATGTGGATTGTCTCCGATCGCCTCAACGTGCAGCGCCTTCACGAGCGGCAGCGCCTGCACCAGCTTGTCCAGATTCGCCGCCGTCACTTCCGTGATCTCCAGCGCCTCTTCCTCCGCGGCTCCAGCCGCTCCGCCGGAAGATAGGCCCAGCCGTTCGATCAGCGATTTGAACTCCAGCTTGCGGAACATGTCGCCGAGCGGTTGCTCCTCGTAGCCCTGATACGCAAGCTCGTCCCAGGAAAGGTCGACCGGCACCTCGCGGTAAATCGTCGCGAGCTCCTTGCTCATCCGTGCGTCGTCCGCATGGGCGGACACCTTCTCGCCCATCTTTCCTTTGATCTGGGCGGCGTTCTCAAGCACCTGCTCCACCGAGCCGTACTCGTGCAGCAGCTTGAGCGCCGTCTTCTCGCCTACCCCGGGAATGCCGGGGATATTATCGGACGCGTCGCCCATCAGACCTTTCAGGTCGATAATCTGCTTCGGCTTAATCCCGTATTTCTCATGAATGTACGCGGGGTCGAACAGCTCGATCTCGCTGATCCCTTTGCGAGTGAGCGCGATGTGGACCCGGTCGGAAGCCAGCTGCAGCATATCTTTGTCGCCGGTCACAACCGTGACGTCGATGCCGCCCTTCTCGTCGGCGATGCGCGTCAGTGTCCCGATAATGTCGTCCGCCTCGTAGCCGTCGAGCTCGAAGTGGCGGATGCCGAACGATCCCAGCAGCTCGCGCAGGACGGGAAACTGCTCCGACAGCTCCGGAGGCGTCTTCTCCCGGCCGCCCTTGTATTCGCTATATCCCTTATGTCTGAACGTCGCTTTCCCGGCGTCGAACGCCACGAGGAAATGCGTCGGTTGTTGTTCTTCCAGCAGTTTCAACAGCATGGTGGTGAACCCGAATACCGCATTCGTATGCAATCCCTTTGAATTGCTCAGCAGCGGAAGCGCAAAAAAAGCGCGGTACGCAATGCTGTTACCGTCGATCAATATGAGCTTGGACAAATGCTACACCTCATTCCCTAACGTGCTTGCACACTATTACATGATAGCATGCGGAACACCAGAAAAAAAGCTTTGCCTCCTTGACGGAAAAAGGGGTGACGGCCGATATTGCCGCATAAAATGATACTAACTCGATCCTTCAGGGGCAACATGAGCATACGGGAAGGAGATCGGAGGAAGGCCATGAATGAAACGGTACAGGCGCATGGCAAGCGCGCCATCTGCTTCGATGTCAATCAAACGCTGGTACAGCAAGGATTGAGCTTCGAAGCATGCTTCCGCAGCGTATGGGACACGTATGCCGGGCGATGGGTGCACGACGGCGGAGTGCAGGCGGAACGGCTCTGGGAGCAGTATATGTCCCGCTGGCAGCAGCGGCGCAAAGGAAAGCTTGGCTTCCGGCAGCTAGACGAGCTGCAGCAGCAATGCCTGCACGATGCGCTGCACGCCTTGGACTTGCCTGTCTCCGGCAGCATGGCGGAAAGCTTCATGCACGAGGTCCGCTACATGCAGGCAAGCGCCAAGACGGTATCCCCGCAAGCCTACGAAACGCTGGAGCAGCTGTCGAGAACGTACCGGCTGGCGATCATCAGCAACAGCTCCCACACCGAAGTGGCGCATTTGCTCAGACGCTTCCAGCTCGATTCCTTTTTTCCGGCAGAACATGCGTTCACAACGCAGCGGCACGGAGACAAGAAACCGGCTCCGCATTTGTTCCAGGCGGCCATGCATGCGCTGCAGCTTGCTCCGCGGCAGGTAATGATGGTGGGCAATTCGTGGAAGCACGACGTATGCGGCGCCGTGAAGGCTGGAATGGACGCGGTCTGGCTGCAGCAATCCCCTTCCGCGACGGCGGACAAAAAAATATCCCGGCAGCGCCTGGGACGAAGGAATGTGTATTTGATTAATCACCTCGAACAGCTGCGAGAGCTGCTGCCGTAGCTTCGCCGGACGCGCCGGCGATCCCGCGGCAGCAGACGCTGCGGCGGGAGGCCGGTTCCGCTGACGGTCAAGTATTCAAATCTTTGCGCTTGCCCGTCACCATATAGATGACGCCTTCGCCGATGTTCGTCGTATGATCGGCTACCCGTTCGAGGAAATGCGCCGCCAGCATCAGCTGCGAGAGCTGCCGGTTTCTGGCGAAATCGCTGCCCATGAGCGTGTTCACGTCGAGGACAACGGTGCTGTACAGCTTATCCACCTCATCGTCTTGGCCGGCCAGCGCGGAAGCGCGATGCACGTCCCGCTCCGTATACGACAGCAGGCTCTCCCGCAGCATCGCTTTGGCGAGCTCCGCCATCTTCGGGATGTCGACCAGCGGCTTGACCAGCGGCTCGCCGTTCAGACGGACGCAAATTTTGGCGATATCGACGGCATGATCGGCGATTCGTTCGAGATCGGTGGCGATCTTGATCGCCGTGCTCAAGATGCGCAGGTCACTGCCCATCGGCTGCTGGAGCGCGATCAGCCGCAGGGCGTTCTCCTCGATGCGGATCATGAGCTCGTCGATTTCGTCGTCCTGCTCGATTGTATGTTTGGCGAGCGGCTCATCCATGCGGGCCAGCGCATCGACAGCCTGATGTATCAGCTGTTCGACCCGGCTCCCCATTTCGAGCAGCGTGCGCTGCAGTTGATTAAGCGATTGGTGAAACAGAAGCCGGTTATCCATGAACCATCCACCTTTATGCCAATGTAAGTGCGTTATCCGAACCGTCCGGTAATGTAATCTTCCGTGCGTTGATCCGACGGTGTCGTGAACATGTTATCCGTTTGGCCGGTCTCCACGAGCACTCCGTTCAGGAAAAAGGAGGTCGTGTCCGAGATCCGGGCGGCTTGCTGCATGTTATGCGTAACGATAATAATCGTGTACTTGTCCTTGAGCACCTGCGTCAGCTCCTCCACCTTCAGCGTAGAGATCGGGTCGAGCGCCGAGGTCGGCTCATCCATCAGCAGCACGTCCGGCTCCACCGCGAGCAGCCGGGCGATGCACAGACGCTGCTGCTGGCCGCCCGAGAGGCCGAGCGCGGACTTGTTCAGCCGGTCCTTCACTTCGTCCCATAACGCGGCCTGCTGCAGGCTGCGCTCGACAATTTCGTCAAGCGCCGCTTTTTTGCGCGTGCCGTGAATGCGCGGGCCGTAAGCGATATTGTCGTAGATGCTCATCGGGAACGGATTCGGCCGCTGGAACACCATGCCGACTTTTTTGCGCAGCGAGACGACGTCCGTGCTCGGGTCGTAAATCTGCTTTCCGTCCACATAAATATTTCCACTGACGCGCACACTATCGATAAGATCGTTCATCCGGTTGAGCGTGCGCAGGAATGTCGATTTGCCGCAGCCCGACGGGCCGATCAAGGCGGCAATCGCATGCTCCTGAATTTCAAGATCAATATGGTGAAGCGCATGGTTATCGCCGTAATGCAAATTCAGTTGATCCACTTTGATTTTCGTCCGAACGGCAGTCCGGCTCTCGGCAGTCATCAAGGTCATCTTATTTTCCCCCCGACAGTTTGTTCTGGAGCAGACGGCTCGGTATGGCAATGAGCAGATTAAACAGCAGCACGACGATGAGCAGCAGCGCGGCGCTGCCTTTGGCAATATCCCGGGCGTCCGGCACGATCGCTTCGGACTGTACATACCACAGATGAACGGACAGCGTCTCCCCCATGCTCAACGGGTTGAAATCCGGGAAGAACCGGGATACGGACAGCCCCGCCGTGTAAATGAGGATCGCCGACTCCCCCAGCGCCCGGCCGGCGACCAGCGTAATGCCGGTAATGAGGCTCGGCAGCGCCGCCGGCAGCATTACCTTACGTATCGCCTGCCAGCGGGTGGAGCCAAGCGCAAGCGAAGCTTCCCAGTACGAACCGGGAACGGCGCGGAGCGCCTCTTCCGTCACCCGGACGAGCACCGGCAGATTGAGCAGCGCTAACGTCGCCGCGCCGCCGATGATCGAGAATTTGAACCCCATCCAGTTCACGAACAGCAGAAATCCGAACAAGCCGAATACAATGGAAGGCACGGAAGACAGCGCCTCGACGGATACGCGAATGAGCTCGGTAAACCGGTTATTTTTCGCATAGATGGCCAGATAGACGCCTGCGCCGATACCGATTGGCAGCGAGAACAGCAGCGACAGAAACAATATATAGAAGGAATTGAACAATTGCGGTCCGACCCCGCCGCCCGCCATAATTTCCGACGGCTTGCCGGTAATGAATTTCCACGATAACATCGGAAGGCCGTCGCCTAAGATCCGGACGAGAAACCAGCCGAGCAGCACGATGATGATGCAGCCGGTCGCCCAGAAGTAGAGCGTCGCCAGGCGGTCTGTGAACTTGCTTGTCATTTCACTTCGCTCCTCTTCGCTACGATTCGGATGATCACGATCAGGAACAACGAGATGAGCAGCAGCATCAGCGCCATCAAGAAGAGCGCGTTATTCCACGTACTGCCGTAATGCGTGTTCCCCATGTCCTTGACGATCGCCGTCGTCAGTACCGTCGTCGAATCGAGCAGCGATTTCGGCATTTGCGGCGAGTTCCCGATCACCATGAATACCGCCATTGTCTCCCCAATCGCTCTACCCATGCCGAGAATGACCCCGGTCAAAATACCCGGCCGCGCCGCCGGAAGCAGCACTTTCCAGATCGTTTGCCAGCGGGTGGCTCCCAGCGCCAGCGAAGCCTCTTCCAACCGCCCCGGAAGCGCACGGATCGCATCCTCCGAAATCGACAAGATCGTCGGCAAAATCATAATGGCAAGAATAATGGCCGCAGGCAAAATCCCGTAACCGAGCCCTTCATTGAACTTGGCGAGAAACGGTACGATGACCGTCAAGCCGACGAGCCCGTAAACGACAGACGGAATGCCGACGAACAAGTCCGTCGCCGGACGCAGAATCTCGCGCATCCACGGCGGCGCAATTTTGGCCATGAACACGGCGCCCGACAACGCGAGCGGCAGTGACATAAGCACAGACAGCAGCGTCAGCACAATCGTGCTGTACAAAAACGGAAATGCGCCGAATTTGTTTTGCGACGGCGTCCAGTCGGTCGAGAAGAAAAACTCAAGCGGCGAGACGTCCGCGAACGTACGGACGCCCTTCCAGCCGACAAAGGCGATAATGGAAAATATAATGATCGATACGAGCACGGCGCTGCCGGCAAACACCCATCGCATCAGCCGGTCGCCGGCGTTGCGCGCCTGTGTCCACCGATTCGCGCTTTTGTTGTATTGTTCGGTCTTCATCCGATCCGTCATTTGGTCGGCGAATGAATTCATTGGCGATACCCCCACCTTCACTCTCTTTGGTTCCATCTTAATGGACGATTGTTAGGACAAAGAACGAGAAATGTTAAAGGAATGTAAAAGTTATCGAGGCAGTTTCGCCTGTCTCCGCCGTCTTCCTTTCACCTTGGAAAAGACAAGCATCAGCAAAGGCAGCAGCAGGCCGACCGTTGCCGCGTAGGGGATATATACCGTAGAATCCCACCGCGCCATGTACGTCACGTTCGGGTAGACGACAAGCGAGAAGACCACGACGATCATCCCGAGCGGAAGACAGAGCGGCCGGTAGTCTTTCAGCTTCAGCATCTGCGCAATGCCGATCGTACAGCCGTAAAAATACAGCGTCATCTTGAAGTAGATCGACATAAACCACAGACCGGCCATCAGCGATTCGATCCGCTCGACAAAATGGCCGATGCTGATTTTTTTCGTCAAGGCATAGCTGGGGTACATATTTCTCGAGGTCGTGTCCACGCCAAGCACCGATATGCAGAGGAACGTAACCAGAATAATAAAGACCCCGCCGATCATCGTGGCAATATAGTACGCTTTCCGGGCTTTGTCCGGATTCGACACATGCACGGGGATGATCATCAGCAGGACGATTTGCGTGAACGATGCGGTAGCCACGAGCGATAACGCCGCTTTCAGGATCGGCTTCGTGCCGTTTTCCAATACCGGCTGCATCTTCTGCAGCTCAATCTCCGGCATTAGAAACAAGAACAGGACGAAAAACAGCAGAACGAACCAAGGGAAAAAAATTTCCGCGGCGCGCGCAAGTGTCTCCAGCCCGAGGCGCAGCCCCATCACCACAATCGACATGAACAGCATGTTGATGAATTGGATCGGCGTATCCGGCATCACCTGCGTCGTCATGAAATTGCCGACGTAGAACAGCAGCGTAGCCGTGCCGATAAAGGAAAAGAATACCAGAAGAAGCGAAACGGCTTTACCTGCCCACTTGCCGAACAGCACATCGCTGTACTGCACCAGACTCATGTTCGGGATGCGCTTGCTGAGCGAATTGTACAGCAGGACGACGAGCAGCATCGATGCGACGCCGACGATCGACGCAATCCACGCATCCTGCTTGGCATCGGTCGCCAGCCCTCCCGGTATGATCAGAATGGTGGTGCCGACCGTATAGAAGGCGATCAGCACGCTAAATTGGCGAACCGAGATTATATTTTCACGCATGATTGCGGCTTCCCCTCCGTCGTCTGTAACCTGTCGTTCTAACCCCGTTCCCGCCTCCGCATGGATGAATCAGCCTAACAAGGAAAACAAGAGGTCGCTCACCGGCTGATAGATTACAGTTACGAGGTCCAGCGGATTCGGTATTTGCAGCTGCATGCTTTTGGCAATGGACAGGCCTGTGGCCAGCAGCAAACAGAGCGAAAAGCTCACGAGTTCCTTTTTCAGTTTTCTTTTTACGAGAGAAGGGATCTCGATCCAGCCGATCGCCGCAGCTGTCAGCACGATGCCGATGATCGCCCACATGGATTCTCTACTCCTTCATTGATTTCATAAACGGATCGGACACGGTGCCCAGACGGCGAATTTTGACATCGATCTTGACGGCAACGGGCAGCTCGGAGAACGCCGCATCCCATTCATGCTGCAGCGTCTTCCATTGTTTCGGCGCCGCCCGGTGAATCGCTTCGCCGAAACCGAATATATCGGCATGCCATTGATTTTGCGCCTTGCGGACCGTATGAACGATGAACTGCTTCACTCTCTTCTCGACAGTCCGCTCCAGCTCGGCGATCGTGCCGACGTCTTCCAGGTCGATATCGCATTCCACGTCCGTCACGTCGTTCTCGATTCGAAGCTCCACGTCCACTGCGGGTTTCCCGTCCTTTATTTTGCCTTTGACTTGGGCCCGGGTGCGTATAACTTCGACCGTTAATTTGCCGCCCTCGGGACAAGCCAGCTCCCCGGCCGTTCCCTTGACATTGCCGAGAACGTAATTGTACGCCTTGCTCTCCTCTTCGTTCAGCCAGCCGATCAGCTTGTCATTTTTAAATACCGCCTGACCGGCGATATGCAGCCTCGACAAAGGGACGATATGGCGCACGTTTTCCTCAGTGCTCGTCTCCCGCATATTCCGATCCCCGGCGATGCCAAGGCCCGTCAGCACCGGCTCCTTGCCTTTGCTGATCATGTCGGAGATGAGCTCGTCGATCGTTTTTTTGCCCGATGCGGCCCACAAGGCGCTGGATGTGTCGATCGTCTTGAACATGTGGTTCGCGGGTATAATTTCCTGCGGTACGGTATAGATTTCCAGCATTTCCTTGGCGCTCGAGCCGCGGGCGACGACGATGAAAAAATCGGTGCGCAGCTCATGCGCCCTCGACAACACGTCGAGCAGCTTGGCGATGCCTTCCTTGGCCAGCGATTCGCTGATGATCAGCATCCGCAGGTGGGATAAATACAGCTTTCGCGGCGACTCGGTCGTCATCTTGCGAAGCGCTTCGAACACGGTGCCGCCCGTCTTCGAGTACGTGACGACCGGCGCCCCTTTGCTGGTGCTGCCTTTTCGCGCAGCGATCTCGCTCGGATTCACCAGTTGAGCCGATACCTGAAATTCGTCACCGATCCGGTCGATGCCCATCGCGACCGTAATCGCCAGATCGTTCAGCTCCCGCCGGTTCCAGCAGCCGGTCGTCGCCGTCAGGATCGTGAGCGCCAGCAGCGCTGCGGCCCATCGTCTCATCGGATCCGCTCCTTTCCTTGCGTCGTCTTACGAGCATATTACCGGCCTTTCTTGGATGTCGAGTTGGCCGGCGCCCGATTCTGCTCCCGGATCATATTGTTCTGACTGATCAGCCGCGGCCGCGAGAAGAGCACCCATTGCGGCAGGCGAAGGATCGAATCCTTCTGATCCTGTAGAATAAACGGAGCGAACGGCGCCATATACGGAACGCCGAAAGAACGCAAACTGCACAAGTGCAGAACAAGCGCCACCAGCCCTACGGTGACGCCGAATAGTCCGAAGGTCGCGGCAAGGCCCATCAGCGCGAAGCGAATGATGCGGACGGAAATGCCCATATTGAAGGCGGGAATGACGAAGTTCGAGATCGCCGTGATCGCGACGACGATGACCATCGCAGGCGACACGAGGCCCGCTTCGACCGCCGCCTGGCCGATGACCAGCGTTCCCACGATCGATACGGATTGTCCGATCGCCCGCGGCATACGCACACCGGCTTCCCGCAAAATTTCAAACGTCAGCTCCATCATGACCGCTTCGATGAACGCAGGGAACGGTATGCCTTCGCGCTGGGCGGCGAGGCCGATCAGCAGCGGCGTAGGCAGCAGCTCCTGATGGAATGTCGTAATGGCGATGTAGAGCGACGGCGCCAGCAGCGCGATAAACAAAGAAATGAACCGCAATATCCGCAGCAGCGTCGCAAAGTCCCAGCGCTGGTAATAATCCTCGCTCGCCTGGAAAAACTGGATGAACAGCGCCGGCACCGTCAGCGCGAACGGGGTGCCGTCCACGAGAATCGCAACCTTGCCTTCCAGCAAATCGGCCGCTACCGCATCGGGGCGCTCAGTATTGTACACCGTCGGGAACGGCGTCAGCGTCGAATCCTGAATCAGCTCCTCGACATAGCCGCTCTCCAGAATGCCGTCGATATCGATCCGGCCCAGCCGCGTCCGGACTTCCCGAAGCACGTCTTCATTCACGATCCCTTTGATATACATAATGGCCACATCGGTCTTGGTCACCCGGCCTATAGGCAACGTCTCCAGCCACAGACGCGGATCCTTGATCCGCCTTCGAACCAAGGCGGTGTTCGTCCGCAGCGATTCCGAGAAGCCTTCCTTCGGCCCGCGTACGACCGTCTGCGCCGAAGGCTCGGTTACGCCGCGGTCCTTCCACTGCCGTTTGCTGGCGGCAAGCCCCTGTGCGAAGCCGTTCAGCAAAATGACGGTATCGCCGGACAGTACCGCGGTATATAGCGTGTCATAGTCGGCGATCTCCCGAACGTCGCCGACCGCAATTATGAAATCTTTGAGTATGGCCAGCGGCGACTTTCCCGCCGCCCGGTCCGGGTCAAATCCGGCCTCCCGCACTTCGAGCATCAGCGCTTCCAGGATGCCGGCCGTATCGGCCAAGCCGTCCGTATAAATGATGCCTGCTTGCATACCGCCGCCGGAGCCGATCGGTATTTCCTTGATCACGATGTCGGTGCTGCCTCCGAAGGCGCTTTTGATCGTCTGCAGGCTGCCGGCCAGCTCCGCTAGCAAGGGCTGCTGGGGCGATGAAGCTTCCATCATCGAACACCTCCTTCGCACCGATTTATAATATGTTTCCTCCCTTGCTATTTTTTATGAGCGTACGTCGTCCGGATACGCAAAACGGGCTGTGACGGATCGTCACAGCCCGCTTGGGCACCGCCTTGCGGCAGTCTTATTTTTTCAACAGATTGGCCGGTAAAAATTTCAGCTCTTCGACTTTCTTATCCTGGAATTCCGGGCTCATGATGTAGTCGAGGAACGCTTTGGTCGCGCCCTTCGGCTCGCCTTTCGTGTACATATGCTCTACCCCGTACAGCGGATACGTTCCGGATTTGATCGTCTCCTTGCTGAACGCCACGCCTTCGAACTTCAGCGCCTTGATCGAATCGTTAAGGTAAGGCGTGTCGACATAGCCGATGCTGTTGGCCGTCTGGCCGACGCTCGTCGCTACCGCGCCGCTCGATTCCTGCGTCACGCCGTCTTTCGTGAACTCCTGGTTGTTCAGCACGATCTGTTTCACGAGAGCGCGGGAACCGGAGCTGTCCGGACGATGGATGACGACGATTTTACCCGGTTCGCCGCCGACTTCTTTCCAATCCGTAATTTTGCCCTGGAAAATATCGGCTGCCTGCTTTTTGGTCAAGTTGTCGATCTTGACGTTTTTGTTGACGATTAGCGCAAACGGCGCGATGGCGACGACGTGATCCACCAAGTTTTTATCTTTGTATTCGGGACCCGCTTCGATATCGGAGTTGCCGATATCCGATGTGCCGTCCGCGACGTTCTTCAAGCCTGTGCCGGAGCCGCCGGCCGTCGGGTTGATCGTCACCTTCGGATTTTTCTTCATGAACTCGTCGGCTGCCGCTTTGACCAGAGGCAGCAGTGCGCTGGAGCCCGACGCAGTGACGGTACCCTGGATCGCAGCTGTGGCCGGCGCCGGCGTCGAGCCGCCCGATTTATTGTCCCCGCTTGCGCTGGAAGCCGGCGCTTGCGTCTGGCCGCAAGCCGTTATCATTCCAACGGAAAGCATCATGATCAAACCCATACGAAAACTTTTCTTTGACAGCTGCTTTAACATTTCAGCATGTCCTCCCTTTTTCTCTCGCGTTTTGGTTTACTCGTTTATCGTAACGGTTGAATGTAAAGGGGAAACACGCCGAACGTTAAGCGAATGTAAAACTTTGAATGAATCCATCGCGGAAATCGGCAAGTTCCGCATCGGGCAGGACGATGACTTGAGCGCTGACTTATAGTGTAGAGCATATTGCAACCAGCGCCGTGAAATGATAAGGGACAAGGTTACAATATAGTCCCTGGAGGAACTGTCCATGAAAGCTTATGCCTTCCTATTGCTTGCGCTGCTCTTCGGGGCGGTCTCAGCCGCTCCGTCCGCCTATGCCGAGCAAGCCGTCGATCCTTCGGCGACGAACCCGACCAACGCGGACCAAGTCAGCTTTTCCAAGACGATTATGTCGCATTCATTCGAAAGAACGCTTCATTCCCATTCGCGCGGCCCCGCTCCGCTGACCGATCCGGCAGGGATTACCGGAGGCCGCTGGGGAGCGACCGGGGATGAACCTGTTGTATTTCGCGCCGCTGCCGCAACCGGAACCGGCCGCGGTTGGGGATGGATCGGGCTGCTCGGATTGTTCGGCTTGCTCGGGCTGCGACGCAGAGCGGAGCGATCATGACAAAGATTAACGGCTCCGCCGTCTATTTTAACGCCTTCACAATCGCATCGACCCCGTACGCTCTGCTGATCGGCCCATAGCCATAAGCAAGCGAGCCGTCGATTTTATACACCTGATTGTTTTTCACGGCCTTGAGTGTCTTCCATACGTCCGTTTTCTCCCACTCGTCGGCAAGCGCAGGCAATGTGGTGTCCGTATAATTAAAGTACCCCAGGAACAAATAATCCGGATTGATTTGAATTAAGCCTTCCAACGTAAGCGCTGCGCCTCCCCCGCTCGCTTGCTCCGGCGGCTTCAGACCGAGCGGCTCATAGTAATGGCCGGCGGACTTCGTGCCCTGCAGCCACATCTGTTTCTCCCTCACTTGGAGATAAGCCACGCTGCCCTGCACATTCTTCAGCTGATCCTTCGCTTGCGCGATTTTAGCCGCAAACGTATCGATCGCTTGCTTCGCCGCGTCTTCCTGCCCAAGCATTTCGCCGAATTTCGTCATCACACCCTGCCAGTCGTTCCAAACATCCATCTTTTTTTCATCGAGAAAAACGGTCGGCGCAATCTTTGCAAGTTGATCAGCCACTTTCTGATTCGTTTCCGTTCCGGCGATGATCAGGTCCGGAGCATATTGCAGCAGTATCTCCAAATTCACTTCGGTATTCTCGCCGACAATCTTGATCCCTTTAAACTTGCTCGTATACGGCTTGTACACAGCATTGTCTAATACAGACTGTTTCTCAGTAAAAGGCAACGCCACGCCGATCGACGGAATGTCGAAGCTGAGCAGGTCTTGGGTCAGACCCCAGTGAACGAGGGCGACTCTCTCTGGCTTTTTCGAGATGGTGATATCCCCTTTGGCGCTGGCTATGGTTCTCGGAAAGCTCGCTTTCGTCGGCTGAGCGCTTGCGGAAGGGCTGCTCTCGTTGCTGGAAGTCGAGTTGTTGGAGCATGCGCTGACCACCACAAACAGCAGCGCCATGACACACGCCGTGACCCGCGGCATATAACGCCTCTTCATCTGAATCTCCCTCTCGTAAATCGCGGTATATGATCGATAATGATTATCATTATCGATCATATCGTATCACCCTGTCCCGATCCTGCAAATAGATATTTTCCCGATCGACGCATGGATTTATTCCTTCTACTCACTCTCTTTCAGCGCAGTTGGCGACATGCCGTAATGCTTCTTGAACAACCGGCTAAAATAATACGCGTCCATATACCCGACACTGCGGGCAATATCCCGCACGGCAAACGGCGTCGTCATCAGCAGCTCATACGCTATCTTCATCCGGTACTGGATCAAGTAGTGAATGGGACCAAGTCCCGTATACTTCTGAAACAGATGCGAAAAATATTTTGCCTTCATCCCCTGCTGCCCCGCCAAGCTTTCCAACGTGATGGGCTCCGCGTAATGTTGACGGATGTACGCAATCGTCTGTTCCATGATCGTGTGGCTCTCGCTATTTTGTAGATACCGCTCGTAAGCCAGCGTCTTGTTCACCAACTGGTAGAACAGCGTTTTCTTCTCCAGCAGTTCAAGATGGCCCAGCCCTGTCGAGTACCGCCGCAGTTCTTTCATCACCTGCAAAAGCGCCGCGTCCAGATCGTTATGAAACATATGGACTTCCCTGCTCAAATGCGCCTGCTCCGATTCCGGCGCCACAGGCAAAAAGTGCACCAAAAAATATTCAAATTCCTCCGAGTGCACGGCAATTTCCATCGAACGGTTATAGCCGCCGATCACCGTCATGCCCGGCCGCAAGACATAGCTGCTGCTGCCCTCATAGATAAAATCCGCTTCGCCCCCCAGTGCGATCAGAATTCCGCTTTTGGTCGTTGGCTTCGCTTTATGCCCTTGATGCAAGCCCTGGGGAAGCGTCGATTGAAACACGCCGTAGATGTCAATGGGCACTTGCAGAAAAAAAGCGGCAAACGCATCATATGGCTCACTCACACCGAGCCCTCCTGTCTTGGATTCAAGCCTGCATGTCAAACACCGAAAACCTATAAAATCTGGATTATATGCTAAAATAAGAGTCCGTCTCAGGCTTTCCCTGAAGACGGACTCTTTGTCGCTCTTGCGTTACTTATGTTTGCGCCAATCGGCGCTGCTATTGTTCAGCAAATACTCAAAATCGTTCTCAAGCCGCTTTTTTTCCGCCTTTTGCGCATCCTGCGCCCGCTTCTTCGCTTCCTCGCGTTTCGCTTCTTCTTCCGCCTTCCACGCGTCTCCTTGCGCTTTCAGCTTGGATACGATTTCGGGATTCAGCAAATCTTTCAGCGTAGGCTGCTTATCCTGAGACGCAGTCGCCTGCGGCACGGCCGGTTTCTTCTTCTTCACCATAGCGATCACCTCGATTTCCCCACATTATAGCAGGTTTCCTTCAAGGTTTCTATACGCCGGCAAGCCGATCATCCCGCTATTACTTGGTGCCTTCTTCTTTAATATATTTGTCGGCCTTTTCCTCCGCCTCGCGAAGCACCGTATTGACGTCCTTCTTCTCGGCCGCCATGCCTTTGGCCGCTTCCTTCAGGAACGGATAAATCTTGATATCGAATTGCGTCGGCTCCGGCAGCGGCGCAGGCTTCGCTTTGAAGATGCCGGCCAAGTTTTTGCCTTCATACAGTTTCGTATCGCTCGCATGCTGCTTTTTCAATTCCTGGTCTTTCAGAATCGTCAGGCGGATGCCTTTGTTCATCGTCTTCTCCGCTTCCTCGGTGACCATCGACTGGATCGCAGCGTAAGCGGCCTTCTTGTTCTTGCTTGTCGGCGTGACCATTGCCAGATGGAAGTCGATCTCCCGGCCATAGCCGGGCTTGTCGTCAAACGACGGGAACGATACGACATCCCAGTTGAAATCTTTGCCCGCTTCCTTCAGCTGCGGCAGACGGGTCGTCAGGTTCGCGATCCAGTACGGATACATTGCGAGCTTCTGATCTTTCAAGAAATAGTCGATGCCATAAGTGTACTTGTTCTTCGGATCGACGATGCCCGGGATGCGGTACAGCTGCTCATACAAGCCGAACACCTTTTTGTACGCATCGTTCGTCAGCACTGCTTTGTCCTGCTTGTCGTTCACAACCGGCAGCGAATATGCGCGGCTTAACACTTGCGGATCGCCCATGTCGACACCGACGTATTGCGTGCCTTGTTCCATGCGCGTTACGTTCTTCGCCAGGTTGATCACTTCGTTCCAGCTCATGTTATCCTTCGGATACGGCACGGCGAACTTGTCGAAGATATCTTTGTTGTACGCCATGACGCCGTAGTTCATCGCATACGGAATCCCGTAAATTTCGCCTTTCTTGCCGAATTTCTTCAGCAAGTTGACTGCTTCCGGCTCGAATTTGCTCATGTCCACCTTGTATTGGCGGATCAAATCGTTCAGGTCGGTGCCCAAATCCTTTTGCATCAAATCGAACAAATAATAGTTACTCGTCAAAATAACGTCCGGCAGCTCGCCCGCGGCGATCATCTTGTCCAGATTGGTACCGGTTACGAGTTGGATCGTAATGTTCGGAAACTTCGCCTTGACCGGCGCCCCTACGAGAGAATCCAAATCGGCTTGTCCAAGGATGCCTGCGTTATGGTTATAAAAGGTCAGCGTCACCGGCTCATTGTTGTACAAATCTTCTTTCGGCGCCGCTGCATTCTTCGCATCCCCCGCTCCGCCGCCACCACAGCCGGCTAGCAATACGAGCGCGGACAATCCGAGCCATGCCTGTTTTTTTAACAATTTCTTCATACGTTATCCCCCCAAAATCACACTAGTGAATTCGACAATTTCATACTAAATCATGTTGTCGAGCCTTGGAATAAGCAATATAATAAAAACATGAACAATTCTGCTAACTTTTATGGTGATATTGTAAAGAGAAGCATTTCGCTTTGCGGGTATTCTTTCCACCTTGAACGCGGCGACAGGGGAAATAAAAATTTGGCTCTGCCCAGCTATTTGTTCCGTTTGCAAACCGAGGGAACATGCACCGTTTGGCTGGATGGGGCGGAATTTGAAGTCGAGCGAGGCGACCTCCTTTTGTTGAAGCCGGGCAGTTCTTACGAGCTGAAAATCGGCGGCAAAAGTCCAAAAATCGCGAGCGGCGATTTTTACTTATTTTGCAAAGGCGAATGGATCGACGAGTGGTGGAACCGCTCTCAAAAGCCGGTCAAAATCCGAATTGAGCCGAACGAAACGGTGCTGTCCCTATGGAGGCAAATCATTAAAGAAACGCGGCGGCTGGACGAAGAAAACGTGGAGCTGACCGAATATTTGCTGCGGGCGCTCTGCCTTGCGCTGGAGCGGGCCATTGCGGATACGCAGTCCTCCAGCCACCGGCTGTATACGGCCGTGAAGATGAAGCAGTTCATCGAGGAGCATGCGCAGACAACGTTCATGATCAAGGACGTGGCCGCACATGCGCGGCTAAGCGTCTCCCGCGCTTCGCATTTCTTCAAGGAAAGCTACGGCAAGACGATCATGCAGTATGCGCTCGAGGTGCGGTTGTCCGGCGCGATGGAGCGGATGAAGCATACATCGATGACGATCGAGCAAATAGCCGACACATGCGGCTTCGGAAGCTACACGTACTTCCACCGCGTGTTCAAGAAACGTTACGGCATGTCCCCCACTTCCTTCCGCAAGAAGGAGCGCAGGCTGCGTTGATTGCAAAAAAACACCCTCAGAGCTGCAAGTCGCGCCTGTGATGCGAGGAACGGCTGCAATCGACTGAGGGTGTTTTTGGCTTTCGCCCGATTTACGAGCCGACCCGAATGTCGTACGTCTCACCGGCGGCTGCGGCAAATTCAACGATCGCGCCCGGCGTCTTGCTGCCGGCGATAACGGTCCCGTTATACACGATACGGACCGGTACCGGAGCAAGCAGACGGCAGCGTTCCCCGGCCCGCGAGCGGATTTGTCCCGCCGCCAGCGTACCGTCCTTCCACTCCAGCGACACTTCGAACCCGCCCCGGGCGCGAAGGCCTGCCACCGCGCCATCCGTCCATGAAGAAGGAAGCGCCGGCAGCAGCCGGATCGCTTCTTCATGCGATTGCAGCAGCAGCTCGGCGATGCCCGCCGTCGCTCCCAGGTTGCCGTCGATCTGGAAAATTTGCGGAGGATGCAGGTCGAGCATGTTGTCGGCCGTGCTGGTGCGCAGCAGCTTCGCGATCATCTCGCATGCGCGATCGCCCTCCCCAAACCGCGCCCACAGGCTGACAATCCACGCCAGGCTCCAGCCGGTCCCTCCGCCGCCGTATTGAAGACGGCGTTCGAGCGCCGCTCTGGCCGCGCGTGACACGCTTTCGCCGCGAAGCAGCTGATCGTCCGGGAATATGCCGAAGAGATGGGACAAATGACGGTGGCCCGGATCGACCTCCTCGTAATCTTCGTCCCACTCCTGCAGCTGGCCGTGCTTGCCGATCTTCGGCTCCGGCAGCTTCGCGCACGCTGCGCGCCACTCGCTTCGCAGCGTCTCGTCAGTCTCCAGCAGCTCAGCCGCCTGAATGCAGCGCTCGAACAGCCCTCTGGCGATCTGGATATCCATCGCCGGGTCCATGCAGAGGCGGCCGGTCTGGCCGTCCGGGAGGCGATATATGTTCTCCGGGGATACCGTCGGCCCGATATGCCGATTGCCTTGTTCATCCTCGAACATGAAATCGAGAATGAACAGCGCCGCTTCCTTCATTAGCGGATACCCCCGCTCAGCGAGAAACCGCCGGTCCAGCGTGTACGTATAATGATCCCACAAATGGAAGCACAGCCATGCCGCTCCCATCTGCCACAAGCCGGCCCGGGCGAAGTCGGTCGGCGCCGTATCGCCCCACAGATCGGTATTGTGGTGGCACATAAAGCCGCGAGCGCCGTAATGGACGCGCGCCGTCTCTTGACCGGTTGGCAGCATGCGCTCCAGATGATCGAACAGCGGCAGATGCAGCTCCGATAAGTTGCATACTTCGGCAGGCCAATAATTCATCTGAATGTTGATGTTGATCGTATATTTCGAATCCCAGGAAGGGATGTAGCTGTCGTTCCAGATCCCCTGCAGGTTGGCGGGAATCGTCCCTGGCCGGCTGCTGCTGATCAGCAAATAACGGCCGTAATGGAAGTACAGCGCCATCAGGCC
The DNA here is from genome assembly GCF_910593845.1 of Paenibacillus solanacearum. GTDB lineage: Bacteria > Bacillota > Bacilli > Paenibacillales > NBRC-103111 > Paenibacillus_G > Paenibacillus_G solanacearum. The sequence continues at coordinate 51,874 of NZ_CAJVAS010000029.1, read as the reverse complement.
GACATCTTCACAGCCTTCCTTCACGCGGGCAATCCGCGCATCCGTCGGAATAAGCGATAGATCCTCCTGCCCTTCTCCCGCAAGCGCCAGCGACATCCGGTCATACCATGAACGATACTCCGCGATGTGCCTGTCGCGAAGCTCGTCGTACGGCCTGCCGCTTGCTTGTTCCAGTTCCTCCTTGCACCGCTCGCGATACGCCGCATGCCGGAAGTCGGTCGACACTGTCATCACGAGCGTAACGGCATCCGCCTCTTCCACGTAAATATGATCGCCCAGCGTCCGCGAACGGCCGCCGCCCTCGATGACGGCCTTCAGCCGCACATGGAACTTCGTTCCCCAAGCGCCGCACTGGCCGTCCAGACTGACGGTATCCGCGCTTTCCGGCGCCGTTATCGAGTCGAATTTGCGAAACAGATTGACGCCGAAGCGAAGCCGGTTCGGCCGGTCCGCCGTCAGCCTGACGACAAGCGCCTGATCCGGCGCCGACGTGAACATTTCTCTCGTATAGACGGTATCTCCGATCCGATAGACGACCTTGGCGATCCCCGTCGCAAGGTCCAGCTCCCGGTAATAGTCCACCGCCGCCCCGTCTCCATGTCCCGGGAAATAAAAGTTCATTTCGCCCAGCGTCTGATAAGGCGGCTGCCTGCGGGAGACGCCCATCATCGCCATGTCAGCTATATCATGCGCTTCTTCAAGCCGGCCTTCCGCGAGCAGCCGGCGAATGTCTCCGACCGCCTCGAGCGCGTCCGGGTTATTGCGGTTATGCGGTCCGCGCGCCCATACCGTATCTTCGTTGAGCTGAATCACTTCGCGGTTCACTTGTCCGTGAACCATCGCTCCGATCCGGCCGTTTCCGAGCGGAAGCGCCTGCAGCCAGCGTTTGGCCGGCTTGCGGTAAAACAGCTTCGTTTCTTGCGCCAACGGTTTCGTCATGTGCACATCCATTCCTCTCCCAAGCGTGATATTGATCGCTTTCCTCATTGTAAGCGTGTTCCGCGCCGGGAGCCATGCTGTAAACAAACTTCCATTTGTCCAATCCTGACATGTGGGCCAGGCAATCCGCACTTCAGCCTTTGTTTGGGTTGCATGTCACGTTCCCATGATGACGCCCGAGACGGCATCGAGCCGAATCCATTCCCCGTCCGCGATCGATTCCGTCGCGTTCAGGCATCCAACCACGCACGGAATATTGTATTCCCTGGCCAAAATCGCAGCATGGCACAGGACGCCGCCCCGGTCCGTGACGAGTCCGGCCATCAGCCCCGCGATCGACGTGAAATCCGGCGTCGACATCCCGGTCACGACGATCATACCGGCCGACACCTTATGAAAATCGTCTTTGCCGTGAACAATACACGCGGCCCCTTGGGCTGTGCCCCGGCATGCCGGGGTTCCACTTGCCTTGAACCATTCTTCCCGGGGAGGTTGAGAGCCTTCGTCTTGATTCTTGTCGACGAACCTGCGTTCATCGAGCAGCGCCCTCAGCTCCTGGCTCCACGGCTGCCGGCCGCGGGCCCACCGTCCCTTCTTGATGCCAAGCTCCTGCAACAGCGTCCATAGATGAAGCTCGTATACGGCCTGATCAAAGCACATGATCAGATCGGATGAGGTCATTTCCTCCTGCCATTGCAGCGCTGCGATATACTTCCCCTTCGAAGGAGGGATGTGGCCGATAAACGACCGCAAAATCGCTGCCGTTTCGGTTATCGCCTCCCGCATGCAACGTTCCTTGTCCGAACTGCGCTGCATTTGGTACGCATGTATGCTCTGATAAGCGGCATGCAGCAGCGGCTTCAGCGCTGTCATCTCGTCGCGAAACCCGTTCCGAATCTTGTTGAAATCCATCGCCCTCCCCACAAGCAATAATAGACCGCTGCATTCAGCCTATCGCAGAGACTGCGGATGCGATATGTACAAAATCGTTGTAACCCAAAAATTCGGAAGAACATGAAAAAACCGCATGAGCCGAAGAGGTTTCTTCGTATTCATGCGGTTTGGCTTACGGGCCGGTTCACGCTTCCTGACCCGACAGCTCATCCATCATGCCGTGAGCGACCTGATTTTTGCGGAATTCGCCGGGCGACATGCCGGTCAGTTTTTTGAACATGCGATTAAACGACGTGACGTTCCGGTAACCGATCTGCAAGCTGATATCGTGAATGATCATATTCGTTTCCGACAGCAGCTGCTTCGCCTTGCGGATCCGGATCGAGTTAATGTGATCGCTGAAATTCATGCCGGTTTTTTCTTTAATATAGACGGACAAATATGCGGACGACAAATTCAGCTTGTCGGCCAGCATATCGAGCGAGATGTCTTCGGCGTAACGGGTTTCCACGCACTTCATGACGAATTCGATCGTATGGTCCTTTTCCGTCTTTTGATTGCGGATCTTCTCGGCGCATGCTTCGAACAGCCGGTCGTAGAACCGCTCGAACTCCTCCCGCGTGAAGCAGTGCTTCAACAGCTCCAGCTCGCGCTGCTGGAATGGAGCCTCCCCGCCCGAGCCGTACGTCTCGGCGATCTGATAGCTTCGTTCGGCGACGCCTTCCGCGAACCGGCGGTATTGAATGAGGCTTGCTCCCTTCTTGGAGAGCAAATCGAGCATCCGATCGGTCAGCTGGCTGCAAGCCGCAGCGTTGCCCGCCTGCAAAGCCGCATACAGCTCCTGTTCCTGCAGCTGCGTGAAGGCTACATGACCGGCTGCCGGCGCAGGTTCCGTTATGATCTGCGTTTCCTCGCCCGGCTTGATCTGCTGCGCCATTTCGAGCACCTGCCGGTACGCTTCGTTGAACTGCGCCGAATGCCGGTACACCGGGCTGACCGCGATCGCGACGAGCAGCAGCTGCCGGTCGCGGTCCAATATGCGCTTGAGCAGCTCCAGCGCTTCATGCAGGCTGCCGGCGTTATGCTCATCGACCGTCACGAACGATAAGATCTGATCGTTCTCGATCTGAAACGTATGCGACAAAGGGAATCTCTCGGTCATCAGCACCTGGATGTACTCGCGGATATAGTATGCGGCCCGGTCCGGATCCATCGGCTGTTCCGCCGCAGCGAGTTCCCGGAAGTGGAGCTGGTACATGACGATGACGTAAGGCTCTTCCTTCACCATGATGTCTTTCCACTCATTGATGTCCGAATTGATCGATTTGAGCTTGGTGATGTAGCCGTAACTGGTCAGCAGCGATTTTTTATTCAGCAAATCGTTATGAATCGCTTCCTTCTCCTGGATCAGCCCGTAAAGCTCCTTGTGGATCAGATCGAATTCCTGTATCTTGACGGGTACCAGCTCCGGCTTGCGGTGCAAAATCGAAGCGACGACTTGCTTGAACGGCCGGTGAATGCCCCGGCTGAAAAACAACGACGCCGCCACGCCGATCAATATCGAGACGGCCAAGATGATATACATCGAATAATTCAGCTTCGAGACCTGGGAAGCGATTTCCGCATACGGAACCGCTGTCACGTACGTCAGCTTCGCCTCGCTGTCTTTATCGATAAAATAATAGTAATCGCCCGACAGCTTATAATCCTGTCCGGAGTCAAAGACCGGCAGCTCGCCGGCCGTAATTTCGCCGGAGGATCGGTACAGCACCGTGCCGTCCTCGTTCAGGATCATGAACCGCTGGGTGTTCTCCCCGCTGCCCCCGTAGAACGCCTGCATCATACTGGAAGCGTCGAGCATCGCGATCAGCTGGTAGTTGCCGCCCGGCAGGCGGAACGTAATCGGCAGAAGCTGCCGCTCCGTCTCCGAGTCGAGCGTCCGGATCGCGAACGATTCCGCGGCGTGCATCTTGTAGCCGATGCCGCGATCGAACTGGGTTTTCCAGTACGTGTCCGTATAGAGCGCGTTCTTATAGAAGCTGGCAAAAAACATCGAGGTCTCGCTCGTGCCTTCTTTCTCGATGACAAAGGAAGGTTTGTTGAAATAAACGATCAAGTTGTCCAAGTAATAGACCGGATTGTAGGCTTGAGAGCGTACGACTTTGAGGATATCGCCGGCTTGCCAGAAGTTGACGTCCTGGTCCGGCCGCATCACCATTTGCCGGTTGAAGGCGACCAGCTTTTCGTCGTTGTACAGAGTGAACAGCAGCGTCTTGAGCCGGGAGAAATGGGTTTGATACCGCTCGACCGAATTTTTCAGCATGAGCCGGTTATATTGAATGATTTCGGTTTGAATACCGCTCGTAAAAAAACGGAATGAAATCATATGGAACGACACGAACAGCAAAATGATGGACAAGAAGCTGAGGAATATTTTCATGAACAACGACTGTCTTTTCATGAAGCGCACATTCAAGAAATCCACGCTCCTTCTTCCAAAAGTCTGGTGATTCGCCCAGCTATCCCTTATTATATTACATGAAGCAATGCCGCAATGTAACTGTTTTTTAGAGCGGCAAGGGGGTTACACAGCAATGAGGAACAAATGGGGCGCGGTGGCGATCGCCGCCGCTTTGGCGGTCGGACTGCTTGCGGCTTGCAAAAATACGCCATCGCCGGACAGCGCGGCAAAGCAAACGACGGAACCGCCTAACGGCGCAGCAAATATGAATATGAGCGGCATGCCGATTGTCAAGGAGCCGATTACGCTGACGTTCTTTACGGGGAAGTCGGGCAATAACGGCAATAATTTCGCCGATACGCTCGTCTGGCAGCAGTACCGGCAAAAAAGCAACGTTAACGTCAATTTCCAGCTGGTGCCCTTCGAGAACTTGACCGCGCTGCGCAACTTGTCGCTGGCCGGCGGCGATTACCCGGACGCGTTCTATTCGGCCCGCATCGGCACCGCCGATCTGCTCCGGTACGGATCGCTCGGCCTGTTCGTGAAGCTTAACGACTACATCGATAAGTACGCGCCCAATTTCAAAAAACTGCTCGACCAGTACCCGGACATGCGCAAGGGGTTGACGATGCCGGACGGCGGCATTTATTCGTTTCCTTCCTTCTACGACCCAAGCTTCTTATCCATGCTGATCGGCGTGCCGCTGTGGGTCAAGCAGGACTGGCTGGACAAGCTGGGCATGAAGGAGCCGGCCACGACCGAGGAATTTTACCGGTATTTGAAGGCGGTGAAGGAGCAGGACCCGAACGGCAACGGCCTGCCGGACGAAATTCCGTACGCCGGCAACGGCATCAATCCGCTGATCGAGCAAATTCGCGGCGCCTGGGGTTTCGGCAACCGGGGCGTCGGCCATAAATACGTCGATATAGACCCGAATAAGCCGGGGGAACTGCGCTTCTTCCGCATCGATCCGAAGTACAAGGAAGTGATCGATTACATGCGGAGGCTGTATGCGGAGGGGCTGATCGACAAGGAAATTTTTACGATCAAAACCGGCGCATTGTACGCCAAGGGGCAGCAGGGCATCTTCGGGGCGACCATCAATCCGAACCCCGTAACGCAGATGAACCAGGACGGATATATCGGGCTCGGCGCGCTGAAGGGGCCGTATGGCGACCAGCTGTATACCCAGGTGAAGGTACCGCTCATTTGGCCGGGCGCCTTCGTCATTACGAACAAAAACAAGTACCCGGAGGCGACGGTTCGGTGGATCGATTACTTCTACGGCGAAGAAGGCGCGACCTTTTTCTTCATGGGGGTAAAGGGCCAGACGTACAACGAAACCGCCGACGGGAAACTCGAATATATCGATGATATTACGAAAAATCCCGACGGCTTGACGCAGGACCAGGCGCTGTCGAAGTATGTGACCTGGCTTGGGGGGAGCTATCCCGGTTATGTGCGCGAACAATATTTTCGCGGGTCGGAGTCGCTGCCGCAATCGGCGAAAGTGGCAAGCAAAGCGAAGCCGCATCTGGTCAAGGAGCTGTGGTATAACTTCAATTTCACCGAGGAAGAAAACGAGTTCATGTCGTCCGTCGGCTCAATGATCCATTCGTATATTTCCGACATGGAAGTGAAGTTCATTACCGGCGTCGAGCCGATGAGCGAATGGGACAAATATGCCGACACCGTACAAAAGATGGGCCTTCCCGAATACATGCAAGTATACCGAAGCGCCTATGAACGCTATATCGCGAAAAAACAATAAGCCTCATTAAATCGGCCGCTGCGCGCCTTGGATCGGCCGGGCGTGCAGCTTGCGGAATTCCGACGGGGTAGCGCCCGTCCATTTCTTGAAACTCCGAACCGGAAATGATCAAATACAACCCGAAAGCGAACCAGACGAGCAGCAGCAGCGTCACTTCCTCCGACCAGAACAGCACGAAATGAAACAACTTGCGTGTCATGACCTGCAGCGTAACGATCAGGATCATGGACAGCAGCGCGATCTGCGCGAACGCTTCGATCAAGCTGTCGATGCCCAAAGCGATGCGTTTTAAAGTCTTCACATGATGTCACCCTTTCCCCTGTAAACCCTTTCATCGAATAGGATGTTTTGTAATATTTTTAGAAAGGCACAAAAAAGAAGAGCCGCGCCTCAGGCGAGCTCTCCCACAATTGCCTTATTTATTTTCTTGCAGCCACTTGTTCCCTTTTTCCTCCGCCTCACGCAATACGGTATTGACATCCTTTCCGTCATAAGCCATGTTTTTGGCGGCTTCGTTCAGGAACGGATAAATTTTCAGATCGAATTTATTCGATTTCGGCAGCGGGCCTGGTTTAACTTTAAAGATGCCTTGCAGGTTTTTGCCTTCGTACAGCTTCGTATCCATCGCCGTTTCTTTCTTGAGCGCCGGATCGTTCAGAATCGTCAGCCTCGTTCCCCGGTTCATTGCGCGCTGCGCGTCTTCGCTGACCATCGTCTTGATGACCGCGTATGCGGCTTTCTTGTTCTTGCTGGTCGGGGTGACCACGGCGAGATGGAAGTCAACCTCGCGGCCGATGCCCGGCTTCTCTTCGAAGGTCGGCAGTGAAACGACATCCCAGTTGAAGTCTTTGCCCGTTTCCTTAAGCTGCGGCAGACGCGCCGTCGTTGGCGTCAGCCAGTAAGGGAACATCGCGAGCTTCTGATCTTTGAGGAAGAAGTCGATACCGTATGTGTACTTCTTCTTCGGCTCAACGATGCCCGGAATGCTGTACAATTTCTCGTAGAGGCTGTACACCTTCTTGAACGCGTCGGTTTGCAGAACGGCTTTCTCGCCCTTCTCGTCGATGACCGGCAAGCCGTACTGACGCGCCAGTGTCGTCGGTTGACCCAAATCGAGACCGATGTATTGGGTACCGCCGTCCATTCTCGTCACTTTACGTGCAAGCTCGATCGTTTCCGTCCAGGTCATGCCGTCTTTCGGATACGGAACGCCGAACTTGTCAAAGATGTCTTTGTTGTACAGCATCATCCCTTGGCTTAATGCATAAGGAACACCGAGTAACTCGCCCTTGTCGCTGAAGCTTTTCATCACTTTGATCGATTCCGGCTCGAATTTGGCGAAGTCGATCTTCTCCTGTTTAACGAAGTTGTTCAGATCGGAGGCCAGACCGAGCTGAATCAGGTCGTGAAAGTAGTAGTTACTCGTCAGAATGACGTCGGGTACTTCGCCTGCGGCGATCAATTTATCCAAGTTCGTGCCGGTGACAAGCTGCGGCGTAATGTTCGGATACTTGCTCTTGATTGCATTCGTTACGAGCGCGTCGAGCTCGGCGTTGTTCAATACCGACGCGTTATGCGAGTAGAACGTCAGCGTCACCGGTTCGTTATTGTACGCATCCGGGTTGACGACCTCCCCCTTCTCTCCGGCTCCCGTCGCTCCTGTAGCTGCATCTTTTGCACCGCAGCCTGCGAGCGCAAACGCGCCGAGAACGGACATGGTCAGCAGCAGCGGCAATGCTTTTTTTCTCTTCATAATCTTTGAACCCCTCCAACCAAAATTGAATGATTTTCAATGCAACCTTATCTTAGTGCACTGCCCATGGGCTGCCTATTGACATTTTCTTCGTTCCTTTACCGGGACATCGTTCCCCAAAATAATGATAAGGATATAAAAAAAGGATAAGTACGCAAGAAAAGGCGCCGTTATACGGTTTTTCGGGCATACGACCGCACCGCTCCGGCGAATCGGCTCATCCCGTAATCTCGCTCTGAAGCGGCAATAACCCCTATGCTCAGCATAGGGGCGAATGATTTATGCCGTATCAACGCAGTGTAAAATAAGGTTCATCGGACAAAAAAAGGCGCATCCCGCAATGAAGGGGATGCGCCTGTGCCGTACGCGGAGTCGCTTATCGAGGATTACATCTTATCGATCATTTGCATTCAACGCGCTGACGCGCAGTCCTTCGAACGGAACTTGCACGCCATCGGGATGGCTGATCCGCACCGTCACTTGCTCGCCCGGCAGCAGATCGAAGTAATTATCGCTGAAGCGGATGTTGCCCTGAGGCAAATCGATCTTCACCATTCTGGCGATCGTGCGGCCGGCGGTTACCGTGACGGTCTGCTCCGATTCGCTCGCCGCGACGCGAAGATCGGCGGCGGGCATGCGCAAATCCTTCGGATCGCGAAGGTAGTACATGTTCGCGGTCGCCGCGAAGCCTTCGGCCGTCAGTCTCACGACGACCTCCTCAGGCGCATAGCCGCTCAGCGCTTCCGCTTCGGTCAAGCTGCCGAGCCGCGCCGCCTGATTGCCGGGCACGGCGGCGTCGAACGTATGCGCCGATATGAGCGCTCCGCTGAAGTCGTACACGCTGAGCGTCACTTTTCCTTCGCAAGGTTCCAGCCGGTCGCTGACGACCCACACCTGCAGGTCTTGTCCCGGCTCGTGGTCGAGCGACAGCAGCATCGGGTCATAAAACTTCTTCGCGTAATAGAAGGACGCTTTGGGCAGCAGCTCGTAATCGATGAGCGACCAGCTCGTCCCCGGCCAGCTGTCGTTGAGCTGCCAGATGAGCGAACCGCTCGTGCGATGCTTGTTGCGGCGGTAATGCTCGATGCCGTACTTCAGTCCTTCCGCCTGCGTCAGCATCGAGAAATTCATATATTCCTCAATGTTGGCCGGAATGCCTGTGTAGCCTTCCATCAGCAAAATGCCCTTCTGATGGTTCGTATCCTTATTGCGATACGCCATCTCGACGCTGCCCCAGTAAAACTGGCCCTCGGGTATGTTTTTCTCCAGCGTGTAGCGGTTCGCCGAAGCGTGCATCCCAAATTCGCTGCTGAACAGGGTGAAGTCGTTCTTGTAATTTTTGAACGTCACGCCTTGAATGCTGTAATCGAGCAGCGGCGCTTCGCCATGCTTGCGCGGATAGACAGAGCCGTGCCACACCTGCCAGTTGTGGCGGTCGCCTTCATCCGGATCGTTGGCGTCGTTGCCGCCGAACGGCGAGGAAGGCCAGTATGCGCGGCTGTTGTCCAGCTCTTCAAGCACGTCCGGGATCAGCTCGTGATAGATGCGCTCGCCATAGAACGGGCAAGTCAAATCGCCGCCGGACGTCTTCATGTCGTACAGCCAGTCGATCTCGTTATTGCCGCACCAAATGGCCAGCGAGGTCCGGTTGCGCAGCCGCTTCACGGCATATTCGACTTCCTTGCGCACGTTGTCCATGAAATTGCGGTTGAAATCCGGGAACAAGGCGTTGGCAAAGGCGAAATCCTGCCACACGAGCACGCCGCGGCGGTCGCATTCGTCATAGAACACGTCTGTCTCGTAAATGCCGCCGGCCCACACGCGAAGCATGTTCATATTGCTGTCGACCGACAGCGAAACCAGATCGCGGTAGCGTTCATCCGGGATTGCGCCGATGAAATGGTCGGCCGGAATCCAGTTCGCGCCTTTGGCGAACAGCTTGACGCCGTTGAGCAGGAACACGAAGGCGTTCCGGCCTTCTTCATCCTGCAGTTGCAGCTCGATGGTGCGAATGCCGAGCGCGGTCCGGTATTCGTCCACCTTCTCTCCGTTCGACAGCAGCGCGACTTCAAGCTCGTACAAATACGGCGTGCCGAGGTCATGCGTCCACCAGAGCTGCGGCTGTTCGACGGCCAAGTCGACGATCCCTTTCGTTCCGGGTACCGGAACCCTCGAGGAGGCGACCGTGTTCCCTTCGGCGTCCCGCAGCCGAATCTCGCATTCGCGGCTTTGCTCGCGGCGGTAGGCTGTAACATCGAAGTCCACCCGCACAATAGCGTTGTTCTCGCTCGCCTGCACCGTTCGGGCGAACACGCTGTTCAGCTTTGCCCAACGTTTGCGCTCGATGCGCACCTTGCCCCAGATGCCGACGGTCACCATCCGCGGGCCCCAGTCCCAGCCGAAGTTCATCGCCGCTTTGCGGAGCCAAGGCCGCTCCTTCGTATAAGAAGACCATTGAAACTGCTGCTTGTCCCGGTTATGCAAATAAAGCGGGTCGAACTTGACGGCGATCGTGTTCTTCCCGTTGACGAGCACGCGCGTCACGTCGAACGTATGCGCCATCAGCATATTGTCGGTCGTGCCGATCTCGAGTCCGTTCACGAATACCGTCGCGAACGTGTCCAGCCCTTCGAAGGTCAGCTCGTGCTTCTCTTCCACGCCTTCTTCCTTCGCATAGTCGAACTGAGTCCGGTACCACCATTCCTTCTGTTCGATCCAGCGGCTCTTCGCGTCGTTATGGCCGAAGTACGGGTTCTCAATGATGTTTCTTTCGATCAGCGCCGAATGCACGTCCCCCGGCACCCGGGCGGTAATCCAGAACCGGTCGTCGAGTCCCGGCGAAGCCACTTCCAGCGGTCTTGCTTGTCCCACGTCAAAATGTTGAATTCTCCATACGCTCTTCAGTTCCATCCGTACCCTCTCCCTTAATTACGAAATGACCGGCGTCCGCCGACTATTCCCCTGTCGTCGGCGAACCCGCCTTCTCCCGATATTCGCTCGGGGTTTTGCCCGTATATTTCTTGAAAATTTGCCCGAAATATTTGACGTCCTCGTAGCCGACCTCCGCCGCCACTTCGCTCACCTTCGCCGGGGACACCGACAAGATCTCCATCGCGCGGCGCATCCGCTGTCTTGTCACGTAATCGCCGAACGTCATGCCGGTCTCCTTCTTGAACACTTCGCTCAGATGGCTTGGATGCACATGCACGTGCCTGGCTGCCTGCGCCAACCCTACATCGCCGCCCAGATGCTCCTCGATGTAGGCCATCGCCTTCTGCGCATGCGTCGCCTTCCCGTCGGCGTAACGGTGATGGTACAGCTTCATCACGGCGTACAAATGCTGGAACAGCGCGTCTCGCGGCGCCGTGCCCCGCTCCCACTGCAGCGGCGCGGGCTTCTCCTCCAGCGTTCCGCCGCGTCCGGTGGCGGACATGACCCGCTCCAGCCAGCGATGGGCGGATACGGCCACCGATCGAACGGACGCTTCCAATGATTCCAGCGTCATATGCGGATCGTCGAGCTGCACTTGAATATAACGGTTGACCCAATCTTTCAGCGCGATGGCGTCATGATCGAGCAGAATGGAGGACAGCTCCAGCTCCTCCTCATGCGTACACACCGTCTTGCCGCCTTTGCGCTGCAGCACCGCCATGTACTCGACCCGATCTTCGCTGAGCAGCGCCCGGTAACCGAACGCATAATCCGCCGCGGTATACGACTCGTGCAGCTGCTCCGGCTTCTCCACCGGCAGCCCCGCCGCAACAAACAGCCGGCATTTCAGCATCCGCTCGATTTTATCCGTTACCGCGCGAACATGACGCAAATCGCATCCGATCCCGCTTTTGCAGCGAATGGCGACGACGATCCGCTTGTCCTGCACAAGCGTCTCCGAGTGCGGGAGCAGATCGCCGAGCATGTTTTCCACCGCGAAGAGCAGCAGCGACCCCGGGGCTGCCGTATCGTCCCAGCCTTCCGCGGCGACGAGCAATATTTGCAGGCGATCGTCCACCGCACGTTCCCGTTCCGCGAACAAGCGGGATAAAATGCCCTTCGGCAGCTCTTGATCCATCCCGGCCGTATCTCCCGCAATGACCCATCGCTCGAATAGCCGGTTCCGCGCTTCCTTGTTCTTGAATACGTCCCGGCTATGCACGGCCCAGCGCTCCTCAATGCGCCGCTTCGCCCGCATCACCGTCTTGATGATGTCTTCCGGCCGGCTCGTCTTGAGCAAATAATCGCTTACTTCCTGCCGAATCGCCTGCTGCATATATTCAAAGTCGTCGTAACCGGACAAGATGATGATTTCGGCCTCCGGCACGATCTGTTTCGCTTCTTCCGCCAGCTGCAGCCCGGTCTTCCCCGTCATCCGAATGTCGGTCAGCACGATATTCGGCCGCTCCCGCGGCATGCGCTCAAGCGCCTCCTCCGCCGAAGCCGCCGGTTCCAGCAGCTCCAGGCCAAGCGCCTCCCACTGAATGACCTGGGCGAGGCCGGTTCGAATGATCACCTCGTCATCCACGATCATGATTCTCATGCGGCTGCGCCTCCTTGACCGGAATGGAGAACGATACGCATGTGCCCGCATGCAGGCGGCTTTCGATATGCAGCTGCGCATCCGGTCCGTAATGGAGCAGCAGCCGTTCGTTTACGTTTCTCAAGCCATAGCTGCCGCCGGGTGCGACCTGCTCCTCGGAAGACTGCAAATAAGCCCGGATCGACTGCAGCCGTTCCTCCGTCATGCCTACGCCGTCGTCAAACACGAGAAAATGCATCCGTTCGCCGGTCTTCTCCACCACCACGTGAATCGTCCCCCTTCCTTCCTTCTTCTGTATCCCGTGAATCATCGCATTTTCCACCAGCGGCTGGAGCAGCAGCTTCAGCATCAGCTTTTGCTGCAGCTCGGGACTGACGACAAACTCAAGATCGAACTTGTCCGGGAACCGGATCGATTGCACTTGAGCGTAGTTTTTAATATGAGCCAGCTCCTGCTGAACCGGGCAAAAGTCTTTCCCCTTGTTCAAGCTGAACCGCAAAAAATCGCTGAGCGCCTCCACCATATCGGCGATCCGCTTCTCCTCCCGCATCAATGCGATCCAGTGAATCGAGGACAGCGTATTGTACAAAAAATGCGGATTGATCTGCGCTTGCAGCGCGCGCAAATCCGCCTCCTTCTTGCGCGTTTCGTTGCGGATCAACTGCCGCTTGAGCGTCTCGATATGCTGGCCCAGCAAATTGTAGCTCGCCGCCAGCCGGCCGATCTCATCATTCGAACCGACCGGATATACCGGCAGCGGCTCGTTCGGATCGATTCGCGTCAGCAGTTTCGTCAGCAGGCGAAGCGGATTCGTCACCTGCCGCACAATAAACCAAATCAATCCGGCGCTGATGAGAACGGCCAGCGCAACGGCGCCGGCGGTCAGCATAATCAAGTACCGGTTCTGCTCGCTGTACACATGGTAAGGAATCAGCCCCACCAGCGTCCAATCGACGAGCGGCTCGCGGTAATACAGTACCATTTGCTTATCCGAACCTTGTCCGTAAATCCCTGAGCCGTACAGACTTTCTTCGAACGTGCCGGCAGCGCCCGGCAGCACCGCTTCGATCGGTTCCCGAAGCCAATGCTTTTCCGTGGAGGAGATGATGCGCTCCTTGTCGTTCAGCAGCAATAGCTTGCCTAATCCGGCGCCGGGATTCCGTTCGGACAAATACCGCGATAGCGTCAATTCATCCAGGCTGATCGACAGCCAGCCCAAATTCCGGTATGTGCCGACGCCGCGCAGCGGGCGAATGAACGTAATGACATTTTTGGAGCCTGCGTAATTGTGGATCGTGTACACACCGGTCCAATGCTTGGCGCCGACCTCGCGTATATTCACTTGCTGCTCCAGCTCCGATTCGTAGATCGTCATCGTCGACAACGGTTCGAACGTGTTGGCCGGATAAATCGTTATATTCGATATATAAGGCTTGGACGTCACCAGATTGGCCGTAAAGCCCAAAATACGCGAGCGCACGTCCATATCTTCGACGGGAGAGGACAAATACGTTTGAATATCCCGCTGCCCGATCAAAAACACGGACATGTTCTCGACATCCTGCAAAATAAACTCCAGCGTCCCCTGCATCTGCCGCATCGTATCGATCCCCGACTGCCGCGTTTTTTGCTCCGTCGTCTTGAACGAGACGGCATACGCAAAACCGCCCAAAAGCAATAAAGGCACAAGGGTCGACACCAGCATGATGACCGACAGCTTCCGTTGTAATGAAAAAGCGATCCATCGCCACATGGTTGTCCCACCCCTGCGCTCTTCATGCGATCCGCAGCCGGATCGTTTTGTGTGTTATCCTTTGACCGCGCCTGCGGTCATTCCCTTCATCACTTGCTCCTGGAACAAAAGGTAAACGATGATCGTCGGAATGACGGCGATCGTCATCGCGGCCAGCGTCAGCCCGTAATCCGTCTGATAGCCGTCCGCGAACGTCGCAATGGCGAGCGGCAGCGTCTTCAGACTCGACTTGCTTATAAATACAAGCGCGAAGGAGAAGTCGTTCCAGAAATGCAGAAAGCTCAAGATCGTAACCGTTGCCAGCGCAGGCAGCGAGATCGGCAGCATCACCCGCAGAAACACGCCCCACAGTCCGGTTCCGTCGATAAACGCGGCTTCCTCGATCTCCTTCGGAATGGAGGACAAATAAGCCGTAAGTACAAAAATCGCGGTCGGCAGCGCAAACGCCGTATAAGGAAGAATGAGCGCCCAATACGTGTTCAGCAGCGACATTTGCTTCATTAATATAAATAATGGCACAAGCGTGCTGTGGATCGGAATCAGCAGCCCTACGACGAAGAAGCCCATGATCCAGCCTTTCATCTTAAAGCGGAATCTGGCCAGCACGAAGGAAGCCAGCGCGGAGATGAACAGCGTAATCGCAAGGGAGATGACCGATACGACCAAGGAGTTGAAGAAAGCGACGCCCATCTTGGAGCCTTTCCATGCCCTGACGAAATTGTCCACCTGCCATGCTTCCGGCAAGCTGAAGGGGCGGTTAATGAACTCCGCATTCGACTTGAAGGCGCTGATGAACAGCCATAGTAACGGGTATAACGTGATGAGACCGTAAACAGCCATCAGCGTCCAAAAGAGGCCTCGTCTCCATTTTTTCACCGAAAAGCCGAGTTTATGTGAAGCCGTCTGCACCGGAACCGTCGTATTCATGAATGCGCCCTCCCTTCCGCATGCTTTTGTTTTCGGCTCGTCAGCCATTGGCTTGTACCGATAATCAGCAGGCTGATCAGGACAATCGAAGTGGAGATCGCGCTCCCGAATCCGTACCGGTACGAAGAAAACGTCGAGTTATACATATACGTGGCAAGCAGCTCCGTCGAATGCGCCGGACCGCCCTTGGTCATCACATACACAAGGTCAAACGATTTGAGACTGCCGGAAATGCAAAGAATGAGCGCCACCTGCACCGTGCCCCAGATCATCGGCAGCGTGATGGAAAACAGCTTGCGCGCGCCGCCTGCACCGTCAATCAGCGCGGCATCGTGAATGTCTCCCGGTATATTTTGAAAAGCGGAGATAAAAATAATCAAGTACAGGCCGACGAAGCTCCAAATAAGCGGAGGCGTCATTGAGAAAATGGCGATTTTCGCATCAGACAGCCATTGCAGCTTCCAGCTGGCGAGGCCGAGCTTATCGAGCAAAAAGTTAAGGATACCGATTTGCGGATGGTAAATATATTGCCAGATCATCCCGATAATGACCGACGACAAGACCATCGGCATAAATATCGCGGAACGCAGAAAGCGCTGAAGCGCGTTGTTCTTGTGAAGCACGATGGCGAGCACGAGCGCAAGCGGCACTTGTCCAAAGACGGAAGCCAGCACGAAAATAATATTGTTTTTGAGCGCCCGCCAGAAGACCGGGTCGTGCAAAATTTCAACGTAGTTTTTGAGGCCGATAAATTTGGCCGCACCGATGCCTTTCCAATCGAAGAACCCGTAATAGGCGGACCAAATGACAGGCACGAATACGAACAAAGCGTAAACGACGACGGCGGGCAGCAGGCCGAGAACCATAAAGCGCCTTACGCGCAGCGTGTTGTTCATTCTCATACTCACTTCCTTTACCAAATCGTCAGCCCTCCGCGAGGGAGGGCTGCGAGTGAGGCGATGTTCGGATTACTTGCCTAGAGCGCCCGCCTGAGCGTCCTGGATTTTCTTGGCGATCGCTTCCGGATTGCCGCCCATCAGCAGCTCCTGAAGGCCGTTATTGACCACTTCCACCGCAGCGGAAGTTAATTTGGAATCATATACCGGGCTGATTTTCGTATTTTTCATCAATTCGTTCAATTCGACGAAGAGCGGATGCGCTTTGCTCTTGTCCAGATCGATTTTATAGCTGACGAGCGTGCTGCTCTCCAGCGTCGCCTTTTGCCCCTCCGGGCCGGACAAGGCGTACAGCAGCTGCATTGCGGCATCCTTGCGCGCGCCAGTTACTTTCTTGCTCACGCCCATCCCTGTACCGACAACGCCCGAGGTCGTCTGTGCATTGCCTTTGCCGCCGTCAACCGCCGGAAGAATCGAGATGTGCGTTTTGTCGAGCACTTCCTTCGGCGCGTTATTGACCAGGTTGGCCACCGTCCAGCCGCCGCCGATGAACATCGCCGCTTTGCCTTGGAAGTAAAGTTGCATCATCTGGTTTTCGTCGATGCTGTTAAAGCCGTCCTGGAACGCCTTCGATTTGCCCAAATCCTGCATAACGGTGAGCGACTTGACGAATTCCGGATCGGTGAACTTGGCGCCGTTCTGGCTTGCCGCTTTCAGGAACCAATCCGTCCCCGTCACGCGGTCGGCGATCGTGCTGAAAATCGTCGATTGTGCGACCCAGTTCGCTTTGTTGCCGAGCGCGACCGGAATGATGTTATTTTTGTTGAACGTATCGATCGCCGATTTCAAATCGTCCCATGTCTTCGGCACTTTCACGCCGTATTGGTCAAAGATCGCCCGGTTGTAGTAAATAAAAGATGTCGGCGCCAAGTTCATCGGTACTGTGTATGTTTTGCCGTCTACCGTGAAGCCGTCCAGCGCGTTCGGAATGAAGTTGTTTTTCCACTCCGGCTTGCTGTTCAGAAATTCATCGACCGGCTGCAGCAAGCCGCCGCTTACGAATTCCTTGGTCATCGCGTCCGGCCACATGACGAACAAATCCGGCATTTCGTCAGCCGCGGCCACCGTGCGCAGGCGTGTTTTCAATCCGTCCGTAGGAAGGCCTTCCACTTCGAGCTGAACTTCCGGATGCTGTGTCTGGAAATCGTCCAAAATTTTTCGCATCGCAATCGCCTTCGCATCCTGACCTGTCCAGTTATGCCATACGGAAAGCTTTACTTTATCTTTGGAGCCGCCGGCGGCAGCAGATCCTTGATCGTCCTTTTGCGCGCCGCAGCCCGCCAGTACGGAAGCAGCCACAGCCATCGATAATCCAATTGTGTATATTTTTTTCATTCTATTAACCTCCCCTGTTGGTTCTGAGTTCATTCTATACCCCGCGGCGGGTTCCAGTAAGGGGAGAATCATCAGGTGAAGGGTAGAAAGATATCGGCTCGGGGATTATCCTATGCGGTCTGCGAAGAAGGGCGCGCAGGCAGGCGGCATGATAAAAAACGCCTCCCGTTGTTAGGCTGTTAGCCAACAACGAAAGGCGCTTGATCCGGGATGTTGCCCGCTTGCTACATGTAGTTTCGGCTGCATGGAAGACGCATCAGAAAAGCTTTGCCGGGCAATCGTTTCCTTTATACGATGGGTTTGCCGCTTCAAAGTATCGTCTACTCCGTAAGTTTCCGTCCCATCACTCCGGCTCTTCTGCCGTGACAACCGGCGGATGGATGTAGTCGTGATATTTATTCGCAACGCCGGCCGCCGCCGTGTCGCCCTCGTGAAAATAGATGCGGTGTTTGTACCGGATCGTCTCGCCCTTCTGGAACAGCTTGCCGCCCAGGAAGTACAAGTTGTTGGCCGCCAGCAGTCCATAGTCCCGCACATGCCAGAAGGTGGGGAAATCCATGTTGCCCGGATGGTCGAACGCGGCGATGCCGAGCGTCTTGCCCCCTACCGTGCCGTAATAATCGCACCACGGCGCGCGCTCGCCCCAGCATTCCGCCTCGCCGACGGAGCCGAACGCATTGACGATCGTCCCGCCGTTCTCCGCTTTCATAGACTCGGCCACGCGAATGCCGAGCGGTCCCGCTTCCTTCGTCGCCCCGAACTCGATCCGCCCGAGCATCCGAAGCTCCGTATCCAGATCGATAAACCGTTCGCCCGCCGGAGTATTGTAGAAGGTCATCGTCCGCTGCTCCGCCATTTGCGGTCTTTTGCCGTGATTGCACCACTGCTGGCTCGCGGTCAATCTGGCGAATACCGGTCCGGACACGCGTTCCTTGAATCCTTCGAACGTCTGGATGCCGTGCCGGTCCTTCGGCTCGTTCCATAAGTCAACGCCGTTGACGTCGCCGACTGCCAGCCATACCGAGCGGTGATGCGGGTGCTCCTTCGTCTCGAAATCGAGCCGCGTGAAGCTTTCGCCGTACGGGCCGATGACCGGGCCCAAATAAGGCTTGGCCCGCTGCGGATCATACACGTACGACGTAAAGAAAGCCCCGCCGATGTGGATGTCCAGCTGATGCTCCTTCTCGATCAGCTCGATCCCTTCGCCCGCTTCCTGACGCTGGCCGCCCGCCTGCACGATGAAGACGGCCGATTCGCCCGCACCGAGCTTCGGGACGATCCAGTGCAGCGTAACGGTTCCGCCGTTCTCCTCGCACTGCAGCGGAACCGGTTCACCCGCGGCGGTCGATAGATGCAGAAGCTCGATGCCGCTGCCTTGAAGCAGCGGCGCATCGGTCGGAATACGGTATGACACCGGGCAATGCGTCCGGTTATGACGTCCGGCATGGACGGTAAGTTTCAATAATGGTTTGATCATATCCCAGTCCCCTCTATCCCTTTGATTCGTTGATTTCCTTGCGGCGGATTGCCGTTATCTGCTTGCCGCTTGAATTTCCTTGTTCGCCTCTTCCGTCGCTTGGCGCAAGGCGGTGTTCAGATCGGTTCGCCCGTAAGCGAGATCGACCAGCTTATTCGTAATCGCATTTTCCGCCGTCTTTTCGAAATCTGTCTTCGGCGAAATCGGAGCGAATTTGTTATAGTACGCCGCGTTCAAATTTTTGTCCTTATTCGGACTGTCTTGCCCGAACGCCTTCTGAATGGAAGGATTGTTCAATACCGTCATCCCGCCCCGTTTGGACAGCGCCAGCTGGTATTCATCGGACACAAGAAAGCTGAGCACTTCAAAAGCCTGTTCCTTATGCTTGGCGAATGCCGGAATTGACCAATAAACTGGGTATTGCTGGCTGCCGATGCCGGGCATCTCTTTGTTCGTCGGGTAAGCCGCAATATCCCAATCGAACGGGACCGGCGTCGGGCTGACGACCTGCCAGTCGGAGAAGACGCCGAAAATCGCCAACTCCTGCTTTTTCAGCCATTCGCCGGAATACGGCAGCTTGCCTTCGAGTTCATCCATTTTCGCGCGATATGCGGACTCTTTGGCGGGGGCCAAAATCGGATCGAGCACCTGCTTCCACCGCTCATTGCCGAACGTCGCCTGCATCGTCTGCGGATCGACGAACGGCAAGGAATACACGTTCATCCGCATGCTGTGGCTCGGCGAGATCGCCAGCCCCGCGATCTTCTTGTCCCCGTCCGTCCGGTTCAGCCCATTGGCCGTCTCGTACAGTTCATCCCACGTCATCCCGTCCTTCAAATAGGGCACGCCGAATTTGTCGAACAGCTCTTTGTTGTAGTATAGCGACATGCCGTTCGTCGTCACGGGGAGTCCCCAAATCTCGCCCTTGCCGTTCTTTCGAACCGCGTCAATCAGCGTCGGCTCGAACCGGTTCAAGTCCAGCCCCCGCTCCTTGATAAGGGAGGATAAGTCGTACTGCGCCTTGTTTCTGGACAGCGTCGAAAAGAACGTGCCGATCGACTCGTAATACAAATCGATATTGACGCCGGACAAAATCAAATTTTCGAACTTGTTGCCCTCTCCGTCTCTCGGGTTAATGTACTTGATGGTCACATGGGGAAATTTTTTCTTAATCAACTCGGCGTAATTTTTTTCGAACTCTTCGTTTTGCGTCCCGCCCGCGGAAAAAACCGAAAGCTCCACCGGTTCGGTCGGTGCACTGCGTCCGGCTTGAGCCTGCTCCTTCCCCGTTCCGCCCGTCTCCGCGGATTGCTGCGCCGGACCCGAACAGCCGGACACCCCGCCGATGCCTATCAAAGCCGAAAGTACGATCAACCTTTTGTTCATGTTGGAACGCCCCCTCCGTCATTCGATCCGATACCGGCACGTCGATGCCGATAACATTCGCCGTGATATTGAAACCGCTGTCATTGATTTCATTATATCAACTGCGCGTTTTCGCATAGGGGGGATTTCGCTCAAATGTATAGGCCAAAGCGCTCTTTTTTCGATCCGATACCCCTTATATAATAAAATGGAAGCGATTGGGTTCCAGATCCAAGGGAGGACGTTTCATGAAGCCAGTATTTTCGTCGGATCAGCGGTTTCGGCCGGGGATGAACGTCTTCGTCAACCGGGCCTACGAAGCGTTCAGCATACCGCTGCATTCACATGACGCGATTGAAATCAGCTTTGTCGTCGAGGGCAACGGATACCAGTACATTAACGGCGACACCGTAGTTCGGGTCAAACGGGGCGACATTTATTTGCTCCCGATCGGCACGTCCCATGTGTACCGGCCGACTTCACCGGAGAAGAGCCGGACGCTCGGCATCATCAACTGCGTGTTTCGCCCCCAGGCGCTGGAGGCGGCGGGCGCCTTCCCACCGTCCGGTTCCGCACTCCACTGCGCCTTGTTCACGCCGGAGCTTATGCCCAGGCCCTGGTTTCACCACTACGATAAAGACAGCGCCTTCACCGAGCTGTTCCAGACGATGCTGGCCGAATACCGCCAAAAGCAGCCCGGGTACGAGCCTGTCGTCCATGCCTTGTTCATTCAGCTTATCGCCAAGCTTTACCGCAGCACGCTCACGGCGGAGCCGAGCGGCACGAGGGGCAGCGGCAAAATCGAAGAGGCGATCCGGCTCATTCACCGGCGCTATCACGAGCCGATTACGCTCAAACAAGTGGCGGAGTATTGTTTTTTGAGCGAAAGCCATCTGCAGCGGTTGTTCCGCCAAGCGATGGGAACGACGTTCATTACCTACCTGCAAAACCTGCGCATTCACAAAAGCTGTGAGCTGCTGAAAGCGACGGGCATGACCGTACAGCAAATCGCCGGTGCGGTCGGCTATATGGACATGAAGCATTTCCATGCCCTTTTCCGGCAGCGGACCGGAACGACCCCTCAAAAATATCGAAAAAACGGCGATCCCGTGACCGCCGTTCCCGATGTGATGCCGCCTATCCCATAAATTCCGTCAGACCCTCATCGGAACATGCGGAACGACCCGTAATTGTTCAGCGCAAATGGCTCTGTCCGGACCGCCCACTCCACTTCCGATTCAGAAAAAAGTTTGCCGGCCCGTGCAGAGCTCATGATGATCTGTTTGACGCTGCCGATTACCTTCCCCGTCGTTTCGCCCGACGGCTCAACCGTTACGTAGGTCTCCGGGACGCGATGCATCTCGCGCGACGATTCGAAAGCGCCGTTGGCGGCCAGAACGAAGCTGCGGCATGCCTCAAGCGGACTGTACAGCGGGGCTCCTTCGCGAATCGCTTCCAGTAAATTGATGTACATCTTGTTCATCAACGGCTCCGGACCGCAATCGACGCGTTCTTCCCCTTCGCTGGTACGAATCGTCATCGTGTTGTTGGAATACCAGCAAATGCTGCCTTCGCTGCCTTCGATCTCAATATAAGGACTTACCGTCTGGTCGGCGCACAACGTCGTATAGAGGAGAACCTCCACGTCTTGTACCGTACGAATGCGGACGGAGGCGGTATCTTCCCCTTCGATGCCGTTCGCCCGGTACAGCTCCGCTTGCACGGAAACCGGCTCCGCCAAGCGCGCGTCGCCGCAGCCCGCCGCAATCAGGCAGTTGTTCAAGAGATGCGAGAACGGATTGAAGAGGGTCCCGTCCAGTACATATTGGCCGTTATGAATCAGCTTGCCGGCCCAGGGCGTACGGTCGTAATACGCTTGCGTTCTTTTCCATACGCCGATCCCCGTGACACGCTTAACGGTTCCGATGACGCCCTCCTGCAGCTTCTGCAAGCTGGAACGGAACGCTTGGCCCGACGTATTCTGAAAATTCACCTGGCATAGTCGTCCCGTCCGCTGCGCTACGGCCGCCATTTCCTCATGATCTTGAATCGTGACGGCCGGCGGTTTCTCCAGAATGACATGAAACCCCTGCTCCATCACACGGATGCTCATCGGCTTGTGCAAAGGAATCGGCGTCGCAATCGCCACCAGATCGATGTCCGGGTGGTTTTGCAGCATTTGTTCATAATCATGGTAATGCGAGGCGCCCGCAGTGTCCCACATGGCGGCGGATTCGGCGTTCGCTTCCCGATTCGTCTCGGCATAAGCGACGCATTCCAGCACGCCTTGCTCTGCGAGCTGCATGATCGTTTTCGTATGCACTTTGCCGAATCCGCCGATGCCGATGAGCGCGACTTTCGCTTTTGTACGATTCACCGTTTTTTCCCTCCTGGCTCAACCATTATTCAGCTCGTCTCCGGCCGCATTTTGCCTGCGGTACTTATTCGGAGACAGCTTGACGCTATTTTTGAACGCGCGGTAAAAGGTCGGAACGTTCTCGAAGCCCACCTCGAAGCATACGGTGACGATATCTTTGTCCGTCTCGGAGAGCAGCTTCTTCGCCACGCTGATCCGCACTTGGGTCAAATATTGCGTCGGCGTAATGCCGAAGCATTCCTTGAATATGTTGTTGACGTACCTCGCGCTGATGTTCATGATCGAGGCTATTTCGCCGGCCGTGATCGATTCGAAATAATGCTCGTCGATGTATCTGCGAATCTTGTCGGCCCGAAGTCCGTTGGAATCGGTAATGACGGCCTGCTGACCCGAACGGGCGAGCAGCAGCAATATTTCCTGCAGATGAATCCGCAGCGCCCAATCGTTCAGTTGATCGCTATTGCCCTGCTCGAACATCATTTTGCGCAGCAGCTGCCTGACTTCCGTCGCCATGAACGGATTCATGCTGACAATGGCCGAGCGGGGGAAGCGTTTGCTTAGGATTTCATGCTCGACGATCGTTTCCATCGATTGCGCGTCGAATGCGAGCACGAGCAGCGTAAGCTTCGCCTCGGCGATAATGGAATGATCGGAATGCGGTACGATCAGCACGAGCCGGTCGGGACACAGCTCCGAATAATTCCCGTCCAGCTTGATCGTTCCGCTGCCGTCCAGCACATACAAAATCTGATGAATCTGATGGCGGTGCTCTCGCACTACGTTGCCGTCCGTATGCTTGCTTTCATATAAAAGAATTCCGTTCTCCGGCAGTGTAATCATCTGGATCTCCAAGCGGCAATTCCCCCAATGAGTAAGACGGTGATACTACCATTTTACTCCACTGGGAATTCCGCGCAAGACGAATTCGATCGTTCCCTACTTCTCCGGTTCTATGCGTTCCCCCGAAGCATCCGGCGGCATTGCGTGATTCGCCGGCTCATGGGGATCCCCTCGCCCCTCCTGCTGCCGAGACGGGTTCCCGCCCTCCTCCTCTTCTCCTTCTTCTTCCTCAGGCCAAAAGTAGTAGCAGATGAATTCCGTCTCCAGCAAGAGGCTCGCCCCTTCCCATTTGCACTTATTCAATCAGCATGTATCCATACGATTACACGTGCTCCAAATAACGGCTTTTCGTCAACGCCAGCGCCTCGTCGCCCTGCATATCCCAAATTTGCCGGTTGAAAATTTCCACCTCAATCGGTCCTTGGTAGCCGGCAGCTTCCACCGCATGGCGGATTTTGCGGATTTCGATCACGCCGTCTCCCATCATACCCCGTCCCATCAGCATATCCGGCGTCGGGACGATCCAGTCGGATACGTGAAAGCCGAGAATGCGGCTGCCCGCGCGCTCAATCTCGCGGTACAAGTTCGGATCCCACCATACATGGAACACGTCGACGACGACGCCTACATCTTGGGGCGAGAACCGTTCAGCCAGCGTATTGGCTTGCTCCAGCGTGACGATGACGGAGCGCTCCGCCGCATACATCGGATGCAGCGGTTCGATCGCCAGACGCACGCCGTGTTCCCTCGCGAACGGAATCAGCTTCTCGATCCCCTCCTGCACGTACTGCCTTGCAAGGGCGATGTCCTTATTCGAAGACGGGCCGCAGACGAGCACCAGCACGTCGGCGCCGAGCTCCGCCGCTTCTTCGACCGCCCGGCGGTTGTCGTCCAGCTTCGCCTGACGCTCGCCCGCGGTTTCCGCCGGAAACATCCCGCCACGGCACAGGCTCGATACGCGCAGTCCCGTATCCTGGATGATCCGCCTGCTTTCGGCCAGTCCCGCTTCGGCTACCTTGTGCCGCCACGGCGCGATCCAGCCAATGCCGGCCCGTACGCAGCCTTCCGCCGCTTCCTTCAAGGACCAGCGGTCCGTTGTGATTTGGTTCAAGCTCAACCGCTCTATGGAATCAAGCTTAGTCATGGGCTGTCTCCTTTACCTGTTCGTTTAGTCCATACCGGACATGGTCAGCATGAGCTCCATCCGTTTGGCCGCAAGCTCGGGATCGGCGATTAATCCGGCCTGATCGGCCAGCACGAACAAATCCGCCAGATGGATCGCGCTGCGTGCGCCTTCGGCTCCGCCGAGCATCCGGAAATGCGATTGATGGCCATTCAAGTAAGCCATGAAGACGATGCCCGTTTTGTAGGCGTAGGTCGGCTTTTGGAAAATATGCCGGGAAAGCGGCAGCGTGCGGTCCATCAGCTCGTGGTACCGGTCCGTCTGCCCTGCGTCCAGCGCCTGCAGCGCTGCGGACGCAACCGGTGCAATGGCGTCGAATATGCCGAGCAGGGCGTGGCTGTATCCGGCCTCGTCCCCTTTGATCAGCTCGGGGTAGTTGAAATCGTCGCCGGTATACATCCGAGCATGCGCCGGGAGCTGGCGGCGCATGACGATTTCCTTGCTCGCGTCGAGCAGCGAAATTTTGATGCCGTCGATCTTGTCGGCATGGCTGCGAATGATGCGCAGGCATACGTCCATCGCCGAATCAATGTCCTTATGGCCCCAATAGCCGGCGAGCGCCGGATCGAACATGTCGCCGAGCCAGTGAAGAATGACCGGCCGCGACACTTGCCCGAGGATTTTACCGTAGACCCGCTCATAATCTTCCGGTCCTTTGGCCACGGCGGCCAGCGCCCGGCTGGCCATCAGGATGATATGCCCGCCCAAGCCCTCGATATACGCGCACTGCTCCTCATAGGCCGCCTCCACTTGCTCCAGCGTCAAATTCGGGCTCACGGCCAACTGGTCGGTGCCCGCTCCGCAGGCGACATGTCCGCCGACGGAACGCGCTTCGCTAATCGAGTGCGCGATCAGTTCCTTCGATCGCTGCCAGTCGAGTCCCATCCCCCGCTGCGCGGTATCCATCGCTTCGGCGACGGCGAACCCGAGCGACCATAGATGGTGCCGGTACGCCATCGTCGCCTTATAGTCGATGGCGGCACTCGACAACGGGTCGCTCGCCGACCACGGATCGCACACCACATGAGCGGCTGAGAAGGCGATGCGGCTGTGAAACGAGCCCTTCGCCTGGGCAAGCGGCTCGGTGTTGCCGAATTCATATAGATACGAAGACCTGTCGGAACGCGGAAGCTTGATTCGAAGTGCCATCGGGTGGTTCCCTCCTTATACGGTCAGCTCGGGGATATCGATCCAGCGCCGCTCCTGCCAGGAAGCGAGGCCGAGCTCGGACAACTGCGTGCCCTTTGCCCCTTCCAGCAAATCCCACGGGAATGGAGAATCGGTAACGATGTGCTTCAGGAACAGCTCCCATTGGATTTTAAACCCGTTATCGAACAGCTGATTGTCCGGCACTTGCTCCCATTGCTCCCGGAAGGCAAACGGATTCGGGATGTCCGGGTTCCATACCGGTTTCGGCGTATTGACCCGATGCTGGCTGCGGCAGTTGCGCAAGCCTGCGACGGCGCTGCCTTCCGTGCCGTCGACCTGGATCGTAAGCAGGTCCTCGCGATCGACGCGAACAGCCCAGGAGGAGTTCACTTGCGCTACGATATCGCCTTCCAGCAGGAACGTAGCGTAAGCGGCGTCGTCCGCTGTGCAGTCATAGCGCTTGCCTTGCTCGTCAATACGATCCGGGATATGGGTGACGCCAAGGCATGATACCGACTTGACCGAGCCAAACAAATTATCGAGAACGTAACGCCAGTGGGCGAACATGTCGACGATAATGCCGCCGCCGTCTTCTTTGCGGTAATTCCACGAAGGGCGCTGTCCCGGCTGCCAATCGCCTTCGAATACCCAGTAGCCGAATTCCATGCGCACCGACAAAATGCGTCCGAAAAAGCCGGAATCGATCAGCCGCTTCAGCTTGATCAAACCGGGCAAAAACAGTTTGTCCTGCACGACGCCGTTCTTCACGCCCGCCTCGCGCGCAAGCTTGACCAGCTCCAGCGCGTCGCTCAAGCTCTCGGCCGTCGGCTTCTCCGTGTATATATGCTTGCCTGCCGCAATCGCTTTCTTGATGCTCTCCGACCGCATCACCGTCGTTTGCGAATCAAAATAGATCCGGTTGTGCGGATCGGCCAGGCACTCGTCGAGATTCGTGCTCCAACGCTCGAGTCCGTGCGTCTCCGCCAAGGCGCGAAGCTTATGCTCCTGACGGCCGACGAGGATCGGGTCCGGCATAATGACGTCTCCATTCGACAGCTGCACGCCGCCCTGCTGGCGGATGGCCATGATGGAGCGGATCAAATGCTGATTCGTCCCCATTCTCCCCGTCACGCCGTTCATAATGATGCCAAGCTGAATCGTTGCCATGATATGATAGCTCCCTTCCCTAATAAAAAGATGATGTTCTATGTTCTCTGGCTCCATTCTAGCGCTTTCACCAATGACGGTCTTATTAGTATGGGAACGGAATTACTGATTTTGGAACAAAATAAAACCCGCATCGGCGAAACGATGCGGGGATTGTCGTGTCTTTTCGATTTGTGCGCCTACCAATACCGGTTATCCGTCTCCAGCACGCCGCGGAGAAACTTCCCCGTATGCGAGCCGGCAACCTTGGCGACCTCCTCCGGCGTGCCCTGCGCGACGACCGTACCGCCGCCTTTGCCGCCTTCCGGGCCCATGTCGATAATATGATCCGCCACCTTGATCATATCCAGATGATGCTCGATGACAAGTACGGTGTGACCTGCGTCGACAAGCTGGTTCACGCAATCGATGAGCTTTTGGATGTCCTGCAAATGCAGGCCCGTCGTCGGCTCGTCCAATATATACAAGTTATGCGCGCCGCGCTTGATCTTGCCCAGCTCGGTCGCCAGCTTGATCCGCTGCGCTTCCCCGCCCGACAACGTCGTCGACGACTGACCGAGCCGCAAATAACCGAGGCCGAGCTGATTCAGCACATTCAGCTTATGGAGGATGTAAGACTGATCTTCGAAGAATGTCATCGCTTCCTCGATGCTCATCTCGAGCACGTCGGCAATCGTCCTGCCCTTAATCCGCACCTCCAGCACGTCGTTGTTAAAGCGCGCGCCTTTACAAGCCGGGCAGACGGCTTCGATGTCCGGCATGAATTGCAGCTGCGTCGTCACGATCCCTTCGCCCTGACAATGCTCGCAGCGGCCGCCGTTCTTATGGTTAAAGCTGAAGTCGTTCTTGCCGAGACCTTTCTCGGCAGCGGCTGGCGACTCCGCAAACCATTCGCGGATACGGTCGAAAAATCCGACGTACGTCGCCGGATTGGACCGGCTGCTGCGCCCGATCGGCGATTGATCGATATGAATGACGCTGGAGATCGATTCGTGGCCTTCCAGCGCATCATGCTCGCCGGGCACGACCCGCGCATCCTGAAATACCGCGCACAGCTGCTTATACATCACTTCGTTGATCAACGTGCTCTTGCCCGAGCCCGATACGCCGGTCACGCAAACCATCACGCCGAGCGGGATGGCGACATCGACATTGCGCAAATTGTTCGCCCTCGCCCCCTTGATCACAAGAGAGGAGCCGTTCGACGGTCTTCTTCTGAGCGGCAGGTCGATTCTCCGGTAACCGGCTAGAAACGAGCCTGTGAGCGAATCCGTATTGTCCCGCAGCTCCGCAGCAGTTCCCTGCGCGATTAATTGGCCGCCGTGCACGCCCGGGCCGGGACCGATCTCGATTATATAATCGGCGCTCTTGATCGTGTCGATGTCATGCTCTACGACGATGATCGTATTGCCGATATCGCGCAGCTTCTTCAGCGTGTCGACAATGCGTACGCTGTCCCGGGCATGCAGACCGATGCTCGGCTCGTCGAGCACGTACAGCATACCCATCAGTCCCGAGCTGATCTGCGTCGACAGCCGGATTCTTTGCGCTTCGCCGCCGGAGATGGAATCGGAGCGGCGGCCGAGGCTGAGATACTCGAGTCCAATGTCGATGAGCAGCCCCAGCCGGCTCGTAATTTCATGGACGATTTGCCGGCCGACTTGCTCCTTCTCTGCCGGGAACAAGACTTCGGCCAGAAAGCTTCTCAGCTCCTGAAGCGGCATCGTACACAGCTCGTGAATGTTGCGGCCGCCGACGGTGACGCAAAACCGCTGCTGCTTCAGCTTCCTGCCCTCGCAGTCGGGGCAAGCGTGCTCGACCATCACCCGCTTGAAAAACTCCTCTTGCGCGCCGCCGGACACTTTTTTCTTGACGAAGTTTTTGTACCACCGGTTCACGTCGTTGACCATGCCGCCGTAGCCGACCAGTCTGCCGTTAAACCGGCTGCGGACGTTCGTCGCTTCCTCCGGGTGAACGATCGGGAATTTCTGCCCCTTTGTGCCGAAGACGAGCATATTCCGAATGTTGTCCGGAAGCTCACAGAACGGGGTATCGAGGCTGAACTCGAAATGCAGCGCCATGCTGTGAAACATGATTTTGCGGTGCGTCCACGTCGAATTCGAGCTGAGCAGCATCGTGTCGAGCGCGCCCCTGGTGATGCTCTTCTCCGGATTTTTCACGAGAAACCGCGGTTCCGTGCGCATGAACGTGCCGAGACCGCCGCATGTGCGGCAAGCGCTGTTCGGATCGTTGAACGAGAAGTAATGGGCCTGCAGCTCTCCCATCGTAATCTGATGCGCCGGACAGCCAAAGCCGCGGTAAAACGACTCCGCTACGGTACCATCCGCATCCCCGGCGAGTACAAAGCGAATGAAGCCGTCTCCGACCAGACTCAAGCTGTTCTCGATTGTCTTGAGCATCATCTTGGACAAGCCCGGCTGGACCACAATCTTGTCGACCACAACCTCGATCTCGCAGTCCGCCTCTTCCTCCAGCTCCAGATTGTCGCTGAGGCTGTGTACTTGCCCGTCCAGCTTGACGGTACGGAAGCCTTTGGCCCGGATCTCGTCGAACAGCGTTTCATAATCTTCGCCGTACAGTTTGAATACGGGCGCCAGCACTTCAACTTCCGTCCCTTCCGGCAGCGACTGCAGCCGGTCGATCATTTGGTTGACGGTCTTCGTCGGAATCGGATGACTGCAGAACGGACAGCATGCATCGCCGGCGGAAGCAAACAGTAGCCGCATGAAATCGTACAAGTCCGTCATCGTCCCTACGGTCGAGCGAGGGTTGACGATGCCTTTCTTCTGCTCGATCGCGATGACCGGGGACAATCCGAATACGAAATCAACATCCGGCTTCTTAATCTGACTCATCCGGCTCTTGGCGAAGGTGGACAGCGATTCGAGAAAGCGCCTCTGCCCTTCCCCGTATATCACCTCAAAGGCGAGCGACGATTTCCCCGAGCCGCTTACGCCGGTAACGACCGTCAGCTTGTCCCTCGGTATATTCACGTCGATATTGCGCAAATTGTTCTGTCTTGCCCCTCTGACCTCAATATAATGCTTCACGGCTTCCGGCTCACTCCTACGATTGGGATCATTACGCGCATGATCGGGATCTTGCGCATAATCACAATGTCCTCGCTTCGAAATCTCTTGTCTGACAATTTTTCAAGCGAAGCTCTGGTCGCTCCAATGACGTTTATTCGATCTCGTCGTCTTCGTACAAATATGCCGGCTCCTCCAGCGCAATGCGGCTTTTGGGCGTCGCTGCCTCCTGTACCGACGTTTTCATGATGAAGCCGCGCTCGGCCAGCCAATCGCACGCCATGAACAGCATGCCTCCGTCCAGATGGACGACCGCAGACAGCTTGTCGGTCATCTCTGTCAAAGAACGAACGTCCGCCTCCTGCTTCAAGTAGTCGAGGATCGGCTTGAACAGCATCTCCGTTCGTTCTTCCAGATAGCTTTGAATGAGGCGAAGCGCCGTCTCCGCCTTCGCTTCATTCACCGTCTCGTTCACCAGCCCCGTGTATACGCTCCCAAAAAATGCCGGGTTGTAGACGGCAGCCTGCTGTACCGCCTCCCGCATCGGCACCTCCTTATTCAAGATGACCTCGATTCTGGCGAGCACATCGATCATCTTGATCATCCAGAACGCGCAATATGTAAAGTCCTGCTTCACGCACAGCCATTTCTCCGCTTTGGCCATACTGCCCAGGGCAAAGCAGCCGAGCTGCAGCAGCTGGAGCTGCCTGTCGCGCTCTCCGACATAACGGATATCGGCGAAGTAGTCCCGGATGCTTTCTTCTTTGGCGAACAGCAGCGTGCTGCGCACAAGCATCGAATGGCTGATGGAGCCTTGAACCGACTTCTCCACCCATCGCTTGAAATCGTTGCGGGAATCGATGCTGGCGTTAATCGGAATGCCGTTCTCCGTAAAGCAAACATACCGTTTGACCAGCTTCTGTTCATGAACGATCAGCTTCAAATCGATGTCCGACTTCTCCCATACTTCGTCATAGGACAGGCTGCCCATCAGTATGGCGGCAATCACCTGATCGTCCTTCTTCAGCTTATCGGTGAACGATTCAAGGGCTTGCACGAAAACGGCTTTTATAGTATCGCCCGGTTGGCGCAGCAATCGAAATCCCTCCTCCACAGATTCCATAATATCCAAATATTAACACGATTCCCCGCGCCTTTCAAGAACAATTGTTCGCCTGTCTTTTGAAAGCAGCGAGCGCACGCGGTATTCGCTCCGCAAGAAAATAAAGAACAGCCTGAACACGTATCCATGTCCAGGCTGCTCTGCACCGCAACCTATCGAGCGATTAGAACACTTCGATCTCGGCGAACTGCATCCGGTAAGCGCCGTATTGATCGGTCCTCAAATTCGTTCCGTTAATTTTGACATATCTGGCGGATTGCGGCGCGAACGTGAAGCTTTGCGCCTGATTCCCCGGCTTGGCGTAATTCGTCTTCGTCGAGACCGTCGTCCAGTTGACGTTATCCGCCGACACTTCGATCGTAAAATCGATCGGGAAGCAGTCTCCGACGCGGGTGGCGTCGTTTCTCGGGTACAGATCGACCCGGCTGATCGTCTTCGCACTGCCGAGATCGGCCGTGAACCATTCAGTATGGTTGGCCGAAGTATTGTTTTGGCTGCTCCAGCCTAATTTCCCCGATACGGAGGAACGGATGCCGTCGTACATATTGGCGAACGTCCAGCCCGAGCCTTCATGAGAGCTGGAATACGCCGCGCTTGCGATCGGGAAGTTGTCCGCGGTTTTGACGAACATCACCGCATCGGCAGCCGTATTCCCCGCATCCGTAGCCAGCAGCTTGACATAACCGCCCGTTGCGGCCAAATTGTAATTGCCGATCAAGTTCCACTGGCCGCCATTCACCTTCTGATTCACCGACTTGGTCGTATCGACGCCGCCGTTATACGCAATTTCCAGCGGAGCGGCATCCGGCCTGTCCGCGCCGGCCGGCCATCTCATGTAGATGTCGTACCGGCCCGGCCGGAACGTATACCAGGAGCTGGAATCCGGCGTTGAAAATTTCGCCCATCGCGTCGAAGCATCCGCCCCGCTGGTGCCGTCGACAGCGTAATTCGTTCCCCAGTATCCCGATCCGCTCGTCGACGCGGACCATGCCGAATCGAAGGCGGCGAAGCTGCTGTCGGTATTGTCGACGACCACTTTGCCGAAGAAATTGATGTAGGTCGTCGTGCTCCCGTTAACGACAAAGCCTTGCTCCAGCGATTTGACAAAGTCGGCTTCCGTCTCGGACATGAAGGCATTGAAATAGCTGATGCTCAATTCCTTGGACTGCTTGTAGCGGTAATTGTTGTTCCAGTTCGTGTCCTTGTGCCAGTACGATACATTGAACGCGTCCGCGATTCGCAGAACGTACGGCAGCCCGCTGTTATGATCGGAATGATTATCCCAGTTCAGGCTGTCCATCACATTGCCGTCGCCTACCGCCGACTCGGCGATGCCGTCCCCGTTGTCATCGACTTTCAGCGCCGAGTTGATGCCATGCGGCATGCCGGAATCCCGCCCGCCGTTCAGATGGGCAAAATAATCCTGCGCCAGATGCACGCCGTTGGCCAGCAGTCTGAACTGCAGCTCCGGCTTCTGATTAAGCTTCTTCCAATAGATCGCCACCCGCAGCATTTCCGTCGCGTTGTGCAGACGCACGTCGTTTTTCATGCTAGTCACCGCGTGTCCTGCCAGGTGAATGACGCTGTCATTCGTCGCATTTTCCGAAATACTGATCGCAATGGGTACATCCGGGTTCCCGGCGTCGTCCAGCTCAGCGACCCATTTCTTCTCGTCGGCCACATCCGCTTCCGCGACGAACCGCAGCAATCGCGAAGACATAGTCCCGTAGCCTGTGTCGGGAATCGAATTCATGTAGGTTTTGAACGCTGAGGCACGGGAATCATTGTAGGCGTCCATCGTAATTTTGCCGTGACCGGAGCTGTTGCTGTTCGTTAAGCTGGCGTTGCGCGTACCTACGCCGCCCCAGGCTAAGGCGGATTGCGGAGCGATTGCGATCATACATAACGCGAGCGCTCCGGCCATGCTTCGCTTCAACTGCACATGTAACTTGGGCAAATGAAGAAACCTCCTTCGAATGTTTGATCCGATTTCCGCTTCCGTGCGTTTCATGCAAGCCGACGGGCTGCCGCAGGCCATGCTGCATAGCGCAGCCTCATGCCGGTTCGTTTTGCGCCTTTTTTTCACCTCGCTTTCGGTTTCAGATGACGTGGGGCCAGCAGTTAGCACCTTCATGTTTGCGCTTTCATTTTAAAACGGAAACAAGTAAATTTCAATCATTTGTTCCGATATAAGCATTTGTCCAAATGAATTTTCATTCCCTGCTACGTCTCCCTGCCTGCAAAAAAAGAAACCGGTCTCCCGAACCGGCCCCCTTCGCTTCACGTAGCGTATTCCGCTGCGCACTAGACTGTATTTTATCGAAACCGCCCCGATCCGTTCAACGCTCTAGATCACTTACAATCCCGAAGATCAGCTTGAACGCATGTCTGGACTTAGCCGTTTTCTTGAAGCCTTCCTTGGAGCTCCAGATCCATACAGTCTTGCCGACCCAGATCCGAAAGTAAAAAGAATGATACAGGATGGGTCGCACGATGCCCCTTGCCTCCGTCTCGCTGCCGTCCTCCAGCTCGGTTTCCGTGCGAACGAGCCAGCGGTTGCCGATCCCGAACTCGATGTATTTCAGATTTCGTCCCCTCCAGCTTTCATGTCTATAGCAAGGGCGGCAGCTTCATCCGCTTCACGCTCATGGGCTCAAGCCATTGAATGCCGTTCCGCTGTCTGCGCCGCATCTCGTCCATCAACGCGACGAAGATTCTTCCGATCAATACGCTGTCGCCGAGCGCGTCATGCCTCTTGATGTCGGTATCGTCGATCCCGAACCATCGAATCAAAAAGTTGGTCGATACGATGTCTTCGACTTCCGGATACAAGTACGTAAACAACGCTTTCGTATCGATCATCGGATTCGTAAAAGGCGGCAGACCATTCAGACGGCATTCCCGCTGAAGAAGCGGCCAATCAAACTCGTAGCCCGCCTGCGTGACCAGCACGGTCCCTTGGGCAAAGTCCGCAAAATCGCCGTACACCTCGGAGAACGCCGGCGAGTCCGCCATGACGGCATTCGTAATCCCCGTCAGCCGTTCGATGGCTTCCGGTATCCGTTTCGGCGCACGGACAACCGTTGTGAAGGCGCGCTCGGACGTTGTGCCGTCAGGCTCGATCAAGATCGCGCCGATCTGCGTAATGTAATCTTCGCCCGAATCCGGTCCGGTCGCTTCAAAATCGAATATGCAAAACCGCTGCGCCGACAAGTTATCGATCGTAAGCCCCGACACCGTGTATTCCGCTTCGGATAGGTACCGGATGATCATCCTTCGCCCTCTCTCCGCTTAACGCTTCATTCGGCCCCGCTCGGCCGTACGACTATCATACACGAAACGCCGTTTGATTCGAAGCGCCCAAATGGATGTACTGTAAGGCTACGATTAGATGAACGAATCACGATGCTGCTCCCGGCCACATTTCTGCCGGATTGTAACAAAAACGAAAAGGAATCTGCGAATGAAAAGAGAAATAGTTATGTCGAAACCAAACTTCTTCGAGAGGATGAACCACCTTGCTGCTACAAAAAAAAGATAAACTCGTCATGATCGGCGATTCCATTACGGATTGCGGCAGAAAAAAACCGGAAGGCGAAGGACGAACCGACGCGCTGGGCAACGGATATGTGTCGCTCGTTAATTCTTTCCTGCAATCGTTCTATCCCGAGCGCGGGATCCGCGTCGTCAATATGGGCATCAGCGGCAACACGGTACGCGATTTGAACGCAAGATGGCAAACCGATGTCATCGACCAAAAGCCGGACTGGCTGTCGATCATGATCGGCATTAACGATGTGTGGCGCCAGTACGATTTGCCGCAAGTCGTGGAGAAGCACGTATATATCGAAGAATACGAGCAAACGCTGCGCGATCTGGTGGAACGGACAAAGCCTTCGCTGAAAGGGCTCATCCTGATGACGCCATTCTACATCGAGCCGAACGCGAGCGACTTGATGCGCGCCGCCATGGATCAATACGGCCAGGTCGTGAGAAAAGTCGCTGCCGACCATCAGGCCGTGTTCGTCGATACGCAGCAAGCGTTCGCCCCGGTGCTGGAGCATATTTACCCCGCTACGCTCGCTTGGGACCGGGTGCATCCGAACATGACGGGCCACATGACGCTGGCCAAGGCGTTCTTGAACGCCATCGGCTTCTCGTGGAACGGCGATAAGTAACCTCTGTGCACACACTTCAGTCCATCAGATTCGGCCCGTTCGCGGGTTCGAATCTTTTCTTTTTTTCGCCACGCTTCATGGTCCACATGCGCAAAAACCCTCTGAACCAAACGTTCAGAGGGTTTCGTCTGGCTGCAACAGGCCGTACTTTCGTTTGAACCGCTGCAATATTTTGATCCACGATGCGGCGAACAGCAGCAGGAAAAACACGTTGGAGCCGGCATGCGCCAGGTCAAAATAAAGACTGGACGCGTAGAGCGCGGCGATCGCCTCCCAATCATGCTGCGACAACAAGCCTGCAGCGAGCCAAAAGTTCATGATCCAGCCGAACAGCATGCCCCATCCGGCGCCGAACAGCAATAGCAGCCAGCGGCTGGAGCTTAGCAGGCCGCCCCGGTTGAGCAGCCCGGCCGTCCAGCCCATCATCCCCCACGCGAACATTTGCCACGGCGTCCACGGCCCTTGCCCGAGGAACATATTGGACACGAGCGCGGCGAACGCCCCGATCATGAAGCCGCTCTCCGCTCCGAACACGAGCGCCGAGACGATGATGACGAAGCTTGTCGGCTGAACGCTCGGCAGCGGCGCGAACGGCACCCGGCCGACCGCGGCGATAGCCGCCATCACCGCGATCAGCACGATTTCGCGGGCTTGCATCTTCCTGACTTCGAAGCGGATGAAGAAGGGCAGCATCGAGGCGAGCACGAGCGCGAGGCTGATCAGCAAATATTGATCGTCGGACACGGCGGTCATAAAGCCCATCGCGGCCAGAAACAACACGGCCGTTATGGCGAAAGCGATACGGGTATGGGCCACTGGTCCAGCACATCCTTATACGTTAATGCTTCCGGGAACCGGTCCCGGACGATCCGGTTGATCGTCGTCGTGTAAAAGTAGTTCTCGCTGAAAAAAGAGGACGGCGGCCCTAGGGCGGTCATCGCGCCGTCGAACAGCATCGCACAGCGTTTCGCATATTGCGCCGCAAATTCGATATCGTGCGTCACAAGCACGATCGTCAGCCCGTCCCGGTGCAGCTCCTCGAGCAGCGAGCCCCACGATTGCTTCATTACCGGGTCAAGCCCTTTGGTCGGCTCATCGAGCAGCAGCACCTCCGGCCCGGCAAGCAGCACGCAGGCCAGCGCCGCCCGCTGCCGTTCGCCTCCGCTTATATCGTGCGGATGCTTCGCCAGCAGCGGCTGCAGCCCGAACCGCTCGATCAGCGCCTGCATCCGCTGCAAAGCGTCCGGGTGGCGCGATCGCCGCAAAGCCCGCTGCAACTCCTCCCCGACCGTATCGTGGAGGAAATAGGCGAGCGGATTTTGCGCCAAATAACCGATGCGCTCCCGCAGCTCCTGTTCCTTCACCGCCTCCATCCGCTTGCCCGCAAGCTTCACGGTGCCGAGCTGCGGGCGCAGCAGGCCGGCCAACAGCTGCAGCAGCGTCGACTTGCCCGCCCCATTGCCGCCGACAATCGCCGTAAAGTCGCCCGTACACACCGCAAAATCCAGCTGCTTGACGATTAGCGGGCTGCTCTTGTCATAGCGGAAGTGGACGCCCTGGCACTCCAGCAGCGGCTTCACCGCCGCAGCTGCGCCATCGTTAGCGCCGCCGCTCCACGGCTGGCGCACGTTCTTCCTCGGCGCATCCGCTTCGCGGTCATGGACGGCAGGCAGGCAGCGGTCGAGCCAGGCGCGCCCCTCCTTGACCGACAGCGGAAGGCGCTGCTGCAAGAGAGGAGCATCCCCCGGCCCCGATGGCATCCGGCCTTGATCCTCCAGCGACACGGCAAGCTTGACCAGCGAGGGCATGTAATCGAAATATTCGCCCATCTCACCGTCCGCCAGCTTGCCTGCAAGCCCTCGCGGCGTACCGTCATAGCGAATCCGGCCCTCACTTCCCAGCACGACGACCCGGTCCGCCATCGGCAGCAGCTCCTCGAGCCGGTGCTCCGTCATGATCACGGTCAGGCCGAATTCCTCGTTCAGCCGCCGCAGCAGCTGCAAAAATTCCTTGGCAGCGACCGGATCGAGCTGCGCCGTCGGCTCGTCGAGCAGCAGCAAGCGGGGCTGAAGCAGCAGCACGGAGGCAAGGGTGACGAGCTGCTTTTGCCCGCCGGACAGCACGCTCGTGCTGCGGTACAGCCAGTCCTCCATCCCGAAGAAATGAACCATCTCGGCAATTCTCCGCCGCATCGCTTCCGTCGGAACGCCGATATTTTCAAGCCCGAACGCCAGCTCCCCGATCACCTGCTCCATCACGATCTGGTTATCGGGATCCTGCTGCACGATGCCGATATGTCTGGCCAAAGCATACGGGTCGTGCTCGTGAAACGGCTTGCCCATGAAGCGCAGCTCGCCCTCCCTGCGCCCCACCGGCGCAAGTTCGCTCTTCAAGCTGCGCAGCAGCGTCGTTTTGCCGCAGCCGGACGGGCCGCACAGCACGACAAACTCCCCTTGCCGCACGGCAAGCCGGACGCCGTCCAGCGTTCGCTCCGTATTATCCGGGTATGTAAAGGTAAAATCGGTTATTTCCAATAACGCCACCGCAGCCACTCCTTTCCTTCCAACCAGACGGGCGTAACGAGAAACAGTACAAGCAGGCCGTACTCGAGCCACTCGGCAGCCGACAGTCCGATCGGCTCAAGCGTCGGATAAATCACGAGATAACCGTAGCCGTCCAGCCGGCCGGCCGCGCACGCCGCGCCGAGCAGCACGATCCAGCCTGTCGCCGCCCAGTCGCGCGCCTGCATGCGGTAACGGGTATAGGCCGTTCGCGGACCGAGGCCGTAGCCTCGCGCTTTCATCGAATCGGCGGTCTGCAGCGCCTCCTCCAGCGACCAGGTGAGCAGCACCTGCAGCAGCAGCATGCCGTCGCGCGCGCGTTTCTTCAGCGGTCCGTGCAGCACGCTGACCCCTTTCGTCCGCTGTACCTGGGTTATGGTGTGCAGCCGGCGGCGCAGCAGCGGCACGAAGCGCATCCCCATCATCGTCACAAGCGTGCCTTTGGGCCACAGGAACGAAAACAAATACAGAAACTTGTCGCTCGTAATGACCCGCTGGTAAGAGACGAACATGAGCAGCAGCGACATCGTGGAGAGCGATACGACTCCGCCGTACAGGACCGCTTCGAGCGTGATCGGCTGTTCGCCCATATAAAATAAAATATGTTCGCCGCGATGGGAAAACAGCGGGTTGACGACGAGCAGCACGAGCCCGGCTGCCGCAACCGCCAGCAGCGTTCGCATCATCTTCGCCGGCTTGTCGTACAGAAATCCGAGTCCGACAAGCAGCAGCAGGATCGTGGAGAGAAAGAGCGGATGCAGCAGCAGCATCGACAGCAGCATAACGCCGGCGAAGTACAGGAAGCAGGGCAGCGGGTGCAGCGAACGAAAGCCGGTATTCACGCGTCGTCTCCTCCTTCGTTATGAGTCCGCTTCTTTGCCGACGTCTTTGCCCAGATTCAGCGTATACAGCCAGTCGATGCGGTCTCCCTTGCTCAGGGCGTAGGCGCCGGCGCTGACATTCGGAAATTTGCCGTTCACCCGGTACAGCCAGCCGCTCTTCGCCCCCTTGTCGAACTCGTACAAATTGGCGATTCCTTCAATATAGCTGCTCTTGCCCGAGCCCCGCGTCTCCAGCTGAATTTTCTTTTCCTTGGCGATCCGCTTCAACACGTCAAGCGCCGTATCCCCTTCCCGCAGCTCGACCTGTACGGTATCCAAAATCGTCCCCTTCTCCTTGTCGCCTACGATGCGAATGGAGATGGAAGTCGCTTGGGTCTCTTGCCGGGCCGCAGGAGCAGAAGCAGCGGGCGGGTTCTGTGGCGCTTGCGGCGTTGGCGCGTCTGCCGGATTCGCCGCCGCAGCCTCCGGCGCCGCAGCATTGGAAGCCGAAGCGATGCCGGGTGGCGAGGCGGCAGCCTGCGGCGGCGCGCCGGCCGACGCCGGTGCCGGCGGCTGGGCCGTTTCGGCCAGTGCCGCGCCCGAGGCCGCTTGCGGCGAGGCGGCAGGCGAGCCGGAGCTTGCCTGGGCGGACGAAGCCGGCGCTGCGGACGAGCCGGACAGCGCCGAGCCGCCGGCTTCCGCATTCGCGCCGCTGTGTGTCGCCGCGGACGGAGCCGCCGGCTTCGGCTCAGATGCGTCCGGCTGCGAAGCGCCGGCAGCCGGGCGGTCCGGCCCGCCTGCGATCCCTTGTGCAGGCGACATCCCCGGATGGGTTACGCTCTGATGATCGCTGCCCGGCTGCGCGGACCCCGAGGGGGCTTCGGTCTTCGCCTCGGCCGGCTGCAAGGCGGTAGAGGCTCCGGAGCCTCCCGCATCGCAGGCGCTGAGCGCAACCGTTAGCGCGATCCAAGCCGCCGGTAGCCACACTGTTCCGTTGAGCGTTCGACGCATATACATTCCTCCTTCAAGACGTGACGGCGATTACCGGTCTTCATAATACCCGAATCCTATTTTCCCATGTCTTTGTCCTTGCTTGTGATGGCAGGACCTGTTGCACAGCGCCTTTCGGCGGCTAAACAGAGCGAAGAGCACCCTCGGTGCCCTCCGCAAACCTGATTATTGCTTTCGCTGCTCGTACGCGCGAACCATAACGGCCGCCGCCATCTCTCGGGTCACGGTCGCCGCAGGCTGGAATCGGTTCTGGTCGTCGCCTTCCATATAGCCGCTTGCGAACACGCTGCGAATCGCCGGAACCGCCGCTTCATACGCCTCGTTCAGATCAGCGAACGGTGCGGACTGCTCCGCATTCTTCGGCAGACCGAACGCTCTGGACAGCACGAGCGCCATCTCTTGCCGCGTCATGCTCCGGTCCGGACCGAATGATTCTTCCGTCATGCCGCCGACGATGCCTAGCTCCGACGCTTTGGCCACGTAGCCGGCGTACCAGCTGCCGGTCTCCACGTCGTTGAACGCCGTCTTCGCCTCAGCGGCCGGAGCGGTGCCCATCAGTCTCAACGTCATCGCCACGAACTGCGCGCGCGTCAGCTTCTCCTGCGGAGCGAACCGCAGCTCCTTCTCGCTGACCCCGTCCATCAAGCCGTAACGCAGCGCTTTCTGCGCGTATTCGGCAGCCCAAGGCGAGATGTCGGCCGCATCCGTGAAGGCTTGCTGCGTGGCGGTACGCATCGCGGCCGGTTTGGCCGCCTGATGGGCCGCCAAGCTGAGCAGCGCCTGCTCCGTCGCAATGCTGCCGGACGTTTCGCCCTTCATATGGGCAAAGCCGCCGTCTTCCTGCTGGTAGCTGAGCAGCTCCGCAGCGACCGTGCGGCCCGATTTAACGAACCGCGGATCGTCCGCGCGAATGCCGAGACGGACAAGCGCCAGCAGCACCTGCGCCGCGCTCTCGCTATTTTCCTGCCCGCCGAGCCGGTAACCGCCGCTAGCCTGCTGCTCACTCGACAACCATGCGAGCGCCTTGCCGATCGCAGCCTTCACTTCGGCGTTGTCCCGGTAAGGCGCGAGCGCCGCCAGCGCCATCCCCGTCAAGTCCAGGTTGGATGCATCCCCGCGGTCGAGCGGCCAGCCTCCGTCGCTATTTTGCGCTTGCAGCAGCCAGCGGATCAAGGCTTCCTCGTTCCAAAGGGCGTCTGCCGGCAGACGGTATGTCCCCGACCCTAACACCGTCAGCGCGAAGATCGGGCCGTTCGTTCCTTGCGCCGTCATGCGCTCGCTAGTCACGATCGCCTGGATCAGGTTATAGCCTGCAACCTGTTCGGGGTTGCCGCCGGCCGCTTGGACCCCGATAGCCAGCCGTTCATAGTCGGTCACGTTCCGCAGCTTGCCGTTCTTCTCCTTCAGCATCGCTTCCGCAGAAGCCAGATAAGCGGACGGGACCCGAACTCCTGCCATCGCCAGCGCGTATGCTTCCCAATCGGACAGCTCCGCCTCATGGCTGCGCACATATTGGACCGCTTTGTCAATCGCCTTGCCGACTTCATCGACCGGCGGCCGCTGGGCAAGCATGCTCTTATCGATCACGGCGAACTTCGTAAAGTGATCGACGATCCCCGTAACGACGCCGGTTCTGGCGTCGATCACCGCCGGAATCGGTATCCACTGCGACGTCCGCTCGTTCAGCCACACCAGCGCGAGCTGGGTCAGATCTTCCGCATCCAGCGCTGTGCGGATCGAGATATAGACAGGATAATCGAATGTCATCCCGCTTGGACCGAATTCGTAGATGGAGGAGAGCAGTTCCTCGCGCTCCGCATCGTCATCCAGCTCCCGAATGGTTAGCTGCTTGTCTTCGAGCAGCGCTCTCTCCGGAACGCGCAGCCTTACTTCTTCCTTCTCGTCAGCCAATTCGGCCGCGTCTCCCGCCGAAGAGGAACGATCCAGCGCCACCTTGTTGGCCGCCAGCGTTTGCCGCAGCTTTTGTCTCTCGGCATCGGTCATTTTTTGATTGCCGTTCAACACCCGCACCGTTTGCACCTTCGGATCCGCCGGAGTCGTGTTGGCGTAACCGATCGGAATGAGCGCCAGGTTCGTGTCCAGCTCGCTCGCCGCATTCAGGTTCGTCTGCGCCGTGCCGGTGCCCGGCGGAGGCGTGCACGATTCGCTCAGCGCCGCCTTCACGTCGTCGCCGCCGTTCTTCGTATAGCGCCAGTCGATGCGGTCCCCGATATTGACCTTATAGCTCCCCGCGCTTGTCGTCGGGAATGAGCAGTTGACCGCGTACATCCATCCGCTCTTCGAGCCTTTATCGAACTCGCGCAAGCCGTCGATCCCGACTACGTACGCGCTCGATGCGCTGCCCTTCGACTCTACCCGTACCGCGCCAAGCGCGCGAACGAGCACGGTAAACGCCGTATCGCCGCTCTGCCAGTCCAGCGACTGCGAAGACAGGATCGTTCCGAGCTTCTCATCGCCTGCCACGCTGATCGTCATCGTTCTCGACGGGGTGACCGGTCCTCCCGGAACCGTGCCCGGATTATCGTCCAACGTCAAGCGCTTGACTCCGCGCAGAACGGTAGGATATCCGCTGACAAGCGGCCCGGTGACGACAAGCCGCTTATCCTCCGCCGTATACCCGTTCGGGAATTCGGCGATGCCCTGCGCACCTGTCCATACCTTCTGCTCTCCGACCTGCACATAAACGGCCGCAGCTACGGTTTCCAGCGGATCGCCGTATAAATTTTCAATCTGCGTCACCGCGACGCGGAACGGCTCGCCCGGAAACGGATCGACCGGCGTAAGCGAAATGTCCGCCAGCAGCTTGAACGCATCGTACGGCCCGTAGAAAATGGCCAGCTCATCGCCGTCCTGCAGCTTAACGTCCTTCCAGAGATAATCGTTAGTCCATTTGCCGTTGCGTTTAATATTGAAGGCCCAGTAGTCGTAGGCGCTGCCGTATACGTATTTCGATACGGTACCGATCTTCGTCACGTCGAAGAAGAAGTCGTCCGACGTCTCGACGGGAAGCTGATTCGCCGCAGCGAGCAATTGCAGCGCTTCAAGCGGCGTTTCCGCCAACAGGTCGCCCTCGGCAAGCGTCGTGTCCTTGTATTCGATATGAACATATACCGAAGCCTTCGGCTGCGTGTTGCCTTCCGAAGACAGCGGAACCTCATACTCTCCGCCTTTTCCTCCGGTCAGCGCGTTGTATGCAATAAGCGCCAGCAGCGCCTGATACGTCGCCGCGTGGTCGGACGCCGCCCCGTTGGCCACCCCGAATCCGCCGTCCGCGTTATAATTGCGGAACAAGGCGGTCAATAAATCTCCGTATACATGTTGAAAGCTTCCTGTACTACCGTCGATTTGCTGCGCGGAAAGTCCGAGAATGATGTATGCCAGCGTGTTGGTGTTAGCGACCCCGCCGCCGTCCGTATTCAAGTCCCCGTTGCCCGACTGCTTCGACGCGATCCAAGCGGACGCTTGGGTTACGGCCGATTGTACGTCGGCCCGGTCCCGGTAAGGCGCAAGCGCCCAGAGTGCCGCTCCAGTCAAATCCAGATCGCTCTTGCCCCCGGCTTCCAGTGTCCAGCCCTGCTGCGGGAGTTGGCCGGCCACCAGCCGGTTGACCAGCTTCTCCTGCGTCCAGACGGCGTCGGCCGGAACCGGGGACGATCCGCTGTTCAGCGCGAGCAAGGCATAAATAACCCCGTTCATTCCCTGCCTGTCGAGCTGCGGATGATTGTATATCCGCTCGATCAAGTTGATCCCGTTGAGCGATGCCGGATCTCCTCCCGCCGCCTTGACGCCAAGCGCCAAGGTGACGTAGTCGGTCACTAGCGCTTGTGTCCCGAGCGCTGCAGCCTGGCTTTTCGCTGCTTTCAAATAGCCGTCTGTATCCGGCAGCGCCTTGCCTGCCGCATGCAGCGCGTAAGCGTCCCAGTCTCTCATGTCTTTATTTGTA
The DNA here is from genome assembly GCF_910593845.1 of Paenibacillus solanacearum. Classification (GTDB taxonomy): domain Bacteria; phylum Bacillota; class Bacilli; order Paenibacillales; family NBRC-103111; genus Paenibacillus_G; species Paenibacillus_G solanacearum. Next base: position 8,285 of record NZ_CAJVAS010000029.1, on the reverse strand, counting down.
ACGTCCCAATGATTGGCGATCCAGGCGGACGCTTCCTCTATAGCCTGCGGAACCGTTATCTTCCGCGTCTCCTGACCGGACTCCGTGCCGGACGGAAGCCCGCTTGCAGCCGCAGTTCCGGCAAAGCCGCCGATGCCGCTTACGAGCTGCGCGACCAGCAGCAGCCCGATCGCCAGCAGATGGAACGAACGTTTCCAAGTACGAACGATGCCCATGTTTCTCGCTTCTCCCTCTCTTGTCTCTGATATGATCATTTTCATAGATTCGCGCCGAGCAGGGCGCGCCAAAAAGGCATCCCCCGAATTGGAAGATGCCTGCGATCGTATGGATAGGATGCCGAAACGAAAAACCGAAGCCGTCGGCGCAATAACGCATTCTGACGCCAAGGCACGGCCATGACAGCCGACGTTCTCACACCTCCCTATATCGCGTAGGTTCCCGGGGTGTTCTCGAACGGGCAGGTCTCCTGACTTGCGCATCGACGCCTTCCGCTGCCTTCCCGTTTCTTGCGAAACAGTGGCTCATGCGGAGGCTCCTCGCTTACAGTGGCGCGACCGTACCGGATTCTCACCGGTTTCCCTATTATGACGGATGTTCAACCCGTCGCCTGTCCGATTTGGTAATGCTATGAAAATGACTGCATTCATCTTATCACGACATGTTCCGCTAGTCTATAAGAAAAGTTTTTGAGCGAAGCCTTTTCAATGATACTGCATTTCCAATACATTTTTTTGTATTTTTATTATTTTCTGCAGAGCTTCTATCTTACACGGCACATGAACTACTCCGATCTAATGAAAGCGAGTCTTGTCCGAAAAAAAGGATTTTTCGCCAAAAACGAGCGGATTCGAACAGACGGAAATCATTGGACATTGTAGCGCCCAGGTTGGTTACTTATACATAATCATGTATACTTAAGGGGTATTTCCAATTTAGACGAGGGGGGATAGACATTGTATGGATCATATGATTTTTGAAGTGGGAACCGCATTGCTCCTGATTGCGATCGTTTCGGTGCTGGCAGGAAAATTAAAGCTCTCCATCATTCCGTTTTTAATCATTCTCGGAATGCTGGTCGGCCCGCACGCACCGACCATCGGCATATTTGACTTCACCTTTATTGAGAGTCAGGAGATTATCGGATTTCTCGGAAGAATCGGGGTTCTATTTTTACTTTTCTACCTTGGGTTGGAATTTTCGGTTTCAAAGCTGATCCAGTCCGGCCGCAACATCGTCTTCGGCGGATCCGTCTACGTCATTATGAACTTCACCATCGGCTTCGCCTACGGTCTCATCGCTAATTTTCCGATCTATGAAACGCTGATCATCGCCGGCATGCTCTCGGTATCCTCGACGGCCATCGTGGCCAAAACGCTCGTGGAGCTAAGGCGAACCGGCAACTCGGAAACCGAGCTGATTCTCGGCATGATCTTGTTCGACGACATTTTTCTGGCCGTGTTTCTCTCCGTCATGTCGGGACTGCTTCTGGGCGGAGCGACTTCCGTCGGGGGCGTTCTGTTATCCGTGGCCATCTCAATCGGGTATATGCTGCTGTTTTTCGTTATTGCGCGCAAAGGACCCCCGGTCCTTAACAAGCTATTGAATATCGCTTCGCATGAAATTTTCATTATCGTCGTCTTTTCCGCATTATTTTTTATCGCGGGCTTCTCGGAAAAGCTGCATGTGGCGGAAGCGATCGGCGCGCTCCTGTTCGGCCTCGCTTTATCGGAAACGGAGCACAGCAAACGGATCGAGCATCTCGTCATCCCGTTCCGCGATTTTTTCGGCGCCGTGTTCTTCTTCAGCTTCGGCCTCGGCATCGATCCGCTCACGCTCGGCAACGCCGCCTGGGTTGCGCTTGGAGCCGTCGTGCTGACGATCGCCGCCAATGTCATATCCGGCATGATTGCAGGACGCAAAGCCGGACTGTCGCATAAAGCTTCGCTGAATATCGGCCTCACCGTCATGGCGCGGGGAGAATTCAGCATTATTGTCGCGAATCTGGGCATCGCCGCTGGACTTTTGCCGAAATTGAAACCCTTTTCCGCTCTGTATGTGTTAGTATTAGCTATTATAGGGCCATTGCTCGCGAAAGAGTCCAGATTGATATATAACGGATTAAATCTCATATTCAAATGGAGCGAACCGAAGGAAAGGCTTAAAAATAACGAAAGAGCAACGGAGGATGTTAAAGGATGAGTACGATTCGGGAATCCGACCTGCCGGGGATCGGAAAAAAATATCAAATCGACACGAGATCCGGCGATAAGCTGGTCATTGTCATTCATGACGACGGCAGAAGAGATTTGTACCATTTCGCGGAGGACGATCCGGACGAGACGGTCTCCAGCATTACGCTCGATGACGAGGAGGCGCGGCAGACTGCGGCGATCATCGGCGGCATGACCTACAAGCCGAAGGCGCTGGAGACGATCGACGTGGCGCTGGATGAATTGATTATCGAATGGTGCAAAGTGGAGCCGCACTTTCATTGCGTCGGCAAATCGATCGCGGAGCTGGAGGTGCGGCCGAAAACCGGCGCCACCATCCTGGCCCTTGTCCAGAAGCATCGACAGAAAATCAATCCCGGCCCGGACGACAGGCTGGCCGCGGACATGACCTTGGTTATCGCAGGGGAAAGAAAACAGATCAAACAGTTGAAAGAGCTGCTGCACAAAGGCTAAAGCGGCGAAAAGAAGCGTATGCTGCGTCCTCTCGGATCGTACCGATCCCTGGACTCAGCATGCGCTTCTTCTATAATAGATGCTGCTGCGGAAGCCGCCGAAGCTGACTCCGCCCGGCGCCAGCTCGAAGCCGCCATGCGCTTGCACCGGCAGCCGTGCCAGACGGCACGCAGCGTTCCTTCGCACCGCCGCTCGGGCACGATGGCCGGCATCCCGCCGGTCTTGTTCATCGTCCGTTCCAGCCTTCCGCCGGCATCCCGCCATAAGCCGTCCGGCGTCTACACGCCGATGACGGTCAGCTCCTTCGGAAACGAGGTCAGCACAAGCGCGCCTTCCTTCGTGACCAGGACGTTGTCTTCAATCCGAACGCCGCCCACACCCGGGATGTAGATGCCCGGTTCCGCTGTAAAGACCATCCCTTCGCGCAGAAGATCGGCATTATGCGCATGGATAGACGGGTATTCGTGAATTTCGAGGCCGAATCCGTGGCCTGCCCGGGTAATGAAGTATTCGCCGTAGCCTCTACCTTCAATGCAGCTTCGCGCCGCAAGATCGAGGCTGGCGAAGGAGGCTCCCGGACGAACCGCCTGAATCATCTTCTCGTTCGCCTGCAGCACGGCGTCGTAGATGTCCCGGCATTTGTCACCGACATCGCCGACGGCGAACGTTCGAGTCAGGTCCGAGGCGTAGCCGTCTACGAATACGCCTGCGTCGAACAGCAGCAGCTCGCCCTCCCGAACCGGCTCCTTCCCCGGCACGCCGTGCGGCAGACCGGTCTTGGCGCCCGATAGCACCATCGTATCGAACGAGGGGCCGTCCGCGCCGAGCTTCTTCATCCGGTACTCCATTTCCGCCACAAGCTCCAGCTCCGTCACCCCAGGCTTTACAAGCGGCAGCGTCTGATGCAGAACGTCTTCGATGCAGCGAATGGCACGCTGGATGGAGGCCACCTCTTCGTCGCTTTTCACGACGCGAATTTGCGCCAGCTCGCGCTCGATGTGCACTGCCTGCTCCGCCCCGGTCGCTTCCATGAGGCCGACATACCGCTTCACGCTCAAATGATCCTCCTGAATGCCGATCCGCTTCATGCCGCCCTTCAGATGGCGCTGCAGCACCGCGAACGGATCGTCCGTGTCATCCAGCGCAGCGATGCGGTCTACACTCGCGCTTTGCGCTGCCTTCTCATAGTCGAGCAGCGGCACGACAAGCAGCGGCTCTTCGCCGCGCGGGCATACGAGCGCCATGAACCGCTCATGCGGTTCCGTGTAAAAGCCGGTGAAATAATAAATAAGCTTGGGCAGCGTGACGAACACGGCATCCAAAGCTTCCGTCTCCAACAGGGAATACAATCGTTTCATTCGTTCGTTCATCGCAGGCAACCCGCCTTTCATCCGTTATGTCCCTTGCATCGTTTGACATCATTATAACATAACGGAAATGCGGATTCCTTCAGCCTAAACCGGCCAGCCTCAAGGAGACCGCTTACGCTGCCCGGCTGTCATCGCCGTGAAACATCATGGCAAAAAAAGGAGGCGGAAGAGAAACTCGTTCTCTTACCGCGACTGTTGCTGCTGCTTGAGCAAATCGCGAATTTCCGCGAGCAGCTCTTCTTCTTTGGATGGCTTCGGCGGCGCCGCAGGCTTGTCCTCTTCTTTTCGTTTAAATTTGTGCAGCGCTTTGATGAACAGGAAAATCGAGAACGCGACGATGAAGAAGTCGAGCACGGTCTGCAAAAACGCGCCATACTTCAGCACCGCGCCGCCGAACGTAAACTGGAGTCCCGTCAAGTTGAGACCGCCGACCAGCAGGCCGAGCATCGGCATCAGGACGTCGTTGACGAGCGAGGATACGATTTTGCCGAAAGCGGCTCCGATAATGACCCCGATGGCCAAATCAAGCACATTGCCCTTCAGTGCGAATGCTCTAAAATCTTTCCACATCTTCCAATAAAACCTCCTTAACGATTGAAAAAATGCCGCCCTTCGCCTACAAGCCGTATAAAAGCGAACGGGAATACCGCTGTCATGAGCGCAAGCGAAGCGACGGGACAGACGATGCACAGCACGACTCGTCTTATTACCCGTCAACGGGTAATAGTATAACACCAACCGCGCGCATTTTCTTCAACAAAATTGAAAAGAGCCGCAGCCGGTGCCGCAGCCCTTTCATCCACTTTGCCGTTTAACCTGAAGGTTCCAGATAAAATGCGGCGCCGCCGCGCTCGTTGACCGCCCGGGCCGTCATCCGGTGATACTCGGCGATTTGCCTGACGATGGCCAGCCCAAGCCCGAATTGCCCGTTCGCGCCGGTCCGAAACGGCTCGAACAGCTCGGCGGCCGCCTGTTCGTCGAGCGGCGGGCCGTCGTTCCAGATGCGGACAGCCGGCAGGGACGGCTGCCCTGCTTCTGTCCCCGCTTGCTCCGCCGGAAGCTGCGCTTCGATCGTTATGCGTCCCTTCGCGTAGCGCAGCTGGTTATCCAGCAAGTTCTCCAGCGCGACGCCCCACTGCTCCCGGTCGCCGCACATCGTCGTACCGTCATCCGCCTCAATCGCCCAATCGATATCGGACCGCCGGTAGCGCAGCCGCTCCACCACATCCTCGATAACCGGCTTCAGCTCGAAGGGCTGCAGCTTTTTTTCCCGCGATGAAACATAGTTCAATTTATTCAAATACAGCAGGTCGCGAATGCGCTTCTCCAGCCGGTCCGACTCCTTCATGATGACCTCGACGCTCTCCTGCAGGCTGCCTTTCGGAAATAAGCCGTCCATAATCGACTGCGCGTAGCTGCGGATGACCATGACCGGCGTCTTCAGCTCATGGGAAATGTTTTGCAGGAAAAACTGCTGCGCTTTGTCCTGCCGCACGAGGCGCAGCCGCATCGTTTCGATCGCGCGCGCCAGACGGCCGATTTCGTCCGATCGCTTCGTCGTCAGCGGCTCGTGCCAATCGCGCTCGGACATGCGCCCGACATGGCGCTCCATCTGTACGAGCGGTCGCGTCAAATATTTGGCCAGCGCCAGGCACGGCAGCCAGCTGCACAAGATGAGCGCGACCATCAGCAGCATCAGCCGCCCGAACATCGTGTACACGAGATCGTTGCGGTAGTTGCCCCAGGAGTAGGACACGACATAGCCCGGTTTTCCGGACAGCTCCTCCTTGCGGATAACGTAAAAGATCGTTTTATTGTCGATGTTCCGTGAATATTTCTGCACTTCGCTTTGCTGCAAATGTGCATCCTGCTCGATCGCATCCACGTACGTTTGCGGGAGCGCCGCTTCCGAGCGGCTTATTTCCGCGGATCCCATGATGAGCATATGCTGGACCACCGGGCCCTCGGGAGGCTGGAGCGCGCTGGCCATCCCGATGGTCAACGTCCTCGCCGGCTGCGCTTCCGTTTTCCCCACACGGATCGTTTGTCCATCTGCCGAAATTGCCTGAGACATGGCCTTCGTCTCCTGCAGGCTCACAACCTCGTCCAGCTTCCCGATACGCACTTCCTTCACGGCAGTTGTTCCTTGCGCCGCCGGCTCCTGCGCTGGGTCCATCGTTTTCTCCACCGGGGTAATTGGTAAAATCATAACCGGCTTGGTCATGTCCACTGTTGCTGTAACAGGCGCCGCCACCGTTGTTGTTGAAAGGGCAATGCCCGGCAGCGTTTGCGCCTCGAAGCGCACGGAAGCTTGCGAATCGAGCAGCAGATCGTAAATTTGATCGGTAAAGAACCCTTTCAACGTCCACGGCAAAAAGACCGCCAGCAAAATAAAGATGCTCAGCGTAATCGAAGCGAATACTCCCCATATTTTTACGGCGACGGGCCAATTTTTCATGCTTTCACCATCCTGTATCCGAATCCGTATACTGTCTCCAGCCGCAGCAGCGGCAGCTTGCGGCGCAGCCGCCGCACCAGATCGTCGACCACGCGGTCGGATCCGAAATAATCGCTGCCCCATACCGCCGCGAGCACCTGCTCGCGCTCCAGCAATTGGCCCGCGCGCAGTGTAAAGTACATCAACAGCTCGAACTCCTTGCTTGTCAGCTCGATCGGCTGCCCGCTCTCGTCCTTGACCTGCCGCGACCGTTCATCCAGCGTATACGGCCGGCACGGATGCGCGCTCGGCTCGGTTTCCGCGCCGTACACTCGCTCCAGCAGCTTGCGCGTGCGAATGACCAGCTCGCGGGGGAGAAACGGCTTGGCCATATAATCGTCGCTGCCGAGCTCCAGTCCCACGATCCGGTCGATGTCCGCATCCCGCGCCGAAATGAAAATGACCGGCAGCTTGGGCTGATCCGCTTTAATCTCGCGTATTAATTGATAGCCGTCGACGCCCGGCAGCATAATATCGAGGATCCACAGGTCCGGCCGCTCCGCAATCGCTGCGCGCGCCGACTCGCCTTCCAGGAACGAACGCACCTGCCAGCCCTCGTTATGCAAATAAACGGTGAGCACCTCGGCCAAATCGGCCTGATCCTCCGCCAGAAATATCCGATACATCCTTCTTCCCCTCCGTTGTCTCTCGGGAACAAGGGCGCCGCGCAAAGCAAACGCCCCTGCATCCGTGCGCCGCAGCTTGTACAGCATGCGGGCCGAGTTTACTGCTGTTCCGGTTGCTGTGTCTTCATCTTCTCTGCGGCTTGTTTCATTTCGGCTGTCTGCTTCGTATAATCGTCGAGCAGCTTCGGCAGCAGCGCTTGTATCGCCGAGGCATCGCCCGATTCCACCGCCTTGGCGAACTCGTCCTGAAGCTTCATGCTCTCCGTAAGTTCCTTCTTAACTGTGCCGACGGCGGCGATTGTCTTGGCAGGAGACATATGCAGCTCGCCGCCTTCCTTGATCTCCAGCCGGATGCTGTCGGTAGCGCCCGCTTCTTCCTTCGTCCCGTCCACCTTCCGGATCTTGACGGCCTCCACCGGAGCGGCGTCTGTCTTCAGTATAACTTGCTTTTCCAGCGTTTTCGACATCTCGCTCTCGACCTGCTTGCGCTCCTCCAGCGCCGCGCTCCATTGCGCCGCGCTTTCCGGGGCGTACGCTTGAACGAGCAGCTGCATATATTTGCGCTCATGCACAGGACTGAACAGCATGCCCGCGGAGCGTACCATCACGGTCGCAGCCTTGACGGCAGTCGTCGCAGCTTGAGCTTCCAGCTTGACTTCGGCGGGCTGGGCCGTTTCGGCCAGCGCCGCACCGCTTGCTCCAAGCACCATCGTCAACAATACCGACCCAGCGGTCAACACTTTTAATCTTTTCATTTTCACTGCACTCCTTCACGAATGAATTGTTGTCTGGGGAGGCGTCATCCCCGCGTTATTAAAGTAACAAAACAATGCGGACAAATTATCGGACGATTGTGGGAAATTATGTGACGGTACGCGATCTCGGCATCTCGGTAGCCCGTTGATGGATGAGGATAAGCTGCACAAAGTGCTCCCTGAAATCAGGGAGCCGTATTCATTCGGTCAGCCGAACTATGAATTGCCCTAAAAGTGTGGTGAAAAATCAGTTTTTGGCATTGTCTTTCTGACGAGCCAGTTAAAGAAAAACATTGAAATGTGTAAAAGCCAAGCAAGTTGAAGGATACGCTGTGCCCGTGAAGTTTACATTA
>NZ_CAJVAS010000028.1 GCF_910593845.1 Paenibacillus solanacearum | reverse complement strand
CCTTTCAACGCCGCCATTATTTCACCCGTAATCGCGATGGCTACATCGCAGGCATTCTTATTGAATGTAACCGACATCGATTATTCAGCTAACTGTCAAGCACTGATTTTTAGATTGAGCCAGGAGGATAGCCGTTTTTTTGATGTTGTCTCGAGCTGTGCCGAGAGAGACGTTTTCGATTAGGCTCTCCCGTTAGCGGATCATCGCATTGGCGTCGTCCTGGGAAGCCCGTTTTTAATTTCTCTTTAGGCGTAACCGCCGTGCCGTCCCGATCTAGCCTGCAAAGCGGACGATGGAACGGTCGATCTGAGAGCTGTATGATCCGGCCTTACAAGACCATCCCGCTGCCGCCGATCCCGGCTTCGCTGCCCATGCGCTGCTTGAATTCCTTCGGCGAGCAGTGGTTATGGCGCTTGAACAGCTTATAAAACTGCGCCATATTCGGAATGCCGGCCTCGAACCCGACCTCCATAATGCTCAAATCCTGCGTCAGCAGCAGGCGCTCCGCTTTTTTGATGCGGCGGTAGTTGACGTAGTCGACGAAGGAAAGCCCCATCGCCTTTTTGAAAAATTTAATGAAGTAATGGTAGCTCAAATTAATGAGGCCGCAGACGTCCTCGACGGCAATTTTTTCGCCAAGATGCCCTTCGATGTAATCGAACACGGGACGAAGCCGCTGCAAGTCGGATTCCTCCGACCCCGGTCCGCCGAGCACGCCTTGGGTATCGTTGCGCATGAGCAGCAGCAGAAGCCGCTTGATCGACGAGCTGATCGCCAGCTCGTAGCCGCGGACGCGCGATTTCGATTCTTCGAAGATGTCCATAATAATGGAGCATGCTTCGCGGCGGGCCTGCTCGTTGTCGCGCAGTATATAATTCAGATTGCCCAGCGGCTGCGTCAGCTCGGAAAAGCAGTGCAGGTACGGCATCGTGCCGGCGTCGAAATGCTTATGCAAGTCAACCTGAAACACGACGTAGCGAAGATCGCCTTCCTGCAGCTTGCGCGTCCGGTGCAGCTGGGACGAGCCAAGCACGAGCACGTCTCCCGGCCCCAGCGCATAATAATTATGCTTCGTCTGCACGCCGAGCCAGCCTTCTTCGATCGCCAGAAACTCGACCTCCTTATGGTAATGCCAGTTGGAGGGCCAGAGCGGCTTCGGCACGTGGGCGGAGCGGATTTCCCATATTTTCAGAAAAAGCAGAGGATGCGGGTATGTGACCTTTTCCTCGCTTACCGTTTCCTGTTCCTTCAGGGGGAGAAGCGGCGCTTCGGCGCCGGCTGCAGCAGTCATGGCTTATTACACCTCGATCGATTGTGAATCATTGGATATACCATTTTTGAGGAGCGTTGCACTGCAAAAAACAAGGCATTGTTTCCATTCAGTATATCATGAAACATTTCCGATGACAGTATTGAATAAAGATGAAACAGGATTGAGAATATCTTTTCGACTGCGGAACCACTATACTCTTGAGTAACGAGAATGACAAACACTTACCGATGATGGAGGAATAAATATGAGCCAGAAGCTGCGAGTAACGGTATGGAATGAGTTCCGTCATGAAAAGGAAAACGAAAAAGTCCGCTCCGTCTATCCGAACGGCATTCATACGGTCATTGGCGAAGGTCTCGGGACCGACTTCGAAGTGTCTTACGCAACGCTCGATGAGCCGGAGCACGGGCTGACCGAGGAGAAGCTGAACAACACCGACGTCCTGATCTGGTGGGGCCATAAGGCGCACAAAGCGGTGGAGGACGAGATCGTCGAACGCGTGCACAAGCGCGTGATGCAGGGCATGGGCCTGATCGTGCTGCACTCCGGCCACTTCTCCAAAGTGTTCAAGAAGCTGATGGGCACGAGCTGCGATCTCAAATGGCGCGAAGCGAACGAGAAGGAGCGCCTGTGGGTCGTATCGCCGGGACATCCGATCGTCGAAGGCATCGGCGAGTACTTCGAGCTGGAAGCGGAAGAAATGTACGGCGAGCACTTCGATATTCCGGCGCCGGATGAGCTGGTTCTGGTCAGCTGGTTCGAAGGCGGGGAAGTGTTCCGCAGCGGCTGCACGTTCTATCGCGGCAGCGGCAAAATCTTCTACTTCCGTCCTGGCCACGAAACGTACCCGACGTATTACAACGAAAATGTACGCCGCATTATCCGCAACGGTGTGCAGTGGGCTGCTCCAACTACCCGGGATTACCCGAAATACGGCAACCATAAGCCGCTGGAGCCGATCAAAGGGTCTGCCGTTCAGGCTTAATGACTCGCGAACGCAGCCATATCAAGGATAAGCCTCGGCTCGATTGGATGAGAGCCGTGGAGCAAGCATAGTGCATACAACAAGCGCCTTACCGCCACGTTCTGTGGGGTAGGGCGCTTATTTGCGCGGAGGACTGCAGAGGAGACGGATCGAGCGGGAGAGGGCGCGCGTTGGGCACGTTGCGGAATTGCCCTGCATCTTTTATGAAAGAAGCGGTTAACGGCATGAATGCTTCGCGTCCTTTACTTTTTATGTGGTAAATGCTTGGTGAGGTGCCCGCCAGTCATACCTATAGGAACGGAAAAAGAATGAGATAAGCTGTGCGGCTCAAGATGCCTGTATCGAGCGGTTGGTCTATGCCAGATGGCGTGGGGAGCACTTGGGAACGGGTGATAAAGGGCTGCATGTCGCAGGTAGTGCCGCTAATGGATGTAGCGCTGAGCGTCGCTTGAATCCGGGATGGCTAGCGGGTGCGCGTCATAGTATGGCGGCTTGTCCGGCACTGTGGCAAAAAAAGACCGGTCACCGCAAGGCATTGCCTTGTGCGGGAACCGGTCCGGCAGCACAGCTTCACAAACGGCGCGAGGCCGCCGGGGATTAACGGCGCCGCTTCCTGCGGCGCGCGGCTGCCGTGCGCTTGCGTTTGCGTCTTCTTCGGCCGACCGGCGCGAGGCCGTCGCCGTCATCGTCGGTTTCCTGGGCTTTTTTCCCTTTGCCGAAGGAGCCGAGCAGCAGCTTGATCATCGGCGCCATCTGCTGCACGCCTGCGACCATTTTTTGCATTTTGCCGAAGGTCTCGACGATGCCTTCGACGCCGCCAAGGCGGTCGACCACCGTTTTCAGCTGACCGAGGTTAAAGCCGCCTCCCGCGGCTCCACCTGCTGCCGATCCTCCTCCGAACAGGGAGGAGAGTCCGCTTAAAGCGCCGCCTCCTCCGCCGCCGCTCGCCGGCGCCGCAAAGGAAGACTGCGTGGGCAAGGCTGCCGGCAGTTGGCTCCCGAGCTGCGAAGGGAGCTGGCTTTCGCCAAGGCCGGGGTACCCGTTGAGGGCGCTGGATTGCGCATACGGGGGACTTGCGTAGCTGCGGTAATGCGGGTAAGCATGCGTCCTGGCCTGATGCGGCCGCGGTCTGGCTCCCGTCCCCTGATTGCCGATCACTTGCTTGTTGTGGTTCATCATCTCACGATCCTTTGTTCAGATTTCTACCCATCCATCCCTTGAACATGCCGTCGTCAGCGCCGCATGCATGGCAGGACAATGTCACTGCAAGGCAAACGCATGATTTCCGAAAGCGTTCCACCGGAAGCTTTACTTTTGCCGCATGGTCGCCGTCCGTGCACGTTCCGGGCTTTCATCTACAGTCATTTACCTAGTATACTGTATGACATAGGCAGGCGTACGGATTGGACTCCTGTCACGGGTTTGCCGGATTTGCCCGACATTTTACTTCTTTACCGCATAAAAATAGTAACGTTTTGCAAATCTAAAGGGAGGATTTCGCTCCCTGACGTCGAACTATACATGTTGAGTATTTGATTAGTAGACCATCAAGGGGTTGAATATTCCTATGCAATTGAAGAAACTTAACGATAAAGCAATCGATCAGCTGTTCGAGGCGATCTTGACGCTCAAGGATATTGAGGAGTGCTACGTGTTTTTTGACGACTTGTGCACGGTGAACGAAATCCAGTCGCTGTCCCAGCGGCTCGAAGTGGCTCGCATGCTGCGCAAGGGCAACACGTACAACCAGATCGAAGCCGAGACCGGCGCCAGCACGGCAACCATTTCGCGGGTGAAGCGCTGCCTGAACTACGGCAACGACGGTTATAAAATGACGCTGGAGCGGCTCGGCCGCTAACCGCAAGCTGGATCGGGCGCTGAACGGGCAAAATATGCGATCAAAATCCTTCTTGGCTTTTTTTGGCTGAGCGGGATTTTTCATGTTATGATGAGTATACGGTTTCAATGTTCGTTGGAGTGCCGCAGCGTCTTTTTGTCATCGCCACTGTGGACTGGATGCTTGGGGCGGGAGGGATAGGCGGTGGTAAAATACGGCATATTAGTCATAAGCCACGGATCGCGGAGCGCCGACTGGGTGCGCTTGGTCGACGAAGCGGTAGCGGCCGTCCGGCTGCCCGAAACGGTCCCGATCTGCTCGGCATATCTGGAAATTGTGGAAGGGCGTCTCATTCAGGACGGCATTACGCAGCTTGAAGCGCTCGGCGTGACGGATCTGATCGTGGTCCCCTTATTCGTATCGTCGGGGAGCACGCATATCGATGAAATCAGCTACGCGTTCGGCGTCAAGCGGCAGCCGCTGCTGCCGACGGATATGGAGCCGTTCGCGGTGCGTGCGCGCATCCACTGGACCTCGCCGATTGACGACGATCCGGTGATTGCCGAGATCGTGTACGGCAAGCTGCGCCGCTTGTCGGTGCAGCCTTCACGTGAAATCGTAATGCTCGTCGGCCATGGAAGCATCGAGAAGGGATTTCATCTGCTCTGGCGGCGAGGGCTGGAACGCCTTGCGGCTCGAGTGCGGGAGCTCGGCGGCTTCGCTGAGGCAGATTCGGCCATGCTGCTGCCGGATCAACTGCCCCGCAAGATGAAATATTGGAAGGTTCGCAAGCCGGACCACACGGTCATTGTCGCACCGCTCTTCTTGAGCGAAGGCTATTTTACAAGGCAGGTCATCCCGGCACGACTTACCGGATTCGCTTACCGCTACGGCGGGGAAGCGCTGCTGCCCCATCCGTACATTTCCCGGTGGATCGAACAACAAATCAGACCTTATCTTCCCGCGGCAAGCGCGGATACGGCATATGACGCAGAGCGAGGCTGAGCTGCGGCGGGAAGCCTTTACCATACAAGAATTACATGCAGGCAAGCTTCAGACATATTGACTTGCACGGAGCTGAAGCACAGGATCATACGGAATAAACACAGGCGAACGGGTGAGTGAAAGAATGACGGCTAGGACCAGAAGGGCCAGATTAATATATAATCCTTCCTCCGGGAGGGAAGAAGCGAAGAAAAGGCTGCCGGAAATATTGCAGCGGCTGGAGCGCGGCGGTTTGGAGACAAGCACGCACGCGACGACGGGCGAGGGCGACGCCACGCTGGCTGCGGCCGACGCGGTGGAGCGCGGCTTCGACGTCATTATCGCGGCCGGCGGCGACGGCACGCTGTACGAGGTCATCAACGGCATGGCGGAGAAGGAGTACCGTCCGCAGCTCGGCATCTTGCCGCTCGGGACGACGAACGACTTCGCTCGGGCGCTGAGTATTCCGCGCAGCTGGGACGCCGCCGTCGACGTCATTCTCGCGCAGCATACGCGGGCGATCGATCTAGGAAAAGTGAACCAGCGGTATTTCATCAACATCGCTGGCGGCGGCTCAATGACGGAGCTGACGTATGAGGTGCCGAGCAAGCTCAAGACGATGATCGGCCAACTGGCTTATTATATGAAAGGGATCGAGAAGCTGCCCCGCCTGCGCCCGATCGAGCTGTACATTCAGACGGCAGAAATCGAGCTGCATGAGGAAGTGATGCTGTTCCTCATCTCGAACAGCAACTCCGTCGGCGGCTTCGAGCGGCTGGCCCCGGACGCGTCGCTCAGCGACGGCCTGTTCGACGTGCTCATTCTGCGCAAGTGCAATCTCGCGGAATTTATCCGCGTGGTGACGCTGGCGCTGCGCGGCGAGCACTTGGCCGACCCGAACGTCATCTATTTGCAGACGCGGCAAATCCAGGTGACGTCCCCGGACTACGTGCAGATCAACCTGGACGGTGAGTTCGGCGGCACGCTTCCCTGCGTGTTCACGAACTTGCCGCAGCACCTGCATATTTTCGTGGATGAGACCGGGCAATCGACCTACAAGGCGCCGCCGCTGAACTTGCATCTGATGAAGCTGCCTTGGAAAAACAAAGCTGGAGTGGACGAACATGAGCAGGAAGAGCAATAAGCGAGGCTTCGGCGGGCGGGCTGGACAAGCCGCCGCGGGTACGGCAACGGCCGATCTCAGCGGACTGCCCGTCGCGAAGAACGAAGAATATATCGCCGATGTCATCGGCATCGGACATGACGGAGAAGGGGTAGGCCGTGTGAACGGCTTTACCCTTTTTATTCAGGGCGCCCTGCCGGGCGAGCGGGTGCGGGCGAAGGTGCTCAAGCTGAAGAAGCAGTACGGCTACGCGAAGCTGCTCGAAGTGGTGGAGCCAAGCCCGGACCGCGTGAACGCGCCGTGTCCGATCTACAAGCAGTGCGGCGGCTGCCAGCTGCAGCACATGAGCTACGACGCGCAGCTGCGCTGGAAGCGGCAGCTGGTCATGGACAGCCTGGAGCGGATCGGGAAGCTGCGGGTTGCGGGAGCGGTCGGGCAGGCGGAGGAGCATGGAAGCAAGGCGGCTGCGTTGGCTTCGCGGACGGAAGCGGGAGCGGTGGTTGGCGACGAGTCTGACGGGAGCATCGTCGTCCATCCGACGCTCGGCATGAGCGACCCGTGGCGTTACCGCAACAAGGCGCAGGTGCCGATCGGCCTCGGCTCGGAAGAGGGCGGCCTGATCGGCGGCTTTTATGCGCAGGGCAGCCACCGCATCATCGATATGGAGGCGTGCCTCATCCAGCACGAGCACAACGACACTGTTGTTGCTGCCGTGAAGCGCATCGCCCGGGAGCTGGGCATCCGACCGTACGACGAAGCGAGCGGCAAAGGGCTGCTGCGCCACGTTATCGCGCGCTACGGGTTCAACACGGGCGAGATTATGGTCGTGCTTGTGACCAACGGCACGAACATTTCCCGCGCGGACGAGCTTGTCGGGCTCATTCGGGAAGCGATCCCTGATGTGCGCAGCATCTGCCAGAACATCAACCGCGAGCGGACGAATGTGATCTTCGGCGACGAGACGCGGGTGCTCTGGGGCAGCGACGTGATCTACGATACGATCGGAGACATCCGCTTCGCCATCTCGGCGCGCTCGTTCTATCAAGTGAACCCGGTACAGACCGAGGTGCTGTACCGCAAAGCGCTTGACTACGCCTCGCTGCGCGGCGAAGAAACCGTGATCGATGCCTACTGCGGCATCGGCACGATCTCTTTGTTCCTCGCGCAGCGCGCACGCGAGGTGTACGGCGTCGAGATCGTCCGCGAAGCGATAGACGATGCTCGGCGCAATGCGCTGCTGAACGGGATGCATAACGTTCAGTTCGAGGTCGGCGCGGCGGAGGAGGTCATCCCCGCGTGGAAGCGTCAGGGCATCGCCCCTGACGTCATCGTCGTCGACCCGCCGCGGAAGGGCTGTGACGCGGCGCTGCTCGAGACGATCCTCGCGATGCGACCGGATCGTGTGGTGTACGTGTCGTGCAACCCGGCGACACTGGCGCGGGATCTGCGCGTCCTCGAGGACGGCGGGTATCGCACCGTCGAGGTGCAGCCGGTGGATATGTTTCCGCATACGGTTCATGTAGAAGCGGTGGCTTTGTTAGTGTGGGATGGTTGTAGAAAACAAAATTAGTCTGCCACTAAGCAAAATAAGTTTACCGCTGAGCCGACCGGAATTAGGCATTTGCCCTGATTTTTGGCTCGGCTTTTCTCTTTTCTCAAGCGATCTCCCAGGCAGATAATCCAAACCATTCGCCGCGGCAAAGATAAACCTTGATTTAGCCTCATATGTCTCGTCCCGATAAGGTCATGTCCAAGCTTATCCCAATCCAAAACCCTTGCTACACTTAAGCTTTTTCCTTTTTTTATCTCTCCAAATGTTTTCTCAAGCATTTCCCAACCGACTTGTTTTGCATTTTTTTGGCTGTTTCTGATGATTTTAATGGCTTTTACTCTGTTGATCTCCGGTTTCTGCGGCAAACTTATTTTGCATCTACGGATTGAGTAATGAGAGGAGAAAAGGCTGGAAAGCCTTGTGGGGATTGGGGTTGCGGCGTTCGATGGGGAAGGAGAGGGAGTGGCAAACTTATTTAGAAGTGGACAATGGTACAGAAGGCTGAGATCCAGTGGTGGAGCGGGTTTGGGGAGTAGTACAGGTGGGATGGGAATGTGAACTCGCCGCACTTTTCAAAAGCGCAAGCTGCCGCAAGACTGAACCTTCGTATCATTAAAATGGTTCTAAGAGCCGTCGTCAGTTCCTTGCCATTTTAGTATTTTCGTACCCGGTGAAAATACGGATGCTGATGTTAAGCAGCTTTCTCGAATTGTTCAGAAGATGGCCGATGAATTTGATGCGAGCTGTAAGAAGTGCAGCTGTCTGCTGGAAACGTAGACTGGTGGGGATCCACTTATACTGATAATCGAGACAACGCGAGAATCGATAATTTGGAGGATATTATAGCCGTTTTGCTGTGAAGACAATCATGGATACAGAGGACGGAGTCGATGTAGCTACATTAGACGTTACAAGAATCGGTATCATTCATGGGGTATTCTGGGAAATGAATCAGTTGGACCTCATGTTGAAACGAGTGAACATACGGAAGCCATTACGATTCAGTATGAGGACGGAAGCTCGAGCGAAGAGCCGACGACAAGCTATGAGCACATTTTGCATATTACTGAAGCAGAACTGCGGAGCAACAAGAAGAGCCATTCCATTCTACAGACGAGCGGATGGATTGGTGGAAAAAATGCTGTCCGCAGAGTTTACTGATGAGCTCGCAATACTAGGTAAATAAGCGAATGGCGGCTTAACGCCGGAGCAGTTTGAATTTGGTTCAACAGTATTTGCCCGAGAGTGAACTGGGCAGCGAAGCTGTCGTAGTTGAAAAATTGAAATTTCAGATAAACCTCTAAACAGACGGATACTAGCGACTATGACGTGCAGCAACAAATAGCTTGCACAAGAGTAGACAAGATTGTAAAATTAACTTGCCTTAAAATATCGGTGAACCTCGGAGGGGAGTTTCTTTCGAGGTTTTAATTTGACTTTGAATGAGACGGTAAGATCGACACATTGTTACGATATTTTTTTGCTGTTACTAATGTCGCAGTTACATATGTTACGGTTTTATTCGTTACAATACTATTTAACAGTGAAAGACGTGAGAGAATCGGATGAAAGAGGTTCTTATTGAAGTCGTTAAAAATGTTCAAAAAAATCAAACCATATTTATAGGTTATTTAAGCAAAGAGCAGGCGCGACAACTCACATTTTCTGACCATTTCCCACCACAAGAAGGTAGAATTGGGTACCAACGTCCCGCAGATATGAAACGAGCGAGGGCCTTTGCAAAATATGTTAGTGAAAAGCCAACAGGATTTGTTACACCTATTTTATTGAATGCACGAGATGACTGTTCTTTCATTCCACATAACGATTCTGGGTATGGAAGGCTTCAGTTGCCTGTGAAGTCGTGCCTTTCCATTATAGACGGACAACACCGGGTTCTTGGTCTGATGGATAGCCAGTATACGAACTTACCTATTCCATTCATGCTATTCCAAAATCTCGACCTAGATGCAGAACAGGAATTGTTCATCACAATTAATAGAGAACAAAAGAAAGTCAATATGAGCCATGTCTGGTTTAATGATCGTAAAAATGATGAACTCTCACAACTAGTTGTTAAGTTGGAATCGGAAATTGGTAGTCCGTGGTATCAGAAAGTGAATCTTAACGGTGTCCGTGGGGCTAAAAGAGCAGTAAGTTTAGATTCCTTAAGGGGTTCCTTAATTGAGTTATTTCAATCAGGTGAAATTAAAGCTCTGAGTTTTAACCAAAAGTATGAGATTGCTACAGGGTATTGGAAAATTGTATCTGAGGTATGGCCAGATGCTTGGCAAGTAACTAAAAATTCGCTAATCAAAAAAACGATGGGTACCCTTGCACTAAGCAAACTAGGTGGCTTCTTAGTTGTAGAATGTCTTAACCGTAAAACTAAGGAACTTGATCTAGTTAAATTAAAAAACTTGCTATCACGCGCTAGCCACATCAATTGGATGAGTAATGGAGAGTTTAACGGGATCTCCGGGCGCAAAGGTGCCGACGTAGTCAAAAATAAACTAGATGAAATCATATTCTCCAAAGTTGAGGCCACTTAATGAAGTTTAAACGAATTTGGAGAGGGATGTTCCCAAAGTACTGGGATGTAACCAAATGGGCTATCTTGCTGCAGCAACATGTAGTGTTTTGTCATCGAAACGAAAATACGAATCGTCGTACAATCGTGAAGATAGAAATTGATAATGGTGAGACAAAAACTGTTCAAACCATATATAACTGCATTCTTGGTTCGAGAAATAATATTGTATTTCTAGCGCGTATTTCTGACGCTCGATCTCACTTGAAAATTGACGGCATTGGGGCGTTCGACGTTAGTTATATGAGTTTTCGTTGGGAGATAGATGAGGCTGTTTTAGTTGAAAAATACAGGCTGCCAATAATTAATGAGTTTACAGGTAACTGGTGTACCATAGGGAACAAGAAAATTGATTTGAATGATGGTCGCCTTTCAATACAAGGGCAATTGGCACATTATCGTTGGCCTGTTGATGAGGATCTGTCGTTGGTTCAAAAAAATGATGGCTTAGCTTGTGTGGATTCGAACGGAATTACATTGTGGGAACATCCAGGGTACTTCGGAAACTACTTTCAAGGGACATTCGGAGAGCAACTGATTTTCTTCACACCGCTGAATGAACTGGTTAATTTGAACAAAATAACTGGGGAAAAAATCGAAGAAATCTGTTTACAGCAAACGCGGCTGACAACCCGACGTATATTCGGTAATTTTGAAGTGTTCAATTCGCGCTCATTCGAGAACACTACAATTGCAGATGGCGTGTTGAATGAAACAATTGTAGCGTGGATTGATGAAAATAATGCGTTCAAGATAACAAATAGAGGCACAAAAACAGTTAAAACAATCTCGTATCCTAGCGAATCTATTCCATATATATCACAAATAAGCAAAGAAAAATTGTTGATATTTGAGTTAGAGAACAAGGATTATGGAAGTTTAGTGATTGGTACATTGGAGGAATAATATATGGAGCAAGTTGTAATAGATCAAAATAATATTAAGGCTTTAAGATTTGGCGGAATAAGCCCGGATGTTTTACGAGAACTTTCAGGCGTGTATCAACCATTTGTAAAAGCAGTAAAAGAAATAATATCCAATTCATATGATGCGGACGCAGAAGCAGTCGAACTTGAGTTTGGGCCTGATTTTGAATCTTTAACAATTACAGATGATGGTAATGGTATGGGACCAATCGAGTTTATTCGAGATTATATTCGAATTGGAAAAAGCTATAGGAAAAGTGAACTTACAGCTATAAAAGGTAGACCGAGAATTGGCGGAAAAGGGATCGGGTTTCTCGCTCCTGCTCGTTACTGTGAAATGATAGAAGTGAAGACAAAAAAGAAAGCAATATATGAAGACAAAGTTCAATTTGATCTGAGCGGAGCTAAAGAAATTGATGTAGAGCACCTATTTTTGAATGGTCATGAGAATAAAGCTGTTTTAAATTGTATTAAAATAAGAAGAGTAACAGATGAGCATGGGAACGAATTTTCAACGCAAATTGATAGATTCAAAATTAAATTCGAACAAGTTACTTATTGTAAATGTGATATTTGGTATGCTTATGATGCTTCAGATTTTGAACTTACTGCAAAAATTAATTTCAATAAGCTTTTCTCTTTAGAACCTAGTAAGAGCCTGGAGCAAATAGATAACTTTTGCGAAATAGCGATAGAAACTGTAACCGGTCAGAAGAAGCATCAATCTTACACACAAATTAAACTCTATAACATAAAGGATTTTGTGCGAAATGATCTTAAGGACGATGGAAAAAAGGGTGCTCGGAATGTAGCGAGTTTTAGTGGATTTGATCAGTTTGAGTGGCATCTTAGCAGGATTATACCAGTTAATGCAAAGATTCATGAGAACATACCCTCCGAGTTAGGAGAGTATATTCAAGATGAAATAGATAGAGCTAAGGAGTCAATTCCAATCAATATCTTTATCAAAAATGATAAAAGTAAAGAAGCACTTGAGCGACGTATCATAAAACCTGCTACAAAGCTCGATTTTCAACATGATAAAGATATTGTAAAAAAAATTGAGCTTTTTGATGAAAATAATAAAATGTTTGCCAAAGGATTTTTAGTGGGGCAATCTTCTCTTATTTTGCCAGCGGAATTAAGAGGAATATTAATCCGGGTTAAGGGAGTGGCCGTTGGAGAACCTACTTTTTTTGGTTTTGATCAAATATTATCTGGGTCTTCGAAAGTTGCACTTACACAGATTTCGGGTGAGATTAATATTTTTAGTGGGATAGATGCAGTTGAGGATATCAATCCTGGCAGAGATGGTTTTTATAAAGAAAGTAAAGTGTATAACTTGGTGAAAAAGCAAGTAGTCGGTGAGTACCCGGACCGACTAACAGGAGTTATGAAGGAGCTAGTAGACGCTATTATAGCTCGAAGCGATATCAATGCGAGCTTAGTAAATTTTCAGAAGAAGTATCAGTCTTACCGAGATACGATACTAGAAGCGAGTCAAGTAATTGCCAATCTTGCAATTGAAAATTCAGAAGTGGAAGATGCCTTTTATGAGTCAACTGATATGAGCGACTTAAAACTCTGTCCTTCTGTACTCCCGAAAGCAGAGGGGAAATTGTCTTCATTCTCTGTTTATGAAGTAGAAGCCCTAGAAGATGGAGAAAACGGTTATAAAGTCAATTACGAAACCAAAGAGTTGTTTCTTGATAGGAACGCCGATATATGGAAACGAAACATCAATATCGGCCGACAAAATTTTAATATCGAATTAAAACAAGGGAATAAAAAAAATGTTAAGATGTTTTGTCAAGTAAATCCCTCTACTCGAAAGATTTATATCAATTGGGATCATCCTATTCGATCTTCAATGGGGGACACTCAATTTATTAAACATTGCTTGGCCACTATTGCTTCTAATTTACCACAAGATCAATTAGATACTTACGTCAGCTTAATGACGAGCAAAGTATAAAGGTGTGTCCTAAATGGAATGTATCTCATCCCAACCATGGTTACAAAAAATTACAAGCAAGGATAAGGTATTACTCATCAACCCGCCAATTCAAGAGGTTCGGTATGCTTGGATTCGCTGGAATCAGCCAACTGACTTGCTATTATTATGTTCCAAGCTCAAGAACGAGGCAGGGTGTAAGGTAGAACTGCTCGACTTTATGTTGCCTACGGAGTCGGGCAGAGTTCCTATGCGTGACTTGGCAAAAGCAAAAGAAGTTCGTACTAAAAATATTAAAACAACATATAAAGCACGAACTTATGGTATGCCATTAGAGGAAGCAACGCAACAATTGACGTCCATCATTCCTAATTGGTCACCAACACATATTGTTATTACGACCATGACAACTTATTGGTTTGAAACGCTTCGCCCGGTTATATCATATATGAAAACGATCTGCCCTTCAGCGCAAGTGAGTATTATGGGAGCTTACCCTGTACATGAAACTGATCACGCGATGCGAATGAATGCGGATTATTTAATTACCGATTACTTTGACACAGCAGAGTACTGTCCTGATTTTGAAGTGTACTCTGGCGAAATTACAAAGTTCTTACACAATGGGCGAACACTGCTATTTGGCGGATTGAGATTGAGCGACAATTCAGCAAATACCATTGAACAAATCAAATCGTTAAGAAGACAAAATATAAGAGATTTCGTTTTTTTTGAAAGCAACATTTTCAGAGAAGATTGTAAGCCGCTGCTTGAAATGCTGAATGCGCTTGAGAAAGAAAAGCTGTCCATTAATTTGCACGGCCTTTGTGGTCTGGAAATTAGGAATGCCACAGAGGGGATTTATACTAAGATGCTGCAAGTAGGCTACCGTTCATTTTTTCTAGAATATGATTTAGATAATAATGAGCTTAACATAGATAGCTATCGAAAAGCCTATCTGGAACTAGTTAAACATAACACTGGACGAATATCCTCAGGGAATTTAGCGGGCTTTATTATGATTGGCACTGCTGATGATGAACTAGAAAGGCTGTTCAGGCACACCTTGAACTTGCTTGAGATGTGTGGGTCGATAATCCCCAAGCCCTTTACTCCTATGATAAACAGTGAGAAGTATGTAGAAGTAAAACAAAAGCAAGGCCTGGACAAATTGACTCCTCATGTTTTCCCTCTCGCGGTAGATAATGGAATCACACGTGAGGAGTATATGGAGTTTTATCAGCATACCAGCTTTTTGAACGAAAAACGATTAGGACAGTCATTTGATTTTTTTGATAATCACTACTGCTCAGTTGCTTTAAAAAGAAGTTTGGGAAAAAAGGGGATGATGGTATGACCATCAGTCGAAACAAATTGGCTATTCTCATCAACCCGCCAATTTATGACACACAATATTGGGCTAGATGGAGTATGCCTCACGGGTTGCTAAAAATCGCCACATGGTTACGAGACGAAGGATATGACTTAAAACTATATGACTGTTTGAACCCATATGGTGAGGGAAGCGGGATTCCAGAACGTGTGGCAGATTTCGAAAGTTATGATGCAGTTCGCAAGCAGAAAAAAAGTGTGGTTGTCCTGGCTTCAACTGAGGAACGAGAAGAACAGTTGTCATATAAGTTGAAGCCTAATGAGAAGTGGAAATATATATTTGGTTTGCCTCCACATGAGCTGGAGGATCAGTTATTGAATTACAAGAACAGCATCGCAAGAAAGAAATACAAAAGCGTAGAGTTTTGGATTACTTCCATCATGACATATTGGTGGGAAAGCACACGAGATGTAATTGAGCTGGCTCTAAGAGTTTTTCCAGAGGCAAAAATACGATTGGGAGGGATATATCCCACCCTGGCACCTTGGCATGCGGAAAAAAAACTGGGAATTGATCCTCTTCTGATGAAGGGAGTTAAGCTTGATTTAAACAATGATGCTCAAATGGATCGCCATCTTGTAATCTTTAATGAAGTACCGGCCGCGTCGAATTTAGATCTTGCTACAGACCTGTATGATGATAAAGAGAGGCCACCATATACTATTCTAACGACTTCTAGGGGTTGTCCTCATATTTGCTCGTATTGTGCTTCCAACATATTAAATGATGGAACAAAAGTCCGGACACGTACATTTGAAGATGTGATCGCGGAGATAAAAGATAAATTCAGAAAAAACACACGAGTATTTTGTTTTTATGAAGATAATCTTTTAATGAAGATGCAAGAGTTTAAGCGGATTTTAAAGGCAGTATTAGCAGATAAATCTTTACAAGGCATTAAGATTTACGCCCCGGAAGGTATTGAAATTGGTGTTGCACTAAGTGATCGGAAAAGATATCTCTTAAAAATGCGATCTGATAAAAGTATTTTAGCTACATTATCGGTTGAAACGGATTTAGAAGAACAAGATACATCAAGAGCCAGTGATATTTATGAAGCTTTTAAGGAGAGTAAAGGACGAACCAAGAGAATGTTTATCAAGTTTGAGGAAGACTTAACGCACGGTGCTGTGGTAGTTAAAGAGCAGACAGATGATCACATTGTATTAGTTGTAGGGGACGACGATGAGGTTGTCTTAAGAAAAGTAATGAAAGAAAATGGACGAGCCGATCTTATTTATGAAAACGAAAAACAAAGCTCATTAGGGTTGTATTTAGTGGGAGTACCGGAAATCGTTTATTTAATGCGGTTAGCTGGCTTTGAAAAAATTTATTTACCGCTTGAGACTATCAAAAAGGAAACGAACGCTAGATGGAATCGCTCTTGGAATAGTAACTTGTCTCGTTTTGAATCCTTGCTGGTTGCTCTTGAGGAAGTTGGATTCGATACTCGTAAGCAAAATATCAATGCTTTCGTTATGTTCGGATTGCCTGGTGAAGATCTCGAAGAAATATATGATACAACCCTTTATGCATCTGAACGTGTAGGCTCTGTTATACCTATGTTGTTTACACCCGTGCCTTCTACAGATGTTTATGAACAGTACAGGCTGTATATAGAGGAACACCATTTCGATTTACACCATTTGAATGGAAAACTGTTTCCGTTCTTTCCAATGCTGCGGGAGCAAATGAAAATGAAGCATCCAGAATACGAGATAGAGATTGCGGATTATGTCCGAGTAGAAAGTTTTATGCAACGGGTCAATTCAAAAATTAATGGACAATCGGTTAATATTTATGCTGATACTAAAGTCGCGTCAACTTTCAGACAAACATATAGTAAATACGAATCGTTTATTAAGGAATGGATTTAAAGGCTCATCGCCACTGTTATTACAGTTGGCGATGAGCTTTTAATCTTTAAAATGGAGGATTTTGCATTTTGTTGTCGAAGTGAAGTATGTAGGCTATACGACATGGTACTGCTGGGAAAATAACTATATTATGCCGAGTCGCTTAGTCAAAATGCGCCAAAAGGCATCTCAAAAGATAGGACAGATACGTTAATGCATATCGGAATTATCGTATAGATTGAAAGGAGGCGTTCTTATGACGGCTGTAGATAGTGTTAATAAAAGGAAGAAGATAACTCATATTCTTGCTGAAGAGACTGGCGGTAAGAGTTACAAAGCACATAAATACAGTCTGGATTCAGAGCGTTCCTCTCTAGAGTATAACGAGACGGAAGACCGCACTTTCGTGTGGAAGAAGAGTGGAGAGACCGAACCTCCTACTGACTATAAGCCCCTTGAGTCCTTAGCGCGGCTTTTGGCAGAGCGAGATGAACAAGTCTTGACGTACTTTCTTGATGGCTCACGACATGTTTATAAAGTAGATGACATGGCGTATGCTCAGTCTGGTCATAGAAGTGTAATATACCCAACGATAGCAGGACAAGTTGGAGTGGGTATTTGCAGACGTGAGAACAAAAAAATGGTGCCTGAGGCACTGGAGCGGGAAATTATTCTCTCTATCCCTAGCATTGCTGACCCGAGTGGGAAGAGAGACTTTTTTGAGTCGTTGTCTGTCAAACTAAATGGAAGCAATGAATTGGCACGAATACAGCAATGTGGATGGAAGTTTGTTACCCCGATTCCATATGACATCAAGCATGATGAGCGTAAGTTTGAAGACAGAGGAACAGCTCGCATTCAAGAAGCGATGATTGAACGAGAGAAGGAAATGGTAAAGAAACTTGTTCGGGAAGGAAAGCTGAATCAGGATAACTACCTTGTAAAAGATGGCTCTTTGGAATATCGGTTGACCCAAACCGACAAAGATGACGATAAAAGCTTTCAGACTTTCAAACAAAATTATAACTGGGTTATTGGTTTATCTAAGTCTTTTAATCCAGAAGCGTGTTTCGATAAGGGGAAAGCTAACCCGGGCTTTATCGCAGAATTGCCGCTATATCATCGTACGCCGGTTGCTTATTTTGGAAGTGATAAAGAGCCGCTTGCTTTCGCTGTATGGTATGTGAGGCTCCGACACCCAAGTAAAACAAGAACACCATTTGACGGAATTCTTAAGGTTGAAAAGATTCTTGTGCGTGAGGATGAACTTAAAAATGGGATGGAAACAGAAACTGTTGACAGACTTAGCGCACTGATAATAAATGAACGAAATCCTACATGCTATGGAACGGATATTCGCTGGGCAAATCATATCTATCCCATATACTTAACAGAACGATTTGTTAAATCGCAGTACCTAAGCACCGAGAGTTTCCTGCATCTATTTTAAGGAGGGTCATTATGACTAAAAATAAACTCATCGGAAGAGTTCTTGCCACTGAAAAAAGTCCGACAACCATCGACGAGTTTTATTTCTGGACAAACTCAGACACGAAACTCAACGCTTTTGACATCGTTAAGGTAGAGCGTGAGGATGGTACGGACACTTTTGGGGTTATTGAAAGTATCTCGCATATAACTGATGCGACAAGCTTTCTAACAAACTTCATATCGAGCGATTTTGGTGATGTTAATATCACCGAACCAACTTTTCGTGTTGGGATGAACTATGCTCTTGCAAAAGTGTCTTATAACACCAAAGGCGACTATACCCCCGTGCACAATAACTCAAAGGTGTATTTTGCAAGTCCAGAGGAGATTACTTTTGCGCTCGGCTTAGATAATATCGAAAACCCGCTTGTGTGTGGTTCTTTGAAGATGTATGAAGGAACTGCGGACGAAGTTACTCTGCCTGTAAAACTAAATGCAAAATTCTTACTGGGCTCAGAGGGGGCACACCTCAATATTTCAGGCATCTCGGGTCTGGCTGCAAAAACCTCTTATGCCATGTTTCTTATGAAATCAATCCAAGACACATACGCCACTAAGTCAGATGAAGATGATAGTGTCGCGTTTGTACTGTTTAATGTTAAAGGTCGAGATTTAATGGCAATCGACCGCCAAAATGAAGACCTGGACGATGAGACTGCTGAAGAGTATAGAACGCTCGGATTATCACAAAAACCATTCAAACAAGCAAAATACTATATTCCCTACTTTGACAGTAAATCAGCAAAGCAAAGCACCTATTTGTCAAGTGACGATGTTGCCAGTTACATTGGAAGTGGGAAGTTGAAGAAATTCAAATATGTATATGATGATGACAAAGAAAGCATTGAGATGATGTTTGCCAACGTGGAAGACCCCAACCAAACAATGGAGGCAATAGTTAGCAAAATTATTGACGAGCGAGATGCTGATTTCGGACGTCTTAGAACTTGGGGCGAATTTTTAGACACCGTTAGTGATAATTCGCAAAAGGGCTCAAGTGGTTCAAAAGGTGAAATTTCTGTATTAAGCTGGCGAAAATTCAAACGCATCGTTAATAAAGCTATTAAGAATGACGATATGTTTGCTAACAGGGTTATTTCAGAGCAGAGTGAATGTCGTCTCGCCGATGAATTAAAGCATATTAAGAAAAATGAAGTTCATGTCATTGATATCGCTAAACTTCCCGAAGATAAGCAAGCATTTGTTTTCGGCGATGCTGTAAAGACCATCTATAACCTGAAGTTGGGTGAGTATGATAATGAAAGCGGAATATCCCCGCCTTCTCGCATCGTTATCTTCATTGACGAGCTTAATAAATATGCTTCAAGTGATGTTCCGAAAAGCTCACCCATTCTCCGACAGATTTTGGATGTAACAGAGCGTGGACGTTCTCTGGGTGTTGTTTTGTTTGGTGCTGAGCAGTTTAGGTCGGCAATTCATAAGCGTGTGACGGGAAACTGTGCAACTCACGCATATGGAAGAACAAACTCGATTGAAACTTCTACAGGAGATTACAAAAGTCTTCCCGATACGTATCGAAATATGCTGACAAGATTGTCACAGGGCGAATACTTGATTCAAAATCCTGTGTTCCGCTCACTGTTGAAAATCAAATTTCCGAAACCGATATACAAACAATTCAAGTAGGAGTACGAACTATGGCAGACTACGCTTTCGGCGCAAACATTATTGAGAATTTAACCACAGGGATGTACCAGGATTCTAAGGTTATCTATCGTGAGTACATTCAAAATGCTTGCGACCAAATTGACAAAGCAGAAAAACTCGGTATTTTACAGCCTCGTAATCCCCACAGTAGATTTCCCGATTTAGGTGAAGGGGTTGTTAATATTTGGCTAAAACCCGAAGAGCGGTGCATAGTGATTGAAGATAATGCTACGGGAATAAAAGCTGAGGACTTCCAAAGAACACTCGGCAGTATTGCTGATTCTGACAAAGTGATGGGGGAAGATAAAGGGTTTCGAGGTATCGGAAGGCTTTGTGGCTTGGCTTACTGCAAGCGTCTTGTGTTCACTTCGCGATGGGCTGGAGAAGATATCATCTCCATCATGTCTTGCGATGCACTTAAAATGCGCAAAATGATAAATGAAGCCAATACAAAGGTGCAAAAACATTCAGCCATCGATGTTCTCAACGCAATGATCGAGTTCAGCACGCGCTCTGCTAATAAAAAAGATCCGGAACATTTTTTTAGAGTTGAACTGATTGATATAAACGACGAAAATGAAGAGTTATTTGGCGGCAACGATGACGATAATCTTAAACAGTTGACGAATTATCTTTCCTTCGTTGCGCCTGTTCCTTACGACGCAAATTTCATTTATCGCTCAGATATTTATAATCATGCGAGCAAACTAAATGTTCGAATTGACGAGTATAACATCAAGATTAATGGCGCTCAGATTTTTAAAAAGTACAAAACGCATCTAAAGACTGGAAATGGATCGGATGATGTTTTTGGTGTGGAATTCTATGATTTTCTTGCCGATGATGACTCCCTTATTGGCTGGATGTGGTTTGGTAAGACAACTTTTAAAGCTGCTATTAAAGAGGAAGAAATAAGCCGCGGGCTACGATTGCGTAAAGAAAACATTCAAATTGGCGAAGATGATACGTTGAGAGATTTATTTACTCGTGAAGCGAGTAAGCGCGGCTACAATTATTTCATTGGTGAAATCTTTGCTGTGTCTCGAGAGCTAATTCCAAACTCCCAACGTGCTTATTTTAACGAAAATCCCGCTCGGATTGATTTTGAACGCAGGCTCAAAGAGTATTTTAATGATACGTTATATTATATCTATCACGAAGGTTCGGATATAAACAGCAGCATTAAAAAAATAAATTCTTATCATGAAAAGGTCTCCGAATTCGAAATGAAAGAAGCACAAGGAAGATTTCTGACCACGGAGGAGCGCGAACGCGAAGAGCTTGAACTTAAAGTAAAAGAACAAGAAGCGGAAAAAGCAATGAAGTATCTTGAGAAAAAGAGTAATAGAAGTAGTAAAAGTTCTATATTGACGCCACAGATTATAGAACGACGAGCCAAAGAAATAGGATCAATTGATATTTGCAAAAAGACTGACAAGTCTTCCGTCGAACCTTCAAAAGGAAGTGAGGATCGTTCTAGCGCGGAAAGCGAACCGTTAACAAACAAATCTAAGAGAAAGTTTCTGGTCGACACAATGTTTCCGAAAGCCAGCAGAAGTGAACGCAAACTTCTATCAGAAACGCTTGAAAAGATATTTGTCATTATTCAGAAATCAGCCGACAAGAAGACTTCGGAAAATCTTATTAATAAAATTAAGGAAGAACTCAAGTGAGCCGACGGAAAATTTTGCTCTGGTTCTCGCTAAGCAGCGCCGAATCGGCTATCGGGCGCTGCGCCGGGGAATCGGCAAGCAACTCGCCTTCATCAAGCGAGACCTTCGCATCATTGAAGAACTGGCGGCGATCACACCGCTCACGAGGATCAGCAGACGGCAATACAAGCAGTTGCTTGTCATTCAAGAGTTGTATCGCCAACAGCAATTGATGTATGTGAAACTAGTCCATCATGTGGAGGATCGCATCGTCAGCATTCATCAACCGCATATTCGGCCGATCGTTCGCGGGAAAGCAAAAGCGAAAGTCGAATTCGGAGCGAAAGTGTCCGTCAGCATGGTACAGGGATTCGCCTTCCTAGAGCGCCGGCAATGGGACAACTTCAACGAGGGCATCACCTTGATCGAATCGGTAGGGAAGTACAAAGCCCGGTTCGGTGTGTACCCGAAGGAAGTGATGGCCGATCAAATCTACCGAAACCGTGAGAATCGCGCGTACTGCAAGGAGCGTGGAATTCGGCTCAGCGGACCTCCACTCGAACGACCTTCAAAACAAGCAGACACGGCAGAGATGAAACGAATCGCCAAGCTGGATGCAGGCGAACGCAATGCGATCGAGGGCAAGTTTGGCGAAGGAAAACGAAAATATGGACTGAATCGAATCCGGGCGCTCGAGCAAACGAGTGGGGCCGTCATCGCCCTGCAGTTCCTCGTGATGAACTTGGAACGCCGCTTGCGGCTTCTTTTCGTCTTCATTCTCAATGTGTTGCTGAACCGTACCGCCTACAGACGCTTTGCTCTGTAATGTTTCGTTCAGCAAGCCCTAATTTACCCTTGTATTATAGATAATGAGTTCCCCTTGAAGGACTTGGAGAAATCTTATGGAATAACTTATTACCCAATGGAAACCATGAAATTGAGTGATTTGTTCTTCTAGAACAGGATTTTGGGAAAATCAATAAAAAGAAAGGGATAAACATATGTTAGAAGAGTTATCATTAAGGAAATTTAAAGCTTTTGATGAACTAAAGAATTTAAAGGTTAAACCCTTAACTATTTTGTGCGGGGTCAATAGTGCGGGGAAAACATCCATACTAAAAAGTCTTCTTCTTTTAAAACAAAGTTATGAAAACTCATCTGCAACAAATGAAGTTACACTGAATGGTCTTTATTCTATTAACGGTACTATGAAAGACGTATTGTATAAAGGGAAGGGCGAGACTTTTAATATATATAATAAATTTATTATAAATTATATTGGAAATAAATATAAATCTAATTCAAAGCAAGATGTAGCAACTGGTAAAGAATTGGGGAAAATCACAGGATTATCCGTTCAGCAAGTCTCATATTTCCTTATCGAGGTGGATTGCAAAGTAAAAAAAGGCATTGTATCTGATGTGTGGGACACAAATTTTTTAGAAAATTACTCGATCGTTATTACACCCTTTTCAGTAAAAAAAGAAGCCTTGGAAAATCATAAGTTTGAAATAACTCTTGATTATCACAAGGGTGGGAAAGGTAGTTATGATCTTTATCTCAAAAATTTCCCTGCATTAAGTGGGGAAAAATTAACTCTAGTCTTAGAAGGTTGCTCTTGTTATTTCAGTGGTATGCGTTTGAATAATTTATACTACGCAAAGGCTAAAGGGTTACAATTAAGTGATTTCTTGACGAATGTTTACGCAATTTGTAGGATTGTAGCAAATCAGTACAATGGTTTTAAGTACCTGGGTCCACTTAGAGATAATCCAGAAAGACAATATACCATTAATAAAAATACAGTAAATGTTAGTAATACTGGAGCTGACACTCCATTCTTACTTGCAAAGAATCAAACAAGGAAAATTAGTGCTGACTTATTCCCACCGTTACATGAGGATGATTTCAACCTTAAGGCTAAAGGACAAACTTATGAATTAATGGAGTTAGTCAAAGCGTGGATGTCCTATTTCGAATTAGGCAATTTAGATATAATCAGCCAACAAAATGTATTACAACTTAACATAAAAGAAATAAATATTGCAGATGTAGGATTTGGTGTAAGTCAAGTACTTCCCATAATAGTTCAAGGAATCTCACTTGAATATGAACAAACTTTTTTATTAGAACAACCAGAAATACATCTACATCCTAGAATGCAAATGAGAATGGCGGATTTTTTGATTTCATTATCACAAACAAACCACAAAGTGATCATTGAAACACATAGCGATCACATAATTAACCGTTTAGTAAGGCGTGCATTAGAGATTGAAGGAGAATCTATAATCGACGATATAGCTATATATTTTGTGAATAATTCTGTTAATGGTTCCTTTGTTGAAGAGGTGAGAATTGATAAGGTTGCTGGAATATCAGAATGTCCTAAAGAATTTTTCAGTCAATTTGCAGCTGAGACTAGTCATATAGTACAGGCTGGATTTAATAATATCACCAAAGGGAGACAATGAGATGGAAATCGCGATACTATCTCCCTGTTTATTGAAGGCAGAAAAGGAAGACTCTCAAAAAGAATTAGAGCACTACAAAAAGCTTGAGGATTTAATAAGAATACTTTTTCAATTTACTAAGCTAAAATTCGAATACTACAGACGAGCACCTTATGAAGGATATAAAATGGATATTCCGAATTACCAACATAATTTAACACTCAACAATCTTGTAACAGTTAATATTTATAGTGTTATCCAAAAAATGATGATACGAGATTATGTTGTAGATTTAGATGGAATTCCTCCTGCAACAAAAGTAACCGATTTTAAACTGCCAGACGGAGACATGACAGAAGCATTTTTAAGCTACATAAACTTTTCAAAAAATAAAAAACCGTTATTATTCATTGGTGAAGAAAACTTTAATATTCCTAGACCAATACATTTTTCTGAAGAGGACAACTTCGAAATAGATGCTTCAACACTAGCAACTATAGAGTTATCCAATATCTTGAGTACATGTTTAAATGATAAATTGGATGTAGAGGACATTTTCCCAAGGAAATTTTTATGCTCAAAATATAATGACTATGTCAAGAAAAAGATTGAAACTGATAAATTGGATAGCAATGGATCAATTGCTTTATTTCAACAGCTTGGTGCCCTTGTTGCTGAGTATAATTGTTATGAAAAAGATAATTATTTGTCAAAGAAAAATTCCACTAAGGATAAATTAAGAACTGTTTACAAGAAAACGATAGGAAAAGAGAGTTATTTGTCATTTGATGTTGAAAGTGGTGGTTTTGAAGTATTTAATCACAATTTCGAACATTTAGGTCAGTATAACTTTAATTGTCAACTCGTAAAGCCACCTAGTCCACACACACACAGACTCTATCGCTAGATTATAAACGAGCCATTTGCTTGCGACTGCATTGACAGTTAAAGCTCTTTTATTTTGACTATGGGGAGGATGACTGGGGAAGAGGATGGAATACAGACGATTATAATAAAGCCTTATTAGACTTGGAAGTAACAATAATACTCGAAATTTCGTCAAAAAATACATGATACTGGAGTCTATCGTAAGGTATTAGAAAGTAGGTTTTTGAAATATCGATCTTCGTAAAATCAGGTTCCAAGAGACCGTAACTGCGCGAGTTTGAACCTGTCATCGTGATGAAGCATCAGCCCACCATCACCGGTATTGAGTTATCTCCGACAATGAACTCCAATGTAACGAACAAGATTGTTTCTCTCATCAAGGAATGGCAGAATCATCCACTGCAAAACATGTATGTTGTCTTTCTGGACGTTCATTTCAAGGTCAAACAGAATGTGATCATTGTAAATAAAGCAACCTACATGGTCATCGGAATTGATCTGGAGGGTAACAAAGATGTGCTCGGTATGTGGATCGGTGTAAACGAGTCAGCCAAGTTCTGACTAAGTGGGGCTTGCTGAACGAAACATTACAGAGCAAAGCGTCTGTATGCGGTACGATTCAGCAACACGGGGACATGATAGGCAGATTTGCTTTGGCGATAGCCAGCATGAGGCGTCACGTATTTATCGGTGTCGAAGAAGACAGCGAATGCTGGCAGCAAAAAATAGAAAGCTCAATGAAACCTCACTTGCATATGCCAGTGACACTTTAAAAGAGCTTCTTTCATCACTAAAAATAGAGGCTTAAATGCAGTAACCGCTACACTCCTTTAAGAAAAGGACATGGCGGTTTCTTGCTTTATGTGCAAGGTTATTTGAAAATTATCGGTACTTCCTTATGACATGCCTTAGGCCACTCATTGGTTTTCTATCTACTCCTAGTGAATTTTGTTCGCCAACTCCAGAATGATGGCAATGCCTGCCCGATCATCCGCACCGAGTATGCCTTGGGTTGAACGTAGGGTCGTTCCGTTCGGTAATACGCTCTTCATCCATCTCCTGATAAATATCCGTATGTACCGACAGCCATATCGTTGGGCGTTCCCCGCAAATAAATCGATTTGCACACGTTGTCTGCCCGAAAGACAAACAAATCGTTGCCTCTAACCGTAACGTTACGAGTAAGCCAAGAGGAATTGGCAACATGTATAACCGTTCGGCAGACCGCAGCGATTCTTTTTGTTCCTCGTCCAAATTAATCGCAGTACCCAGCATTCATCTAACGGCATCGGATAGAGATAGCACATCGGTGATCGAATCGACAGGGCATTCACCGCCGCGGCGTTCTACGTGGCACCTTTTCAGTATGAAAACCGGTAATAACCCAGAGTCCAGAGATTGAAAGGAGATTACCATAAAATTTATCCAGATCAAGCAGTCGTTCGCTGAAAAGTTGTTGGTTGATCACACCAATCGTTAATAATATAACCTGAATTATGTAAAATAAATCAAAATTTACTTCATCCCCCTGTATAATCTAACTATAAAAATAAATAATTTTGCCAAATAAAGAAGGATATTGTTTTGATTTGTCGAAACAATTAGGACTGAATACCCAAGATTTAGGTTTTTTCCTAGGAAACAAGTGAACTGAAAAAAGGCAAACCTCGCCGAAAGGGAGGGACGCAAAGCCACGGGCCTAAACTCTAAGTTCAGGAGTACGGTAGCCGGGTTGCCAGGATTGGCTTGTTTTTTGCTGTTTATTTTTAGAAAAAGGAGAAGATAACAGTTGTTATTATTAAAAAAAGTAAAGTGGTTATGCAATATCTCTGCTTGTTTGTCATTGCTTCTGTTACTCCAACTTATAGTGCCATTAGCACTGCCAAGTTTGGGAGAACAGAACTATGTTCACGCAAATGGATCAGGGGATACGATTCCTCCTTCCGTTCCGCAAAATTTACATGCGTCACAAGTTACTAGCAGCTCAATTACATTAAATTGGAATACCGCTGCAGATAATCACGGTGTTGTGACTTACGCGGTATACCGTAACAATCTGCAGATCGCTACAGTAGGAAGCAATGTTTACCAAACGGGAAATGTATACTACGTCGACTCGGGGCTAACTTCGGGAACTGCATACAAATATGAGGTTTTGGCGGCGGACCAATCGGGCAATACATCTGCTAAAAGCGCTCCTCTGTATGTCACGACGTCAGCAGTTGTGCCATTGGGACTTACATCCCAGCAGGGCAAGGGGCTTAGAGCAGAATATTTTAACAGTGACAATTTCTCCGATCGAAAGATTATACGACTGGATGACCAAGTGGACTTCAATTGGGGAGGACATTCTCCTGATCCGGCCTTGGACAAGGGCGCTTTTACTATACGATGGAGCGGGAAAATACAACCGAAATATTCGGAAAAGTACACCTTATATACAGAAGCACATGGTGGGGTTCGTATGTGGGTGGGCCAACAATTGCTGATCGATAATTGGGACGGTCATGGGATGGTAAAAGACAGTGCTGCAATTTCTTTTACTGCCGGACAATTATACGACATCAAGCTGGAATATAAAGATGACCAGGGAGCCGCCAAAATCACGCTGCTATGGTCCAGCGCGAGTCAGCCAAAAGAAGTTATTCCAAAGAGCCAGCTGTATCCACCCATTGTTCCTGGGGTTCCAACGAATGTGCAGTACTCATCCGATAGCAGCTCCATTGCGATAACATGGGACGCAGTTCAGGGGGCGACAGGATACGACATCGAGGTGGACGGACAGATTGTTGATAACGCATCGGGATTAACCTATGTGCATCAACCTCTTGCTGCTAAATCAACACATTCCTATCGCGTGCGGGCGAAAGTTCCTGAAATGACGGGAGATTGGAGCTCTATTGTGAACGCAACAACACGAGGCAATGTCCCTGCCAATTTTCAGGCGAATGCAGTCGATCGGACGGTAAACGTAACGTGGGATCCTGTACTCGGCGCGCTAGGATACGAGCTTGAGGCGGATGGAAGTATCATCGATCTTGGGACAGACACGAAATACGAGCATGCCGAATTGAAGCCGAATACTACGCATTCATACAGGGTACGCGCTAAAAATAGCGATTGGTCAATATTTTTAACGGTTATTATACCCCCAATGGTTCCCACACCCGGACAGGGTAGCGGGCTTAGGGCAGAATATTTTAACGGCGACGATTTCTCCGATCGAAAGATTGTACGACTGGATGACCAAGTGAACTTCAATTGGGGAGGACATTCTCCTGATCCGGTTTTGGACAAGGGCGCTTTTACTATACGATGGAGCGGAAAAATACAACCGAAATATTCGGAAAAGTACACCTTATATACAGAAGCACATGGTGGGGTTCGTATGTGGGTGGGCCAACAATTGCTGATCGATAATTGGGACGGTCATGGGATGGTAAAAGACAGTGCTGCAATTTCTTTTACCGCCGGACAATTATATGACATTAAGCTGGAATACAAAGATAACCAGGGAGCCGCCAAAATCACGCTGCTATGGTCCAGCGCGAGTCAGACTAAAGAGGTTATTCCAAAGAGTCAGTTGTATCCACCCTTTATTCCTGGAGTTCCAACGAATGTACAGTATTCATCTAACAGCAGCTCCATTACGATAGCATGGGATGCAGTTCCAGGAGCGTCAGGATATGACGTCGAGGCAGACGGACAGATTGTCGATATCGCATCGGGATTAACTTATGTGCACCAGCCGCTTGCCGCCGATTCAGCCCATACCTATCGCGTGCGGGCGAAAGTGCCTGAGATTACGGGAGATTGGAGTTCTGTACTGAACGCAACAACATTAGGAGGCGTTCCTGCGAATTTTCAAGCGAATGCAGTCGATCGGACGGTAAACGTAACGTGGGATCCTGTACCCGGTGCTCTAGGATACGAACTTGAGGTGGATGGAAATATCATCGATCTTGGGACAGCCACGAAATACGAGCATGCCGATTTAATGTCCGGTACTACGCATTCATATAGGGTGCGCGCTATTAATGAACAGGGAGCAGGCGATTGGACAAGCCTCATCAGCCTCACAGTTCAGTCTGAAATACCAACGAACCTAAAGGCAACCAGTACGGCGAGAAGCATAACCTTGTCTTGGGATGGAGTTCCCGGGGCCTTGAACTACGAGATCGAAGCGGATAATACAGTCATTGCAAGTGAAACGGAAACCGTCTTTACCCACAATCCATTGGAGCCGAATACAGGACATAGTTATAGAGTGAGAGCTATTCTGCCTGGAGGGCCAAGACCTTGGAGTCCAGTCATTTATAAATCGACTTTGCCCGAAGCCGGAAATGGGACCGGATTGAAAGGCGATTATTTTGCGCAGATAACATTGGTGGGCCTTAAGCATACCCGCGTCGATGGTCAAGTCGATTTTAATTGGAACCATGCTTCTCCTGCACCTGGCGTTCAAGGTGACAAATTCTCTGTAAGATGGACCGGACAAATCGAACCGCTCTATTCCGAAACCTATACGCTCATCACCGAATCGCATGGGGGAGTGAGGCTCTGGGTTAACGAAAATCTGATCATCGATGATTGGGATGCACATAATTCTAGCGTTAAGCAAGCGACCATCCCATTTGAAGCAGGGAAACGATACGATATACGGCTTGAATACCGCGAGACAAACGGTACTTCACGTATCCAATTATCTTGGAAGAGCACATCACAACCACTAGGCGTTGTACCGAAATCACTTTTGTATCCAATCGGCGTACCGCAACAGGTCGGTACTTCTTCTACGGAAACGACCGTCACGGTTCAATGGAACCCTGTCTCTTATGCCGCAGGATATGATGTGGAGATCGACGGAACCACCGTTGTCAGTGTGATCGATCCGATCTTCGTGCACCAAGAGGTTATGCCTGGAACGTTGCATAATTATCGGATAAGGGCAACGAACGGAATGGTTATTGGCGAATGGAGTTCTTCCATATCCGAAATTACAAAACTTGGACGCACGACCATCCTAGAGATTACGCCAACGGAGACTTCGCAAGGCATACTGTGGGAACCTGTGTACGGCGCTGCCGGTTACGACATCGAGGTGGACGGAGTAATCGTGAATAATGATAGCCGCACAACCTATCTTCACGAGCCGCTGCTCTCTGGTACCGAACACAGCTATCGGGTCAGAGCTAAGACACCGTATCGAATCGGGGATTGGTCGGAATGGAGCAGGAAATGGACGCTGCCCGGCTTGCCGGAGGGCATTACGGCTACAGCTATAAGCACTTCTGTGACGGTGGTATGGATGCCCGTAAGAGGGGCTACAGGCTACGACATCGAGACGGCCGGGACGATTATAGACAATGGAACTACAACCCGCTATGAAGAAACCGGATTAAACCCGAATACGCAGCACATCTATAAAATCAGGGCGAAAAATAGTAGCGGTGTCGGTAAATGGAGCTCTGTCATCGCGAAATCTACGCTAACGGGGGCTCCGGCCAGTTTGCGCGGGGAGGCAACTGAAACCTCCATTGGTCTATTTTGGGATGCTGTCGCCGGAGCTACTGCTTATGAGCTTGAAATCGACGGAACAGCGATTCAGGCTGTTGATAACGCGAAGTATATCCATACCGGATTGCAGCCCAACGAGACGCATCGTTATAGCGTTAGATCAAAAAATGCGGAAGGTGTTAGCCCGTGGAGTTCAGCGATAGAAGTGACAACACTTCCAACGATCCCTACCGGATTATATGCTGCAGCAGATACGCAAAGCGTACATGTACAGTGGGATCAAGTACAGGGGGCAGCAGGGTATGACATAGAAGTGGACGGAACTGTGATTTCGACCGGAACGGTAAGTGCGTATTTACATACGGGACTTGTGCCGAATTCCGAACATACATACCGAGTTCGAGCAAAAACCGCTAAAGCTACGGGGCGCTGGAGCGAGAAGTTAACCCAATATACACGGCTATCCGCTCCAACAAACATACACGCGTCGTCCACCGGCAGAGCGATTACACTGACTTGGGACCCCATTGCCGGAGTAAGCGGTTATGAGGTGGAAGTGGACGGAAGTCTTATCCAAACGGGTCCAACTCCCATGTTTGAGCACAGGGATCTTGCTCCATATACTACGCATCAATATCGCGTCAGGGCACAAAGTGCTGGCGGAGCGGGTGACTGGAGCTCTATCGTGTCGGTGAAGACGATGCTAGGTACAGCGGGGTTGGCGGTTGATTCCGTCACCGTCTCATCGATATCGATTCGATGGAATGCAGTTGCCGGAGCCGAAGGATATGACTTATTTATCGATGGTGAAGTCGTTGATGCAGGAACCGGTACAAGTTATACGCATACGGGTCTTACGCCGTACTCCTGGCATGTATACAGAGTTCGGGCTAGAGCCTTGGATTCAATAGGTGAATGGAGTGAGGCTTTAAGTAAATCAACGTTACTGGGAATTCCGGGAAATATTCGGGCCTCGACCACGAGCTCTGAAATAACCGTTAGCTGGGATGAGGTGTCTGGGGCTATGGGATACGATATCGAAGCGGACGGTACCGTCATAGATAATAGCCCGGATACAGTGTTTGTTCATCGGGGTCTGGCGCCGAACAGCCAGCACACGTACCGCATTCGGGCCAAGAATGAAAATGGGGCTGGCGAATGGAGCGAACTACTGAGCAGTTGGAGCGAATCCGTTATCGTTATAACGGCCCCAGATAAACCGCAAAATGTGAAGGCAACGGCTACTACGGGCTCCATTACGTTAACTTGGGATTCATCCGCATTTGCGAACGGATATGATATCGAAATCGATGGTCAGGTGCTCGAGGGCATCGCAGGAACCAGCTATACGCATGGCGGTCTGGAGCCGAATACGATGCACGTTTACCGAGTGAGGGCCACGAATGGTCTGGCGTCCAGCGAATGGACAGACATGGTGCAGAAAGTCACGACCCCTGAGTTAACGGTAACCGTGGAGAAGGATACGATGTTTAACTTTGTTGTGGTGGCTCCCAAGAAAAATGGCGTAACCGAGCGCAAGGTGACGGTTTCGTACCGGCCGAATGAGTTGGAAGTGCTCGATTTAAGCGCTATTACTCCGGAATTGGAGCTGTCTTCTGGGGACATTACTGGAACGAATATAACGGTAGAGGAGGTTACCCCGGGAAAAATCATCTTCCGGATCCGCAACGCGGACAAGACGGTTGTGAATAGCATTAAATTCATTTCCAAAACAAGTGAATATTCGAAGATTACTTATACCATAGAGTAGGGCTAAAGATTCCGGCGGGGGTATGATGCTTCCCGCCGGGTTTATCCGAAGCGAGTTGGGAGTCGATTTACGTGCGTATGCTTCTTAGAAAAGTTTGGTTGCTCATTTTGTGTTTGATAATGATACATATACCCACGTTTCAGGCGAAGGCGGCACCCGCTTACTATCAATATGATCGGCATTACTCTGTCAGCGGATGGGCAGACACGGCTTCCTGGGAATACGAAAATGGT
The DNA here is from genome assembly GCF_910593845.1 of Paenibacillus solanacearum. Lineage (GTDB taxonomy): Bacteria > Bacillota > Bacilli > Paenibacillales > NBRC-103111 > Paenibacillus_G > Paenibacillus_G solanacearum. The sequence goes on along the minus strand of NZ_CAJVAS010000028.1, from coordinate 53,643 downwards.
GGTCCTTCAGTCAGTAGTGGATCATCTTCCTACAACTATGATCCCTATACGAACACATATTCGGAATCTGGACCCGGTGCGGGATGGGGGGACTGGTATTTTGTTGAAAACGGAAACTTGCATATGTTTAACACCGAGCCTTACTGTACTGACTGCGAGTCGGGGGATACTATAACAACTTATCTTGGGACGAAATATCCTTGGAAAAACGAGCAAGCTCAGTTAAGAGGAGAGTTTATAGAAACCATAATCGCGATCGATGGCACCCACCCGAACGATGGTATAGATTCTGACGGCTACTGGTACGTTAAAAAGAACAGTTACTGGAATCCGCTTCAAATCATATCACCTATTTCGAATCAAAAAATAAGCGAGGTTACTTCTGTCATTCCGACGGTAACGGCAATGGATGACGGGGGACGCCCTCTTAGCTTGGCCTATTATATCGATTCCGAGATGACACCAAGGGATACGAAAACCATCTCGAATACGGCCACAGCGCAAACAGTGAGTTTTAGTGCACTCGACATTGGTGGGTTATCGGAAGGAACTCATACGGTCCGATTTACGGCCGGTGACGGTATTCATTCCGTAACACTGACAGTAAACGTAATTGTAGACAAATCGCCTCCTGTAATTGGTGAAGTCAATTTTACGTCTACCGATACAAGTATCCGCATAACAGGGGCGGCATCGGATGCCATTTCCGGATTGGATAGCGCTCCTTACCGCTATACCGTCGGCTCAGATATGAGTCCATGGACTGAGGATACCTCTTTTGAAAAGTATGGGTTAACGCCTAACACGGGCTATTTTGCAAAGTTTGAGGCAAGAGACGCCCTTATGCATATCGCTGCCCGGGAGCAGCAAATTTATACGAAAGCGCAGAAGCCGACGGTACTATTGAACCATACGGGTGAAGCGGAACTAAATCTGTCGATTAACGACGGCAACCCTGCGAATACCCGATACCAAATCGTATCAAATGGCCTCTATGTCGATGAATCGGGAAATCTGACGGCAATCCCTTCGTGGGTTACCCTAACAAATAAGAACGTAACGGTCGGAGGGTTAGCTTCAAATACGCAGTACTCGTTTCAAGCCAAAGCCCAAAATGAGATTGGCGAAGAAACAGCTTTCAGCCAGGCGATCTACGCGACTACGTTAGCAAAACCGCCGGCCCAGCTTTCTGCAGAGCCGTCCCAAAGATCGATCAAAGTCACATGGCCGGTGACTGCCGGAGCCAGCTATGATATCGAAGTGGACGGCATGCTGATCGATAACGGTACATCAGCTGCTTACCTTCATATCGGTCTTGGACCCGTTACACAGCACAGTTACCGGGTAAGGGTGCGAAATGCCGGAGGATCAGGCGAATGGAGCCAGCTTATTACTCCGTTCACCTTGCCGGATCCTCCACCGATTCCCGGAAACATTCAAGTTTCTCCACTGCAGACGGAAATGACGGTCACATGGGATACCGTCGCTCAAGCCACAAGCTACGATGTGGAAGCCGGCGACACTGTATATGAGAACCTTACACAGACCTCATTCGTACACCGGGGACTACAGCCAATGACGGAGTATACGTACAAGGTTCGATCCAAAAATCCGGGCGGAAGCAGCAATTGGAGCCCACTCGTCATGGGCAGGACGTTGCCTTACCCACCATCGACGCCCGCGAACGTTGACGCACAGCCCTCCATTCGTACGGTCACCGTTACATGGGCCGTGACAGAAGGGGCATCTGCTTATGAGATCGAAGCAGACGGACTCATTATCGATAACGGCGCTGCAACGACATACATTCATGAAGGGCTGGATCCGCTCACCGGGCATACGTACCGGGTTCGGGCTACAAATGCCGGGGGGAAAAGTGCATGGAGCAAACCGGTCGATGTCACCACGCACCCGGAGAAGCCAATCACTCCGAATAATGTCATGGCCACCTCGGATGAAACGGAAATCACCGTTATGTGGTACAAAGTACCTCATGCGGACAATTACGATATCGAGATTGACGGGCAAACGATTGAACCCGTGTCCGGAAATTCATACATCCATACCGGACTCAGTCCCGAGAGTAAGCATACGTACCGGATTCGCGCCAAAAATATTAGTGGGGAGAGTGCCTGGAGTACAACGGCTTCGATGGTAACCCTTCCCCGGGGCAGCGGAGAAAGCTTCTCCTTAACCAATATGGCGGCCATTGTAACGAACCGGTTCATCACGATTTCGTGGGATACGGTTGCGCCAAAGGCACAGTACGATATCGAAGTGGACGGTGAGCTCCGCAACAATGGAAAAGACACCATATTCCAGCATACCGGATTAAGAGCTAATGAATTTCATACATATAAAATCAGGCTCCGAAACGAAGATAAGCCCGGCGAGTGGGTTGCGATTCTCTCCTTATCTACACTGCCGGATCCGCCGGACGCTCCCGAAGGCATAGAAGCATTCGCGACGAACAGCTCAATTGAAGTGCGGTGGACGAAAACGCCGGGAGCCGACGGATACGAGATAGAGATCGACGGAAAAACGATAAGCGTTGGGGCCAATACCAATTACCTCGATGTTCCACTGGCACCGGGAACTGCTCATACATATCGTGTACGAGCCGGTAACATCACTGGCGTTACGGCATGGAGCCCAGCTTTGGTCAAGAGCACGACAAGCCCTACCTACATCGTGCAAGGCAAGAAAGACAAAACATTCGATTTATCCTTGATCGCATCGAATGTTCAAGATTTCAGCGAGCGCACTTTTGAAGTGACCTATAATCCGGAGCAGCTCGAGGCGGTTGACCTGTACAACTATACGCCCAAGGCCGACATCACTTCAGGGAAAATACCGGGCTCAAATCTGGAGGTCGAGTATGCTTCCGGGAAAATTATTTATCGCGTGAAGCAAAACATCGTGCCGGGTACATCCTGGTCTGGTGAAATTACGGGGATCTTATTCAAATCGAAAATCGACGGACAAGCTCTGATCGATGTCGTGGTGAAATAAGGGCCTTATAAATATGAGGTGAATTGCATTGAGACAACGTTTATCCAAGTCACAAAAGATCATTATCATCATCCTCGGAGTGACACTTGTTACGCAAATCTTTTTTGTAGCTCCTTTTCTGACTGCGAATACGCAAGGCGCACCATCAAGCGATGATGCAAAAGCGGCGGCGGAAATTTCCAATCTGACCGGGGTGAAAGCAGAAGAAGTCATCCGGATCAAACAAGCGGTGGGAAGCTGGAATGCGGCTCTGGAAGTATTAAAGAGCCGGCATCCGGGCGGAATCGAAGCGCAGAAGGAGCAGCGCAGCATGCTGCTGGCACAAGCCGGAACCGGGGAGGAGCTCGTTCAGCAGCTAACGGCACAGGGGTACACCCGCGATGAGATCATGCAAGCGAAGCTGCTTGCGGAGCGTGTCCAGTCTCAGCTGCAAGAGCTGACCGATAGCAAGCGGCAGCCGTTAGTGGAACAGCCATCCATGGAGCTGCTTTCCGGGAAGAAAGGAAAGGACAGGGAAGAGGCCTACCGGAAGCTCGCCGAAAGCTTTCAGGCTCAAAAGGCGATCGCATTTATGCTTCAGCTGAAGAAAGAGTTCGGAAGCCTGGAGGCCGTACTGGACGAATATTTGCTAAGCCTTCAGGCGGAGCTAGATCTAGGTCAGTATGTTAACGATAAAGAAGCTTATTTGAAAGCGAAGAACAATGCAATGGCGGGATTAACGCCGGATCGCATCGTCACGTTGTCTGTTATGGAACAGGATCTGCTGGAAAAAATCAAGACAGATAACCATAAGAGCGTTAAGGAAGATCCTTTGAATACCGACCTATCATCTGTGCGCAACCAAGAATCCAAAGAAAAATTATCACCTCTTCCGGAAGTGCCGTCTCCTGCGGTGAAGGATGTCAAGCCGATGAATCCGGCGGACCAAATCCGGAATGAATTGAATGCGATCAATCCGAACAAGCCTTTTTAGAAAGGGACAATAACCGATGAACATGCGAAAAATATCACATTGGGTGGTTGTAATTCTGGGGCTGGGCATCACGCTGCAAATGGGGCTGGAAGTGTATTCCGGATTCCCAAAGCCCACTTTTCTCGGATCGACAACGTCCGATTCCGCGAATCCCGGTTCAACAGATACGAGCGGTGCCGTCAATACAGCCACAAGAGCCTCAACGGCCGAAACAACCTTATCGGGCATTACTGCTACGACTGCCGCGAATCAGCCTGCGCCGACAAGCGAGATCGTGATCTCTCAAGAAGTGCTGGATCGAATCAGACAATCCGACCCTGCGAATTCCGATCGCAATATAGCGAACTATAAAAATCTGCTCATCAAACGGGACGTTCATCCCAAATTCAAGGAAGAGGTGGAACGGCTTGTTCTGCTCAATCATCGAATTTCCGACTTGCTCATCGCTTATGAATTTCTGTACCAGGCTTACGGTCAAAAACAGGATTTGGAGGCTTTCGTCCGGCAAAAGGAAGCGGGCAAGGCTTGGGACATTATTTTCCAAGAATACAAGAGCAGTCATGAGGAGTTTCGGCCGCGGACCTTCGATTCCGGGGAGCTGGAGAGCCTGATGGCCATAGCAGGCATCACTTCCGACGACATTATGATCGCAGACCGCGTTTCTTTCGTCACCGCCGTACCGTTCAAGGATCTGATCAAAGGCAAGCTTGAATCCTCGAAGTCGTGGAAGGAAGCGAACGCCGGACTAGATATTGTGAACAGTGCCGGAGCGCTCCCCCGCGTGCAAATATCGGCGGAGCAAATAAACCGGTACACGCAAACGGCGAAGCTGTCGGAGCAGCAGGTGGCGGAAGCTTTCGTCCTTGCGACCAAGGTGGATGAGAAGCCGGAGATCGTTATCGAAAAGCTGCGAACCGGCGTATCTCAGGAAACCATTATGTCCGAATATTGGCAGCAAAAATATAACGGATAATCGCCCTTCGATTTCGGAAAAACGATGGATACACGCTGGAGGCGGAAAAGTGAAACGGATTAGAACAATCATGGCGCTCTGCTTTCTGTTATGGGTCGGCTTTGCACGGTTGGCGCATGCCGAAACGCTGGAGGAGCAGCTCAACAATTTGACCGGGCCGAAGCAGCAATACAATACGATGCTATCGCCGGTTTATTTAAGGAACAACGAGACGGCTGAACGAATCAACCCGCAAAGCGGCGAACTGACTTTGACCCAGACGGACTACGTGCTGCCGGGAAGAAACGGTCTGGACCTGGAAATCAAGCGTATTTACAAAAGCGGGATTTCCAACGTTCAGGAAATGAGAGCCGCGTATGTCAACGGTGCATGGGTCGATTACGTACAGTCCGATCCGAAGACGTCGTCCTTCTATGAAGACAGATATAATCTGGGCATCGGGATGCGTTTTTCGTTTCCGTCCATAGAGGTAAGAAAGAACGGGGACGGAACAAGCCACAATTTTCTCCATACGGATAGCGGGGATGTGTACCGGCTTAAGCCCACGACGTTGGACGGACAGTCTGTTTATCTCATCGAGGGACAGACGATCAAAGACGTCATCGTCAAAGAAACGAGCGAATATAGCAACGGGCAAGCGGATGGGACTTCAATGTTTGTCATGACCGGCAAGGACGGGAAGAAGACGTATTTTGCCGAGGATGGCCGGGTACTTGGGATCGTTGACCGTTACGGCAACGCGATCAAGTTTGAATATAATATATTGACCTATACGATAGATAGCCAGGAAATTACCAAGAAGCTCATCTCACGGGTTACGGATACGGTGGGCCGCGTGACGACGATCGAGTACAAGGAAGATCCGTCGTTTACAGTCGGTCCGGCGGGCAGCGAGACATATGGGGCGGAGGACAGCTATAAAGCGACGCAAAACCCGAATCCGGTCGATTCCGGGGAATTACAGGGCAAATTTCAGGTGATTATTCTTCTGCCGGGGGATAAGCAGCTTATTTACGACAAGTCGGCTGTGCTCGTCAGCCCCTCCAAGCACGTATTGCGAACACGGCTTCAACGCGTATCCGACGTGGACGGAAAGCCGAAGGTCCATCTCTGGTATGAGCAGCCGGATCTTGGTTTTTCATACAACAACAGCGGGTCATATTCCGTTTATAACCGTCATGAGAATTTGGTTCAGATCGATTATGTCAAGACAAACCGGATTAAGCGCTACGTGTATAACAGCTATACAAAGCGTTTAAACAGCGGCAGCATGCAATACCGGAAAATTTTTGAACAGAAGGAGCTTGTTAAAAAGAACTTTGATTCGGAACAAACACAATTTTTGGATAAATTTATAACCGAAACAAAGGACAAGACGCAGTATACATATACAAATGAAGCGGACGGGTATGGTGTTGATGGATATAAAGCCGACGATGATGCCTATCTCAAAGACACATTCCGTTATTACACTGATCTCACAGATTTTCGTGGCAATTTGACTAAATATACGTATGACGGTATTCATCAGCTGATCGTTACGGAGAAGCAGGGGACCGACCACAAGGAAGTCATTACAGCCGAACATGATGAGATGAAGCTGATCAAGAAGCAGGAAATCGCCATGTTCCCGACGGTGAACGGACAAAGCTTGGGCCAACCGGTGAAAAAAATCGAGAACTACCGCTATGACGAATATGGCAACCTGACGAACTATACCGGACCGGAAGCCGTACGCAACGGGCAGGGCTATCCGGTAGATACCGAGCGTACGGTCATTTACGCTTATGCTTACGACAAGTTCCATGTCCTGACGCAGAAAACGTGGAAGCAAGATAAGGATCAAACGAGCCAAATTATCTACACAGTGGATGCAAGGGGGGACGTCATTAAGGAAACGAAGGTTAACCCCCCCGAACTGGGCGGCTCCGTTATAACCGACTACGAATATGACGGCTACGGGAACATGACCCGCAAATCGGTTCAATCGGGCGGGCAAGCTTTTGAAACGCGTTATGAGTACGGCGTCGATGCAGACGGAACGGATACCCAAGGTGCTTATTTGACCAAAGAGTACAGCATCCTGGATGGTAAGCAGCTTGCCAAGACGTATGCCTATGATATTCGGACGGGGCAGAGAACGGCAGAAATCGACCCGCGCGGCAATCGAACGGCACATGAGTACGACCGGCTCGGCCGTTTGCAGAAAACTACAATGCCGGACAACAGCTTTAAGCAATTCCGCTATGAAGAAAATCCGTTCGCGAATTTGAAAATCGTGTATACCGATCCGGAGAACAACAGCTTCCGGAACGAATATGACATTAAGGGCGATCTAGTCAAAGCGGAGGCCTTGCTGGGTGACGATTGGCGCGTTCTTCGCACCATCGAATACGACGCCAAAGGGAACAAGTCCAAAGAAACGGATTCGAACGGACACAGCATCCGCTTTGAATACGACAGCCGCTACCGGCTGACGGGCAAGACGTACTTCGAGAACGATCAGGCAGCCAGAGGTACCGTCTCGATTCGCTACGCGATCGGCACCGATGCCGATACGCCGCTTCTCGTAACCGTGACGGACGAGGAAGGCTATGAGAAGCGAATGTACTACGACTTCTCGGATCGTCTTCGCAAGACGGAAGTTACGCCGGATAAAAACAAATTCATTGCGACGACGTTCGGCTACGATTATATCGGCAACAAGCGGTCCGAAACGGACGGCAAGGGGAATACAACGGAGTATAGCTATGACTTCCTGGGCCGGTTGCTATTGAAACGGAACGCCCTCGGCTACGAAACGGAGTACAGCTATAGTGCGCTCAACAAGCTCACCATGCAAAAGGAACCCGGTGGCAAGGTCACGCAATATGTCTTAGATCCGCTAGGTCGGGTTTCTCGAAAAAAGACATATCAGCTTGGAGCGGAATCAGACTACACGTATACCGATTACTTATACGACGCCGCCGGCAATGTGGAACGGATGAAGCAAGGAAGGTTTACGGCCGGAGAGGACCGGATCGCCTCAGATACGTCGTATCTCTACGATGTGATGAATCGGGTTTCGGAAGAAACGGGCAAGCTCGACGATACTCGGAGCAGCCTCACCACTTACAGCTACGATCGTAACGGAAACAGGATCAAAATGATACAGTATGCCGATGCGGGACGAACACGGTTCAGGGTATTCACCTATTTTTATGATTATGTAGGCAGAATGACGGAAGAAAGCGGGGCGTACCGCGAGCCGGATGGTGCAGAAGGTATTGCTGAATACGGCACTTATCTTCTGAAAAACGAATATGATCTTGAAGGCAACGTTAAGAAGGAACGCGTATATAACGGCAGTGTCTATGATGTGACGGAATATGCCTATAATTATCGGAACAAGCCGATGGACAAAAACGGGCCGTATACCGAAGGCCAGGAGAACGCGAAGCGAACGCAGTATACTTACGATAAAAAGGGCAGCGTGCTGACGGAAACGATAAACGTACAAGGCGTTCCTCAGACGGTCTCTTACGTATACGACGGGTTGGCCCGCGTGGTACAAAAGATCGATCCGCTGGGACAAATGACGAGATACGCCTACGACGCGAACGGTAACCGGGTCAAAGAAGTCGATCCGCGATTTGCGACGGAAGACTTCGAGCAGGCCGCAGGGAAGGAATACGAATACGATAAGCTGAACCGGTTGGTGAAAAGCAGCGTATTCGACGGAAAAGCGAGGGAAGTGACGGCATACAAGGCGTATGACGGCCGAGGCAACCTTCTGCTCGAAGTGGACGGAGAAGGCTATAATGCACAACAGCCGGGAATGTCGATCGGCAACGTATTTACTTACGACTATAACGACAGGAAGATGACGGCGATTTCCGCCGAGACGTTGGCACAAAACCGTAAGAATGGCACGAAGCATATGACGGCCCGTTACCAATATGATGCGTTAGGTAATGTCATAGAGGAAACGGATGCACTGGGACGAACAACCCGCTACACGTATTTCAAGAATGGTCTTCCCAAGGATAGGACGTATCCCGATGAGGTTGTGGAAAGCATAGACTACGATCTGACCGGAAAATCTAAGATCGTGCTTAAGGATCGGATGGGGCGGACCACCACGAATTACATGACCGTTTTTAATAAGCCCTATTTGACTGAATACCCAGATGGAACGAACGAGAGCTTCCGCTATTCGACTAAAGGAGAAATGATCGAAAGCAAGGATCGGGAAGGAAATGCGAAAACGTTTGTTTACGATCCTTCCGGCAATATGATCCGCAAGACGGAATATATCCGTACGGATGGCGGTATTGTGTATCGGAAGCTAACGAAATCGCAGTATGACGAGGCAAACCGGCAGATCAGCAGCGAAACATTCTCTGTACAGAACGAGGCCGAAACTTCTGCCTTGGACCGTGTGGAACTCACATTTGACAAAGCAGGAAGGTTGGTAAAAGTAGCCGGACCGAATGGAAGGGAAACAACGCAGGAGTATGACCGGGCAGGGAACCTGATCGCTAAGCTGCAAAAGGTAGCTGAAGGTGACGACGAGGTACGCCGATACGAATATGACGTTCAATCGCGTCTGATTCACGAAACGCTACTGGTGAGAACCTCCGAGTTGAGTAGCGAGCAGCTAGCCGGAGCTTCCTTCGATAACGTCTACTTCGACAGGGTGAGGAGTACGACCGGGTACAGTTATTACAAGAACGGAAAGCTGAAAAGCCAAACCGATCCGCTTGGCCGCGTCACGCAGTTCGAATACGATTACGATCTTCGACCGACCAAGAAAATCGATCCATTGAAAGCGGCAACCATATACCGCTATGACTTAAAAGGCAATCTGATTGAGCAGACGAATGCCGGTAACGTGTCTACTCGCTTCGAGTACGATGACTTGGATCGGATCATTCGCAAAAAGTCTCCAGCGGCGAGCGGCGGTGTTGCGGTAACTCGTTACCAGTACGATGCTGCAGGGAATCTGATCAAGCAAATTACACCGAACGATTACGATCAGGCGAAGGATACGCCGCAGCAGCTAAATGCGATGCCGGGAATGACGTACGCTTACGATGCATTAAACCGTCGTATTTCCACTACGGATCCGGACGGTACGGGGGTCGAATATATCACGTACACCCCGCGTGGACAAGTGAAGAAGCAGGTGAACGGGGTCCAATATACCGGCGATACGAATACCTCGAAGGGAACGGAATATGCATACGACGGGCTCGGCCGGATTGTTCGCTCCACCAATGCGCTCGGGTACAATACTTTATTCGAATATGATGTACTGGGCCATGTCCTCAAGCTGACGGATGCCCGCGGCAACACGACACGCTATGCATATGATCCGGACGGTACGCTTACCAAGCTCACCTTCGCCGATGGCGGAACGGTCACGTACACTTACGATAAGCTGGGACGCAAAACGTCGGAAACGAACCAGCTCGGCCATACGATTGCGTTCGAATATAACGCGTTTGGCAAGGAAAAAGCGATAAAGGATGCCGAAGAAAATACTGTTGAATCCAAATACGATTTGGCGGGCAACCCGGTCTCGCTGAAGGACAAGCGGGGAAGCGTCACGCTGCTGAAATACGACGCGGCGAACCGGCTGACCGAGAGGCGGACTCCGCTGGAGCTCGACGCGAGCGGTACCACCGTCTACGCGGTCGAAGGGTATGCGTACGATGCCGTCGGCAACGTCCTTAAGAAGAGCTTGAGCGGCTCGAAGGACAAGAGCTTTTATCGGGAGGTAGTCTACACCTATTACGATAATAACCTTGTCAACACCGTATTGGATAACAGCGGCACATTTGCCAAAAGTGAATACGACCGAAACGGGAATCTCGTGAAGCAAGAGAAGCTCAAGGACACGGACCAATACGATACTGAGAAATATGAGTACGACAGGATGAACCGCTTGATTCAGCGGATTCGGTTCATAGACGAGAGTAGTCTGGATGCGGATGTAGGATATACCGCGGCTGCCGAGTTAAAGGATGCGGAATATCCGGGCAAAATTCGGCAGATCACCGGGTATGCCTACGATGCGGCAGGCAACCGGACAAAGGAGATCGACCCGCGCGCATATGCTCTTGCCGCCTCCGATACGGGGAACCGCGCCGCTTTCACAATCGAATATGCTTACGATGCGTTAAACCGTTTGGAGAAGGTGACGCGTTGGGTGAACGGAATCGCCGTCTTCAAGCATTACGGCTACGACGAGAACGGCAATAAAGTGTCCGAACGGAACGAGCGCGGTTACGAGACGAAATATGTCTATGACGTGCTGAACCGTGTGAAGACGGTGACCGATGCGGCCCAGCATACGTTTACCTACGGGTATGATCTCGCCGGCAATAAAATAAGCGAGACGAATGCCAAAGGTGACAGTATGACCTATGCGTACGATAAGTTGAACCGACTATCCACTGTAACCGACCCGTATAACGTTATTGTCAGGAAGAACATTTATGACGCGAGCAGCAACGTCGTTAAGAAAATCGATGCCAAAGGCTATCTGTCAGCCGATACGGACGATAAGCGGTATGGCATGCGTTACACGTACGATTTGGCCAATCGACTGGTGCTGACCATCGATCCGGAAATCGCAGAGAAGAACAACCCGGCGCAGTTCACCAGGAAGGCGGAATACAATCCGGCCGGACAAAAGACGAAGGAAACGGACGCGCTCGGCAACGAACAGAAATACGAATACGACGCTGCGGGCAAGCTGCGCAAGGTAACGGACCCGCTTGGCGTAGAAACGACTTACGGCTATGATAAAGTCGGCAACAAGCTGTACATGACCGACGGCCGTGGGAAGGTGACGCGATACGGCTACGGCGCATTCGGTTTGCTGAAGGAAGCGATTGACGCAGCGAACCGGAAGACGGAGTACCGCTATGACCTAGCACTGAACGTGGCGGTCATGTCGGACCGGAACGGACGAAACACCCGCTACGCCTATGATTCTCGCAACTTGTTGCTCAGCAAGACTGTCGCGGAAACCGAGGAAACCATCAGCTACACGTATGATGCCACAGGCAACCGGATCGGCATGACGGACGAGAGCGGGGTCAGCACGTACACGTATGACGAGAAGAACCAATTGGTGAAGGTTGCCAAAGACGGCGCGGCGCGGATGGAGTACACGTACGACGCGATCGGCAACATTGAGTCGATCAAAGATAAGACCGGTGCAACCACATCGTACACATATGATAAAGCAAGCCGAATGGAAACGGTAGCTTTCAAAGGCAAAACTACCACGTACCACTACGAAGCGAACGGAAACCGTGAAGCCATTGTATATGAGGGCGGTGTGCAGGAAACATACGTCTACGACAAAAACGACAAGCTGCTGAAGCTGACGAACAAGAAGCCGAACGGCGACGAAATCTCGTCCTACAGCTACTCCTACGACGCGGCCGGGAGACACACCACGAAAATCGACAGTTTTGGCACGACGAACTACAGCTACGACGCGGCGGGGCGGATCGAGAGGGTCGAAGCGCCGGGGAAGACGACTGTTTTCGCGTACGACCGCGCAGGCAACCGCCAATCGCTCAGCGAGACGTATACCTCCGAACAACCAAGCGGTTATATCGACCCGATGGATAAGACGGAAGTGCAGTATATGGTCAAGAAGAGCGAGTACGTGTATTCGAATACGAACGAGCTGATGCAGCTTGGCGAGACGATGTTTGATGCCGCGGGCACGAAGCTGCTGGAGAAGACGATCAGCTATCTGTACGACGATAACGGGAACGAGCTGCGTCAGAAGACAAGCTACCTGCGCCCACACAATCGTAGCATGCGCCAAGTCACCGGCGGCAACCTGTACGGCGATGGGATCGATGACAAACTGAACACCTTGATCGAGAAGGTGAGCAGCACGTTCGACGGCTTCAACCGCCTGAAGCAGATAGAGAAGGTGAAAGACGGCGAGCGCTTCACTGTGGAATTCGTCTACGACGGCGACGGCCTGAGGACGCGCAAAACCGTACGCAGCTCCAAAGACGATTATAAGGATAAGGTGACGAACTACCTTTATGACCGCCAGCATGTCATTCTGGAGACGGACGGGTCCGACCAGCTTGCTGTCCGCTATGTGCGCGGTCTGAATTATATCGCTCGTATCGATAGTACGGATAAGCTGTCGTACTTCTTGTACAACGGCCACGGCGACGTCGTTCAGACGGTTAATGAATCTGGAGTCGTCGAGAACCAGTACGACTACGATATTTTTGGAAGCCCGATATTAGCGGTGGAAGAAGGATATTCGAGTGCGATCCGTTACGCAGGGGAATTCCTTGACGCAGAGACGGGACTATACTACTTGCGTGCGAGGTATTACAATCCATACACTGGGAGATTCCTTTCACAGGATAGCTATTGGGGAGAGGAAACGAACCCGCTTAGCTTGAATTTGTATACGTATGCGCATAACAATCCGTTGATGTTTGTTGATCCGACGGGGCATTCGGTAGAAGATCAAATCAATACGCTCATTGAACAGATTGACTACCAGAAACAAATCTGGTGGGAAGAAGAAATAAATAAATCAGAGGGTGATGATGAATGGACAGAGGCACAGCAGAGAGTCCATGATCACGCTAATTACCTACGTGAAGAACTCGCAAAGCTAGAGAGTGACAATGTGCAGGTTCAAGAATTGTTGGAAGATCAGGGGAACGAAGAAGCGGGTGATTGGGAAACTTATAAGAGGGATCATGCGGCGGAGGAGATTGAAAGGAAAATTAATAATGGGGAGCCTGTGAGCGCCGAAGAAGTCTATGAGTACCAGGAGCTCAACGCCGCTATTAACGTTGCTCAAATTTTAGGCCGAGATGTAGTGAATAATGATAAGGATAATCGCATGGTTCAAAGACAGCTCGAACTTGATCTCGGTCTGGAACTATATCCAAAAGTTGCTTCTATAGATTTTGGGGACGTGAAGGAAGCAGTGATCGAAGGAGCAAAGATAAGTGCGCATTTTGGTATTGGAGCATGGCATGGCATTAGGAGTAATATTACAGAATCTTGGGAATTAATCAAGAACTATGATCAGACTGCAGAATCAATAAAATTGATGGGTGAAACTCTCTGGGATTTCATGAAGACTGGTGATTCAAAATATCTGTTACCATTCGGCACAGCATTAGGGGAAAAGGTATTAGAGCAGGTAGAACGTTGGAATGAGGGGGATCGATACGAAAGAGCAGAACAAATTGGTGAATTTGTTGGCGGCGCCCTACTCGCGGCTGCAGGGACAAAAGGAATCGGGACAATTTTAAAAACTTTAAATACAACTGATAAAATAATTGGTGGTACAGCCACGATCTCTGAGATCACGAACATTTTAGAAGATACTTCATCAACAGCGATAAAAAGTCAGATTATCTCTGCTGCTAGAGAAGGAGCAGAAAAGACCGGGAATTATAGTCTGAAACTAGATCTAGAGTTATTTTCTAAGGGTACGGGTAAAGCTGTTGGTAGTGCTTATGATCATGTATACTCCTCTACCAAACCGCTTGACAATGTGTTTCCCGAGCTTAAGGGAGTAAATCCACATTATAATGAAGGTGCTGGACCAGGAGTAAATACAAACTGTGTGTCATGTGCCAATGCCGCTACAGCAAGATTAACCGGCGCTGATGCTTCTGCTGTCGCTAGTCCTTCAAAAGGATATGGTACACCAAACGATTTAGCACCTTCTGCTCCTTGGGGATTTTATAACAAGGATTTATCTGTAGAAGAAGTTACGAAAATAATGACTGAAGCTGGAGATGGAACTGTTAGGGCTGTTATTATTAAACAAGGTAGTATTGACCACGTAATTAACGCGATCAATAAAAACGGAGATATCTACTTTGTTGATACGCAGATTGGTAAAATAGTCGAGCTTAATCCAAATGTTAAACTCGATGTAGGGAGACCATAACAATGGTAGAGTACATTAAAAAAATTACGTATGAAGAAGCAAGAGAAATTGCGGAAGAAAATGCACTTAAAAATTTAAAACCTTATATGACAAGTCAAGCAATTCCAGTTTTACGAGAGCAGTACGAAGAAGCGGAATGTTGCTGGTTTTTTTTCAGAAATAAACAAATAGAAGGACCTTCAGAAGAAGCTCTTAAATGGGCATGGGCTTATGCTATTAGTAAAAAGGGAGAAGTTAGTATTATTGCGGACTATTCAGATGAACCGGAAAAGCTAAAAGAATATCTGCAAAAAATGTCCGATTACTTTAAAAAGCGTAATATATAAATCAAATACAACTTGAACATTGTAATTGTCGACCTTGATTGAGTGTTCGTCACTCAGTCAAGGTTTTTCTTTTACCCAATTCTCCTATTTCCTGAAGATTAGAAAGTCCTAAAATCGAATCTCATGCGCTAAAAATGCATATTAAATCAGCAAGTTAACAAATAGATCGTTTTTGAATACAGGCAGCTCATGCAAGTTATTTGGTTACGAATTCAGATACCTCATGTACAAATGCTTATTTCAAATTCAGTAGCTCATGCAAATAGATTGGGTATGAAAACCACCCTCATGCAAATAATTTGGAACCCTCTTGTCAGCAAGCGGCCATTCTCATACAATCTCACAGAAGCAGACGACATGCTGAATAGCAAGGGTTACAGCAACTTGAAATGCTGTAACCGGGGGGAGGAAATCGATGCTAAATGTCGTTAGTTATGTCCGGGTTTCAACTCAAGGACAAGTCAAAGATGGCTACAGTCTGCAATATCAGGTTGATGAAATAAACCGATATTGCCAGGAAAACAACTGGAATCTGCTCCGAATTTACTAAGATCGGGGAATAAGCGGAGTGAAAGTCGATGAGGAAGGATTGACCGTTGAACGAGATGGTTTGCAGAACATGCTTGCTGATATCAGCCAGTTGAATATTCATGGAGTAATCGTCTTGAATACTTCGCGTCTTTGGCGTTCAGACATGGCGAAAGTCTTGATTCAGCGGGAACTAAAGCGGCATCAAGTGGATGTAAAGGCGATAGAGCAACCGAATTACAGCATTTATGCGTATGACCCAAACGATTTCTTGGTCAACGGTATGCTGGAACTGCTTGATCAGTATCAACAGCTTGAGATCGCTTTGAAGCTTGGCAGAGGAAGAAGAAAAAAGGCGGAACAAGGCGGCTACGCGGGTGGAGGAATCCCCTTCGGATACAAAGTGATCAAGGGCAATAAGCTGCTGATTGTCGATGATCGAAAAGCCGAGATTGTTAGAAGGTTGTTTGAACTGAAGCAACAGAATCCTCATTGGATATTGGCTCATTACGCAGACCAGCTGAACAAGGAAGGTTACACAACTGACCAAGGCAAAAGCTTCACCAAAGTGCAGATCAAACGGATTTTTGATCATGAACCCATATACCGGGGGACATATTCATTCGGCAATATTGAAGCGGTTGGTCAACATCAAGCCATCATCTAAAAAAAGATTTATTGTCTGCTTAAAAAATGAGCGGACTATTCTATATGTCAATTGAACCGAAAGAATGGATTGGCTGGCGTCTCAATGCGGGTCTTATGACTAACGCTCGAGCTGAGGTTGCCGACATTCTTTCCATCTCAATTGACATGGAGGGATTCAATGCGACATTACAAGGAAAAGCACATTTATGTTGGCGTGGATTTGCATAAGCATACTCATACCGCCGTCATTATCAACTGCTGAAATGAAAAGCTTGGAGAGATTCAATTCGACAACATACCCAATGCGTTCCCCGACTTTCTTCAGCAAGTAAAGAGCTTTGCTAAAAGAGGCGTAACCCCTCTTTTTTGGTCTTGAAGTTGTCGGTGGGTACGGGAGGTCTCTTGCCGTTTATCTGCTTGAAGAAAAGCAGAGGTGAAAGAAGTCAATACAGCACTGTCCTTTGCCGAACGAAAAAGCTACCCGACCACGCAGAAAAGCGATAGTTGGGATGCCGAATGTTTGGCAAAAATCCTTCTGAACAAGCTAGACATCCTGCCGGATGCCAATGTTCAAGATGTATATTGGACAATTGGTCAGTTCGTATCCCGAAGAACAGGTTTGATTAAGTCGCAAATCTCGTTGAAAAATCAGCTTCATGCCCGGCTCAGCCAACCACTATCCGAGCTACAAGAAGTTTTTCAGCGATATTGATGGCAAATGTGCGCTCGTCTTTTGGCATACCTCCCCTTCGCCGCAACTGCTCGAAGATATGACAGCGGAGGAATTGGCAAAAGTGTTGCGGAAGGCAAGCCATAATACCTGCTCCACGAAGAAGGCGGAGGAAATCATGGCATTAGTGAACCTGAGATTATCAGCATTACCGGGATTTCTTGGTTCAAAGCTTTGTGCGTTGGTGGAAACTTGGTGAAAAAACCAGTCCAAGGCCTCCCAAAATGAGAATAAGCGAACGTAATGCGAACGACAAAAATCCAGTAAAATCAAGGCTCCAGCCGACTATAACAGCCTCTATTATTCTCGCTTTTTGACCCGCATACGGTGCATGTGGAATGCTGTGTGTCGCTCGTAAGGAAGTAGTTGTAGACAGCAAAAATAGTCTGCCACTGAACACTTAAAGTCTGGCACTAAGCAAAATATGTTTGCCGCTGAGCCGGCCGGAATCAGGCATTTACCAATCCGATCCCCAATCACTCTTCTCAAGCTGTTTGAACGCTCTTTCCAATCGGTTTAACTCAATGAATTTCCCTCCCAACCTTGGTCTTCCCCTGTATTTTTCCCTGCCCTTTACATCAAACTTACTTTGCATTTTTTGTACTGTTTTCTGGTAATTTTTCTGGATTTTATCCTGTAGATCTCCGGTTTCAGCGGCAAACTTATTTGAATGAGGACAAATGGAATCATACCGAGTCATTTCTTTTTTAAAAAAGAGGTCAGTTTCCCCAACGAAACTGACTTTTATTATCGACAATTCCCGGTTTCTGTCGTATTATTCGATTACAGTCGGCATGGAATGGGTCCAATGAACTGTAAATATAGGTGTAATCTGTGGGTCTAAAGCACTCATTATGATCACCGGGCTGCAGCACCATCGTTACCGCTCCCTAATTACATGTCTAGGGGATTAAGATTTGATTGCAAATAACCACAGCACTGGAGTGAGCTTCTTATGTACTTAAGTGAAGAACAGATCGATTCATTGCTCTCTTATGTAGGTTATGGTGATTTTTCAAGACCGGACATCATTTTTCTTGCGAATGAGGGTGGACTTGGCGACAGGTCTGTCGAAGCGAATATTATGGACATTTGCGGACCGTTTAAGGCCAAACCGGAGTGTTGGGTCAATGGGGATGGGGCGAATGGATATTGGAAGGTGGGAGAGTGGGAGCCCGGAAGCATCGAGAGGGTGCCCGTCAGTCCTTTTCTTAGATTATGTTCCCGAATGGTTTTGGCATTGGAAGACAAGGATTCGTCGCCGCAAAAGTGGTTTCAACGCGGAGATCGTTCCGTAATCAATCATGTTAGGCGGTTCCTAAGCGAAGGTGGCCTGTATTCGAATCGCCCGGGTATCCGGACGGCTCTTTTGGACTGGAGACCGCTACCGCGAAATAATGAAAGATCCCCTTTACCTTATGAGAATGTGGAACAAAATCTTTATTTAAAAGCATTCAACTTCTCCGACAACGGGTCTGATAATCCTTACATAAGCTGGAGAGAGAAACGAATTAAAATTTTTAACGATTTGTTTCATATTTACCCCGTGCCTTTGGTGCTCTGTGTCGGCGATATCCCGGCTAAGAAACGACTTGCCGAGCATATATGGGGAATCCGGGAGTTCGATGAGATCGTATTGTCGCCCAGCGGCAAAAAGATATTCGTTTCAAAACAGAAGGTCGGTTTGGGGACGAAAATTATCTTAAGTCCCTTTTTCGGTTATGAGCATATGGGGTACGCAGGAGTACGCGACCTGACGGCGTATATTAGGGAAAATCTGATGAACGAGAATCGTTCCTGATGACGATGCAGATAAAGCCGGATACAGTCCGAGGCTTTATCTTTTTTATGTAACTGCAGTGGAGCAACGAAGGGGCCTATCCTAGATGAACTCAATCACTCGTGTATTAAGCATATGGAAGCAGTTGTCTTCGGGAATCTTTTTAAGCGTGGAACAGCTGTGTCATGAATACAATTGCAGCAAAGATACGATTCAGCGGGATATCCGGTATATCCGCGACGTGTTTGGCGTGTCGGTCGAATACGATTCCGTACGGAAGTCGTATGTGCTGACGGACAAAGAAAGCCTGCTTACCGTAGGCGAAGTCTTCTTCATTATCCTGATGCTGTACAACAGCCGAAGCTTGAACCGCGACGAGTGCACCGGGACGGTCGACCGTCTTATTCGAAGATTTTCTGCGGAAGAACAGTCGAAATTACGAAGGTTCTTTAACAGCTTTAATTATTACTATGAAGAAGTAACGACCGTCCCTCTACTGAAGAGCATTCAGATCTTATTCGAAAGCATTATGGAGCAAACGAAGGTGACGTTTCGGTATCCGCACCCGGCGAACAGGCGGCAGCTTGTATTAAGAGAGCTTTCCCCGGTCACGATCACCTACCATAAAGGCAGCTTTTTCTTGTTAGGCAAGCGGGAGGATCATATGTTGCGGCACTACCGGGTCGATCGGATGACGGACCTGCGGAAGACCGAAACGAAGTTTTATGTCGAGCAAGGAGCGGATTTTTTCCGGGTCGGGGAATACCACAATCGGTCGTTTAACATGTTCAGCGGGGAGGAGAAGAAGGTCCGGCTTCGCATTCCCTCTAACGTGGAGGAATATTTACGCCGAGAGTGTCCGGAGCTGCGGGTTGTTAGCCGGTCCGAGGACGGCGCTTCGCTCACGGTCGAGGTGACCGTTTTGGGCTATGAAGGCATTTTATTTTGGATCTTCTCACAGCAGGAATGGGTCGAGGTTCTCGCCCCGGAGGAGCTTCGGACGATCATGAGAGAGAAGCTTCGGCAAATGAATCATTTATATGAAAAATAATTATTGCAGCCGCATATGGTGCGGCACCCCCCTTCTATAATGAGTGAGTAAACAAACGACGTGGAAGGGGTTATGTGGATTGGATAAAAATTTGGTTGAGATTGTTGGGATGGTTCGGAAAGGGAAGATGGAGAGTTTGAACAGACTCATTGGATTCCGTAAAGACCGGCTCTACTATCAAAATCAAATGCTCCGCCATTTATCTCGAAAGCTGCAAGGGGAATTTTTATCCGAGCTCGGAGAGAAACCGTTCAATCAAAGGCTGCTTCAATCCGTTTATGACGTGATTATAGCATATTCGAAAGTTAATAGGGCAACGAATGAAATGCTGATTCGTGAAATCGAAATGCGGTTCAGAGCGTTTTGCTCGCTCAAAGCTTCATAGAGCGGTCTTCCCATCGCTCTTCTTCTCTTCACACCAATGGAAAGCGGGGAAACATAGATGACAAAACAATTGACGATTCGTCCGGCGGCTGTCGGGAAAGTAGAGGCCAATGTATACCTTAACCAGACCGCGAAGGGGTATTATGACAAGTTGGCCAAGCGGAGGCAGATGCTGATTGTGCTGCCCGGTTCGATGTTTACGGACAAGCATGCGGGCGGATGGATCCCGGATAATCTGGATGTGCTGACGCGCGAAGGATACCTTGAAAAGAAGGCCAACGGTTACCTGGTTCTGAAGCCGGTGTGCGGAAGTCCGAGCGGGACGGCAGCGGCCATACTGGGGAAAGACGGTCCTGGGAAGCCTAGCGGTTTTTTGCTCTGGACATTCCCGGACGGCAGAACGATTGCGGAAGCCGGTGAAAAACCGAAATGAGCGCCCGCTATGAGCTTGCGTGCGAATGCGGTTGGCATCGCAGCTATTGGTTGGGTGGGGACACATTCCTACGCGACGCCTACTCCGACCTTGAGCGGGAGCTGGCGTCTGAACAGCATCCCGAAGTAAGGCGGATGTGGGAAGCGCTCTTAAACAGCCCGCAGCTGCAGTTGGAGAAGCAGCGCCCTGACCGGAGCAAGCCGTATGTTCCCGCATTCCTTCACGGGAGAAGGGGGCTGCAAGCTTCGAGCAAGCCTTTTGTGTATTCGGGCTGGGAGCTGGGCGTTTGCCGGGAATGTGCGCAGGTCGAACGGTATCTGCACATTGTGACGGCCCAGACACCGGAGCAGGAGAAACTCCATCCTTCTTTATGCAGGGCGTGTGCGAATGAGGTGACGATCGTAACTGTGAACGATGTTCATTGTCCTGCGTGTTCTCGCCCGGTCGCAAGCAGAAGAAAAGCGATTGAATAACAAATGTGAAGCATGCGCCGGAAACGGCGCTTTTTGTATCTCGATTTGCTATGACAGACGAACAGAGAAGGAGAGATCGATATATCCGTTCACAATGGATTGAACGATGCGCTCCCCAGCCTTCTCATGAAGGCGGCGAGCGAAAGGCGTGTGGAGCTCGCCTCCAGGATGCTTGAGCATTCATCGGGGGATTTGACGGTGATGGTATGGGAAGCCATGCGCATGGCACCTTGGACGGATGACGAAATGGTGCGGCTGCTTCGGCGGCTTCCTATCGATCTCAACCAACCGCTGCCCAATCGGGCAACTTGGCTGACGCTGGCTGCATCTCAAGGGAAGTACGAAGCCGCCCAATATATGCTGCGGCAAGGGGCCGATCCCGAGCTTCCGAACGGACGCGGAGAAACGCCGCTGCTCAGCGCCATCCAAAGCAACAGCATCGAAATGATCGATATGCTGATTCGAAGCGGTGCGGACCCTCAGGCGAGGGATCGTCAAGGCCGGACGCCGCTCATGCTGGCGGCAGCCAGAGGAGCGCTAGCCCTTGTCCGATATTTTGCGGACATAGGCAATGGCCTGGAAGATCAAGACAAATTCCGGGGAACTCCATTAGCGCATGCAGCTAAAACAGCGAGTGTAGATACCGTGAAGTATTTGCTCGATAGGGGCTGCCGCCCCTGCGGCCTGCTGAAAGCATATATCATACGACGGCGATACGGCGCCATTCAGCTGCTGTTAGCGCGCGGCGCGGATCCGAATGAGCCCGACGCCAAATCCGGTGGCACGCCGCTGATGTATGCTTGCTGCGAGGGGGATGCAAGGATCGTAACGCTGCTGCTCTTATACGGTGCCGATCCGCATTTTATAACGAAGGAAGGGCAAACGGCGCTAATGTGTGCGGCGGAATTCGGTCATGAAGCGGTCATCGATATATTGCTGTCGAATGGAATAGCGCTATCTGCGCGGGATTCCGAGGGAAAGACCGCCGTAGATTACGCCGAGATGCAAGGCCACACCACTATCAAACGAAAGCTGCAAGCGTTGGGAGCTCGAAAGGGTGACGAGCGAATCGTTTATTTTACGAGGAGATGAGCCTGCATGGGATATTTGGTCTGGCGCGGCATGGAATGCTGTGCAACGTGCATTTATTGGGGCGGAAGAAGAAAGCTCGTACCGTACAACAAGGAGGAGGTTGAGGTTCAAGCGGAACAAGGTGCATGCAACGTAGATGGCGTCAATGGCCTAGCAGATACGTTCGCAAGCGCCTGCTGTACGTTCTGGGAGAAGATGTAGTATTAGAACGATAGGGCCGAATCAATGCGCAGCTTACGACACTGCAACGTGGCAGGGACCCGAGGAGCCTGACGCTTTACGATAAAATCATATGAGAGGGGTTCGATGGAATTGAAAACAAACGGCCGATTCGAGGTGCTGCATACGCTGGTGTTTTGGAAAAAAACATTGCATCGCCATGATTATCTGGGCTTTGTCTTAAAGGATCATAAAACTGGAGAAACCGCAGGTTATACGTTCGATGAAGCGTGGGAGCGGATCCGTTCGGAGGGGGGGACTAACGCGGTCGCCGAACAATCCGCTGACGGCAGCAGCAAGCGGCTGGAGCCCCGTCAAGACCTTCCGATCCCGCCGCTTCCGCGATTTAACGACGCGTCGTGGCATCTTTCCGTGTTTACAGCCGACCTGCAGCATCCGTATCCATTCTCGGATCAGCTGAAGAAGGCCGTCGACCGGGCAGTGGACGCGGATATCCGGTGGAATCTGGAGGTGCGCAAACGGAGATGGAAGCAGCAGGAGCGGTATCTTTACGACCATATGCATTCGGCGCCGGAGAAGGAGAAGCGGAAGACGGCGAAGGATTGGATTCGAAATGCCGCCCATATTGTCGTTCTCACCGGTGCGGGAATAAGCACGGAATCCGGCGTACCGGACTTCCGCTCGGGAGCGGGCGCGATTTCGGCGAACCCGTCGTACCTTGTGACAATGAGCGCGCCATACCGCGATGCGAATCCCGAGCAATTTTGGAAGAGCTTCACGCAACTATTAACGGATGCTATGGAAGAAATAATTCCAAACCATTCAAGAGCAGTGCTAAGCCGGGCTATAGGCTTCATTCAGCCGAATGCCGGTCATACCTTTTTTTCGCGATTGGAGAATATGGGCAAACAAATCTCCATAATCACCCAAAATGTCGACGATCTGCACGAGAAAGCAGGCAGCTTGGCCGTGATTCATCCGCACGGCGCCCTGCTGCGTTCCCGCTGTTCGGTATGCGGCGCAGAAGCGAATACGCTCGATATCATGAACCAGCCCGATGCGCCGGGGCTTCACTTTCGCGAAGGAAAGCGCTGTGAGGGGATTCTTCTTCCGGATGTCGTGTTGTTCGGCGATCCGGTGAAGCATTGGGAGCATGTGGGCGAGCTGGCGGAAAGCGCCGATCTGCTGATCGTTGCCGGGACCTCGCTTCAAGTGTCCCCGATGAACGAATTGCCGTGCCTTGCAAAGCATGCAAGGAAAATCATCATCAATCATGAACCGACGCCGCATGACGATCTATTTGATCTTGTCCTGAGCGGGCCGATCGGCGGCATATTGAAGGAGATCGAAGCGGCCATGGATCTGGAGTCAAGGCGCAAACCGGCGCCGCTGACGTGCGATGTATGCCGGACGAACGCCGCAGAAGGGGTGTATTCGTCAAGGATCGCACCCGTCTCCGCAGCATACTGCCAGCCGTGCATGAACCGCGGGGCGGAGCCCTATGGCATCCTCGTCACCAAGCTGGCCCTATTGCCGGATGCCGGGCGGAGTCCGAGACTAACGGCCGTTATCGAGTCGTCGCTTGAGATTGCGGGAAAAACGGGAGAACAACTCATGAACGACGTAACGCTGAGAAGGCAGCAAATGGAGAAAGAAAGGGACCGCAGCCATTGAAAAATAACAGATTCCAATCCAGGGTTATTTTGCCGCTTATGTATGACAGTCTTCAATTTCCAGGCGACGACGAGCTTCTGCTGGCCAAGCTCCATGATTTGTGGGGCTTTGTCAACCGGGACAACGAGGTGGTCATCCCCTTTCAGTTTGACGAAATCGAAGTCGCGCCCGGCGATACTTTTGTCCACGGGATGGTCCCCATTAGCAGGCATGGCAAGTGGGGGTTCATTAACCGCTTCGGGGAAACAATCATTCCGTTTCTGTACGACGAAACCCGCTATCCGTTTGAAACCATGATATGCGCCAAACGGTCGGGTAAATGGGGAGCCATGGATTTGAACGGGAAACCGCTGGTTCCTTATTCCTATGACGATTTGGCGGAAAGCGGTTTGGCGGATTGCCTGGCGGCCGAGCTGAATGGAAAGCTGGGAGTGATTCATACCCGGGGTGAAGTCGTGATTCCGTTCGCTTATGACGAGCTTCGATTCGAGGAGAATATGACGGTCGGGACGGCCAACCGTAACGGACGAAGCATGCTCGTGGATCGTTTCGGCCGGCCCATCGGCGGCGGCACGTTCGATGTGCTCGGTTATTTCAGCGAAGGACTTTGTCATGCCGCCCGGGACGGCCGATGGGGATATATCGACAGTAAGGGAGAGACGGTTCTGCCGTTCCAATACGATAAGGTGATGGGCGGATTTCATAACGGCTTTGCCAAGGTGATGCTCCAAGGCAAGTGGGGGATCGTCAATCCGTCGGGAGAACATATCCTATCCCCGATTTATGATGAAATCCGGTGGAACGACAAGGACGATCATATGGCGGCAAGGCTTCACGGGAAGTGGGGGGTGATCGACAGGCAAGCGAGGCCGATCCTTCCCTATAAGTATGATGCGGTCAGTCTCATCTATGATGGGATGGTTGCCGTCAAGCAGGAAGGGAAATACAGTCTGATCGATCTGCAAGGAAGCGAGCGGCTCCCGCGGAAATATGATCAGTTAGCCTTATTTCCGAATGGGTTATTGACCGCAAGCATTGGCGGCAAAACCGGTCTGATCGATACAACCGGTTATGAAATATTGCCTTGCGTCTACGATAACCTCTTCTGCCCGGGGCAAACCGTCATCGCCGCTATGGACATCCATTCCCGTCTGAAATATGGGGTGTTTGAGCTTTATTAAGAATTGCGAGGATCTCGGCCTATGATTAAGTTCCCGGTAAGTATGTGGAAGTATGCTGCGATGCAGTTATAAAACAGGGTTATCTACGAGGGAGGTATGAGCTTGACAACGATCATCGTGAATCATGACGTTTTACCGAAGCCTAGTACAGGGTTGATCAAGCTGGATGGCGAGTGCTACCGAATTGTCGATGAGAATTATGAGGATGAACTAGGGAGCGGCGCGCTGCTGGTACGCTGCTTGTCAGACAAGGATAAGTTGGATCGGAAAAGAACCGTATACCTGCTCCCGGAGGACTTACCCGAGTGGATTAAAGAAGGGGACCTTATACACTATATAGAGGGTGTTTGGTTGGTTGAAACCAATGCGCACGAAAACTTGTATGGCACATTTATCGCTTTGGTACCGATTGAGGATCCAGCATTTTATGAGCTCGAGCGTAAATGGCAAACAACGCCTGGCGTATCTCCGAATGAGGAGAATGGAAACGAAATCGTGAAGAGCCTTATGATCCAAGACCGAAGAGGCAATCCCAACGTAGTTGGTTACCTGTTGAAAAACAAGCAAACGGGAAAAGTAGAAGCCCTTTCTTACAGTGAAGCCTGGGACAAGGTCTATCAGGAGGGAGCTGTGAACGCGTATGCAACCATCAGCAAGCTGGGGGCGTTTCAGACCAAGCTACTGGATTCGGCGGAAGGGCTTCCTCCGTTTGACAGTAAGTTCTGGTTAACGGAGGCGCTCGATGCGAATGGATTGCCGAGATATGATTTTTCACAAAGTCTACAGATGGACATCAAAAAAATGATAAAAAAATAGCATCGCAGGCTAAATCCCTGACCGGTCCGGAAGTGGAATCAACATGAATGCAATTTATGCATCGAGACGATTACAGCGCGGCTTAATGCCTTGGCATTAAATTCATAACAATCATGGGGGGCCATCATATGAAATCTGTTCATGAGGATTTTATGAAGCTGATAGAAACGATTCTGGGTATTAAGGATGCCGGCGATAGAGTGGACAATATTCGTGAACCGTTAATGAATGTGGTAGGCAAATTAAATAACCTATTAAAACTATCAGGTAAGCCATCGGAATTCGTTGCCGAGACGGAGGGACAGCTGATCGGTCCGTTGCCGTTTCATTCTACCGCTCAGCCGTTCCGCTTCGTCTTTTTCGGATTAAATCCGAAGTATGCAGGGGATGTCACTGTGCGAGAAAAGCGAGCCGCTAAGAATGAATGGACATCGTACACTCATTTTTACAATAACAATTCGAAGCCTGAGCAGATCGCGCCGTTTCATCGAAACATCACCATGCTTATTCACTCCATATTAAGCAAAAAATTTATCGGGTGGGGTGATTTTAAAAAAGGTCTGAATAAAGAAGATACGATTCGGCATTATGTGGACTTTATTGGAAAATACCCTTTCGCTGTAGGGGAGTTTATTCCTTTTTACTCGGACAATACGGATGCTGTGAATTATGAGAGGCTGCAGGAAATATATAACGAAATGCCTGAACTGAAAGCGTATCATACGCTGCTAATTGAATCATTAAGTGCGCATATGGCGGATGATTGTTGCGTAGTGACGAATGGAAAAGGGATAACGGATATGTTTCTTAATGCTGAGGAAAAGAATTTGATTAAATTAGGTGGGGATAAAAAGCTAGGCTATACATTGCACAATTGGAGAGGTAGACCCTTAATCGCGCTGCATCAATTTCTACGTGTACAAGGTGGTCTATTAAATCGCTATGAGGACATAGCGCGAATGGTGGATAATGTTAGGGATACGTTCAAGGACAACGGTATAAGCTTGCCGCGGCTTTAGTAAGAAATGCTACTTTGATAAATGACTTTTGTGTTACAAACAAGTGTTCTATGATAATGTATTGTCAAATCAATCCGCAAATGGATAGGATACAACTCGGCATTAGAAAAGCGATAGAGCAGTTACGTCTTAGTAACGCGTATTTTTCGGAAATAACCATGCAGCACATAGATTCGGTGAACAGAGGCTTACTTGAGGTAACAAAAAGATTATTTGAAGATCATCGACAATTCCGTATGACATGATTCAGATCGTTCATTGGTCTGCTGTTTGCTCTTAATCAAAAGACGGCTTAAAACACATTCGATCAGGTTAGACGTTTCGTAGGCGGCAAGGTAATCCACGGTCTCCCGGTCCGTGTGCTCGTTCATGTAACCCGCAGACAGGTTCACGGAAGGAATGCTGAACATTTGCGACAAAATTTTGGCATCGCTGGAGCCGCCGGCGGTGACCTTCCAATCCACCATGCCGGTTAGCGGACCCGCTTCCTCAAGCAACCGCCCGTAGCCTTCGGTGACCTCCCACTTGCTGAATCATAGAAAAATAAAGAATTTTAGATTATTCCACTTTGCATTTAAGCCATAATCTGATAGGATATAAGAAATACGATAGATTTAGTAGGGATTAAAGAGGAGGCACCTTTCCATGCAAAAACTGACGCATCGGGATCAGCTTGATTCCCATGAAATGACGCATCTGGATCAGCTGGAGGCTGAAGCGATTTATATTATACGGGAAGTAGCGGCGGAATGTGAAAATCCCGTGATGCTGTATTCGATCGGGAAGGATAGCTCCGTGATGCTGCATTTGGCGCTGAAAGCTTTTTATCCCGAGAAGCCGCCATTCCCTTTCATGCATATTGATACAACGTGGAAGTTTAAAGAAATGATCGAATTCCGCGACCGCAAAGCGAAAGAATTTGGGATCGAAATGATCGTTCATTCCAATCAGGAAGGTATTGAACAAGGGATCAACCCGTTCGATCATGGCTCCGCGTATACGGATATTATGAAAACCCAGGCGTTAAAACAGGGATTGGACAAATACGGATTTACGGCTGCATTCGGCGGGGGAAGACGCGACGAGGAAAAATCGCGCGCGAAAGAGCGGATTTTTTCATTCCGGAATAAAAATCATGCATGGGATCCGAAAAACCAACGGCCGGAAATGTGGAAGCTTTTTAACACAAGAATCAATAAGGGAGAAAGCATTCGCGTCTTCCCGTTATCCAATTGGACGGAAAAAGATATATGGCAGTACATTCGAAGAGAGAACATTGATATTGTCCCTCTCTATTTTGCAAAAGAAAGACCGGTCCTCCAGCGCGATGGACATCTCATTATGGTGGATGACGATCGCTTGAAGCTCGAGCCCCATGAAAAAGTAGAGATGAAGAAGATGCGGTTCCGCACATTAGGCTGCTATCCTCTGACAGGCGGGATCGAGTCGGACGCCAATTCGCTGGACGCCATCATCGAAGAAACGCTTGGCGCGGTTTCATCCGAACGGACAAGCCGGGTTATCGACCAAGAGGCGGCTGGAAGTATGGAAAGACGTAAACGGGAGGGCTATTTCTAAAATGAAAAGTCTGCTTAAATTTATTACATGCGGAAGCGTGGACGACGGAAAGTCCACTTTAATTGGACATATGCTTTATGATGCGAAGCTCTTGTTCGCCGATCAAGAAAGAGCATTGGAACTGGATAGCAGACTGGGCAGCCGCGGCGGCAAAATTGACTACTCCCTGCTTCTTGACGGATTGCTGGCCGAGCGCGAACAAGGGATTACGATCGATGTGGCATACCGGTATTTCACGACGGATCACCGTTCCTTCATTGTAGCGGATACGCCGGGACATGAAGAATACACACGGAACATGGCAGTAGGCGCATCCTTTGCGGATCTGGCCGTCATTCTTGTGGACGCAACCAAAGGGGTCATTACCCAAACCAAGCGCCATGCCCGGATTTGTTCGCTCATGGGCATCAAACATCTTGTACTAGCCGTGAATAAAATGGATTTGGTCGGATTTGATCAAAGGAAATTCGAGCATATTAAAGAAGATTTCTTCCGAACGACCGCCGAATTCCGCCTTCAAAGCATCCAGGTGATCCCGGTTTCCGCTACGGAAGGGGATAACATTACCAAGAAATCGGAGAATACACCTTGGTATGAAGGCCTTCCATTGTTGTCGTATTTGGAACAAGTGGATGTTCATCAAACGGATGAAGCGAAGTCGTTTTTGATGCCGATTCAGCGCGTATGCCGACCGGATCATACGTTTCGCGGGTTTCAAGGCCAGATTGAGGCTGGGAGCATTGCGGTCGGCGATGAGGTGACGACGCTGCCAAGTCGTGAGAAGGCGAAGGTCAAACGGATCTTAGTGACGGACCAAGAAAGGGATTCAGCTTATGCGGGACAACCCGTAACGATTCAGTTGGATCGTGAGGTTGACGTTTCGCGGGGCTGTGTATTCACGACAGATCATCAAGTTAAAGAAGCGGATAGTTTTAGCGCCACGATTCTTTGGATGGATGATTCCGTACTGACGCCAGGTAAAAATTATTTGGTAAAGGTAGGGACGAAAATCCTGCCCGGCACCGTGACGGCCATTACGCATAAGATCGATATTAATACTGGAAATACGGTTCCGGCAGATCATATTGTCAAAAATGAATTGGCAACATGCGAGTTTTCTTTAACGGATAACATCGTATTTGATTCCTTTGAACAATATAAGAGCATCGGCGGGTTTATTCTGATCGATCGCGTAACCAATATGACATCGGCCTGTGGGGTCATTGACCAAGCCCTTCAAAGCTCCGACAGATCGTTACGGCTGGATACGGAAGTCACCAGAGATGTTCGCGCTGAGCAAAAGGGACAAAATCCGTTAACCCTTTGGTTCAACGGTGCGGTTTCGGAGCATGCTACCCTTGTGAAGGAAGTCGAGAAACGTCTGGTGTCGACAGGCTACCATACCATGTTGCTCGAGAATGGCCAGGGAGAATCGCCGCGGCGCTTGGCGGAGGTTGCCAAATTGATGAACGATGCGGGGCTTATTGCCTTAGTGTCGAATGATTCCCTGCTAGATACCGACAGCGTAATTGCGCGAGACATCATTGGCAAAGAATATATTGAAGTTTACGTCAACGGACCTGTTGCAGGCAGCTCGAGCACAAACGATGCCCATGGGAACCGGAAAATCGAAATCGATACAAGCCGGTCTTCCGTTGAAGAAGCGGCAAATGACGTAGTGAAACGAATTGTGAAATATTTAATTAATCAGTAGCAATAACAAGCTTGCAGTTGTACGATTCTTTTATTGATAATGCGAATCGCCGCGTCACAATAGTCTTGAAAAAAATAGTATCCCTGTATCATCGTGAATCGTGATGCAGGGATATTTTTCTTGTGTCCGCGGCACTGGGCATAGGGATTGATGAATTGAGCCAAAGGAACAAAGCCGTTCTCTCCCCAGAGGTCTGTATATCTCTTTCGAATCAATTTCCCCCATCATAAGTACTAGGCTGACAATAATCGACAGACATTTTTATTCCCCGCTTCTATACTATATTTGTTCTGCGCATGGCCTCCCCTACAAAGAAAGACTACCTTGCTTGATTCACCTACACTTCACATATCACATACATGCTCAAAGAGACCCTGAAGGAGTGACGACCACCATGTCCTTGCAGGACAAGGAAGCAAGTCCAAGTAAAGAAGAGCACGCGCTAACGGCACCTTCGATCTCGCTGCCCAAAGGAGGCGGGGCGATCCGCAGCATCGGCGAGAAGTTCGCATCCAATCCGGTCACGGGGACCGGTTCCATGACCGTTCCAATAGCCACCAGCCCAGGCCGCTCGGGCTTCGGCCCGCAGCTTTCCCTATCGTATGACTCTGGGGCGGGCAATGGGCCGTTTGGCATCGGGTGGGGTCTGTCGCTTCCCTCCATCACGCGCAAAACCGATAAGGGGTTGCCTCAGTACCGGGATGACCGGGATCAGGAGTCGGATGTGTTCATTTTGTCCGGTGCCGAAGATCTGGTGCCCGTGCTCGGACAGGATGCTCAGGGAAGCTGGAAGCGAGAGGAGCTGCCGCCGCGTACGGTAGACGGGACAAGCTATCTCATTCACCGCTATCGCCCGCGTGTTGAAGGACTGTTCGCCCGGATTGAGCGATGGACCAATGCGTCTAGGCCGGAGGATGTCTTTTGGCGTTCGATTTCGAAGGATAATGTCACCACCTGGTACGGCAGAAGCGAGCATTCGCGCATCGCCGATCCGGAGCATCCGGAACGCATTTTCAGCTGGCTCATCAGCGAGAGCTACGATGATAAGGGAAATGCGATCACCTATCGATACAAATCGGAAAATGGCGAAAATATCGATCTTTCGCTAGCTCACCAGCGAAATCGCGGCGATCGCTCGGATCCTCGCCGTACCGTCAACAAATACCTCAAGAATATCCGCTATGGGAATCATACGCCTTATTTTCCCGACCTCTTGTCAGACCGACCGTGGCCGGAGCCGCCGGACGATCATCATTGGTATTTTGAAATCGTGTTCGATTATGGCGAGCACGATGCGACCACCCCCACACCTCAAGAGACCGGCATATGGTCGTCTCGCCCGGACCCCTTCTCAGTTTACCGCTCAACGTTCGAAATACGTACCCACCGCCTATGTCAGCGCATACTGATGTTTCATCATATCCCGGATGATCCGGAAGGACAGAAAGGTTATGACGGTCTTGTTCGTTCGACGGATTTCACTTACCAGGCAGACAAAGAACGTTCCAATTCGCCTACACCGGTTTATTCCAAACTCATCAAAGTGACGCAAAACAGCTATCAGCTTACGGCAGACGGAAGCTATCTGACCGCGGCGCTGCCACCGGTGGAGTTCACCTACAGCGAAGCCGTCATTCAGGCGGAAGTGCATGAGATAGGCGACGATAGCCTCGCAAATGTACCGGTCGGGATCGACGGTACCAACTATTTGTTCGTCGACCTCGATGGCGAAGGGATGTCCGGCGTACTGACAGAGCAGGCGAATGCCTGGTTCTACAAACGCAACCTCAGCCCGACCAACCTGGTTGTCCGTGAGGATGGAGAACGCTTGGAGGCGAAGCTCGCGCCGATGGAGCTGGTGTCGCTGAAGCCTGAGATGTCGTTGGCGGGGCAAGCGCAGCTCCTCGATCTGGCAGGGAACGGCTGTCCGGATTTGGTGCAATATGCAGGCCCGACGTCAGGGTTTTACGAACGAACGATGGACGGGAAGTGGGAGCCGTTCGTACCGTTCGCCTCTACGCCCCATGTGAACTGGAGCGACCCAAATCTGAAGTTCATCGATCTGGACGGCGACGGACAAGCGGATATCTTGATCAGCGAGGACGACGCATTCATGTGGCATCGCTCGCTCGGCGAAGAAGGCTTTGAGGCGGCGCGGCGCAAGAGCAGACCGTGGGATGAAGAAAAGGGGCCGCACATCGTTTTTGCCGATGAAGAGCAATCCATTTACTTAGCGGATATGTCGGGCGACGGACTCACAGATATTGTGCGGATTCGTAACAAGGAGGTGTGCTATTGGTCTAATCTCGGCTATGGCTGCTTCGGTGCAAAGGTGACGATGGATCACGCGCCCCGGTTCGACCATGACGATCAATTCGATCCCGGCCGCATCCGGCTGGCCGATATCGACGGCTCGGGGACGACGGACATCGTATACCTAAGTTCCGGCGGGATTTATGTATATTTCAATCAGTGCGGTAACAGCTGGAGCGATCCGACAATGATCGGACATTTCCTCGCGCCCGATGATTTCACTCAGGTGCAAGTGGCGGATCTCCTCGGCAATGGAACGGCGTGCCTCGTCTGGTCATCCTCTTTGCCGTGCGATGCGCGAAGTCCGCTTCGTTACCTCAACCTGATTGGCGGGCAAAAGCCGCACCTGCTTGTAAAAACGGTCAACAACCTGGGCGCGGAGACGACGGTGGAGTATGCGCCTTCGACCAAGTTCTACCTGCTGGATAAGCAGGCCGGGAAGCCTTGGATCACCAAACTGCCCAGCCTGGTGCATTGCGTGGAGAAAGTGACGGTGCATGACAAGTGGCGCCAAACCACATTCACAACCACTTACAGTTACCACCACGGATACTTTGACGGGCCGGAGCGCGAGTTTCGCGGTTTTGGCCGCGTGGAACAGGTCGATGTGGAGAGCTACGGCAAGTTTGCCGGGGGCAACGCAAGCAGTCCCTACATCACCGGCGACCAGACGCTGTATCAGCCGCCTGTCAAAACGGTGACCTGGTATCATACCGGGGCTTTTTTCGAAGACCGACGCATACTTGAACAGTTTAAAGAAGAGTATTTTCCAAACGGCATTCAAAATGAGCATACGGGTGCGCAATTGCTTGGTGCATTCCAAGAGAATGTATTGCCCGAGCCTGACCTTGATGCACTGAACCTGAATGCCGACGAATGGCGCGAAGCGCTGCGCGCCTGCAAGGGCATGATGCTCCGGCAAGAGGTATATGAGCTTGACGTGGACTTGCTGGCCGCCGGCACGCATAAACCGGTCAAGCTATTCACGGCTGCCTGCCGTAACGCTCACATTCATCTCGTACAGCCGAAAGCAGCCAATCCGCATGCGGTGTTTCACGTCACCGAGAGCGAAGCGATCACTTACCACTATGAGCTGGACATGCGCGATGAACAGCTGAAGCCGGATCCGCGCATCGTTCATACGCTCAACTTGAGCGTTGACGAATACGGCAACGTCCGGCAATCGGTCACGGCGGTCTATCCTCGCCTGGGCGAGTATGCGGATGCCGCCTTGAAGGCCGATGCACTGGAGCTGATCCGGCACGTGCAGTCCGAACGGCATATGTCCTATACCGAGACGCGTTACACCAACGACGTGCTCGATCCGGACAGCTGCCGGCTGCGACTGCCCTGCGAGGTGATGACGTATGAGGTTACCAGCATCCCGGTCACGGATCGCTACTTTACGCTCCATAAGCTGCGCGCCTGCAAATTGAGCGACCACTACCAGGACAGCGGCATGGAAGTTGAAGAGATCGCCTACCATAGGTTGCCGGACGGCGTCTCGCCGCAAAAGCGCATCGTGGAGCATACCCGCACGCTGTTCTTTGACACTGCGCTGGATAGGCCGCTGATGCTGGGGCAGTTGAATGCGCTCGCTTTGACGTATGAAACCTACAAGCTCGCACATACCGATGACCTACTGGGCATCGTGTTTGGGAACAAGATCGGCACGGACGTCCTAGCGGCGCTGACGGACAAGAAGACAAGCGGCTACCTAAACGGTGCCGACTTGGCTGTACGTTTCGGCGAGAATTCGACCGGTCAGTATTGGATGTGCTCGGGTGTAGCCGGCTTTCACGCAGACGCCCCACAGCACTTCTTTTTGCCTGAGCGGTTCACCGATCCCTTTGGGAATCTGACGACATTGACTTATGACCCGCGGGATCTTTACATCCAGTCCAGCACCGACGCGCTGGGCAGCCGGACCGAGGTTGTCGAGTTCGACTTCCGCGTGCTAGCCGCATGTCGGATGAAGGATGCAAACGATAATGTTTCGGAAGTGCGGTTCGATATTTTGGGCATGCCCGCCGTAATGGCGGTAATGGGCAAGGGCACGGAAGCCGACAGTCTGAACGGCTTTGATGACGCAAACCTGAACTTGGACTCGGATACTCTGCAAAAGTTTTTCATCTTACAAGACTATGACGAGGCTTATGCGAAACAGCTGCTGAAGCGTGCAAGCATGCGGCATGTGTATTATTTCGGCGAAAATGTCCAAAACGGCGTGGTCGTCTGGGGGCAGCAGCCTGCCTGCGCTTGCACCATCCAGCGTGAGCGGCACGCGGCTGACGAACCGGACAGCCCGGTGCAGTGCGGCTTTGAGTACTCGGACGGGACGGGCAGCGTGCTGGTGAACAAGGTGCAAGCCGAGCCGAAACAGCCCGGCGGGACTTTGCGTTGGGTCGCCAGCGGCAAAACGATCCTTAACAACAAAGGGAAGCCGGTTAAACAGTATGAGCCGTATTTCAGCCCGCCGGCGGTCGGACATCGCTTCGAGGAGCCTATCGAAGTAGGCGTGACACCGGTGGTCTATTATGACGCGATCGGAAGGACGATACGTACGGAAGCGCCGGACGGTTCCTACAGCCGTGTTGAGTTTTCACCGTGGTATGCGGCCCATTACGATGCCAACGACACGGTAAAGGAAGCCGGCAACGCCTGGTTTGCCGCGATGAGTGCGCCCACCGCCTCCACGGAGGAGCGGCGCGCTGCCCGGCTCGCCGCCGAGCATGCGGATACGCCTGCGGTGACGATACTCGACAGTCTCGGGCGCGAGGTGGTCACGATCGCTCACAACCGGGTGATATCGAATGATGCAACGGTGGACGAGAAATATGTGACGTTCACCAAGCTGGATGCCGAAGGCAAGCCGCTGTGGGTGCAAGACGCGCGTGGCAACCGGGTGATGCAATACATTACGCCGCAGCTGCAGGGCGGTTTTCACCCGTTCAATGACTCGAACAATTTGCATCCGCAAGGCTTTTCGCCGTGCTACGACTTGGCAGGCCGGCCGCTGTTTCAGCACAGCATGGATGCGGGCGACCGCTGGATGCTGAATGATGCGGCGGGTAAGCCGATGTTCGTCTGGAACAGCCGCTTGTTCCTAACCAGGATGACTTACGATGAATTGCAGCGTCCGATCGGCTCCTTCGTCACTGGTGCCGATCCTGCGCGGGAAATTCAATTTGCAAGGCTTGTATACGGCGAAGGGCAGGAGAACGATAAGCAGCACAACCTGCGCGGCAAGCTGTACAAGCAATACGACACGGCGGGTTTGGTTACCAGCGAGGCTTATGACTTCAAGGGGAATCCGCTGCGCATGGTGCGCCAGATGACGGCGGATTACAAATCGACCCCGGATTGGTCGCGGAATCCGGCATTGGAAGCGGAAGCGTTTACTACTGGCACTCGTTACGACTCGCTGAACCGGCCGGTCCAAATCATCGCGCCGCACAGTACAGCGGCCCCTATGCAGCGCATCAACATCACCCAGCCGGTCTACAATGAGGCCGGGCTGCTGGAGCGGGTGGACGTGTGGCTTAGTCAACCGGTCGAACCGACAGCGCTGCTTGCCGCTCCTACGGCAAGCCAGCAGCCGGTGAAGAACATAGCCTACAACGCCAAAGGGCAGCGTGTGCTTTTGCGATACGGCAACGGTTCGGAGACCGGTTACGACTATGATACGAGGACCTCTCGGCTAAAGCGGCTGAAGACCACTCGCGCGAGTGACGGCGCGCTATTGCAGGACCTGAATTACATCTACGACCCGGTAGGCAACGTCACTCGGATTCGCGACAACGCCCAGGATCTTGTGTTTCATAGCAACCAGTGTGTGCTTCCGGGAGCGGAATACCGCTACAATGCGTTGTATAGGCTGATCGCAGCCAGCGGACGCGAGCACAAGGGCAATGGCCGGCCATATGATGGGGACGAAAGCTCCCGCTTTGTGCCCAAGCTGCCTAATGACTGCCAGGCGCTGCAGAATTACGTCGAGACGTATCACTATGACGAGGTCGGTAACATCATGCAAATGGTTCATCGCGCAGGAAGCAGCCCGGAGCAGCCGGGGCAGGTGATTTGGAACCGGCGTTACCAATATGCATGGGACAGCAACCGCTTGCTCGCCACCAGCGTGCCTGACGATTCTGACAACTTGCCGGGCTATGTCGCATCACCAGGCGGATACAGCGCTAAATATGCTTATGACTTGCATGGCAACATGACGGCGATGCCGCACTTGCAACAAATGAATTGGGACTTCAAAGACCAGTTAAGCTCAACGACGAGGATGGTTACCAGCGACAACCCGCCATCCGGTACTGCACCCGCAGCTACTTACTATGTCTATGATGCGGCGGGCCAGCGCGTCCGTAAAGTGACCGAAACGCAAGCCGGCACACGAAGCAAGCAGCGCCTTTATCTCGGCGGGTATGAGGTGTATCGCGAATACAGCGGCGGCACGGTCGAGTTGGAGCGCGAAACGCTGCATGTGATGGACGATAAGCAGCGAGTGGCTTTGATTGAGTCACAGACGATCAAAGATCAAACTCTGATCGTTAGCCCACAGCCCCTTGTTCGCTACCAGCTCGGCAACCATCTCGGCTCTGCAAGCCTGGAATTGGATGAGAACGCTGCCGTGATTACCTATGAGGAGTACACGCCCTATGGCAGCACCGCTTACTGTGCCGGACGAAGCGCCGCCGAGGTGAGTTTGAAACGTTACCGCTACACTGGCAAGGAGCGGGACGAGGAGACGGGGTTTAGCTATCACGGCGCGAGGTATTACGCTCCTTGGGTGGGGAGGTGGACGAGCTGTGATCCGATTGGGATTAGGGACGGGACCAACATATACCAATACGTTCAGAGCAACCCTGTTCGATGGGTGGATCCTAAAGGTACGCAAACGCAATCTAAGAGTGCCGAACATTTCGCTGCCGGAAAAGCATGGGAGAGAAAGGTTCTGGACTTAGTCAAAGAGAGAATACCGACGGTAGAGCAAGTCACGGTCAAGGCTACAATTGACGGAAAGGAAGTCGAGTCCGTTCTTGACGGCCTCGGGTTAGATAAAAAAGGCTGGATCGTGATCGAATCGAAACTGAGTGCGGAAACGGAGCTTACCGAATCGCAGAAGAAGATAAGAGACCACCTGTTGTCCGGTAAGGCCGTAACCATATCGGCAACCGATAAAGCGAAGGTCGCTGAGATTGCAGATAAGCTCAAGGTAAGTCCGAATACTCAAATATCAACATCACGATATGAGATCATTCGAAGAGGGAATGTAGGTAAAGTTCTTTCGGAACTGGAAGTTATTCCGAAAGGGTACGGAACCATTCTGCACTCTTCGGGAGAAGTATCCGTACATTCGCAAGGGGAGATGCAAATCATAGCAACCGTCATGCGGAACCATCCCGGTATGGATACCAAAACCGCTGTCAAATTGGTGCAAAGGGCGATGAAAGAACAAGAGCTGGCGAACAACAACGTTCATCGTGTGCAGCAAATGCTGAAGACGAACATTAATCAGAATGCGGAAGCCCAGGCTCATGGCGAAGTAAGAATGAGCATCGCTGCAGGAGGCACCATCAATACGTTGGCCGCGTTCGGCCAAATCCTTAATCTTGGAGGCGGTATGTTTTACGGTGCTTTCGGTGGAGTTGCTAAAGCTGGGGGGGCGACTGCAACGAACGGCGTAGGTACCACTGCATCGACCGTTGTACGCGTACGAATCGCTGAAGGTGTGGGTGTAGAAACAACCGGCGTACGCATAGGAGGCGTACGAATCGCCGAGGGAGTCGGTGTAGAAGCGGTTGAGGAGGAAATTACGCAACAAGTGTTAAAACGCATGATCATCCCACCTCCGCAATGACAGGAGCTTTGCAGCGAATATGGCCGATCCGGATACCTATCGTTAAAAAAAACGGGCAAGGATACAGCGGCACGGTGAAAAATACAGGAACACAAGTGAGTGTACCAAGGAGGCCCATCCATGAACAAAATCACGTTCCCGTTCGATACGCGGAACAAAGAGCACGTAACCGATCTCCAGAACGGTTTGATCTGGCTGCTGGAGAGAAACATGTTTCGGTTCGATGAATCGGACCGTCGGTTTTTCGTGGAAGGGCTGCGTTCCGAACAAGCGGAAAGCTCCTTTTCAGATATAACCAAGAAGCTGGTCGCCATATTCCAGGAGGAACGTGGCCTTCCGGGTACCGGGACAGTGGATGAGCGTACGGCCGTCATGCTGAACTCCGTATTGGAGGAAGCCGGGGCGTTCGGCGAGAGTCAGGCCTACCAAACCGGCGGCCGCGTCACAAGCCATGTCAGCACGGCTGTCGGCGGGTTGAAGGTACAGATCGTGGATAAAAACGTCGGCCGTGACGATGCGCCTATTGTCGAGACGTTTACCGACGAGAACGGCAGCTATCAAGTCTCGTTCACGGAGACGGATCTTCTTCGGCACGATATCCGTAAATCGCTTCCCGACCTGCAAGCCAAAGTGTTCGGGGAAGACAATGCGTTCCTCGGGGCTTCGGAAGTTCAGTACAATGTCGCCATCGCAAAACAAGTGACGTTGGACGTGCAACTGGGTGATGAAGCGGTTTCCGCAATGAAGTCCGAATATGAGACGATGCTCCGGAGCTTATCCGGACACTTCGGCGGGCGGCTGCGCGATTTGAATGAAAAGGACGGCCGTCAGGATATAACGTATTTGGCGAATAAGACAGGCTGGGACGCCCGTGCGGTTGCGCTGGCCTCATTGGCCGACCAATTCAGCGCCGATACGGTGGAAGGGAATGCGTATGCAATCGACCCCGCCTATTTCTACGCGCTCTTTCGGGCGGGAGTTCCGGCACAAGCGGAATCGATCTACCAGATCGGCTTATCGACAGTGGAGCAGGTGTGGAAGCAGGCGTTAACTGAAGGCATGATCCCGAGCTATTTGGAAGGACAATTGCCTACCGCGTTGGAGCGGTTTCAACAGCTCTCTCGGAATAAAATGTTGGACAGAAATGCCTCGATCGGTCTATCTCCGCTTAAGGAAATCGTATCGGTTTCGCTCGGCACGGATGAGGGCCCATTGAACCAATTTGCAAGCCTTTACACAGAGCATTCGGGTGATGAGGAGCGGTTCTGGGAATCGGTAAAAGCGACGTTCGGAGAAACGCTCGAGAAGCGGTTGAAGCTGGACGGACAATTAGCCGGCCTCACCTATAACAACGCTCCGCTGATGCGTACATTGCACGAAACCGTTCACGCCGACAATGGAATCTCCGATATCCGGCAGTTGATGGATCAAGGCTTTTATCGAAAGGATGCATGGATGCGTGCGATTGGGGCGAGTCCGGTCCCTTCGGAAATTTCCGGAGAAGGCGAGCTCCAGCGCCGCGAACGATATGCCGAGCTGTTAGCGGTGAGGATGCAAATGAGCTTTCCGACAGATGTCGTCGCCGGTATGATCCGAAACGACGAAACACCCTTGGCTGATATTCGGCTCAAGGATGAGATTCATGCCTTCTTTAACGAACAAGCGGGAAAATTCGAGCTTGCGATGCATCCCATAGAGAAATATATTGAGCAGCACGATATTCGGCTTTCGGAGAGTGCGACGAAGGAAATATTACGTATACAGCGGGTCAATCAGATCGCACCGACTTATGAATCGATGAACAGGATGCTGGCTAAGGGATTCGATTCCGCCCGCTCGGTCGTTCAATACAAAAAGGATGATTTTGTCCAAATGTTCATGAACGATTTGGGCGGCGAGCGGGATGCCCTGAAGATTTATGAAAGAGCGATGCAGGTGAATCATACGGTTGTGAACATGATATTATCTTATGCCACAACCCGGAATGCGCCCGGGATCGGCGCACACAGCGAGCCGCGGTATATTAATCCGAATCCAAATGCATCCGACGTTCTTGCGTATCCTGCGCTGGAAGCTCTATTCGGCAATATG
Source organism: Paenibacillus solanacearum (assembly GCF_910593845.1). Lineage (GTDB taxonomy): Bacteria > Bacillota > Bacilli > Paenibacillales > NBRC-103111 > Paenibacillus_G > Paenibacillus_G solanacearum. The sequence continues at coordinate 12,850 of NZ_CAJVAS010000028.1, read as the reverse complement.
GATTATTTCGCTTGCGAGCAGTGCAGATCGATTCACGGTCCGGCCGCCTACTTGGTGGAGCTGCTGCGTTTTCTGGATCGTTCCGTTGTGCCGGGAGGGTTCCACAATCCCCAGACGGTTCTGCTGGAACGCCGCCCGGAGATCGAGCATATCCCGCTGGACTGCGAAAATACGAACACAACGATTCCGTATATCGATCTTGTCATTGAAACACTGGAATTTTATATCGTACACGGACTGAATTTGACGGACTTTACCGGAAACGGTCCGCAAACGCAGATGATCAGCGACAAGGCCTATGAGATTGTGGCCGGCAAGCCTGTTCTTGAGGGTGGAGCAGCGCCGCTTCTCCCGCCTTCGCTGCCGTTCCATCAGCCTCTGGAAAATCTGCGCTGTCATTTGGAAAAGTTTGAGCTGTCGCTACAGGAAGTGATGGAAGCTTTGCGGACAAGCGATAGTCTGGAGCGTGCAGATGAAGATGCATTCGGCTGGAGAGACATATGGATGGAGGAGCTTCGGCTATCCCGTGCGGAATATGCACGTCTCACTGATCGGACGTTGTCGTTGAGTGCGGACAATACGTTGAATTTGAGACTTCTGTACGGGTATTCGGAGGCCGTAACGGATCAAGAGATGATGGCGGAGCTGTCGAATCCGTTGCAATTTACGCGCCGTCTTGGGCTTACCTACGAAGAGCTGAACGAGCTGCTGATGTGCCGGTTTATTAATCCGTCTCTTGCGATCATCCCTAAGCTGGAGCGGCTGGGAGTTTCTTTTGACACGATAAAAAAGTTTAAGGAAGGGCTGCTCACGGACGAACAGTTCGAGCAGCAATTGGCGCCGGCACTTGACGTATCCGAATATGGCGGCGATATGAAGGCATGGGTCCGTACCCATTACGATAGCATCATGGGACTGATTACGCTGATGAACGAGGAAGGCAAGGAAGATTTATCCGATTACGGTAAAATGGCGTTCCGATACACCGATCCCGGCAAACAGAACATAACGGATTTCATCCGGCCGTTCGAATTTATTCGCATGATCCGGTTCATCCGGTTGTGGCGGAAGCTGGGCTGGTCGATGGAACAGACGGATAAGGCGATTGCGGCGCTGTACCCGGCGCATTTGACGCCAAACGATCCCGACGACCTGCTGAATTTGCAAAAGCTCGACGAAGGCTTTCTCGTACTGCTGCCGCGCCTTGGTATCGTAAAGCGAGTCATGAATACACTTAATCTCAATGCAAGCAAAGATCTGCTGCCTTTACTGGCATGCTTTGCTTCGATCGATACGTACGGATCGTCTTCGCTTTACCGGAATTTGTTTCTCAGCCCGAGTAAGGTAAGGCAGGACGTGGCGTTCACCGACAACGGGTACGGCGGTTATTTAACCGGTTCGGAAAAGCTGCTTGCGCATCGGGAAGCGCTGCGGGCAGCGTGTCAGCTTACGGATGATGAGTTTGTGCTTATTGTGGGGGCGCTTGGCTACGATGCCGACACCCCGTTGAATCTGGTGAACGTCTCCTCCGTGTACCGGAGAGGGTGGCTGGCTCGCAAGCTGAGACTTAGCGTGCAGGAGCTGCTGCTGCTCATTCAGTGTACAGGCACCGACCCGTTCGCTGCACCTGATCCGGTACATCCGCAAATGCTGCAGCTTATCGGGCTCATCGAGCGTCTGCGCGAGGCTCCCCTTAAGCCGTCCCAAGCATTGTATTTGATTTGGAATCGGGATATCGGCGGTTTGCAATCGCCCGCAGCCAGTGAAATGACGGCGATCGCCCGTACCCTCCGTAACGGGTATGCCTCGATAGACAACGAGTTTAACATCGCCGGGGACCCTGACGGCCAAATAGCAAAATCCAAGATGGCGCTTGTATACGGCATCGAAGCGGTAGACTGCTTCTTCGGAATTATTGACAACACCGCCGTTACGAAAATCAGCTACTCCCACGACACGACAGTATTGCAGCAGGACATAATCGATACCGCGGCCGGACATTTGGCTTATGACCCTCTTCGCAAGCAGCTTGCATTTAACGCAGGCGTCATGCCTGACGACATGCGTGATGAGCTTAAAAGTTTGCCGGACGCAAGCGATCGTTTCAAGAAGGCGATCGATGAAATTCACCACAATTCTAGAGTTTTGTTCAAACGCTATCCTGAGCTTTACAGACGATATAACGAGTATGTCTCGAGCTCATATCCCCTTGAGATCAGAACCGCCGAATTATTCGCCAGCTTGATGCTCGATCTCAAGCCCGTTTATAAGCGTCAATACGCCCTTCAGACCGTAGCTACGGTTGCAGGCTCCGATTCCGATACGGCAGCTGCCCTGCTGGATCATGCTTCCGTTCTGCATGCAGCCGACGATGTTGGAGCATCTGCGTTACAAGACTTTATCGCGATGGAGACGCCGGGCTTGTCGGTCCAGTTTTACCATCGGGAGACGATTGGCGAAAACGACGAGGCGGATCATATCAGCCCGGCCGAGGGTGTGCTGGATTTGGCGTTCACCGCTGCGGATGGCAGCCGCATTTCGGCAAAGCCGACGCCGGCGTCCGTTATTTCAGGTATCTGGAGCGGCTACTTGGAAGCGCCGGCAGCCGGTTTTTACAATTTTCTCATTGAAGCCGACGCGGACGCTATGGTCACCCTTACGATTAGCGGCGAGAAGATAGCGCTTGATTTGGATCAAGACGGCGTGACCCGATTTAACAGCGAGCCCATCGAATTCAAGGGCGGAGCATGGGTTGAAATTTCTCTCAAAGTAGAGAAAGTGAAGGACCGGCTGCGGGTACGATGGGAAACCAGTGACAAAGGCAGAGAGATCATTCCGGCCCCCTATTTATACCCGCAGGCTTTGGTCGATCGCATGCAGGCCGATTATGTTCGATTCCTTAAAGCCAACGCGCTGATGTCTGTCCTGAAGCTTACTACGGCGGAGTTCGCCTGGATCGCCGCTAGTGCGGAATATCGGATCGAGGAGCGGGTTGGAGACCTGCCGGAGAAGACCGGCTGGCTGAACAGCTTGCCGGTTACGGGGAACCCGGACTCCGAGACCTCGGCATCGCTTCTTGACGTTGTGCACGGACTCCTTGATTACTCCGTTCTTAAAGCCGAGCTTTCGCCGGGCGATGAACGGCTCTTATCCGTACTGAAAGAGGTCGAGGAGGGCAAGCCCGGTGCTGGCTCACGTTACCCGGACAGCTTGCTCTATAAGCTGGCTCGCTGGGAGAAGGACTCACTCGATGCATTGCTTACACGATTCAACCTCACCTTAAACGAGCTGTCTCGATTTGATCATTTTCGAACCATTTATGATGCCTATCAGCTTCTAAAAAAGCTTCGTGTTCCGGCATCGACGCTGATCCATGCAGCAACGAACGAGCCGGACGGGACCGTCGTGCGCAATCTGAACGCCGCGCTTCGAGCCCGATACGACGAGGAGGAATGGACAAATGCCATTCAGTCGGTAAACGACAAGATGCGGAAGTCGCAGCGCGATGCGCTTGTTGCCTATATTCTCCACCAGATGATTCAGAAGAAGGACTCGGAACATATCGACACGCCGGAGAAACTGTTCGAATACTTCCTCATGGACGTAGAGATGGAGCCCTGCATGCAAACGACACGAATCTTGTTTGCGACCGCGGCGGTGCAGCTGTTCACGGAACGGAGTTCGATGAACCTGGAGGAACGCGTGTCCCCGTCATCGATAGATGCCAAGCTGTGGGAATGGATGAAGCGGTACCGGGTGTGGGAAGCGAACCGCAAGGTATTCCTCTATCCGGAAAATTGGCTGGAGCCCGAACTGTTAATGGATGCATCTTCGCTCTACAAGGAGGCGCTTAGCGGACTGCTGCAGCGGGATATTACGGAAGAAGCGGCCCAAGCCGTCTATTTGAACTATTTGCAGCAGCTCGATGATTTATCTCAGCTGGAGCCGTGCGGCATGCATTATGTTGAAAACAATCCGGATCAAGGCAGCGGTGATATCATTCATGTTGTCGCCCGCACGTCGGATGCAAGCCGCAAACACTATTACCGCCGCAAAGAGCACCGTGCTTGGACATACTGGGAGGAAATTCCGTTTAACATTCAAGGCGCTTCTCCCTTGCCTGTCGTGTGGAACGACCGTCTGCTGCTCGTTTGGCTGGAGCTCCAAAATATTTCCGGTCAAGATGGAGGCGTATATCCTGAGATCCTATTGTGCTTAAGCGAGTTTTATAACGGAAAATGGCTGCCTGAACGAAAAATAACCGCGAAAAAGCTCGGCAAGCATTCCGGACCGCTATCTCCATCCTTTTTTCCTTCATCGATGCAGTGGCGAAAGGATACCGATCTCGTATTTCGCATCCGTTATCTCGGCGATTGGCTGATCCGATTGCGCAGCGTAACCGGTCAACCCAATACAATAGAAATCGGTGAGTCGGAGTCGAAAAAATTCAACATAACACGTACCGTTCATCATACTAGCGACGGGCTGGAAGTATGGTATTTTGCCCTATACGGGGATAAACCGTACTCTGTGGTGCCCAATCCGTTTGGCGGAGCCGGAGGGAGTAATGCGATTTCCAGAACGGATACGATCCTTAAGATGGGGGAGAGCCAGGGAGGTCCATATCCAAACGATAATGGGTCTCTTCAGGCTTACAATGAAATGGACGGGCAGCTTGCTTCATGGACGGCGCCATATTTTGTCTGGGATACCCGTCACGTTTTCCTGGTTCATCCGGAATGGAAGCCTGCTTCCAAATTTCTTCCTTCTAACGTTTTCACACCTAAAGTATTGCCCAAATTAATATTTGACGATGCAAATACGATTCCTGCCAAACGGTTCAAGCTGCCCGACATGGCTTTACAAATAGATCCGGCGTGGACCATCCGATTCGGAGACCAAGAGATTGGCCCCCTCGGAACCTTGGTAACGAATTTAACCCGGAGTCGATAGGAGGGAGACGTCCATGCCTAATCTGAAAGATCTGTATTCCGAGATGCTTCAACAGGGGATTTGGAAATATATAGGGGAACAAGCGCTTCAAGTGGCTGCAAAGTCTGCGCTAAAAGACTCGCAAATTACATATACGTTTGAACATTTTTTTCATCCTTTTGTCGGCAAGCTGAAGGAGAAGCTGCTTCAAGACTCGGTCGCCGGCATGCTCGATCCGAATTTTCTGCAATCGCTGCATGTTGACGATTTTGAACAAACGTATAAGCCGGTAAATAAAATCGGAGTAAGCAGCGTGAAAAGCTTTCCGAAAAGCATCGATGTTCGTGCAGGCGGTCCGTACGCGAACTATAACTGGGAGTTATTGTTTCATATTCCGCTTGCGATTGCCGTGCATCTAAGCAAAAATCAGCGGTTCGCCGAAGCGCAAAGCTGGTTTCATTTGATCTTCGACCCTACCGACCGTGAGCCGGATGCCAAGAAGAAGTATTGGAAATTTATCGGTTTCCGGCCGGAGAACGATCCTACCGACATTTATAACGTGATTAATCTCTTTTCCAGTACCGATCCGGAACATCAGGAGCTGAAGGAGTCCATCCTTGACGGCTACAAAGATATGCTGCAGAAACCGTTTCAGCCGCACGTGATTGCAAGAACAAGATACGTCGCCTATAAGTACAATGTGGTCATGAAATATTTGGACAATGTAATTGCATGGGGAGATTCGTTATTTTTACAAGATACGCGCGAGTCCGTCCAGGAAGCAATGATGCTGTATGTCATGGCGGTCCATATTCTTGGAAAACGTCCGCAGCGCAAGCCTTCGCAGGGTCATGTTCCTCCATTGACGTTTAAACAGCTCAAGGACCGGCAGGGTGGCTTTGACGCGATGGGCAATATGGCGGTCGAGATGGAAGGGAAGATCCCGTTCAACTTTGGCAGCCGGAATATCAAGGGCGCTGATCCCGACGCTTTAGAAGCTCTATTCGGTACGGGGCGAGCCATGTATTTCTGTTTCCCGCCGAATGATAAGATGCTTCGCTATTGGGATACGGTAGCCGATCGGCTCTTCAAGATTCGCCATTGCATGAATATGGAAGGCGTGGAGCATCAACTGGCTTTGTTCGATCCGCCGATCGATCCGGGCTTGCTTGTGAAAGCGGCGGCGGCCGGATTAAGCCTCAGCTCGGTGATCGGCGGACTGAATCAGCCGATGGGGCCCGTTCGCGCTTTGCCGCTCATGCAGAAAGCGCTGGAGCTTTGCGCCGAGGTGCGAAATTTCGGCAATGCGCTGCAAACCGCTATTGAAAAAGGCGACGGGGAGAAGCTTGTCTTTCTTCGGCAAGAACACGAGGTCAAGATTCATCGGATGTCGAAAGACGTTCGATTCCTGCAGTGGAAGCAAGCGGAGGAGGCCACTGTCGCTCTGCAAAGAAGCAGTAAGATCGCGTTAGAGAAATTCCGCTATTATAACCGGCTGATTCAATCAGGTCTCGATGCGAACGAGATCGAAGCCAAAGGATTCGATCAAGACGTAACCGAGGATAACTACACAGGGCAATGGATCGCGCAAGTCTTAAAGAACGGAATGCCCGTCAAGGTGCCCGATTATTTGGACACGGCCATCAAAGGCGACGGCAAGTTAGGCCTGCTGGTTGGAGAATACGATTCGTTAAATACGTACAGCGAATGGTCGAAGGGATTGAAGCTTGCAGCCGCAGGTACGGCGGCCGTAACTTCGGGGCTTTCCATGATACCCAACATTTATATGGGTACTGCATTTAATAGTGTGGAAATGACGGGAGGAGCTTTTATAGCGGAATCCGGCAAGTTTGCCATGGCTGGAATCCATATCGCAGAGGCGATCAACGATCAGAAAGCGCACGATGCCATGAAGAAAGCTGAATACGAGCGCCGCGCCAACGAGTGGGTGTTCGCGGCCAGAACGGCCGCTCTGGAATTGGAGCACATCGGAAGACAAATGATTAGCTCCGCCATCTCCGAGCAGTATGCCAAACATGAATATAACAATACGGATGAGCAGATCAAATCGCAAGAAAACATTAAAAATGAACTCGCGAGCAAGTTTACCAATGAGCAGCTATACGTATGGATGCAAGGCGAGCTCACCCGCCTCTATTACGAGTATTACCGGTTCGCCTTCGACATCGCCCGCAAGGCGGAAAAGACGATGAAGCATGAATTGATGCGTCCGGAAGTGGATGCCATCGATTACATCAAGTTCAACTATTGGGACGGCGGACATAAAGGGCTGCTATCCGGAGAAGCGCTATATCTAGATTTGAAGCGGATGGAGACGGCATACCACGAGAACGACAAGCGTGAGTACGAATTGACGAAGCACGTTTCGCTGCGGCAGCTTGATCCAATGAAGCTGCTTGAATTGAAAACGACCGGCCGCTGCGAGGTCGTCGTCATTCCCGAGTGGTTGTACGACCTCGATGGCGCGGGGCATTACATGCGACGGATCAAATACGTCAGCTTGTCCATTCCGTCCGTATCCGGGCCGTATACCAATGTAACTTGCACGTTAACGCTGCTCAGAAGCACGATTCGAACCTCTCCACTGCTGCAGGACGACAGTTATGCTCGCCAGGGCAGCGAGGATACGCGGTTTACGGACTATTTCGGAGCGGCCCAATCGATCGTGACCAGCAGCGGTACGAACGATAGCGGCATGTTTGAAACGAATTTGCGCGACGAGCGATTTTTACCGTTTGAAGGGGCCGGCGCGTTGAGTACTTGGAAGCTGGAACTGCCGCCCGAGTTCCGTCAATTCGATTACAACACCATCTCCGACGTCATACTGCATATCCGGTACATGGCAAGACAAGGCGGAGGGCTGCTTCGCAATAAAGCTTATGAGGATCTGAGAGACAAGGTAAGCGAGGCCAATACGTCGGGGCTGGTGCTAATGCTCAGCCTAAGGCATGATTTCCCGAGCGAATGGCACCTGTTCACCACGCCCGGAAGTACAGCCAAGTTTAAGGGAACGATACGTAGGAATTATTTTCCCTACTTCACAAGTGGTAAGACGATCCATATCGACGAAATACGTCTCGCGTTGATCGATGTCGACGAGGTAAAGTCGTCCAAAGCGGATGAACTCAACTTGACCCAGTTGACCACGGAGTTAACGGACCATGGGAAATTCGATATGTCATTGGATGAAAGCGACGTCTTGAAACGTGAAGCACAAAGTAATGTATTCGTGTTGATTAAATATTCGTTGCAGTAAGCTTATTGTTGGCATTGAGGAATAGATGTGACGGATTTGAGAATGCTTATATATAGATGCCAATGTCAGCTTCAGCCAATGTATCTGAATTTTCCTTGAAGTCATGATGGCCAGCGAAGCGGAAGTATATGTTTATTTACGCTTCATTTGCCTGAGTATGAAGCGCTTGAGCGATTCCCTTTACTGGATCTAGTTGATTTAGAAGTCATTGATAATCGGCGAATACTATTACATCTAGCGATTGTCAAATTTACTTATTCCACACATGTAGAATCGTTAATATTGATGGTTCGAAAATGAGATGTGGCAGGTTCGCTTATAGTATTGAAAAATCGTTTGTCTATATAGTACGTGAATTACTTGTTTTATAGAGTAGCATTGGGAAGAATATGCTATAGATTTATTCTATATAAGCACCCAACTGGTGCTTATTTTTCTCGTGGAAAAAAGCAGGGGAATTTTCGTATTCGGACGAATAAGTTATTAATTATTGGAGGTGGTTCTCTTGAACGATAAAACTTTTTCTTGGAAAAGATTCTGGTGTCCTCGAACAGGTACAATCAATTTATCCGATGGAGGTTACCTCTACAATCCTGATTCGGAGTTTGGGCATATTTATAATGAGCATGTTGTTCCTTTCGATAAAATATCAGAGGTTCCTTGTTTAATTTTATTGGGGGAACCGGGCATCGGTAAAACCGAGGCTTTACGAAGTATTGAGAATTCGGAAGAAAATCTTACTCTCAAGATTGATCTTCGTTCGTATGGAACGGAAGACCGCTTAGTCCGAAATATATTTGAAAACCCTTTGTTTGAGGCATGCCTGAAAGGAGAGCATAATCTACATCTTTTTTTGGATAGTTTGGATGAATGCTTACTGCGGATAGATTATGTAGCGGTTTTGTTGGCAGAAGAGTTAAAAAAATATAAGACCAATCCAAACCTAAAGAATCTTTTTCTAAGAATCGCCTGTCGAACAGCCGACTGGCCGAGTCTACTTGAGCGAGAGTTATCGGATTTATGGGGAAATGATTGCATCCAGATTATGGAGTTGGCACCATTACGAAGAGTGGATGTTCATAATGCAGCAATTGAACTAGGTATAGATGCTGATAGGTTCATGAATGAAATATTGGAGAAGGAAGTAATTCCACTTGCAATTAAGCCGATCACGTTAAAGTTTCTTTTTAATCTTTATATACGACATGGTAACTTTCCATCTACACAAAAGGAACTGTATTTGCAAGGCTGTGAGCTTCTCTGTGAAGAAACAAATGAAAGCAGAGTTGCATCTCGGAATACAGGGAGTATGAGAGCCAAGGATCGTTTGAAAGTAGCCTCGCGGATTGCAGCCTTGATGGTGTTCTCTAATAAATTCGCTGTGTGGCGTGATATTAATTTTGGCGATGTTCCTGAGGAAGATATAACCATAAGTGATATTTCGGGTGAACATCCGCAGCAAAGAGATGCTTCATTAACAATTCCTGAATCAGAAATTCAGGAGACTCTTTCTACAGGTTTATTCTCTTCAAGAGGTTTGAATCGTTTTGGTTGGGCTCATCAAACGTATGCGGAGTTTTTGGCAGCTTTATACGTCTCTCAAAGTGAACTGTCTCCTGTACAAATTATGAGTTTGATTGAACATCCTCTTGATTCAGAACAAAAGCTTATTCCACAACTCCATGAAGTCTCAGCTTGGATAGCAACTATGAATGTAGACGTGTTTCGTCAAATCATAAAACGTGATCCACAGGTGCTTCTTCGAAGTGATGTGGGAAGTGCAGATACTGAGGATAAAAAATCTTTGGTGGATGGTCTTTTAGAGCTATATAATGCAGAAAAAATTAGAGACTGGGATTTTGATGAATATTTCTATAAATTGAATAACCCTATTCTTGAACAAGAAATTAAACCGTATGTGTTAGACCAACAGCGTAGTTATGTGGCACGGCGTGCTGCCATTCGAATAGCAAGAGCATGTAAACTAAGCGGATTACAGGATGATTTACTGAAAGTTGCGTTAGATCAGGATGAGGATTATCAAGTTCGAATCCAAGCAGGGTATGCACTGTGTGAGTTAGCAGATGAAGATACTAAAAGGCAACTGCTTCCATTAGCCAAATCGGAGGTGGGAGAAGATGCTGATGATCAATTGAAAGGTGCAGCACTAAGTGCACTTTGGCCTCAGTATATATCCGGTGAAGAACTATTTTCCATACTTACTATTCCTAAGCGTAGAAATTTCACTGGATCATACAGAATGTTTTTAAACTATGAAGTTCTCGATAAGATACAAATTAAGGACATGTCGGCTGCATTAAGATGGGTTCTAAAATATGCTGTCAATGATCGATTTGATTCTCAAATTGATGATCTAGTGTATGGGATTCTGAACAAAGCAGGTCAGTATTTGGATGTACATGACGTTCGTATAGCATTTACTGATATTATACGTGCAAGATTGGTACATTTCGATAACTTAAGTTACATCAAAGATTTGTTACAAAATCAGATTATACGCCGAACACTTCTTCTTTCATTATTGAACACAGAAGCTGAACAAGAAGTTATTCATTCATCCGCATTTTCTTGGCTCATTAAGTCAGAGGATTTCCCGTGGATGATTGAACAGCTACAGAATGATGTCATCCCGGAGCTTCAACAAAAATTGGTTACCTTGATAAAAAGGACATTTAATACGTCTAATTCCGAGCATGTGGAGTTGCTTTATTGTGCTGTTCAGAATAATAGAATGTTAGCTGAAAACTGCCAAGTTTTTTTTCAAAGTATCCTTTTAGACTCTGAACAAGCTCGTGAGTTAAAAGAGAGTTACATGAGGATAGCAAAATGGCAAGAGCCGAAAGATAAGTATCCACCAATTCATCCACCTGTTGATGAAAGAATCAGCCTGCGTTTGAATGAATTCGAGGCAGGGAATTTAGATGCTTGGTGGCGATTAAATTGGGATTTAGGAATTAAAGAAGAGAATAGATGTGTGAAGGAATATGAGCCTAATATAAAAGCATTACCAAACTGGAATAAGGTTAACGCTTATGATGAAGAGCGTATCGTGTCCGCTGCAAGGAAATATTTGTTTGAGAAAAATTCGGAAGCCGCCAACTGGTTTGGAACGGATACTTGGCATAGACCAGCTATGGCAGGATATAAAGCTTTAAGGTTGGTTTATGAGCAAGATTATGAATTTTTGCTATCTTTGACGTCGTCTCATTGGGAAAACTGGTCTCCAGTTATCTTTACGCAGTGGGTAACGTCAGAACTTGACGAAAGAACGATACATGATCAATTAGTCAAGTTAGCTTACATCAATGCACCTGATAGAGTAATTTCAGATTTGATGCAACTAATAGATAAAGAGAATCAACAGCATTCTAATGTGTTTATTATTAGATCAATGAAGGAATGCTGGGGTGCTCGATTAGGTGAAGTGGTTTTAAATAAGTTAAAGACTCAGAGTTTAATGCCCGAATCTATAAAGTGCTTACTAGATGATTTGCTACGACATCAAATAGACGGAGCAGAGGAATATGCTAAGTCTTTAATCAAGCCCGAATTATTAGTTGCTGAAGAATCTCGTAAGCTAGCCATAATTGCTGCTGCTGTGTTATTGAACAACTCTCGGAACATCGGCTGGGATACTGTATGGCCACTTAAAGAGTCTTATCCCGATTTTGTTCAAGATATTTTTCTTTCTTTTTCAAGTAGATTTGAAGGACACAAATTACTTCAAGCTTTGTCAGAGACGGTACTTGCTGATTTTTATATCTGGTTGGTAAAAAGATTTTCACATAAAGAAGATCCGAATCATGATGATGACGAAATGGCACATTGGGTGGGACCACGTGAAGAGATAGCTGATTTCAGGGACGGAATTTTACGCTACTTGTCAAACAAAGGGACATTAGAATCTTGCAATCAGATTGCACGGATAGTCTCGGAACTGCCAGAACTTCCGTGGTTAAAGTGGACACTACTTGAAGCACAATGGAGTGCTACTATAATTATGCAGTCGAAAAACACCCTCGTATGAAATAAAATGAAGATGACGAGGGGACGAGAGACAATGAAACGGTACGACAAAGTATTCAAAGATGAAGCAGTAAGATTGAGCGACGAGATTGGACCAAAGAAAGCTGCTGAGCAGTTAGGCGTAGCCTACCACACCTTGCAGGATTGGAGAAAGCGAAGAACTTTGCACGGCGACGGAGCGCATGTCGGAAGCGGACGTGCTTACCCATCTACCGAGAAGACTGCCCGTGAAATCGAATTGGAAAGAGAAATAGGCGAGTTGCGCCGCGCAAATGACATTCTCAAGGACGCACTCGGTTTTTTCGCATTAGACCGGAAGCGGTAAAGGCGTGCCAGCTCTATGCTTACATCCGTGAACGACGTGGCCGTTGGACCGTCAAGGAGATGTGCGAAGTACTGGCTGTCAGCGAATCGGGCTATTATCGTAGCTTGAAGCCAAGACCCAAACAAGAGCGGCAAGAACGCCTTCTGGTCAACATTAAAGAAATCATCGGGGAACATGAAGACAACAATAATTACGGTGTCCAGCGTATTTTGCTGGCGCTGTCACAAATAGATATTAAGACCAGCTACAGTACCGTCCGTCGGATTATG
>NZ_CAJVAS010000027.1 GCF_910593845.1 Paenibacillus solanacearum | reverse complement strand
CCTCCCGCCCGAGCAGCAATATGCGATCGGCGAAGCGGTTGCTGCGCTCAAACAGCAGAACGTCCTGGTCATCGGCAGCGGCTCGACCATTCACAATTTCCGTTACATGAATTTTCATGCGGAGAATCAGGCGGACGCGTGGGCCAAAGCGTTCGATGACTGGCTTATCTCGGGCATTCAGGCTTGGGATACGGAAGCATTATTTGATTACAAGCGGCAGGCTCCTTACGGAGTGCAGGCGACGCCTGACTACGAGCATTTTTTGCCTGTCTTTATCGCGATGGGCAGCGGAGCGGAGTCTAAAAAAGCGGAGCTCCTTCATCAAAGCTATCAATACGGCTCCCTTAGCCACGTGATTCTCGAGTTTCACTAAGGGGTTCCGGCATGGCGGATCAGGCAGTAAGGTCGGGGTACCCTGCCACTCTTGCGGCTTCGATCCGCAGGCGCTACTCGATCCACAAAGCGGCGTATACGAGCAGGACGACAAGCAGCGCAGCGAGGGACACCCCGGCCATCGCGGAAAAGACCGCGCCGCGGAGCGTCAGAAGCCCGTGCTGCGGAGCGGAAAACGGGCGGAACGGCTGCAGCAAGGGTTCGCTTGCTCCGGCCGTCGTCCCGCCGCCGGCTTCAATGGCGGTTTCGCCGCTGGCTGTACGGTCCGTTTGTTCACGGACTTCGTCGCTGATTGCGCCGGCGGCATCACCCAAGCTGTTTCGCAATATCGCTTCGGCCTCCTGCTCCTCGCAATGCTGCAGGCGTTCCCACAATTCCTCGTGCAATGAACGCAGCGCCGCTTGATTCTTGCTGTCTTTCAACATGGCCATACGGATGTCCCTCCTTACGATCAATCGAATGGATTCATTCCATTATATCCAAATATAGTCTATATTGGAATGAACCCGCGGCCGACACCGCGAGCCCCAGTAACAAGAAAAATAGCCGCCGGATTATGGCTTCCCGGCGGCTTCTTTGGATTTGAGTCCACTTAAATAGGTCGTCAGCATGTGGCGGAGCGTACGATCCCGATCAAGCTGCAGCCGGAACCCGTTTCGCCCTTCCAAGGAAGCGAAGCCGTGCACCATGCTGCGTATGCCCCTTACCGCATGCAGCGCTTCCTCCGGCTCCAGCCGGTACACTTCAAGCACCCGCAATACCGTGTCTACGACCGACGCCGACACCTGCTGGATGTCCGGGTCGGACATATCAGGCGCGCCCATCGTGGCCTCGTACAAGCCCGGATGCTGCCGCACAAAGGCGACGTAGGCGGTTCCTACGGAGAGCACGGCGTCATCCCCCGACTTCCCCAGCGCACCCTGCGTTAACGCTTCGTTGAGCCGTTCGATCCCGTACAGCGCCAGCTCCCTGCGCAAGCCCGGCAGTCCCTGGACATGGTTATATAACGACGGCGTCTTGACGCTCAGCCTTCCCGCGAGCGACGCGAGCGTGACCTGCTCAAGTCCGACTTCATCGGCCAAATCGGCCGCCGCCTTCACTACGCTCTCCCGATCAAGACCTTGCCGAGCGGCCATGGGCTTCCCTCGCTTTCGTCAATGCTTGGTCGGCTGCCCGAATCGCTTCGGCGATCGCCTCGGCCGGCCCCTCGATCATCGGCCCGTGCCCGACCGCGAGCAGCGACGGCTCGACACGCTGCAGCTTGCGCGCGGATTCAACCGCCTGCGCGGCGCTCCAGGTCGCGAAGGCAGGAAACGGAAAGCGCCACTGCAGCTTCCCCGATACGGCGACGCCCCCGCGCGTTTGCATCGCATCGCCGGCCACCAGCGCGCCGCTGCGCTCATCGAAGAACGCCATCGAGCCAGGCGTATGTCCCGGTACGGCAATGGCCGTGAGCGAGCCCACGCGATCGCCGTCCTCCAGCAGCACATCGGGCTTCGTGCGGACGGATTTCGGCACGCCACCCTTGACCCTCGTATCCGGCTCTCCCGGCTCAAGGCGGACATCGCCGCTCAGCAGTTTCGCGTCCCGCCGCGAGATGTACACCCGAGCGCTCGGCAGCGCCGCTTTCAAACCGTCCAGCGCCCCCACATGATCGTCATGGGCATGGGTCAGCACGATGCGCGTCAGCGGCTTGCCGATCTGCGCGGCAGCCTGCAAGATCCCTTTGACGCTGAAAGGAAGCGCCGCGTCGATCAGCGTCAGCTCCTCGTCCTCCTCCACCAAATAGCAGTTGACCGGGAATAGCCTTGGCATAAAAGCAAGCTGGTAGATCGTGCCTCGTTTCGTCATGCGCATGAAAAATCGCCTCCGTTAAACTAATGATATTAGTATAATAACTAATGTCATTAGTTTTATCAAGAGGCTAAAAGGAAAAAATTCGATTATACTTCTCTGCCGAGCCGTTTGCTCGCGATGTCTCTGGCGATCCAGACGCCCGCCGCGCCCGCTTGTGCGAGCCCGCGCGTGACGCCTGCACCGTCGCCTCCGCAGTACAATCCGGCGATTTCCGTCTCCAGCCGCTCGGTCAGCTTCGGCCGGGCGGAGTAAAACTTCGCCTCCACACCGTAAAACAGCGTGTGTTCCGAAGCAATACCCGGTGTGACTTGATCGAGCGCTTCCACCATTTCGATCAAGCTTTTCATCGTATTATAAGGTAACACCAGCCCCAGATCGCCCGGTACCGCTTCCCGCAATGTGGGCTCCAGAAAGCCCTCTTTGATGCGCGCTTCGGTCGAGCGGCGGCCGCGAATAATATCGCCGTACTTTTGCACGATAACGCCGCCGCTGGACAGATCGTTGGCGCGCTCGCAAATTTCCCGCGCATATTCGTTCGGCTTGTCGAACGGCTCCGTGAACCGGTGCGATACGAGCAGCGCAAAGTTCGTGTTGCTCGAGCCGAGCGCCGGGTCTTTGTAAGCATGCCCGTTCGCCGCCATGACCCCGCTGTGATTCTCAACGACGACATGACCGGACGGATTGCTGCAAAATGTCCGCACCCGCGTGCCGACTGACGTATTGAAAATAAACTTGCCTTCGTACAGATGCTCATTGATTTCGCGCATAACGACATCGGATGTTTCCACCCGCACGCCGACATCGACCTGATTGTTGTACATCTTCAGACGCCGCTTGCGCAGCACGTCTGTCAGCCAGGCCGATCCGTCGCGTCCCGGAGCGACCACCACATGCTCCGCTTCGATCTCCTCGCCGCTGCGCAGCACAATGCCCTTGACCTGGTGGCCCTCCTTCGTCTTCACGGTAAGCAGATCGGCTACCTCGGTCTTGAACTGCATGTCGACCCGCTGCTTCAAGTAGGCGTTGATCGACTTCAAGATTTCCAGGTTTTGCTCCGTCCCGAGATGGCGCACCTGCGCGCGCAGCAGCTTCAGCCCCGCGGCATACGCCCGCTGCTCGATCGACTGTACTGTCGGTGTCGTCGGATCGGTGATCGAATCCGTTGCACCATGCTCCAAATTAATGGCGTCGACGTAGCGAATCAGCTCCATGACCCGGGACGGGGCCAAATATTCCGTCAGCCAGCCGCCGAACTCGGTCGTAATATTGAATTTGCCGTCGCTGTATGCCCCTGCTCCCCCGAATCCCGCCGTGATCGAACAGGCCGGCAGACAGCCGGCGAATTCCTTCTTCCCGGCCGGCGGCGGACACAGCTTGATCTTTTCTTCCAGGATCGGACATCGGCGATGGTCGATATCATGTCCTTTATCGACCAGCAGCACCTGCAGCTGCGGCGCCTTCAGCGTCATTTCATATGCGGCGAAGATGCCCGCCGGACCTGCCCCTACAATAATTACATCATAGCGTTGTTTCATTCGTGTCATGGCCTCCCGTTCGATTCAATGCATGTGCGATGCGCG
Organism: Paenibacillus solanacearum; assembly: GCF_910593845.1. Classification (GTDB taxonomy): domain Bacteria; phylum Bacillota; class Bacilli; order Paenibacillales; family NBRC-103111; genus Paenibacillus_G; species Paenibacillus_G solanacearum. The sequence goes on along the minus strand of NZ_CAJVAS010000027.1, from coordinate 83,182 downwards.
AAAGCAAAAAAAATCCCGGCTGTCCGAGGGTGCGGAAAGTCCGCACCCTTCGTAGCCAGGAATTTATCGGTTCCTTGTAGAAACCCTCGACCCGTATCGTCAAGGTTATACGAATGGTAGCTTGCAATCGATTTTATTGTAAACATCAAGCCCTTCGCTTAACCGTGAAGGGGGTTTGGCAACCAAAGAAATCATAAACGTTTTCGAAGATGATGTCAACGAATTTATAATAAATGTTCGTGAATAAATATGTTTATTGGCATAATAGCGATTCCATTATAAACGTATATGATCAAAACACGAACATTAACCACCGACGCCCCGTCCGGATCGCTGCCGGATAACACACCATATTCCCGACTCCCCGTGCAATCATCCACTGTCCATTGCAACTATCCACTGTCCGCTTCCCCTATGCCGTTCGGCAGCAGCTTGTTCCTGTCCGCCGCCTATTGTTTGCCCCGACGATGCATACCTACGTATCCCTTGCCTTACGCCTAGGCCGAGGCATCGAGTCGGCGTTCCGCCAAACGCTTGTTTTACTCCTAGTTCCCGATCGTGTAGGATGGGTACATAGGCTTTCATTGGGGAAACCTGTGAATAGACGAATGACGAACTGCGGAGGAATGGCAATTCATGCTTACTTTTGAACAAAAGCTTGCTGTCATCAGCAAGTTTCCCGAGCTTGAGCGGAAGGACGTATCGCTTGGGCGGGTCAATTTTCATTACGAACAAAGCGCGTACGACAAAAAATCGGTCGTCTACCACCTGCACCCGAACGGCAACGGCTTCGTCTTCGCCGGCAAGCTGCACGGATACGAGACCGACGACAAAGGCTTTGTCAATATTCGCGACTTCTCGGCCGACGCGCTGCGTACGCTCATCGAAGCTTCGATCCGCTCTTTGGCGCCGAAATCGACGGAAGAGCTGGCCATTGTCGGCGACGCTGAGGAAGAACGGTGGACCGGGCCCGACAATCAGACCCTGCTGCTGGTGAACGAAGACGAGCTGTGGTACGTGTATGCCGGTCTCAGCCTCGAGATGGCGTTCGATACGTACGAAGAAGCGGAAGCGTACTTGAAAGAGGAAGGCTTCGCCCGGCTGTAGCCGAACCGCGGCACAGCGCCCAGGTGCGCCTTGGCATTCCTGCCTGGCAGCGCCTCTGCGCAGCCGGGCCTGCAGCCGTCAGAGGCACGTGGCATTCGCCAAACTCGATACCATAAGCAAAGAAAGAGACAGCCGGCTTCGGCTGTCTCTTTCTTTGCTATGCAGATGATGTCGCTTGGCTTACGCCATGTTAAGCTCCATTTGGTCTTCTTCGTCGCGATTGAACGCATCGCGGTCGAATTCTCCCTCCGAGTTGGCTACGATCAGCGAGCAGACGGTGGTACCGGTCGCGTTGACCGCCGTACGGCCCATATCGACGATCGCATCGATGGCAAGCACGAGCCCCAGCCCTTCGAGCGGCAGACCGAGCGCCGTCAGCACAACCGTCGTCGAGATCGATGCCGGCCCCGGCACACCGGCCACGCCGATGGAGGAAATCATGCTGACGAGAATGATCAGAATATATTCGGAAATGCCGAGCGGCACATTGTACACGCGAGCGACGAAGATCGCGACGATCGCCGGCCACACGCCGCCGCAGCCGTTCATGTTCATCGTCGAACCGAGCGGCGCCACGAAGCTGGCAATTCTCGGGGATACGCGCAGCCGCTTCGTAATGACTTCCAGATTGACCGGCAGCGTCACGTAGCTGCTTCTCGTCGTAAAGGCGACGGCAATCGTAGGATACGCCTTGCGGAAAAATTTGAACGGGTTCACCTTCGCGATGAACGTTACCATGCCGCCGAACGTAATCACAAAGTGCAATAGGAGCGCCACGTACGTAGCGACAACGACTTTCATGAGCGGCAGCAGCGTCTCCAAGCCGTACTTCGCAGCCATGGCTCCGATCAGCGCATAGACGCCGTAAGGGGTTAGCCGAATGATGTATTTGGCGACCTGGTGCATCACCTGCGCGAACGACTCGATAAATTGCTTCACCGGAGCGATGATTTCCGGCTTCTTCGAGCCGACCTGCACCATCGCAATGCCGACGAAGATCGAGAAGATCAAGACAGGCACGACTTTGGCATTCGCCATATCGCCGACCGGATTGCTTGGAAGCAGGTCGATGATGACTTGCGAGAATGTCGGAATATCCCGCGGCTTGAACGTCTTCGGAACTTCCTGCTGAATACCGGAGCCCGGATCGAACGCAAGGGCGACCAGCAAACCGATCAGCGCCGCGATCCCCGTCGTAATCAAGAACAGGGAAATCGTCTTGACCCCGATCTTGCGCAAATGCCCCAGACTGGAAATCGAAGAAATACTGTTGATCACGAGCACGACCACAAGCGGGATAACCAGCATTTTGACCAGATTGACATAAATCGTACCGATCGTGCTGACGCTCGTCGCGTCAAACTTGAACTTGTTGAAGAAAATGCCGGCCACTAGCCCGAGCCCCAATGCAATCAACACTCTATAGCCGAAATTGACGCGCTTTCTTGCCAGGAAGTAAAGAATGCCGATGACGACAACGGATACGAGAAGACTGACCCAGTTCGTCTGAAAGGCTGTCAATAAATTGTTCTTCAAAGTACTCAACCCCTTCATTGCCTACTTTTCGTATAGGAATTATCCATTGCTAAGATAGTACTTCCATCCCTGTTCCCTGTCAATATGATTTTATGTTCACCTGTTGGAAAAATCCGCATGCATGCAAAATAACCCGGGGACGCCCCCCGGGCTCGCTTGCCGACATCATGCGATTTACTACTTTTTCGCGGCCAGCCATTCGGCTACCGCGTTCACTTCTTCCGGCTTCAGCTTGTCCTTCAATCCGGGCATGCCATTGCCGCCGTTGTTGATTTGATTAGCGATCTGCTCCTTCGTAAGCTTCGAGCCGATCTTCGTCAAATCCTTCTTCGGGCTGCCCTTGCCGTCCAGCGTATCTCCGTGACAGGCAATACAGCTCTGCTTCACGATGACCTCCGCATTGACAGGCGTCGCCTTCGCCGCATCAGGCGCTGGCGTTGCAGATCCAGCCGCGCTTCCCTGTCCGCCGCTACCGGCCGCACTCCCGCCTTGGGCCGCGCCTCCTTGCGCTGCCCCGCCTGCGCTACCAGACGACTGCTGCTGGCCCGCGTCACTCTCTGGCTTCGCCGCACAAGCGGCCATCGTCAACATCGATGCGGCAACCGCCGCGATCAGTACATAGTTCCACTTCATGCCCATTTCCTATACACCCCTCGATCATGATCAACAATGCCGAACCTCTCGCAGCCCGGTTTAACTGAACGACAAACCCGCATCACCACCTCTTCGTCTTCAAGCGGATAGGCATACAACCCTGAAGCCGCGGCTGCCCGGTTCCGGAATTAACACTACAATACGTAGTGTGATGTTTAAAAAAAATCAGCGCAGCGCCCATAAAAATAAAATGGTCAGGCTGAGCATGATATGAACAGAAATCATTGTAAGCGTCAACGGCAGTTTCAGCGGCGCTTTCTCTTCGGGATCGAGAATTTGCCGGATGCGGTAATTCACCGACGTGTCCGCGAACGAGACGTGGGCCAGCGACATCGGCCCAGCCGGCAGTCCTTTCTTCATCAGCTTGAGCAGCGCGCTGCCGATATCCGCCGAAGTCCCCATCCTGTCTATTGCATATTGATCCGCAAGCAGTTCCCGCGCAATTTTGTATTGCTGGTGAAACCACTTCATCAGCGGAATGTACCAGAACATCGTGGCGAATAGCGACAAAAGAAACGTCTTGAGCGGATCGGCGTGGCGGCCGTGAAACCGTTCATGATGAATGACCGCCTCGATTTCTTTCGCATCCAGCAGCTCGAGCAGACCCGTCGTCAGGAAGACGTCTCTTCGCACGAAGCCCATTGTGAACGCAACCGGACGCTCGCAGCGAACCACGATCAGCGCCCTGCCGCCGTCCCCGTATGTATCATTCAGTTGGCCGCTGTACTCCGGATGCCGGGCCGCAAGCAGCTTCCTTCGCGCCCGCCGCTCCAGTATCGCCTGCCTGACGATAAGCGCACAGGCCATCACAAAGGTACAGACAACCAGCGCATCCAGCACGTAACCGACGGAGAAGACGCCCTGAGAGCGCATCCAATTGTTACACATTTGCAGCAGGTTGAATCGGAGCTTCCAGCCGAAAAGCATATGCATGGCATACATGCCCATTTGTGTCAGAATAACTGCCGCAACCATTATGGATGAAGCGAACATCATCTTCGACCGGTTATTCCACATAAGGTTACCTGTCCTTTTTCAGCGACTTGATTTTTTGCTCCAGCTGCTCAAGCAATTCCTGATCAGCTTCTTCCAACGCTTCGATCATATGGTTTACGACGAGCGGCCCGAATTCCTCGATCAGCTCATGCGTCAATTCCTTCGATTGATTCTCCATAAAATGTTCCTTCGACAACAACGGCCGGTATAACGACGTTCGTCCGACGGACCGCTTCGTCAAAACGCCTTTCTCGACCAGCCGGTTCATCACCGTCATGACCGTGTTGAAATTAATCGCCTGATCGCGCTCCAGCCGCGCCTGCACATCCTTGATGGCGATTTCGGAGCTGGTCCACAGCACGTTCATAATCCTCGCTTCCAGCGGACCGAAAAAGCGGTTCAAGCCTCTTTCATATACGTTAAACCTGCGAATTTTCATCCTGCACACCTCTCACACTACCCATTGTAGTGGCAATATTTGACTGCGTCAAGATCCACTTTCACTTGTCATCAGCCATCGTATCTGTGATCGGCGCCGTGTGTTCGCCCTCCGTCCCTGCTGTCCGGCCGCTGTGAAACCGTCAAGCAGGCCGCTGTGCGATCGCCAGGACGGAATAAAAACCGGCACCTCACGGTGCCGGCTCATACCGCATTAAGCTTGCTTCGCCGCTTCAATCTCAACCGATACCTTCACTTCGTCTCCGATCAGCACGCCGCCCGTTTCCAGCGCCGCGTTGTAGGTCAGCCCGTAGTCGCTCCGTTTAATGACCCCTTGCGCGCTAAAGCCAGCCTTCTCGTTGCCCCACGGGTCCGTCCCCGATCCCTCGTACGTCACCGCGAACGTTTCCGTCCGGGTCACGCCATGCAGCGTAAATTCGCCGGATACGTCATACGTCCCGTCCCCGGTATTGACGATGCTCGCTGACCGGAAGGTCATCTTCGGATACTTCTCCGCGTCGAAGAAATCGCCGCTGCGCAGATGCGCGTCACGATCCTGATTGCGCGTGTCGATACTCGCGATATCGACGCTGAAATCGATGCTCGCCGTCGTCAAGTCGGCGGGGTCGGCTTCGATCTGCGCTTCGAACGCATGGAATGTGCCTTTCACTTTCGCAATCATCATATGCCGAATCGTAAAATCGATGCTGCTGTGTGTCGGATCTACCGCCCATTTCGTGTAGGACATGGCCACAACCTCCATTTTACTTACTTTTATTATATTACTAACATATTTTCATCTTTATACCTATCGTAAGTTTGCTTCCCCGTTTTGTCAATCCTTATTTTGGAAGCCCCGCTCGACTCCCTGTAAAAAAGAAAAACTCCTGATTGGAGTTCCTTCATAACTATAGCCAACAGCGCCCTATGTATCGAAAAGGCATCGTTTCCCGCGAGACAAACTCACCCGCCCGCCTTCGCTACAGGGGCCAAAACGAACTGCGTCGTCTGTTCGCTTGTCAAATGCGACGGATACGGATAAAGCGACGGGTTCCGGCCGCACAGCTGCACCCACGCCTCTACAACCACGGGGTCAAAGTGACTCCCCTTGTTGTCGATCAGAAACGCGATCGCTTCGGCATGCGTCATCGCCCTGCGATAGGAGCGGTTGGACGTGAGCGCATCATATACGTCGGCGACGGCGACGATGCGGGCCATGAGCGGGATCTGTGCGCCGCGCAGCCGGTCCGGGTATCCGCCGCCGTCCCATCGTTCATGGTGCCAGCGGATGATGCCCAGCTCTTCTTTCATGAAGCCAAGGCTGCGGGCCATCTCATACCCTTTCACGGGATGCTGTTCAATGACGGTTCGCTCCTCCGGAGTCAGTCTTCCGGGTTTATTGAGAATGTCGTCAGGAATGTTAATTTTCCCGACATCATGGATAATCGTTCCCTGCGCCACCGCGCGGAGCTGGTCGGGACCGAGCCGCAGCTCTTCCGCTAATTGAAGCGCATACAAAGTAACTCGAAAGTTATGGCCCGCCGTGTATAAATCCTTCTTCTCCGTCGCGACCATCAGCGCTTTGATGCTTGGCGACAGGCAGCTCGTGATCCGCTCTACGGGATCGGTCGTATATAGCGCACGGACAGCTCCGACCAGCGAAGCGCTCTCCGCATATTGCCGGATCAGCCCGACGAGCATGCCGATCACGGAAGCGAGCAATAAAAAGTGGTACATCCACCAGCTGATGCGCCACATCTCCCCGAGCGTCATGATCCATTGCGAGACGATCAGCCAGCCTGCGCTGTAGACAATCGACAGCTGCAGAGGAAAGCGGGAGTACAAATACGAACGGTAATAGCGGAATATAACAAAGACGTTGACCAGCGTGACTGCCGCGCAAACAACCAGGCTCAGCTGGCGGGAGCTCAGCGCGACGAAGCTGACAAGGCCGGGATAAAACATAGCCGTAGTTCCCAATACAAGCGCGAGGCCCGCCCACACAGGCAAGAGCAGCTTCTCGTATTTCGATATGGCAGCGACGGCCGGATGGTCGGTAGGCAGAGAGGACAGGCCGAGCCAGAACGTCGCCAGAATAACGCTAAGCGGCGCGGTAACGCCCGGCAAATGCGTGGCATGCAGCAAGAAATTGGGCGTCGACAAGCCATGAACCGCAAACGCGGACGCCAAGGACAGAAAGGATAACGAAAGGAACAATACCTTAATGTTCCTTAGCCGGGTGCCCGCAATGCCGACGGCAACCGCGATGACGGCCGCTAGAATGGCTACCGAGCTGACGACGTAAAAATGCCCCGTCGGCACGTTGAGCAGCACGTCGAGATTTGGGCTGCTTTTGACGTACATGAACAAAAGATACGGTATGATCATTGCAGCAAGGGGCCCTACCAGACCGCGGTATCTCATTTCAAATGACCATTCCTCTCATTGTGACTTTTGACCCACATCTCTTACCTTAATAATAGAACAGAAGAAGGAAAAATGAAACAAAAAAAGCGGGTTTCCCCGCTTCCTTACGCCGCTGCCGGCGTTTTCCCGACCTTTGCCCGGCAGCTACATCCACGTCTTGATATCGTCATCGTCAATCTCGTCATCCGGCGTCCTCGCCGCCTCCCTCACATGGGCCGCCGCGGCTTCTCCATAGGCGAATTCCGCCGGCGAAACGGCCGTCCGGTCCGCCGGAACGTACCGCTGCAAATTGCGCACGCCATGGGCGCGCACCTCGTTCTCGATCAAGTAGCGGATCGAATCCATCAAGTTCGTCTGGCTGTTGATCCACTCCATCACTGCGGGGGATTCCGATTTTTTCGTTTTCAGGCTGATGTTTTCGCCGGGTTGTTTGCGCTTTTTCACGAATGTCACCTGCACCCGCGGTTACCCGGTCTGCTGCGCTTTCGTTTTTAGCGTTTCGTATATTTTGCCGCGCACAAAATGATCGAGCCCCTCGGCGTTCATCGTGACCGCATACTGCGATGGTATGTAGAGCAGCCTGATTTCGCGTTCGTCGCATAATTCTTTGAGCATCGGATACAAGATGGACCGCATCAGGATGCTGCCCCCGCCGTATACACAGATCACATCGATTTCATTGCGCGCCTTGGTCAGCTGCTTGCGAATATTGTGCGCAATATGACGGGCTTGCCCCTCAAGCGGCCGGGCGAGCGTACGCAGCGCCTTGGCGTGGTATTTATGCTGCGGATTTTTGATGACGTCGCTGAAAAACTGGCGGGGGCTGTCGGGCAAATAAATCAGCTTGTTGAACGCGTCCAGCGCCTCCTCGATCGCATGCCCGGCCCCGTGATGGCTGCCGTGCACGAACTGGCGCAAAAACTTGTTGCCCTCCGTGATCGGATATTCCGTCGACCCGTCGCCGATGTCCGTATGCAAGATCCGCTTGTCCTTGAAGTAGCTGCCGTTAAACTGCGCGGGCAGCCCGTAGGCGGCGACAAATTCGGCGAAGATATCCCCTTCCCGCCAGCGGCCCTCCGCGTCCTTTTGCAGCGCGAACGCAACCGGCGTCGCTTCCGGAATCGCCTTTGCGAAGCGAAACGTCATGCGAACCGACACCCGCTGCTTGCCCAAGTGAACCGTGACATGATGGAGCCCTTCCATAAACTTTTGTTCAAATTTCAATGACGACTCGTCAGAATGCTGCGTCACCGGAAGGGCCGTTGCCATGTCGATCTCCACTTCGAGCTGCTCGGGAATCCGCTTGTCATCTTCGTATGATTTCTGCACCCCTGCCGCAGCAATTTGCGCCAGCGTATTGACCACCGGCAAATCGACATCGCATTTCTGGTCGATCCCGACCTGGATGGCGTCCACCAGCTCGCCGCTGTCGAGCGCGAACTTGCCGATGTAATACATACCGGGACGTACGGCAGGAGAATCGATCGTAACGATCAGCTGGTTCTGTAAATGCTTGATGAAGCTCTCCGGAGCTTGCTCGTCGCTCCAAGGCAGCTTGTCCACCATGCAGTTGACGTTAGGCTGGCGGATCAGTTTCCCGTCGATTACGATATCATGCTCGCTGTTTCCGTTATCGTTGCCTACGAATAAATGAAGCGGCATTCGTCATTCCTCCTCATACCAAGTTATGTCCGGTAACACCGAATCGGCAAAAAAATAAAACTACAATCCACGTCATATTTACGGTAGATATCATTACTCATCAATCTCCTCAACCGGCAGCGAGCCTCCGCCGCCGGTCCATTCATCCAGGTAGCCGAACTGCTTGAGCGCCCGAAGCGCATCCAGCAGCGCCTGCTCTTCATCGCCCGATTGACCCGATAGCTCAGCGAGCTCCTCCATCGTTACGCGGGGATGCCGCTTCAAATAAACGAGCAGCCCTTTCGCCGTCCAGGACAAGCGGTCGTCGCCGAAATCTCCGACGATTTCGCGGAATGCCTTGGACGTTAAAACCTTTTTCTCCACGAGCCCTTGCAGCGCGCCGATCGCCTGCCGGCCGGACATCCGGCCGTAAGCCGCAATATCGGCAACCGATACGATCCCGGACTTCTCGCCCGTCACCGTGCTAAGTACGATGCAGACCATTTGCTCGTAAATATCGAGATCGGGAATTTTGAAAAAGTCATGAAGTGAAAACGAACCGGTTTGCGTCAACGTCGTCACAGCCTGCGTGTACCTCCATTCGGAATATATAGATGGAATTCAGCAATCTCGGCACTGCCTTTATTGTAGTGAATACATGTTATCAAACTATGTTCGATCCTTTAAACAATTTAAGATAGTCATGGAGCCCCATTCCGCCCCGAATTAATGTCATGTTAATGTCATGTTTTTCTCGATTAATGCAGTGCGGCACTCGGAAAACGAACATTACAAAAAGAATTTAAACCCAATGTTAAGAAAAATGTGTTAGATATATTGACGTAACCATGGTTTGTGTCATAAAATGTGTACATGAGAAATAACATCAAAGAAAAATGTGAGAGTCAGGGGGAAAGACGTAGGTAATCAGCACTAAGTGTAATTATATCTACTATCAAAAGTGAGGTTGAGCGACATGGAATTAGGATTGAATGCGATTTGGGTAATGCTGGGAGCTATCTTGGTCATTTTCATGCAAAGCGGGTTCGTCTTACTGGAGGCCGGTTCTACCCGTATGAAAAATGCGGGACATATCGCCGGTAAAACCATTTTTACGCTCGGCATTGTTTCTCTTGTGTTCTGGGCTGTCGGCTACGCATTGATTTTCGGTTCACAAGGCAATTCACTGATCGGTTGGGGCGATTACTTCGGATTTGACATGAAGAACGTTCCTGAAGGTAGTCCGGTCGCTCCGACAGTCATGTTCATCTTCCAGCTCGCTTTCGCGGCCATCTCGATGGCGGTCGCGTTCGGCGGCTTCGCCGAAAGAGCGAAGCTGTCCGCGTACTTGATCTTCGCGATCTTCTTCTCGATTATCGTGTATCCGATCATCGCGCACTGGGTATGGGGCGGCGGCTGGCTGGCGGAGCACGGCAAACAAGACTTTGCGGGCTCGACAGTCGTGCATTTGACAGGTGCGATGGCGGCCCTTGCGGCAACGATATTGCTCAAGCCGCGTCTTGGCAAATACAACAAGAACGGTACGCCTAACGAAATTCCGGGACATAACCAAGTCTTCACGACGCTCGGCGTTATGCTGCTGTGGGTAGGCTGGTTCGGTTTCAACGCAAGCAGCACGATTACAGTCGGCGACGGCAGCTTCTTCGGTTTCGTTGCCATCAACACGCAGCTCGGCGCTGCAGCCGGCGCGGTCGCAGCACTGCTGATCGCTTGGGCCGTCAACGGTAAAGCGGATATTTCGGTCATGCTGAACGGCGCGCTCGCCGGTCTGGTCGCCATCACAGCTTCCTGCGCCTTCGTTGATTCCTGGGCGGCTATCGTCATCGGTCTGGTCGCCGGAGTTGTCGTATTCGCCAGCATGCGCTTCTTCGAGAAGCTTCGCATCGACGATCCGATCTATGCGTTATCCGCTCACGGCACGGCAGGCGTGTGGGGGACATTGTCCAACGGTCTGTTCGCCACGCCGGAGCTGGTCGAGAAAGTGGGCGTCGGCAAACCGGGTCTTCTGTACGGCGGAGGATTGGAGCAATTGGGTGTTCAAGCGATGGGTGTCGTCGTCTGCGGCGCATTCGCCTTCGTTGTCTCATATGTCATATTATCTATCATCAAAGCGGTCATTGGCTTACGCGTTACGGAAGAAGAAGAAACGATTGGTTTGGACTTGAGCGAGCACGGAAGCTACGGATATCCCGAGCATCTGAAAGCCGGCTCCTCTGCAAGCGGCAAAGCAGCGCCGGTTCACCCGTCGGCCTAACGCAAAGATCTGAATACAACGCATCGCAGCAAAGAACAACGTCCCGCTCACTCGAAGGAGTGCCGCGGGACGTTGTTCTTTTGAATAGGCGCCAGCGCCAATACACGGCGTCCAGCGCTTGTTCGATTGTACCGACCATCGAGGGTCGGAGCACACATGCTGGCGGAAAAGCTACATGCCTCCGAACAAGTCGGGCACGTATTCGATGCTGGACTGCGCTTCGATGATCAACAGTTCTCGTTCCGGATCGTAGTGGACGGAATCGTCTTTGACATAAAACCATATTTTGGCCGTCGGCCGGTCGTCAAATTCCCGGAACAGGAATACGTTCAGCTCCTGTTTCCATTCCAGCAGCTCTTCCATCGTACGGTCCGGCGGTGCCTTCACCGTAAACTGAAATGATGTACCGTCGCTCTCTACGCGGTACTCCACGGGCTGCTTCCCCGTATCGATGAACGTTCTGCCTCCGACCGCATGCTTGATAAGCAGCGTTTCCTTCATTTCGGCGCCTCCTTTACGGCAAGTCGATCAGCATGAAAAACGAGTCTTCGGACGCCCGAATCGCCAGCTCCGGCGTATCGGCAATGCGCGCCGTATCTCTTGCTGCCAGCGTTTCGGCTTCGTTTAATACGACCTGCCCTTCGATGACGAACAGGAAGATGCGCCTGCCCGCTTCCTGCCGGAACGAGATGGACTTCCCCTGCTCCGTCCTGCTCAAGTAGAGGGTCATGTCCTGATGAATGATCGCCGTACGGCCCTCCCCATTCGGCGTAACGACAGGCAGCAGCGCATTAATCAGCTGCGCCGGATCGTAATCGGCCGTTTCGTACGATGGCGGCAGTCCGCGTTCGCGGGGCATGAACCATAGCTGCAGCAGGCGAAGCGCTTCCGTATCGGAAGCGTTGTACTCGGCATGAATGACGCCGGTACCCGCCGACATCCGCTGCACTTGGCCGTACGACGTGACCTCTGTGTTGCCCAAATTATCCTCGTGCTTAATCTGTCCGCCGAGCACGACGGACACGATCTCCATGTCGCTGTGCGGATGCGGGCCGAAGCCGCGCCCGGGAGCCACTTCATCATCGTTGCACACCCGCATGACGCCAAAGCTTGTGTTCTCGGGATCGAACGGCTCCCCGAACGAGAAGCTACGTGCCCCCTTCAACCATCCGAGATCGATCGATACACGCGAGCTTGCCGGATAAACCTGAATCATCTCGAATCTCCTCCCGTCTGCTGTGTTATGCCTCTTTGCGCAGCCAATGAAACGGCGTCGTATTGAAGAACAAGTTCGGGTTCACGGGCGTGTTATGCGCCCAGAAGGTGAAATGCAGATGCGGTCCCGTCGAGAATCCGGTCGTACCGACAAGCCCGATAATGTCCCCCTTCTTCACCTGATCCCCCGTCTTGACATGCAGCTCCGACAAATGCGCATATTGCGAAAACAAGCCCATGCCATGATCGATATAGATCGAATTGCCGGTCAAGTACAAGCTGTCTGCCAGCGCGACCACGCCGTCGTTCGTCGCCTTGATCGGCGTCCCCTGCTTGGCCGCAAGATCGATCGCAGTATGGGTGCTGTCCAGCTTGCCGTTCACGTAGCGGGTATAGCCGTACGGCGTCGTCAGAATGCCTTCGATCGGCTGGACAAATGCCTCTGAAAATAAAAACTCGGGAGCCGATTTGCTCCGTGCGGCGTCAATTTTCTTCTGATCCGCCTGTATGCGCTGCGTGTCCTGCTTCATCGCTTCCATTTGCTTGGTTACCTGCAAATATTGCGTCTCGAACTTTTTGGCCTTCACCGTCAACGTCTGATCGCCGATCGGATACGTGCCGGGCTTGACCTGCATCGACACCGGGATATACGTGAAATAACCGGCGCCCGACGGCTCAAGGGGGTAGGTCTTCCCCTGCCACGATACTTCGCCCGGCTCGCTATGCCGCACAAGCACGACATCTCCCGGCGACACCGTATCGGGCAGCAGCGTCCATGGCGAGTCGATCGCCAGCTTCGCGCTGCCTTCAGACGCATAGCGCGCAGCTTCGTCTTTCATCTGCTGCTGCCGCTGCTTCTCCTCCTGAATAGAGGCACGGATACTCGGTGTGACTTCGTTGTACCAGGTATTACCGCCATCGGTCGTCACAAGCACGGAATGCTGCAGCTCGGCGCTATGGGGCAGCAGCACCCAGCCGAGCCGATCGGTCATGAACTGGGATTGCTTCACCGCATATTCCTTGGATTGAAACATAACGCTATCCGGCTTCTTGTCCTGCGGCGCCGCTCCGCTCCAGGCCGCAGGCTCGGCCGGCGCTTCCTCCGATTCGGCTGCCGCTCCTTCCCGCCATGTAACCCCTCCGTCCTCCGTAACCATCGTTCCGCCGTCCGCGTACCGAATCCAGCCGCGGTCAAAGTCGGTCATGCGGAATTCGGCCATTTCCCGGCGAACCGGCGCTTTCTTCTCCGCGACGACGTTCCCGGCCCCCTGCTCTCCGGCTGGCGTCCGCTGCTCGTAAATGAAGATACCTGCGCAAATGCCGAGCACCAGCGCGCCCCCCAGCAAAACCTTCTGCTTCATCGTTCCCGTTCCATCCTTCCTTCCAAGTTGACCTTCTTCGTCGGTCGTTTTTGCTATTACCATCATAACCGATGCGCGGATAAAAGAAAAAGCAGGCGCGCGCGCCTGCTTCCATCATGTCAGAACCGTTCTTCTAATGCTTCGTCAAATCCAGATGCTGCATGATCCGTTCCCGCATCTCGGCAAATTCAGCGCCGTTGCGATTGCGCGGACGCGGAATCGCGGTGCGGATCGTCTCTACGATTTGGCCCGGCCTCGGGCTCATCACATAGATCGTATCCGCCAAATAAATCGCTTCGTCGATATCATGCGTGATGAGCAGCACCGTTTTTCCCGTACCTTCCCATAAGCGGAGCAGCTCGTTTTGCATCGTAATCTTGGTGATCGCATCCAGTGCGCCGAACGGCTCGTCCAGCAGCAGCACTTCGGGATCCATGACAAGCGCGCGGGCAATGGATGCGCGCTGCCTCATTCCTCCGGACAGCTGATGCGGATAGTACGACTGGAAGCCCCCGAGACCGACTTTCTCCAGCATCATGTCCGTCTTCTGTTTACGTTCTCTCTTGGACATTCCGGCGAGCTCCAGGCCAAAGCTGACGTTCTGCTCCACCGTTCTCCAAGGGTACAGGGCATGCTCCTGAAAAATGAGCACGCGGCTAGGATCCGGTTCCTGGATCGGTTTACCGCTCGCGGTAACCTCGCCCTCCGATGGCGTTTCCAAACCGGCGATCATGCGCAGCACGGTGCTTTTTCCGCAGCCAGACGGACCGACGATAGCCGCAAACTCTCCCTGCTCAATCCGAAAATCGGTCTGCTTCAACACTTCCAAGGAACCGAATCGCTTGGAGACGTTGTCGATATGAATCGTCTGCATCGCTATTCATTCCCCCCGGTCTTCACGTAGCGGTAACGGAGCAATCTTCGCTTCAGCCACTCCAGCAGCACAAGATCCAGCACAGCAGCGATCGTGCCAATGACCAGAATGCTCATCAACACGCCTTCCATGTCCGCCACTTCGCCGCGCCAGCGCGAATAATAGCCAAGACCAATCGACGCGCCGCCCACCATCTCTGCGGAAATCAGCGAACGCCATGCGTTGCCGAAGGCAACCTGCGCCCCCGTTACGAAGGCCGGCAGCGATTCCGGCGCGAACACCTTCGTGAGCAGCTGCCCTTTGCTCGCGCCAAGCACGCGCGCCAGCTCGAGATGCGTCTTGTTCACACCCTCCGTCGCATTAAGCACAGACAAGGCCATCGGGAAAAAGCTGGCGATCACGATAACCGTGATAATGGTCGCATTGCCGAACCCGAGCAAAATAGCGAAAAACGGCACCCACGTGATCGGCGGAATGGATTGCAGGATAGAGATCAAACTGCGCAAATAAACCGCGAATGCGCGGGAAACGCCACCGATTAAACCAAGCAGCGCCCCAAAAAGACAAGCAAGCGGGTATCCCCACAACAGCCGGAATAAACTGCTCTTAACGCCGTCCGTAAATTCGGGTGTGGACGTACTGCGCAGCAAGCGTTTGAACACATCAGGCACATCGGGAAGCAAATACGAAGGCAGGAAAAACGCAACGATCTGCCAAATAGCAAGAAGGCTTCCCACCGCAAGCACGTAGGGAAGCACTTTCCGCCAAGAGGAGCCTGATTTCGATTTTAGTTTCGGTTTCGCTTGCGATGCGGAAGCGGACGATTGACTCACCGAAAATTCTCCTAACTTGAATATAATATCTTCATTAAACCTGCCGGTTGCCTATTTCTTTTGCTTTTGCTCCCAGCTCAGATCAAGAATATCTTCCACTTTCACACTCTTTTCCAGTATGCCCTGACTCTTCATGATGTCGGCAATTTCCTGCATACGTTTTACTTGATCCGGAGTAATTTTCCAATCGAACACTTGCGTTTCGATCGCTTGCTTAATCACGTCGACCGATTTGATTTCGCCGCCATGATGCGAAGTCATCGTCTCTTTGTCCGCGAATTTGCTTACAAGCAGCTCGGCGGACTTCTTGGAATCCTTCTGCAGCATTTCGATCGCTTCTTTTTGCGCGTCTAGCAATTGATCGACAGCCGCGCGATTTTCTTTCAAGTTTTTGTCCGTCGTAATCGTGACCATGCAAGGGAAAGGCCACACTTTGCCGATCTCATAAATTTGCTTGGCTCCCATCGTCTTGGTAGCGATACTATCGTATGGCTCGAATACGAACGCCGCGTCGACCGCGCCGGCGGCCAAAGACTGAATCGCTTGTGCAGGCTCAACATATACCATCTGCACGTCCTGCTTGGTCAGGTTCGCATTCTTGAGCGTTACGCCGGTAAGGACGATGTCCGCCGTGCTGCCTTGACCTTGGGAAGCGAGCTTCTTGCCTTTCAGATCTTCCACTTTCTTAATGGAGCTGCCGTCTTTGACGAGAATGCTGTGGAAGCCCATCTGCGCGCCGCCGACCACCTTAAGTCCAGCTCCCTTGGCTGCCCACGACACCGCGTTGGTGAACCCAAGCACGCCTGCATCCACTTGGCCGCCGACCATCGCCTTGATCAGGTCCGTGCCGCTGTTGAATTTTTGCATCGTTACGTTCAAGCCGTGCTTATCGTATAGCTTTGCTTCATAGGCGAGCATCGCCTGTGCATCGTCCATTACATTCAAATAACCGACGACAAAGTTCTTCTTTGTCTGCGCGCCGGAGGTTCCTCCTGCGTTCGATGCCTCTTGTTTGGTCCCGCAGGCCGTCATTGCCAGCAATATAACCACCATGAGCAAACCTACAACCCCGCTCCAGCTTTTTCTACGGGTTGTTCTAGTCATGAAGTATGTGCCCCCCAAATATATAATATAATACCGACTTCAATACTAGGCATTATAAAAACATATGCAGAATATTGTCAAGAAATATTTGCGCTCATTTTCATAGCCGCTGCACAGTACCGGTTTACAAATATAAGCCCTGCTCTGACGCAGGGCTTATGAGAATGATCTTCATTGTTTGAACCACGTGTATGATCGAATTACAAAATCCACGCGCCGATTACTCCGCATAGGATACCCAGCACCACGACGGACGAGGCGACAAACCCGATGACTTTCGGCGGAAACGACTTGGAAATCATCATCAAGGACGGGAGGCTGACCGGCGGCAGCGTGATCAGCAAGGCGGCGGCCGGTCCTGCGCCCAGACCGAATGACATCATCGTCTGGATGATCGGAATTTCGCCGGCCGTCGGGATCACGAACAGCATTCCGGCGATCGCGAAGCCGACGATAGCGATCAGGCTGCCGGCCATCTCCTCGCTCATCGCCGGGAACAGCCACGCACGGGCTGCGCCGAGCACGAGGACGGCGATCACATAGGCGGGAACGATGTGCAGAATCATCGTCCATATGCTTCGCAGCCAGCGGTGCAGCAGCGGCTTCTGCTGTTCCGCGCTTATTTCCTTCCGGTATGCGTCGATTTCCGGCGGGAGCTGCTGCACGGAGCCGGCAAACCGGTTGGCGAAGTAGCTCACGCCAAAGGTAAGAATCAGCCCGAACAAAACCCGCAGCAGTGTAAACTTCCAAGACAGCACGAAGGTCATGAAGATCAGCGTCGCCGGGTTGAGCGTCGGGTTTCCGAGCCAGAACGCGAGGCTGGCGCCGACGGAAACGTTCTTCTTGCGCAGCCCGACCGCAAGCGGTGCTGCGCAGCACGTGCACATCATGCCGGGAAGCGAAGCCAGACCGCCGAGCGCCGTGCTTTTGAACGTCGTCTTGCCGAGCACCCGCAGCAGCCACTGCCCCGGGAGCAGCACCTGCACGAGCGAGCCGAGCAGAATGCCGAGCACCGCGGCTTTCCAGACAGAGTTATAGTACGCCTTGGCATACTCCCATGCCGCATTCCACGATGGGCCGGGCGCTTCCGGATTTTTGCCGGACACGATGGACGCGCCGATGGAGTGCTTTACCGCCGCATCGAACGCTTTGTGATAATAAGGCAGCCATTTCACGTAGGTGAGGCCGGCTATCGCGACGAGGAGAAAGACGATGACGGCTGCGATCGCCTTTTTGTTGCTGCCGTTCGGGTCTTGGACGGCAAAACCGTTGTTCGTCATGGCACCCTCCGAATCGTTATATCGAACATAGCATCATTATATCATGACTAGCACAGCCGGACGGCACGTTCGTTCCCCTTGTTGTATGGTGCCCAAGGTCATGTGCCGGAAACGGCGAGCGCACCTTGCCCCGCCAGATCGACGAGCGCCTTTTTCTCCCATGCCCGGCTTCGCCAGCGGAAGAACATGATGACGCCGCGCAGCCATTCGTCGGCCGCAATCGCCAGCCAAATGCCCGCCAGCCCCAGTTCGAGCCGGAACGCCAGGAAATATCCGAGCGGCAGGCTCATGCCCACCATGGAGAGCAGGCCCATATACACGGTGAAATTCGCGTCGCCGGCTGCCCGCAGCGAGTTGATCAATATCAGGTTGAACGTTCGCCCCGTCTCCAAAATAAGGCTGATCACGATAACCTGCGACGCCAGCCGGATAATCGTCTGGTCCTGCGTGAACAACCCGATCAAAGGCTCGCGGAACGCGATAGCCGCCGCATCGATTAAGACGGTGATGCCCAGCCCCCACTTGAGGCTTGTCCATACGCGGCTATAGGCTTCTTCCCTTCGCCCCGCGCCGATCAGCCGTCCGGTGATGATGGCCGTCCCGATGCCGACGGCCGAGCTGAACAAATAAATATACATCGAGA
This sequence comes from Paenibacillus solanacearum, assembly GCF_910593845.1. Lineage (GTDB taxonomy): Bacteria > Bacillota > Bacilli > Paenibacillales > NBRC-103111 > Paenibacillus_G > Paenibacillus_G solanacearum. The sequence goes on along the minus strand of NZ_CAJVAS010000027.1, from coordinate 64,798 downwards.
TGTTCATGGCATACTGCCTGGAAGCGAGCGCCTCCACGCCGAGGAACGTCACGAAATACAGGAACACCGATTGACAGCTGTGGTACGTGACCTGCTCGAAGGCAGATGGGATGCCGATCTTTAATATTTTGCGTATATATTCGCGCGACATGCGGAAGTAGTCCGCGATGGCGATACGAACTTCCATCAGCCGGTAAAACAGCCAGAAAAACACGAGCAGCGCGATGCCGCGGCTGACGATCGTCGATACGGCCGCGCCGGCGACGCCCATTTCCGGAAATCCCATATGCCCGAAGATGAGCAAATAATTGCCGATGATATGAACGACGTTCATCCCGAGGGAAACAAGCATCGATTGTCTTGTATAACCGTACGTCCGAATGATGCTGGAGAGCGTATTGATCAGCGCCTGCAAGAACAAGCCGCCGCCGACAATGATCAAATACGACTGGGCATAGCCGAGCACGTCTCCCTGCAAGTTAACCGCCCGCAGCAGCGGTTTGCCGAGGGCAATGAACAGGGCGCTTAGCGTTACGCCGATCAGCAGGTTCAGCGTAATGGCAATCGCAGAGATGCGCGCCGCTTCGATTCGTTTGCGCGCGCCGATATATTGGGCGATGACAATCGAAGCGCCGTTGCCGATCACTTCGAGAACGAGAATCGCAATGAACACATATTGATTCGCCACGCCGACCGCCGACACCGCTTCGTCCGACACCGAGCTGAGCATAAGCGTGTCGGCGGTGCCCATCAGCATAAATAAAAATAATTCCAAAAAAATAGGCCAAGTGAGCGTAAACAAGCCAAAGCCTTCGGCTTCGATACCTGCCGCTCCTTTCTTCGCTGTTGTGGTACTCATGATGTCACCTTTCTATTCTTATCATCGTCCGTTGAATTTTCAATTTCCCTATCGTAGCACAGTTTTCATACATTTTCATTACATTTATCCGAATTCCATAAACTCCCCTGAGAGAGATATGGATGAAGGCGCTTTCCCGCGATAGAGTGCCGTTTTTGTCCAAGAATGCCCTCTTCGAAACGCAATCAGCGGCACGCCGCACACGAAAAGGCCGGCCAATAACATATCGGCCGACCTCAACCTTCGGAACCCGGTTTGTCACCGTATCCCTTACCCGCTTCTCCCCTAGTTGCAGCTTACTTCGAACGCTTCCTCCGAAAGCTTCCATGAAAGCGTCCGTCACATCACGGCACAGCCGCCATTACTCTGGCTTGCTGAGGCGGATGACGTCCAGCAGGCCGATGCGATGGTTCGTTTGCTCATGATACAGCCAAGGCTCCTTCACATGATCGACGAACAGCACCCCGTTCAAGTGATCGATCTCATGCTGCATGCAGCGGGCAAGATAGCCCTCGCCTTCCATGATCCATTCTTCTCCTTGCCGGTTGAACGTCTTGATGCGAACAACATTCGACCGGGTCACCGTTCCGTAATATCCGGGAAACGATAAGCAAGCCTCCGGACCGCTCTGCGTCCCGCTCCTATCGAGGATCTCCGGATTAATCAGCTCGATCAGCCCGTCTCCGCAATCCATGACGATCAGCCGCCGGAGCAGGCCGATTTGCGGCGCGGCCAGCCCTGCCCGCCCGTCCTGGTCATACAACGTCTCCGCCAGGTCATCGAGAATTTTATGCGTTTTCGGCGAAACCGGGTCGGCCGGCTTCGCTTGCTTGCGCAGCACGGCATCGCCAAAAGGCAAAATAGGTCTTACCGTCATGGGTTTACGCACCTCTCATTTCGTCTGGCCGGGTATGAACCCATAAATCATTCGGCGTACATTCCAGCGCCGTACACAGCGCGTCCAGCGTATCTGACTTCATCTGTTTCGGCTGGCGCGGCGGATTTCATCTATAGTAAGATGAATATATATATTAAGAACGCTTCGAAAGGAGACCGTTATGTGCCGAAATATTAAAACATTGTTCAACTTCGAACCGCCCGCTAGCGATCAAGAGGTCGAGGATGCTTCCATTCAATTTGTCCGAAAGCTCTCCGGCTTTACGAAGCCTTCGAAGGCGAATGAGGAAGCATTCAACCGCGCCGTGGAAGAAGTGGCCGCGGCAGCCCGCAAGCTGATGGACTCTCTGGTTACGAACGCCGAGCCGCGCAATCGCGAAACGGAAGCGGAGCGCGCACGGCTGCGGTCGGCCAAACGGTTCGGCAGCACCGCGGAATAGAGCTATCTTCGACGCCTGATCCACGCTGCTTCCGAAGCGATGAATCCCGCCTGCTTACAGCCCCATTGTATCAACAAAGGATCTCCCTTCACCTGTCCGTGAAAGCGAGGTCCTTTGTGTGCAGATCGGTTTCCATCTCATGTGAACATTTCGGAGCACCCGCCGCCGCTTATTCGGCCAAAAGCGCTCTGACCTTGGCCGCCGTATCGTCGTTCGACGGCACATTGACCGTCACCGTCAAATGCGGGGCATCCGATACCAGAAATGAAATTTGGTCAAATACGAGCCGCCCAACGGCCGGGTGATCGTTGATCTTCTTCCCTTCGGGGCCGCTCAGCACATCATGCTGCGGCCACCACGCCCTGAATTCCGCGCTCGCCTCGCTCAATTCCGCAATGAAGCCCATCCACCAGGGATCGCCGGCGAACTTCCCGTAAGCGGCGCGAAAGTGCGCCAGCCGATGCCTCGCATGCGCCTCCCAATGCTCGCGCAGCAGCAGTCGGACAGCCGGCGAGGTGAACGTCCGCCACACCGAATTGCGCTCGCGCGGCGACAACGTCTCATAGTCGCCGTATATTTTGTTTGCCGCCTCGTTCCATGCGACGATATGGAGCCGTTCGTCAGTCACGTATGCGGGACTGGTCCCCTGCAGATCGAGGAAACGCTGCAGCGTCGGCGCAATGCCGCTTCCGGTTGGAGCCGGATCGGCCGGGAGCTGCTGCAGCGCAAGCAAAAACAAATGCTTGCGCTCGTTCATGTCCAGTTGAAGCGCACGCGCGACGCTTTCCAGCACTTGCGGGGACACCTGAATGTCCCGCGCCTGCTCCAGCCAAGTATACCAATCGACGCTGACGCCTGCGAGCAGAGCGACTTCCCCGCGCCGCAGCCCGGGCGTGCGCCGCCGTCCGCCGCCGGGCAGTCCCGCCTGCTCGGGCGCGATACGAGCGCGCCGCGTCCGCAAAAACTGCGCCAGCTCTTGAAGTCTCTGCTGACGTGATGATTCCATAGCTCATGCCCCGTTTCCTGTTCCTGCGTTCTCGTCTCCTAATCCGCATCCCCCATTCCGCGTTCCGCGTTCGTAGGAGAACGACTCCCAGGATAAACCGTCATCTTATATCCGTATACGAACCATTATACACTTTCCGTAAGCGGGTCGGCGCTTCAAGAAACGAATCAACCGTATTACGGAAAGGGGACATCGTCATTGGAAAAACAGCTGCCTCTGGCAGCATACTCGGCAGCCGGACGCTCCAGAGCGTTTCTGCTGCTCGGACTATCGCTCGGCTACTTCATGGTCTTGCTCGACACGACGGTCGTGGGTGTCGCGCTGCCGTCCATCCGCGCCGATCTGGGCGGCGGAATGGACGGTCTGCAGTGGGTCGTCAACGCCTATACGATTGTATTCGCCGGACTGCTGCTGTCGATGGGCGCCTTGTCCGACAAGCTGGGAGCCCGCCGCATCTATATCGCCGGCCTCTTCGTCTTTCTGGCCGCTTCGGCCCTGACCGCGGCCGCCTCATCACTCGGCATGCTCATCGCCATGCGCGCCGCTCTCGGCGTCGGAGGTGCAGCCTTGCTGCCCTCCTCCCTCGCCCTGATCGCCCACGCGTATCCCGAACCGGCGGCGCGCGCCCGGGCGCTCGGCGTATGGGCGGCGGTGACCGGCGCAGCGATGGCCGCGGGGCCGGTGGTCGGCGGCGCGCTCGTCGATACGCTCGGCTGGCGCAGCATTTTCCTGCTCCAGGTGCCGCTCGCCGTCATCAGCTGGGCCTTGACTTCGCGGCTCGCGCGCGAGCCGGAACGCAAGCCGCAGCAACGCCTGGACCCGATCGGTCAGGTGACGGCATTTGCCGCGATCGCTTCGTTATCGTTCGCGCTGATGGAAGGCGATTCCTACGGCTGGCACTCGCCGGTCATTATCTCCGCATTCGGTATAGCGCTGCTCTGCGCCGCCATCTTCCTTCTCGCACAAGCCAGAGGAAGGTCGCCGCTGCTGCCGCTGAAGATGTTCAGGAGCGCAACCATTTCCGCCGGGATGCTCGCCGGCATGGCGATTAACATCGGGCTGTCGGGCATCTTGTTCGTGCTTCCATTATATTTGCAGCAGGTCCGGGCATGGCCCGCCCATATCGCCGGTCTGGCATTGCTGCCGTTGACGGTTCCGCTCGCCTTCAATCCGCTCGTAACCGGACGAATCGTCGCCCGTATCGGGCCGAAGCTGCCGATGACCGTCGGATTTGCCCTAAGCGCGCTCGGCGTGCTGCTGCAGGCGTGGACTTCGCCGGATTCGAGCTATGCGCTTACGTTCGCCGGGCTTCTACTGGTCGGATTCGGCGTATCCTGCGCGATTCCGTCCTTAATCGCCGCGGTCATCGCTGCGGTGCCGAAGGATCAGACCGGAGCGGCATCCGGGGCGTTGAATTCCATCCGGCAGCTTGGCGCCACGATCGGCGTCGCCCTGTTCGGCTCCATGGTCGGCGCCGGCCCGACGTTCATGGACGGGATGCAGCGGTCGCTCATCCTGACGGCGGCCATCCTGTGCGTCGGAGCCGGCCTGTCGTTCGCGCTGATCGGCGCGAGGAGGCGTTGATCCGCGCCGGTGCCGCGATACGGGCTGCATCCTTTTATAGAACGGTGAGATGCCATTTCCTGCACCTATTATGACTTGTCACGACCCAGCTCCATGATCGGTCATGAAGTTCTGCGAATCGTTGTGGAAACGCGATTTTTCACGTTATACTATACACAAAGTCGACACATGAACCGGAGTGGATACGATGATCAAAGTGCTGATGGCGGACGACCATACGTTAATGCGGGACGGACTGGAAACGATCCTGAATCTCGAACACGATATCGAAGTCGTCGGGTCGGCCCGAACGGGCGACGAAGCGCTCGAAATGACGGAACGGCTGCGGCCGCATATTGTGCTGATGGATATCCAGATGCCCGGCATGAGCGGCATTGCTTGTACGAAGCGGATCAAGGAGCTTTATCCCGACGTCCAGGTGCTGATCCTGACGACCTTCGCCGAGGAAGAATACATCATCGACGCGTTTGCTTCAGGCGCCACCGGCTTCCTGCTGAAGGACATGTCCGGCGATAAGCTGACGCAATCGATCCGCGATGCGCTGGCAGGGCAGTTTATTCTGCCCTCCGCGATCGCCGTCAAGCTTGTCTCCCGGCTGGCCGCCGCCACGACGGGAAGGCATCCGCTGGACAAGGTGCTCCGCAAGTCGGCCAGCGCCCATCTGACCGACAAAGAGACGCGCGTAGCCCAGCTTATGCTGGAAGGAGCCAGCAATAAGGAAATCGCCGAACGGTTATTCATGAGCGAAGGCACGGCCAAAAACTACGTCAGCGCGATCTATAACAAAATCGGCACGAACGACCGGACCATCGCGGTCATGACGCTGCGCGGCATGCTGGGGGAATAGCCGATCCAGGAACCTGCGCTGCCCCCGCCTGCTCTCTTGCAGCCCAACCGATAGTTCGAACAGCTCCGCGCCCCTCCAGACGCAGAATGCGGACGGTCGCCTCGCCAAGCAGAAAAACACATCGTGCGGACGGCCTGATATTGCCCAGCCCTCCGCTTCCCGCTCCAAACACATCCTTCGACGCAAACCATGACTGGTCATCGACAAATGATGACGCCGTCACCTCCCGAATTAAGACTTACGGAACTGTCGATCTCCCCCCCAAAAGCCCGATGATGAGTAATGTCATTCGGTTTTCATTTTTTGGATACTTATCGGGGGTGTGAGTTTACTATGGCATGGAGCCAACGCGCCGTTCGCGCATCGTTACGAAGCGCAGCGGCATTTGCTTTATCCGCTCTGCTAGCCTGCACGAGTGTGTTCCCATCCGGCTTCGCAGCAAAGGCGCGGGCGGAGGATTCTAGCGCCAAGCTGGTGGTGTACGACGATCAGCTGCGCAACGGATTCCAGGATTACAGCTGGGCGGCGGTCAATACGCGCCAAACGAAAATTACGCACAGCGGGCCGTACGCGATTCAGATGAATCCGAGCAACCACGGCGGCTTGTACTTGTACAAGGACCGCGTCGTGCAGGTCTCGGACTACGGCATGCTCGAGTTCTGGGTGCATGGAGGCTCCGAAGGGGGACAGCAGCTGCGCCTCGTGCTGAACGCCGGTGGGCAGCAGGTGGCCGAGATGTCGCTGAATCAAATGCTGCCGCAAGGCAAACCGGCGGCCAGCAGCTGGCAAAAGGCGACACTGAACTTAACCGCGCTGAATCTGCCCTACGGCATGTTCGACGGCATTTTGCTGCAGGATAGCAGCGGTACGGAGCAGCCCGCCATTTATTTTGACGATATCTCACTGATCAAGGACCAGCAGGTTCGAGTGTCGAGCCTGTCGGTGATGCCGGAGTCGGTCACGATGAACCAAGGCGACAGCTCCTCGCTTCAAGCGGAGGCGCGGTACAGCGACGGCGACCTGCGCGGCGTCAACGCTTATGCGCAGTGGAGCTCGAGTAACCCGCAAGCTGTGACCGTGGAACCGGGCGGGGCGCTGCGCGCCGTCGGCGCGGGCGCCTCCGTGGTGAGCGCGACCTACCAGGGCTTCTCGGATACAGTCAGCGTCACAGTGCGTTCCGCCGACCCGGGCCCACAGCAGCCGCCCGGACAGGAGCCGCTTCCCGAAGTGAAAGGCATCGTCGTCTATGACGACAAGCTGCAGTCCCCGTTCCAGGATTACAGCTGGGCGCAGCATGATGTGGCCCATGGCGGAACGGTTCATACCGGGGCGAAAGCCATTCAGATGGACCCGAGCGGAGAAGGCGGGCTGTACTTATACAAAGGCGACGGCGCGGTGCTGGTCAAGGATCACGACCGGCTCGAGTTCTGGATTCACGGCGGCGCGCAGGGCGGGCAGCAGTTGAATCTGAGCTTCAATTCCGGGGGCGTGTCCGTCGCAACCGTCAGCGTGTCCGACATTACGTACGGAGGGGCTATCCCGGCGGGCGCATGGGCTAGAGCCTATGTCTCTCTGCCGGAGCTGAATTTGCCCGGCGGCATCTTCGACGGCATCCTGATCCGCGGGGCGACCGCCGGCTCGCAGCCGCCCGTCTATATCGACGACGTGCACCTGCTGGAGAAATATATCGCGCCTCCGACCTTGCTGGAGCTGCTGCTCGACAAGTACGAGTCGATTTTGCTCCCCGGCGATAAAGGCGCACTGGAGCTGACGGCCAATTATTCCGACAGCACCTCCAAAGCGGTGCAGGCGGAAGCCAAGTGGACCACCAGCGATCCGGGCATTGCGACGGTCGAGCGCGGCGTCGTGACGGCCCAGCAGCAAGGCATCGCCAAAGTTACTGCCGAACTCGGCGGCAAGCACGTATCGGCCTATGTCCAGGTCACCGGCGTAACGCCTGTCCGCGTCTATGACGAAGGGCCCGCTGCCGAGTTCTCCGACTGGAGCTGGGGCACGCGCGATATGCACAGCACGAAGCAGGCCCATCAAGGAAAGCAATCGATCTCGTTCCGGGCCCGGGGCTACGAAGGCATCTGGCTGCACAATAACAACCGGCCTTACGAGCTGTCCGAGTTATACGGCGTGCAGCTGTGGCTGCATGGCGGCACAAGCGGCAAGCAGAAGCTCAAGCTGCTGCTGCTAAGCGACCGCAGCGTTGTCGGAGATTACGACCTTGCCCCGCTCCTACCTGCGGAAGGACTGCCGGCCGGCGCATGGACGCAGGTGACGGTAAAGCTCGCCGATATCGGCATCAGCAGCGAAACGTTCGACGGCGTCGGCTTGCAGGCTTGGGGTGAGCAGGATCAGGGTGAAATCTTCATCGACGATATTGCGCTGCTGCGCAATACGAATCCGGTGCCGCTGCCTGAGCCCGAGCTGCCGAAGGTGGCCGTGCAGGTCGATATGAACAGCGCCCGCCGTGCGGTCAGCCAGGAAATATTCGGCGTGAATTTCGAGGAAATGCCAGCCGAGAACGCATCGCAGATGAAATTTCCGATCAAGCGCTGGGGCGGCAATCAAATGACCCGCTACAACTGGGAGCTGGACGTCACCAACCGCGGCGGCGACTGGTACTTCCTCAACTTGACGAACGGCACGCCCGATCCGTCGCAGCTGCCTAACGGCTCGCTGTCCGACCGGTTCATCGCGCAGTCGATCGCCGATCAGACGAAAGTGCTGCTGCAGATGCCGACGATCGGCTGGACGCCGAAAAGCCGCGACGTCTCCTGGAGCTTCTCCATCGAGAAGTACGGCGCGCAAGCCGGCAACGAATGCGATTGGGGCGAGGCTTGGTGCCGCAAGGACGCGGGGAACGGCAAATTAAAGAGCGGCGAATACGTGACCGGCAACGATCCGGAAGACACGTCCAAACGGGTCGGGCCGGAATTTATCGGCCGCTGGGTCGATCACCTGAAGAGCCGATTCGGTTCCGCCGTCCGCTATTACGCGCTCGATAACGAGCCTGCGCTATGGGGTCACGCGCACTGGGACGTCCATCCGGAGATGACGACCTACGACGAGATTTGGAAGTATACGCAGGATTACGCGAAAGTGATCAAGGCCAAAGACCCGCAAGCGCAAATCTTCGGTCCGGTGTCATGGGGCTGGTGCGAATATTTCTACTCGGGCAAAGACGGCTGCTACCCGGGGGACGACATGAGGGCGCATGGCGACAAGCCATTCCTCGAGTGGTACTTGCAGCAGGTCAGCGATTATGAGCGCAAGACGGGCCAGCGCCTTGTCGACGTGCTCGATATTCACTATTACCCGGCAGAGGGCGGCATCGCCTTCTCCAACGACGAATCGACCGAGACGTACAAACGCAGAATGAAATCGCTCAAGTCGCTGTACGATCCTACATTCCAGGACCCGTCCTCGTGGATTCAGGAGCCGGTGCGGCTCATCCCGCGGATGAGAGAGCTGATCGACCAAAACGCGCCGGGAATGCGGCTCGCGATCACCGAATACAACTTCGGCGACGGCGGCGGGATCGGCAGCGGACTGGCGCAGGCGGAAGCGCTCGCTCTGTTCGCCCGCGAAGGCGTCGACGTGGCGACCCGCTGGGGCGGATTGCCGGCAAACACGCCGCTGGAGGACGCATTCAAGCTGTACGTGAACTACGATGGCAAAGGCAGCCGCATTGAAGGCGACATGGTGCAAACGGTCAGTTCCAACCTCGACGCGGTAGGCGCCTATACCGTGCAAGCCGCAGGCGGAACCGTCTATACGCTGCTGTTCAATAAAGACGCCGCTCCACGCGTCGCGGAAATCGCCTCGAACGGCGACCTGTCCGGCAGCCACGAGCTGTACCGCTTCGACGGCAGGCAGCGTCTGAAATTCGAGCAGCACGTCCAAGGCACGCAGAACGGTCTGTCCGTCAAGCTGCCGCCGCGATCGGCTACGCTTATCGTGAGCAAGCGGTAGCACAAGCAAGCCTCCGTTTGGTGAATCGCAGCAAAGCGGCCGCCAATGGCATATGGCCGGAGACGGCGAATGAGTACAGTCCTTCGCCAAACAGATGATAGCAAAAACAGCCTGCCGACCTTAAGCGTCTGCAGGCTGTCTTTTGTCATGGGGCGAGTGTCGGACCTTCCCGGTGCGGCGGCTCCCCCTTCCTCTCCGTTTCCTTGTACCAGCGGTTGACTTCCTCCGTCACGACATCCCCGCCTGCCTTGTGCCACTGCTTGACGAAGGCGTCGAACGTATCGGCGGGCTCCTTGCCGTAGACGATCTTCAGGAAAGCTTCCTTCTCCAGCTTTTTCAGCAGCGGCCATTTGCTCTTCATCGCCCCGGTATTCGGCCCGACATATTCATCCTTTTGCGCATAGGCCGCCTGTATGTCGCTGACGAGCAGCCCTTCCAGATACGTGCGGGAATACGTCGAAGCGAGCTTTTTTTCGTACGGCGACTTGACCTGCCCCTGGAACACCCGGCGCTCGATGCTGTCGCCCTGAATGACGTTCGGCGGCGCGCTCCCCGGCGCCACCATCAAAAAGTTGGCGATGCCCGTATCGGCTCCCGTGAAGTCGTAAACCGGCTCGCCGTCCTTCATGATATAGTCGTAACCTTCCGCATATCCGTGGACGAAATCCGAGTTCGGATCTTCCGTCAGCGCCCCGTATACTTTATCCCAATACAAGAAGATGGCGTCCATGCGGCTGAAGCCGCTGCGGAATATATAGCTGCCGTAGGACAGCTTGGTGCCCATTCTGCCGATTCTGCCATCCGGCCCCGCCGGGAAAGGCAGGGGCTTTACGACCGCGCCCGGCACTTGCCGCGGCGTATCGTCGAGCGGCCAGCCGCCCATCCAGCCCGGTCCGGCAATGATGCCGGCATGCCCCTTCACGAACATCGCCGCCGCCTGCTGCTCGTCGTGCAGACCGAAGTCTTTATCGATGTATCCTTTGCCGTACCAATCGCTCAGCCGGCGCAGGGCGGTTTTGATTTCGGGCTGGACCGAACCATAGGCGAGCGAGCCGTCACTCATCCGGTTCCATTGATACGGCTGATTGCCGTAAGCGCCGTACAGGAAGCTGACGTTCCCCATCCACGCGTTGAGGCTGTTTTTGCCGGCGAATGCGAGCGCAACCGTATCGTTCATCCCGTTACCGTCAGGATCGCCGTTCGTGAACGCGTCCATGACCGCCTCCAGCTCCTCGAGCGTCGCCGGGGCGTTCAAGCCCAGCTTGTCGAGCCAGTCTTGACGAATCCACATGATGGGGTCCCCGACTTTCCCATCGGAAATTTGCGGCAGCCCCCACCGCTTCCCGTTATAGGTCACCGTCTTCCAGACGTCGGGATTTTTCTCGTACGCTTCCTTGACCCGCGGCGTCGCATAGCGCTCGAAAGCTTCGCCGATATCCATAATTTTGCCGGAGTCGACCATCTCCTCCAGCAGATCCGGCAAATCGTGGTTCGTCACGAACAGCACGTCCGGCAGCTCGTCTCCGCCGCTGAGCGCAAGCCGGATCTTGGTGGCCAGCGCTTCGTTCTGGTCCGCCACAATCCATTTGTTCTGCTGAATAATGCCGAGCCGGTCTTTGGCCCAACGGGTAATCGGGTTGTTGTCGATCGTGTCGCCGTTCTTGAGCGTATCGGAATCGCGAAGCGCCTTGGCCGTCGTGATAACGACCGGCGGATCAAGCTTCTCCTGCCCGCTTCGCACGTCCACGCCTGCGGCCGCCGGCTGCGGCTCCCTGCTCGCCGCCGGACGTTCTTCCTTGCAGCCGGCGGCGAGCAGACACAAAGCCAGCGCTGCCGCTCCCGCCCGGATCGGTCTATGCCTCATGTCCGGACCGCTTCCTTCCGCTGGCCGGGCGGCAGCCACAGCATCAGCCGTGTCCCCGGTGGCGTATCGGTCGAGGCGATCTGCAGCGTGCCGCCCAGCTTGCGCACCCGCTCCTCCATCGCCTTCATACCGAAGCCCGGGCGGTCCGCGCTGTACGGCGCGCCGTCGTTCCATAACATAAAGTGCAGCCCGCCGCCTGCATCCGGATACAGCTCGAACTCAAACCGGGCAGCGCCGCCGTGGCGAATCCCGTTCGTCAGTCCCTCCTGGAGCGCATGGCAAATCGCCTTGCTGCGCGGCGGGTCTGTCGGTGGCAGTGCTTCGATGCGGCTGGCGATGCTGACGTCAGCCGCTTTCTCCGTCGCCCGGATCAGATGAAGCAGCGCATGCTTCAGATCGGTCTCCGTTCCGGTGTCGGCCGACTTGATTTTCCATACGGCTTCCCGGATATCATCCAGGCTTTTGCGCACGAGCTCCTGCGAAAACGCAAGCCGCTTAAGCCCCTCCTGCTCGTTATGAACCAGCAGTCGTTTGGCCGCTTCGATCTGCACGAGCGTGGTCGTCAGCGTATGTCCGACCAGATCGTGAATATCGGCCGCAATCCGGCTGCGCTCCTCCCGCATGGACGATTCGGCGAGCGCTTTTTCCACCAGCAGGTCCGCTTGCATCTGCTCCAGCATCGTGCGCAGCTCCGCATCGGCTTGCTCCAGCTCCCGCTTCTTCGCCAGCTGCGCCCGGCGGCGCTGCACGATCCGGTCCAGCGAGACGGCCAGCGCCTCGTCCCGCACCGGCTTCATCAAATAATCGACCGCCTGCAGCTCGATCGCCCGCTTCGCGTATTCGAATTCGGCATAGCCGGTAATCAGGATGCACTCGATGTCCGCATGCCGCGCTTTTGCCTGCTCGATGAGATCGAGCCCGGACATGCCCGGCATTCGAATATCCGTCAATAAGATATCGATGTCATGCTGCTCGATCAGCTTCAAGGCGTCCGTCCCGGAATACGCTTTATAAATGCGGGTCACCTCGTATTGCTCCCAGGGCGTGGTCGTCGCCAGGCTCTCTACCAAGTGCTTATGGTCATCCGCGATCAATATCGAGAACATACGTTTCTCCGATCCTCCTTTATTCCTGTCCATGAACGGGCGCCTCCCGCTTCAACCACTGCAGCGTAACCCGCAGCCCTCCCGAGTCGGCCGACTCGACGATCATGCCCGCGCCTTCGCCAAAATGGTAGCGCAGCCGCATATGCACGTTCCACAGCCCGCAGCTGCGCGGGGGAAGCTCAGGCCTCTCAAGCCGTTCCCGCAGCGTTTCCAGCTCGGAAGGCGACATCCCGACCCCGTCGTCCTCGACGATGATGCGGCGCCAGCCCTGTTCTTCTTCTCCGCTGATGCGAATGATTCCGTCTTCCGGCTTGGGCTCAAGGCCGTGTACGATCGCATTCTCCACAATCGGCTGGATCAACAGCCGCGGGATCGTCTCGTGCAGCAGCGGTTCCGGCATCTGCGTTTCGCAGCGGATCTTGCCCAGCTGCCAGTTCATGACTTCCGCGTACGACGTCACGAATGCAAGCTCGTCGCGGACGGTCGTGATCATCCGGTCGTTGCGCGTCGTATACCTGTAGTAGTCGGCCAAACTGTGCGCCATGGAGACGATCGGCTGCGTCCGCTCCATCTTGGCCATGCTGACGATGAATGCGAGGCTGTTGTACAGAAAATGCGGGTTGATCTGGGATTGAAGCTGCTTCATCGACGCTTCCTTCGCGCGAATGTCGCTCAAATACACTTTCTCGATCAAATGCTGAATTTGTGCGGCCATTTCGTTAAACTGCGTTACGAGCAGCTGAAAATCGCGATTTTGCTTGGCGGTGATTCGGGTGGACAACTCGCCCTTTTTAATTTGGAATGCGCTTTGCGCAAGCGAACGGATCGGCACCTGCACATGAACATACAGGAGAAAGGCGGCAATGACGCCGAACAGCAGCAGCAGACCGGAGGTCAAATAAAACAGATGCTTGCTCCGGGTCACCGGGGCAAGGATATCTTCGAGCGGCACATAGTCGACGAGCGTCCACCCCAATTTGTCCGAGGTCAGCGCGTAGATGAGGTACTGTTTGCCGTGAAGCCGGACGACGCTCTGTCTGGGATTCGGCCCGTCCAAGCCGGCCGCGCTCGACTGGATGATTTCCCGTACCATCGGTTCGTCGGACGAGGAATTCAGCACATATTCCCCCGATGCCTTGTAGAAGAACGGGTCGTTATTGCCCTTGGTCTTGAAGCTGTCGAGCAGCTGCGTAATATTGTCTTCCATCAGGTCGACCTCGACGATGATCGAGGACTTGCTCAGATCGGCGGCGGTGGCGGCGGACGGCCCTACGAAATAACGGGTAAACACGCGCCGGGCTATGCCGCTGACCTGCACGTTCCGCAGCGTCCAGCCCGTTCCCTGGCGCAGCTGGCCGGCCAGCTCCTCCTTGTGATAGGCAATGGGGGTCTGGGAGGAAACCGCGAGCTCCAAGGCGGGAAAATAGACGCTGATGCGGTTCATCCATGAAGTGGACAAGCTGAACAGCCCCAGCTTGCGCTCGATCGTTCCGATCATGAGCGAATAATCGTACCCGTTCTCCGGTACGACCCCAGCTGCCAGCTCGACGAAGTCCGGGTCCTTCGTGACGATATTCGCATAGACGGACACCTGCTCCATCGTATCCTCAATGGCGTTCAAAAAATGAGACACCCGGTTCTGGTTGGCGATGTTGATCTGTTCCTCAACGACTTGCGTGCTTTGCTGATTCGAGTATAAATAGATGACGAAAATCGGGGCGATCAGGAAGAAAATCAACAGGATCACTTTGGTAATGAGATTCATAACGCACTCCGGTTTCAGAACGTTTAATCCCACTATAACCGATAATGTACGCGATGACGAGAGCCGAAACGGGAAAAATCGACGGAATTCGGAGAATTCAAGAAAGCGCTATCCTTTTCGCTGTTTCGCGCCGTACCGCTTGTGCCGCCTATCATTTTATATTCCAAAATGAGGAAATGTAATGTACAATGAAAGCGAACTCATGTTCCATATGATTGCGAAGAAGGGAAGGAAGCCGCGTGAGCCGTTTTAGCGCCTTAACCGAATATACCGAGCAGGTCCGGCAACGCATTGCCGCATCTGCCGCCGCGCTATGTATTATAAAAGACGACAACATCGTTCACGAATGGTATGCGGGGCATCATCATTTCCATAAAGGAGCGAGGAAAACCGGGGAGACCTCGCAGTTTAACGTCTATTCCACGAGAGTGACCTACGTCGGTCTGGCTGCTGCTATCGCTATCCATGACGGCTTGATTGGAAGCCTGGATGACCGTCTGAGCCAATACATGCCGGACGCGGACCAAGACGTGCTCGGCGATACCACCTTGCGGCATCTCCTGACGCGCACCACCGGATTGCAATTCAAAGGGACGCAGGCGGTACGCAGATTCCCCTCAGGTACGGCACTCGAAGGAAAAAAGCCGGAAATTGTCGCCGCCGTTATTAAGCAGGCAACCGGCAGAACGGTTGCCGACATCATTGCCGAACGGGTGCTGAGGCCGCTGCGCCTGACGCAGACGGAGTGGCGGACGGAGGGGAAAGAGACGCTCGTATGCGACATTACCGCTCCCGACGCCTACCCGACGCTGCGGCTGGAGTCGGATGAGGGCAGCGACCGCAATTTGTATGTGAGCGCGCGCGAGCTCGCCCTCTGGGGGAATTTGCACCTGAATCGCGGGATGTTCGAAGGAAGACAGGTCGTGCCGCAGGAAGCGATCGATCTGGCCGTGACCGTCCAGACCCCGCCGTCGCTGCCGGACCATTTGCCCCGGCTCGGTCTGTTCTGGTGGGTTCAGCATCCCCGCACAGAGCACAGCGAGATCGGCCCTCGCCTGCCGGAGCATACGTACCAGATTCTCGGGGCGTCGGGCTGCTCCTGCACGGTCATCCCGCAATATCGCGCGGTCGTCGTCCGCATGACGAACAGCCTCTGGACCTTCGGCGGGAAAAATCATTTCGACCACATCGCCGACATTCAGCATTTCGGCCATTTGGCCGAAGCCGCTTTGCGGGACTGACCCGATTGACGTGAGGCCGGGAGTGAGCGGCTCGTGTTCTCCAATGCGCCCGAATTCCAAGCGCGCGCGTTGCGGTGCTGCGCGGTAGTCGGTCTGTCGGGCCTGGCCGCCGCCGCACTGCGCGTGAAAACGACTGCCGCCTTACCGCGCGGCGACAAGCCGCAGAACCATATCGACGCTGGGCATCCGGTAGTCGTCGATCCCCTGCGCATTCAGCACCATCAGCCCGGACAGCACCGATAAATACGAGGAGATCAGCTCCTCCGGATCGCCCTGTACAATGTCGCCGGCCTGCTGCCCCTCGACAAACAACGGACGCAGCAAGGAAACGAACAGCTCCATAGAATACTGCTTCATCAGCTGCTTGACTTCGTCGGGGATGCCTTCGGACGTACGCGCCTGATGAATGAGCAGGAAATACGGGGCGCCGCCCTCATCGAGGATTTCATGGGTCAGCGCCCTGATTTTGTCCATCGGCGTGCCCTGCAGATCAAGCACCTCCCGCATCCCTTCTTGGGAGGCGATCATCGCCTCCCGCACCAGCGTCGTAAACAGCTCTTCCTTCGACTTGAAATAATGGTACAGCAAGCCATGGCTGATGCCGGCTTCCACGGCAATCATGCTCATTTTCGTCCCGATGATCCCCCGCCGGGCAAATACGTTCAGAGCGGCGCCCATAATTTGTTCCCTGCGTTCATCGCGAATCTGATGCAATTGTTCATCATTTAACGGAGCCACGGACTGTTCATCTCCTTTTCCTATGTTTCAGGCCTTTTGCCGCCTGTTGATCATGATCTATTTTATCGCACGGGCCGAGACGCGCCAATCAATGCGCCGACGCATACACTGCCGCGGAGAATTGAGGCACGATGCGATCCCAAGCGTCTTCCCACGAGCTGCCGTACTGCCGGGTAAGCTCCGCGAGCAGCGCCCTGCCTTCGTCCGTTGCACCCAGCACCGTGGACGCCATCTGCGGATTCAGTATTCTTTCCGGTGAGACCGACAGCGTGTTGACGGCCCAGTACAGGCCATACAGCTCCCAGCTCTGGGTCACGGTCGCGTGCTTCAAATACAAATCCATATATTGCTGCCCGAAAGTAATACCCTTTAACGGCTCGGAGCCCGCATATTGTACGCCGGTCCATTGGAGGTCGTTGGCGCAGTTCAACCACCAGGCCGGCTCGATCGTTTCCTGTATTTTTTGCAAAACGAGCCGTTCGAAACCGTCCGTGGACGCACGGTTCCGTTCGCTGAGGCACGACTCCAGCACCTCCGCTTCCATCGCCGCCACCGTCATCCCTTGACCGAAGATCGGATCGTAGATGCACAGCGCATCGCCCAGAACGAGCAAGCCGGACGGCCATTGCGGCATCCGTTCGTAACGGTGCCGGTACAGCTCCGGTACGCGGAATCCGCGGGGCGGCCCAAGCGGCTCGAGCTGCCGCAGGATGTCCGTAATGACTGGGTTCGGCAAACTCGCCACTGCCTGCTCGAACGCTTCCGCATCCGTAGGCGGGTAATGCCCGCCGGGACGGTACAGCAACATCTCAGCGACATGATTTTCGATGAACGAAAAGACGCCCGTGTAGGTTCCGCTTCCAGGCCGGCCGGCGATATTGATGACGTCCCATGTATCCGCCACATGCCGCAATTCGGAAGGAACCTTATAGCGGCGGGTGCTGTACCCGAGATTCACCTTGAGCAAGTCCGGATCAGGGACGTCATAGCCGAGCGACTCCAGCCATTGGGGCAGCCGGGAGTGGCGCCCGCTCGTATCCACAACCATATCCCCTGCGATTGCCTGCCGCTCCGTTTTCCCGCGTTCCCGGACCTGAACCCCCGTAACCGCCGAACGGCCCGAGTCCGTTATGAGCTCAATCACGTCGTGATTGGAAAGAAGCCGAACTTGGGGCAGCCGCTTCACCCGCTGACGCAGCACCCATTCCAGCGCCGCCCGGCTGAATTTGATATCGTTGCGCTGATACGGCCCGGTAAAGCTACCGTATGCGTTCAGGTTCAGGACCGTCTTGTTCAGCGACGTCGGGGCTCCAAGCGCGAGCAGGTCGTTCTCATAGCCCGGAAACAACCGCTCCGTTATTTGCTTGCCGCGCATCGTGAACCGATGGGGATGGAACCCGTGCGGCGTACCCGCCCGGTCCGCGGGCCGATCGGGAAAGTGGTCTTTATCGATGATCAGAACTTCTTCATAATAATCAGAGAGCACGCGGGCCGTCAACAATCCGGCGATGCTCCCCCCAATAACAATGGCCTTGCCTTCTCTGCTTGCGTTGTTCATTGCAATCGCTCCTGTCTAATTATAGATTGATTAAGTCAGTCAATACAAGTATAAAAAAATTTTTCCATACTTCAGCTTCCTGATTGATCTTACCGCCAATCGGACATGGGCCGTTTTCAGCACCCGCTCCTCGAAGAAACCGAGAACGCCAAGCCAATATCCCTTCGCCGCAGCGGTCACACCTGATCATTACCCCTAGGGCCCGACTGACCAGACTGTCGCACTGCTGTGAACCGAATGTCATTATTCGATTGACTTGTTCAGTCAATATTAAAGTAAACCATTTCCGAACTGCTGTCAACTGATTTTTTTTGCGCGATATTTGTGCAAGAGCCTTGCTCTGTTTTGATAACCGTTTTATACCCTACCCTTGGGATACGCTCGCCTCTGCCTCACCGTTATTGCGCTATCGCATCCGTGTACAATCGCAACTTTATCAATAGGGTTGTGGCATTGGACAGCTTGAACTAAACATAACCATTTAAAGATACTAATTTCTTTTGGGGGGTTACCCGTTGAATGCTTTTGTAGCGCGTTCACTTGATGAAATTCGTTTCTGGTCGAGGATTATGAAAGAGCATTCCCTTTTTTTGAGGCTAGGATTTAGAAGTGAAGACACACAGTTAATTCAGGAAGCCAACGGATTTTACTCGCTTTTTGAGCAAATTGAAGCGAAATCGCATGCCTTTTCAGCGGCAACCGCTCCCGAGCAAATCAGGGCATTCAATGTAGAGGTGCATCAAGCGGCATCACATATTTGGGTCTTCAAGCGAACAGTACTTGGTTTGATTCTAACGTGTAAACTTCCCGGGGCTAACAATTTTCCACTGCTGGTCGACCACGTCAGCAGAGAAGCGAACTATTTCCGAAACCGTCTTTCAGAGCTTAATAACGGGCAGCTGGAGCCATTGGCCGATGCGATCATTGACGAGAACGTCTTCTTCTTGAAAATCATGGCTGATCATGCCAAATTCATCGGCCATTTGCTTGATCCATCTGAGCGAAAATTAGTCGACCAAGCGCGGGAATTTAGCCATGATTTCGATCAGCTGCTTTGGCAAGCTCAAGACTTAAGCTCCATGCGTCCCCAGTCGCAAACGCAGCCCTTATTAAGTCAATTTTTAGACCAGAACCGTGTTTCTGTAGCCAGTCTCCGTGATTTTAAAAAGACGGCCCGGGATCTTATTGAAGCTTGCCGTGTTAAGAGCATCATCCACCCTCTATTAGCTGACCACGTTTATCGAGAAGCAGAGCGATTCCTAGCTATTATCGATATGTTTGAAAACTGCTTAACGGGGAAAACAGCGGCAAATCAAAATGCGTGGCATTAAATGCCTTCCCCTCGAAAAGAGGATGAGGCGACTATTAATATATAAACGGGTACCCCTACTCTGGACACTTAGAAAAAAGGTGTTTAGCGTAGGGGTACCTTGACTTCTCCCCTAGGCTGGGTCCCCTTACTTCACACGGCCCATCCGGCTTGTGGGCCGCCGCCTCGTTACCTTGTGCCGCTCCAAGAGCTCATTTCGACGCTGTACAGCGGTCGGTCGAACCCCACATGAAGAGCCGCCGCGCCCTGCCTATATGATGTCGTCTCCTTCACCATACAATCCTTGCTCGCCGGCATAACGGCCCCAATGCGGCTTCCTGCCGTCGATATCTGCGAAGCCGTATTCGTCGGATAAGTCCCAGCTCGTCAGCCGCTTCCCCGACTTCAAGGAATAGTTCGGGTCAGCGGCGAGCGAGGCGATCGCCTGACCGATAAAATATGGCGTTTCCGATTGGAGAAAGTGCGGGTCGGTCTTGCCCGCTTCCTGCCAGTTCGATTCCGTCACGCCGAAATGGTCAAGCATTGCTTCGGAACGCAGAAAGCCGGGTGTAACCGCAACTGCCGTCACGCCGTCTTCGCTCAAGTCGGCAGCCATCGCTTCGGCGAGATGGATCGCCGATATTTTGGCCAAGCTGTAGTACAGATTGCCGCGGTAGCCATAGCCGGCGCCGTCCGTAATTTCAACGATCAGTCCCGATCGTCGCGCTGCCATGAGAGGAGCACCGTAATAGCTGGTGATCATGTGGGAATGGACGGCCCGCTGCTGCATCAGGAGGCCGTTGTGCAGATCATGACGCCAAAATTTGGCCCCCCATTCGGTCAGTGGATCGCCGCCCCAAACATCGTTGACGAGGATATCCAACTGACCCTCCTGTTCCTGCTTGATCGTGTCAAACAGCCGCTTCACTTCAGCTTCGACCGTATGGTCGACTCGCATGGCAATGCCCCGTCCCCCCTGACGGTCGACTCGCTCTGCGGTCTCTTCAATCGTCTCGGGCCGCCCCATGCCCGACAGCGCGCCCCGGACGCTGCGCCCGGTGACGTAGACGGTCGCGCCCGCGCGTCCGAGCATCTCGGCAATTCCCCTTCCGGCGCCGCGGGTCGCCCCCGCCACGACGGCGACTTTCCCTTCCAACGGTTTCCCTGGTTCCATATAGATCGACTCCTCTCTTCCTTACGACAGGAACAGTATACCCCGAATCTATGACAACCGTTGACCTGGATTCGGCAAGTCGGCCGCGGATAACAAAAAAAAAAAGACGCTCCGCAGTTCATACGGGCGTCTTCCTTATGCAATGCTATGAGTACGGCTCGAGCCGTTTAATCGCACAGCGATTCCGGATCATTCACGTGCTTCTCGAACTGCTCCGACAGCAGGTTCAGCGCCTGGATGATCGATCCGATCTGCTCCGGGGACAAATCCTTCAAGATTTTGCCGTAGTAATCGTCCGTGTACGAGTCGATCAAGCTCTTAAACTGGCCGACCTTCTCCGTCTTCCGGATCCATATCATCCGCCTGTCGGCCTGATCTCGGATCCGCTCGACGAAGCCGTCGCGTTCCAGCCGGTCTACGATGCCCGATACGGTACTGTAAGACAGCAGAAGCGCTTCGCTGAGCTGTCCGATCGTCTTCGGCTCGTTGTATATTTCGAAAATCGCCATAAGCTGAGGCTTGGTCAGGTCCAGGTCTTTCAAAAACTTGATTGCGGACGTTCGATACAATCGACTAAGCTTGCGAATGACCTTACTGATCTCTGAAGGTTGATCCACGCTCACAGATGCCAGCCCCCCTTATTATGGTATTTGTCGAAATATGCACTCGCTGCTAAAACTATACCATACGGGTAAACGTTACAACAACTACCTTGGCGCGAAATTGCACATGATTTCGTGCAATTTTACGCTTTTACCGTTGCCGGCGTCTCTTGCGCGCTCACTGCGGCCGGTCCTGCCGGAGCAGCCGCCTTGTCGCCCGTGCCGGCTTGCGGTTTCACCGGAGTCGCGGCTTTCCTCTTGCTCATGAAAAAGACGAACGGCAAACAAAGAAACGCAGGGATCGCGGAAATGTAAAACGTATCGGCGATGGCCCGGACCAGCGCCTCCTTCTGAATCATCCCGGCGATGACCGAAGTAGCCGCCCCTGTCGCGGTCGACATATCGACTGCCGACTGGTAGACGTAGCCGGAGATCGCCGAGATCGCATTGCTGGCCGCCAGCGAATCGACCGTCACGCTTTCGTTGATATGCTGAGCGTGAACCAGCTGCCGGCTGCTCATCAGCGCTGTGAAGATCGCAATCGACATCGAGCCGGCAACTTGACGGGAGACGTTCCCGAGCGGCGACGCGTTGCCGATCTGATGCGGCGCCACCGCGCTCATCCCAGCCGACGTCATTGGCATCATACAAAGACCGATGCCGATGGAGCGGATGCTCATAATCCAGATCAGCCAGTGATTCGGCGTATCCGCCGCGAGCAGATGCAGCTTGAGCGTCGTCACGCCCAGAATCGTCAAGCCGACGAGTCCGATCGGGATGATGCCGTACTTATCGTTCAGCTTGCCGCTCAGCGGCATCATCAGCGCCATGACAATCGCCTGCGGCATCATGACGAGGCCCGCCTGCATCGCATTCAATCCCTGGATGTTCTGCAAATAGAGCGGAGCGAGGAAGGAGCCTCCCATCATCCCCATCATGACCAGACATGACGCTATCGTGCTGATCGTAAACTGCGGAATGGCGAACAGACGCACGTCCAGTACAGGCGTTTCAGTGCCCAGCTCTACCCACAGCAGCAGTAAAAGGCTGAATAAAGCGACGAAAAACAAGCTGAGAATAAACATCGAGGTCCAGCCTTCCGACTGGCCTTTACTTAAAGCAAGCAGAATGCTGCCGAAAAAAATCATCGATAGCACAGCGCCGGGAAAATCGAATTTGACGCCCTTTTTCGTCTGCGAATTTTTGAGCAGCAAATTCCCCAAGATGACGGCGAAGATCCCGATCGGGATGTTAATCAGAAACAGCCACCGCCAGCTGTAATATTGGATCAAATATCCGCCTGCCGTCGGGCCGAGCGCGGGGGCCACCATCGCGGCAATCCCCCACAGGCCGATCGCGGTCGATACTTTCTCTCGCGGAAAAGACGTATAGATGATGGACATGCCGACCGGCATAATAAATCCGCCGGCAAACCCTTGAACAATTCGGAAGAAAATAACCGATGTGTCGCTCCAGGCAAGGGCGCATAGCACAGAGCCAATCGTAAAGCCGGCTACCGAATAAACGAATACGGTTTTGTTGCCGAAACGTAACCCGAGATAACCGGTCATCGGAATGACCATTGCGGATGCGAGCATGTAGCCTGTCAGCATCCACTGCATCGTCTGCGTATCCGAGCCGAAGACGGCAGTCAGCTTCGGCAGGGCGACGCTCATCAAGCTGCTGTTGAGCACCGATACGAACGTGCCCAAAACGATGGCGATCAGCCCAAGCCACATGCCGCCGCTGCTATTTTTCGCGGATTGACCATCAGGTGACGTACCCGTAGTTGAATCGGTCATATCGCGCCTCCTACTCTGCTTTCAGCTTCGTGCCTTCGGCGATGTTGGCGTTCGGATTCACAACGACCTGCTGGCTGGCCTGCAGCTCTTTGTTCGGCAGAACGTACACCCAATCCTGATTTTTTTCTTCGGTCTTCACTTCGACCAAATGCGCCGTCTGATTTTCCGCCTTCACGACGTAGGTCTTATCGTCCTTCTTGATCATCGCCGACTTCGGAAGCTCCAGCTTCGCATTCGCCGTACCGGCCATGCGCACTTCGGCGACCATCCCGGCGAAGAGCACGCCGTCTTTGTTATCGACGGTCACTTTGACAGGGAACGTCGTGCTGTTGGCGTTCGATACCGGGCTCACGAACGTAATCTTGCCCTTGAACGTCTTGTCCGGCACGTTCGGCACCTTCACTTCAACGTCGGCGCCGCTCTGCAGCTTGCCGATCTGGCTGTCAGCCACGCTCAGCTCCACCTGCACCTGATCCATGTTGACGATCGAGACGATCTGCGCACCCGCCTGCGCCATTTCGCCGACGGATACCATCCGTTTGACGACGGTGCCGTCAATCGGGGAAGTGATCGTCGCGTTGGCGACCGTCGTATTGGCCAAATCCAGGACGGACGTCAAGCGGTTGACTTCCGCTTCCAGCGCCTTGAGCGTGTTCTGCGTCGGCCCGGCCTTGGTCAGATCCAGCTTGGCACGGGCGGCTTGCACGGCAGCTTCCGCGGACTTCTGTCCGGCTTGCGCCTGCTCATACGCCGCTTTCGCTTTTTCAAACTCGAAGGTGCCTTTATCCATATCTTCTCTGGTGATGGAAGAGCTGCTATCGTACTGGTTGCGCAGCTTGTTATACGAATCCGTCGCCAACTTGAAGCCGGCTTCCGCTTGCTGCAGCGCGGCGCCCGCCGTCTGCGCGGCCGCTTGCGCCTGCATGAGCGCGCTGTTCAGCGCGTCAATCTCCTGCGTTCTTGCGCCGGCGCGGGTATCGGCGAGCCTCGCTTGCGCCGCGGTAAGCGCCGATTCGGCTTGCTGCGCCTGCTTCGACAAATCGTCGGTTTCCAGCTGAATCAGGACGTCGCCCTTCTTCACCTTAGCCCCTTCCTCGACACTGACGGCAGCGACCTTGCCCGACACCTTGGATACGACCTTGATGTCCTGGTCGGGGATGATTTTACCGCTCATGCCGGAGTCGGATAGTTGACCCAGTTTGATCAGCTGCACAGGCACTTCGGAGCCGTTCACAGCTCCGGCCGCCGGCGCGCCGCATCCCGGAAGCACTCCAATGACGGAAAGGGAGAGCAACGCGGGAATCCATATATGTTTGTTTGTTGTTTTCATCGATTACTCCACCTTTGTCAATTGCCTTTCAAATGAATTTTGATGACCGTGCTCATGCCAGGAGACAGATCCAAACCTTGATGATCGTCAATGGCGATCTTGATCGGAATACGCTGCGTCACTTTCGTGAAGTTGCCGCTTGTATTGGTCGCGGGCAGCAGCGAGAAGGTTGAAGCCGTCGCTTTGCTGATTTCGGAAATCGTCCCCGTCAGCGTCGCGCCGGCGTACGTATCGATCTTGATGTCTACCTTTTGCCCGAGCTGGATGCGGTGCATTTCCGTTTCTTCAATATTGGCCGACACATACAGCTTCTTCTTATCGACGACCATCGCGACCGTCTGTCCGGGCGAAGCGACTTCCCCGGTGCGAACCATCGTCTTGATGACGGTGCCCTCGATCGGCGAACGAAGCGCCGCCTGGTCCAGCATGCTGGTCGACAAGTTGCTGCTGTCCTGCTGCCCGATAATTTGATCGGCCATCACATGCTCGCCTTCGTTGACCTGCAGGGAAACGACTTTGCCGGTCACACGCGGCATGACGCGGTAAATATCCCCGGCCAGCCTGGCGTCCTCCGAAGACAAGTAATGCTGGCTCTGATACCAGAACATGCCTCCGCCCCCTACGCCGGCGACCACGAGTACCGCCAAGATCACGTACAAAATGATTTTACGTTTCATGTTCTCTCCTCAACCTCTTCCTTTTTCAACAAGTACAAATGCGCCTTCGGCGACATCACGCCTCTCCGGCGTCCGCCGGCATGGCTGGCGCCGACCGCATGGAATATGAGTGCGTGAAGCTATTACCCCTTGCCCAGCGTCTCCTGCTCCGCAGTCAAGTTGCTAAGTATCGTGCTGTAGATCCGCCCCATGCTTTTCAGATCGTCCTGGTAGATGCCGCTCAACGTCTTCTTGATTAACCGCTGCTTGCGGTCGACAATCATACCGACGAGCTCCCTGCCCTTGGCCGTAATACCGAGCATGACGACCCGGCGGTCGTCGCCGCAGCGAATACGCTCGATCAATCCGCACTCGACCAGCTTGTCGCTCAAATAGGTCATCCCGGCAAACGAGATGCCGAGCTGCTGCGCCAGGTCCGAGGATTTGAGCGGTCCTTCCTCCGAAAGCCGCAGCAGCAAATCGGACTGGTGCAGCGTCAGCTCGTCTTTCGGGCACATCTTGCTCCATTCGGCTTCATATCGCTTCATAATTTGCCGATGCATGTGAGCAAGCGAGCTCAGGTCGTAATTTTCGCGCAAAATCACATCCCCTCCCTAAATGAAAAATAGTACACCAGTAGATATTTCACCTGCGAATGTTTCCTGTACGAAATAATAGCACACGCCTAATTATTTTGTAAACAAAATAATTGGAGGGCTCCTGCCCGGAGCCCTCCACGATCTATTACGATAGCGACGTATGTCCACCGCCGTTTATTCCGCCGCCGCATACTCGAACCAGTCGAAATCGGCGTAGTTATTGCTTGCCTGCCCGCTGCTGCCGGCGTACAGCCCGATGAACGCGCCGAGGAAGCTGCCTGCCACATCCGGGCTGAGCAGCGTGCCGTCCACGCCGTCGCTTAAGCCTATCCATGCTTCGGCTTCCAGTGCATAATCGAAGCGCAGCCGCTGCTCGTCGGCTTCGACCCGCAGGTACAGCTTGCCCGCCTCGAGCGGCTGCGAGGCAAGCACCCGCTCCTCGCGGTTCCGGCACTCCACGAGCCGCAGCCGCCGCTGCCCCTCGGCCATCGCATATTCGAAGCGCAGATGAAAGTCGCTTGTCTGCAGCAGCACAAGCCCTGCCGCCTCTTCATTAGCCCGCGGCGTAAACTCCATGACAGTGCGCGCGGCGAAGCTCTTGTGCTGCTGCCGGCGGGCGATCACCGCGGGATTCGACCAGTCGGTGAGCCGGTCGGGCTTCAGCCTGAGCCGCAGATGGCCGGGACGCTCCGTCAAGCTCCAGAAGTCGCCCCGCGGCGTACGAACGAAGCTCCACCGCATATCGAGCGCCGCCCGGTCGAATGAGTCGCATACCGGCGGGAGCGGCCATTTGCAAGCCGGCAGATTTGGGCGTGTCAGCTGCGTCTCGACGATGCCTTTGCCCGGATTGACCACCGGCCAGCCCTTCTCCCACGCCAGCGGCACGAGAAACGTCTCCCGCCCCAGATTGCGGTAGCCTCCGCCGTACGGCCGCGTGCCGAGGCATACCATCCACCACTGGCCACTGCCGGTTTGCACGATGTCGCCGTGACCAACGTTCGTGATGGCGGCCTCCTGACCCAGATGGCGATGCGTCAGGATCGGATTCGTCTTAGCGCCCTCATACGGCCCCGTGATCTCCCGGCTGCGGGCGACGGTGACGGAATGCGTGAAGCCGGTGCCGCCCTCGGCGATGAACAAGTAATAATAGCCGTCCACCTTGTACACATGCGGGCCTTCCTGCGCATGAATGAATTTGAGCGCGCCGTCCCATAGGCTGTATCTGGGCCCGATCAGCCGGTGGTTATGCAGATCGAGCTCCTGCATATAAATTTCCATATGCTTCGGATAGTGCTGCCCTTCCGGCGGTCTGCGGTTCGCCGTGAAGTAAGCCCGTCCGTCGTCGTCGAAGAAGAGCGACGGGTCGATGCCCGGCGCGTCCTCCAGCCAGTAGGGGTCGGACCACGGACCGGACGGATCGGAAGCGGTGACATAGAAGTTACGGCGCTCGCTGGTTGCGCTCTCCACAAGCGTCGTGATCATGTAGAACACGCCGTTATGATAACGGAGTGTCGCCGCGTATATGCCGCGCGACGTCTGCACCCCGTCCAGATTCAGCTGCGAAGGCCGGTCAAGCACATGGCCGAGCTGCCGCCAATGTACGAGGTCTCTGGAATGGAAGATCGGGACGCCGGGGAAATATTCGAACGTCGACGTCACCATATAATAGTCATCCCCCACCCGGCACACGGAAGGGTCCGGGTACATGCCGGGCAAAATCGGATTTTGGAATAAGGTCATATCGCCAGCTCCTTCGCTATCGATCGGTACGTTTCCATCATGTACGCTTCGCGCGTGCCAGTCTATAGACCGGATTTAACTTTTTCCTTACAATAGTTGTATATCAGTTGTATATCCTTGGCTCTCGCGCCTCGGGCCAAGGGCTAGCCACTCGCGCCGAATGCAGCGGTCCCGGCGCGAATTGCTTCAAAATGGCACGCCCGCTTCGGAATTTGGCCTACTTCGCCGGCCGTTTTCCGGTACGATGAACAGGAAAGCCGAGCCCGAAGCCGGTCGTGACCATCCCGAGAAGAATGGAGGAGAACCATTGATACCCGAAGGCAATCTGAAGAACAATATCGACCGGTTTACAGGCTATGGCGACGTTTATGACAAGAACCGCCCGCAAGCGCCGCAAGCGCTCGTTCAAGTGCTTACCAGCTACGCCGGGGGCAAGCCGTCGCTCGTCCTCGATATCGGCTGCGGCACCGGGCTGTCCTCCTTCGTCTGGAAGGACCATGCCGAGCAGGTGATCGGCGTGGAGCCGAATGCGGACATGATCGGCAAAGCGCAGGACAATTTGCGACGCAGCGGCTTAAGCCATATTTCTTTCGCGCAAGGGTACTCGAATCAACTGGATGCCGCCTCCGGCTCGGTCGACATCGTGACCTGCTCCCAGTCGTTTCATTGGATGGAACCGGAGAGCACACTGCGCGAGGTTGCCCGCGTTCTGCGCGAAGGCGGCGTCTTCGCGGCCTATGATTGCGATTGGCCGCCTACCATTCACTGGTCCATCGAGGAGGCGTACGAGCGGCTTGTTTCCAAAGCGGACGTGATCATCGCCCGGCTTGCGCATGAAGACGACCGCGCGATAAAGCGGGATAAAAGCCAGCATCTGGCGAATCTTCGCAAGAGCGGTGTCTTCCGTTACTGCAAAGAAATTTTGTTCCACAACATCGAACGGTTCGACGCCGAGCGTTATGTCGGCCTTGCGCTCAGTCAAGGCGGCGTGCAGACGGTGTTCAAGCTCGGCTCATCCGAGCTGGACGAAGACATCGAAGCGTTCCGGACGCTGGTGGCGCAGTATTTCAACGGCAGCGCAATGGATGT
This sequence comes from Paenibacillus solanacearum, assembly GCF_910593845.1. Lineage (GTDB taxonomy): Bacteria > Bacillota > Bacilli > Paenibacillales > NBRC-103111 > Paenibacillus_G > Paenibacillus_G solanacearum. The sequence continues at coordinate 36,608 of NZ_CAJVAS010000027.1, read as the reverse complement.
GCTGTTCAGCTACAGAATGCGGGTCGGCGTGAAATAAGCGCCGGGCTCCACGCACTCAGGTAAGCGTTTTCTATTAATATAGTAGAAATGATTCGCCGTCCATCCGAATGTTGCCTGCACGGAGACGGCGACGGGGAGGCTTGTCCTTGCGATTCACGAGCTTGCAACGGCCTTGGCGATGGATCGCCGCGGCACTCGGGCTGGCGCTGGCGCTCGCTATCATCGCGCTCTCGCTCTATGGCGGCCGGGGCATGCCGCCCCCTTCTCCCGGCGGCATGCCGCAGCCGGAAGAAGGCACGCTGAACGTATTGACGTACAATATGCATGTCGGAATCGGCATGGACAACGCGCTCGATCTGAAGCGGGTCGGCGACCTTCTCGCCGCATCGGGCGCCGATGTGATCGGTCTGCAGGAGGTCGATAAGCATTGGGCGGAGCGAAGCCGATTCGAGGATCAGGCCAAATGGCTGGCCGACTACTTGAAATTTCATTACGCTTTCGGCGCCAATCTTGACCGGGCTCCGCTCAAGCCGGGAGAGCCGCGGCGGCAGTACGGCACGGCGATCTTGAGCAAATATCCGATTGCCGATGCGAAAAACACGCTGCTGCCGAGCAATCTGAAAGCAAGCGAGCGCGGCGAACAGCGCGGTATCTTACGCGCCACCATCGACGTCGGCGGCACGCCGGTTCATTATTACAGCGCGCATCTCGGATTGAACGCCGAGGAGCGGAGGGGCCAAACCGCCGAGATCGTGAAGCTCATAGGCGCTCAAGGGGGCAACGCCATCCTGGTCGGCGACCTCAACGCCGCGCCGTATTCCGATGAAATCAAAATTTTATCGGCTGCCTTCAAAGACGCATTCGCCGATCGAACGAATACGTACACCTTCCCGGCGGACAACCCCCATGTCCGGGCCGATTATATCTTTTACACGCCGACCCTGCAGCTGAAGAGGTCGGAAGTCATCCGCTCGCTCGCCTCCGACCACATTCCGGCGACGGCGCAATTCACATTCGTCAAAGCGACACGCCCGTAGTTTTTCCATTGGGAACTCATCTCATTTATAACTGCACTTATAGCCAAAAAGACCGGGAGCATCCTCCCGGTCTTTCCTTTTTCCATTGACGTCAGCTTACTCACATACGAGGTTTTTCTCCGACAGCACATGATACGTATTGTCGGTGTCCAGCTTGCCGAGGAAGCGGACCGTGTATTTGCCCGTATAATTCAGCACAACGTTGTTCAGCCCCCAAGTATACCAGAAATCTTCTTTGCCCGGCAGCACGTATTCCTTGGACGATACGATCGTGTTGCCCGCGGAATCAACCATATCCAGCTTGACGGACCGGACTGCCGGAATGAGATTGTCGACCTGCACGAACACCGAGAAGTCGATCGGCACCCCTTTTTTCACCTTGCCGAACAAGTCACGAATGCCTTTGCCGTCCTTGCTCTCGCCGAGACCGAAGATCATATGGACGTTTGGTTTGTACAGCTTCGTCAAGCCGGTCTCGGTGTCGGGAATGGCGAGCAGGTTCGCCTTCTCCGCAATCGCCTCCACGGGCACGAGAACGGTGCCGTCCACTTGCAGCGCCGGAACCTCATCCTGCTTGAACGACATCTCGCGGCCGTTGAAGAAGATGGACGCGATGTCGAGGTCTTTGAATTTGCCTGCCGCCCCTGCGTAAGAAATGCCCACGTTCAAACAAGTGAATAAGGAAATCACGATCGCGATTTTGTTTATCTTCAATCCGTTCACCGCTTTCGGCTTTTATAAATTTGTACACCAAAATGGGGAAAAAGTTTCTATAAATAAACAAAATTTAGCAACTATTTATTAAATTGTTCCTGCGCGTATTTGCCCAGCTTCTTCAGCAGCCGGCTCGCCGTTTGCTTCTCCTCGGGCGTAAGGCTGTTCATCGCCTGCTCGATCACTTCCGTATGCTTCGGAAACACGTCCTCGATCAACTGTTTGCCGCTCTCGGTAATTTCCGCAAAAATGAGGCGGCGATCCTCGGTCGACGCTCTGCGCACCGCCAGCTTTTTCTTTTCGAGCTTATCGACGACATACGTAATGTTGCCGCTGCTCATAAGCACCTTGCCGCCGATTTGCTGAATCGGCTGCGCTCCCTTATGGTACAGCAGCTCAAGCACGCCGAACTCCGTCCGGTTCAGCCCGTGCTGGCGAATATCGCGATCTGCATGCGCGTTGATCCACTGGCTCGCCCGGGAAAGCGCGATATAAAGATCCAATGCGTCGTTTCTGGAAATGGCCATTCCTTTCACTGCCTTCCGTTCAACATAGTAGTCCGGTTGTACAACGTCTTGAAATGAAGATATTGGATTTAGCCGTCATTGTCAATGAAGGCATGGTTCATCACCGCCTGTGTCGTACATAACGGAAATTTTTTGAAAACGCCCCTTTACAGACCGACGGTCGGTACGGTATGATGTTTGTGTACCGACCGACGGTCGGTTCGTCCAAAAACTTACGGAAAGAACGTGTGAACCCATATGACTTCATTAAACGAAAGTTATCAGCTCATTCTCGACACCGCCGAAGCGCTTATTCGCGAGAAAGGCTGCCGGCAAACGACGCTGCAGGACATTATGACCCGCACCGGCCTATCCAAAGGCGCGATTTATCATTACGTCACAGGAAAAGACGAACTGCTCGGACGGCTGCTGCAATCGCGGGTCGAGCAAACGAATGCGAAATTTCACGAGGTGGTGAATGACCCGGATACGCATGGCTTGGAGAAGCCGCTCCAGCTTATTGCGCAGGCGTTCGGGGCAGTGAAGCATGACGATGTGTCGAATCAAATTTTTCTTTATTTGCTCAGCCGCATGGACGATCGGAAAGTGTCCGACATCATGAAGGGGATTTATCAGTATACGCTCGACACTTGCGCGAATTGGATCGAAGCCGGACAGCGCGCCGGTGCAATCCCGGCCGAGGCAGACAAATTGCAGCTCGCCGAAGGCATGCTGATGTTTATGTACGGACTGCGCGTGCAAAATACGATCAGGCAGGAAAGCAGCCGCATGAACGCGCAGGAAGTGACGCAGTTCATGTTCCGCGTTCTCAGCTGATACGCATGTGTGACTCCCACATCTCCCCTCTATCGAAAGGATGGTTCATCCCATGTCCAAACGTATGTATGTAGTCTTGACTCTGCTCATTAACGGCATCGTGCCTTGGGCGCTTTATGTGTGGCTGTCCGGCCACATGCCTAGCTTTACCGCACTCTGCATCGCCACGCTCGTTCCGCTGGCCGACAACGTCGTTCACCTGCTCAAGCACCGCAAGCTGGACGCGTTCGGCTCCTTGATGCTGTTCACCTTCGTGCTTACGCTCGTGCTCGTCGCGCTGGGCGGAAGCGAAAAAATGCTGCTTGTTCGGGAGTCGATGATTACCGGCGCCGTGGGGGTTGTCTTTCTGGGCTCGCTGCTGTTTCACCGGCCGCTGATGTTTTATATGGCCGCCCGCTTCAACGGGAACCCCGAGAAATTCGCCGCCAACTGGCAGTATGCGTATTTCCGGTATGTGCTGCGGCTGATGACGTTCGTATGGGGTATTTTGCTGCTGCTGGAAGCGGTAGTACGCACGATGCTGGTGTACCAGCTGACGACCGCTCAGTTTCTCGCGATCTCCAATGTCGTGCTTTACGGGTTCGTCGGCATAGCAATTGCCTGGACTGTGCTGTATCGGAAGCATTCGGCCAAACGGCTGAAGGAAGTGATTTGGAGTGCGGAGCATAGGGGGGCGGCGGCCAAATGATCGACGTCTTCACCCTTGCGGACAAAAAAAGCGTCATGGCCTTGTACCGGTCCGTCTCCGGCGAGCTCCAGCGCCAGGGGATCCGTCAATGGGACTGGTTGTATCCGAACGGCTTCGTCATCGGCGCGGATCTGCGCCGCGGCAGCTTGTTCGGGGTGAAAGCTAGCGGCCTTGCCATCGCGGCGGTCGCGCTTGACGACCGGCAGAGCGCGAAGTATGCGCCGCTGCCCTGGAGCGACCGGCACGGCTCCGCCGCCTGCATCCACCGGCTGGCTGTGCACCCGCAGCATCAAGGTAACGGCCTCGGCAAGCGGCTGCTGCATTTCGCCGAGGACACGGCGCAGGAACGCGGCTATTCGAGCATCCGGCTCGATGTGTATGCCGGCAATCCCGGGGCCGTCCGCATGTACCAGCGGGCCGGCTACCGCGAAATCGGCGAGATACGATTCCCGCTGCGGCCGTTGCCGTATTTATGCTACGAGAAGCTGCTGTAGCGCTTGGCATGGGCTGCGGCCGCTCGGGCGTACCCCGCTTGAACGCGCAGCGTGCGCGGAAACGGAGCGCCTATCGGCCTGATTCGACGCGAGCCCGCGCGCGGGCTGCTTTCCCTGCCCTGTGCCGCTGGAACAACTCCGGCGGGATATCCCGGAACGCCATGAACGTCTTGCTCTGCTCGTTCCACACCCGGTGCTGAAGCGACCGCAGGCTTGTCCGCAGCGTAATCGTCTGCGCCTGCTGCAGCAGCGGATTGGCGTTATGCGCCGCCTCCAAATAATAGTTGGGCACTCGCGGGCTCAAATGGTGGATATGGTGGAAACCGATGCTGCCCGTGATCCAGCAGAGCCATTTGGGCAGCTTGTAATACGAGCTTCCCTGCATGGCCGCCCGAACATAATTCCAGTCCTCTTCCAGCTCAAAGTAGCCGTCCTCGAACTGATGCTGCACATAGAACAGCCATATGCCGGCGACGCCTGACACGACAAATACAGGCGCCTGCACGAGCAGGAACGCTTCCCAGCCGATCGCCCAGCACAGCAATCCGGCGATGACGGCAATGCCGAGATTGGTCACATACGTGTTCATACGCTCATGGAATCCGGCGCGCTTGCGGTTAAAACGATAATCGATCAGGAAAATGTAGATCGGACCGAACGTGAACATCAGGAGGGGATTGCGATACAGCCGGTACAGCAGTCGCCGCATAGGGGACGATGCCACATATTCTTCTACCGTCAGCGTCCATATGTCACCGACCCCCCGCTTGTCGAGGTTGCCGTTCGTGGCATGGTGAACGGAGTGGCTGTGCCGCCATTGATAGTAGGGGCAAAAGGTCAATATCCCGGTCAACGTGCCTACAATGTCGTTGGCCGTTTTGTTTTTGAAAAACGATTTGTGGCAGCAGTCATGAAAAATAATAAAAATTCGAACGAGAAATCCGCCGGCCGCGATGCCCAGCGCAAGCGTGATCCAGTAAGAAATCGACAAACTGAGATAAGCGGCGTACCAAAGCGTTACAAAGGGAATGAAGGTGTTGAGGATTTGCCACACGCTGGAGCGTGTTCGTGGTCTTTCATAGGGGGCGAGGTCTTTACGCCATCCGCTGTGCTGCTCATGAGCCATGAAGGTTGAATCTTCCTCTCTCGTATTAAGTCGAAACATTTGTTGTCCATTGGGTATTACGCCGGAAACCATCCAAGGTTCCGAAAGGTCGAGGAAAATTGCCGCTGGCCGGCGCACCTTCTCTTCTCATCCCTCTGCCGTAAAATGTGCCGCAGGGCTTAAGTATAGCATGGGTCCGCCGAATTAACTATGACGATCTCATTGTCAAAAGATGCAAGCGCCGGCCGTAAAAAAACGCCTGTACTTGATATACAGGCGTCGTATCGTCGCGCCCCGGACAAGTCCGGAAGCTACTTCAGTTTTTTCACCATCTCGGCATGCTGCTCATTCTCTCTCTTCACAGCTTCTGTATAGCTCTCCCGCAGCAGCGTCAGCTGATCCCGCAGCGCCTGTATTTGCTGCTGGACCGAGCCTTTGGCAATAATTTGCGCGAGCAGCTCCTGCGTCTCGATCAACTGCTTCTCGAGCTCCACGCGGGCGGCCTCGGCCGTTACGGAATTGTCGAGCGGCAGCGAGCCCATTTTCTCGAGAATCTCCTCTTGCTTCGCATTGGCATCCTTGAGCGCCCGATCGTACGACGCTTTCGTTGCGTATGTACCGGGATTGCTTTTGCGAATTTGGGCGATCTGGTTCTCTACCTTCTTTTTGTTCTCGTTGTACTGCGTTTTGAGCAGACTGATCGCCTTATCGTGGCGCTCGTTCTCGATCTTCAGCGGAGCGGGCTGCGTCGTCGTGTTCGTGTTCGGCAGCGTACTGCTCTCGCTGGTCATATCCACTTTGCTAATCAGGATGTCGTTGGAATACTCGCTTACGGAAAGCAGCGTGCCTTTCCTGTCGTAATGAGAGACCAGACCGTTCAACGTGTTATTCTTGAACTCGCCGACCACCTTCTCGCCTTTGGCCGTCGTATACGTCCCTTTGCCTTCGCGCACGCCGTCCACGACATCCCCCTCGTACACGTCGCCGCTGTCGTACGTGATCTTGCCCGTGCCGTTGGGCAGGTCATTATCGAATGGGCCGACATATTTGTCGCCGGTCTCGGAGTAAAGCGTCCCTTTCTCGCGTTCGCCGTTCACGTACGTACCGTCGAACATCAGGCTGCCGCTTGTCATGTACTGCTTGACCGATCCGCTCCACACGCCGTCCTTGATCGTCCCGTTAAACTCCAACTGACCGTTATCGTAATAGCTTCTCAGCCGTCCGTCGGCGGGCAGACCGCCCGACATCGTGCCTTCGAACAGCAGCTTGCCCTTCTCGTCGTACAGCTTGCCGGTACCCTCAGGATAGCCGTTGACGAGCTGGCCCGTATATTTCGTGCCGTCCGGGAAGGCGTACTCCCCTTTGACCGGCTTCGACGGATCCGTCGTCTTGCCGACGTTCTTCGGCGTACGGAGATAGATGGTGGACGTCTTCTCGTTCCACGTCACTTCCTTGCCGGACGCTTCCCCGACGAATCGCAGCGGAACGAACGTATTGCCGTCCACGAGCCGCGGAGGCAGCTCAAGCTCCGTTGGCCGCTCGTTCACGTAAGCGCCGGTATCGTCGATGATCAGCTTGATCATCAGATCGTCCCTTGTCCCGGTGACCGTCTGCGTATCCTCGTTCCAGCCGATCCGCAGGCCGAGCTTTTCGAAGATGGGCCGGAACTGCACCAGCGTCGTTCCATCCTCGACGAGCGGCGGCGCTTCGAATTTGATCGGCTTGCCGTCCAAAAACACGCGCACCGGCTTCTCCGCCGCCGCCGCGGATGCAGCACCAGGCAGCGCCAGCACGGACGACATTAAGCAAGCCGACAGCGCGATGGCATACCATTTGTTCATCGATGGGTCCTCCTTTGCATCGGTCACACCGCATTATGACCGTTCGATGGATCTTGTTTCGTCTCGTTCGGGCTGCTGCTGTGAGGCCGGTAGACGTTCCCCGGCCTGCTTCGCTTTGCCGCTTCTATTATGTTGTCGGCTTTTGCCGCCGCAAAATGAAGCTTTCTTTTACCATTGTCATCCATTCCCCGTCGCATTCCAGACTTACGCGCTAGGGACATCACCGTCCGGTTCGCCGGGAATAAACCGGTACCGCTCCAGATCGATGCGTCCGTCCCTGCTGACCTCTACGCCCTCGCTTTGCAGAAAATGCATTTGCTTCATCCGCGATTCGTCGTCCGTGAGCGCAATCTCGCCCTTCACGTTCACGACGCGATGCCAGGGCAGCCGGTGCGCCCGGCTGAGCGAATGCAATATCCGCACCACCTGCCTCGCGCCTCTGGGGCTGCCGGCCAGCGCGGCAATTTGTCCGTACGTCATGACATACCCTTCGGGGATGCGCTGGATAATATCCACGACCCGCCGCGTGTACGGCTCCATGCTTGTCCCTCCGTTCTGTTTCACCGCCAGAGCGCTTCTAATGCGCACAAATCCTGAACGCATGTTGAGCTGCTGCGCGGGGCCGGTCGGACCCCCTGGGGGCGAATGTTTCGTTTATAGGTAATTTCTATATATTTTATATGTGTCATATATTTTACCAATAAGTCTACTTCCGTTACAATCGCTACAAGACAGTCACTCATACGGGAGGCGATCCACATGGATATGAAGCGAATCGGCGTGCTCGAAGGCGACTATATCGGACCGGAAATCATGAAGGAAGCGCTGCGCGTGCTGCGTGCCGCCGGGGAGCATACGCAGCTTGCCTTTGACATCGTGCCCCTGGAGGCCGGCGGGCAGGCATACGACAAATACGGCTGCCACCTCCCCGCAAGCACACTGCGTCTGGCGGAGACGTGCGACGCTTTGCTGAAGGGCCCGTTCGGCGGGCCGCCGGAAGCGCTCGCTTCGCCGAAATGGTCCGGCGTGGAACAGGAGGCGATCTTGCCGCTCCGCCAGCACTTCGGGTTATACACGAATTTGCGGGAAACGAAAGTATTCGATTCGCTGCTGGATTTGTCCCCGGTCAAGGGGCACGTAGTGAAGGGCGTCGACCTGTTGATCGTCCGCGAGCTGATTTCCGGGATCTACTTTGGCGAGAAGCAAGCTCGCGTGGTCGAGGGCGAACGGGTCTACTCCGATGTCGAAGCGTACGCTGAATCGGAAATTCGGCGCATTGCGATCCGGGCTTTCGAATACGCCAAATCGAGAAGAAACAAAGTGACCTTGGTCGCAAAATCGAACGTGTTGAAAAGCAGCGTGCTGTGGCGGGAGGTCGTTGCCGAAACCGCCGCTTCGTATTCCGAGGTGGATCTCGATTATATGCATGTTGATAACGCCGCCATGCAGCTCATCATTAACCCGCGGCAATTCGACGTCATTCTGACGAGCAATCTGTTCGGCGATATCTTATCGGACGAAGCGTCCGTATTGTCCGGGTCGATCGGGCTGTTCCCTTCCGCCAGTCTCGGAGACGGGCCGTTCGGATTGTATGAGCCGATACACGGCTCCGCTCCCGGCATTGCCGGGCGGCAGATCGCCAATCCGATCAGCGCCATTCTGTGCGCCGCCTTGATGCTGCGCTACACGTTCGGCGAAGAAGCCTTGGCGGTTCGCATCGAGCACGCCGTCCGGCGAACGCTGGAGCTAGGCTACCGCACGCGGGATTTGTTCCGCGAAGGCGCAGACGATCCCGCCAAGCTGCTGGGAACCGCGCAAATGGGCGAAGCGATCGCCGGGGCGCTGCAGGAGCGGCTGCCATGACCTCGGCAGCGGTCGGTCGGGGTACGGGGCGGGCCTGATACCCGCCCGCACGTACCTGCCCCGGCCGTGCACCTCGCGCGCCTCGGCGCGGAAGCCGGTTAGCGTCTCCACCCGCCCGGCTGCTTCCTTACCGTTTGACACGACCCTCGCTCGATCACTGCTTCCGCCATTTTCACCGCCGCCAGAACACTGCCTCCCCTCGTCTGACGCCGCCCGCGAGCGGCCATCGCTTCTCCCTTTGGCATCGCCCTTGCCCGACGACGGCTTCCCACCGTCTCATGCCGCCCGTGCTCGTCCACCGCTTCCCCCCCTGGACACCGCCCGTTGCTCACCAACCGATTCGTCGCCCGCGAGCCGTTATATGCGATTTTCCCGAAGCCATCCGATCATTTTATCGCACCAGTCGGCATAGCCCCGCTCGAACAAAATGCCCATCTCAATCACGCCGATGCTCGAAAACAGCGGATGCCCGGCCTCAATACGCTCCTCCTGACCGCGCAACGACGCCGCCTTGACGGTATATTCCTCGAGCCGCGCCTCATGCTCCTTTCTTCTCTCGACCAACTGGGCGATCATGACCTCCGGCTCCACCAGCCATGAGCTGTACTGTTTGAGCAAAAACTCGTCCCACGCCCCCGGCTCGCTCGGCGATATAACCCATGCCTTCAAGCTATCCAAGCCTTTATCCGTAATGGTGTATATTTTTTTGGCCGGGCGGTACGACTCCCGCTCATGCGATTGCAGCCGGATATATTCCTCCGTCTCCAGCTTGGACAAGGTTGGATACAGCTGGTTGTTGCTGATTTTATAAAAGAAGCTGATCCGGCCGTTGATTTGCTGCTTCATGTCGTATCCGCTCAGCGGCTCCCTCGCCAATAAACTGAGCAGCACATATTGAATGGAACTCATTACACATCCCCCTATTGAATTATAAGTTAATTTTAACATAGGTTATTATTGACATATAATCACAATTGATATAAGTTAATATTAACCTATAAATGAATCAACCACAACTTTTCCTATGAGGAGCGATCACCATGCATCTTATTTTTAACGACCAAACGTTTTCCTTCGAGCTGCTGCGCACGCTAAGCTATGCCCCCTACGGTGGAGCGGACATCGGCGAGTGCCTGTCTACCGCTTACCGCATCAAGGAAGGCTGCTTCGACAGCTGGTATACCGAATGGCGCAAGACCGCGGAGCGGATGCACCGGCTGGCCGTGGAGAGCCGGGACCAAGGCAATCGGGTCAGCGCAAGGGAGTTCTATCTGCGGGCCTCGAATTATTACCGCACCGCGGAATTTTTCCTGCATGGCGATCCGCAGGACCCGCGCATCCTCGATACTTGGGGCAGCAGCCGCAGCACGTTCCGGGAAGCGCTGCGCCTGATGGAAGGACGGGTCGAACAGGTGGAGATTCCGTATGAGGGCGCTTCGCTGCCGGGTTACTTGTACCTTGCGGATCAAACGCCGCGGCCCGTTCTGATCGTTCACGGCGGCTTCGACTCGACCGGAGAGGAGCTGTACTTCGAGGTGGCAGCGGCCGCGCTGCAGCGGGGATACCACTGCCTGACCTTCGAGGGGCCGGGGCAAGGCGCCGTCATCCGCGAGCAGCGCATCCCGTTCCGCCACGATTGGGAGCACGTCGTCACGCCGGTTATCGATTACTTGCTGAGCCGGCCGGAAGTCGACACCGAGCGGATTGCGCTGATGGGGATCAGCCTCGGCGGCTGTCTGGCGCCCCGCGCCGCCGCGTTCGAGCACCGGCTCGCCGCCTGCATCGCCAATGACGGACTGTTCTCCAACCAGTTCGGAGAGATGGGACGCAAGCTGCATCGCGGGAACGATGCCGATCTGGACGATCCCGCCTACATGGACCGCTTCATTCGCGGATTGATGGCTCATCACACGGGCGTCCGCTGGGCGATCGAGAACGGGATGTTCACGTATCAGGCCGCATCCGTCGCCGAGCTGATTGACAAGACGGAGCCGGTCACACTGGAAGGCGTCGCGCACCTTATCGAATGCCCTGTACTCGTGTGCGATGCGGAAGCCGATCACTTCTTCGCCGGACAGCCTGAACGGCTGTACGAAGCGCTGGCCTGTCCGAAGACGTTCATGCGGTTCACGACAGAGGAAGGCGCAGAGGAGCATTGCCACTTCGGCGCGCTGCAATATTTCAATCACCGCGTATTCGAATGGCTGGATCGAACGCTTGGCGTGGAGGCAGCCAGCACAGCCCGCTAACAGCAAAACGCCGCTTCGCGACATCTCGCAAAGCGGCGTTATCGTTGTTGGACGACTTACTTGAGCACAAGCGCTTCCCGGTCGGCCGCCTGCGGCGGCTGCTCCAGCCAGCCGTGCTCGATCATAAGATCCGCCCCCGACTCGGCATAATTGCCGACCTCCAGCGTGGAGCGCGCGAACAAGGCCGCAAGGTCCCGCCTGGCGGTAAAAGACAGCGCGTTCCCGTACGTGCGGACTCGCATCGTAAACATATCGAGCTTATGGAATACCATCAGCCGATCGGAAAACGGAGCCACCGTCGACTCTGTCACCAAGTGATCGAGCAGCCCGGGCGATGGCAGATCTTCGTTATGAAGCATCTCGCTGAACGAATCGATATGACGGGTCGCCAGCTCTTTTCCCCTGACGAAATATTGTCTGACCTTCTCTTGACCGGCCACTTGGCCAAATCCGGTTAACACCGCTCGACTGATCGTATTGTTCTCAATACTGTCGAACAGATGTGTAATTTCCAGCGCCTGCAGCGGCCTGACATTCCCGAAGAAGCCATTCATGTAGCTTTTTTTACGAACGAATTCGGGATGTTTCGGCGGCGGGATATAGGGGGACTTTTGCAAATAGCCCTTGTTCTCCAGCAGTACGTTGACGCTATTCAGCAGCTTAACCGTATCGTTCAACCCGCTCGTAAAAAATTCGCGGACATCCGACCTGACCATCAGCGGGATTGCTGCGCTGTATATGCTCATGCCTGCTTTGCCGACATAGATTAAATAATGAAGATACAGCTCGTCGGCGAATAACCGGGGCGCGTTCAGGCTGACGTCCTTCTCCGTAAATCCGATCGGCATCGGATAATGGGCCCGGGTAAAAATGTCGTCAATCGACTTCGTAAACCGCTCCGTCAGTTGAACCGCCTCATCCAATATGCTGCGAATGTCCGAGTCGTCCACATTTTGCAAATAGTAGCGGAGCACACAGGAGGCCATTGTATTTCCCATATAAGTAGCCCACAGCTTCCCGATCTCGGCCGCCGTCAACTGGTCATCACGGTCGTTCTTCGTCGTTGCGGCTCGATTCGATTTCATCGGTTTGATCATTTCCACGAATAAAACGCCCCGCTCTCCATTTTTTGCTTATTATTCGGAGATGAGGCGCGATTTATTCTTCCTCCGCGGATGCAATCACCCGGATCGGCACACTGCGGAAACCCTGCGCTTGCTTACCTTCCCTGCGCGCGGGCGATCAACGCTGCGGCCTCGGCGCGCGTGACGGCATCGTTCGGACGGAAGCTGCCGTCCGCGTAGCCTTCGGCCCAGCCGATCCGCTGGGCTTTCGCTACAGCCGGCACCAGTACAGCAGGGATGTCGCCCGCATCGCTGTAGGGCAGCGGCTCCGTGCCGCCGGCCATCGACCCATTCGCGCTCTCGTAGGCGCGAACCAGCAGCACTATGGCCTCGGCACGGGTGATCGGCGCACTCAGGCTCGGCGCATCGCCCATTTGTCCGTTTCCGCCGACACCCGTCGCAGGCTCCAGCCCGAAGGCGCGAACGAGCAGCGCGTCCCAGGCATCGCGGGCCATCGGCTCATCGGGGCGGAATGCCGTCTCCGCTGCCGGATCGATCAAGGAAGCTGCGGAGGCGCCGTCGATGAACGGCCGGGCCCAATGGCCGGGCGCCACGTCGGCATACTTGGATTCGTAGCTCATGGCGCGATACACGGTCTTCGCAATCTGCTGCACGACCGGGTTGCCTGTCGCCTGCGCCTTGTCGAAATCACCGGTGGTAGTAACCTCAGTCAGCACGGCGATAGCGATCTCTTTGCCAGGAATCAGAATATATCCGGTGTCATGCGTGACGTTGGCGTTCTCACCGGTCTTATGCGCAATCGGAGCATCCGGCAGCGCCGCGCCGAATTTCGTCTTGACCTCCTGCGCTTTCATCCACGCAATGATCTGTTCTCGCGAGCCTTCGGATAAAAACGTGCCTTTATATATGTGTTCGAGCAGCGAGACCAGATCGGCCGCATCGATGTAATTGTCCTGCGCGGGCGTCGGCGCCGCCGCAAACATTTTGCGGCCCAAATGCATGACCTTGAGATTCAACCGGTTCATCAGCGCGTCTACCTGCTCCAGGCCGACGACATCGATCAGTACGTTCGTCGCCGTATTGTCCGATTGCGTAATCATCAGCCGCGCCAGCCGCTCGATCGTCACCTCCTGCGGGAATGTTTCCTTTTGCAGCGAGCCGGTGCCGCCGACGACATCCTCGGGCTTCACGGTTACGGCGCGATCCAAGGACAGCTTGCCGGCATCGACCTGCTGCATAAGCGCGGAGACGAGCGCCAGCTTGATCGTGCTGGCCGGCATATACGGCTGCCCGGAGCCGAGCAGCAGCTCCCGCTGGCCGGAGCGCCCGCTCACATCCTTGATCCCCACCGACACGCGGATGCCCTGCTTGGCCGCCCCCTCAATGAGCGGATGAAGCGCCATGGACAGCTCCGGCCACGCCGCCGGCTGGTGCCCCGCAGCAGGCGTATCGGACAACTCGTTGTATACCGCCTTGGCGATCCGCTGTATGACCGGGTTGCCGAGCTTCTGCGCCTGCCCCGCGTCTTCCGGCCTCGTCACCCGTGTCAGCACGGCGATGGCAACCTCCCGGCCCGGAATCAGGAAGTATCCGACATCATGACTGACGTCCCCGAGCTCACCCGTTTTGTGGGCAATCGGCTTGCCCGGCAGCGCTGCTCCGAATTTGGTCTTCACTTCCTGCGCCTTCATCCAGGCGATGATTTGATCGCGCGACGCAGCGTTGACGAGCTCGGCTTTATAAATCTTATCCAGCAGCATCACGAGCTCCGCCGCGCTGACGTAGTTTTCCTGCTCCGGCGGCTTCGCCGGATTCATCATTTTGCGTCCCAGCTGCATCGCCGTAAAGCCCAATCCATCGACCAACGCATTCACCTTATCGAATCCGACGAGGTCGATCAGCACGTTCGTCGCCGTATTGTCGGACTGCGTAATCATCAGCCGCGCCAGCCGCTCGACCGTCACCTCCTGCGGAAACGTTTCGCTTTGCAGCGACCCCGCTCCGCCGACTACGCTGGCGGGTGTGACGGTAATGTTTTGGTCCAGCGATAAGCGCCCCGCTTCAACCTGCTGCATGAGCAGCGACACGATCGCAAGCTTGATCGTGCTGGCCGCAACATAGGCATCCTGCGAGCCGAGCCGGGCGGTATCGTTCCCATACGTCCCACTTAAGTCTTTTACTGCGACCGACACGTCGATCCCGTCCTGACGGGCCGCTTCGATGATCGGCTGCAGCACCAGTTCCAGTCGTTTCAGATACCCACCCTCTCCGGTTACCGCCGCTAACGCGCTCGCCGCCTGCGCCTGTGAAAACAGCAAAGTTACGGCTAGCAGCAAAAATGCCAAACGGGTCTTGCATACAATGAATTTCGATGATCGCACGGTGGTTCCTCCTCAATGCAAGTCGGTAATCGCTCTCGCTAATGTAATATTAAATAACACCAATATATATAAATCTATCAATATTATAATATTATGTTAGATAACATTACAATATTTTTATAAATTTTTGTATAATACTGACCTTATACGGTTATTTACCAATCTATTTATAAGTATTTTGTCATTAAATATTACAAATACATTACATTAATAGCGTGGTCCAAACCATTTTTTATATAACGCATGTATACTTTTCCTTTCCCTGACAAACCGTACTAGATGACATTTGAAGGGAGGCCTATTCGAGCAGCATGGAGAAGGACACGCAAGAGTTGACGTTAACGAATCGGCAAGGTCATCCGATATCCGATAATCAAAACATTCGCACCATCGGCAATCGCGGCCCGTCCACGTTGGAAAACTACCATTTTATCGAGAAGATTTCGCATTTCGACCGGGAGCGCATTCCGGAACGGATCGTGCACGCCCGCGGCGCCGGCGCTCACGGCTACTTTGAAGCGTATGGCAAGGTCGGGAACGAGCCGGTCGCCAAGTACACGCGGGCCAAGCTGTTTCAGGAGGCCGGGAAACGGACTCCCGTATTCGTCCGATTCTCTACGGTCGTACACGGAGGCCACTCGCCGGAGACGTTTCGCGATCCGCGCGGCTTCGCTGCCAAGTTTTATACCGAGGACGGCAACTGGGATCTGGTCGGCAATAATTTGAAAATCTTTTTTATCCGCGATCCGCTCAAGTTTCCGGACATGGTTCATGCGTTCCGTCCCGATCCGGTCACGAACCTGCAAAATCCGGAGCGGTTTTTCGATTTCGTCTCGAATTCGCCAGAAGCGACGCATATGGTTACTTTTCTGCATTCACCCTGGGGCATTCCGGCCAACTACCGGCAAATGCAAGGCTCCGGCGTGAACACGTACAAGTGGGTTAACCAGGCCGGGGAAGCGGTGCTCGTGAAATACCACTGGGAGCCGCTGAAGCAGGGGATTAAAAACTTGACGCAGCAGGAGGCGGACGCCATCCAGGCGAAGACGACAAGCCATGCGACGCAGGACTTGTACGAAGCGATCGAGCGGGGCGATTATCCGGAATGGGAGCTGTGCGTGCAGATCATGAGCGACGACGAGCATCCCGAGCTGGACTTTGATCCGCTCGATCCGACGAAGCTGTGGGATCACGAGCAGTTCCCGTTCCTACCCGTCGGCAAAATGGTACTGGACCGCAATCCGGAAAACTATTTTGCCGAGGTCGAGCAGGCTGCTTTCGGTACGGGGGTACTGGTCGACGGCCTCGACTTCTCAGACGACAAGCTGCTCCAGGGACGTACGTTCTCCTACTCCGATACGCAGCGTTACCGGGTAGGCACGAACTACCTCCAGCTGCCGATCAACGCCCCGAAGACGCATGTTGCGACGAACCAGCGCGACGGGCAAATGGCGTTTATAGTCGACCGCGCTTCCAGCCAGAACCCGCACGTCAACTACGAGCCTTCCTCGCTTGGCGGGTTGAAGGAGGCGCCTCCGGCAGGCCAAGAGCATCAGCCATTGTATAACGACAAGCTCGTCCGCGAAAAAATAAGCCGGCCGAACGACTTCCAGCAAGCCGGCGACACGTACCGCAAGTTCGAGGATTGGGAACGCGACGAGTTGATTCGCAACCTAGTCGACGGGCTGAAGGTGTGCAAGCCGGTGATCCAGCAAAACATGATCGACCACTTCACCAAGGCCGATCCCGATTACGGCCGGCGCGTCGCGGAAGGGCTGGCTCAGGCGAAAGCCGATCCGAATCATATCGCCTCAGACTCCGCAAGGGAAGGCGCCGCTATGGCGCAGAGCGCAGGGCAACGTACGGACGGGTATTGAGCAGAGAAACCCCCAAACCATCGGCGATTGGCAACCGATGGCTTTGGGGTTTGTATTTCTACGGCTCGATGCCGACGCCGGCATCCATCAGCTGGCTTACAGCCGATTAACGCGCTCGGCCCAGCCAAATTTCTTTGCGGCTGCGCTGCGATTCATAGGCGCCGAGAATAATTTCGAGCGAGTGTACGCCGTCTTCTCCGGTGACGATGGGGTCCCGTCCTTCGAGCACTGCCAGCGCCATATCGCGGATTTGCGCGGCATGGCCATCCGGGATGACGGAGAATGGCTCGAACTGCGGGATGTCCACTTCTTCGTCCATGATGTCCAGCGCAGTAATCTGATCGCCGGTGAGAATGATCGTCCCTTTATCGCCATGAATGACGATCCTGTGATCCGGCTGCTTGTATGCGGTCGTCGTCGCCTCAATCGATCCGAGCGCGCCGCTTTTGAATTGCAGCGAGGTTACCGCCGTATCTTCGACCTCGATATTGCGCAGCACATTGCGGGCGTAACCATATAGCGATTCAACCGGGCCGGCAAGCCATTGCAGCAAGTCGATTGTATGAATCCCCTGGTTCATCATTGCGCCTCCACCATCCACAGCCCAAGTGCCTCTCCAGCCGGCCTTATCATAGTAGGCTTGATTCCGGTAAAATTTCACATAGCCCGCGCATAAGCTGATTTTGCCGAGCCTGCCTTCCTCCAGCAGCCGTTTCACGAACTTCGATGCGGGCGACATGCGGCGCGGGAAGATGGTAGCCAGCTTCACACGATTTTTCTTGCAGGCTTCGATCATCCGGACCGCGTCGTCGAGGCGGATCGCCATCGGCTTCTCGCTAATCACGTGCTTACCGGCCTCTGCCGCCATGACCGTCTGCTCGGGGTGCATACCGCTTGGGGTACAAATGTTAACGACATCGATATCGCCCCGCTTCAGCATCTCCTCATAGCTTGTATAGGCCTGCACGCCATACTGCTGCGCCGTCTCCCTGGCACGTTCCTCGCTCACATCGCACACGGCAGCCAGCTCGGCTTCCTCCGCAGCGGCAATCCCCTTCAGATGCGTTTTTGAAATGCCTCCGCAGCCGACGACGGCAAAGCGTACTTTCGTGTCTCTTCCCATGTTCATCCTCCGTTATGTTCGAATGGCTCCAGCGGTAAGGGTTACTTCGTATGAACGGTCGCGGTATTATCGATCACGACCGCGTTCTCGTCCGCTTCCACCGACGCTCGGCTCGCAAGCAGCACATCGCGATGCGTAATAATTCCGGGTTGGCCTTCTATGCGACGAAGAAAATCCCCGCTCACCGTGACCGGTACGATTTCCGGTTCCACCTTCCCGAACGGTTCGTCGTGGGTGATCCGGAACAGCAGCTCCTCCTTCGCCGACACCGCCGGGTCGCCGTTCATCCTCAGCTCGGCGCAGCCTGCGGTGCCGGACACGAAGATGCGGCAATCCCCCCACGTCCAGCTTTTCCCTGGAGTATGCCAATCTGCGTACAGCTGCCCGATGATACCGCCTTCCAACTGAATCTGTGCGCAGGCTGTATCGTAGAAGGTCGGGTACTCCGGCAGCATGTTTTTTGTCTTCATGCTTTGTACCGATACGATTTCCCGGCCGGTCAACCAGCGCAGCAAATCAAAATCATGTATGAACAGATCGACGATAATGCCGCCGTTCGTCTCGCTGGAAAAATGCCATGCGTGACGCGAGGCCGGCTTCAGATTATGCGGCTTGCGCATGGAGATACTGACGATATCGCCCAGTTCCCCCGCCGCGATTTTCTGCTTCAACGCATGTACAGCCGGCCGGAAGCGCTCCGTCAACAACATGCCGACTTGGATCGTCCCTCGCTCGATCACCGCTTCCAGCCGTTCCAATCCCGCTCTTCCCGTCACGATCGGCTTATCCACCATGACATGCTTCCCATACCGCTCGCACATTTCTATGATGTCGATCTTCTCATTGTTGATCGCCGATGAACCAATGATTTGCACGGAGGAATCGAGCAGCGTTTCCACTTCGTCCACAAGCGGAATTCCGTACCGCTCCGAGAACATCCTGGCCAGCTTCGGATTCCCGGCGTCGTATATCCCCGAGCAGGAGTGCCCCCTATCGAGCATCTCCCGGATAAACGTTGAAATATGACCATGCTGACAACCGATGATGGCAAATGGATATGGCACATGAATCACTCCCCCATCTTGATGTTTCTTGCATCTCACCACTTAGATCAATGCGCTGAAATGGATCTCCTTGGCACATGAAACCACTTGCACCGATCCCCCCATCCGCTCATATACGTCCCGGGTCAACCGATAGCCATCGGGTAATTCTCCTACGAAGACAAGCTTCGCGGGCCAAAGGCAAGCGGCGGTTTGCGGCAAGTCGGCATGCCGGAGCGCATTGATGACTTCCTTAAAACACGGCGATTCTCGCGAAGCGTCAGGTGCGTCCAGTGTGTCGGGAGGATGATCCAAAATAACCGCCGCAATGTTTCCGTCGAGTAACGCCGCATATAAGGCCACGACCGCCATCTCCCCGCTGCCGGAAAGCACTATGCGTTTCGAATCGACTCCCGGTATATTGCGCAGCGCCTCAATTCCCCGCAGCGTATCCCACACCCTCATGGAAGCAACGGTACCGCCGAGCAAAGCGGCAGCACGACGAATATGCCAATGCCATTCCGCCCCCCATGCGGTATCGCCTGTTCCCCGTGGATCAAGGCGCGCTTTCAGCCACGAGGAGGAAGCGGACTGCAGCAATGCGAACGCTCCCTTCCCCCGCTCATCACCAGTCATGCGCAAGGTAACCGCCAACGGACGAAGCGCCGATCCTTCCGCGGGCTCTGGAGCCGCCCCATGAAGCTCGCCTTGCAACTGCCAATACGCTTCCGCCTCGTAATCGAATAGGAACCACCAGCTAGTCTGCGGCTTGTTCCACGTTCGCTGACGAATCACAGGTTTGCAGGGGCCGGCGGCGGGCGGGAATGCCGAAAAGCTTTCCTGCCTCAACCGCGCCACCAGGTTATCGCGACACTGCTCCAGCATTTGCGGGCTGTCCGGCATCACTGGACGCGCAGCCGGTATGAACCACTCCTGAACGGTAAGCGAGCGATCGTCTGCCGGCGGCTGCCCCCCGTACACGAGCAGTTGTTCGTCCGGCAGACGTTCTCCGTCGATATCCTCCACAACGGCGGGAGACACCTCCTGTCCGGCGAGATGACGCAGCAGCCAGCTGAAGATTTGCTTGCGCGATTCCGGCGTATACATATGGGCAGAGCGAAAGGCAAATAATTTCAGCCGGTCTTCCGCACCCAGGCTTGCATATAAACCTTTTAACCGGCCAAAGACGTCCTCGACCGAGTCAATCTGAAAAACCGCATCGCGATCCGGGGCTACAATCAGCACAGGCCGAGGTGCTGCCAGCGCATATTGTTCAATCAGCGACCACCCGAAAGGATTGTTAGGAAAATTGCAGTCGCAATGACGATCCAGCGTCCGTTCTCGAAGATGGGAAGCCTCATGCCCCGTGCCGGATGAAGCGGCAATCGCCTTTACGCGATCGTCGGCACACATCGTCCACCAGCTGATCGAGCCGCCTCCGGAATGGCCGGTGACGCCCAGTCGCTGTTCATCCACTTCATCCCGAGCGCTCAGCAGGTCCAGCCCGCGAATCGCATTCCATACCTCGATCGCCGCCGGAGTGTATCCTTTGCTAACCCAATCGAACCAACCTCGCGAGTAGGTTCCATGATGTTCGCCGAACACTTCTCCGTTTTGCACCGTATCGATAATGAGCGTTACAAAACCAAGCTGCGCCAAGCGTCGAGCATGATCCTGATATTGAATCTTCTGATTCCGGTGATGACCGCAAACGTACAGAACGCCGGGAGCCGGAGACGATAATTCCCGCGGAATGTACAGATGACCGGCCACGTATAGCCCTGGCAAGCTTTCATAATACAGCTTTTCCAAACGATAAGCCTGATCGTCGATGACCCCCGACACGCGAATATTTAAAGGGGTTCGTTCCGCTTGCAAGTACTTGTCAATTCCCAATGCGCGATGGAAGTTCGCTTGTCTTTCAGCTCGCCATGCGGTAAATTCCGCTGGGGAAGCAAACACGGGCAGCGGTCTCTCTACCCTTCTGGCAGCCCAATCATTCAAATATCGTTTCATACTTTGCAGCACTCGCGATGGTTCATCGAAAAATCCCCCTTAAATTTGCGCGGCATCATTCTACCTCTGCGCCTCCTTCATACTGCGTACTTTCTGATTGGCCTGCTCTTCCGCTTGCCGCAAGGCTGTATTGATATCCGCTTTGTTGACAGCTATATTTTTAACGGCGTCGGTAATAAACGGGGAGATGACGTCCTTATACTCCGAGAAATCAGACCGTACCAACGGAGCGGCCGATACGTTGAAGATGGCCTTCAAATTTTTTTCGGTGAATATCCCTGAATCTTCCGCAAACGTCACTTTGATCTGAGGATCGGCCAGCACGCTAATGCGGCCGGATTTACTAATCGCGAGTTGAGCTTCCTTGGATAACAGCGTTTCCAGCACGCGGATCGCGGCATCCTTGTGCTTGCTTGTTTTGGAAACGGCCAACATATGAAAGTCGACAGGGTTGCCTACTGCGGGACGGTCCTTATAAACAGGAAACGCGGTGAGATCCCACTTGAACGGCGGCTTCAATTTTTTTATATCGCCCGCCACCGCGGCAATCCAGTTGGCTTGCATGACCAAGGTTTGATCTCTATAAAAATCGGTGTTCTTATACGTATAATTGCTGTTTTGCACATAGCCCGGGGCCTGGAACAACTGCTGCATCAGACCGAATACATGCCGGAAGCCGTCGGAGGTAAGAACCGCCTTCTCATTCTTCTCGTCGACGAGCGACAACCCGTATTGACGTGTCATATTAAGAAAAGAGCTGGTTGCAGCTCCAATGTATTGAACTCCGCCTTCCAGACGGGTCAGACGCCGGTTCATCTCGACCACCTCCTCCCATGCCAGCGAATCCTTAGGGTAGGGAAGGCCGAACTTGTCGAAGATATCCTTGTTGTAGATGAGCGCGCCATGATTCATACCGAACGGTAATCCGAATATTTCGCCGCTGGGCCCGAAGTCTTTGATCGCGTTCATAACAACCGGATCCAGCGACGTTAAATCGATATTTCTCTGTTTGATCCACATGCGCAGGTCGTCCGGAAGATCCAGCGATTTGTAATTTGCCAATTGGCTGTGGCTGAGCGCTACCATGTCAGGAGGCGAACCGGAGGCGATCATATCCTCGATTTTGTCATTTACGATCCGAAGGGTAATCTCAGGATATTTTGCCTTCACCGCCTGCATCATCACTTTTTGGATGTCTTGATCGGTGAAAATCGCTGTATTCACATCCTTGATCAGCAGCTCTACCGGTCCCCCTGTGTATGGTCCCGGTACGCCGGCTTTGTCGGCCGTACCCGGCCCGGTACTTTCATTCCCCGGACGCGGCGTGCCGCTGCAACCGATTAAAACAGACAATGTAACAAAGCATACGATCAACAGCTTGCAAATAAACTTCGGTCTGAACACCGGTAAGCCCCCCTTGTTTCAAGCGGATTGTTTTGCAAACCTGGCCTATGCCCCCCTTCGTACGGTTCGATTGATTGTTTCTAACCGGGACTACTATAATAAAGACAACGCGCTACAGAAATAAGCATACAATGATTACCTTGCCCGCTGTATGTCGGCATTTATCTTGTTTATATCGGTTTTTGTCCAAAATCCAAACGAGGGGAAGGATCGAGATGAACATCGAAATGTTCGATGAAGTGATCCCCTACCAGAACCTCATGTTGTGCATTCAAATTCGAAAGCGGGAAAAACGGAGACAGCAGAAAAAGCGGTGGCATTACCACAGAGAGCTTGAGTTCGCCTATGTTCTGGAGGGGGTACTCGGGAAACAGATTCAAGACAAGCAGTATCGGTTGGAGCCTGGAGAAGCATTGATCGTAGGTTCGTCTCAGCCGCACTGCAGCTGGTGCGCCGACGGAGACGCTACAACATATTTAATTTTGCATTTCGACCTGCAGCCCTATTTCGATCCGTCATTAATGACGTATTATCATTTTTTCTACGAAATCACCGGACCGCTCAGTCAGTTGAACGAGACGCTTCGGCAGAACGAGGAATTGCGAATTTCGCTGGGACAGCATATGAAGTCCATTTACGACGAAATGGAACAAAAAACGGTCGGCTATGAACTCGCCATCCAGCTTCAAGTAAAGCAGCTGCTGCTCCTTTTGCTGCGCTGCGGCCCCAATGAAGCGCCGAAGACCAACAAGGTCCCGCCAGCGTACAATCTGCGTCCGGTTATCGATTATGTAGAGCGCCATCTGCAAGAAAATATCGAAATGGAAACCGTCAGTCAGATGGTAAATATGAGTTATCATTACTTTTCGAAATATTTTAAAAAGATGGTCGGCATGTCCTTCGTTGATTATGTCAACATTCAGCGAATCAAAAAGGCCGAGCGCCTGTTGCTTACGGAAAAGATCAATATTACGCAAGTAGCCGAAATGGTCGGCTTTGTAAATATGACGCATTTCTACGATTTATTTAAAAGGTACAACCATTGCTCGCCTAAGGAATACATACGCAGATTGCTTCCGGATGCGAGCGAGTTTACTTGATCTGGGGCTGGGCCTGCTTCGGTGCCTGCAACCTGTTAGTTGCGCGGCCAAACGCGCAAAAAGACCCGGGGAGCTTATAACAAGCTTCCCGGGTCTTCCTCTGCCGCCTTCCTCCGGCGCCCTATTCGATGCAGAACCGCTCTCCGCTACAACCTATCCCTTTTACACGGTGAACGGCTTCAGCTTCACGCGCGGCGCATTGAACAGGTCGATCCATTTCTTAATCGCCGCCACCATAATGATCACGCCCAAGATCAGCATAATGATCGACAATACCCCGTTGAGCACGTTATAGCCCGACGCCGCCGGATTGAGATACACGTACTTCACCATCCAGTATCCCGCGTAATTCACGGTCGTGAACAGGTACGCCAGCGGCACGAGACAAGTGAGCATATAGCGGCGTTTGTCGGCGATATTCAAGATGACCGTCGCGCCGACAATGAGCCCGATGGAGGCCATCAGCTGATTCGATACGCCGAACAGCGCCCATACCGAGCCGATATCGCCGGAATAGAGCAAGTATCCCCACATGAGACAAGCCAGCGCACTGGCAAAGATCGTGCCCGGAACCCAATCCACCCGCTTCAGCGGCCTGTATACTTCACCGAAGAAATCCTGGATCAAATAACGAGCCGTACGGGTACCGGCATCGATAGCGGTCAAGATGAATACCGCTTCGAACATAATGACGAACTGGAAGAAATACGGGGCCAAGCCGCTGAACCACGGAATTTTGGTGAAAATATACGTCATGCCGACCGCCAGCGTCACCGCCCCGCCCGTTCTGCCTTCCAGATTCAAGCCGATTTCCCGGCTGAGCTCCGGCAAATGGACAACGCTCATTCCTAATGCTTTGAACGCCTGCGGCGTCGAGTTGATGGCAAAATAATCGGCCGGCTGCAGCGCTGTCGCGGCGATCAGAGCCATGATCCCGACGACGCATTCGACCAGCATCGCCCCGAAGCCGACCACTTTAATGTCGGTCCAGCGATTCAGCATTTTCGGCGTCGTGCCCGACCCGACAAAGGCATGGAAGCCGGAAATCGCGCCACAGGCGATCGTGATCGAGATGAACGGCCATACGGGACCGGGCAGGATGGGCCCCCCGCCCTTGACGAACTCCGTCACCGCCGGGAAAGGGATGTCGGGGTTAATGATGAATACTCCCACGATGAGCGCGATAAAAACGCCGATCTTCATAAAGCTGCTCAAGTAGTCGCGAGGCGCAAGCAGCAGCCAGACCGGGAGCGCCGCCGCGAAGAAAGCGTATACAGGCAGGATCAAGGATAACGTCTTCGTATCCAGCGTCAGCCAGTCGCCCAGCACCGTGCTTTGAATCGACGGGCCGATGAAGACGCCGATCATGAGCAGAATGAATCCGACCGTCGAAGCCAGCTTCAAATTGCCGGTTTTCTTATAGAACAGGCCGACGCCCATCGCAATCGGTATCGTAATGCCGACCGCAAACGTCCCCCACGGGTTATTCTCCAGGGCGTGCAGAACGACCATGGACAACCCGGCCATCGTGATCGTAATGATGAACAGCATCGCCAGACCGGTACAGAAGCCGGCGACCGGACCAAGCTCCTCCTTGGCCACCTCGGACAGCGACTTGCCGTTTTTGCGCATCGACGCGAACAGAACGACCGCATCATGCACCGCACCGCCGATGACGGCTCCGATCAGCAGCCAGAGCAGTCCGGGAAGATAGCCGAATTGGGCGGCCAGAATCGGGCCGACCAGCGGACCGGCCGCGGCAATCGCCGCAAAGTGATGGCCGAACGTTACCCACTTGTTGGTCGGAACGTAATCCTTCCCGTCGTTTAGCGTATGCGCCGGCGTCGGCTGGGCATCGTTTAACTTCAGCACCTTGACCGCCATAAACGTACCATATAATCGATAGGCAATCATCAGAATGCATATGGAACCGATGACGATTGTAATCGCATTCATTTTATGCAGCCTCCCTTGGTTCATCCTTGTACCAACTCATCATACTAAATGAAAAGGCCTTCCTATCGTTTTCAGGACAAAACGCGCAGGCGAGGGAATGAACCGCAAAAACAAAGGCTTGAAATGCAATCGCCGCAAGACAGCGGGCGCTGGCTAGAAGCCGATCAACTGCTTCAGCTCCTTCATATAGGTCCGGCTGACCGGGACGCTGGAGCCGTCCTTCATGACGAGATTATACGTGGAATGAAACCAAGGCTGGATTTCCACGATCCCGTCCAGGTTCACGAGGTAAGCCCGGTGAACGCGTACGATCGGCGTATGCTGCAGCTTCTGCTCATAATGAACGAGCGGCTCGTTCACGGTATAGCGCTGATCCTCCGTGACAATGACCGTTTTCCCTTCCGCAGCGCTGATGTATACAATCCGGCTGATGTTCACAAGCAAAATCCGGTCCTCCACGAGCACGGCCAGCTTATCGGTTTTCTCCGGCAAGCCCGATTTCTGCACAGCCGGAGAAGCCGCAGCGCCGTCATGCCTCTGCTGCAGCCGGAGCATCTTCTCCACCGTTTGCTGAATGCGGCGTTCGTCGAACGGCTTGAGAATATAGTCCGCGGCGTTCAGCTCGAATGCTTTCAGCGCGTACTCGTCATAAGCCGTAGCGAAGACAATTTCCGGCCGGTGCCTGGCATCCGCCAGCTTGCGCGCCACATCCAGCCCGCTGTCCTCCGCAAGCTGAATGTCCAGGAACACGACATCCGGCTCCAGCTTTTGAATGTGGTCCAACGCTTCGTCCATGCTCTCGGCTTCCCCGACCACTTCTACGCGTTTGGTTCTTCGAAGCAAATAAGCCAGCTCGTCTCTGGCGAGCGGTTCATCATCCACGATATAAGCCTTCAACATGCTGATCTCCCCATTGGTTGTGATGTAGCGGCAGCCTGATCACGATCTTGGTGCCTGCGCCGCGTTCGCTTTCCACCTGAAAACAGGCTGCCTCTCCGTATATTTCCTCGATTCGCTTGCGAATATTGTACAGCGCCGTTCCGGTCCCTTCCGCCGAATCGACGGTTTGCTTGCCGACGAGGTCCAGCAGCCCGCGATCGATCCCGCTGCCGTTGTCCTCAGTGACCAGAACCATTTGATCGTCCTGCTTGAACGCCCGGACGGTGACTTGTCCGATGCGTTTGTCCTTCGGCTTCGAGAATGCATGGCGAACTGCATTCTCCACTAGCGGCTGCAGCGTAAACGGCGGGATGAGCACCTTCTCGGTCGAAGGCTCGATGTCCATCCGAATCTCGTACTTATCGGGAAAGCGGGCTTGTACCAGACTAACGTAAGCCTCCACATGCTCCAGCTCCTTATGCAGCGGAATGAGCATCTGACGCGCGCCCTGAAGGTTGCTGCGGAAAAACACGCTCAGCTGGAGCAGCAGCTCCCTCGCTTTTTCCGAATCGGTACGGCACAGGACGGAAATCGTATTGATCGCGTTAAACAAGAAGTGCGGATGAACCTGCGCCTGCAAAGCCTTGATCTCGGCATCCTTCAGCAGCTTGCTCTGCAGCTCCGCCTCGGCCAGCTCCAGTTGGGTCGAGAACAGCTTGCCCAGCCCTTCGGCGAGCTCCTGCTCTACCTGATCCATCTGGCCCGGATTCGTAAAATACAGCTTCAGCGTACCAACCGTCTTGCCGTGAACCTGCAGCGGGAGCACAATGGCCGCCTGCAAAGCGCAGCTTTCGTGAGCGCATTGAATCTCGTCCCGCGATCGCGCCTTCAATAGGCGCCCTTGCTCCAGCACGTTTTTCGTCAGCTGGGTAGCGAGGCGCTGCATCGGCATATGGTGATCGGCTCCGGCACCCACGTGCGCCAGCACTTGATGCCGATTCGTGATGGAGATGGCGGCCGCATTCGTCCATTTCAATATAATCGCCGCGACTTCCCGGCACGAATGCGCGTTCAGCCCTTGCCGGAAGAAGGGCAGCGTCTGGTCGGCAATATACAGCGCCTTGTGCGTCTGCAGGGCGCGCGTGCGTTCTTCTTCCTGCAAAATCGACTGAACGATCAGCATGAAGAGCAGCGTGCCGAAGCCGTTGATCAATATCATCGGCACGGCGATCACCTTGACCAGCGTAAGCGCAGCTTCATAAGGGCGGGCGGCCAGCACAATAATTCCCATCTGGGTGCATTCCATGACGATGCCGATCGCAACGGCGCGCCACGGCGTATGTTTGTCGTTAACTTGAAATCGTTTGCCGATCAGACCGGCGACGATCCCGGCAAGCAGCGTGGAGACGCCGCAGGCGGCAGCCGTGAATCCACCCAGCGCCATCCGATGCGCGCCGGCAATCAGTCCGGCTCCCAGACCGACCAGCGGACCGCCGAGCAAGCCGCCAAGCACTACGCCAAGCACGCGCGTATTGGCCAGCGCACTGTCGAACGCCACGTCCGTCTGCCATACTTGCGTGGAGACTTCCCCGCCCCGGATCTCGATTCCGGTATAGTTGCTAAGGATGCCGAACGTCCCGAATACGGCGATGAGCAGCAATCTTTCCTTCATGCCGTGCTCGTTATCAATGATCTTGCGGAAAGACCTCATGCGCGAGAGCAAAAAAACGACGATCAGAAGAATACCGACGCGCTCCAGCATCAAGATCAACAAGGTTGTCAACCGATTCACCTTCTCATCTTATGACCTGTCTATACGTATTATACAAAAAATTGCCTCCGAGCCCATCTGACAGATGATGGGTTCGCATGTCCCCCGTAAATGGCAAAAGGCACCTCAAAGGGTGCCTCGCCGCTTCTGCATTCGGAGCAAAGGCCGGCCTGCAAGCCGTTTCCTTCTCTCCGCCGCGATTAAATGGAGATCAAATCTTTCACGTCGAAGCGGACGCCAACCTTGTCATCCGCCTCGACGCCGCTGCCATACTTGATCTTCGCCGTTCTCAGCTCCAGATCGTAGTACCAGCCTTCCTCTGCCGCCGCCCACACCTGCGGATCGAGAAACATCGGAAGCTTCCGGCCCTGCAGCATGACCTGTACAGGGGCAATCTCCTTGCACAGCAGCTCGATGACGACCGATTGAACGCTGCTCGCATACGTCCCCTCACGCCGGAACGAAAGGGTCGTTTCCCGACCGGACTCGACCTGGATCGTCGTTTTCAAATAATCGCCGGTCTTGTAATTGTTCGTTACGCCGTCGTCCTCATACAGCACGAAGCTCGCGTTCTCCGACGGTTCGATCAGCAAGCGCAGCTCCTCTACCCGATCGTTCTGGATGTTCTGCAAGCCTGGCGCGAGCGGAACGATCGCCCCTGAGCGAAGGAACATCGGAATCGAATCGAGCGACACGTCCAGCTCGATCGTTTGGCCTCCGGCATGCCGCTCCCGCGTGTACCAGTTGATCCATTCGCTGCCCTGCGGCAAATATACGCTCCTCGTCTTCGCGCCTTGCTCCAGCACGTTGGCGACGAGAATCGAGCCGCCGAGCATGAAGTCGAAGCTCTCTTCCCACGTGCGCGGGTCGTTCTGGAACTCGTACACCATCGGCCGCATCACCGGCGAGCCTTCCACGGAAGCTTCATGCAGCAAGGAGTAGAAGTACGGCACCAGCTGATAGCGAAGCCGGATCGCCTCGCGAATGTACTTCGTATAAGAAGGGTACATCCACGGCTCGGTGACGGTATTATCGGTATTGCACGAATGGATGGAGAACCGCGGCTGGAAAATACCGTTCTGCACCCAGCGCACGAACAGCTCCGGTTCCGGCGCCGGGCCGAAGAAGCCGCCGATGTCACAGCCCTGGTTCGCCACGCCGGACAAGCCCATGCCGAGCATAACCGGCACATTGAACTTCAAGCTGTGCCAGCTCGTGTTGTTGTCGCCCGCCCACGTTTGCGCATACCGCTGAATGCCGGCAAATCCGGCGCGGTTGACGATATACGGTCTCGTGTTCGGGGCCGCTTCGGCGATCGCTTCCTTCGCCATTTGCGCCATCAGGTTCGGCATGATCGGCCGCACAGCGCTGATTTCTTTCTTCTCGCCTTCAAACGCGCACAGCGCATCGGGATTGTTGATTTCATACTCGTTGTTGTCGTTCCAGATTGAGGTAACGCCGAGTTCGATGAACGATGATTTCAAATGCTCTTTCCACAGCTGCCGCCCCGCAGGGCTTGTGAAGTCGACGAAGGAAGCCTGCCCGCCCCAGTAGCGGTCGGTCTCCGACTTGTCCCCCGCGGCGTCCTTGACGTAGGCATCGGCTTTGTCGAACTTGGCATACAGCGGATGCGTAAGCAGCATGCCCGGTTTAATGTTGGGCGCGAGCGCGACGCCCTTCTCCCGCATTTGAGCGATGAACGCCCGCGGGTCGGGGAACCGGTCGTGATTCCAGTTGAACACGTACCGCTTGCCGTCCTCGCCCGTCGTGTAGCCGGAGGACATGAAGAATCCGTCGCACGGGATCCCTTCCGCCTTGCATTTGTCCACGAAGTTCAAGATCGCCTTGTCCGCATCGCGGTCCAGCTCCGTGTAGTACATCGTGGAGCCCATATAGCCGAGCGAATAGCGGGTCGGCATGATCGTTTTGCCGGTTAGATCGGTGTAATGGCGAATGACATCCTTGATGTCCGGCCCGTACATGAAGAAGAGATCGAGCTCTCCGCCGTCCGCGCAAAAATAACTGTACTTGTTCCAGTAACCGCTTCGTTCGCAGCCCATGTCGAACACCGAATCATGCGAGTTATGGTAAAACAGCCCTGTAGCGGCCTGCGTCTCACCGTTGAATTTAATGTAGAACGGAATATGCTTGTACAACGGGTCGGTATGCTCCGAATCATAGCCGATCGTATCGACGTTGTGCATCCGCAGCCTTCTCTTCTTTTTGTTCAGGTAGCCGCTCTTCTCGCCGAAGCCGTAATAATGATCCGCATCGTTCAAGCATGAATAATGATACAGCCGCCCATGGTTGTCTTTGACATGCGGCCGCTCCTTCAAGTCTTCGTGCAGCACGCGGCCCTGCAGGTCGGTAATACCAATGGCGAACGGCTGCTTGTGCACGATAATGCGCAGCTGGGCCGTACGCAGCAGCAAGCTATGTCCCAAGTCCTCAACCTGCGCCGGCAGCGCCTCTACGCGGCGGCGATCTTCGATCATGCCGTCCATCTTGTCATCCCACGCGGTCATCGCGAGCGCGTACGACGCTTCGTCGTCGAACTGCTCGTCGAACGTGCACCGGATGCGCACGATGTGGTCGTTCATTAGATAGATGCGATATTTGGCCGCATCAGTAGTCAAGTCCAAATAATGGCTATGTTGTTCCGCTTGCAGTAACTTGCTGCTCACT
This sequence comes from Paenibacillus solanacearum, assembly GCF_910593845.1. Lineage (GTDB taxonomy): Bacteria > Bacillota > Bacilli > Paenibacillales > NBRC-103111 > Paenibacillus_G > Paenibacillus_G solanacearum. Next base: position 5,954 of record NZ_CAJVAS010000027.1, on the reverse strand, counting down.
TCCATGATGTCCCTCCATGATTCCAATCCGTTTATTTAAAAGCGCGTGCCGCATGCACGGCTTTTTTCCATCCGTCGTACAAGGTACGCCGCTTGGCGTCGTCCATTTGCGGAACGAACGTCCGGTCGACTTTCCACTGCGCCGCAATATCGTTCTGATCGGCCCAATAGCCGACGGCCAGACCGGCGAGGTAAGCTGCGCCCAGTGCGGTCGTCTCGTTGATTACCGGGCGGTCGACGGGCACATCCAGCATGTCGCTCTGGAACTGCATCAGGAAGCTATTGCGGACCGCGCCACCGTCCACGCGCAGCCCGTTCAAAGCAATGCCCGCGTCCTCTTCCATCACCGCGAGCACGTCCTTCGTCTGGTAGGCGAGCGCCTCCAGCGTCGCCCGGATGAAGTGCTCCTTCGTCGTGCCGCGGGTGAGGCCGAATACGGCGCCTCGCACTTCGCTGTCCCAGTACGGCGTGCCCAGCCCGACGAGCGCCGGCACGACATACACGCCGTCGGTCGACTCGACGCCGGCGGCCAGCGCTTCGCTCTCTGCCGCATGCTCAATCATGCGGAGGCCGTCGCGCAGCCACTGGACGGCCGAGCCCGCGACGAAGATACTGCCCTCCAGCGCGTATTCCACCCGGTCGCCGACGCCCCAGGCGATCGTCGTGAGCAGGCCGTGCTTCGAGCTCACCGCCTGATCTCCGGTGTTCATCAGCATGAAGCAGCCGGTGCCGTACGTGTTCTTGGCCATCCCCTTCTCGAAGCACGCCTGCCCGAACAGCGCCGCCTGCTGATCGCCCGCCGCTCCGGCGATGGCGATCTCTTCGCCGAACAGCGCCCGGTCCGTCATGCCGTACACGCAGGATGACGGGCGGACTTGCGGCAGCATCGATTCCGGAATGCGCAGAAGCTCGAGAAGCTGCTCGTCCCATTGCAGCCGGCGAATATCGAACAGCATCGTGCGGGAAGCGTTAGAGTAGTCCGTCACATGGACGCGGCCGCCGGTCAGCTTCCAGATCAGCCACGTGTCGATCGTGCCGAGCAGCAGCTCGCCGTGCTCCGCCCGCTCCCGGACTCCCGGCACTTCGTCCAGCATCCACGCGATCTTCGTCGCCGAGAAATACGGATCGATGAGCAGGCCGGTCTTCTCCTGGATGCTCTTCTGCCAGCCCTGCTCCTTCAATCGCTCGCAGATCGGTGCAGTTTGCCGGGATTGCCATACGATTGCGCGATATACCGGCTTGCCGGTCTGCTTGTCCCAGACGACCGTCGTTTCGCGCTGGTTCGTGATCCCGATCGCCGCGATCTGGTCCGGGCGGACGCCCGCTCCTTCCAGAGCGGAGGCGACCACCGCCTGAACCGACTGCCATATTTCTTCCGCATCATGCTCCACCCAGCCCGGCTGCGGGTAATGCTGCGTAAATTCTCGCTGCGCCGCAAATACGATTTCGCTGTCGCGGTTAAACAGGATCGCCCGCGAACTGGTCGTTCCTTGATCTATGGAAAGAATAAATGATTTCATTCCGCAAAACTCCCTTACGTAGACAGGCTCTCGCCTTTTCGGCGAAGATCCATTGGTGACTCGGATGAACCGTTTGTTATGAAAAATCCCTTCAGCGACAGAGACAAATCCGGGTCACTGTAATTGAAGGGAACAGGTTCATTCCATTATTTCATTCCGGACGTCACCATGCCGCTGACGAACTGCCGCTGGAATACGAGAAACACGACAAGCACCGGAATCATCGTAATGACGGACATCGCCAGCAGACTGCCCCAGTCCACATTGTATTCCCCGATAAAGTTGGACAGCGCCAGCTGAATCGTATACAGAGACGGATCGCTAATCCCGATCAGCGGCCACAGGAAGTCGTCCCAACGCCACATGAACGAGAAGATGGCGAGCACCGCCAGGATCGGTTTGCACATCGGCAGGATCAGCTGCGAATAAATGCGCCATTCCGACGCCCCGTCCATCCGGGCCGCTTCGAGCAGCTCGTCCGGTACGGTGAGCAAATATTGCCGGATCAGGAAGACCCCTGTCGGCGTCGCCGCCGGCGGAATGATCAGCGCCCACAACGTGTTATACATGCCCAAGGTGCTGAGCACCTTAAAGATCGGGATCATAATGACTTCAAGCGGAATCATCAAGGTGGAGATGAAGCCGACCAGCAGCAGCATATCGCCCTTGAATCGATATTTGGCGAGCGCGAACCCGGCCATCGAGTTAATGACGAGCAGCAAAATCGTCGAGCTGATCGTCACGATGGCGCTGTTCATGAAATAGCGGCCGAAGTTGCCTTTGGCAAAGGCATCGGTAAAGTGCTCAAAGGTAATCGGCTGCGGCCAAAACCGCGGCGGGAAGCTGTACAAGTCGTTGTTCGTCTTGAACGAAGAGATGACGATCCAAAGAACAGGAAATAACCATAACGCCGCCATGACGATTAATACAATATACAAGGTGACTTTCGCGGAAGATTTCAATTCCATGTTAATTGTCGCCTCCCTTCGATAATTTGAACTGCGCGACCGTGAACAGCGAGATCAGAATAAACAGCAGGATGGACATCGCGCTGGCCATGCCGAGCTCTTGCTTCACAAAGCCGGTTTCGTAAATGTACTGCACGATATACGTCGTCTCTTTGCCCGGTCCGCCGCCCGTCAGGGCGAACAGCAGCGGGTAAGCCTTGAATGCGTCGATCAGCGACAGCATGACGACAAGCACCGTTGTCGGCTTAAGCAGCGGCAGCGTAATATTCCAGAATACGCGCGGCTTAGAAGCGCCGTCCAATCTCGCCGCTTCGTAAAAGTCGGTTGGGATCGCCTGCAGGCCCGCCATGAAAATAACCATGAAAAAGCCGAGACGCGACCATACGGTAGCAATAATGACCGAAACGTTGGCAAACAAGGAATCCGATAAAAAATGAACCGGCTCAACGCCGATGAGCGTCATCACATAGTTCAACACCCCGAAATCGCCAAAAATCCATTTCCACGTCAAACCTACGATGATGTAGGAAATCATGGTCGGCCAATAAAAGACGGCGCGGAACAGTCCCTTGGCCCGGATTTGCTGAATGAGCATCATCGCTACGGCGAGAGACAAGCAATAAATCGACGGTACGACGACCAGCGCGTACAGCGCCGTTTTCCCGAGCGCGGTCCAAAACTCTCCGTTCGTTACGATTTCTTTGTAGTTGTCAAAGCCGATAAACTCCATCGGGTTGAGCCCGTCGTACTCATGAAACGAATAAACAAAACCGATAATGGTCGGGACGACAATGAAAATGGAGAAGATCAAAAAGTTGGGCAAAACAAAAAAGTAAGGAATGGCGCCCATCTTATGGTCCCGCCGCTTCTTTATCGCCTTGGATGCTGGAGCTTGCGCAGACATCAGGTACTCTCCTTTCCGGCAGCAAATGTCGGTGAAAAACCGGCCGCTGCCGGTTCACCCCGGCAGCGCCCTTGGAATCAAGTTATTTCTTCTCGTCGGCGATCGCTTTGTCGATCACTTTGGCGACTTTATCCATACCGTCTTTCGCGGTCGTTTTACCCGCAATGACTTCCATCAGCGTCGTCTTCAAATCATTGCTGAATTTCGGCACGATCGTCTGCTTGGACCAGTCTTCGGCTGCGGCAGGGACCGTATTGTTCAGCTCGTTCGAGAACACTTCCATCATTTCTTTGCCGAACGCGTAGTCGAGCTTCGCGCTGTCTTTGCGCGGGCTTAAGAACAATGCTTCCTTGTTGTATTTCGAGTTCACTTCTTTGGTTGTAATGTAATTGATGAAGTCGGTCGCTTCTTTTTCAACGCCGGTTTTTTGGAACGCCATGGCGAATTTTCCGCCTGGTACCGAAGAGCGCACTTTGCCTTTCGGCATGTACGTTACGCCCCACTCGAAGTTCGTAATGTCTTTATAGTTGCTGATCATCCAGTTTCCTGCGAAGTGCGCTGCCACCGTCCCTGTACGGAACAGATTGTTCGGGTTTTCCCCGCCGAGCCATACGGATACCGGGATAATGCCGTCGTTATGCAGCTTTTTGAAATATTCGGCCGCCTGCACGCCCGCTTCGTTGTTGATCGCCGCTTTCGTTCCGTCCGGACTGATCATTCTGCCGCCCAACTGATACAGCAGCGTCGACCAGCGATGCGGCGTCAAATCCCATACGAGCCCGTATTTGGCTCCGCCTTTTTCCATGACCTGCTTCATTGCCGCGGAGAACTCGTCCCACGTCCATACTGCGTCAGGCGATGTCGGCACTTTCACGCCCGCTTTGTCGAACAGCGTTTTGTTGTACAGGAGCCCGTTGGCCGTAACGTCCATCGGAGCGGCAATCGCTTTGTTGTTGACCACGTAATACGGCTTCAGAGAATCGATAAATTGCGCCGTATACGTCTCCACGCCGCCGTTGCTTGCGCCGAGGTCTACCGCTTGGTTCGCAAACGCGCCAAGCTCCGTTGTGCTGATCCGGGCCAGTGCCGGCGGCTTGCCGCCAGAGATCATCGTCTTCAGCTTGGTGGACAAATCTTTGTAAGGCACTTCGATCATATTGACTTTCACGTTCGCGTTTTTCGCTTCGTATTCTTTAATAATGCCCTTCATGATATCGCCTTCATTTCCGTCCGAGAACCAGACGAAATCCAGCGTTACATTTTTTTGGCCGCCCGCCGCGCCTGTGCCCGGTTCCTTCTTCGCGCAAGCGATCGACATGAGCGCCATCAACACGAGCACCATCGCGATGGAGACGATTTTCGTAGCTTTTTTCATTTTCTCTGCCCCTTTTCGTAAGTTTCGTAGCTGCAAGTAAGCGTTACGGTCCGACACCGTGCTTGCGGTACTGCTGCGGCGACATCCCGGCGTACTTTTTGAATGAGCGGCTGAAATGCACCGCCGTATTGAACCCCAGCCTCTCGGAGATGAGTCCGACCGGCTCGTCCGTCGTAACCAGCATCTTCTTCGCTTCCTCGATGCGTTTGCTCGTCAAATAGTTATTGATCGTGTATCCGGTTACTTCTTTGAAGCAGTGGCAAATATAATATTTGCTCAGGTGAAGCTCCTTGGACAGCTCCATCAGCGAAAAGTTTTCCGTATAATGCTGATTGATATATTGTAAAATACGGCGAACGTTCGCCTGACTGTTCGATTGCTGCTGCGCGGGAGCAATTTCGTGCAAGCGTTTGGACTTTCGATATACAGCCACCAGCAGTTGAATTAGAAACGTCTTGAGTATCAGCTCGTAACCGAATGATTCCCGTTCATTCTCGCGATGGATCGACCGGAAATACGTCTCCATTTCCTCGCGCTCCTCCGGCGTCCAGTGAATTAACATCCCGTTCGGCGATTCGAACAAGGACATCAGCTTCCCGAACATATCGCCGGACACCTGCTCTCGCAAGAAGGACGGCGTGAAATTCACATAACTGCGGATGTACGGCACATCCTTGGAGGGATTGACCCGATGGATCGTGCTTCCGTGAAAAAGAAGCATGTCGCCGGGAGATAAATCGTAAATATTTTCCCCAATGATGTAGTTTGCATTTCCGCGTATGAAATAATAAATTTCGACCCCTTCATGGGTGTGAACCGGCCAGCTGTACTGCCAGTCGTCCGCGTCCGCCCTGACATAAATCCCAAGCTGCCGGAGAGCAAGATTGGTGGGAGTATGAATAATCAAGAGGACACCCCCCTTCATGAAAAGCGAAAAGAACAATCTTGTTTGCGTTTCCATTAACACGATATCATACTAAAATTCAGGACACTTAACGTATATTGCTGTTAATTTGACCGGAATTGTTGAAAACTATGCAAGCGTTCTAGAGTAAAGGGCAGAGAAATCTGCCCCTCCTCATCAAACCGTACGTGAGGTTTTCCCTCATACGGCTTTCCGATGTTCGTCATTCATGTGCATGCAGATTACAAGAGCGTTTTAAGTCCATATTGACTAGCTAGGAACCT
>NZ_CAJVAS010000026.1 GCF_910593845.1 Paenibacillus solanacearum | reverse complement strand
AAGGGAACCACGCGTACCCATCCCGAACACGAACGTTAAGCCTTCCAGCGTCGATGGTACTTGGACCGCAGGGTCCTGGGAGAGTAGAACGTCGCCAAGCAGCAGAAGAGTCTCATTGGAGTAATCCGATGGGGCTCTTTTGCTATTGCTGGAAACCGATCGGCGAGTGGATGAATTCCTATCTTTTTTACACTATAGCAATCGTATAGGGGATTGAAGGTTTGCTATACCGGCGTCATGAAAATCATATCTTCGCTAAAGAACGATCTGAATGAAAGCCGCAGGTATGCCGTAAACTAAGGCGTAACTCATTGACGGAGGTGACGCCTTGTATGAACGAAATCCAAAAAAACAGCCCGAATGAGGAGTTGGCCCAGCTCGGCACGCATGCCAGCGGCGCAACGGATTTGCACAAGACCCGTACGACCAGCGCTCCAGTGCAGATTGATCCGCCGGTGTCGCCGAACCCGGGCGCGATTGATAACCGCGACCACCGTTTTGACAACAAAAAGAACGGGGAACCTATTTAATTTCGCAAGGACAAGGAAGAGCGGATGCAACCGCTCTTTCTTTTATTCATCCAGAAACAGCTCCTTAAGCATCCGCTCGCGATTGTTCAGAAACTGCCTGGTAATGACATAATGGTCCGTTTCCTCCAAGCGGGTCGGTTGGATGCCTTCAGTAGTTAGCTGATACAGCGCCGCATCAGGATAAGCCATGAGTATGGGAGAATGGGTTGAAATGATGAATTGGGAGTTTTTGTTGACCAGCGCATGAATACGGGAGAGCATGGACAATTGCTTGAACGGAGATAGCGCCGCTTCCGGCTCATCAAGTATGTACAGGCCATTGCCCCCGAACCGATGCAAAAATGCAGAGAAGAACGATTCGCCGTGCGACTGCTCATGCAGCGATTTGCCACCGTAGGAATCGATAATTTTCCCTCCGAAGCCGGGCTCTCGATCCATCTGATCAATGTTCGTCGCCAGATTGTAATAGGTCTCCGCCCGAAAGAAGAATCCGTCGCGCGGTTTATTCACCCCGCGTACGATTCGAATGTATTGATACAGCGTAGAGTGAGAATCCTGCGTCGAAAAGTTGAAGTTCATCGTTCCGCCCTCCGGGTTGAAGCCCCACGCCACAGCCAGCGCTTCCAGCAGCGTGGATTTCCCCATTCCGTTCTCGCCTACGATATACGTGACCTTCGGATGGAGCGCGATACGGTCCAAATCTCGGATTGCCGGCAAATGAAACGGATATTGCGCAAACGATGGAACCTTCTCCCGGAGCAGGGCAAAGCTTCGGATATAAGGGTCTTTCTCGGCCAAGGCCATGGCTACACCTCCTAAACTGAATTATAATAAAATTCCGTATCGGGAGCGAATCCTTACAAACGAAATAAGCTCCTGCCGCTTGCGGCAAGAGCACGGAGAAGGCTTATTTTCGCGTTTTGGCGATGAGATCGGATACGGTAAGGAATTGGTAGCCTCGCTGTTGAAGCTCCGGTAAAATGCGTTTGAGCGCCTCTACCGTTTGGCTGCAATCCCCCTCAAGATCATGGAATAAGATAATGTCGCCGTTATGCACATTGCCTAGCACGGTTTGAACGATTTTATCGGCGCCCGGCTTCTTCCAGTCTTTCGTATCCTGATACCAGGACCACATGACGACCGTCAATTTGTCCTCCTTCATCGATTGAAGCAGCGCATCGTTGTAAAAACCGCCTGGGGGGCGAAAAACGCTCGGCATTTGCTCGGTAATATCGAAGATGACTTCCTGCGTTTGTCGGATTTCTTCCACGATCCGTTCCGGCGGATAGTTTTTCAAAAAATGATGGTCAAACGTATGATTGGCAATTTCATGGCCTTCGTTAACTTCGCGGATCGCGATGGCCGGGTACATTTTCACGCGCTTGCCGAGGACGAAAAAAGTCGCCTTGGCTTGATATTGCTTCAGCAAATCCAATATTTGCGGCGTATACACCGGATTGGGGCCATCGTCGAACGTTAGGGCAATCAGCTTCTGATCGGTCTGTACATTCCATACAACTTCGCTGCCGGGTGTCGGCGCCGCGGAGGTCGTAACGGGAATCATCAGCGAGACAATGAGCAGCAGCGCAGCAATCTTTTTCATGTTCAACGGACATCACCTCGGTCTCGGTCGTTCTTTTGTTAGGGTGGGCTAACGGGTGAAAAGTATTCGGTGACGACTGCAAGCAAAATAAAGCAGCGTACAAAATAAAACAGCCGTCCCGATAGGGACGGCTGTTTTATGCCATTGGATGAGTGATGAGTCCATGATGCTGCAGAAAGATTTAGGAACCTAAAACATAAATTTTGACTTGCTGAACGCCGAACATTTTTGCTTTGGAACGGCTCTCGGGCAAGAAAATGTCGATTTTATTGCCTTTGACGGCGCCGCCAATATCGCTTGCCGTCGCGTACATGCCGCCGTCCGGCAAGCCGTCGTAATTATAGCCTTCAATATATACTTTGGTGCCGAGCGGGATCACGTTCGGGTCGACGGCGATCGTGCCCAACTGCAGCGGATTGCCCATGTAATCGACGGCACCATGACTTCCATTCTCGCTTGGGGAAGCGGTATAAGCCGTCGCTTTCGCTTCGATGATTTGGCTGTACGCCGGAATGGAGCTGCCGGAAGCGCTGCTGAATGCCATAACGGCCATCTTCGGCTCTTCCTTTGGCTTGTACCAGGCCGGAGCATAATACTTGCCGTCCGTTCCCAGAATGGCGATCCGGTTCGAGTTATCCCATTGGCTGATGTACCCGAACGTATCGGAGAGCATGCGGAATGGCACGTAGACCTTACCGTCGATCAGCTCGGCTGGTGTTGCGATATCGGTCGATTTGCCGTCAATGACCATATGGTTATCGCCCGTCGTGAGCGAAACGCTCTTTTTTCCGTTGTTCAGCGTTACTTTGACTTGCGCGCCTGCCGGTTCCCAATCCACTTGAACGCCAAGCTTGTCTGCAACGGCGCGGGCAGGCACCCGCAGTTTATGATTCTCATCCAGAAAAGGCTGTGCGTCCGGAAATTGCACCAGACTGTCGTTGACCTGCACCTTCACGTCTTCCGCCACGCGCTGCGATTCGGCTGCCTCCACGGGGTGGCATACCGGCAAAACAGCGGGCAGGGCAAACAAACATGCGAGGAGCATGCCCTTCATATTTAATTGCATTCATTTCCCTCCTATGAATGCCTCCGAGGTTAGTTGTCGGGTTCGGGAAGAGGATGCTCCCTAGTATTGCAGCCATCGCCTCATATCATGACGACGCCCAATTCATTCACCCCATGTGTTTCATCCCCCGTACGCGCACAGCAAACAATGCGCGATTCGGCTCCTAGTAATTTAACATAGCGTACGTACCGGTTCAATGCATAAAATCATCCAGTCCATTCCTAATAATGGAATCCCCCTTTTTCCTCCCGGGCGGGAATGGGGTACAATGAGAATAAATTCGTGCGATGGCCGGCGTTTATGACCGTCAGAGCTGGAAGGAGGCGTACAATGTATAGACGAGACTATATTCTAGGACTGATCGAGCAAGCCGCCGTGGCGGTATATAAGGCTGCCGCGGCGAGAAGAAACGCGCAATGGGAGCAGGCGATGGCACTGTTGAGCCAGGCGATGAAACAGCTGCTTGGCATGAATTCCAAACTGCTCGGCGCGCTGTCGGTCAAGGATTTGATCGCGATGCTGTCGCAGGACGGCGGCGTCGACCAAGGGAAAGTGCTCGCTGCGGGCGATCTGCTGAATGCGGAAGCGGCCGTGTGGAAAGACGCGGGGAACGAAGCGGCGTCGCGGCAGTCGGCGCTCAAATGCGCGGAGCTGCTGCTGACGGCGATGGAACTGGACGCTAGAAACGAATTGAAGGAAGAATTCAATGAGCGGTTGGAGCTGGCGCTTGGCTTGGCGGGACGTGCCCCCAAGAGCGCTGAGCTGCTGGAAAAGCTGATACCTTATTGCAATGCTTCGGGGAAGCTGGCCGACGCGGAAGACGCGTTGTTTCAATGGCTGGACGAGCTGGAGAAATCCGGACAATGGGAGCGAAGGCTTGCGGCCGCCGAAGAAGGCATACGAATGTGCGAGAAATGGCTTCTATTAGATGAAGGGAAAATATCGGCAGGGGGGCTGACGACGGACGAAATTCAAAGCACAATACAGGATTTAATGAAAATGAAAGCGAATTCGCATACATAAACGTAAAATCAGTGCGTACATGGAATAAATGCGAACTATTTTTTAAATGAAATTCATTAATGTTCGTCTTTTGTAGTTGACATGCGGTGTTAAAGGCTGTTAAACTTAGAGGGGAATAACGCAGTGGAATCAATCCGATTTTGCAGAAAAAAGTCGAATAATCTCGTATAAAGTCGGGAATATGGCCCGGAAGTTTCTACCCAAAAACCATAAATTTTTGGACTACGAGCGAACGAACGATAAGGAAGGTCGGCATGCTTGTGCCAGGCCTAGCTTGCGCTTCGGGCTATTTGTCGTCCAGTGGATAGAACGCATCCGTATGTGCTCTGTCAGCCGGACGTTTTTTTATAAAGTCAGAAAGTATAAGTTTGAACCAAAGGTTCAGGTTTCGGATCTTTCAAGAAATGTTTCATCATAAATAGCGAATGGCTTTCGTCGAAATGGCTTCGCTCAGAAGCTTTTCATATATCCTCATATTCATGGTTACGATTTAAAATCTTCATTACACTACGATATCGGAGGTTCATCCAGTGTCCGTACTTGTTGGCGTCATTATGGGAAGTCAGTCCGACTGGGAAACGATGAAGCATGCTTGCGACGTGCTTGACGAATTAGGCGTTCCTTATGAGAAGAAGGTCGTATCCGCACACCGTACTCCGGACTTAATGTTCGAATACGCGGCTTCCGCCGCGGAACGCGGACTAAAGGTCATTATCGCGGGAGCCGGGGGCGCGGCGCATTTGCCGGGGATGGTTGCATCCAAGACGGTGCTGCCGGTAATCGGCGTGCCGGTGAAGACATCCACCCTGAACGGGCTTGATTCCTTGCTGTCGATCGTGCAGATGCCGGGCGGCATTCCGGTGGCAACGGTAGCGATCGGACATGCCGGCGCGACAAACGCCGGTCTGCTGGCTGCGCAGCTGCTCGGCGCGTTTGACGAAGAGCTGCAGCGCAAGGTCGCGGCGCGCCGCGAGCGGATCGCGCAGACCGTTATCGAAAAGAGCGTGCTGGAATGACAGAGGCGGCAGTGAGCAAAGCGTATGACCCGGACAAAGTGATTGCGCCCGGGGCAACGATCGGGGTGCTGGGCGGCGGGCAGCTTGGACGAATGCTGGCGCTGGCTGGACGGGAAATGGGCTATCGCTTCGTAACGCTCGATCCGACGCCGGATGCGCCTTGCGGCCAAGTGGCCGACCGGCAAATCGTCGCGACGTATCATGACGCCGCCGCTGCGCGTCAGTTGGCCGAGCAAGCGGACGTCATCACATACGAATTCGAGAATGTAGACGCCGATGTCACGGCGCTGCTGATGTCCGAATCGTATGTGCCGCAAGGAAGCCGCCTGCTCTACACGACGCAGCACCGGCTGCGCGAGAAGCGGGCCATCGAAGCGGCAGGCGTCAAAGTGGCGCCGTATGCGGAGATCGGCAGCGCGGAAGAACTGCGTCAAGCGGTGCAGCGTTTCGGCACGCCCTGCGTGCTCAAGACGGCGACCGGCGGCTACGATGGCAAAGGGCAATGGGTCATTCGCTCGCAGGATGAAGTGGAAGCGGCTTACGCGGAGCTGAGCAAGGCGGGAACGGAGCTGGTGCTGGAGCAGTTCATCCATTTTGCGAAGGAAATATCGGTCATTGCGGCGCGCAGTCCGCAAGGGGAGGCCAAAGCTTTCCCCGTTGCGGAGAATGTGCACGTAAACAATATTTTGCACTTGTCGATCGTCCCTGCCCGCGCTGCGGAGGAAGTGCTTCGCGAAGCGGAAGCGATGGCGCTGCGCATTGCAGAGGCGCTGGATGTGATCGGGCTCATCGCCGTGGAGATGTTCTTGACGGCGGACGGCGAGCTGTACGTTAACGAGCTGGCGCCGCGGCCGCACAATTCCGGCCATTACACGATGGAAGCGTGCCGTACGTCGCAGTTCGAGCAGCATGTACGCGCGATTTGCAACTTGCCGCTCGGCGATCCCGGCCTGCTGACGCCGGTCGTCATGGTCAATGTGCTCGGCGAGCATGTGCAGCCGCTGCTGGATTGGATCGTGCGGCCTGAGTCGGAACGGGTGCCCGGCGTTACCGCCAAGGTGCACTTGTACGGCAAGCAGGAAGCGAAGAAGGGCCGCAAGATGGGGCATGTGAATGTGCTGGCCGAATCGCCGGAGCAGGCGTTTCGCTGGATAGAGGCTTCTAAGATATGGGACGCTAAGCACGAATGATTTTAACGGAAAATAACGGAGGATGGAAAAACCATGATTGATCGTTACACAAGACCCGAGATGGGGCGCATCTGGACGGAAGAAAATAAATTCAAGGCTTGGCTTGAAGTTGAGATTTTATCCTGTGAAGCGTGGGCGGAGCTTGGCGTCATTCCGAAGGAGGACGTAGCCGAGCTGCGGAAAAACGCCGATTTCAATATCGACCGGATCTATGAAATCGAGCAGGAGACCCGTCACGATGTGATCGCGTTTACCCGCGCGGTATCGGAGAAGCTCGGACCGGAACGGAAATGGGTGCATTACGGCTTGACGTCGACAGACGTCGTCGATACGGCCCTCGGGTACTTAATCAAGCAGGCGAATGAAATATTGGAGCGCGATTTGCAGTCGTTCATCCAGATCGTTCGCGATAAAGCGATTGCTTACAAAGATACGCCGATGATGGGACGGACGCATGGTGTGCATGCGGAGCCGACGACATTCGGCCTCAAGATGGCGCTGTGGTACGAAGAAATGAAGCGCAATTTGGAGCGTTTCCGCTTCGCGGCGGACGGCGTGCAGTTCGGTAAAATTTCCGGCGCAGTCGGCACGTATGCCAACATCGATCCGTTCGTGGAAGAGTACGTGTGCGGTAAGCTCGGCACGAAGCCTGCGCCAATCTCGACCCAGACGCTGCAGCGCGACCGCCACGCCGAATACATGGCGACGCTCGCCCTGATCGCTACGTCGCTCGACAAATTCGCGACAGAAATTCGCGGGCTGCAGAAGAGCGAATTCCGCGAAGTCGAGGAGCCGTTCGCCAAAGGCCAAAAAGGCTCGTCGGCAATGCCGCATAAGCGCAATCCGATCGGCTGCGAAAGCATCTCGGGTCTGGCTCGCGTCATTCGCGGCCATATGGTTTCCGCTTATGAGAACGTGACGCTCTGGCATGAGCGGGACATCTCGCACTCCTCGGTAGAGCGGATCATTTTGCCGGACGCGACGATTTTGCTCAACTATATGCTGAACCGTCTCGGCAATATCGTGAAAAACTTGACCGTCTTCCCCGAAAACATGAAGCGCAACATGCAAAGCACGTACGGCGTGCCGTTCTCCGGCCGCGTGATGACGAAGCTGATTGACAAAGGCATCAGCCGTGAGCAAGCTTACGACACGGTTCAGCCGAAAGCGATGCAGGCATGGGAGGAACAGCGTTCGTTCCGCGATATTGTGGAGAATACGCCGGCGATCCGCGAATATTTGTCGCTCGAAGAAATTGATGATGCGTTTAACCCGAGCTGGCATTTGAAGCATGTCGATACGATATTCAAACGGCTCGGCTTGAGCTAATCTGACGGAAGGGCGGCTGAACGAATGAACGGAGAAACGAAACCGATCGCCATATCGAGTGCGGAGCCGTACGTAAAGGCACCGCTGCTGTACAAAGGCAAAGTACGCGAGCTGTACGATCTGGGCGAGCATTATCTCATCGCGGTCACCGACCGCATCTCGGCATTCGATTGGGTGCTCAGCCCCGCAGTGCCGGATAAGGGCAACGTGCTCAACAGCTTGAGCGCATTCTGGTTCGAGCAGACGGCGGCGATTCAGCCGAACCATGTCGTACATACGGACGTGGAGCGGCTCGGCGATCTGATTACGGACCGCGAGGTCATGAAGCACCGCTTCATGGTAACGAAAAAAGCGCAGCGGATCGACATCGAATGTGTCGTGCGCGGCTACATTACCGGCGGCGGCTGGCGGCAGTACCAGAAGTCGGGCGAAGTGAACGGGCATAAGCTGCCGGAAGGCTTGCGCAAAAACGACCGGCTGGAGAAGCCGCTGTTCACGCCCGCAGCGAAAAACGACGTCGGGCACGACGAAGATATATCGATTGATCGGATGAAAGAGCTGGTCGGCGCGGAGCTGACGGAGCAGCTGCAGGAGAAGAGCATTCGCCTGTATGAGTTCGCAAGAGCGTTTTGCGAGCAGCGCGGCATCATTTTGGCGGATACGAAATTCGAGTTTGGACTTATCGACGGCGAGATCATCCTGATCGACGAAATTTTTACGCCGGATTCATCACGATTCTGGGCTAAGGAAAACTACGCGCTCGATATCGAGATCGACAGCATGGACAAAGAACCGGTCAGAACGTATTTGTCGGGAACCGACTGGGACAAAAACAGCGAGCCTGCTCCGCTGCCGGCGGAAGTGGTGGAAGAAACGTCGCGGCGTTACCGCGATATTTATAACCGGCTGGTTAACGGATAGCAGCGAATGGATAGAGCATAGCGGCGGCTGAGGCGGCGCTTGCGCAGAGATATAGGTTTTTACAGGGGAAACCGAGCGGACAAATAGAGAAGAATCGAACATAAAGGGCAGCAGCGTAGACCGGCATCGGGGACGGAACGAAAGCGCGATATCGGCCGAACATAGAAGAAACGGCCATCGCAGGACGAATCAGGACAAGCAGCGAACATAATTGACGATCCGAAGGGAGATTATCATTCCGATGTTAAAAGCGACCGTGTATGTAACGATCAAGCAAAGCGTATTGGATGTTCAGGGGACGGCGGTGCAGGGGGCGCTTCACTCGATGGGATTCGACGAGGTAGGCAAGGTGAGAATCGGCAAATATTTGGAAGTCGATCTGGATACGAACGACCGCGCGGTTGCGGAAGAGCGCGTAAAGGCAATGTGCGAGAAGCTGCTGGCCAACACGGTCATCGAGGACTACCGTTACGAGCTGGCGTAAGCCAAGAAAAGGAGGAGCGTTATGAATTTCGCGGTACTGGTATTTCCCGGCTCCAACTGTGATATCGACTGCTACAAAGCGGTGGAAGATACGATCGGACAGCCTGTGGATTACGTGTGGCATACGGAAACCGATTTGTCGAAATATGATTGCATCCTGGTTCCCGGCGGTTTTTCGTACGGCGACTACTTGCGCTGCGGCGCGATTGCCCGTTTCGCCCCGGTGATGGGTGCGCTGGTCAAGGCGGCGGCCGAAGGCAAGTACGTGCTTGGCATTTGCAACGGGTTCCAAATTTTAACGGAAGCAGGACTGCTGCCCGGCGCGCTGATGCGCAACAATTCGCTCAAATTCCGCTGCCATCAGGCGCTGCTTAAAGTGGAAAATGCGAATACGCCTTTTACATCGGAGTACAATCAAGGCGAGCTGATCCATATCCCGATCGCTCACGGCGAAGGCAATTATTATTGCGACGCGGAAACGCTGGCCGAGATGCAAGCGAACGGCCAAATCGTATTCCGCTATGAAGCGGGCAACAACCCGAACGGTTCGATCGACGATATCGCGGGCGTAAGCAACAAGGCGGGCAATGTGCTCGGCATGATGCCGCACCCGGAACGGGCAGTCAGCGAACTGCTCGGCTCGGCGGACGGCAAACGAATGTTCACATCGATACTGAGCACTTGGAGGGAGAAACATGGCGCAGCTGTTATCGGCTAAGGAACCAACGGCGGAACAAATCGCGGAGCAAAAAATATACAAGCAGTTCGGCGTGACGGACGAGGAATACGAGAAGGTGTGCGGATTTTTGGGCCGGAAGCCGAATTACGTCGAGATCGGCGTATTCAGCGTCATGTGGTCGGAGCACTGCTCGTACAAAAACTCCAAAGCGGTGCTGCGCAAATTCCCGACTAGCGGACCGCGCGTCCTGATGGGTCCTGGCGAAGGTGCGGGCATCGTCGATATCGGCGATAACCAGGCCGTCGTGTTCAAAATCGAAAGCCATAATCATCCTTCCGCAGTCGAGCCTTATCAAGGCGCGGCGACAGGGGTCGGCGGGATCATCCGCGATATCTTCTCCATGGGCGCGCGTCCGGTGGCGGTGCTCAACTCGCTGCGCTTCGGCCGGCTGGAGAGCGACCGGGTCAAGTATTTGTTCGAGCACGTCGTATCGGGGATTGCCGGCTACGGGAACTGCATCGGCATTCCGACCGTCGGCGGCGAAGTGATGTTCGATGAAAGCTATGAGGGGAATCCGCTCGTCAATGCAATGTGCGTGGGCCTGATTGATCACGATAAAATCCAGAAGGGCGTTGCCAAGGGCGTAGGCAACCCGGTGTTCTATGTCGGACCGGCAACCGGCCGCGACGGCATCCACGGCGCGACGTTCGCGTCGGAAGACTTGACGGCCGAATCGGAAGCGAAGCGCTCGGCGGTACAGGTTGGCGACCCGTTCATGGAGAAGCTCGTGCTGGAAGCCTGCCTCGAGCTGATCAACTCGGGCATCGTCGTCGGCATTCAGGATATGGGCGCGGCCGGTTTGACCTGTTCCAGTTCGGAAATGGCGAGCAAAGCGGGCAACGGGATGGAGCTGTATCTCGATGAAGTGCCGCAGCGCGAAGAAGGCATGACGCCTTACGAAATGATGCTGTCGGAATCGCAGGAGCGGATGCTGTTCGTCGTGAAGCCGGAGCATGAAGCACAGGCGAAGGCCATCTTCGAACGTTGGGGACTGCACTGCGCGAAGGTTGGCAAAGTGACCGACGACGGCAACCTGAAGCTGTACCATAAGGGCGAGCTTGTTGGCGACATGCCGGTAACGGCGTTGGTCGACGAATGCCCGATGTACCATAAGCCGTCCCAAGTGCCGGCCTATTACGAAGCGAATGCGAACGTGGACACGCTGCGCTATCCGGAAGTAACGGATTTGAACGAGGCCTTGCAAAAGGTGCTGGCTTCCCCAACCGTAGCGAGCAAAGAGTGGGTATATAACCAGTACGACTATATGGTACGCACCAGCACGGCGGTTCGGCCGGGATCCGATGCGGCGGTCGTGACGATTCGCGACTCGCGCAAGGCGCTGTCGATGTCGACGGACTGCAATGGCCGGTTCGTGTATCTCGATCCGGAAGTAGGCGGCAAAATCGCCGTCGCCGAAGCGGCGCGCAACAACGTCTGCACCGGCGCGGAGCCGCTGGCGATTACAGATAACCTGAACTTCGGCAGCCCGGAGAAGCCGGAAATTTTCTGGCAGTTGGAAAAAGCGGTCGACGGCATGGCGGAAGCTTGCCGCAAGCTGAATACGCCGGTCATCGGCGGCAACGTCAGCTTGTACAACGAAAATTCAAAGGGCGCGATCTATCCGACGCCGGTTGTCGGTATGGTCGGTCTCGTTCACGATACGGATCACATTACAACGCAAAGCTTCAAGAACGAAGGCGACGTCATCCTGCTGCTCGGCGACACGAAAGCGGAGCTTGGCGGCAGCGAATTCCAATACGTGCTGCATGGCGTAACGGAAGGCCGTCCGCCGCAAATCGATCTGGACGTCGAGCAGAAGCTGCTGGGCGCCGTGCTCGGTGCGATTCAGCAAGGGCTTGTGTCCTCGGCACATGACTTGTCCGAAGGCGGTCTTGCCGTAGCGCTCGCGGAGAGCTGCATAAGCGGCCGCCTCGGCGCGAAGGTCGACTTCGCGGCATCCGGGCTGCGCAATGACGTTGCGCTGTTCAGCGAAAGCCAGTCGCGCATCCTGCTCAGCGCTTCGCAGGACAAAGCGGACGCGCTCCAGCAGTATATCGCGGCACAAGGCGTTCCGGTGCAAGCGATCGGTACGGTCGGCGGCGAGACTCTGCAAGTATCGGTAAACGGGCAATCGGCAATTGATGCATCTGTAGCACAGCTAGAAAAGGTCTGGAAGGATGCGATTCCATGTCTGATGAAATAAAAGTCGGCGGACAAGGAGTAAAGCAGCAAGCTCCGCGTCTTTGGACGGGAGATTACTATAACGAAGGCGTTGCGGCTCATAACGGCTTGTTCGACAAGCTGGGCGAGGAGTGCGGTGTATTCGGCGTGTTTGGTCACGCCGAAGCCGCTTCCCTGTCCTACTACGGCTTGCATGCGCTGCAGCACCGCGGTCAAGAAAGCGCGGGCATCTGCGTCGCCGGGAGCGGCGAGGAATTCAAGTATCACCGCGGCATGGGGCTCGTCAAGGAAGTGTTCAACAACGACATTCTCGGTCCGATGACCGGCTCCACGGCCATCGGCCACGTGCGTTACTCGACTTCCGGCGAGAGCAAGCTGGCCAACGCCCAGCCGCTCGTCTTCAAATACCGCGAAGGCGACCTGGCCGTTGCGACGAACGGCAACTTGACCAATGCGCCGCAGATCAAGAAAGATCTGGAGAAGCAGGGGTCGATCTTCCAAACGACGAGCGACACGGAGGTCGTGGCGCATCTGATCGCGCGTTCCAAGCACGACGATATCGTATCGGCTGTCAAGGAAGCGCTGCTCAAGGTGGAGGGCGCTTATGCATTCCTGTTCATGGCCCAGGATAAGCTGATCGTCGCGCGCGATCCGCACGGCCTGCGCCCGTTCGTGGCAGGACGGCTCGGCACGGCCTGGCTGTTCGCTTCGGAATCATGTGCCTTCGATGCGGTGGGCGCGCAGTATTACCGTGACATCGAGCCGGGCGAGCTGCTCGTGCTCGATATGAAAACCGGGCGCGTAACGGAGGACCGGTTCTCCCCGATCAAGCAGCGCGCCGTATGCGCGATGGAGTATATTTACTTCGCGCGTCCGGACAGCGACATCGATGCGGTGAACATCCATTCCGCGCGCAAGCGGATGGGCCGCCAGCTCGCGATGGAATCGTTCGTCGACGCGGATGTCGTCACCGGCGTGCCGGATTCGAGCATTTCGGCGGCGATCGGCTACGCCGAGCAGACCGGCATCCCTTACGAGCTCGGGCTGATCAAAAACCGCTACACTGGCCGGACGTTCATTCAGCCGAGCCAGGAGCTGCGCGAGCAGGGCGTGAAGATGAAGCTGTCCGCCGTGCGCAGCATCGTGGCCGGCAAGCGCGTCGTCATTATCGACGACTCGATCGTACGCGGCACGACATCGCTGCGGATCGTTAATCTGCTCCGCGAAGCGGGAGCGAAGGAAGTCCATATGCGAATCAGCTCCCCGCCGTTCGCGAATCCGTGCTTCTACGGCATCGATACGCCAAGCCGTACGGAGCTGATCGCTGCCGTGAAATCGATCGAAGAAATTCGCCAGGCGATCAATGCCGATTCACTGCATTTCCTCAGCAAGGAAGGGCTGCTGACAGCGATCGGCCACACGACTTCGGATGCGACACGCGGCTACTGTACCGCCTGTTTTGACAATCGCTACCCGACGCCGGTTCCGGATGAAGCGGCACTCGGCTGCGGCTGCGATTAAGGGATATAACGGCGGCCTGCGCACAGCGACCGCCTTCTTTTTACCAAAGCGGGGTTAGACGAGTGTAAAGCACTCACCCCGGTTCTGCTTAGACCGGAATGGCGAGGGGCATGAGACCGTCGAAGCGTGTACGCGGCTCCTTTGAAAATGAGTTCTTACCGTATGGGTAAGATTCATGGAACTCATTTTCAAGAGAGACCGCAGACCGACCGCATGCGCCCGGGGTCTTGGGTAAGGTACAAGCGATCACCGTATGAGACTGGCCTACACCGAATTTAACCACAAGAAGAGAGACTTTGAGCTTCGCTCAAAGCTCCCGATATGAGGAGGAAATACCAAGTGTCCGATGCATATAAAAAAGCCGGAGTCGATATCGCGGCCGGCAACGAAGCGGTAGAGCGCATGAAAAAACACGTTAAAACGACGTTCCGTCCCGAGGTGCTTACCGATCTTGGCGGCTTCGGCGCGCTGTTCGGCTTGAACAAGGACAAATACGAGGAGCCTGTGCTCGTCTCCGGAACCGACGGTGTCGGCACGAAGCTGAAAATCGCGTTCGCGATGGATAAGCACGATACGATCGGCATCGACGCCGTCGCTATGTGCGTGAACGATATTGTGGTGCAGGGCGCGGAGCCGCTGTTCTTCCTCGATTATTTGGCTTGCGACAAAGTCGTGCCGGAGAAGATCGAAGCGATCATCAAGGGCATCAGCGACGGCTGTGTGCAATCGGGCTGCGCGCTGATCGGCGGCGAAACGGCGGAAATGCCGGGCATGTACAGCGAAGGCGAATACGATATCGCCGGCTTTACCGTCGGCATCGTTGACAAGAAGAAGATCATTGACGGCTCCACGATTCGTCCGGGCGACGTTGTGCTCGGTCTGGCCTCCAGCGGCGTGCACAGCAATGGGTTCTCGCTCGTCCGCAAGCTGCTGCTTGAGGAAAAAGGCTACGGCCTGCACGACCACATCGACGCCCTCGGCGCACGTCTGGGCGACGTGCTGCTTGCACCGACGAAGCTGTATGTGAAGCCGGTGCTTGCCGTTCTGGAGCAGGTGGGAATCAAGGGAATGGCGCACATTACGGGCGGCGGTTTCCTTGAGAATATTCCGCGCGTGCTTCCGGACAGCGTCAACGCTCAAATCGACTACGGCTCTTGGCCGATTCTGCCGATCTTCGAGCTGATGCAGCGTGAAGGCGGCATCAGCAACAACGACATGTTCCGTACGTTCAACATGGGCATCGGGATGGTCGTCGTTGTAGCCGAGGAAGACGCGGCGAAGGCTGTCGAGCTGTTCGCACAGCAGGGCGAGAAGGCATATACGCTTGGCCGCATTACCGACGGAGAGCGCATCGTCACGTTTAACGGGGCGGTTGTATGACAACGAAGCCGCTGCGCATCGCCGTTTTTGCTTCCGGGAGCGGGAGCAACTTCCAGGCGATCGTAAATGCAGTACAGGAAGGACGGCTCGATGCGCGCATCGAGCTGCTTGTCTGCGACCGGCCGCAAGCCGAAGTGGTCGAACGTGCTCAGAAAGCCGGCGTGCCGGCCCATACGTTCAAACCGAAAGACTATGCTTCCCGCGAAGCGTATGAGCAAGAAATATTGGCGCTGCTGCAGGAAAAGGGAGTCGAGCTCGTCGTGCTGGCCGGTTACATGCGGATCATCACGAGCGTGCTAGTCGATGCGTATTGGGGACGTATGATCAACATTCATCCGTCGCTGCTGCCTTCCTTCCCCGGTCTTCACGCCGTTCGCCAGGCACTTGAGCATGGCGTGAAAATCACCGGCGTCACCGTTCATCTGGTGGACGGCGGCCTCGACAGCGGGCCGGTCCTCGCCCAGCGCGCCGTCAACGTGGAGCCGGACGATACGGAGCAATCGTTAAGCGAAAAAATACATCCGATCGAACATGTGCTGTACCCGCAAGTCATTCAAGCCATTGCCGAAGGCGCAATCGACCTGAAGCAAGCGGCTCAACCTAAAACGAAAGATGGGATGATCGTACAATGAGCCAGACTGCGAACCAAACGAACGTCATCGAGCTTCGTTACGGCATGAACCCGCATCAAAAGCAAGCCAAACTGTGGAGCGACGGCCCGCTGCCGATCAAAGTGCTGAACGGCGATCCAGGGTTCATCAATCTGCTTGACGCGCTTAACGGCTTCCAGCTTGCGCGCGAGCTGCGCCGCGCAACCGGACTGCCGGCGGCCGCATCGTTCAAGCACGTCAGCCCCGCAGGAGCCGCTGTAGCCGCGCCGTTGACGCCGGAGCTGAAGAAAGCTTACTTCGTGGAAGGGCTCGAGTTGTCGCCGCTGGCGACCGCTTACGCGCGGGCAAGAGGCGCCGACCGTATGTCTTCGTTTGGCGACGCCGCGGCGCTCAGCGATGTCGTTGACGCTTCGACGGCGCAGCTGCTGAAGCGCGAAGTATCCGATCTGGTCGTGGCGCCGGGGTATACGGACGAAGCGCTGGAGATTTTGAAGGCGAAGAAGAACGGCGGATACCTTATTCTGCAAATCGACCCGGACTACGTAGCGGACCCGGTCGAAACCCGCACTCTGTTCGGCCTGTCTTTTCAGCAGGAGCGCAATGATGCGGTTATCGACGCCAGCGCGCTGGAGAAAATCGTCACCGAAAACAAAGAACTGCCGGATAATGCGAAGCGGGATATGCTCATCGCACTCGTCACGCTGAAATATACGCAATCCAACTCCATCTGCTATACGCTCGACGGACAGACGATCGGCATCGGCGCCGGTCAACAGTCCCGCATTCACTGTACGCGTCTGGCCGGCGACAAAGCCGACCGCTGGTTCCTTCGCCAGCATCCGGCCGCGCTCGGTATGAAGTTCCGTCAAGGCTTGTCCCGCGCGGAGCAAAACAATGCCATCGATTTGTGGCTCGAAGAGGAGCTTACACCGGTGGAGCAAGCGGCATGGGAAGCCTGCTTCGACGAAGTGCCGGCCAAGCTGACTCGCGAGCAGAAGCACGACTGGCTGAGCAAGCTGCAAGGCGTTTCCTATGGCTCGGATGCGTTTCTGCCGTTCCGGGACAACCTGGACCGCGCCAGCCGCAGCGGCGTCAAATATGTTGTCCAGGCGGGCAGCTCCATGCGCGACGAGGAAGTCGTCCAAGCCGCGAACGATTACGGCATGGTGATGGTGTATTCCGGCGTGCGTTTGTTCCATCACTAACGTTGCAACTGATACACTATGCATCGCAAGTGTCAGTTGTCAACATAATTCGAGGGGGAGACAACCTGTGACGACGAGAGCCGCGCAAGCGGAACAATATTTGAACAGCCTGCAGGATAACGTATATCCGGGACGCGGCATCATTATCGGCTTAACGCCGGATGGCACGCGCCTCGTGCAAGTGTATTGGATTATGGGCCGGAGCGAGAACAGCCGCAACCGGGTATTCATTGAGGAAGCGAACGGCTTCCTGCGCACGGAAGCAAAAGACCCGGCCAAGCTGACGGACCCGTCCTTAATTATTTATTATCCGGTGAAGCATGTGAACGGCGCCCATATCGTAACGAATGGCGATCAGACCGACACGATTCATGAAGCGCTGCAAGCCGGCGGTTCATTCGAGTCGGCGCTGGCGACCCGGACGTATGAGCCGGACGCACCGAACTTTACGCCGCGCATCAGCGGCATTGTCGACCTGCGCGATGAGCAGTTTGCGTACAAGCTGTCGATCTTGAAGTCGAGCGCCAACACCGAGGATCAGACGCTGCGTCACACGTATTCGTACGAGAAGGCGCTGCCCGGCCTCGGACATTGCATCCACACGTATGCGGGAGATGGAAACCCGCTGCCGTCGTTTCAAGGCGAGCCGGCGCTCGTGCCGCTGTTCGACGATGCGCGGCAAATCGCGGATACGTACTGGAACGCGCTGAACGATGAGAATAAAATTGCGCTGCTGGTCAAAACGATCCGTCTGACCGACGGGGCGGCAGAGCTGCTTGTCGTAAACAAGGATTAGGGGGAGCTGAACAAGTGCGGATATTGGTTGTAGGCGGCGGCGGCCGCGAGCATGCGATTTGCTGGGCATTGCGCAAAAGCCCGAAGGTCCAGGAGCTGTACTGCGCGCCGGGCAACGGCGGCATTGCATCGGTCGCGGAATGTGTGCCGATTCAGGTGAATCAATTCGAAGAGATCGCGCAGTTCGCGCTCGATCATACGATCGATCTGGTCGTCATCGGTCCGGATGACCCGTTGTCGGAAGGCATCGTCGATCATCTGGAGGGCAAGAACATTACCGTATTCGGCCCACGTCAAAATGCGGCGATCATCGAAGGCAGCAAAGTGTTCACGAAGCAGCTGCTGAAAAAATACAATATCCCTACGGCCGCTTACGAGTCGTTCGAGAGTTACGACGAGGCTGTTGCGTATTTGCGCAAGCAGCAGGCGCCGATCGTCATTAAAGCGGACGGGCTTGCCGCGGGCAAAGGCGTCGTCGTCGCCCAGACGCTCGAAGAGGCGGAACAAGCGCTGCATGAGATCATGGTAGCGAAGGTTTTCGGCGATTCCGGCAATCAGGTTGTCATCGAGGAATTTTTGACGGGACAGGAAATGTCGATTCTCTCCTTCGTCGACGGCGAGACGGTATGCCCGATGGTGCCTGCGCAGGACCACAAGGCCGTGTTCGACGGCGACAAAGGACCGAATACCGGCGGCATGGGCACGTACACACCGCTGCCGCATATTCCGCAATCGGTGATCGAGGAATCGATCGAAACGATCATCAAGCCAACGGCGAAAGCAATGGTCGCGGAAGGCCGGCCGTTCCGTGGCGTGCTGTTCGCTGGTCTCATGCTCACGCCGAACGGACCGAAAACGATCGAGTTCAATGCTCGCTTCGGCGACCCGGAAACGCAGGTTGTGCTGCCGCGGCTGAAGACCGATCTGCTCGATATTTTCCTTGCCGCTGTTAACGGACGGCTTGATCAAATGAACATCGAGTGGAGCGACGAGGCGGCCGTATGCGTCATTCTCGCGTCCGAAGGCTATCCGGGTCCCTACCCGAAAGGACTGCCGATCGAAGGGCTCGACCAGGTGCAGGACGCCATCGTCTTCCACGCCGGTACGGCTGTAAAGGACGGCGCTATCGTCACGAACGGCGGTCGCGTGCTCGGCGTTACCGCGCTGGGCAAAGACATCGCGGAAGCGCGGGCTAAGGCGTATGCGGAGGCGGACCGTATTCGTTTTCAAGGGAAGCATTACCGCTCGGATATCGCCAAAAAAGCGCTTGTATAGCGTGACATAGGCAAACATTGCTGTTATAAGCGCAAGCCAAGCAGGCAGGGAGGAACGTTTCGTTCCTCTCCCGCCTGCTTTTTTGTTTGCGGCAAGCGGGGTTATTTGCGCCCGCTGCCTTTGATCACGATTTTATCCCAATTCTTATATACGATGTAGATGGCGAGAAGCGCGCCGATCACAAGAATGGCGGAAAGTCCGTAGTGTTCGAGGAACCGTTGTAGATGATCCATAGCAGCGAATGCCTCCAGTCTCCTGTCGTTGCTAGCTAGCATTCCCTGCGTTGCAGTTATTATTACCCAATGGTTCGCCGATCGCTTCCAAAGTCTATCAGATGAGCTGGCAAAACTACACGAAGCAGGGAAGTAACGGACAGGATAATGGAGTATATATATCCATATTATGGTATCATTTGGTTGTGGCGTGATGTAATTGAATAGGATCACTTTTTTATTGATCGGTTTGCGTACTATGGTAGGAACCGAATGGAGTTGTAAAAATTGGATGCGGGGAGTCGTGTAGATGAAGAAATTACAGTTTGAACATTATTTGAATATTGAACATACACAAGCAAAGCATTTGTTTAATACGGCTTATCCCTGGGTGGTGATTCGCGATTTAAAGAACCGATTTCATGAAGTTGTACAATCTTTAGGGACGGAATACAACGAAATGGAAAAGGGGATATGGGTCCATTCAACTGCGAAAATCGATAAGACCGTGAATATTGTAGGGCCTTGTATTGTTGGTGCAAACGCACATCTAAGACATTGTGCGTACATCAGGGAGAACGTAATTATCGGTAGTGATGCAGTTGTGGGCAACTCAACTGAATTGAAAAATGCAATTTTGTTTGATAAAGTACAAGCGCCGCACTTTAACTATGTTGGTGATTCCATCATGGGATACAAATCGCATATGGGAGCAGGCGCTATCCTATCTAATATGAAGTCTAACAAAACGGAAGTGTCGATCAAGTTGTCCCCCGAAGAAACCATTGCTACGGGTTTGATGAAGTTCGGCGCGATTGTTGGTGACGAAGTTGAAATCGGATGCAATGCGGTGGTAAACCCGGGCACTATTATAGGCAGGGGTTCGATGATATATCCGCTAAGTAACCCAAGAGGCGTAATTCCAGAAGGTGTGATATATAAACAGGATGGAACAAAAGTGCCTATTCGTAAAGAAGATTGAACTCATAGTACGATGGTAACGATAGCCTATTAAACTAAAATGCGGCCGCCGGCGTGGACCGGAAGCCGCGTTACGGTAAAAGGCTATTACAAATCGTGACAACGATCCCGTCAACATTCTCAACAGAGGTAACTAAAGACGGTTGCTGTCTAATGCTGACTGAATTGCAGAACGCTTCTTAAAAACGATGATCAAAACGTTTATTAAACTACTTAATATGTAAGCTAAAACGTATATGATCCAGACAAATACTAAATTTAATGCATCGGTGAATATGAAAAGCGATACCACGGATGCAACTGCAAATAAAATAAATCCCAATCCAAGCGATTGTATTATTAAAGTGGATCGATTATGAATTTTCATAACTTTATAAATCACATAACCTATCGATATGGATAGTGCCAGTACTAACATACTCCCAAATAAAAAGCCTTCTAAATCGATTTTCAACACCCCCTCAGCATGATTTTAACTATTCTGACAGGCTTTGTATAGTACTAGAGTCGTGATAGCGCATCAGATTCGTCGCGGCAGTTGCAAGAAGCAGGATAAAGCTGCAGGAATTGAAATTGAATAACCCAAGCTAATTAGAATGCGACACAATTCGAATCGGTCATTATATTGTAAAATATATGCAACATTTCTATCGTGTGGATCGTCTATTGATGTGGATATTTACTAAAATTTCCAATTAAATATACATTTAGGAGGTAAAATCAATGAACATGAAATCATGGTCAAAGAAATGGTTGATGACAGCATCGGTTGCTTTAGCAGTGAGTACGCTATTGATTCAGCCCCCGCAAACTGCTCGTGCAACCACCGGTGGCGAGCCGAAGATTGCGCAGGCGGCGAATCTTTTGGCTCTTGACGATCAAGGGAATGTGTGGATTCCAGCTATGCATACCATTACGGTCAAAGACAACTTCTATTCTAAACCGATGGTAAAGGCTAAAGACCTGGATCGATATGTAAGCATATCTTCGAGCAATATGCAATTTGGCTTGAAAGCGGATGGGACCGTATGGACGATCGAAGAAGACACTTCAGACGAGGAACGGATGAACATTAGCCAACAGGTACCCTCCATGAGGGAAGAGCAATTCCCTGTCCTGAAGCATATTGAGCATATTGTTAAGGCTGAAGAGTTAGGAGCTATGATAGGCATTGCTCTTGATGCCACCGGTAAGGTTTGGACCTTCGGGGCGATTCCCCGCTGGCTTAGGGACAGTCCGACTTTCAACTTTAATCCCGAGACTTCTGTTGTGAACGGAATTGACCATGTAAAGGATTTTGCCTTCGGATCGAAGGGGATTACTTTTTTGAAAGATGATGGAACGGTATGGTATATCGACACAGGTAATCGAGGTGGTGTTGATAATATAGATATATTCAATAACATCCGTACTGCACCGGCTGTACAAATCAAAGAATTGCACGATATCGTACAGATTCGGAGAGATTCCGCACTAAGTAAAGACGGTTCCTTCTGGATCTGGGGCTATGGTAAGTTAGCCAATGGAAAAGACTACGACCACTGGCGGAATCCACAAAGTGCTGAACCTGCTAAGGTGGAGAAAATTACAGACATTGTGGACTGGGGCAATACCGGTGATCATGCGCTTTTCGTAAAGAAAGACGGTACCGTTTGGCAGTGGGGATCTTTCGTCACGAAAGTGGAGGCACTTGGTAAACAACCGCCTACGGAATGGAGAGAGTTTAGCCGGGTGGCCGGTTTGACCGATGTCGTCTCCGTAACTACCAATGACAGTTATAGCGTGGGCGCCGATTATGGCTCTTTGGAATCGGCCATTAAGAAAGATGGAACACTTTGGAGATGGGGGATCAATCCATCCTTGCAAATTGACCCAACGCCGATGCAGGTCGAATTCAGAAAATAGTTTTTTAAAAATCAATCTAATTTAGGAAAATAATTGGAAATTAAATTTCAATAACATATCCATGACGATATGAATAGCGCGGAGCTGCTCCCACTGGACAGCTCCTTTTGACGTTCATTAAAGTAACGGACAGGATCCATTGAAAATCATTACTTAGCATTTTTCGGGTTGCATGAATTTGGGATATTTGGTTTACTTTAGCTTGTAAGAATCATATGAAGGCGATGAGAATAAAAAGAGTCTGTCCCAAAAGTAAGATTCAAAAAGTGGGCGAGACGCTAAATAATTCATCATCAGATACGGTGGCAGCCTGCCATCGCAAAAAGAGGGTGTGGAGTTGGATATTTTTGCATTCCTGTACGTCACTCGCGGTGAGCCTTACCAATCGGGCACCTGCGTGAATCTGAGCATGGATGAAACTTGGGTCGGCCGGATATCCAATCATTTGAATCCGGATATGGCCTTTACGAACGCATTTATTTCCCATCAGCATTTCGTTATCCGCAAGGAGCAAGAAAAGGCGGTGATCTACGATTTGGGAAGCCGTAACGGAACCGAGATCAACGGGTTACGATTGACACCGCACACTCCGTATCCCTTGAACAATTTTGATATCATTAAGCTTGCCGAAGGGGCGGCTGTCCTCCACTTTTCTTATGTTTTTGCCGAACAAACCCTTGAAATCCAACCTCTCAGCATTAGCAGACAGCTGGAGATCCGGGAGCTGCCACCCACGGTTCGTTGGGAGAAAATAGTAGGATTAGCTTCATAGAGGAATTATCGAATGTTTTCATAATTAATTGCTGGATAGTTTTGAACGGGAGTGATGAAGCTGTATATTTCAGACTTTGATTACGACAACCTTCCTCGAAATCATATTGATTCGATATTGTTTAATAATGTAGCTGATGACGGGAATATCGGCGATATCATTTTTGTATTTGGAAGCAAAAAAAGTTTAAAGTACAGGGTTCCTAAAGCAATTCAACTATACAAGGAGAAGCGAGCGCCCAAAATTTTGTTTTCTGGCGGGGTAAAGTGGGACGATCAACATGATGTAGAAGCAAAAGTGATGGGTGAAGAAGCCAGAAGACAAGGAGTTTCAGAAGAGGATATCTTGGTTGAACCGTTATCGACAAATACACGAGATAATGTATTGTTTTCTTCTAAAATATTGGAGGATAGCATCGGGTTAGCAACAGTTCGGCGAATTTTAATCGTTACAACGACATACCACATGCGGCGTGCTTTTATGACCATGAAGACATATTTGCCTGATTCAATCACTTATACATTTTGTCCAGTTGATGACCAGAACACAAAAAGAGAAAATTGGTTCCTCAATGAAAAAGGAACAGCGAGAGCAAGAGAAGAGTGTAAAAAAATTATCATTTACACAAGAAACGGGCAGCTGAGGGATTTTGACATTGAGGTGAACTCCCTCGAAATGATTCAATTTCCTTACCCAAACTTATGAATTCGCGGGATTTCATCCGGGGACGTTCATTAATTCAAAAAACCAGCGGTAGTCTAGGTTCCATTCCAAGACGGCCACTGGTTTTTATATTGTGTCAGCCTCATTTTAGGTAGTGGAACCAGCACACACCAAAAAACCGCCATATCCCTCAATACGAGAGGGGAGGCGGTTGAATGAACTACTATGCGGGCAATGGCCTAGATTGCAGCGGCTTTGCTTACGACCGAAGCGGCTGGCGCCTGAACTGGCGTTTTGCCTTTGCCGTAAGGCACGACCATCGGTGTAAAGAACAGCGGGTCTTCAATGACCCGGCATTCCAGATCGAATACTTCGCGGATCAGCTTCTCCGTTACGACATCGCTCGGCGGGCCTTCGGACCACACTTTGCGATCTTTGACCGCGACAATGTTATGCGCATAGCGGCAAGCCAGATTGATGTCGTGAAGCACCATGACGATCGTGCGGTTCTCGTGAACGTTCAGCTCATGCAGCAGATCGAGTACTTCGATCTGGTGAGCCAAGTCGAGGTAGGTCGTAGGCTCATCGAGCAGAATCGTCGGCGTCTCCTGCGCCAGCGTCATGGCGATCCAGGCGCGCTGCCGCTGCCCGCCGGAGAGCGAATCGACGGAGCGCTCCGCAAGATCGGTCATATGGGTCAGCTCCAGCGCTTTGCGGACCATCCGCTCATCTTTCTCGGACCACTGTTGCAGCCAGTTCTGATAAGGATAACGGCCCTGCTTAACCAGTTGAAGCACCGTGAGGCCTTCCGGGGCCGATGGACCCTGCGGCAAAATTGCAAGCCGACGCGCAACATCTTTGGTGGAGAGAGACGAAATATCGCTGCCGTCCAAAATGATTTCCCCGCTGTGAGGCTTCAGCAGCCGGGCGAGCGACCGCAGCAGCGTCGACTTGCCGCAGCCGTTGCTGCCGATGAACACGGTCACCTTTCCTTGAGGAATGCAGAGGTTGAGCTCTTGAAATATCGTCGTTTCTCCGTAACGGAGGCATAATCCGTTGGAACGGATCGAGTGGCAGTCTGCGCATTGCAAATTCATGTGGAAGTCCTCCCCGGTTCAAATAGGCTGTAGACAAATGACAAATGATTACGTCCGATTTCGGCTGCGATACAGCAAGTAAACGAAGAACGGCGCGCCGATCGCCGCGGTGAAGACCCCGGCCGGAATATCCAGCGGCGGGATCAAGGCGCGTCCGGCCAGATCGGCCAGCAGCAGCACAATGGCGCCGATCAAGGCGGAGACGGGCAGCAGCCCGCCGAAGGCGGGGCCGACCAGCTTGCGCGCCATATGAGGGGCCATCAGACTGATGAAGCCGATGGCGCCGCCGATGGCAACCGCCGCGCCGGCCAAGGCGACGCTGAGCAGCAGGAGAATCCACCGTTCCTTCTCGACTTTGCTGCCGACGCCGCGGGCTACGTCGTCGCCGAGCTCCTGGTTGTCGAGCTGCCTGGCCATCAGGAAGACGAGCGGCAGCAGGATGAGCACCCACGGCAGCAGCGGCAGCACGTCTTTTTCCCAGGAGACGCCGTATATGCTTCCGGTCATAAACGTGAGCGACTGATTGGCAAGAATGATCGGTCCCGAGATCATCATCATGTAAGACAGCGAACTGGTAGCCGCCGAGAAGCCGATGCCGATCAGCACCAGACGGAGCGGCGTGATGCCGCCCTGCTTCCAGGCGAGCAAGTAAACGATCGTCGATGCGGCGAAAGCGCCGATGATGGCGCATACCGGCAGCCAGGAAATGCTCGTCGTCTCCGAGAAAAAGAAGAAGAACGAGACGGCTCCGAGCGTTGCGCCGCCCGTCATGCCGATCGTATCGGGAGAGGCGAGCGGGTTGCGCACAACCCCTTGTAGGATCGCCCCTGCAACGGCCAGCGAGGCGCCGACCAGAATCGCAGCCACTTCCCGCGGCAGCCGCAGCGAGCGAATGATCAGGCTGCTCGTCTCCGAGCCTTTGCCGATAATGGCAAGCACGACTTCCTTCGGGCTGATAAATACGCTACCGATGCCTGTGCTGACGATGAATACAACGGCCATGATCAAGGCGAGCAGGCATGTGACGGCCAGCGTTTTGCGATTCAAAAGAAAAGAATACCGGGGACCGCGAACCGTGATGTAGCGGCTTGATTTCCGTGTCATTTTTGCTGGCCCCCCTTGCGCGCGATGTAGACGAAGAACGGAACGCCGATCAGCGCTGTCGTCACGCCGACGGGCACTTCCTTAGGCATCGCGATGAATCTCGCGCCGAGGTCAGCGCTGACAAGCAGCAGTGCGCCCAAGACGACGCAATAAGGCAGTATCCAGCGGTAGTCGCCGCCTACCAGAAACCGGGCCATGTGCGGCACGATGATGCCGACGAAGACGACAGGCCCGGCGACGGCTACCGATCCGCCGGCCAGCGCAACGATGACGACGGCGGCCAGCGCTTTAATAAGGATGGTTTTCTGGCCAAGACCTTTGGCGACGTCATCCCCAAGCGCCATTATATTAATATGAGGCGAGAGGAACATCGCGGCCACGAGGGCGACCGCCATATAAGGCAATACGGCCTGCAGCATCTCCATCGTGCGGCCGGCTACCGATCCGACGAGCCAGAACAAGACCTGATCGAACGCCTTGCCGTTGCCGAGCAGGATGCCTTGCGTCAGCGAGGAGAAGAATGCGGTTAACGCTGAGCCGGCCAGCGTGATTTTGATCGGCGTAAGGCCGTCGCGGCCGATCGAGCCGAGGAAGTATACGCCTCCCGCACTGACCGCCGCACCGGTGAATGCGATCCACGTGAACGCCGTCAGTCCGGACATATCGAAAAAGGATACAGCGAGCACGATGGCGAACGCCGCGCCCGCGTTGACGCCGAAAATGCTGGGCGATGCCAGCGGATTGCGCGTGATCGCCTGCATCAGAGACCCGGCGACTGCAAGGCTGCCGCCGACGATTGCGGCGATGAGTGCGCGCGGAACACGAGATGTTTGAATAATAAGATGACTGTTCGATCCGTCAAATGCAGTGTAGGACGACAGAACGGTGCTCCAAGAATAATTCGTAACACCGAGCATGACGCTGCCCGCCATGGCGACGAGAAGCAGCAGGATCGCCGCGAACAAACCTGTCCATTTGAGGGAGCGGGAGTGCAAAACACTTTGCATGAGAGATAAACCTGCTTCCACGACTTAGTTGATCTGTATGTTCACAACTAATTGTAGGGGAACGGTATCCGGGTGTCAATGAATTTGATAATCATTATCACATAATGGTTGACAACGTTCATAAGAGCCATTACGATATCAAAGGGATTGATAATCATTTTCAATAGCAGCGCGATGCTTGGGCAAGAAATGAGTTCGTTCGATGCCCGATCGCGGCTGGACCATACATAGGAGGAATGAAGAAACAATGTACTCTCTAGCAATTCGTTGGAAGATGCCGGCTTTGCTTGCCGTCGTCATGATGTTATCCGTATGGTTGACCGCTTGCGGGTCGTCGCCAGGCGGCTCTACGCCGTCCCCAAGCAATGGCTCCGCAGCGGGGGCCGCTTCCGGAGCGTCCGAAGGGACGCGCAAAGTCAAACATGCGATGGGTGAAACCGATGTGCCGGTCAACCCGAAGAAAGTCGTTATTTTGACGAATGAAGGAACTGAAGCGCTGCTGTCGCTCGGCGTGAAGCCGGTCGGCGCGGTGAAGTCGTTTACGGGGAACCCATGGTACGACCACATTAAAGCCGATATGCAGGGCGTACAAGTACTCGGCGAAGAGTCGCAGCCGAACCTGGAGCTGATCGCTTCGCTGAAGCCGGATCTGATCATCGGGAACAAAATGCGCCAGGAGAAAGTATACGAGCAGCTCAAAGCGATCGCGCCGACCGTGTTCTCGGAGACGCTTCGCGGCGAATGGAAGACGAACTACAAGCTGTATGCCGAGGCGCTGAACAAAAAGGCGGAAGGCGATAAGGTCATCGCCGCATTCGACAAACGGATCGAGGACTTCAAGCAAAAAGCGGGCGATAAACTGAACCAAACGGTTTCCGTCGTTCGTTTCATGGCGGGCAAAACCCGTATTTACAAGCAGGATACGTTTACCGGAGTTATTTTCAGCCAAATCGGCATCAAACGCCCGGTATCGCCGAGCAAGGAAACATTCGCCGATGAAATCAACAAGGAACGTCTGCCTGAAGCGGACGCCGATATGATGTTCTACTTTACTTACGAAACGGGCGACGGTAAAGGTTCGCAGCAGGAGAAGGAATGGCTCAACGATCCGCTGTGGAAAAACTTGAAGGTCGTTAAGAACAACAAGGTGTTCAAAGTGAACGACGCGATCTGGAATACGGCCGGCGGCGTCAAAGCAGCCAACCTGATGCTGGACGAATTGTTCCAATTTTATGGAGTTAAAGCTTAACTCGATCTATCATTTATGATGTTAACAATCAGGGCCATCCGGAAGGGTGGCTCTTTCCTTTGCAGCAGATTTTGGGCGAAGAGAGCCCTTCATAAATTAGGGTTGACAAGAACCTTCGGAGCCTTTAGTATTATCGATGTAAATGATAATCATTATCAATTGGAGTTCCAGCCGGTTGGTCGCGGCGGATACTTCTCAAAGCAAGACCATCGATTGATCGTCATATAGACGGTACGATACATAGGGGGAATCATTAAATGTTGTTATCGAATCGAATGCTGCGTATGAAAGGGGCCGCGCTTTTAGCGATCGTCATGATGCTGTCGGTATGGCTGACCGCCTGCGGTTCATCCCAGGGTAATCCGTCGCCGCAGGCAGCGGCCGGAGCCGGGCAGAATGCCGCTAAATCGGATGGGACGCGCAAAGTGAAACACGCGATGGGCGAGTCCGACGTGCCTTCCAGCCCGAAGCGCGTCGTTATATTGACGAATGAAGGAACCGAAGCGCTGCTTGCGCTCGGCGTCAAACCGGTCGGTGCGGTAAAAGCTTTCACCGGAAATCCATGGTACGACCATTTGAAGGCGGATTTGGAGGGCGTGCAGGTGGTCGGCGAAGAATCGCAGCCGAACCTGGAACTGATCGCGTCATTGAAGCCGGATCTGATTCTCGGCAATAAAATGCGTCAGGAAAAAGTGTACGATCAGCTCAAAGCAATCGCGCCGACCGTGTTCTCGGAGACGCTCCGCGGTGAATGGAAAAGCAACTTTGCACTGTACGCCGAAGCGCTGAACAAAAAAGCGGAAGGCGATAAAATTATCGGAGCTTTCGACAAGCGCATCGAGGACTTTAAGCAAAAAGCGGGAGACAAGATCAAGCAGGAGAAAGTGGCCGTCGTCCGGTTCATGGGCGGCAAAACCAGATTTTATTTCGGGGATATGTTCTCCGGCGTCATCTTCAAGCAGATCGGCTTCCCTCGTTCCGACCCGAAGAGCGACGAGAAAGCGTTCGAGGATATTTCCAAGGAGCGTCTGCCTGAGCTTGACGCAGCCGACAGAATATTTTACTTCACGTATGAAACTGGCGATGGCAAGGGAACGAAGCAGGAGCAGGAGTGGCTCAACGACCCGATCTGGAAAAACATCAAGGCCGTCAAGAACAACAAGCTGGTGAGAGTAAATGATGTGACGTGGAATACGGCGGGCGGCGTGAAGGCAGCTAATCTGATGCTGGACGATTTGTTCAAACTATACGACGTTAAACCGTAAGTGTGATTGCCCGATAGGGAATGTACTATTATAATGAAATGGCAAGGAGTCGATTCTGAAGAAGAATCGGCTCCTTACTGCGTTCATGCCGCCTCGGTGGAGGGGATCACGGCTGTGAAGGAAAAGGGTTGTTGACAAATTCAACTGTAATGCATATAATTACAGTAAGCGAACCGGAAGAAGGGAGACACCAGAGATGAACAGCGAGTTTACGATTGCCGTCCACAGTCTGGTGCTTTTGGCTTATCGACCGGATCATATGGCAACTAGCGATATGATCGCTCACAATGTAAGCACACATCCGGCGCGCGTGCGCAAAGTGATGGGATGCCTGCGCAAGCTGGGCTATGTGGCGACGAAGGAAGGCAGCGGCGGAGGGTTTATCCTATGCTGCGATCCGAGCAAGGTCACGCTGGCCGAGATTTACAAGGCCACCTCCATCGGCTCGATCAAACCGGGCTGGTGCTCCGGCGATGCGGAACAGGATTGCATGATCGCTTGCAACATGGCCGATGTCATGGAGCAAATTTTTACGGAAGCGGAAATGCAGCTGCTTACTTTTTTCGGTCAGTTGACAATACAGCATGTGCTGGACCGTCTTCGGGAGGCGCAGCAGGAGAAAGCGTAATTTTTTTTAAATGAACTGTTATGATTTCAGTTTCAGTTCTTGTCCATATTGAACAAAGAGGGTGAGCGAAATGGCGAATGTATGGCGAAGCGGCATTGCTGAAGGGGATTGGGTAACAGGCAATTCGTTGCAAGACGAAAAATTTATCGGTTACGTCGAATCGATCGATCTGGGCGGCATGGCTAAAATCTACGTGACCCAGAGCGACCGGGAGGAAGCCGTCGGACGTACGGTGGAAGGCCGGCTCGCGAAGCTGGAACGCCTTCCGGATTATGAGCCTGTCGAGCCGGCGGATGTGTACAGCCTGATCGATCTGGCGCTGATGACCAGGGATCAGGCGTGGTTCGAGCAGCTTCGCGCCGAGCAGGCGATCGCGTCGTTCGTTTCGTCCAGAGGCTCCCGGCCAGGACCGGCGCTTCGCAGCGTCCCGAATCCGAAGACCAAACGCGTGAATATCGATTAATACGCACATATTATAAATAAGGAGTGGAGTATCATGGCTATTGTAAATGTACAAGATGCAAATTTTGCGGAAACGATCAAATCGGGTGTTGTGCTTGCTGACTTCTGGGCTCCTTGGTGCGGTCCTTGCAAAATGATTGCGCCCGTGCTGGAGGAGCTGAGCCAAAAGCTCGGCGAATCGGTCACGATCGCGAAAATCAACGTGGACGATAATCCGGAGACGGCCGGACAATACGGCGTCATGAGCATTCCGACGCTGAAGCTGTTCAAGGACGGACAGGACGTCGGCACGTTCGTCGGCTTCCGCCCGCTCGCCGATCTGGAAGCTTTGATTCAGCCGCATCTATAATACGCATGGAGGGCAGCCCACTTCGGGCTGCTTTTTTTCTGTTGGGGCAGGCATGGGATCGCGGCTGTGGAACGTATAATACGTGGGAGTGGGATTCCCTGCATTGATACGGTTGGGCGGTTTAGCGAAGGAGGTGGCATGGCGATGGCGATGTATCCGGCGTTTTTTATGTCGCATGGCGTACCGCATCTTGTGACAGAGCTTAACGCGTTTACGAAATTTCTTGGGTATCTCGGCGCAAGGCTTCCCCGGCCGAAGGGCATTGTCCTGTTCAGTTCGCAATGGACGAGTTCCGTTCAGAAGGTAACCGGCGCTCCGCAGCTTGCAACGCTAAAAGACGACTGGGGCTTACCCGAAGAACTGTCTGCGTTCGAATACCCGGCGCAAGGCAGCATCGTTCTCGCGCATGATGTGCAGCGGCTGCTGGCTTCCGACGGGATGGGCTGCGAAATCGATGACGGCCGAGGGCTCGATTACGGCGGATGGACGGTGCTGTCGCTCATGTATCCGGCTGCGAATATTCCCGTCATTACGGCATCGATCAATCCGAGGTCCGTGCCGGAAGATAGCTACCGGATCGGAAAGGCGCTCAACGAGCTCCGGAAGAACAACTATATGATCATTGGCAGCGGCGGAACGGTGCGCAACCTGCGCAAAATGAATTGGAGCCACGGGAAAGCGGAGCGCTGGGCGGTCCGGTTCGATCGGTGGCTGGACGAGAAAATCCAGATATGGGATCTGGAAAGCTTGTACGATTACGAGAGCCGGGCCCCCTATGCGCAGGATGCCGTTCCCGGCCGCGAGCATCTGCTGCCGCTGTTCGTCAGCATGGGAGCGTGCGACGGCAGCCGCAAAGCGAAGTTGCTGCATCAGCAATATCACTACGGCACCTTGAGCTTGAATTGCTGGATGCTCAGTTGAGCAGGGAATAACGATGCCGTCCTCCGAAAATATAGCTTCGGCTTCGCATCCCAATATACGATATGGCGGACGAGGAGAAGGGAGCACGAAGGGCTGCTGGATCATATTATGTAGTGATCAGGTTAACGCCATGAATGCACTCGCGATAGAGGAGCTGCTGAGGCACGGTGCGAAAGGCGCAAGCTGCCCGCCGCGGCTTGCGCCGTTGCTGGACAAGCCGCCGGCTGCTGTTATGTTCACGTGAACATTTTTAATGCGCAGAGCAGCGCCGCCTGTTATAATCGGAGTGAGACAACTATTCATTACATACCGGAACGGAGGAAGAAACGCTATGAAATTGTCGGTATTCAGCGTCGTTACGCCGGATCTGACCCCGGAAGAGTTGGCTGCGGCGGCGAAGGAAGCGGGTCTGGACGGTATCGAATGGCGATATAAAGATACGCCGGAGGCTTTGAAGAGCGAGAAGCCGTCGTTTTGGCGGAACAATCTGTGCACGATCGATCCGGCGGCCGATGACGCCGAGCTGGAACGGTTCGCTCGCATTACCCGGGATAACGGGCTGGAGCTGCTCAGCCTGACGCCCTACTTGAACGCCTGCGATTTGGGCGAAACGGAGCAGGCGCTGAAGTCCGCGAGCAAGCTCGGAGCGAAAATGATTCGTGTCGGCGTACCCGGATATAATGGGCAGCAGCACTACAACGAGCTGTTCGACCGCGCGGTGACGTACTTGGCCGGCGTGGAGGAGTTGGCGAAGCAGTATGGCATCAAATGCTTGATCGAGACCCATCATATGACGATCGCGCCGAGCGCCGGTCTGGCGCACCGTCTGGTCAGCCGATTTGACCCGAATCACCTCGGCGTTCTGTTCGATCCGGGCAATATGATTCACGAAGGCTACGAAAATTTTCGCATGGGCCTTGAATTGTTAGGGCCTTACCTTGCGCATGTGCATATCAAAAACACCGGCTATAAGAAAACCGAGCTGCGTACGAACGGTTCGCAGGCATGGACTTCGTACTGGGAGCCGATTGCCGAAGGGGTCGTCGATTGGAAGCAGGTGCTCGGCGATTTGCAGGCGGTTGGTTATGACGGATACCTCGGCGTGGAAGATTTCAGCGGGAAATATGAGTCCAGAGAGCTGCTCAAGGTGTACGCGCAGCACATTCGCGGGCTGCTTGCCGAGCTGTAGGCCATTCAAGTAAGAGACGGTGGAGAGAACGGTAATCCGCTTCGGGAGGCTCTCGTCTGCGGCCCATGGAATAGGAAGTGAAAAATGCCCTGAGTGTAGGGCATTTTTTTGTTATGCTGCCATGGGGATCGAAATCCACTTCTATTTGTTCCTTTGCTAGAATATAGATTAGTAGATGCACAAGGATGAGGTGATTGGACAGATGAGAAGACGATACAGCTGGAAAACATTATGGCGCAAGCTGCAGAGGCGTGGAGCGCTCGCGCTGCTGGCCAGCAGCTTGGCGTGCACGGCGGCGGCTTGCCAGCAGGCCAAGCCGGGTGCGGCGGAGCAGCCTTCCGCCGAGACGCCTCCGCCGGCGAAGCCGGTTAGCCGCGCACAGGAACCGGCCCCGCCGCCTGCTCCCGTGTACCGCGCGCCGCTGACCGGGCTGGCGCTGCCGGAGAAGGCCGATAGCCGTCCGGTTATGGTGATGGTCAATAACCACCCGTCGGCGCGTCCGCAAAGCGGGCTGTCCCAGGCGGATCTACTATACGAGAGTTTGGCTGAAGGCGAGATTACGCGTCTGGTCGCCGTGTTCCAGAGCCGCAGCTTCTCCGAACCGATCGGACCGGTGCGAAGCATCCGGCCGTATTTCATCGAGCTGGGCAAGGCGCTGGGCGCGATTCAGGTGCATGCCGGCGGCAGCCCGGACGCCTATGCGCAGCTGGCGCAGGAACGTATACCCGATCTGGACGAAATTACGAATGCGGGTCCGTACTTCTGGCGGGAGTCGTTCCGTAAGGCGCCGCATAATTTGTACACGAGCCTGGACAAGATCCGGGCCGGCGCCGACAAGCGCGGACTGGAGCGGAGCGGGACGGACGCGGCGGTATTCCGTTTTGCCGAAGATAGCACCGGCGTCGGAGCGGTGGAGACGCTCGGCACGGACCAGACCCGCCTGCCCGGAACGGATGCGAAGTCCGGGGCGGCGGATCACGAGGAGGCGCCGAAGATCGATGTCACCTTCTTGCTTAAGAGCTATAAAGTATCGTACCAATTCGATGCGGCGACGCACCTGTACAAACGGTTTATTAACGGCGTCAAGCATATCGATCTGAACAACAGCGAGCAGCTCGCGGCAGCGAACGTGATCGTGATGGGAACGGATCACCGGGTGCTCGACAGCGAAGGCCGGCAGGAGGTGCGGCTGACCGGGACAGGCAGCGCGATACTGTTTCAGCAGGGCGTCATGCGGCGGGTCGTCTGGAAACGTGACAAAGAAAACGACCCGATCCGCTACTACGATCAAGGCCGTGAAGTGTCCCTCGTACCGGGACAAACGCATATTCTTATTGTTCCCGTGAAGCCGTCGTTCGAAGGCCATATCACTTACGGGCCGTGATCGCAGCTACTCGTTTTCCAAATACGTCTTCGCTTGCTGCTTCCACTGCTCGACGTAATCCCCGACGGCCCACTGCACCATAACGACTGACTCGTTGCGGCCCAAAGTGAAGGACAGCAGGGGCTGCCCGATCAGCCGTTTCTGGTACGGGTAGACGACGACGTCACGATCCGACACGACGGCAACCATATCTTCCGTCGGCGAGGAGAACGCATCGCTTGCCGTTGGCCGCAGCCGCTTGATTTCCTGCCAATCGGCCACAAGCCGGTCGTGCGAGACGACGGCTTCCGGCAGAGGGGCCGGGAAATCTTTAAGCTCATAGCGATGCTCCTTGGAGGATGGCTGTACGGCGTAGTCCGCCACCTGCGGCACCCAGCGCCCTTGTCTACGGGTGATCGTCCAGCTCTCTCCGGTCGTATCTGCAGCCGCCGCGGCCGGCTCGCGGGCAGCGGGTTCGCCCGGCTGAGAGGGCAGGACGGCCTGCAGCCTCCGCATCGCGGGATCGGCCGTATCGGCGCCGTAAACGGTGCGCAGCGTGACGTGCGGCTCTCGCAAAGGCGTCATGCTCGATTTGCTGCGGTTTGCGAGCTGGTCCAGCTCTTTCACCCAGACGTACTCGTACTTGGAGGCGGCCTCCTTCGTCGAGCGGTCGTTTACGGTTTGCCCCACGGCCATATACCGGTTTCCGGCAAACAGCAGCTTCTCTGATTGCGTAAGCGGCTTCACCGGCGGAGCGACGAGCTGGCGGGTCGCCGTCTTGCCGTTCGTCAAGTAAGCGGACAGCGTGCGTGATTCTTCATGCGCCGATTCGCGGCGCTCGTTGTCGATTTTCCAGAAGCTCATCTTGTACGGCATCAGAATGCCCGAACCTTCGGCAATCGTCTGCAGGCGGTTCTGCTCCGGCGCGATCAGCAGCGTCCGATAGGTGCTGAATTGCTCGCCGATCTGCGGACTTTGCTGGTCCGTGCGCAGCCCGATGAGCAGCGCGGATTGAAGCGGGACGGCCTGCTGGTCGTCAGCATAATATTGAATGTCCGCGACAGGCTCGGCCGCTTCCATCGCCGGATTCACCTCCGGATGAGGGAGCAGGCTGTTCCAGTCGCCTACCAGCAAGCATGCCGCCGCCGCAAGCACGACGCATGTTGCCGCGAACCAGGGCGCTCGGGAGCGGCGCGGTCTTACCTTTTCCTCGATCCTTCTCTCGATTCGCTTTCTTAAGCTATCCGAAAACGCGTCCTGATGTCCGAGCGGGCCGTCGGACAGTCCTTCCTTAAGCTCCTTGTCAATCGGATCCACGGGACTTACTCTCCTTCAGCTTCGAAATTTTGCCTCGTGCGTGAAAAAGCCTCGATTTCACCGTTCCTTCGCTAACACCGAGCACTTCGGCCATTTCCTTCATCGACAGCTGGTAATGCGCGTACAAAATAAGCACCTCCCGATACTTGGCGGGCAGCTTCATCACCAAATTCCACATGTCGCCCACGGCCAGCTTCTCCATGACCTGCGCTTCCGCGCCGGACGTGCTCTTCCCTTGCTCAGCCGATGTGTGCAGGAAGCCGACCAGCGTCACTCTGCGCAAAAATGCCGAACGGCGGTAATCGAGCGCCATGTTGCGGGTGATGGCGAGCAGCCATGTCTTCACGGACGATTCGCTGCGAAACGTGTAGAGGTTGCGGAACACTTTAATAAACACTTCCTGTGTAATGTCGTCCGCCTGATCCCGCTTGTGCGTAATGCTATATGCGTAGTTCCATACGTCTTTTCCGTAGGCGGTCATGAGCTCCGATACGATCGCCTTCTTATCGGAAGTTTCCGTCAAGTATTTCAAATATTCGAAGTTTGCTTCGGATTCCAACGGGGCCACCTCTAATCCTTTTGACGATGCAGGTTCATGGTCAGTTCAAAGTTATGTAAAAATTCGATAAAAAAAACCGGCCCCCCGATAGCAAAAGGAGTTCCGGCGCTGTTAGGTTATCTCCAGTGTAACCCCTGCACGGCAATAAGGAAAGTGATAAATAAGCAACAGTTGGCTGACAGCCGGCAGTGCGTGCGGCAGATTCTTATCGGAGAAGCCGTCCCAGCGGCCTGTAGATCGCCTCCACCACATCCGTCGGACCCGGCACTTCGGGATAAAGGACAAGCAGCAGCGTTATGCCCCAGCCGAAGGCGAGCAGCACGGCGAAGGCGAGCTTGTCTTTGGCCGGATACCGGGCCATCCGCGGCTTTTCAAACAAAATGATGAACAGCACGACCAGCGTCACTACGATGAAGGAGCCCCATTTCATTCGGTCCTCCGCTCTCTTTCCAGGCTGATTACGCCTGAGGAGGATAAGCCGGTGCGCAAAACTTTCACTTTGGATTCGATGCGGACCTCGACGTCGGGAAAAATTTCGTTCCAGCGCGCCTTGGACTGCTTCCACTCCTTCGGATACGCTCTGCGAAAAGCGTCGGCAAAATCGAAAATGTCTGCGTTCCACTGCTTTTGCGGTTTGACGAGCGCGGCTCGGATGCGCGCTTCGATCGATTCGGCGAGCTGCCGCTCCAGACTATGGGATAGCTCCGGTTTGGACAAATCCAGATTCGTCGTGTTTTGAATAATATCATCCTCCGTCTCGATCTTCACCGTCATGCTCCATACGCCGTTCTCAATCCGCGGGACGAGTTCCGACCGGGCGCGCAGCAGGGAGAGCGACACGCGCCCCTTCGCTTCCTTGGGCGAGATGGTGACCGTAGCTGTCTTGACCTCGTTGCGAAGCCAGAGCAGCCCTCGGGTCAGCCGGTCGTCGATCCAGCCGACCATGCGGTCCTTCTTCAAGACGGCGGAGCCGTTAATATATCCGATTGTCTGCGTCGGAGGCGATTCGGGGTCGGCCGGGGTGATCTCGACCCACGGCAGCACCGAAGCATCGGAGCCTCCGACCATCATCTGGGCATATTCTTTGATCGTAATGCTGAGTCCAGTCTGCGTGCGGGCAAGCTCCCTCAGCACTTCAGCCGAGCTGCGTTCCAGCGGCGGCAGAAGCCTCAGAATGCTTTTGGCCGTCCCTTTGCTGATGAACAGGTTGGCGCGTTCGCGGGGCCCGGGCGCCCTCGTGAGGAAGTCGATATGTTCCCGCAGCCCGGCCCTGGCCATCTGTTCGCCGAAAATGAAAATTTCGGCATGGCCCCAGAAGATGAGCCGCGGCAGCTTCTCCTGCAGCTTGGATATGGCGTCGGCCAGCGTATAGCCTTCCGCCGATCGGACCAGTGTCTGCCCGGTCCCGCCCGAGCTGCTGGTGGAGGCGATATCTTCACCTCCCGAGCCGGCCGTTCTCGGCACGAACACCTGAACAGACAGCTCGACGGTGCTATCCGTCGGCTTGTCCAATCCCGCGGCCATAATGATCGCCAAATCGTTCACCTCTGTGCGATCCCAGCAGCCCGCCAGCAGCAGGACGGAAGATGCGGCGGGAACGAGCAAGAACCGTCTCAGCATGGTTGCGGCGGCGCTTAGCGTCATATGCATGATCCTCCTCTGCGGACTCATCTGCTGCCATTCCGCCGGCCGCCGGTACCGGACGGAGAGCGGAATTTGTGCCGGACTAGCGCTACCGCGCACAGCAGCGCAGGCAGCAGCCCTTTGAAGGTTAAACTGTACAATAATCCGGACGAATCGAAGAAGCTCGACATCTCCTGCATGTTGGGAGCGGCCCAAACGCCGAGCACCACGATGCAGATGCCGGCGGGAAACACGATAAGCCGATAGTCTTCGAGCCGCAGCCAGCAGGCGGAGCCGAGCACGAATACATAATAGTAGATGCACATCTTGACGAAGATGACGAGCACCCAGATGGCCATCGTCATCGCCTCCAGATGCTCGACGAAATCCGCCAGACCGATATAACGCGAAGCGACCATGAACGGGGTGTTGAAAGCGACCGTCAAGTCGCCGAACAGCATCAGAATGGCAATGTTCGTCGTCACCATCGTCAGCATAACGGAAACGACCGCGATGAGCCCCCATTTGCGCCCATTTTGCCCGTCGGATACAGCGGGCAGCAAAAAGGAAAGCAGCATGAAATCGCTAAACCAGCTGTGAACCGCCAGCGCACCCCGGAAGGATCGGCCGATCCCGTTCTCCAGCACGGGCATCATATTGTGGGGCGTATATTCCGGGCCCAGCAGCAGCATGACCATCACCAGCAGCAAAATGAACAGCGGGACGAATACTTGCCCGCATCGGGCAATCACTTCCACGCCGCTGCGGACGGCAAAGGCGCATACGGCCACCAGACAG
This sequence comes from Paenibacillus solanacearum, assembly GCF_910593845.1. GTDB lineage: Bacteria > Bacillota > Bacilli > Paenibacillales > NBRC-103111 > Paenibacillus_G > Paenibacillus_G solanacearum. The sequence continues at coordinate 54,542 of NZ_CAJVAS010000026.1, read as the reverse complement.
CCCATGACCATGACGACCGGCGTGCGCGAGAGGAAGTTGCCGATGACAAATTCACCGTATTCCCGGATCACAAACCCGGCATCATGCAGCTGCATCAGGAGAAAGAGCAGCCCGCAGACTCTGCCCCCTATTTTTCCGAAAACCTGCTCGCTGTATTGAATCAGGTTTTGTCCGGGATACAGCTTATGAAGCTGGTAGGTGATGAATGTTAGCGCAAAGCCGACCACCGAGCCCCAGATCGGGGAGATCCACATATCCCGTTCCGCATGCCTGAACGTAATGGAAGGGACGACCAGGATGGCGGTTGCCATGATCGTCGGGTACATCAATATGCCCATTTGGAGTGCGGATATTTTACCTTTTTCGAGCATCATGATCCATTTCCTTGCTCCGGTCCAGGCTTCAATCCGGGAGCCTGCCGGTACAAATTATGAGGAGCGAGCTGTTCCGGACGCGCGTCGCGGGTCCAGAGCGGCAGCTTGGAGAACACCCGGCCTATCCGCGGATTGGCCGGAGCCATCGGACTCAAGTAAGGAACGCCGAACGAGCGCAGCGCGCTCAAGTGCACGAATATCGTAATGAGTCCGAGCATTAGCCCGAGCAGCCCCAGCATCCCGGCCAAGAACATGAGGGGAAACCTCAGGATGCGTACGGAAATACCCAGCGCATACCGGGGAATCGTGAACGAGGCGATGCCGGTGATCGCCACGACCATGACCATCGGAGCGGAGACGAGTCCGGCGGAGATGGCGGCCTGTCCGATTACGAGCGCGCCGACGATGCTAACTGCGGCGCCGACCTGCTTCGGCAGGCGAACCCCCGCCTCGCGCAGCGCCTCGAACGTCACTTCCATCACGAGCGCTTCGACAAGGGCCGGGAACGGAATTTCTTCCCGCGATTTCGCCACGCTGAGCAGCAGCGACGTCGGGATCATCTCCTGATGGTACGTCAATATCGCGACATAGGCCGAAGGAATGATGAGCGCGATCATAAAAAATAAATAGCGCAGCCATCGGATGACTGAGCCTGACCAGAACCGCTCGTAATAATCTTCAGGCGACTGCAGCAAGGAGAAGATTGTGACGGGCGCCACCAAAGCAAACGGCGTCCCGTCCACCAGAATGGCCGCGCGTCCCTCCAGCAGATTGGCTACGACGACATCGGGACGTTCCGTCGAGATGAGCTGCGGAAAGACCGAATACGGGTTGTCCTCGACCAGCTCCTCGATATAGGAGCTTTCCAGGACACCGTCGATATCGATCCGGCGCAAGCGTTTCTCGACTTCCTCGATCAGGGCTGGATCGGCGATGCCGTCCATAAAGGCAATCATCGTTTGCGTTTGCGTGTAGCGGCCAATTTTGACCGATTTCATTTTGAGCGCCGGGCTTTTGATCGTTTTGCGGATCAATGTCGTATTGACGCTGAGCGCCTCCGTGAAGCCTTCGCGGGGGCCGCGGACGACGGATTCGGCGACTGGTTCGTCGATGGCGCGCTTCTTGACATCGGCCAGGCCGATGGAGACGGCATACGGATTGCCTTGAACGAGGAGCACGGGGTTGCCGACCAGCAGCTCTTCGATCGTATGGGCATACGTGACGAGTTCTTTGACCTGGGAAGAGGAGATGGCATTCAGGACCGCCGTGCGGACCGATTCCTCCGGCTTCTCCTGCGGCCGCAGCAGCGGCGCCATGATGTGCTCATTCGTCAGCTCCTTGTTGGACATGCCTTCGAAATAGACGAGCACGGCATGAAAGCTGTGAAACGCTTGAAAGCGGTGGAACACCAGATCCGCGCACTCCGCAAAAAGGTCTTCGAGCACCTTCACATTATGCGGGAAATCCGAAGACAGCATCTGCGCATCGGCGATAACCGTCTCTCTCGCCTCCGCATGCCGGCGCTGGGATCGAAATAACATGCGGCTCATCCGCTTGAATAAGTCCATGGCGCAGCCTCTTCCTTTTTTTTTCATTTTCCCCAGCTAGGGCCTTTTTATCCAAGGAAGCGGTGCGTTATGGCGAATCTCGTGCTTGAGCGGGAAGAAGGCCATAGCACAGCATGCCATGGCCGCGGGGGGTTACAGGGAGCGGCGATAGTGGTCGGGGGAGACGCCGACGAATTTCTTGAACAGGCGGGAGAAGTAGAAGGCATCGGCGTAGCCTAAGGCGGAGGCGATTTCCTTGACCGGCTGACCGGTGTTGAGCAGGATGTTTTTCGCTTCGGCGATCTTCAGCCGGTGTATGAATTCGTTCAGCGGGTAGCCGGTATATTTGGCGACCGACCGTCTGAGCGTGGAGGCAGAGATGTGATGCTTCTCGCATAGCGCCCTGGCGTCAAACGGCCGGTAGAGGCAGGCGGCGATGTCTTCCATGAGCGCGTTCTTGCTCTCGTCCTCCGCCGCATGCGGCGCCAGCCGGGCGCTTAACGCAAGGTCGAGCAGCAGCGATTCGAGCAGAAGCGCCGCTTGGTCGATATGGCCCGGGATGCCGCTGGCCATGAGCAGGCCGATGCGGCTTATTTTGGCGTGGTGATCGCCGGATGTCTGCTGGACCTTGCCGGGCTCGATCAGCCCCGTTTCCAGCCATTCACTGATCCGCTCGCCTTGAATCGTGAAGTAATGCTCATCCCACGACTCCCCGGCGCCGGGACCGTAATGATACGAGGCGTCCGGGGATAAAACAAACAGGCTTCCTTTTCTCACCTGCTGCGGCTCGCCGTCATTATACCGATAGCTGCCCGCGCCTTCGGCAATATAGACGATCGCCCAGTAGGCGAACCGGGCATGCTCCCGGTAATGAATTCGCTCCGGGATATGCCCGACATTGAGAATCGTCAGCGACTTCAGCATGAGCCGGCTCGGATCGACCTTCAGATCGACGATGCGCGTCGGCCGGTTGCTAATATGGCGGTTTTCGACGATGCGGACCGGCTGTCCGGTCCAATCTTCCATTTGCGAGGACATGGCCTGATGTTCCTTTCGTCCGTATCGGTTCCTATTAGAATACCATGAAAAAAAGCGTACTGCCTAGGAAGCGATAGGCAGTACGATAAGGGGCATTCGCCGGAAAGCCGCCGGGTGAACGGCCGGTGTATGGTAATCGGCTTCCGAAATTACGAGTTGTAAAATTACATCGACTCCCTTATGATATAACATATAGTTTTTTTCGGGAACCTGGTTATGCAATAAGGAACATGCGAGTGTTCAATCATAAGGTGAAGAGGTCGAAAGCGATGCCGGAAGAAATTAAAGTAAAGTCGTTATATAAAGCGCTTCGGGTGCTGGATTGTTTCAGCGTCAACCAGCCGGAACTCGGTATTACCGAAATTAGCGAAAGGCTCGGATTGTATAAAAGCAACGTCCACAATATCGTCGATACGTTCGTTAAAGCCGGGTATTTGGAGCAAAATCCGGAAAACGAGAAGTATAGGCTAGGCATGAAAATATTGGAGCTCGGGCATGTCATCTCCAGCAATATCAATTTGCGCAAGCTCATCTTGCCGTATATGCAGGAGCTGGCGGATTTCACCAACGAGACCGTCTACCTGGGCATTCCGAACGAGGGCGAAGTCATCTATCTCGACTCTTCCTCTCCGAAGCATCAGCTGTCGACAAGGTCGATGCTTGGGGTCAAAGCGCCGCTGTACTGTACCGGCATCGGCAAGGCCATGCTGGCGCACTTGCCCGAGGAAGTGCTGCAATCGATTATCGCCAAAGGACTCAATAAGTTCACGGATCACACGATTACGGAGCCCGAGATGCTGCTTCAGGAAATCGAGGAGATCCGGACCCGCGGTTATTCGATTGACAATATGGAGCATGAATTCGGCATTAAATGTGTCGGGATGCCGATCCTGAACAAGAAGAAGCAGGTCGTCGCGGGGATCAGCATGTCGGGGCCGTCCCTGCGTTACGATGACGAGAAGATCAAGGAATACGCAGCCCGTCTCAAGGAAATCGTTCTTGTATTGGAAGACAAGATGTAGACTGTCCGGCATGCTGCCGGTGTGTGGAACCCGCCGATCCGGCTATTGCCGGCGGCGGGTTTTCTTTTTCAAGAAAAGCTTCACCTTGACGCTATAGTCCATACAACTGATCATAACGTGCATTCCATCCTCGCATGCGTAGTGGTAATTTGACGATATAGTACATTTTCAATTTATATTACCCGGAGGTGGCTTATTGCATGGGCACATTGAATATTGGCGTCATCGGGGCGGGCTCCATATCGGAGCATCACCTGCAGTCTTATCAGAAAAACACGCAAGCGGTCATTTATGCGATCTGCGATTTGAATGAAGCGAGAGCACAGGCCAAAGCTGCCAAATACGGCGCAGCCAAAGTGTATACCGATTATCATGAGCTGCTGGCCGATCCCGACGTGGACGCCGTCAGCATCTGCACCTGGAACAATACCCATGCGGAGATCAGCATCGCCGCGCTGCGCGCCGGCAAAAACGTGCTGGTCGAAAAGCCGCTGTGCCGCACGGTGGAGGAAGCGCTGAACGTACAGCAGGCGGTGCGGGAGACAGGTAAGCTGCTGCAGGTCGGCTTCGTGCGCCGATACGATGCCAATGCGCAGCTGATCCGGCAGTTTATCGAGAACGGCGAACTTGGCGACATTTATTTCGCCAAGGCGAGCAGCATCCGACGGCTCGGCAATCCGGGCGGATGGTTCGCGGATCAAGACCGTTCCGGCGGCGGTCCGCTGATCGATATCGGTGTGCATGTGATCGACTTGTGCTGGTATTTAATGGGACGGCCGAAAGTGGCATCCATCACGGGCAATACATACCGGAAGCTCGGCAATCGCTCTAATGTCAAAAACTTGTCTTTCTATAAAGCGGCCGATTACGATGCGAGCAAAAATACGGTGGAGGATATGGCCAACGCGGTTATTCGTTTCGAGAACGGCGCATCGCTTATGGTCGACGTCAGCTTCACGCTGCATGCGAAGCAGGACGAGACGGTCGTCAAGCTGTTCGGCGACAAGGGCGGCGTCGAGCTGGAGCCTGCCGTGACAATCGTCGCGGAGAAGCACAATACGATTCTGAACGTCGTGCCGCAAACCGATCACAAAGCGCTGAACGTCACGGCGGCGTTTCAGAATGAGATCAACCATTTCGTCGACTGCTGCCAAACGGGCAGTATGCCGATCAGTCCGGTAGAGGATGGCCTGGAGATTATGAAAATATTGTGCGGCATTTACGAATCCGCCGAGAAGGGCATCGAGATCCGGTTCGATGGTTCCCGCGAGGAGGTTGTGTCCCCATGAAGCTCGGATTAAGCTCCTACAGTCTCGTCCGCGCGCTGCGGTCAGGTGAAATGGATATCGCCGGGGTCATTGACTGGATCGCCGAGAACGGAGGCGAGCATGTTGAAATTGTGCCGCTCGGCTTCAGCTTGACCGACAATCCCGAGCTGATCGATGTCATTCGGGAAAAGGCGGCTGCTGCGGGCATCGACGTTTCCAACTATGCGATCGGCGCCAATTTTATTAAAGATACGCAAGAGGAATACGAGGCGGAGATCGAGCGGGTGAAGCGGGAGGTTGACATCGCGAACGCTCTGGGCGTCAAGCGGATGCGGCACGACGTCGCTTCGCGCAAGGACACTTCGATTGCCCGCTTCCACGAGGATCTCGCGAAGCTTGCCTCGGCTTGCAGGCAAATCGCCGACTACGCCGCTCAGTACGGCATCGTCACGAGCGTGGAGAACCATGGTTATTACATTCAAGCCAGCGACCGCGTGCAGGCGCTTATTCATGCTGTAGACCGCGATAATTTCCGGACGACGCTCGACATCGGCAACTTCCTGTGCGTGGATGAAGACCCGGTGTCTGCGGTGCGGAAAAATATCGCCTACGCCTCGATGGTGCATATTAAAGACTTTTACCGCCGCCCGTTCGACCGCAATCCGGGGACCGGCTGGTTTCAGACGGCGTCGGGCAACTACTTGCGCGGAGCGATCGTCGGCCACGGCGATATCGAGATGAGGCAGGTGCTTAGCGTTATCAAGCAATCCGGCTATGACGGCTACGTGTCCATCGAGTTCGAAGGCATGGAAGAATGCAAGACCGGCGCCAAACTCGGCCTCGACAATGTGCGCCGCTTGTGGGACGAAGCTTAAGAGGCTGCGCCAGCATTCGTTGCGCGGAGCGACCCGTGCGCACATCGATTTTAATCGCTTTTAATGGAAAAGACCTGACGGACCTCAGAGCGAGCCGCCGGGTCTTTTCCATCTTTCTCCGGCCCGTTCCATGCGGCTTAACTGATTCATCGTCCTGTCTTTACGGTTACATAAAGGTGATAAAGCCGTTATAATGAAACATAGGCACGTACCGCAGGCGGTCTTCGCGACCGTACAGCCGATAGAGCGGGGAGCGACAACAAGGATGAATATTGCGATTGTAGACGACAATCCGATCAATCTGATCGTGATCGAAAAAATATTAATGAGCGCGGGTTATGACTCGTTCTGGAAATTCGCATCCGCCGGCGATTTGCTGGACCGGCTTCAGGAGCATGCCGAGACAGGCAGCATTCCGGTCGATCTGATCTTGATGGACATGATGATGCCCGAGCTGGACGGCATCGAAGCATGCCGGCGCATCCAGCAGAATGAACGGCTGAAGGATATTCCGGTTATCATCGTGACGGCCGTAGGGGATTCGATCAAGCTGGCGGAGGCGCTGGAGGCGGGCGCCAGCGATTATGTCATGAAGCCGATCAATAAGGTGGAGCTGATCGCACGCATTCGCGCCGCGCTGCGGCTCAAGTACGAGAAAGACTGGCATAAAGAATACGAGACAAGGCTGCGGGGCGAGCTGGAACTGGCCAAGCAAGTGCAGTCCAGCGTCCTCAGCCCGCCGCTTCACAGGGAGCAGCTCGACATTCGCGCCGCTTACTACCCTTCCTCGGAGCTGGCCGGGGATTTATACGCCTGGTACCGGATCGATGACGACCGGTACGGCGTTATTTTGCTCGATATGATGGGGCACGGCATCTCATCTTCGCTTGTGTGCATGTTCATCTCCTCGGTGATGCAGGACACCATTATCCGCTTCGTTTCTCCTGAGTTCGTCATCGCGGAGCTGAACCGCTATATGAATCAGCTCAACCGCAAGAAACCTTCCGTCAATTATTACTTTACGGCGATCTACCTGCTCATTGATACAAAGCATAAAAAAGTTGAATACGTCAACGCCGGACACCCGCCCGGATTGCTGTTCGAGGAAGGACAATCGCCGATTTTACTCAATCAGGGAAGCTGCGCAGTCGGCTTTTTCGACCAAATGGACATCGTAAGCAGCAGCTTTACGTACGAGCGGCCCATTCGCATCGCGCTGTATACCGACGGACTGCTCGAATCGATTCCACTGCCCGATAACCATCCGGACGAGGTGCCGGAATACGACGTGTTGGCCGGTCGGCTCTGCGACAGCATCAGCCAGGAGCAGGACCCGGGCGTTCTCGTCGACAAGCTGCTGCCCGCGCAAGCATGGGAGGAGCAGAGCGACGACATTTGCATGGTGCTGATCCGGGCGACCTGAGGAGAGGACGGAGGGACCGGCGGCGACCGGGCAGGCAAGGAGCGGCCCGAGTTTTTTCATGTACGGGGAGTGAACCAAGACGATATGAAAATGAAAACAAAGCTTATTCTGGGATTCGGCATCATGCTGGTGCTGCTGTTCGTGCTTGCTGCTATTGGTGTGAACCAGTTGGCCAGCAGCGACGCCTCCATTCGGGATATTTACGACAACCGGTACCAAAAAGTAAAGCTGACGGGGCAGATGCGCAGCGATGCCGCCGATCTGACAAGGGCCGTCGGCAATTTGCTGCTGGCTGCGAGCGCCGACAGCGAGAAAAAAAATTCCGATTCGATTCGCAGCCTGAGCAAAAAAGTAACGACGCAAATGAGTCAAATCGAAACGTTGTTTCAAGACAATGAAGAGAAGAGGCTGGCCTCCGAATTGATGAGTGCCGGCAAAAAATATTTGGAATTCAAGGATCAAGCCGTCAGCCTGCATCAACAAGGAAAGCCGGAGGAGGCTAACGCGCTTCGCAATACGACCGGCGCTGTGCTGCTGGAAGATTTCCTCAGCAGCATGACAGCGATCAGCGTGTATCAGGAAGAAGCGATGGATAAGGAGATCGCGAGCACGCTCAGCGACAATAAACGGACGACGAATTACGTGCTGATCCTGACCATCCCCGGCGTGCTGATCGGAATGGCTCTCATTCTATGGATTCTCGTCAGCATGACGCGCGGGCTGTCGCTGCTGTCCGCGATGATGAGCCATTTTACGAACGGGGACTGGGAGGCCAATGCGTTCCGGTATCAGACGAACTCCAGTGACGAGCTCGGACGGCTCGGCGCAGTGTTCAGCCAGCTGGCGGACGACCTGCACGCTACGCGCAAGAAAGAAGAGGCGCTTCAGCGCATTAACGAAGATACGATCTGGCTCCAATCGAAGTCGGCCAGCGTCTGGTTTCAGATGCAGGAGGCCGATTCGGTCGAGTCCATGACGACGATTTTTATTAGCGAGCTTGCCCGCATTGTCGGCGCGCAAAGCGGCGCGTTCTATGTCGTTAGGAAATCTGCGAGGGAGGAACTGCTGTACCTTACGGGAACGTACGCTTACACGCAGGCGAATCCTGCACCGCAATTCCGGATCGGCGAAGGCCTGGCGGGCCAATGCGCCAAGGACGGGCAGCCGATTCGCGTAGAGATTCCGGCCGGAGACTATGCTGGCATTCGTTCTGCCTTCGGCGAGATCGAGCCGCTCACCCTGACGCTGCAGCCGGTTCTATACAGCGACGATGTGCTGGGCGTGTTCGAGCTTGTCTCGGTGAAACAGCTGTCCGAGCTGGAGCAGACGCTGATTCACCAAATGAGCGAAACATTCGGCACGCTGCTCAATGCGCTGCAGAGCCGGCTGCATAACGAAGAGCTGCTGCGCATTCACCAGGCGTTGACCGAGGAGCTGCAAAGCCAGTCCGAGGAGCTGCTGTCGCAGCAGGATGAGCTGAAGGCGTCCAACGAGAAGCTGGAGGAGCAGACGAAGGTGCTCCAGGCTTCGGAGGAGCTGCTGCAGCGGCAGCAGGAAGAACTGGAGCAGGCCAACGACGCCCTGATGCGGAAGACGGCCGAGCTCGAGGTGCAAATCCGGGAGACGGAGGAAGTCAACGGCCAGCTCGAGATGGCGAAGGAAGCGCTTGAGAAGCATGCGCTGGAGCTGGCAATCGCTTCGCGCTACAAGTCCGAGTTTTTGGCGAACATGTCGCATGAGCTCCGCACGCCGCTCAACAGCCTGCTGATCTTGTCCCAGTTGATGAAGGAGAACAAGGACGGCAATTTGACTGACAAGCAGGTGGAATATGCCGATACGATCTATTCTTCCGGCTGCGATCTGCTCAAACTGATCGACGATGTGCTGGACATGGCGAAGGTCGAATCGGGGCGGATGGATATTCGCCAGGAGCAGGTCAGCATCGGGGAAATTGCCGAATACGTGAACAAATCGTTCGAGCCGCTTGCCCAGTCCAAGGCGCTCGGCTTTGATATCCGGGTCGAAGAAGGCGTGCCGCTCCATATTCATACGGACAGTTCCCGTCTGATGCAAATATTGAAGAATATGCTCTCCAACGCGTTCAAGTTTACGCTTGACGGCGAGGTTCGCCTTGTCGTCCGGCATGTGTCCGATCCGCGGCCGATGGTCGCGTTCGCCGTCGAGGATACCGGGATCGGCATTCCGCCGGAGAAGCAGCAAATGATCTTCGAAGCGTTCCAGCAGGCGGACGGCACGACGAGCCGCAAATACGGAGGAACCGGCCTCGGGCTGTCGGTCAGCCGTCAGCTCGCCTCGCTCATGGGCGGCACGATCGAGCTGGCGAGCGAAGAAGGCCGAGGCAGCGTGTTCACGCTGTGGCTGCCGATGAGCTATGGTCCTGCGTCGCGCGAGGCGGCGACGGCGCTCGTGCAGCTTCCGCCGGCTGTCGAGCCGCGGCCGATGGAGGCAGCGCAGGCTCGGCACGAGCGGTCGCTGGCCCTTCCCGGCACGACGCCTTCCGCCGGGAAGAGCGTCTCCATTGCCGATGACCGCGATGCGGTGGGCGAGGGCGACAAGGTGCTGCTCATCATCGAGGATGACCCGCATTTTGCAACGATCCTGCTCGATATGGCACGGGGCCGCGGCTTCAAAGCGATCGTCGCGCTGCAGGGCGATACGGGGCTGCAGCTCGCCAAAGAGCGGCTGCCGGACGCGATTCTGCTCGATATGCAGCTGCCGGTCGTCGACGGCTGGTCCGTGCTTGTGCAGCTCAAGAACAATGCAGCTACCCGGCACATTCCGGTCCATGTCATCTCGGTGGTCGACGAAATCCATCAGGGGCTCGCGCTCGGAGCGATCGCCTGGCTGCAGAAGCCGACGAGCAGAGAAGGCCTGGAGGAGGCGTTCGTGCATATCCAGAAGTTTGTCGACCGGAGCATCGGAAATCTGCTGATCGTCCAGCCGGACGAAGCGCAGCGCAACCGACTGACCGAGCTGATCGCGCACGACGACGTCAGCATTACGGCGGCGGCCGGCGGGGAAGAGGCGCTTGCGCGATTGGCGGAGCAGCTGTACGACTGCATAGTGCTCGATTACGCGCTGACCGATATACCGATCTACGAATTGCTTGACCGGATCAAGGCGGACGAAACGCTGCGCCGCATCCCGATCATCCTGTATACGGGCACGACGCTCGGCAAAGACGAGCAGCTGCGACTGAAAAAGTATGCCGAATCGATCATCATCAAAGACGTGAAATCGCCGGAGCGGCTTCTCGACGAGACGGCTTTGTTCCTTCACCGGGTAGAAGAACGGCTGCCGGACGAGAAGAAGCAGCTGCTGCAAAAGCTGCACAGCATCGAAGCGGTCTTCTCGGGCCGGAAGGTGCTGCTGGTGGACGACGACATTCGCAACGTGTTCGCGCTGTCCAATCTGCTGGAAGGCCTCGGCATGCAGGTGGCCTTCGCAGAGACGGGTCGGCAGGCGCTGGAGCTGCTGGAGCGGGAGCCGGGCTTCGATCTCGTGCTGATGGACATCATGATGCCGGAGATGGACGGTTATGAAGCCATGCAGGCGATTCGCTCGGACGAACAGTTCGATAAGCTGCCGATCATCGCGCTGACGGCGAAGGCGATGAAGGAGGACCGCGAGAAATGCATCCGGGCGGGCGCATCCGACTATATTACGAAGCCGGTTCATACGGAACAGCTGCTTTCGCTAATGAGAGTTTGGCTGTGCAAATAATCGGTGAATAGTACAACGAAGAGAAATAAAGGGCACCCGCCCAGAGGGGCAGTTCGTTGATATGGATAGAGATAAGGGACTCGATTCGGGGGATCGCAACGAAAAAGTGGAAGAGGAGCGCGAACGGCTGGAGATTCAGCTCCTGCTCGAAGGGCTGTACCGGTTTTACGGATATGATTTCCGTAATTATGCGTATCCTTCGCTGCGCCGGCGTATTTGGCACCGCATCTACGCCGAGCGGCTGCAGAGCGTCTCGGGGCTGCTGGAGCGCGTTCTGCACGATAAGCGCTGCATGAAGCGGCTGATCGGCGATCTCGTCATTCACGTCACCGAGATGTACCGCGACCCGTCCATGTTCGCCGCGTTTCGCGAGCGGGTGGTGCCGCTGCTGAAGGAGCTGCCTGCCATCCGCATCTGGCATGCCGGCTGTTCGACCGGAGAGGAAGTATATTCCACGGCGATTTTGCTGTATGAGGAAGGGCTGTACGAACGGTCGACGATCTATGCCACCGACATTAACGAAGAGGTGCTGCATGCAGCCGAACGAGCGTCTTATCCGCTCAAGAAGATGCAGGAATATACGAAGAACTATATGCTGGCGGGGGGCAAGGAGGCGTTCTCGGAGTATTACGCGGCTTCAGGCGACACGGCCGTCATCCATCCGATGCTGAAGGAGCATATTGTGTTTGCCCAGCACAATCTTGTAACCGACCGGTCGTTTAACGAATTTCATGTGATCTTTTGCCGCAATGTGCTGATCTACTTCGACGCGACGCTGCAAAATCAAGTGCACGGGCTGTTCTATGAAAGCTTGACGCCGGGCGGTTATTTGGTACTGGGGTCCAAGGAATCGATTACGTTTACGAAGCATGCCGATGGTTACGAAACGCTCGATACACAGGAAAAAATATTTCGCAAGATGAAGTGAGGAGGATTGGTATGGAACAACCGATCCGCATTCTGCTCGTCGATGACCAGCCTGAAAATTTGCTTGCGCTGGAAGCGGTGCTGGAAGATGAAAATTATGATCTGGTCAAAGCGTCTTCCGGGGAGGAGGCGCTGCGCTGCTTGCTGAAGCATGACTTCGCGGTCATTGTGCTCGATGTGCAGATGCCGGGTATGAACGGCTTCGAAACCGCGCAGTGGATTAAATCGCGCGAGCGGACGAAGGCGGTGCCGATCATTTTCGTGACGGCCGCGCCGGACGAACAGGACTATTCGTTCACTGCCTATTCGGTGGGAGCGATCGATTATATCGTGAAGCCGTTCTCGCCGCGTACGCTGAAATCCAAAATTCAAGGCTTCGTCAGCATTCATATCGCGCAGGTCAAGCTTCGCGAGCAGACGGCGCTGCTGAACGAAAGAACGCGCGAGCTGGAAAAGGCGAAGGAAGCCGCAGAGCAGGCGGCGATCGCCAAAGCGCAGTTTTTGGCGATCATGAGCCACGAGATCCGGACGCCGTTGAACGGGGTGCTGGCCATGGCCGACCTGCTGCTGGAGACGCGGCTGACCTCCGAGCAGCAGGAATACGCCGATACGATTCGGCGGAGCGGGACCGCGCTGCTGTACATTATTAACGACATTTTGGACTTGTCCAAAATCGAGTCAGGGAGAATGGAGATCAAGAAGGAGCCCTTCGATCTTCGCGCCTGCTTGTTGGAAACGATCGAGATGTTTTTGCCGGAATGCCGCTGCAAATCGCTGGAGCTTACGTCCGATATCGATGCCGCGGTCCCTGGCTGCCTTATTGGCGACGAGCCGCGGCTCCGTCAAATTCTAATTAATTTGATCGGCAATGCCGTTAAGTTTACGGAAGAAGGCGGCGTCCACGTGACGGTAGGAGTGATGCGGCAGGAACCATCGGTCGGCCCTTTGTCGCTTGAATTTCGCGTCATCGACACGGGGATTGGCATTCCGCAGGAGAAGCGCGGCTTGCTGTTCCAGCCGTTCACGCAGGTCGACTCCTCGATGACGCGCAAACACGGGGGAACCGGCCTTGGTCTTGCGATCTGTAAAAATTTGGTGCAGCTGATGAGCGGGTCGATTTCGCTGGCGGACGGGAACGGAGCGGGAGCGGAGTTTGTGTTCACGATACAGGCCAAGCGCTGCGAAGAGCAGCTGTGCCTGACCGGAGTGGAGTAGACGGAAGGTTCGGATTTTACTCAATTAAGGAGCAGTGGCCTGGGATCTCGGCGGATCGCAGGTTTTTTGTTGTGGAGCTGCGGGGGTGGCCTCCGCCGTGCATGTGATTGCGGTCAGACATAGAGGCCGGCTTCGACAAGTGATTTTGACGATTATGTGACAAGTTGAAGACGGTGCAGCGAGAAACGATAGGGAATCAGAAACGCTGTGAAGTTGTTTAGATTTTGTTTATACCGGATGTGGTACCATTGAATGGTATGACGGATGGTGCCACGTTCCTCTACATCAAGTGAAATTCGCCTTGGCATCTTTTTACGAGGAATTTTTTCTGGGAGAGGTGGATGTGGAACATCGGATAGGCGAAGTAGTCCGATGAAAAGGGAATACAGCGCGTTCAGCTCTATTTGTTCGTTATATAAAACGTTCGCGCAAACGGTCATATTCTTTGTAAGAGGTGCAGAATGAACAATTACTCATGGTTCAAAACGGTCTGTTTCGTATTATCTCTTTCGCTGGTATTCAATTTATTGCCTATCGTTGCATTGGCGGCGGAGCCGGCAGAAACACAGCAAGCTTCACAAGCCGCTCCTTATTATAACGATACGAACGGTCATTGGGCAGGAGCCGCTATTGAGCGCTGGTCGGACAATGGCGTTCTGGAGGGCAGTGACGGACGATTCCGTCCCGATTCCTCGATCACGCGCGCCGAACTGGCAACGGTTATTGACCGGATGCTTCAGTATAGGCAGGCTACGGATCAGCGCTTCAGCGATGTTTCCTCCGATGCCTGGTACTACAATAGCGTGCGCCGCGTCGCAGCTACCGGCGTTATGCAGGGAGCGGGGGACATGCTGTACCCGGACAACGCGACTACGCGTGAAGAAACGGTCGCTATGCTCGGACGAGCCTTTCAGATGACGGGTGGAACCGGTTCTGCCGCATCATTTGCCGATGCCGGGCGCATCTCTGATTGGGCCGCGCCGATCATCAGGCAGATGAGCGACAAAGGCTATGTGAGCGGTCGTCCCGACGGTAACTTTTACCCGCAAGATACGATCACGCGCGCTGAGGTTGTTCAGATTCTCGACAACATGATCGCGGGCTACTATCATCAGCCGGGCGAGTACAAAGCGCCGGACCGCGCTTTGCATGGCAATGTGCTGATTAATGCCGACGGCGTCACGATTAGCGGGTTGACGATTAACGGGAATCTTTATGTAGCTCCCGGAATCAATGGGGTCACCGCTTTTGACAATATCCATGTGGGTGGAACGGCATTTATCCAAGGCGGCGGTTCTCTGGTACTGCAAGGGAATTCGAGCATTCATGCCATGACGGCAGCAAACGCTGCTATCCGGGCGGAGGCGAATGTGCATATTGGCGACCTTCTCATTACCTCTCCGTTAACGATCGAAGGTGATGGAAAAGTCGATAAAGCGCATATCGCCAAGGAAGGCTCCGGCGCTCGCCTGAACAACTGGCCGGCACAGGTCGTTATGGGCTCCGGTGCGGAAGCCGTCATTCAAGGGAAGCCCTACACGAACAGTCAGCCTTCGGATGTAACCGTTACACCGGTTTCCGAACCGGTGAGCGGGGGGAGCGGAAGTTCCGGCAGCGTTGGCAGCGGCAGCAGCAGTGAAAGCCGCAGTAACAATTCGAACCTGAGTGCGCTCAGTTTCAGCACAGATGTGGGACGCATGACATTATCACCTGCTTTCGCAGCGGAAATCCGACAATATACAGCTGCCGTATCTACGGCGGCGACTAAGGTTACGGTGAGCGCGGGGGCGGCGGATGCGTTCGCATCCGTCCAAATCGCAGCTAGTGCGGGCGCCGTTGTGACCGACAATGAAGTCACCCTTGCCGCAAGCGGGGATACGACCGTTACGGTGAAGGTGACGGCGGAGAGTGGCGATGTCACAGAATATGTGACGACGTTTTCCAAACGTTTAAGCCATCATTCCGAACTGAGCTCCATCGGTATCGTAACGGATTCCGGCGCTGCGGCGTTGTCTCCGTCTTTCACGCCGGACAATCATACCTATACCGCGGCCGTGTCCACGACGGCCACGAAACTGACGATAAGTATGGCAACAGTCGATGCCGCTTCAACGGTGGTGCTAGCGGCAAGCGGCGAGGGAGCCATCGTGACCGGCAATGAAGTGACGCTGGCGAGCAGCGGACCAACGACGGTCACGTTACAGGTTACGGCTGCGGACGGTACGGTGTCCGAGTACAGAGTAACCGTATCGAAGACACTCGGCCATGACTCCAGATTAGGCGTGCTTGGCTTCAGCGCGAATATTGGCTCTACTGCATTATCCCCGGTCTTTGCATCCGACACGTTCGCGTATACGGCTGCAGTATCGTCGGCAGCGACGAAAGTAAACGTGAACGCTTCGGCCACCGATGCTACGGCAGCGGTGGAGATGACAGCGAGCGGCACGGGTGCAAGCGTATCGGGCAATGAAATCACGCTCGCAGCCGGCAGTGCTACGATCATTACCGTGAAGGTGACGGCGGCGGACGGTGCTTCCAGCACCTATACGCTTACGGTGAACAACACGTTGAACCATGACTCCAGCCTAAATGCGCTGGGCATCACGGCGGATTCGGGTGCAGCGGTATTGTCGCCGGCTTTCGCTTCGACGACCTATGCGTATACGGTGGCCGCTTCTACCGCAGCATCGAAAGTTATTATTACTGCTTTAGCGGCGGATGCCGGAGCTGTAGTGACCATTGCGGCAGGCGGTACGGGAGCCGTCGTATCCGGCAATGAAGTCACGCTGGCAAGCGGCGGCGTGACGACGATTACGGTCAAAGTAACGGCGGCGGACGGCACGGCATCCGAGTATACGGTGAGCGTTTCGGCAACGCTCGGTTATAACTCCAGCCTGAGTGCGCTCAGCTTTGCGGCGGATACAGGCCCGTCTGGGCTATCGCCAGCTTTCGCTTCGGCGGTTTATGCTTATACTGTTCCCGTGTCTACGGCAGCAACGAAGGTGACGGTGAATGCTGCGGCAGTCGACGCAACGTCGACGATGGCCATTACGGCAAGCGGCGCAGGCTCGATGGTTACGGGCAGCGAGGTCACGCTGGCAAGCGGCGGTACGACAACGATAACGGTTACCGTTACGGCGGCCGACAGCAGTTCGACCGCATACGTTATGACAGTGAGCCAGACCCTGAGCCATGATTCGAGCCTGAGTACGCTCGGCCTGACGCCGGATGCGGGCACGGCGGCACTATCGCCGGCCTTCGCGCAAGGAATTCTTGCTTATGCAACGACGGTGCCGACTGCGGCAACGAAGGTGACGGTAGGCGCTACCGCAGCGAATCCGGGAGCGACGGTAACTATTACGGCAAGCGGCACAGGAGCGAGCGTGACAGGCAATGAAGTGACGCTGGCGAGCAGTGGTACAACGACGATCACCGTGAAGGTGACGGCGGCGGACAGCGCCTTTACGTCCTATACGATGACGGTGGAGAAGCTGGATACGGTAACGTTCACAGGGACATTCGGAATATTAACGACGCAGCTCGGAGGTCTGCCTGGAGGATACAGCACGCTTGGAAGCGGAGGTCTTGCCAATATTCCGGCAATGTACGATGGCTCGGGCACGCTGAATTTCTCCTCGATGCCCGCCGTTACGGCCGTGTCGTACACAATGACGCAGAACAGCATATTGAAGCAAGCGGACATCAAGCTGTCGAACACGGTGGCCATGATGTTGGTCGGTACGACGCTGAGCATCAGCGCCGACATCTACGTCGACGATGACAATGACGGCGTCTATGAGAAGAAGACGTCAGGCATTCCGCTGACGCCGCCATATACAGGAATTCTTGGAATCGGAACGCCGACGGAAGCGTACAATAACTCGCTGAATATTCCAGTAGAAGCGGGAAGTAAACTGCTGGTCGTCTACTATATGAATGCTGCAGGAATAAATCTGCTCAATGCAGTGACAGGCGATCTGGAGGCCAAGCTGTCGTTTGTGCAGGACCCGAACCCGAGCAGCAATTCGAAATTGAGCGCGCTCAGTCTGACGTCGGGCGCAGGAACGGCGGCGCTGACGCCGGTCTTCAAGGCGGCAACAACGGCCTATGCGACGACGGTGCCGACTGCGGCAACGAAGGTGACGGTAGGCGCTACCACAGCGAATCCGGGAGCATCGGTAATCATTACGGCAAGCGGCACAGGAGCGAGCGCGACGGGCAATGAAGTGACGCTGGCGACCAGCGGTACGACGACGATCACGGTGAAGGTGACGGCGGCGGACAGCACCTTTACGTCCTACACGGTAACGGTGGAGAGGCTGGATACGGTGACGTTCACGGGAACATCCGGGATATTAACGACGCTGCTCGGAGGCCTGCCTGGAGGATACAGTGTGCTTGGAAGCGGTAGTGGCGGTATTGCCAATCTTCCGACGATGTACGATGGATCAGGCTCGCTGGATTTCTCCGCGATGCCGTTCGTCACGGCGGTGGCGCACACGGTGACGCAGAACAGCATATTGAAGCAGGCGGATATCAAACTGTCAAATACGCTGGCTATGTCACTTGTCGGTACAACGCTGAGCATCAGCGCCGACATTTACGTCGACGATGACAATGACGGTGTATATGAGAAGAAGACGTCGGGCATTCCGCTGACGCCGGAATATACAGGAATTATTGCAATTGGCACGACGACGCAGGGACAAAATAACTCGCTGAATATTCCGGTAGAGGCGGGAAGCAAACTGCTAGTTGTCTACTACATGAATGCCGCGGGTCTGAATTTGATCAATGCGGTGACAGGCGATCTGGAGGCCAAGCTGTCGTTTGTGCAGGACCCGAACCCGAGCGGCAATTCGAAATTGAGCGCGCTCAGTCTGACACCCGACGCGGGAACGGCAGCGTTGACGCCGGTCTTCAAGGCGGCGACGACGGCCTATGCAACGACGGTGCCGACTGCGGCAACGAAGGTGACGGTGGGCGCTGCCGCAGCGAATCCGGGAGCATCGGTAACCCTTACGGCAAGCGGCACAGGAGCAAGCGTGACGAGCAATGAAGTGACGCTGGCGACCAGCGGTACGACGACGATCACCGCGAAGGTGACGGCGGCGGACAGCACCTCTACGTCCTACACGATAACGGTAGAGAAGCTGGATACGGTAACGTTCACAGGGACATTCGGAATAGTAACGACGCTGCTCGGGGGTCTACCTGGAGGATACAGCACGCTTGGAAGCGGCGGTACTGCGAATATTCCGGCAATATACGATGGCTCGGGCACGTTAGATTTCTCCGCGATGCCGTCCGTCACGTCCGTGGCGTATACAATGACGCAGAACAGCATATTGAAGCAGGCGGACATCAAACTGTCGAATACGGTGGCTATGTCGCTGGTCGGCACAACGCTGAGTATCAGTGCCGATATTTACGTCGACGATGACAATGACGGCGTCTATGAGAAGAAGACGTCAGGCATTCCGCTGACGCCGCCATATACAGGAGTTCTTGCAATCGGCACGACGACGCAGGGACAAAATAACTCGCTGAATATTCCGGTAGAGGCGGGAAGCAAGCTGTTGGTTGTTTACTACATGAATGCTGCAGGAATAAGTCTGATCAATGCGGTGACAGGCGATCTGGAGGCCAAGCTGTCGTTTGTGCAGGACCCGAACCCGAGCGGCAATTCGAAATTGAGCGCGCTCAGCCTGACGCCGAACACGGGAACGGCGGCACTGACGCCGGTTTTCAAGGCGGCAACAACGGCCTATGCTACGACGGTGCCGACTGCGGCAACGAAGGTGACGGTAGGCGCTACCACAGCGAATCCGGGAGCATCGGTAACCATTACGGCAAGCGGCACAGGAGCGAGCGCGACGGGCAATGAAGTGACGCTGGCAACTGGTACGACGACGATCACCGTGAAGGTGACGGCGGCGGACAGCAGCTTTACGTCCTACACGGTAACGGTAGAGAAGCTGGATATGGTGACGTTCACGGGAACGTCGGCGACGTTAACCACAATCGCCGCAGGGCTGACAGGATTGTACAGTACGCTGGGGAGCGGGGGCACTGCCAATAGTTTAACAGTGTATAACGGCTCGGGCACGCTGGATTTCTCCGCGATGCCTTCCGTCACGGCGATGGCGCACACGGTAACGCAGAACAGCATATTGAAGCAGGCGGACATCAAGCTGTCGAACACGATGGCTCTGTCGCTGCTCGGTACAACGCTGAGCATCAGTGCCGACATCTACGTCGACGATGACAATGACGGCGTATATGAGAAGAAGACGTCGGGTATTCCGCTGGCGCCGTCATATACAGGAATTCTTGCAATCGGCACGACGACGCAGGGACAAAATAACTCGCTGAATATTCCGGTAGAGGCGGGAAGCAAGCTGTTGGTTGTTTATTACATGAATGCTACAGGATTAAGTCTGATCAATGCGGTGACAGGCGATCTGGAGGCCAAGCTGTCGTTTGTGCAGGACCCGAACCCGAGCAGCAATTCGAAATTGAACGCGCTCAGTCTGACGCCCGACGCGGGAACGGCAGCGTTGACGCCGGTCTTCAAGGCGGCGACGACGGCCTATACAACGACGGTGCCGACTGCGGCAACGAAGGTGACGGTGGGTGCTGCCGCAGCGAATCCGGGAGCATCGGTAACCATTACGGCAAGTGGCACAGGAGCAAGTGTGACGAGCAATGAGGTGACGCTGGCGAGCAGCGGTACGACGACGATCACCGCGAAGGTGACGGCGGCGGACAGCAGCTCTACGTCCTACACGGTAACGGTAGAGAAGCTGGATACGGTGACGTTCACGGGAACGTCTGCGACGTTAACCACAATCGCCGGAGGGCTGACGGGATTGTACAGTACGCTGGGGAGCGGCGGCACCGCCAATAGTTTAACAGTGTATAACGGCTCGGGCACGCTGGATTTATCCGCGATGCCGTCCGTCACGGCGGTAGCGCACACGGTGGCACAGAACAGCATATTGAAGGCGGCGGACATCAGGCTGTCGAACACGCTGGCTCTGTCGCTGGTCGGTACAACGCTGAGCATCAGTGCCGACATCTACGTCGACGATGACAATGACGGTGTATATGAGAAGAAGACGTCGGGTATTCCGCTGGCGCCGCCATATACAGGAATTCTTGCAACTGGCACGACGACGCAAGGGGTGAATAACTCGCTGAGTATTCCGGTAGAGGCGGGAAGCAAGCTGCTGGTCGTCTACTATATGAATGCTGCAGGATTAAGTTTGCTCAATACGGTGACAGGCAACCTGGAGGCTAAGCTGTCGTTTGTGCAGGATCCGAACCCGAGCAGCAATTCGAGATTGAGCATGCTCAGCCTGACGCCGGATACGGGAACGGCAACGCTGACGCCGGTCTTCAAGGCTAGAACATATGCATACGCTACATCTGTGACCTCGGCAGTGTATGCTGTGACGGTGAATGCAACCGCAAGTGCCAGCGGTGCGCTGATTTCGATTACCGCGACCGGTACGGGTGCCAGCGTCACTGGCAGCTCGGTAACGCTAGCGAGCAGCGGCCCAACGACCATTAACGTAAAAGTAACAGCCGCGGACAGCACATATACGGTTTATACGCTTACCGTTAATAGAATTCAAACCTTTACATTTACGAGCACATCGGCCATGGTCAGCACGATTATCGGCGGGTCAGGAATATACAGTGTGCTTGGAAGCGGGGGCGGCGCTAACAGTCAAACGCTCTATTCAACGGGACCGCTGAATTTATCCGCGGAACCTGCGCTCACGGCCGTTGCCCAACCCATAACGCGAAATGGCACGTTGACGCAGGTGGAGGCAAGCTTTAAGAACACAATTGCCCAATCGCTGGTCGGTTCTACGATAACTGTATATGCCGACATCTACGTGGATCACAATAACGATAACATTTATGAGAAAGCGACTGGAGTCACCTTGGCGCCTGCATATACGGGACTTGTGCCCATTGGAGAGACTATAACCGCTCAAAGTACCGGTCTTCAGGTTCCGATTACAGCGGGAAGCAAATTGCTGGTAGTTTATTATGCCGAATCAATGGGCATACAGATGGTCACGAACTTACCAGGTGAAGTTGAAGCTAATATTACTATAAAGTAACAAATAAAATATCTATATCAACTTTAAAGGCAAGCCAGCCAGCGGCGATCCAAATAACGGAGCGCCGCTGGCTCGTTCTAAAGCGGTTGTCGGCACTCGCCTTGGAGGAACCCGGTACAGCGTTGATTCAAATTCCCTGAATTCGGTTAAAACATAACTATTGAAGAAGGGGATCGCTGAACCAACCATTCCAATAGAAAGAGGTGCAGATGACAAAATGAACTACGATGAATGCGCAGCAATGCTGCTTGCCGGCGGCGAAGGCCGCAGGCTTGGCGTGTTTACCCGCAGCAAGGCGAAGCCCGCCGTTCACTTCGGCGGTGCATTCCGAATCATCGATTTTGCGCTCAGCAATTGCACCTATTCTGGCATCAGGCAGGTAGGCGTCATGACGCAGTACAAGGCGGCTTCCCTGCACCGCCATATCGGGGCAGGCCGCGTCTGGTCGGAGCATGGGAACGGAGTCGACCTTCTGCCTCCGGGTGAAGGGGCGTATACCGGCACAGCCGATGCCGTACGCCAAAACTTGGCTTTTCTCGATCGGCACCGGCCGGACCATGTCCTTATTTTGTCGGCAGACCATATATACCGGATGGATTACCGCAAGATGCTCGAACGCCACCGGCAGACCGGCGCGGATGCGACAATCGCGGTTACGCCGGTCGCATGGGAAGAGGCACACCGCTTCGGCATTATGTGTACGGGCGAAGATGGACAAGTCACCACATTTGTGGAGAAACCCGCCCGGCCTAGCAGCAATCTCGCATCGATGGGCATTTATATATTCAAGCGTTCGTACTTGAAGCAAATTTTGGAAAGCGACGCAAGGCGACTCGACTCCAGCCATGACTTTGGCAAGGATGTCATTCCGGCTATGCTCGGGCAAGGGGCAAAGCTGCAGACATACGCTTATGAAGGCTACTGGCGGGATGTAGGCACCGTGGAAAGCTTGTGGGAAGCACATATGGATTTGATTGGCGACAAGCCAAAGTTCAGCTGCGCGTCCCGCGGCTGGAGCGTAAGAACGCCGGCGTCACCATCCGGCTCCTCGTATGTGGACCCTGCTGCAAGCGTGAGCCGTTCGCTGCTGGCCGGCAGCTGTACGATCTACGGAACGGTCGAGCAGTCCGTCGTTTCCGCCGGTGTCATCGTCGGTCAAGGCAGCACGCTCCGCCGCAGCGTTGTGATGCCGAATGCCCGGATTGGCCGCAACGTCTCGATCTGCAATGCGATGATCGGCGAGGGCGCCGTCATTGAAGACGGGGTTACGATCGGAAGCGTCTCGGCACGCACCGTCGAAGTCGTCGGAGACGCCGAGGTGGTCCGGAAGCAGGGGGCGTTTCAGCCCGGCATATACATAACGCCCGGCGCTTTTGCGATGGAGGGCGTTTCTGTCCGGTAGGTAGAATACTGAAACGCGGTTTTACCAGGGTTCCTGCTGTTCCAATCAATTAAAAGGCCTTGTCGTTGGCAGAATAGAAGCCAAACGACAAGGCCTTTTACATCCTGTACGCCGCTGACGGTCAGGACATCGATCGCTATATCGCCGGGGCTGCCATCCCGAAGGCAGCCCACTCTTCCTTGGTCGGGCCGTACACGCCGCTGAGCGGCAGGCCGGCCTGACGCATCAACACGGTCAACTGTCCGCGGTGGTGAATTTCATGCCGCAGGAAAATCGCCAGTGTCAGTCCGTTTTTCCACGGCATTTCATATACAAGATTGGTTTCCTGTAATGTTTCATCCATCCACTGAGCTCGCACCGCTTCGATCAGCGCCCGCGTCGTCCGCTGGTACGCTTGCGCGATCGTATCCGCCGATGCCGGCGGCTCCTTCCGCTCCGCGGGCACTTCAAAGCGCAAGCCGGCTTGCTGCAGCATACTGGCGCCGGGGACAAGATGCCATGCCAGATGGCCTAGTGTTCGGTAGCCGGGAGCGATCTCCTGTCTGAGGGATTCGTCCGTCAGTGCGTCCAGCAGCCTTTGTGTAGTCTTCGTTTCATTTTCGTAATCGTCAATAAAGTCTTGTATTGTCACATACATCATCGGGTAACCAGCCTCCATCGTTTCATAAGTTGTGGAGCGCAGCCGTTACAAAAGGGCGCAGCTCCTTGTATGTCATTACTGTACATCAGGAACGTTGACAGCTGTATGTCAGCGTTTATGAAAAAAAGCCTCCGGCAACCGCCTCAAGGGCGGTGCCGAAGGCTTGCTCGCAAAGATGCGGGCATGCTTTAGCCGAATGATGATCCAATTATTCCTTCTTCAAATGCCGGAGCAGCCGCGAAGGGGCGTCCGTCTGGATGAGCTGAACTCCCTTGCCGATGCTCCAATCCCACGTCGTCTCGACGTCCTTCATGCCGGCGATTTGCGACGGCATCATGGTGTTGACCCACAGCTTCGCCCCGGATTGGCGAATTTTCGTTAACGTCTCGTCGGCGATCACCTTCGCATTCCTCGAAGGGAACACCAACTCGAACGCATCGGGCTTGGCGCCGCGGAGCAGCGCGTCCAGCTTATCCAGGTGGCTGTCGAGCATGACTTGGACGTAGAGCGGCCTCGGCGATTTGGACTTGAGCCAGCTCTCCACCTCCACATTGTTGGCTGCGCTTTTGAATATTCCGTGATCGGTCGTCCCGGTTTGCACGAGAACGTCCCACATTGCGTCGCGGTAAGCCCAGCCTTTATCGAGGTTGACCATCACTTTCCCTTTGGCCAGCTCCATCGCTTCCTTGAGTGTCGGCACGCGCTCGCTCGTCAGAGGCTCGTTGTCGCCGCCCTGCCGCTGTTTCAGGTACAGCGATTTGATTTCGGCCAGCGTCATCTCGGCCACTTTCCCGGTTCCGTTCGTCGTTTTATCCACGGTCTCGTCATGCATCAGAATCGGCACGTTGTCTTTGGTGAGCTGCACGTCGACCTCGACGATATGAACGCCCATATCGATGGCGCCCTGTATGCCGCTCAGCGAATTGGCCGCATGATTGCGCCAATCGGACATGTGGGCGACGACCCACACGCCGCTGTTCTTGTCCGTAAAGGCGGCCCGGCCTATGCGCAGCGGCTTGCCGCCCGGCGGCTCGGCGCCTTTTGCTGCTGGAAGGGAGGAGGAAGACGCGCAGCCGGTCCCAAGCGAGAGCAGCAGGATCGTCAGCGTACATCCGAGGGATCGAATGGCACTTCTGTTCAAAACGAATACACAACCTTTCTATCGGTTCAATCGTCTGTTACTTGCCGGTTTCCTTCGCCTGCTGAACGGCGGCATTCGCCTTTTCCTCCGCCGTACGCAGCGCCGTATTGATATCCGTCTTGCCGTCGAACACGTCCTGGAACGCGCTCTTGATCGGTCCCCGGATCAAACCGTTATACTTATGCTGAAGGGTGAAGGCCGACGGCTGGCTTTTGAAGATGCCCTGCATGTTTTTGCCCTGCGCGTACGGCAGGTCGGCTGCAAACTGCTTCTTCACTTCCGGACTGTTGATCGCCGCCATGCGGCCCGCTCTCGAGAGTGCGACCTGCGTATCCTCCGCGGTGGCGGCCATGATGACCTGCATCACCTGCTCCTTGTATTTGCTCGTTTTCGATACGACAAGAATGTGGGAGTCAACCTGGTAATATTTGTTCGGCGCATCCTTGTGGCTCGGCGCCTGGGCGACATCCCAGTTCAAGCCTTTGGCCGACGCGTCCTTGAGCGAGGACAAGATGTTGAAGGACGGAATCATCGCCAGCGTCATGTCTTTGGCAAACACGGAGTTCAGCTGATTGTCGACCAGCTTGGCCGGCTTGTTGCCGGGGATGTTATATACCTTCATCATCGTTTCGAACACGTATTTCCATTTGTCCGAAATAATCGGCTTTTCCGTCTTCGGATCGATGAGCGGCAAGGACAGCGCCGACGAGAAGTTGAAATAGCTGTTCGGATCGATGCCCCGGTACTGCACGCCGTCGACATTGCGGGTGACCTGCTTGGCCAGCTCGATCGTCTCTTCCCACGTCATGCCGTCTTTCGGATACGGTACGCCGAATTTATCGAAGATGTCCTTGTTGTACCACAGCGCATAAAACTGCGAAGTTACCGGAACGCCGAGCAGCTTGCCGTCCGGCGAATACGAGCGGATCGCATCCAGATATACCTTATCGATTTTGTTCAAATCATATTGCGATTGCTTGATCAGATCGTCCAGGCTGAGCGGAATGTCGGCATCGATCAGCTCTTCGATGTACGGCTTGAAGAAGAACATGTCGGGGATCGTCCCGGCCGCGATCAGGTCGGCCAGCTGCGTACCTTTTCCGGGATAGATGATATCGAGCGTTATATGCGGAAATTTCTTTTTGACCGGTTCGATAAAGATGCGTTCCATCTCTTCCTTGCTGTACAGCTGCTGGTTATATAGGACGATCGTTGCCGGCTCCGTGCTTAAAGGTTTCGGTGCCGCTGCATTCGGCGCGTCCTGAGTCGAATTCGTGGCGGGATTCGTTTTGCCGCAGGCCGCGAGCATAACGGCCAAGATGACGATCCCTGCAATCGATTTGTGTTTACTGCGCAACATCGAGTAACCCTCCTTATTTTTGTATGCCGTATTGCCATGCCGCTTCATAAGATCTTTAAGATTTATGGGTTTTAAGCGGTTTCAGTTTTATCTTATAATAGAAGCAGCGAAAATTTTATGCGCGATTTGGGTTACTTCCTACGCGATTTTGTGCAGGCGGCAAAGGAGACTAGGCATATTGGTCATTTACGACGAAGACAACCCGTACCACGAAAAAATTTCATATGCCAATCCGCTGATCCCGCTCAAAATATTCATTCACAAAAAGGTTGACGGGTTTTGGAATATATGGCACTATCACAAGCAAATCGAGCTGCTGTATATTTTGAAAGGGCGGCTCGACGTTTATGTCGATAAGGAGATGTACCCGCTCGAAGACGGCGATATTGTGCTGATCGGGCCGAACCAGCTGCACCGGGACATGTCCCGGGTCGTGGAATATATCGTCTTCCAGTTCGACTGTCATCAATATTTGGACCCGTCCACGCTGACGTACATGAAATTGTTCGAACGGGTGAACGCGCCGCTCAGCAAGCTCAATTATATTTTCAACGAAAACGGGGCCGCCAAAGCGGAGATTGCCAGGAGCATACAGGACATCTTCGAGGAAGAAAAGCGGAAAGCGCCAGGCTACGAAATGGCCGTCAGCATGCTGATCCGTAAAATCCTGCTCACGCTGATCCGCAACGATACGCGTCAGGTGCTGCCTTTCAAAGATCATGCGGATATTATCCGGTTGAAGCCGGTGCTCGATTACGTCAATAAAAACATCAGCGGCAAAATCGTCGTCAAGGAAGCGAGCCAAATCGCGAATATCAGCTACCACCATTTTGTGAAGTATTTCAAGAAGGTCATCGGCATGTCCTTCGTCGATTATGTCAATTACAATAAGGTCAAGATGGCGGAGCGCCTGCTGCTGACGCAGGATTTGAGCATTGAGGAGATCGGGGAGAAGATCGGCATGACGAATATGGGCCATTTTTATAAAATTTTCCGCAAGTTCAATCAATGCTCCCCGAAGGAGTTCCGCGAAAAGCAGCTGCGGTGGGGACGCGATTGACGGCGTCATATCCGCCCAAAGCCGCCATATACGTTATAATGGCAGTAAAGATTAAAGGAGATTTGCATGATGAACAACATGATCAAAAGAATCGCTATTCCAACACTCGCATTAAGCTTCATGCTCATGCTTCCGGCCAAAGCGGTAGAGCCTACCGCCGCGACTGGCGAGCTGCGCGCCCTGCCGGATTCGATCGCATTTCAGCTTCCGGTCAACAATTATTGCAGCCCCGAAGATTCGCTGGACTTCTCGTTTCAATTATCCAATACATCGGCGAATGCAGCGGATATTACGCTGTTCTTTTATAAACAGGACGGCACTAAATTTAACGCGGAAGGCTCCTCGTACCGCGAGATCAACTCAACCCTTCTGCCAGGCAAGCCGTTCTCGCTGCCGGGTTATGCCACCGGTCTGTATCACATTAATTTCGGCAATCATATCAAGTGCGGGGACCGCGCGTACCTGGGCAGAATTCTCGTCAATTCGGGAACGGCGTCGCTTATTGCAAGGGGATGGGTCGCAAAGGGCGACCAAATCGAGCAGGTCGTTGTCAATAACCATAACGCATTCGAGCTGATGTCTCCGCCGCTGCCAAGCGAAAAGAACAGAACCGAGCCATAAGTGGATTCCATGGAAAGGGGAGATGCATCATGAAACGGGATACCCAGAAGTTTCATGTGAAGGTGCTTTCCGCGCCGGAGGCGCATATCGTGTACATGACGGGCGAGCTTGATTTGGGAACGGCAGAGCTGTTCCAATCGGCCGTCGAGCCGCTTGCCGCGCAGGAAGGCGTACCGCTAAAGCTGAACATGAGAGAGCTGACCTACATCGACAGCACCGGAATCGGCATTATCGTGTCGCTGCTGAAACAGCGGCAAGCCTCGGACGGGCAAATTACTGCGCAGGAGGTTTCTCCCAAAATTCGCAGGCTGTTCGATATGACGGGCTTATCCCAATTCCTGAACGTGGAAGGGGGAGGAGGATGAGCGCGGAGAGCGGCAAGGAAGTCCGGTTATCCGTACCGGCCGATGCCGAGCATCTGGATACGATCCGGCTGTCATTATACGGGGTGGCTGTACGCATGGGGTATTCGTACGAATCGATCGAAGATCTGAAGGTGGCCGTTACGGAGGCTTGTAACCACGCGCTGCTGCAGCTGGAGAACGAAGCGCAAGCCCGGCTTTGCATCGTGTATGCGATGAACGACGAAGGGCTGCGCGTGCGGATCGGCGCCGAGCAGGGGGTGCTGAAGTTCGGCCGGGCGATGGAGGCTGCCGCGCCGATGGAATCGAGCAAGCTGGGCGATACGGACGCTTCGCAGCTCGGATTGTTCCTGATGCAAGCGCTGGTCGACGAGGTGCTGGTCGCTTCGGCGGAGGACGGTGCGGAAGAAATCGTATTGATCAAGTACCGCGAGACGCAGCCGGGTTGAACGTTGGCTTAGCGTTATGGCCGGTTGTAAGCGCGCATACGTAAGAAGAACCCGCCAGGGAGGAGCCTGACGGGTTCTTTGTGGTGGGGGGATCAAGCGGGTTTGCGTTCAGCGGAGTTTTTCGTGTCGTCCTCCTCATTCTTGGTCTCGGACACGAGCTCTCTTGCCGACGACTTGAATTCATGCAGCGTGCGTCCGACCGCCCGGCCGAATTCCGGCAGCTTGGAGGGTCCGAATAAAATCAAGACGACAACGACAATCATCAGAAGTCCGGGTAATCCGATATTGTGCAGCAAAGGTCATCCATCCTTTCCGTGCAGCCGGGTTCGGCTCGTTATTCGGCGCTTGGCTTCTTTGGGTATATCGCGACGGCTTCGATTTCGATGAGCCAATCGGCATTGACAAGACTGGCGACGCCGACCGTGGAACGCGCCGTCTTCACCGGATTCGCTTCCGTGTTGAAAAACTGGCCGTACGCTTCGTTCCAACCGGCGTAATCGAACTTGTTGTCTTTGGCCGCGTCGGCGGTCAAGTAAGCCCGCAAATAAATGACGTCGTTCATCGTCAATCCTTTTTCCTTGAGCTGGTTCTCGATGTTTTTGAGCACGCCGGTCGCTTGCGTCTTCGTATCTCCATAGCGTTCATATACGGTCGCGCCTTCTTTATTGAGCTGCGGAGGCGTCGTGCCGCTCGTATATAAGTAGGCCGCCCCGGCGGGGACAGAGACGCCGCCGGATATCGCCGAGGATGGATTGCCGTAAAATTCCGCTTCGTGGATCGGCTCGGCCGGGTATTTGTTCGGCTTGTCGGTGTCGTCCGCATAGACGCTGACCGCCAAAAAGACGGAAAGCGCGCCGGCCGCCAGCATTGTCTTCAAAGACTTGAACTTGTTCATGTGATCGCCCCTTCTCTATTCTTTCATGACGCGTTCGTGGATTTCCGTTACGACCTTCCGCGCCGAATCGATGCCGCCGGCCATCCAGGCGGGAATGTAGCTGATATGCTCGCCGCATAAATAAATGCGGCCGTCCGGCTTGCAGAGCGTCGGATAGATCGTTTTCCGCTCCTCCGCCGAGTAGGAGCCCCACGCGCCGACGTTGTATTTGATGTTTTTCCAGTGGACGGAGAAGGAGGCCTCGAACTCCCGATACACCTGCGGATGAATTTTGGCGGCTTGGCTGAGCGCGTAGTTTTCGCGGTCGGCCACCGGCATGCTGCCGATTTTATCCGCATTGGCTCCGGTAACGTAATAGCCCAGAAGTACGCCTTTTTTGCCGAAATAGCCCGTCGGCGGGTAGTACATTTGCGTAATGTCCATATTCGTCAACGAGCTGCCGCCGTAGATTTGCTCGTCTTCTTCCCAGAAGCGGCGCTTGAATTGCAGGCCGATTTTGCCTGCGGACGCATAGTTGACCTTGCCGATTGCATCGGCCATTTCCTTGGAAAAGTCGGCCGGGATCGATTTCAGCACGGATAGCGGAATGGTGCATATGCAGTATTCGCCGGTAAGCTCTTGGGTTGCGCCTGTCTTCGCATTCGTATACACGATGCGGACGCCGCTGTCGTTTTGCCGGATTTCCTTCACTTCGGAGTTGAACTCGATCATGTGGCCGACGCGCTTCTCGAACGCTCGGGGAATGGCGTCGATGCCGCCGACGGGATGGAACATCATCATTTGCTGGTCGTAGGAGTATTCACTGGCGAAGAAAATGCCGAAGCCGGAGGTGATAATCGACTTCATATCGAACGGATCGCGCCGCACGCCGGCATCCAGCTTGCCGCCGGGTTCCTCGATATAGCCTCCGCGCTCCGAGCCTTTGTAGAACAGATCGGCGCTGAGATCGCCTTCGCGCTTCAGGTAGTCGACCAGCTTTAGCTTCTCGTCCGGCGTGAGGGGCAAATCGAGCGCATTCTGGTTCACCGCTTTGGCGAGCATCTCGGCAACGTAGCCGCGGACGTCAGCCTTAGCCGCGCGTTTCCTCACTTTTTGACCTGACAGCGCCCCGACGTTCTCGTTGTAATAGTAGCCGTGCTCATTGACGTTGTTGAACGGCTCGATGGCTACGCCGAACTTGCGGCAGTATTCCATCGTGGAGTGGAACTGCGGAATCCGCATCGGGCCGGCGTTCAGGTACATCGTCTCCCCTTCGTCGAAGCGGGCGACTTGCTTGATGCCGCCGATCTCGGTCTCTGCCGTGCCCCGACGCACGGTCCAGATGCGGCCGCCGGAGCGGGGTCGCGCTTCGAGTATAGTGCAATCGTAGCCGGCCAGCCCCAACTCGTAAGCTGCCGTCATACCCGCGATGCCGGCGCCGAGAATAATGACCTTCTTGCCTTTCCGGTGCGCGGAGGTCAAGTCTCCCTGATTGGGGGGAGTGAACTCGGCTGCCTTCAGCGTCTCGGGAGAGAGCAGGCCGAGCGTGCCCATCATGCTGAATACGGCGGCGGTTCCGCCGATCTTGCCCACCTTCGTTAGAAACTGCCTTCGCGTCATCTCCATTACCGGTTCTTTTTTATCCATTCGCCTCTGCTCCTTTACGTGAAGTGGGGTCGCCTCTTTACCGTAAATCGTAGCAGAGATTTTTTGCTTTGACTTCAAATGTGTAAGAATTCCTTACATAAAATTTTTGTCGAACGAAAATATTTGCAATAATCAGGTGTCTCTTGCTAAGATGAGGGGTAGATACGAATCAAAAGCATCTCTTTTCATCGCATCGTTCGTCTTTTTACTGTGATTATACATTACATACGAGGTGAATGGTATGGAAGATAAAGTGATGAACATTGGGGTAGTGAGGGACTTAACCGGATTATCCGAGCGGCAAATCCGCTATTACGAGGAGCGCAAGCTTATTTTTCCCGAGCGCACGAAGGGCGGGGTTCGGAAGTATTCGTTTGAAGACGTGAAGCGAATTCAGGAAATTCATCAGAAGCTGCAGGACGGATTTCGGACGTTGGAGCTGAGGAAGAAGCCGCATACGGGACAGCGCATGCGATTAAGCGGCAACGGCAGTTAATACGCGGGTCCAAAGGGGGAACTGTAATGTAGCGCGGTTCGGCTGGCCTCTCGTGCCCCTTTCCGCTGTGAATGCGTCGCATCAAGCACGGTTTCGCTCCGGCTCGTCCGCCGGATAGCATAGAACGACCCCGCACGGGATCCTCTCCCGGCGGGGTCGTTCGTCTAGTTGGTCATTTCTGCGAAAGCGCCTTGATTCATCCGGCTGCGGGCTACCTTGACGTACCCGAGCACGTTTTGCAGCTCGCTGTCCGGCACGAAGCGCAGCTTGACCGGCCCGGCCGCTTCGATCAAGTACGGCTTAAGCGCCGCCGCCCCGCCGCCGATGACGTAGAAGCACTGAATGTCCGGGCATTTCTTCCACCGCTTCTTGATCAGATCGACAATGCGGACGGCTGCGCGGGAGAAATACGTATCGACGATCGGCTTGATCGTCGCCTGCCCTTCGCCAATACGCTGAATGACGAATTCGCGCTGCTTGATGCGCTGCGCCAGCTTGGCGCGGCTCGGGAACGCATACCCGAACTGATCCTCGACCTCGCGCCGGATCGGGTCCAAGTAATTGGCCAGACCCATCTGTTCGCCGTAGCTGAAATGGTTGTCGATCGCCATGCGCCGAATGACGGGTAGATCGGTCGTTAAGGCCCCGATCTCACAGACGCCGATCACGCCGCCGTAAATTTCCTCGTCCCGCACCTGCAAATTATCGTGAGTGGCCAGATTGAATATCGCTGCCGCTCCCTCGATGGAGACGACCGCTTTGCGGATGCGCAGCTTCACCTTGCGGCCGTGCAGCTGCGGCGTCGAATGGAAGACGATCTCATGCTCGCCGACCAGACGTTGTTCGAACGACTCGCGGTATTTGGCATATGTGCGTACCGGCAGCCCCGTCCCGATCACCAGCTCGACCTCGTCGGCCTGCGAATAGGAGGGAGGGCTGTAGGACGGGGCGGTTATCCCGCTGTACGCCAGCGCCGTCAGTGCGACGATGAGCGATTGATCGGACAGCGCCTTGTTGTCCGTCTCTTCCAGCTCGCTGCTGTCCTCCAGCTCCGTCGCGAGCTGGCCGACGAACCAGCGGCGGTTGTTCAGCGTCAGTGCGGGACTGTATACCGTCACATCCAGCGCTTTGTGCGGCGCGTCCTCCTCCTGGAATATATGCCGGTCATAGCCCGGCGTCACGATATTCGGCACCGTAATCGGTTCATTCGTGCCGTCATACACGATCTTGATGCTGTCATTGCCCAAATCGATGCCAGCAAGTCTCATTATTTTGCTCCCCTCATGTAAAAAATTGCCTCGATAGTTCTACTATTTTCGATTTTTTACGGGAGATTCCTCTGCTACTTTTTTCCTATTTTTCGCTTGTTCGACAAAAATCGAAAGGGAATTTCGGGAAAATGGAGAATACATGCAGGGAAAGAAGACATATTGGCATTTATGCCCAAAGACAGAGGAGATGTTATGAAACTCAATTGGGGAAAGAACAAACTGACATTTGTCATCATCCCTGACAATGCGCACCGCCCCGTCGTACAATTGCGGTTTACCCCTCTTGTCCTATATGGCGCAGCGGTAGTGCTGCTCGGGCTGCTGCTTTGGTCGCTGTACGTGTACGGGCTCCGCATCGAAAGCCTGTCGGCCAATGCCATGATGCTGCAGACCGATCTGAACGGGAAAACCTCGCAGTTCGTGCAGGAGATGGCGGTCAAAAATAAGACGATCGAGCAGCTGCAAACCGAGGTGATCCGCTTGTCCGAGCAGGCCAAGGAGGTGCAGACGAAGATCGAGGAGGTCAAAAAGCTCGAAGAAGATTTGCGCTCGATCACCGGCGGCGAACCTTCGCAAGCGGTTGCATCGGCAACCCCCGGGAATTCTGACTACGCTTCAAGGGGGCTGGGACTCGGCGGGGAGATGATTCCGGTCAAGCCGGAGGATATCGTCAAGCTGTCGGAGGAAACGATGGTACAGCTCGGGGGATTGACTGAGCAAATGAGCGAGCTCCAGGTGCATTTGGCCCAGACGCGCGAAGAAGTGCTGCACAAGCAGCATCTGCAGCGGATTACGCCGGATATGTGGCCGATCGATTCGCGAACGATCACCTCGCCTTTCGGCTACCGCAAAGACCCGTTCACCTTTCGGCTCAGCTTTCATTCCGGGCTCGATATCGCCGAGCGCGAGAATACGAGGGTGAAGGTGACGGCGGACGGCGTCGTCGAATCCACCGGATACGACAACAGCCGGGGGAACAACATTCTCGTCGATCATTCGAACGGGATCAAGACATGGTACATGCATCTGAACAAAATACTGGTGTCGCAGGGCGACAAAGTGAGCAAGGGCGACTACATCGGCCTTGTCGGTTCCACCGGGAGAAGCACAGGTTCGCATCTGCATTACGAAGTGCTGAAACAAGGGCAAAGCGTCGATCCGCGGCCTTATTTGAAATAGCAACCGTATGGAAGGGGATGAAAGTAATGTTTAAGAAGAAACAAACGATCAACCCGAATGGGACCGATACGTTGATCGGGGAAGGAACGGTGTTCGAAGGAAAAATCAGCTCAGCTGCAGGCGTCCGGATCGAAGGACAGCTCACCGGCGACGTGCGCAGCGAGGGCGACGTGATCGTCGGGGAACAGGCTAAGGTCAAGTCGCATATCGCCGCCCGCGATATTGTGATCGCCGGCGTCGTACACGGCAACGTGACGGCCAAAGGCAAGCTGACGATTACTTCCAAGGGCCAGCTGTTCGGTAACGCGAACGCGGCTTCGCTCATTATCGACGAGGGCGGCGTATTCCAGGGCATCAGCAAGATGGAGCAGGCGGCGCAGACGGGCGGATCGTCCGGCACACCGGCCGCGGCCTCGCCTGAACTGCCGCAACAGCCGGCTGCTGTGGCGCAACCCGCAGCGCCTTCCTTTGGAGGCAATCCGGTCGTGCTGTAGTCCTATTTTAAGCAAACTTTAAGGCCCCTTTCAGCTTAAGGTCATCTTTTCTTCATCTTGCCGTGCGATACTAGGCGCATACATTTAGAAAGAGAAGGATGGCCTGGAGAAATGAAACCAAAGCTGCAAATGGTGCCGATACAGGCGGCGCGCGGGATCGCCGTCATGCTCGTCATGCTTTTTCACGCATCGCAAATGGGACAAAAATATTTTGAATACAATTTTCTTGGCGTCAGCTCGCTCGGAAAGTCCGGCGCGTACACATTTTTTTTTGCCCTGACCGGCTATTTGATGTACATGCTGTACCGGGACCGGTTCGGGCAGCAGGCGGAGGCGGCGCCTTTCCTGGTCAAGCGGTTGCTGCGGGTGTATCCGCTATACTGGTTGATCATGATCGCCGTCGTCCCGATCTACTTCATGTACCCGGCGTTCGGGCTTGGGTACGAACGAGAGCCTTCGGTCATCATCCGGTCGATGCTGCTGTGGCCGCAAGCGCACGCCCCGATTCTGGGCGTTGCCTGGTCGCTAAGCTATGTCATCTGCTTTTATCTCGTCTTCTCGCTGCTCTTTGTCCTGCGGGAGAAACTGGCGGTCGCCGTGTTCTCCTCTTGGCTGTCCATGATCGTGCTGCATGCGCTCGGATGGATTCAAGTGAAGGACACGTTGTTTCTCCAATTTTTGTTCAGCGAAATTCATCTGGAGTTTTTCTCCGGTGTGCTTGTCGCCTATCTAGTTCGGCGCAATCATATTCGGGGCAATAGCCTCATCTGGCTGTTGGCGGGCGCAGCGATGTATCCGGCGCTTTGGCAGCTCAAGCTGCGGTTCCCGAATTTTCCTTACATCGATTTGCTCTATACGGCCGGCTCCGCCTTGATCTTGACCGGAGTCGTTCAATGGAAGGCGGCCGGCTCCCGGTTCATGAAGCCGCTGGCCGCCTGCGGCGACGCCTCCTATTCCATCCTGCTCGCCAGTCTGCCGTCGCTGTCCATTTCCCTCAAGCTGGCAAGCGCTGCGCATATGCAGCGCTTGATCGGCGCGCCGGCGACAGTTGCGCTGTGCTATATTGTTGCCCTGCTGCTCTGCCTGCTCGTCTACCGGTGGATCGAGAGGCCGCTGCAAGCGTGGTTGAAACGGACACTCGTCCCCGCATCGCAGCACAAGCTGAGCTATGGCAAACGAAAAGCCGCAACTCCGTAAATACGGAGAGCGGCTTTTCGTTTGGATCGGGCGGTGCCTGCAAGGCTGCGGTATGCATAATGCAAGCCCGCCCGGCTTATTGGCCCAGGAACGACTTCAGCATCCACACATGCGTTTCAAGACTGGAGCGCATGCCGAGCAGCATATCGGCTGTCCCCTCGTCTCCATGATCTTCTGCAACCTCCATCGCGTGGCCCATTTCGCTGATCATCCGCTCGTAATCGTCGACCAGCTTCGTCACCATTTGCTCCGCGTCCAGTCCCGGCTTATCCTCCTTGATCGTCGCCGAAGCCAGCAGCTCTTTCGTCGTGGATACCGGCGATCCGCCGAGCGCAAGGATACGTTCCGCGATCTCATCCATATATTGATCCGCTTCTTTATACAGTTCTTCGAACTTTTGGTGCAGCGTATAAAAATGCGGCCCTTTCACATACCAGTGATACTGGTGAATTTTTATGTACAGCAGCGCCCAGTTGGCAACCTGCGTGTTCAGCAGCTGCTGCAGATCGGCCTTTTTGATTGAAGCTTTCTCCATCGGTTTTGCCATTGTCGAATCCCTCCCGTGTTTGGTTCGGTGTCATGGTCACTTAAGACGGACCGCCGGAGCGAACGGACCGCTCCGGCTTCCGCTGCAAAGCAAGCGCCTGGCGGTGCCTGCTTGTCTCTGTATTACCCCGGCTGTCAACCGCTGAAACGATCGCCCCGGTGAAGCTTGCGAGATAGCCAAGTTTCAGTCCGGCGCCGGGAGGGTAAAAAAGCGGACACGCCATTACGATCAAGGAGGATGTTGTCCATGCTTATTCAGATCAGTGCGGCCGTCGCCGCCATCGGGTTCATCGTTCTTGTCGTCTATTTAATTCGAACGCTGCACACCGTATCGAATACGCTCGCGCAAACGAGCGTCACCATCAAGGAGCTGCAGCAGCAGCTGCATGCGATCGGCATGGAGGCGACCACGCTGCTGCGGCACACGAACGAAGTGGCGGTCGATGTGCGCAACAAGCTGTACGCTTTCGATCCCGTGATGTATTCGGTCAAGCATATCGGGGACGCGGTACGCGAAGTGACCTCCTCGGTGAAGCAGGTTTCGACGGCTGCGGCCGGCACGATCCGCAAGGCTGGCGGCGCTTCCGTCTCGCCGGGAGGCAAGGCCGGCGCCATCCTGCAGAGCGTTCCTGTTCTGCTCGATCTATGGCGTTCGCTGCGCCGTGCCAAGGACAAGCCCGGGCCGATGTCTCCCCGTTCGCAGAGTGCCGGAGGCGGTGCGGCGAACGGAGCCAAATCGTAAATATCGGGCCCGGCTGTTTCAACCTGCGGATAGGCGGGTAATGAATACAAACAATAACGGATGCACCCGGCAATCCGGACGAGACAGGCCGTATTTTGAAGGAGGAGTTGCGATGACAAGGCGCGAGTCTTTTCAAATTAATATGATGCGCAAGGAAGATCGGAACGTCGTGTGGATTGGGGGGGAGCTCGATTTATCGCAGGTGGCGGAATTGCGCCGGTCGCTGGATCCGCTCATTGCGGATACGGGCCGCAAGCTCTTCTTGAATTTGAAGAAGCTGGAGTATATTG
Source organism: Paenibacillus solanacearum (assembly GCF_910593845.1). Classification (GTDB taxonomy): domain Bacteria; phylum Bacillota; class Bacilli; order Paenibacillales; family NBRC-103111; genus Paenibacillus_G; species Paenibacillus_G solanacearum. The sequence continues at coordinate 17,200 of NZ_CAJVAS010000026.1, read as the reverse complement.
ACAGTACGGGCATCGGTGTGATTGTATCGGTATTAAAAGCCAGGGATGTGCTGAACGCGCATTTTGCCGTGGAGGAAATTCCTTTGAAGATCAAGCGGCTGTTCGATTTGACGGGAATTACGCCGTTTCTGCAGCCTGCCGGCACGTCGGTTGTTTCCAGCAGCAACATTCATTAATGCATACAGAAAGGATAGACGCGAAGAACATGACACGTGAATCTCAAGTCGTTCGTCTCACTGTACCGGCCGAAGCGGAATTTATCGATCTCGTTCGGCTGACGCTATACGGTATTTGTTCGAAGCTCGGTTTCTCCTATGAGGAGATCGAGGATATGAAGGTAGCGGTTGCGGAAGCATGCAACAATGCCGTCGTGCACGCGTACGATCCGGGACGGCCCGGAGAGCTGGAAGTGCGGTTCGAGCGGATCGAGGGCGGGCTGCGCATATCGGTCAAAGATTCGGGCCCGAGCTTCGATTTCGCGGAAAAAGCGCGTCAGGCGGAGCCGCTGCTCGGCAAGAGCCTGGATGAAGTTCGCGTGGGCGGTCTCGGCATTTATTTGATGCAGGCGCTCATGGATGACGTTCAAGTACACACCGGTGAAGGTACCGAAGTGGTCATGACCAAGCGGGTGTACAAAAGCGAGGAAATGGTATGAAAATCAATTCGGAGCGATTCGCTAACGTAAGCGCGGAAGAGCTTATCGTACAATATCAGCAAACGGGCTGCAACGAAATTGCGACCGTGCTGCTGCAGCAGTATGAGCCGATGGTGAAAATGGCCGCCGGCAAAATGTCCCGCAATCGCCCCGATCTGTTTGAGGATTTGTACCAGGTGGGGCAAATGTCCGTGCTGAAGCTGCTGTCGCAGTTCGACTTGTCGATGGGCGTGCAGTTTGAAGCCTATATGATGAAAAGCGTCATCGGCCACATGAAAAATTATTTGCGGGACAAATCATGGTATGTGCAGGTGCCGCGGCGCATCAAGGAGAAGGGCAACCAGATTCAGCAGGTGATCGACACGCTGACGGTCCGGTTCGAGCGTTCCCCCAACGTCGACGAAATTGCGGCCGAGATGGAGCTTTCCGTCGAAGAAGCGATTGAAATTTTGGCCGGCCGCGATTATTACCATTACGTCTCGCTCGATACGCCGCTGTCGTCCGAGGATAACGGCTCCACCATCGGCGATGTGATCGGCAGTCCGAGCGATGCGTACACGCAGGTGGAGAACCGGCTCGTGCTTCGGGGAGCGCTCGTGCACTTGAAGCCCGAGGAGCAGAAGGTGCTTCAGCTCGCCTATGTCGAAGGGCAGTCGCAGCGCGTGATCGCACAGCAGTTGAACGTATCGCAGATGAGCGTCTCCCGCATCCAGAAGCGCGCGCTCGATAAACTGAAACATTATTTTAAGGAAGAGGAAGGCTTCGGCTGAAGGCGCGTCCAACGTGGGCGCGCTTTATTCGTGCGTTCGCGAGCGGCCGGATGGTGCAGGCAGGCTCGTTTTGCCATGGATAACGGCGCGTGGTATAGTGATGACTGAGGTGACCTTTCGTATGAAAAAAGCGGCATTGCTGCTCGTATTGACGGCGACGCTCGTTAGCGCGTGCAGCCCGAAGGAACAAGCGCAGCAGCATCATCAGCATCAAGCGCCGAATGGCGATATTCGAGAGCAGACGGCTTCGGCCAGCGTACTGCCCGACTTTCTGAAGAATAAACCGGAGCCGATTCGGGTAGTCTACCAGGCGGCGGGACAAGCGACCGAGCTGCTGCAGTGGATTCCTTGCTTTTGCGGCTGCGGCGAGAGCGCCGGCCATCAAAGCAACCTGAACTGCTTTATCCAGAAGAAGAACACGGACGGCTCGATCGTATGGGACGACCACGGCACGCGCTGCGACGTCTGTCTGGAAATCGCCGTGCAGTCGATCCGCATGAAGCAGGACGGGAAGTCGGATCTGGAGATCCGCAAGTTCATCGACCAAACGTACAAAACCGGGTATGCGAAGCCTACGCCTACACCGATGCCTTCGGCATAGCGGAACCCTTCCGCCCATGCCGCATATCATATCACGTAAATGCAAAGCACGGCGGCGGAAGCCCGGTGCTTTTTTTCAAATGCTGGAAGCCGCGGCGAAGATAGGGATGCGTTCAGGTCCCTTCGATTCGGACGAAAGCCCGAACAGGATGAATGAAATACGGCGTACCGGCTGCATTCCGAAGGTGCATCCGTTTCTCCGGAAGCTGTATTCGGGCAATCGGTTTCGCCGGTTCCATGCAAAGCGGAGGTGGTTTCATGAGTGAAGAAATGGCTGCGGGCGACAACGACCACGGCTGGCGCAAAGAGCGAAGCGGCACCAGCCTGCCGGAAGTATACCGGTCGATGCGCATTCCGAAGCACGGCTCCTGGATCAAAAAGTTTCTCGCCTTCGCCGGTCCGGGCTATTTGGTGGCCGTCGGGTATATGGATCCCGGCAACTGGGCGTCCGACCTGGCCGGAGGCTCGATGTTCGGCTACACGCTGTTATCGGTTATTTTACTGTCCAGTCTGATGGCCATCCTGCTGCAAGCGCTCGCGGGCAAGCTCGGGATTGTGACCGGACGGGACTTGGCGCAGGCATGCCGGGACCATTACAGCCGGCCGGTAGCTATGGCGCTTTGGGTGCTCTGCGAGCTGGCGATCGCTGCGTGCGATTTGGCGGAGGTGATTGGCACCGCGATTGCGCTCGAGCTGCTGTTCGGCATCCCGATTCTGATCGGGGTTATCATTACCGTGGTCGATGTGCTGATCGTGCTGCTGCTGCAAAACAAAGGCTTCCGTTACATAGAAGCGATGGTGATTGTCTTGATCGCCACGATCGGCCTTTGTTTTCTGGCGGAGATCATCTGGTCCCGGCCGGATGCCGGCGGGGTGCTGAGAGGGTTTGTGCCGAGCTCGGAAATCGTCACGAACCCGGCGATGCTGTACATCGCGATCGCCATTCTCGGAGCGACGGTCATGCCGCATAATTTGTACCTACACTCCTCCATCGTACAGACGCGGCAGTTCGAGCTGACGCGGGAGGGGAAGAAGCAGGCGATCAAGTACGCGACATGGGATTCCAGCATCGCGCTGTTCTTCGCCTTGTTCATCAATGCGGCCATCCTGATCATCGCCGCGGCGACGTTTCACCAGACCGGTCATACCGGCGTAGCCGAAATCGGCGATGCGTTTCATCTGCTGGCCCCGCTGCTCGGTACGACGCTGGCCAGTATATTGTTCGGGGTCGCGCTGCTCGCCTCCGGCCAAAACTCCACGCTGACCGGCACGCTCGCCGGGCAAATCGTGATGGAGGGCTTCCTGAACATCCGGCTGCCCTCCTGGCTGCGCCGGCTTATTACGCGGCTGATCGCGATTATTCCGGCAGTTATCGTCACCGCCATCGCCGGAGAGAGCGGGACGGCGCAGCTGCTCATCTTGAGCCAGGTCGTCCTCTCGCTGCAGCTGTCGTTTGCCGTCATTCCGCTCGTCATGTTCACGAGCGACCGCGCCAAGATGGGCGAATTCGTCAACCCGCGTTGGCTCAAATGGCTGGCCTGGATTGTCGGCGTACTGATCGCCGTTCTGAACTTGTATTTGCTCGTGCAGACGGTCATCGGCTGGTTCGTATAATGATTAAGAAAATAGAGCCTGATTCAAGCAAAGAGCAAATTGCTGCCGTCCGAACGGGAACGTTGCCGTCGGGAGCCGCGGTTTGTTCTTTTTTTTGCTGGAAAAACGAAACGTTATTGGTTGTTCTTGCGTCATATAATGCGAGATTCATACGTTATGGTTGTAAACAGACACATCCATCCGGGGGCATGCACGTCGATATCGGGCCGGATCAGGACAGAGAATGAGTGAAGGAATGAGGAGACGTATGCGAAGTACAAAAACGATCCTGGCTTTATGTGTTTCGGCAAGCTTATTATGGAGTACGGGCGCCTTTGCCGCTTATACCCCGGACTTGGCCCGCTGGGCTACGCCGGATGAGGTGCGCGTGGAAGGCATCAATAGAGCGGACGTCATTCTGGATACGAAGACGGATTTAAGCTGGACTGCCGACCAGCTTAGCGGATTTCCGCCCACAGGCCAGCTTGGCGTCGGACGCTTTCTCCCTTCGTTCGTCTATCAAGTAGACGAAGGCAGAGAGCTGCAGCCGCAAATCATGGTGAGCGATTTACCGGGGGCGAAATTTACAAGAACGCCCGCGGACAAGGATGGCGGCGACCGGATCAAGGTATCCGTCCTGGGAGCGTCGTATTTGAAGGCGGATAAGGAGTATACGTTCTATACGGGCTGGAGGTACTCGGGATCGAAGGACGGCAATCCGCAGGTGACGCTGAGCTCGCTTCAAGAATTCGACCAGGGCGCGGGCGGCGGAATCTATGAGCAGATCGAGACAGAGCGTGCGTTGACCCGGCTGAGTTGGAAGCAATTCGAACCGGAGTTGACCCCATACGATAAAAATCTTACATCGCCATTCACACGGGATAATCCATTCTACTTTACCAGAGAATACGACGAAACCTTCGCAAGCGATGCGATCATGAAAGGCTATTCCTCGATCGATTCGAAGTCTGCGCTCGATCAGTACAAAAGCGACGCGGCCAAACGGTTGAAAGCGACCCCTGACTGCTGCGGTCAGGTACGTTTTGCGATCACATTGAACAAAAATGTCGGGTTTCATAAAGTAGCGGAGCTCGCCAAAGACTACCGGCTGAATATTACGCAGTACTACGCGTCGGCGGAACGCGAGGGAAGCAAGGATGAATATACGATCAGTTGGTTCGATTCGAAATGGGATCGCCCATTTCCGCTGATCCTGAAGGCGGTTGGCCGCTATACCGCTTTACAGTCTTCGGAGCTGGAGGGCACGGCAAGCGTGGAGGACTTGAAACGAATCAGCAACGCTCCGGAAGTGATGGTAGTCGATATAGAAGACCGGGGAAAGCGGCCGACCGGCGTGTATTGGCTGAACAAACGATTCTCCGAGTCGAAATAGTCGGCGGCGTACTAAGCAGGGCAGTGAGCTGCGGCTGATATGGGGTTCGACCGACCGCCGCGCAGCGCCGCAACGCGCGCCTGGGATTGGCGCAAGCCGGAGAGATAGCTTCCGTGATCATGACAACGGAGGCTATCTTTTTTGCACGTTGTGGTATGCGGGGGCATGCGGCTAATCGGCTGGCTTGACCGCTTCCACGGCAATGAAAATATCGCCCCAAAGCGACTGCAGCTTCATGATCTCGAATCCTTCCGAACGCAGAAGCCGCATCGTGTCACGGTTCAGATGGCAGCCGTCGCAGAGGCGCTTCCATGCCGGGGTCAGCGCATCCTGCAGCGGCCCCCATACCGGATGTTCGAGCCGGACATGCTCGAACAGCAGCAGCCTGCCGCCGGGACGGCACACGCGCTTCATCTCGCGAACGGCCTGCACGGCATCCGGCACGGTGCACAGCACGAGCGTGCCGACGATCGTGTCGAAAGCGTCCGCGCCGAACGGCAGCCGTTCCGCCGTGCCGGGAAGGATGGTGACCGGTACCGCCGATTGGCGAATCCGGGCCTCGGCTTGCTCCCGCATCGCTGCGGACGGCTCGATGGCCGTTACGCGTACGTTCCGGTACAGCGGGAAGTTGATGCCGGTGCCGGAACCGATCTCCAGCACGTCCCCCTGTGCGCGTGCAAGCAAAGCGGTGCGAAGGGGGAGAAAGCTGCGACGCTCAAGCGGTTCCATCAAACGGTCATAGCGGCGGTGAAACCACCGGCTGTTGGCGGACATCCTGATCTTCCCCTTTCCCGGTTTGTTTGCTTATCCCATTGTACCTCCAAACCGTGCCGCACACCAAGAAGGCGCATTCGCCGATCGAATGCGCCTTCCTGTATATCGAGATAACGGAACGGCTTGCGCAGGCAGGCAGGCCCCGCCGCTCCTGCCGAGAGTCGGTTACTCCCGCCGAACTCAACCGGTCGATTTGATCGTTCGCTCCGCCCCGTCGAGCGTTTGATGCGCGGTGTCTGCCGTCTTGTCGACCGCGCGGTGAGCGGCGTCTTCTGTCCCGGCCACGGCGTCCGCGGTGCGGCTGATCGCCTCGTGCGTGACTTCGGAAGCGCGGTCGGCAACCTCGTGCGCCTTGTCCAGCAAACGGCCGCTCTGCTCCTTGTACGCTTGGGCTGCGTTACCGGCCGCTTCTTTGGCCGTTTGCAGCCATTCCTGCCCTTTGGACTGGAGTGTTTGCGCTTTGTCCTTCAGGTCGTTTCGCAGCGTTTTGCCGGATTTGGGCGTAAGCAGCAGGGCGGCTAGCGAGCCGGCGGCCGCGCCGATCATGACGCCGAGCAGAAATCCGCTGCGCAGGGGCTGCTCCGTTGTGGTAGACATCGTATCTGTGGTAGACATCGTCGTCACTCCATTCATTTTAGATTGAGTTTGTTATCGTGTCGGAATGTATGAGCTTTCAGCAGAGATGAACCATGCTAACGGTTCAGCAAAATTTGATTACGGTCTAACGGAGCTAAAGGGACTTCGAACTCTAGCTTCTCTCATAGTCATGAGGTTTTCAACGCGAGAGACTTGTCTAGCCCGGGAATGAATCGACCGGATTAGACGGCACGACCGCGAAACGCTTTGGACAGCAGACCGAGCAGGAAAACAAACAAGGCGGCGCCGACAATGGCCGGAATGACGGCAAAACCGCCGAGTACCGGACCCCAAGAGCCGAGCAGCCACGCGCCAAGCCATGCTCCGGCAAAACCGGCGATCATCGACCCGATGATGCCTCCGGGCATCGCGCCCGGGGCGATGGCGGAACCGATCGCGCCAATGACGATGGCCATGATGATTGTAATCAGCAAGCTTACCATGTTCATCACACTCCTTTTCATGAAGCTGGTCTTGCTTGTCCTTTACTTACCCGCCTGGCGCGGCGATGAAACGGAAGGGGCATGATCCAGCCGGAGCAGAGAGCATTCCGCAAGCGCGAATTCCCGGCGCCAGTTGGACGATGCGTCCATATACAGGCTGTGTCATGAGCGGCCAACGTCTGCCGCCTAGCGCCTTATAGGGACGGCCGAATCTGGTCCGGGCCCCGCCGCATGCCTGCGCGAAAAAATAGGGAACCTTTTCGCTTCGATTTCGTCCAATGGTTGTGAGGTGAACCCGGGTGACCTTTGAATATTTGAAAAGCTTGACCGGCGGTCTGGATAAAAACGCCGTCTTATCGGAAATTATGGAGGCGTACGGCGAGGATGTGTGGAATTACGCTTTCTTCCTCACGCGCCAGCCTGCGCTGGCTGACGATATTGCCCAGGACGTGTTTGTCCGGGTGTACGAGAAGCTGTACACGTTTCGCGGCGAAGCGGGCATGCGGACGTGGCTGCTCACGATTACGCGCAATCTGGTGCGCGACCATTGGCGGTCGGCCTGGATTCGGCGCGTTATTCCGTTCGGCGCGCTGGAGCGCAGCGACATCGGGCCGTCGGCCGAATCGCTGGCATTGAGCGGCATGGAGGCGGAAGAGCTGTGGAACACAGTGCTCAGCCTCCCCTTCAAGCTGCGCGAGGTGCTGCTGCTTCACGCGCATCACCGGCTGCCGCATACGGAAATCGCCCGGCTGCTCGGCATTTCCGAAGGAACGGTCAAATCGCGCTTGTTCCGGGCGCGGGCGAAGGTGTCGGAGAAGCTGGGACGAAAGGAGGAAACGCGATGAAGCGAGTGGAGCCGGAGCATTGGGAGAAGCAGCTCGCCAAGCTTCCCTTGCGGCAGGGGGGCTTCTCGAAGGAGCTGATGCAGAAGGTGAGGGAACGGGTGGAGTCCGGCCCGCCGCAGCGGCGCGAGCGCCGGTGGCTCCGGTGGAGCCCGGCAGCCGCCTTGGCCTTGGCGGCTGTGATCGGCATCGCGGCGCAGCCTGGCCTGCTGGCGGAAGCGGTCGCGAAGCTGTCCAAGACGCGGCCGCCGGCATCGCCGGAAGCGCTGACTCCGCTGGATTCAGAGCAGAAGCTGACGCTCAAGGTCGGCAACATCGCCGACATTTCGTTCGGCTCACGCTATGGGGCTGCGTTCATGGAACGCTATCCGAATGTGGCGCTTCAGACGGATGCCCCGGGAGGTCTGGCGCCGTGGAGCAGCAAGGCCCGCGTGGAGCTGGACGATTGGCTCGTCCGGGAGAAGCCGGACGTGCTGATCCTTACCCCGGAACAATACGAGCGTCTGGCCAAGAACGGGAAGCTGTATGCGCTGGACGACGCGATCCGGCAGGACGGCTTCGACCTGAACAATATGCACGCAGGCGTCGTAGATCAGCTGCGTTCATCCGGCGGCGGGAAGCTCTATGGGCTGGCGCCGCAGTATGAACAGCTTGCGATCTATTACAACAAGGACATGTTCGACCGGTATAACGTGAGCTATCCGAAGAACGGGATGAGCTGGGAGGAGCTGCTGCAGCTTGCGGGAGCATTCCCTGCGCACGGGAAATCGAAGCAGCAGGCATACGGACTGTCCGTTCCTCAGGGCGTAAGCCCGTTCGAGCTGGTGCAGCTGGCGGGCAAAGCCCGTGGGCTGCGGCTGACGGATGCGGAAGGAACGCGGGCGACGATCGATACGCCGCAGTGGAGGCAGCTGTGGAGCCAAGCGCTGGAAGCATACCGCAATGGCGTCGTGTACCCTCAGCTGCAAGCAACATCTTCGACTGCCGCTGCGGAGACGTACCGTTCGGATGCGTTTCTTACGGGGCAGGCGGCCATGGCGCTGCAAAGCTACGGCTTCGCGTACGAGATCGCGGAGGCGCGGAGGCTGGCTGTGCTGCCCGCCTTCACATGGCAGACCGCTGCGGAGCCGACCGATCCGTCCATGCCGGGCCGCTCCGCTTCGTTCACGGCCGGTGCGGTCTATGCGGTGCATGCGGAGTCCGCCCAGAAACGCGCCGCCTGGGAGCTTGTCAAGTTCGTCAACAGCGAAGAGACGGCACGGGCTGCGCTTTCGGCCTCACCGGGCGCGTTTACCTCCTCGCGCTTGCCGAGCCTTGCCGCATCCGGCCTGCCGGGCACGGCAGCCAAGGGGCTGGAGGCGTTCTATACGCTGCTGCCTGTGAAGAGCACCCCCCCGGCCGCAGCCCCCCCGAGCTCCTTCTACCGCGACGTCGAGCGGCTGGCGCTGCAGCTGTCCGAAGCGGTGCTGAGCGGCAGGAAAACGCTGGATGCGGCGCTGCAGGAGCTGCAAGCGCAAGGCCAGCGGACGCTGACGCAAGGAAGAAGCGATGCATTAAAGCGATAGTCGATGTGGATACGCCTCCGATACCAAAGAAAAAAACCACAAGCATCGCTTGTGGTTTTTTTCCTGGATGAAATAGACTGTTCACTTGCTATGCGCTTGGTTCACAAGCCCAGGATTTGTTTTTTCTTGGCGTTAAACTCTTCTTGCGTAATCATGCCGGAATCTTTGAGCCGAGCCAGTTTTTCTAAGTCATCTATTGAACCGACTAGGCTGACGGAAATCCCTTTACTGCGCTGAATGCTACCGATTTTATAGCTCATGATATATTCGCGAATTTTTTTTGCTTTTTTCATGTTAAAGGGCTGTATTAGTACAACATTGGCATCGGCAGCCTTCAAACCATCATTTTTAGTTACATGCAGGTCAGGCGTAATAACCTGTAAGTAAGGAACTTTTAAGAACGGCTTCACTATGTTGACGGATATGACATCATCTAGAGGGATCATTCGAGTATGGGATACTAGCTTTTGTATGTTGTCCGGCCTAATCACCAGGTAGTCGACGTATAATTCCAGGGTAGATGTAAAGCCGCTGATTTTGTCTAACAAATCCATCACCTCGAAAAAAGAATTTGTTCCCATCATACCATGTATTACTAAGCTTGTTGATACATTGGGAAGTTATAAATTCGGTTATTCCGATTTCGTGAGGATATGAAACAGCGATGCGTGTTAAAGAGGTAATCTTAATAAAGTCTACGGCAATTGCTTCTTTGCGTCAGAAACAATGCGGCTGATGCCGGTTTCCTCGGTATAGACGTTCTGCTTCTCCCGGGTGATTTGGCGGGAATGCGAGACAAGGGAGGCGAGCATGTCCGAAGCCCGGCTCACGTCACCGTCTTTCGACGCTTGCTTGAGCGCGCTCAACGCTTGGGAGGCCTCGGCTTCGGCGGATTTTACCGCGTTCTTCGAAGCTTTGATCCGTGCGTTGGCTTGATCGATGGCGGATAAGGATCCGCGAATCTGTTTCGTTTTTTTCGCCGCCGCGTCCTTGGCTTCCTTCAAGGCTGCCTCCTTGATTTGGATGTCCAGCCGGGCAAACTGAACAGGGATTTTCAACATGCCGGCCTGCAGCCGAAGCATGCTGGAGAGCTCCTTGTTTTTCAGCTTTCCCGCCTCCGAGATTTGTTTGTTCAACGAGGTGTAATGGGTGAACAGCGGCTTGTACCTTTCCTTCGCTTGAGCCAGCACATCGGCGAGCGGTGCGATCTTGTCGCTGTCGATTTGTTTGATCTGTTTGTTCAGCGCCGTTAACGCCGCCTGGTTCTCCGCGTGGAGCGACTTGATGCTGGCGTCCGATTCCTTTTCCTGACCGAGCAGTGTGAGCAATTCGTCATACCGCATGCGGACTTGATCGGCTTGCGTGTGACCTGACCTAACCATCTTGTCGAGCGATGTCTTGACGGAAGCGGTGAGTGCGATCTGTGCGGCCGTCGCGGTTCCCGCCATGGGCGAAGCCAGCATCCAGGCGACGAGCGAAGCGGTAATCCATTTGTAACGTTTCATTGCATTTCCTCCTTCGGACCGGTACAAAGTGGGCGGCTCACGACAAAAAGCACCCGTAAGAAAGGCATGCGGCCTTCTCTTACGGGTGCTTCCGTCGTAAGCGGTCAATTGGAAATATATGTTCACTATACAAAACATGGCACGAGGTGTCAATGCAAGATGCGTGAATGCTAGGCTGCGTTGCGGTGCCGTGCGGCGGCCGGCCGAGCCCCCGTCCCCGCAAACTTGGGGAAGCGCCGCCATGCTCAATGGCAGCCTTTTGCCCCGCTCGAACCTATTGCAGTAGGCAAGGCTGCCGCTGAGGATGTATGATAATAGCAAATATTTGCATCATCATATGGCACTTTGGGTCAAGTGAGCGTGTCACAGGGATAGGAAGGGGGCTTGCCGCATGGATGCGCAGCAGCTGCAGATTATGCGCAGCTATTTGGAGAATACGCAGATTACGCTGGAAACGGCGCACTATACGAAAGTGAACGCGGGCTGGAAATTCGACTTCAACCTGACGGATGTGAACCGGCTCTATTATATCCGCGAAGGCGAAGGGTGGATCCGGGTGCGCAACAAGCTGTACCATCCGAAGCCGGGACAACTGCTGCTGCTGCCCGCCGGCGTGCGGCTGGCGTTCGGACGGCTGAACGACAACGGATTCGGGAAATATTGGTGCCATTTTACGGCAACGGTCGGGGAAGTCAATCTGTTTCAAATGCTCGATCTGCCCTGCTGCATCGACGTGCAGGACGAGCCCGCGCTGGAGAAGAAGTTCCAGACGCTCATTGCGCTGTACCAGAACCCGTCGTCGCTCACCTCGCCGCTGCGGATCAAATCGCTGCTGCTCGAGCTCGTCTCGGATTACATGGAAGCTTCGCTCGGTCCGGATCGGGGGCTCCGGCTGGCGCCGACGGCGGAGACCGGCAAAATCAATACGGTGCTGGAATATATCGAGGAGCACTTGCAGGAGCAGATGACGGTCGAGGAGCTGGCCCGGCTCGTGCATTTTCACCCGAACTATTTCATGCAATATTTCAAAACGATGCTCGGCCTGTCGCCGATCGCCTACATTAACCGCAAACGGATGGACAAAGCGAAGGAGCTGCTCATGTCGACCGGCCTGTCGGTGACGGACGTGGCGGATCGGATCGGTCTGGAGCTGTATTATTTCTCCCGGCTGTTCAAGAAACAGAGCGGCCTGTCTCCGACCGAATACCGCAAGTATACGGAGAGACGCCATGCACAGGAAGCAAGCGATGGAGATGTCTTACGGTAAAAGGAGCACAGGCAGGCCGCCTGCGGTTCAGCGCAGCCGGGAAAAAGGGGGAGCGGACATAGGAGAAGGGAGCTGCGGGTGTTCAGGGCAGAGGCGGCCCGTTCCGCGGTTGTCCGGTAAATAGGGCAGCTCCGTCTTCATGCCCGCTCTGGCGCCGCATTCGGCTGCCTCTTGAACTGGTTCGGCGTCATGCCGACATGCTTTTTGAACAGCTGGCAAAAGTAAGAGAAGTTGCCGAGCCCGACGGCTTGGCCGATGTCCTGCACGGACATATCGCCTGTCCGCAGCAGCCAGCACGCCTGACGGATGCGCCGGGCGGTCAAATATTCGGTGATGCTGCTGCCGACCGATTGGCGGAATACCGCGGACACGTGGTTCGGCGACAGGTGCACCTCGTGCGCGAGCCGCTCCAGCGAGAACGGCTCCATATAATGCGCCTCGATCCAACCCATGACTTTCTCGGCAGTGGAAGAAGTCTTGAGCGGAGCGGGGCTGCTCTGCATCGACAGGTCGGCGATCGTCTTCCAGTGGTGAACGAACGCGGTCAGAAACAGCAGCTGCTCCTCCAGCAGCAGCTCGGCCGACGGCTGCGCAAGCAGTGGCAAATAAGCACGGAGCAGCGCCTCCGTCTTCTCCGGCTCAGGGCTGCGGAACAGCTGCGGGGCGAGCGGATCTTTCCAGAGCGTGCCCCAAAAAGCCCGCAGCGCGGGAAACGGGGCGAATGCTTCGTCCAGGACGGTCGGCTCGAATACGAACAGCGAGCGAATGTACGGCTTCTCGGCATCGGCGTTGATGCGGATGCGATGCAGCTGAAACGGCTTGAAGTACATTAATGTGCCCGGGGACATCTCGAAAATTTGTTGTTCTACAATGGCGGTTCCATGGCCTTCATGCACATAGAGCAGCTCCATCCCCTGATGGGCGTGGTAAATCTCGACAAATTCATGCGTACGGTCTTTGTAATACGAAAGCTGCACCGGATGCTGGTTCAAGTTCAAGTAGTTCATCAGCTTCACGTGAGTTCATTCCTTTCGGGCTGACCGTAATATAACAACATTTTATCATAAGAGCGCCAAACTATGCGGGCGTTTTTTTTGCTATGCTTATGCATAAGGCGAAGACGGGCGATCAGCGAATAGGTTGCCTGCCGCCTGCGGTTCAGATATGAAATGGATACCGATTTTCATTTTCCGACAAGGTTAAGCATAAAGGAGCGAATATCCCGATGTTGAAGCGGCGGTTGAACGATCAATGGGAGCATTATACGGGCAGTCTCGGCGGTCCGTGGGAAGTATGGCGCGCGGACAAGCTGAAAAACCATTACAATGTGCCGTGGCACGCGGTGGAGCTGCCGCACTGCTACAACGGACTCGACGTCATGGACCCGGACAGCAAATATTACCAGGGGCAAGGCTGGTACCGTACGAAGCTCGCGGTCGACAATCCGTACCCGAACGGACGGATACTGCTGCATTTCGAAGGCGCAGGACAGCGAACCGATGTATACGTTTACACGAATAAAATCGGTTCCCATCTTGGGGGCTATGACGAATTTACCGTCGACATGACCGAAGCTGCGGCGGAAGCGGCCCGAATCGAGCGGTATAAAGGCTTGGTGCCGGTAGCGGTCGCCTGCGACAACAGCCGTGAGCTGGAGACGATTCCGTCCGACGCGAGCGACTTTAACTTGAACGGGGGCATCTACCGTTACTTGAACCTCGTGTACGTGCCGGCGGTATCGCTTGCGCAGGTGCATGTGGCGACCGATACGGCCAAGCTGGAAGCGGGCACGCCGGCATGCGGCGTAACGGTGAAGGCGAAGCTGTACAATCCTGCGTCCGCGAGCGACAGCTTGACGTTGACGATCCGGATCAAGGATGCGAAGGGCGCCGTGATCGCGGAATCGGCCGTCACCTCCGCGCCATGGGAAGGCGAGAAGGAGCTGGCCGTGTACGAGCTGGCGAACCCGCAGCTGTGGACGACCGCCGCGCCGTATTTGTATACATGCGAGGTTGCGCTGAGCAGCGCACATGGCGAGACGTCGCTGTCCGAGCGGTTCGGCGTGCGTTACTTCGAATTCGTGCAGCACGGCCCGTTCAAGCTGAACGGGGAGCGGCTGCTGCTTCGCGGCACGCACCGCCACGAAGATCATGCCGGCGTCGGCCCTGCGATGACCGAAGAGATGATCCGCCATGAAATGCAGCTGATCAAGGACATGGGGGCCAACTTCATTCGTCTGGGCCACTACCAGCAGTCCCGCATCGTGCTTGAGCTGTGCGACGAGCTCGGCATTCTCGTGTGGGAGGAAATTCCGTGGTGCCGCGGCGGCCTTGGCGGCGAATCGTACCGACAGCAGTGCCGCGATATGCTGACGGCGATGATCGGGCAGCATTACAACCACCCGTCGGTCATCCTGTGGGGACTCGGCAACGAGAACGACTGGGAGTGCGACTTCGACTACTTTGACCAGCAGGACATTCGCGCGTTCATGAAAGAGCTGCACGACTTGTCTCACCTTCTCGATCCGAGCCGGTTGACCGCGATTCGCCGCTGCGAATTTTGCAAAGACATTATCGATGTGTACTCGCCGTCCATCTGGGCGGGCTGGTATCGCGGCATTTATACCGATTACGAATCCAGCTCCCGCAGCGCGTTCGAGAATGTCGGATCGTTCTTCCATATGGAATGGGGCGCGGACAATCTGGCGACCCGCCATGTCGAGAAGACGTTCACCGGCTTCGAATTCATTCCGCGCGGCGTAGGCGCGACGGACGAGCGGGATGGCGACTACTTGCTGACCGGCGGCGAGCCGCGCGTATCCCGCGACGGTGACTGGTCGGAGACGTACTTCTGCGAGATGATCGACTGGTATTTGAAAAGCCAGGAGCAAATGGACTGGCTGACCGGCGCGGCGCAGTGGGCGTTCAAAGATTTCTCCACGCCGGTGCGTCCCGATTCGCCGATTCCGTACTTGAACATGAAGGGCATTATCGAGCGGGATTTTACGAAAAAAGATGCGTATTACGTGTTCCAATCGTACTGGGGTCAAGCGCCGATGGCGCGCATTTACGGCCATACGATGCCGGTGCGCTGGGGCGCGGCGGACGAGCTCAAAACGATCAAAGTGTACTCGAACTGCCCCGAGGCGGAGCTGTTCCTGAACGGCGTCAGCCTTGGCGTAAAGCAGCGCGACTCGCAAAACTTCCCGGCCGCCGGGCTGCGCTGGGAGACGAAGCTCATGCCGGGAACGAACCATGTGAAGGTCGTTGCTCGCAAGGCCGGCGTTACGGTTGAGGATGAACTGACGTTCGAGTACCAGACGGAAGCATGGGGAGCGCCGGTTAGCCTCAAGCTGACGGCGGAGAAGCAGGAAGACGGCCGGATTTACGTGGAAGCCTGCGCTTATGATGCGCATGGCGTGTTGTGCCCGGATGCGGCAGGCTTCGTCCGCTTCGGACTTGCCGGTGACGGCCGCCTGATCGACAACCTCGGCACGATTCGCGGCTCCCGCCTCGTGCAGCTGGCTTCCGGACGTGCAGGGATTTACGTCGATCCGTACGGCGGGCTGCCCGCCGGCATCTCTGTGACGGATTTTGTCTCCGCAGGCGGCCCCGCCGCTTCGCTGAACGGAAGCGCCGGCCTATCCGGTTATTTGCCGGTGTCGGTCGTCAGCGCGGCGGGAGAAAGCATGCCGACAGCGTTCTATACGCTAACCCTGTAAGTACGGCGGGTACGAGTTCCATACAGCAACCAGATTGACGTTCATATAAAAAGGGCTTTACGTTTGGACAAGAGGGAAAAGGCAGGAAACGAAACGAAGGAGGCGTATACGATGACAACGAAAGTGGATACAAGCCCGTGGGACCAAGCGGCAAGCCTGCAGGAGGCGATCCCGGCGATCTGGGAAGCGCTGCAGGGCAAAGTCGACCGGATGATCGAACAATTAGGGGACAAATCGCCGCATGTCGCCAAGGCGGACGGCATTTACGATGACATGCGCCTGGACTGGTGGACGGCCGGATTTTGGCCCGGCATTTTGTGGATTATGCACGAGATGACGGGGAAGGACCACTATAAGGAAGCGGCCTGGGGCTGGGACGAGAAGTTCGAGAACAAAACGATCCAGGACAACAACTTCCACCACGACGTTGGGTTTCAATTTTTGCCGACGTCGGTCATCAAGTACAAGCTGACCGGCGATAAGGACGCGAAGCGTCGCGGTCTGGCTGCAGCGAACTTCCTGGCGGGCCGCTTCAACATCGCAGGATCGTTCCTGCGCGCATGGAACCAGGAGAAGATCGGCTGGTCGATCGTCGACTCGTCGATGAACTTGTCCATCTTGTTCTGGGCCGCGCAAGAAATTAACGACCCTCGGTTCGAGCATATCGCCCGTGCCCATGCCGATACGGTGGTAGATAAGTTCATCCGCGAGGACGGCTCGGTGAACCATATTCTGAGCTTCAACCCGCGCACCGGCGAGCTGATCGAATCGCTCGGCGGCCAAGGCGCCGGGCCGCACTCCTCATGGAGCCGCGGCGCTGCCTGGGCGCTGCACGGGATGGCGAACACGTACCGCTACACCGGCGATACGCGCTACTTGCGTGCCGCGCAGCGGGTCGCGCATTATTTCCTGTCGTGCCTACCGGAAGACTACGTCGCGCACTGGGATTTCCGCGCTGCCGATCCGCTGGACGGCGAGCCGCGCGACACGTCGGCCGCTTCCTGCGCCGCTTCCGGCCTGCTTGAGATCGCGGACGCGCTGCCGGGCGTCGAAGGCGCCATGTACCGCCGCGCCGCCGAGCGCATGCTGCTCGCACTGACGCAGCATTACGGCACGTGGGATAACCCGGCGCACGAAGGCATCTTGATCGAAGGGACCGGCAACAAGCCGGCCGGACAAAACGTCGACGTCTCCCTGATCTACGGCGACTACTACTACGTCGAAGCGCTGGCGAAGCTGCTCGGCTGGAAAAACCGTATTTTCTAAGACACGCTCCATACGAAACGGCAAACGGCTATCTTCCCGGTAAGGAGGATGGCTCAATGCCGAGATCAGCGCTTGACAGAAAATTCATAGGTTGAAAATGGAAAAACATCTGCTAATCCTGTATTGTTGTAAGTCCTACCGAACAACAAAAAAGGAATAAACAGATGCAG
>NZ_CAJVAS010000025.1 GCF_910593845.1 Paenibacillus solanacearum | reverse complement strand
CTTTAATACGGTCTTTAATACGGTCTTTAATACGGTCTTTAATACGGTCTTTAATACGGTCTTTAAATCATTATTAAAAAGGGTCTTATTAATTTATAGGTCTGTCAATAAAACAAGCTCATCCTATAATTCGACAGATTACCATTCATTTCTTGCCAATTATCGGATAAGCTCATTGCGAAGCAGACTCGATTATTATATAAAAGCTCTGCGTTGGTTTCGTCTAACGTCTTTTTCACGAACTTCACAAACACCCCACTCACGAATAGGTATTCGCGACGTTCGCGTAATATCCTTTTTGTGGACTATTACCCGAATATCCCCTCCAGATTCACTACACTTAATATCAACCACACATAAAAATGTGCCAATGCACAAGGGAACCTCCCACAGGCAGACGACGGCCTCGCTGCATAACCATGAGGAGGGGGGTGAATGACGTTGGCATTGGGCAATCGCATCACAAACGGCGGGTTTGAAACCGCCTTATGGGCGCCGTGGAATGGCGTGAACGCGTCCGTTTCAAGTCGGTACAGCCATGCAGGCACCTACGCAGCCCAATTGGACGGGGGTGACGGGAACGCCTACGTTCAGCAGACGGTTCCTGCCGCTCCCGGGGAAACGTTCGAGCAGCGGCTGTCGCTGGCCAAGGATGGAACGGCGACGAGCGCGCCTGTTGTCATTTCGGTGCTGTTTTACACGGCCGACCACATATATCTCCAGCCGGGGCTGATTGTATACGTTCCCGGTGCGGACATCCCACCGGCTCTCCCGCGAGGCTGGTATGACTTCAGAGGATCGACAGAGCCCGCCCCGGCAGCGACGGCTTGGGCGCTGGTGATCGTGAACAAACTACCCCAACCCGGAAGTCCGGATCTGTGGGTGGATGAAGTGCAATTGCTGCCCACCTCCATCCACTTCCCTTTCGGGTCATCGTCGACGGACGGGCAACTGAACAGCTCCGGTATCCGGGTGAAAGCCACACCGCAGACTGCAGAACAACCGGCAACGCCGCGAGGACGGTTCGCGAGTGGAGGAGCTTCGCTTCCTTCAATACAAAACACGCCGTTCGCGTATGTGACGAGCTCCTATGATAATCTCGTTTCGGTGTTCAGCACGGCAACAAGCGCGATGGTCAGAAAAATACCGGTAGGATGCGCTCCCAGCGGCCTTGCCCTCATCCCTAGGCTGCACAAAGTGTATGTCGCCAACTTGCTGGACAATACCGTATCCGTCATCGATACGACACGCCATCACATCGTCCGTACCATTCAGGTCGGCTGGGAGCCCGCTTATTTGGCCGCTGCCCCGGACGGTTCTCGGGTATACGTGTCTAATGCATCCGACGATACGGTTTCAGTGATCGACACCGCTGCGGATGTCGTCATCGATCCCCCGATCCCCGTAGGCAGTACGCCACACGGAATTATTGTTTCGCCGGACAGCCGCCGCATATATGTTGCAAGCGCGACCGCGGGCATCATTACCGTCATCGATGCGGCGGCGAAGCAGGCCGTTGCTGCCGTGACGGATGTCGGCAACGCCAAAAAAATCGCGCTGTCCCCGGATGGGACTCGCCTGTATGTTGCCGGCGACGGAGGGCGCGACGGCATCACCATCATCGAAACGGCCGGTCATACAATAACCGGCACAATGCCAATCGGGGCAGGGGCGGAAGCA
The DNA here is from genome assembly GCF_910593845.1 of Paenibacillus solanacearum. Taxonomy (GTDB): domain Bacteria; phylum Bacillota; class Bacilli; order Paenibacillales; family NBRC-103111; genus Paenibacillus_G; species Paenibacillus_G solanacearum. The sequence continues at coordinate 91,328 of NZ_CAJVAS010000025.1, read as the reverse complement.
CTGCTGCTGTCACCGGACGGCACGCTCTGCTACGCAGCCATTGCAAGCGAAAATGCCGTTGGCGTTATCGACATCGCGACGCAAACGACACGCCATAAAATCGGCGTTGGCGTCGCTCCCGGCGAGATGGCCGGTTCACCGGATGGAAGCCGCATCTATGTCACGAATTTCAGCGGCGATTCGGTCAGCGTCATTGATACGAGCGAGAATAAAGTGACGGCTACGATTCCAGTCGGCAGTTCGCCTTCGGCCATCGCAATCCACGCTTGAGCAGCTCCGGCAGTACAAGCATAAGCATAAGCACCCATTCCAGCAACCATCGGGGCACTACTGGCCCGTATCGACAATATAGCAAGAGAAAAAAAGGCGATCCCCGCCTTGCTTCGAATCCCGAAGCATGCGGTATCGCCTTTTCCTATTCTGCTGACTCCAAACGCACGAAACGACCAGATCCACTGCATGTCTTCACCCCTCCGCCACAGCAGGCGACAGCGATCAGAGGTCAGCCGTCAGCTATCAGCGATCGTTTCCCCCTCGCTTCCGTCTGCGGAAGCCGAGCAGCGATAATCCCAGAAGGACGGCCAGCCCCAGCACAGCTGCAGCGCCGTACCCCCAGCCCGGGATCCGCGACAGAAACGCAGGCTCGCCGTAATCGATAACAAGCTCGCCGCCGCCCGTTACCGCCAGGTGAACGAAGCCTTTGCCGTTCACAGCCTCTACCCGGCTTCCGTTGAATGTGGCGCTTACCGCTTTACGGCCGGCCGGACCGGCAAGTTCCAGCTCCAGCGGTCCGTCGCCGGAATCGCCGGAGACGTAGCCTTTGTATTGCGAAGCGCGGCTCGTATCGACGGTCATCGTAACCGGCCGGGACGAGGCGAACAACCGCTTGCCGTCGTAATCGGCCGTCGTCGCTTGTTTCACGGCCCATTGCTTCAGCCCGCCGCCATCCCCATCCCGGACATAGCCGAATTCTCCGGCCAGCGACAGCTTCCCAAGCGATACGCTGCCTGTACCCTGCTGAAGGACATACGTGTCAAGCATCCCGTCTTTCAATACCGTACCGCCGACTCTGGCGGAATCGCTCAGCTCGGTCACCACCGGCAGCGCTTCATCCGGCGACAGCGGGATTAAGACTTGCATGTAATTCGCCGCAGCGGCGTTGACGGTTGCTTTGACATAACCGAAAGGCGCGGCGTCGCCTTTAATATAGGTCACGTCGCCTTTGGCATCGGTCAAACCGGCTTTATCGGAAAAAATCCACGCCGCGAACTTCGCCTCTGCACCGTATTTGTCCTTCTTGTACGTCCAGAGCCGGTGATTACCGCTTCCGCTCATCGTGCCCCGGCCGCCATGCAAGTACAGATCGAACGTATGCGGCTTGCCGTCTTTCGCTTTCAACTGATCGGTGACGACAAAATATTGTTGTCCCGGAAACGCCACCGCACGTGAAATAGATCCGGTGCTTTCTTCATCCGGCGGGAACAGCAGCGGATTTTCGCTGGCCTTGGGATCATTCGTTTGCCGAAGGAAGCGCGCTTCTTTTTGCTGAAAATCGAAAAAATCGGTATCGATGCCGTAGCGCGAAACCGGCGTCGCATTCATCGCCATATCCACCGGCCAGCTGCCGTCGAGCGTCACTGTATTTTGCGCGGCGGCGGTGCGGTACCACGAACGCCTAATCGCGTCGCCGTACCCGGATTTGGAATAGCCCGGCGCCGAAGCCATCAGCTGATTTTCCGCGTGGATGGTAAAGCTCAGCGTATCGAAATGGTTATGGTTATCCGTCTCCGCTACGCCGTGGAAGGCGAGATACCTCGAGCTCGGATCGTTCGCGTTCCAGTGGTTGCGGAAAAACGACTGCCCGCCCTCGTTCAGGAACGTCGTGGCTGTGCCTGTCGGAGGCAGCGGCTTGACCTCCGGCGCATAGGTCAAATATTTGTCCAAGTCGATCGAATCGTCCTCGGACGCTCCGGTATTGTTGCCGAATTCCCCGCCTTGCGGCGATTTGTCCGCGTTTGCGTAACGCCACTGGAACAGATTCCCCCACCGCGCCTCCGGGTTCGCTTCGCTGACATCACGCTCCCCCATATACCGTCCGGCGACCATCACGAGCATATTATGCCGCAGGAACGTATCCTCGAACGTCGGCAGCCAGCCCTTGTTGTTGGCGGAATAAAACTCCCATAGAAATGCCGGTTTATATGCAGAGAACAGATCGACGCCGGAAACGTTGGCGTAATGGTAAAGAAACGGCACCATATTGATATGAGAATATATGTAATAGAAAGCGCCTTCGCGATAAATGCCGTCCGAGCTGAAAAAATAGTTGGTGTTCGCGTTAACCGCCTGCAGCGCCTTGCGCAGCCACGCTCCCGCTTCCGGCTCACCGGATAGCGTCAGCGCCAGCGTCCCGAGTCCCCATGCCGGCTTGGACAAATGATTATGCGGCCGCGGCGACCATTTCTCCAGATTGGCAAACAGCGCCTCCGCTTCGTTCTTCAATCTTGCGCGGATGGCTGTATCCGTCTCAGTACCCGCGATCGAGGGCTGGATCCAATCATATGCCGCTGCGAAATGCTGCGCCCAGCTGCCGCGATACGTCTCATCCACTTCGCTCCCGTCCTCCGTCGGATCGCAAGCGTAGATCGGTCCGTCATAAGCCTGCTGCAAAGCAGCTACGGCCCGCTCGCGATGCGGCTCCGAGCCCGTCATGACGTACAGGAACGCGCTGTACTTGGCAATCCGCGCCACCGTTCCATAATAATTATGAAGACCGGGGTCCTTGCAGGACCCCGGAGCGGCAGGAAGATTCATCGTGGTATAAGGACTTATCGCAATATGATCCCACAGCGACTTGGCATAGGCGTCGGCGCTGCGTTTATCGTACATCGTCTTGACTTGCGCTTGGTCGAACCACAGCTTCGGATGCGCTTCCGTCTTCGGAAGCACCGGCTCGGCCGGAACGGTAATGCCGCTGTAGCTCGTATAATCCGGACGTTTGACCGGTTCGGCCGAATGAACATGCGCCGGTGTCGAAACGGTCGAGAGAAGTGCAATCATACATAGTGTGGCAACGGCCGTTTTCAATACGTTCACCGCATGATCTCCTACCCTTTGCGAACAAAATTTATCTCATGAAGGCGCCGCCGTTAATTTCGATCGTTTCGCCCGTAATGAACGAGCTGTGCGAGGAGACGAGGAACGCCGCGATACCCGTAATGTCTTGCGGTACGCCGCCGCGTCCGAGCGGAATGCCGGCGATTGTCGCTTTGCGGGCTTCGGCCGACGTGAACGTCGAATGGAATTTTGTCTCTTCGATGAAGCCGGGAGACAGGCAGTTCGCGCGGATGCCGTACGCTGCCAGCTCCTTGGCCATGCTTTTGGTCAATGTGAGGATGGCGCCTTTCGATGCCGCATAAATGCTGGAGCCGGGACCGCCGCCGTTATGCGCCGCAAGCGAGCTCAGGTTGAGGATCGCGCCGCCGCCCTTCGCTTTCATGCCTGGAATGACCGCTTTTGTGACGAACACAGCCGAAGTCAGGTTCACGTCAAGGATGCTGCGGTACAGATCCATCGTCATCTCTTCAATCGTACGGCGTTCGATCAGATTGCCGGCGTTGTTGACCAGAATGTCGATACCACTGCCGAACGCTTGCTCCGACTGCTTGACGAGCGACTCGATTTGTTCGAGATCGGTAACGTCCGCTTGAATGACAGCCGCTTCGCCGCCCGCTTGCCGGATCGCCCCAGCGGTTTCTTCCGCACCGTCGCGATTGCTCAAGTAATGCACGATCACCTTCGCGCCGCAAGCGGCGAGCTCGATGGCGATCGCTCTCCCAATACCGCCGCTAGATCCTGTCACTAAAGCAACTTGATTCGTCAAATCGATTTTCATCGTTTATCTTCCCCTATCATTATGATGTAGTATGATGTAATCATTCCTTACGTAAGCGCCGTATGCAGCGGATGTCCCGGCATAAACACAAGCGGCCCCAGCACTTCCTCGCGCTCCTTCAGCCATTTGCCGTCTCCCCGCCGCTTGATGTTCACGCGGTTGCACTCGGACATATCAAGCCGTAGCGAAGCGAGCTGCATGGACAAATGCTCATCCGGGATTTCCCCGTCGATCTGCGGCCACCGCCACAAGTACGGATTATTCAGAAACGGAATGACGAATTGGATCGCGCTCCTGAGGCTTTGGCCCTCCGCCGTGGCGTAGTTCCACAAATCGACGCCCTGATGATGAGCGATTTCGCATAATAAGGCCGATGCATCGAGGTGAAACATCGTATAATGGAACGAACGCGTACGTTCCAGCTCCCTTGGCAGGCTTCCGTCGGCAGCTACCTGCCCCGGCAGGATCACCTGCTTGAAATGATCGAACGCCAGCTTCAGCTTCGCCTCGTCCCCGACAAAAGCGGCATACGCAGCAACATGCGTCGTCCACCACATTGCATGATTATTGCCGGAGCGGCTTTCCTTCACCCCGATATCGCTCGTCGTGAGCCAGGTCAGAAGCTGCGACAGCCATTCGCGCATTCCGTGCAATTCCGCCTGCCATCCGCCCTGCTCTTCCAGAAACCCGAGCGCATGGACGATCCGGTCCAGCTGCCGCAGTACGATAACGCCCGCCGCGCGGCCCGTACATATCCCGTGAATCGCTTCGCCGTACTCGATATGCGGATTCATCCGAGTGTCCGGATCGAGAAACCATACCCGCAGCAGCTCCGCCGCGCGCGCCATATAGCGCGGTTCCTGCAAATAGTAGCCGGCATAGCACAGCGTCTGCAGCGCGTTCGCCAGCTCGTCGAACGCGTGCCGATGGCCCATGAACCGGTCATGCCGCGTGACGCCGTCTTTCCGAATGTATGGACCTTGCGGGTTTTCCGGATTCGGCCACCAGTACGGCGCCTCACTGTAGTAGTCGTGCGGATTGCCGCTCGGTGCGATGCTGTCGAAAAACGTCACGCTCCATGGACCTTTGCCCATCGCTTCATCCGCTTGTTCCGCCAGATCGCGCCGGATGCCGCGCCATGCGCCTTCCGCCCGATTCATCCGGAGCAGCATGTCGCTCACGAATGGCTTATCTACGAAAACGAACCCCATATAAGCCCTCCCATCGCTGCAAAATATTCGATTTTACAACAAATCCTTGCTATACTTGAATTGTTCATTATAAAATTAACATATTAAACGTACTTTTTCAAACTTTTTCGTACCTTTACGGAAATCGGGCATAAAACATAGATCAAGTGGGTGAATCATGTTACCGGAAATCAGGCACGCCAAAATTATCGAAGCGTTGAATGAGACAGGTTCGGTCAAAGTATCCGATATCAGCAAATCGTTCCAGGTCACAGAGAAAACGATACGCGAGGATCTGGAGAAACTGGAGCAGCGCGGCATCCTCAAGCGCGTGCACGGCGGCGCCGTCCTCGTCGAGCATGACGACTCGATGCTGCCGATTCTGAAGCGGCGCGTCCGCCAGCGGCCGGAAAAGGAACAAATCGCCATGGAAGCGGCGCGTCTCATTGAGGACGGGCAAATCGTGCTGCTGGACGCCGGCTCCACGACATTGGAACTTGCTTCATTGATTAAGGACCGCGAGCTGACCGTCGTGACGAACGATACGAAAATCGCCGACATGCTCGCTGCCAGCCATCAGATCGAGCTGTGTGTCCTCGGCGGCTACCGCCGTAAAGGCACCTATACGATCATCGGGCCGAGTGCCATCCAGATGATGGACGAGCTTAATGTGGACATCGCCTTTCTCGGCTGTACCGGCATCGACCTGCAGCGCGGCTTATCGATCTTCCACCGCGAGGAAGCCGAGCTGAAGAAGCGGATGATGAAAGCCTCCAGAAAAGTGGTGCTGCTCGCCGACCACTCCAAGTTCGACCGCACCGCGCTCGTATCGTTCGCCGCGCTGGAGGAAATCCATATGCTCATTACCGACGCCGATACGAGCAGCGCGATGGCGGAGCAAATCGAACAGCGGGGCATCCAAGTCGTGCGGGCCGAGCGATGACGCCGTACGGACGAAACGTTCGCTCGCTGCGCGCCTTGCTCATCCGGCTCAGCCGGGGTACCTGCAGCCGACTGCGAACAAGAAGAGGGTGATCCGTGTACCGGGACACCCTCTTCCTTTTGTCGCTGCCGATTATTTGGAGCTGTTCTTCTTCTCCGCGGCCGCCTTGTCGAACTTCTCGGAAGCTTCCCGCAGCGCGGAGTTGACGTCCAGCTTGTCGATAACGACGCGGTTGAACGCTTCCTCCATCGTCGTTTTCAGCACGTTCGGGTCCGCTCCGGGCAAGTTCGCCTCACGTCTTGGCATAGCTGGAGCAGGCGCGTAGTAATACACCGCCTTCGTATGCTTTCCTTTGAGCGCCGGCACGTTCTGGCCGAGCACTTCGAGGTTGACGCTGCCCAGCTTCAACGATGGCAGCGTGGCATCCGACTTGGCGGCTTCCAACTGCAATTCGTCGGAGAGCAAGTACTTGATGATCTGGAACGAAATGTCTTTGTGCTGGTTCGTTTTCGTAATGAACCAATAGTTGGAAGCGGCTTGGCTGCCGACCTTCGGGCCGTCTGCGAATATCGGAATGGACGCCATATCCCAATCGAGGTTCGGCGGGAACGCAGGGAATTTATTGAACTGATTGATCTGCATCGCGACGTTGCCTTTTTCGAACGCTTGAGACTCCGTGTTTTGCGAACGGTTCTTCGTATCGCGGTTGTTGCCCGTAATTTCATAAAATCTCGATAAATTCGTGAACAGCCGCTTCCACTTCTCGTTATCGGCCATTTTATCCGCTTTCGGATCGAGGTACGGCAGCGACAGCTGGTTATCCCGCAGCACGGCGCTGATGAACGAGCTGAAGCCGCGATACGTTTCATCGCCGTTCACTCTTGTCACTTTTTTCGCCAGCTCGTACGTTTCGTCCCATGTCATGCCGTCTTTCGGATACGGCACGCCGAACCGGTCAAACAGCGCTTTGTTATAATACAACAGCTGCGCCCCGCCCCATGGCATAGGCAGTCCGTAAAGCGTTCCGGGAGCGCTTACATTTCTAAGGTTGTCGAGCAGCGCAGGTTCGAATCGGTTCAAATCGTAATTATATTTTTTGATCAGTTCGGTCATATCGTAAGCCAAGCCGGTCTCAACCAGAAACTGGTCGATCTGCGACGTATTGCCGTACATAATGTCCGGATACGTACCGGCCGCTACCAGCTCGCGAATATCGAGGTCTTTCTCGCGCGGTAAAAACTTGACGGTGACATTGGGAAATTTCGCACGAATCCGGTCCCCGTACCGTTCGTTGAACTTTTCCATATTGTCGTCGAATTGCGACTTGAAGACGAGCGTGACCGGTTCTTTGAGCAAATCCGCCTCGGACGGCACGTTCGATTTGGCGGGCGGCGCCGCCTCCTTGCTGCACGCGGCCAGCGTAGAGCCGAGCATCGACAGCACAACCAATGACCCAACCATCTGTTTAGCCTTCATCTGAACCCCTCCATCTTTCTAAGTAATGAACCTCAGGTGAGTACACCTGCAGTGTGCGGCCTGGTCGCTTTCTGAGCCTGAACTCACTCAGCCGACTGTTCGCCCCTGCGTTGCGGCTTTAGCCAATGCTGTGCCGACCGCCCATGTGTACGCTTACAAGCGGATGAACGTTTCATGTACACGCTTCCATTCGCATGTGTGCGAACCGACAGACAGCGCCGTTCTCACCATCCTTACTTTACCATATAAAACGCACATTTTCAAACATATTCAGAAAATAAAGGGAGAGTGCTCGTCCGCAAATTTCGCAGAAAAAAGGCCGCATCGCTGCGGCCCCCTTCTCCCCCTGACCTGTACGTTAACCTTTCTCCATTCCACATGCCGGCTGCTTGCTGTCAGCCTGCCCTCTGCCGCACGCTCAGTGCTTTACTCTTCCGGCTGTCCGGACGCGCGGCGCAGTGCATTGGCCAGCCGGTGCGCCTCATCCTGCCCGATCCCCGCGTTATACAGCCCCTTCAAAATCTCGATCAGCTGGTTTGCGTCTTCTACCGCTAAAGGCTCCGCCATCAGATTCCACCATCCTTCATTTCCGTATGATTCGTCCAGATCGATCGTAATGCCGTTGGCCTGGACGTTGTTCCGGTACTGATACAGGTGAGCGGCGCCGGACAGCTTGCCGCTGCTCCATGCGTACGTTTGCCAAAATCGCGAACACGCGCCGCTGGCGCTGACCGCTTCGACGACGGCATAAGAGCCGTATACTCCCGTGTTAAAATCGGGGGTCGCTTCGCTCGCCGCCCGAATATAGTCGATGACTGTCTGCATTTGGTTCGAGGTCGCGTCAAAATCGACGGCAAAATATATCGTGCTGCCCGGCGGCTGGCCGATGCTGTAAGCGGTTTGAGCAGCTGTCGCGCCGTCGGCCAGGCCCGCCGACCGTCCGCCAAGCGGACGATTCGCCGTCGTTTCGAAGACGGATACGATGTTGAGGCCCGCTTCGCTAATGACTGCCGCCTCCTCAGCGGTAAGCCGCTTCCACCCCGACGGCACGAGGTATCGGCAGACGAAGGAGTAACCGTCGGCAGCGAACAGCGCAGCCGTTTCTGCCGTCAAAGGGGTTGAACAGTCGAATCCTTTAGCCATTTTTCGACACCTCCCCTATATTTTATGCACATAGGACAATGAGTGCATCACATACATTGACCTAATAAGGAGAGGATGTATATGAAATTTACCGTACAGTATATACCTCTGCACCAGATCAAAGCCGATTCGCCCATTCCGCTGACCGCGCATATCAAAAATATACGGAAGCGGATGTGGGACTGCATGCACATGCTCGCCGTCCGAAAAAACCGCAAAGGCAGCTATATCGTCATCAGCGGACACGACCGATACGAATATTTGACGAAACATACGAATCGAAAGCACGCGCCCTGCCTGGTCGATACGCACAAAGAGACCGCCGCTTCGAAGCTTCCGTTTCTGCCGGGCGCCGCAAGCCGTCTGCTGCAGCTGGTACCGGCTGATGCCGTCCGCGAGCTGGAGCCGGCAAGCTGGAATATTGTCCGCATGTTCATCCGGCAGGAGCCGCGCTTTTCCCAACTGTCGCGCACAAAGCAAATCAAACTGCTCTTCATGGCGCTCCGCTACAAGAAAACAGTCGTCGCCGCGATGAAGGCGCAGGTCGACAACATGCTGTCATCGTGACCTGCAATGCTCAAGCAAAGAGAGCACGCGAGGCACGGATGCACCTCCGACCCGCGCTCTTCCGTTAGGTGAGTAACATGAAAAAGAGCCGAATCGCGGCTCTTTTTCCTTGTCAATTCATTTGTTCGGGTATCGATTCCTCGTGCTTGCCGTACATGACTTCGTCGAACAAATTCGGCTGCTTGGCCGGCGTTTGAGCCGGCTGCGGAATGTGAAGCCGGGCCAGCAGCTTTTCAAGCTCGCCGATCGTCACCGGCTTCGCGTGATTCATGAGCTCATAGCCGAGCTGGCCGTTCATTTCGATGGTTGCATGCTTTACGTCGGCGAATGAGGTGATCCCGTTTTCCCGCAGCCTGTTCTCCACTTGATCCACCGACATTCGCAGCTTTAGCAAATTTTTCGTGATCAACTGCCCATTTTCGATAATGGGGGTCGCATTTCCCATAAACAACCGTTCGATCGGCTGCCATTTGACGCTGACGAACTGAATGGTGATGAGAAGCCCGACAAAAATGCATAGTACAACGGCGGTTTCCCAGAAACCCTCCATCGAGACCGCATGCCCGATGACCGAAGCAATCGATAAAAGCGTAATGATTTCCGGTCCGTTCATTTCAGACACCGTTTTTTTGCCGGCAATTCGCATCAAGCCGAAACCGAAAAGTAAAATGACCAGCGCTTCCCACATGTAGCTCATCCGACGGCGGTCCTCCTTGCAATGGTTGCCACTTCATTTTTTGCGGTACCCACCACATTTATACAGCATATGCAGCGAAAATTTCGATTTTAGGAGCTTGACCGCAACCGGTTGTCGTTATGTAATAAAAAAAACTTCGGATCGAAGCCCGTTCGCGGAACATACATCCGTGTCTTATGAAGATACATTCGTGTCTTAAAGTAAGCTTTTCTGAAAGATCCGAGAGCTGAACCTCCGGTTCAAACTTGTACTTTCTGGCGGGCATTGTTAAATAAGCCGATATTCCGTCCGGGACGGAATTCGGCTTATTCATCGTTAGACGGGATTAGATTACAAAGGCACGAGAAACGATAACCAGAAGAATAAACAATACGAGAATGACGCCAGTCGAAGTAAATCCGCCGAATCCCCCTACACAGCTCATGCTTTTCACCTCCTTGTTTACCTGATCAGTTTATGTCATGATCGATAAAGTGTCTGTGCGTTTGTTCCTGTTGCGGAAACAATATCGAGCGACATGATTTTGGATGAGGGAGAGATAATTGTGGCACATATCCGTAAGCTGGAGAACGACCGCGATTTTGAGGAAGCCATGGAGCGGCAAATGCCGATTCGCGTATTTCAGGACGATCATGTCGTGAATGCGGGCGGGGTCGTCATTCGTTTCGACGAGCAGTTCGTCGTCATTCAATCGGGCGTCAGCGAGATCGCATATCATGCCAGAGCGCAGTGCAAATTTTTCAGCATGAGAAAAAGGTAATCGGCCGCGTCCAAACGTTCCTACCGGCATCAACCTTCCCGTATTCCGCGATTCGATCCCGCGATCTACGCGGCTACCGCTCCAGATCCCTCATGGCGATTCCCGGCAGCATGGAAAATTCGTTGAAACCCCTTCGGCAATTGTCCATGCGCCCGCACTGCTCGTGTCTGCCCGCGGCATCCGCGGGCTTCGACCGGCGGGTTTCGCAGCGCCGCAGCCCGCTCGTTTCGACGGAACCTTTCGATGACGAAGCTAGAGTGTACGTCCCCTGCACAGCCACGCAGCCGGCAAGCCCGGCGAAGGCTCCCTCTCCCCCCTTTTTACCCTTCTGCTTCCCATCATCCCGTCTCGAGATCGGCCGCACTACCACCTACCTTTCCGCACCTGTAAAAATGCCGCAAAAAAACGGCCCTCGACCTGTGGATTGTTCATGGCATCGCACTCTCGCCATTGCTACCCTTGTAGTGAACGAATCCTATGGCAGGAGGACGAAACGAATGGCAATCAGCCGACTGAACGAGCGCGAATATTACAACAAAATTTATGGGGGATGGCTCGGTAAAAATATCGGAGGCACGCTAGGCGCGCCGATGGAGGGCAAAAAGGAACTGCTCAATCTCACCTATTACCCGAGTCTTCCCGACGGGCCGCTGCCGAACGACGATCTGGATCTTCAGCTCGTCTGGCTGCATGCGCTGGAGCAGTACGGGGGGCGTATTACCGCGGCGGAGCTCGGCCAGGAATGGGTGGAGCATGTGTTTTTCCCGTATGACGAGTACGGATATGCGCTGGCCAACTTGCGGAGAGGACTGGTGGCACCGGTCGCCGGATGGTTCAACAATCCGTTCACGCACTGCATGGGCTCTCCGATTCGCTCGGAAATATGGGCGATGGTCACACCGGGCTCGCCGGAGCTCGCCGCCTATTATGCTTATCAGGATGCGATCGTCGACCATGCCGGGGGTGAAGGCGTATATGGGGAAATGTTCTTCGCGGCGATCGAAAGCGCCGCTTTCGCCGATTCCGACCGGGATCGCCTGATCCGGACCGGACTGCGGTACATCCCGGCGCAATGCCGGACGGCGCAGGCTGTGCAGGACTTACTGGCGTGGCATGCGGAAGGTAAGAATTGGCTTGAGGCTCGCGAGCTGATCCTTGAGCGGCATGGCAGCTCCAACTTCACCGACGCGCCGCAAAATATCGCCTTCACGATTCTAGGCTGGCTGTATGGCGAAGATTTCGGCGACGCCATTCTGAAGGCGGTCAACTGCGGGTACGATACGGACTGCACTGGCGCAACACTCGGAGCGATTCTGGGCATCATTCACGGAGCGGATCAGCTGCCCGAATATTGGGTGAAGCCGGTTGGCGACGGGGTTGCGGTCAGTCCGCCGATCAAAGGCTTCCCCGCTCCGCGCACGCTGGACGAGCTGACCGAGCGGACCGTGCGGATCGGCAAACGCGTTGCGGCCGAGTGGAACGTGCCGCTGCTCATTGATCGGGATGCCGCTACCTGCTGGGCCGCATCGGGCGAGAGCTATATGGAGGAAGACTGCGACGCCGAACGGCTGTGGCATCTCAGCCCAACCGCGAACGTATATTGCTTGCCCAAGGGCACAACCCGCAATCTCGGCTTGGAGCTAACCGTCGATTACGGCTTGCAAGGGCCCTCCATCGGCCGGATGCAGTGCAAAACGATCGCCTACCGGCTCGTCAACCGTTCGGAGAAATCGTGGGAAGGCGTGCTGGCGCTCGAAACGCCGGACGGCTGGAGCCCGCCGGAAGAGATGCGATTTTCCTTGCAGCCGGGGGCCGGGACCGAAGGGAATTGGATCGTTCAATCCGGCCCGGAAGCACAGCCGGTTTACCCCTTGTCTGCGCAGATCGTTCGCCTGCACGATGGGCATGTATGGAGCGCGGAGACGGTCGACCTCCGGCTTGTTGCTGCTGCCGAATGGTCGATCGGCGCCGGGGAGGGCGGGGAAGCGAAGCCGTTCGTATTCCCGGGCAGCTGCGTCCGCTTCGGAGAAACCGCGCAGCCCGGTCAAGGCGGTTCGTACCGAGCGGCCACGACCATGATCGTTCCCAGCGACCGAAACATTCGCATCATTACCGCGACGGAGGCGCCTATCCGGGCGTGGCTGAACGGCCGGCTCATTATCGACAGCCCGGCGAAGCAGCCGTTCATGCCAGCGTTCCATCGCGCTCCGGCCAAGCAGCTCGCGGAGCTGACCGTCCCCCGGGGCGAGCATCTGCTCGAGATCGAGGCCGCGCAGGGCGACAACCCGCCGGAAGTGTACGTGCTGGCCGTGTCGCAGCGGACTACGAGCTCGCCCGGATCGTTCTATGCGTATTCCGACGTGTTATTTATCGCGAAGAACGGCGGCTAGCATAAAGTTCGATATCCCTCGCTTTGTAGGGGCCGCCGAGCAATCGATCAAGCGGATGGAGAAAAGATCCGGTTCGTGGGGGTTCGACCAGTCCCCGCGCAGCGTCACAAGCCGCAACTCATGCTTGGAGGATTCGCGCATGCCCGGAAGCTGCATGGGTTACCCGCAGGCCGTAACGGTGACGACAGAGGCGAATTCGATCTTGCGGCTCATTTCGGCGGCGTGGCCGCCGAAATGCTCCACTCATAGAAGCGGGTTCTTAATCAGCCTTCTCCCGCCCCTGCTCGCTCTCCACTCCGGTTCTGAATTGCGACGGGCTCGTCCCGGCAATCTGCTTGAACACTTTGCTGAAGTAAAACGGGTCCTGGAAGCCGACCTGCTGGGCAACCGTTTCGATCGTTGCCTCCGGGTGACGGCGCAGCAAATACTGCGCCCGCTGAATGCGAAGCTGCTGTAGATACTTGGTGAACGTGCTGGAGGAGTACTTATTGAACAGCTGGCATAAATATTCGTATTTGCGCCGGAACCGGTGCTCCAGCATTTGCCTTGTAATCGTCTGCGTATAGTGCTCATTCAAGTAGTTCACGAGCTCGCGATATGTAATATACGTCGCAGGGAGCGGCGTGTCCCACTGCTGTCGTTTCAGCAGGCTGTCGGACAACGCTTGCATAATCTGCATCATCCAGATGGTCGAACGGAACCGAAAGTTGCCGTTCGGCTGTTTCATTTCTGCGACAAGCTTCTCGAACAGGAGCAATATATCGAACCGCCGCTCCGGCAAATACCGGCGAAGCACAAGAAGCGGTTCTTCGTCAGCGCCCTCCGCTGTCCGCAAATCTTGATGATGGCGGCGGAACAGCCGCAAGCTCTGCTTCAGGCTTCCCGCCGCTTCCGAGTGGATCAGCGCCGGATCTGCGGTGAATTGCGCCCAGTAAAAGCTCGTGTTCGGTTCCGCCGTACGCCAGCCTTTATGATGCTGCCACGGCGTGAGCAGCAGGCATTCGCCGGACTGCAGCACGAGCCTTTCATCCTCTACCTGAAGATACACCGGGCCGTCGATCACCATGATCAGCTCATAGTACGGATTGGAATGCCCCCAATGATGGAACGGGATGTTCGCCTGATGCAGCCCTGTCCACTTCACGTCCAGCCTGACGAGCCTGGACATCATGAATACATCCTCCATCGGCCCTCTCCTTTGCCCCTTGTCCGGGTGTTCCCCCGGATGCAAGTTCTCCCCTGAGCGGGGCGCAATCGATTGCTGCTTTCTCTACATCCCCTGCGCAGGCCCGGTCGAACGGCGCGCCGTAAATTTGCCGGGCAGGACGATTTCCTGGTATTCCAGCTCCGGGCTGCGCGAATGCTGGAACAGCAATTCGACGGCCATGCCGCCCATCTGCTTGCCAGACTGATTGATCGAAGTGAACATGTCCTGATACTCCTCGGGGAAATTGCCGTACACCTCGTCGAACGTAACGATGCTGATCTGCTCGGGCACGCGAAGCTCCAGCCGGTTCAGCACGCTCATGACGCTCATCAGCAGGCCCGGACTCGTAACGAACAGCGCCGTCGGCCGCTCCGCGCCTGTCAGCATGCGCTCCAGCGCCTCCTCGATGCCGGCGCTCTCGCCTTCCACGAACAGCTCGTATCGTTCCGGCACCCGCACCTGTTTATCCATCAGCGCATACCGGTAGCCTTTAATCCGTTCTTTATGCGTAAAATGCTTGTTCGGCGACACAATGCCGATCCGCTCGTGGCCGAGTCCGAACAAATGCTCCACCAGCGTGACGGCGCCCATGAAGTTATCTCCGCGAACCAGATGCGTTTCGATGCCATCCACCTTCTGGTCAACGAGCACGATCGGCATCCCCTGCGCCTGGAGATTATTCAAATGCTCCTTCTGTCCGGGCTTCCCGCTGCCGATCAGCATAATGAGACCTTCCGCCCCCCGCTGCATCATCTTCGCCGTCAGCTGCGGCTCGCGGCCTCCGACCGAATTGCCGATCAGGATCATATAATCGTTCTCGAACGCCTTCTCTTCCGCCCCGACCAACAGATCAATGCCGAACGACTGGCTCATAATTTGCTTGCCGAACGGCAGCACGAGACCGATCATGCCGCTGCTGTCCGAGCTGCGCTTGAGCTCCTGCGCCTGAAATTGCAGCGTCTGCATCGCCTCAAGCACCTTTTGCTTCGATTGGGCGGAGACGGTATCGCTGTGATTGATAACGCGGGACACCGTCGATTTGGAAACGCCGGCCAGCTTGGCCACTTCATCTAGTTTCGACATTAGGCTCACTTCCTCATTAGATCTGCTGCTTTAGTTATATAAAGCCCGGCGTGTATTGTCAAATTGTTCTTGCGCCTGTAAGCGAATTCATTGTATGATGGTATTGACTTGGTTTGTTTCTGAAACGTTTCATAAAATCCAGTTCTTCAAGCAGCCTTATCGCCAGATCTTAGCGGCATCTGCGTCAGATCTTATCTGCGCTAGATCTTACATGAAAGGATGAATCATTTTTGAACCTTCAACAGCATGTTGTTACACAATCCGAATCGTTGTTTTCTTCCGCCCGCAGCCACCGGTTCGCGATGGCAAAGCCGGCCGTGCGCTGGCAGGATGCGCTGCCGAGCGGCAACGGCACGATGGGCGCCCTCGTCTACGGCAATATCGAAGAAGATACGATCGTCATTAACCACGAAGCGCTATGGTACGGCGGCTCGACCAAACAACCGCCCGACTTGTCCGTCCATTTGCCCGAGCTCCGGGCGCTGCTGGACGCCGGACAATATGAGGAAGCGAACCGGTTCTTCCCCGATCTGATGCGCGCGGCCGGGTATCAGACGCATACGTCAAGATTCCAGCCGGGCTTTGAATTTAAAGTGACGCTCGAGACGGAAGGCGCCTTCCGCGATTACAGCCGGACGCTCGACATGGAAACCGGCGAGATTACAGTCGCCTGGACCGATAACGGCGTACGCAAATCGAAGAGAACGTTCGTCTCCCGGCCGGATCAGATGATCGTGATGTCCGTTCGCTATGACGGCGCGCCGATCCCGCAAGCCGCCTTCGCCCTGCATATCCATCAGCCGGCCGAAGCGGAGAAGCATGGCTTTGCGCACGAGTCATCGGCCGAACCCGGTTATGCGCTCGCATCGGGTAAGCATGCCGGTGCGGACAACGGTTACTGCGCCGTCGCCCGGATTATCGCCCGCGGAGCAGCGTTGAGCGCGGACAACGGCCTCGTCATGGCGAGCGGCGCCGACGAAATCACGGTGCTGGTCAAAGTAGCGGCCAAGGACGGCAGCCCGGCGCAGCAGGAACGGTTGAAGCGCGAGCTGGACGCCGTCCCGTACGATTACGATACGCTGCTGCAGCGCCATATCGCCGAGCACCGGCTGTTATTTTTAAGCGCGGGCATCGACCTTGGCGCTGACGGCGAGAGCAGAGACACGGCCAACGAGCGGCTGCTGCTTGACGCATACACAGGCAGCGTGCCGACGGCACTGATGGAACGTATGTATGACTACGGCCGCTACCTGCTCATGTCCAGCTCGCGTCCCGGCGGACTGCCTGCCAATCTGCAGGGCGTCTGGAACGGGGATTACTTGCCCGCGTGGAGCGGCGCTTTCTTCAACAACGAGAACATTCAGATGAACTACTGGCAGGCGCTGGCAGGCAACATGGCGGAGACCGCCGAGCCGTTCTATGACTTCTTCGATTCGCTGCTGCCGGATATGCGCCGCAATGCACAGTCTTTTTATGGCAGCCGCGGCATCCTGAGTCCGCTGTTCGCTTCCCCGGAATCCGGTCTGAAGAAGAACCTGCAGCCCCATGTCGTCTACTGGACCGCAGGCGCCGGCTGGCTCGCGCAGCATTATTACGATTACTGGCTGTTTACGGGAGACATCGACTTTCTCAAGCGCCGGGTCCTTCCGTTTCTGAGGGAATGCGCCGCGTTCTATGAAGATTTCATGGTCGAAGGCGCGGACGGCAAGTGGATCTCCTACCCGTCCAATTCGCCGGAAAACTGGGCCATCGGCAGCTTCCCCGGCAGCGGAAAACTATCGGTGTGCATCAACGCGACGATGGATTGCGCCGTGGCGAAGGAAGTGCTGACGAATCTGTGCGAGGCTTGCGAGGAAACGGGGCTGTACGCGGAGGAGCTGCCGCGCTGGCGCGCAATGCTCGGCAAAATTCCGGCGTACCAGATCAACCGGGACGGAGCGCTGCGCGAATGGATGCACCCCGACTTCGAGGACAATTACCATCACCGTCATCAGTCGCATATTTATCCGCTGTTCCCTGGCTTCGAAATTACCGAGGAGACGCATCCCGAGCTGTTCGAGGCATGCCGGATCGCGGTGGAGAAGCGGCTCGTCATCGGTTTGAAGCAGCAGACAGGCTGGTCGCTTTCGCATATGGCCGGCATTTATGCCCGGCTCGGGGACGGCGACCGCGCGCTGGAATGTCTTGAAATATTGAGCCGCTCCTGCCTGGGCGACAACTTGTTCACCTATCATAATGATTGGCGCAATCAAGGCATCTCGCTCAAGATGGGCAGAGCCCCGTTCCAGATCGATGCCAACCTCGGCTGGACGGCGGCGATGCAGGAGATGCTGCTCTTCTCTGCCCGCGGCATGATCAAGCTGCTTCCGGCCAGACCGAAGCGCTGGGTTCGGGGACAGTTCCGCCAGCTCCGGTGCCGGGGCGGCGTTACCGTATCGCTCGAGTGGGATATGGAGCGGCGCAGCTCGGTTGCGACCTTGACGTCCGACCGCACGCAAACCGTCGAGCTGCAGCTCCCTGCTGCGGCAAGCTCGGTCGCTGCGGAAGGAGCGGTCGTCGCGCCATCCGCGAGCGGACCGAAATACCGCCGGCTGACGCTGACCGGCGGACAGACGGCAACCTTGCATATCGCGCACGACGAGTAAAACCGGGGCATACCAAGGCGAAGTTACGTTACGAGGGAGGATTCGATTCGTATGGTATCGATGAAACAAAGCAGTATCGCAGGCGCGGCCGTTCTTCTGACGGCCTCCCTCGCGCTGCAGGGCTGTTCGCAAGGGAATGCCGGCTCCGATCCGAAGAGCGGCCCGGCGGCGGGGGAAGCACCGAAAATCAACACCGAGCCGGTCGAGCTGACCGTCTGGGCCAGCATGTCGGACGAGGTGTTCCAGAAGCTCGTTGTGCAGCCTGTCAAGATGAAGTATCCGCATATCAGTCTGACCATGGTCGGCACGGACAAAAAAATACCGGATCTGATCGCAAGTGGCACCGTTCCCGACATTATTACCGACAGCATCGCCTCGATCCCGAAGTATGAGGAACTGAAAATTGCCGAAGATGTAACGCCGCTCGTGAAAGCGTTTAACCTGGATCTCGGCCGCATCAGCCCGGTCGTGCTCGATACGGTGCGCAAGGCGTCGAGCGAAGGCAAGCTGTCCGGCCTGCCGATCTCCGGAAACGTAGTCATGATGTATTACAACAAAGATATTTTCGACCGGTTCGGCGTGCCTTATCCGAAAGACGGCATGACGTGGGATGAAACGTACGAGCTCGCCAAGAAGATGACCAAACTGGACGGCGGCGTCCAGTACCGCGGGTTCCACTTCCAGGACGTGTTCCAATTCACGGCGAACCAACTGTCCCTGCCAGTCGTCGATGCCAAGACGAACAAAGCTGCGGTCAACAATGACAAATGGCGCAGGCTGTTTGAAAATTATGCCCGATTTTTTGCCATTCCCGGCAACGAGGTCGACGATAAAACGTACGGCGGCCATCAAAACCAGTTTCTCAAAGACAAGACGGTCGCCATGTACGTCACCAGCTCGATCTTCTCCAAGCTGCCCGATGCGCTCAAGGACGGCCTGAACTTCAACATGGTCACGCTTCCGTCCTTCCCGGAAGCGCCCGGGGTAACGACGCAGGTGGACGGCGGCATCCGAATCATCTCGAGCACAAGCAAGCATAAAGACCAGGCGTTCCTCGCCTTGACGGCCATGCTGTCCGATGAAGCGCAGGTGTGGACGGCACGCAACGGCAATACCTCTGTACTGAACGATCCGAAGATGCTGGAGGAATTCGGTAAGGACATCGACATCCTGAAGGACCGGAACCGGCTCGGCTTCGTCCGCAGCAAGCCGGCGCCCCCTTCCCCCTCGATTACGAAATACGACGCTTCCGCTTACGCGATCGTCCGCTCACAGTTCAAGAAAATGATCTTGACGCAAGCGGACGTCAATACGATACTGCGGGAAACCGAGGAGCTCATTAACAAAGCGATCGCCGAAGCGCAAAAATAACGCAAGATCCACAAACAGGGAGCCTGGCCATATGCCAAGCTCCCTGTTTGTTCGCCTTTGTCGAAGCCGCTGGCCGCCGCGACATCACGAGAATGTCATTCTCGGATGCAGCAGGTGCAAACGAAGCCGTCCGGCGCAACGCATACGACGAAGCTAGCTTCCTCGTATGACGCGCCAGCCGCCGTCCTTGCGCAGCGTCAGCTCGATCGGCGCAACGCGCCATTCCGCCGAAGGCAGCAGGCGAACGGTAACGGTGCCGTCCGGACTTACTTCGGTCACGATGCCCTGACTGTCTTCACCCGGGCCGACCAGCCGGGAATGATAGTGGCTTTTGCCGCTGACGGCTGCGCCGGACACGTCCGCATCATGCGGCACCATGACCGAGACGAACGTCTCTTCGCGGCCCGCCTCGAACACGGCTTTATCGTAGACGGCGTATGCTTTATCGTGCCACAGCTTCGGCTGGAACTGCACGCCGTATTGGCGTCCGCGCTGCGGATGGAAGTACACCGTCAGCTTCTTGCCGCGCTGCGCGTCAGCCGTCATGTCGAACCAGAACACGCCCTGCTCGTCCAGCCGGGGCAGCTGCCATACCGGTCCTCCGGCCATTCCGTCCGCTTCCGCTCCCGGCGCGAATCGATCGACGACGAGCAAATAACCCTCTTCCGTCAGCAATGTCTGCCTTGTCCAATGCGAATCATGCGTATAGACGCCTTCATAGCGCATAGAACCGTAGCTGTCCTGCCCTTGCATCTCGGAAGCGGACTCTCGCAGCACGCCTCCCTGCTGATGATCGATATACATGCTGCGGCATGTCATGCCATTGACCATCAAGCGGATCGGCGTGCGCAGAAACTCGCTTACATCGCTTATATACATATAATCAAACCCGATCCGCTGATACCCGTCCGTCAGATGCACCTCATGTTCCATTCCGCCCCAGGTCAGATCGATTCGGCCCGGGGGACATATCACCTTAAGCGCCTTCGTGCCCGTCCGCTCGTCGCGCACAACCGACACATAGCGGCTTTCTTCGTCCGGCGTCAGCGCCCTCCGCTCCTCCGGCGTTCCTTTCTTCCCATCCTCGTAGAAGTCGACCTTAAGCCCTTCCAGCAGCGTATCCGGGTCGATGAGCCGCAGCATGCCTTTCGGTCCGGCAATATGCAGCCGGCTGAGCAGCAGCTCCACCGGTCCGTCGGCGGGCGCTGCCTCGCGATACTCGCGATACCACGGAATGCTGTTTGGGAAACGATGCTTGCCGCCCCGGACAAACGTATTGATCGAAATCGTGACGTCCCGGATCGTAAGCACTTCATTCTTGCCCGCCATCCCCTCGGGATTGCTGATGAACACGCCGTACGGGCTTAACCTGTCCTTGAAGAAATGCGGCAGCGGCTTCATCGTCTCGTCGCCCGAGACGGGCTCCCCGGCATGCCGGAACGATTCGGGGGTCGCGTACAGCTGCTCGTACCGCTCCGACGCCATATAATCCCGCAGCATGCGCATATTGGCGGACGCTTTGTACCAGCGGTTCCGTCTCAGACCGGACGAATAGCAGAACGGAAACTCCGCCGCCATATCGCCCACGACGAACGTATTCGTCTGCCCCGCCCACTTGTGCCAGCCGGTGCGGGACAAATACATCACACCGTCCGCTTCGTAATGATACAGCTCGCCGCGATTATCCTCATGGGCATGGTGCAGCGTCTCCATCCGGTCGTTCACATAGAACGCCGCATACGGCTTCCCCTGCTCCATGGATGCGTTCAGAATCAGCCGGTCGGCAATTCGGTACGTGCAAGGGTACATATGCTGGATGCCGCCCGCCGCCGGCGGCATCGCCGGTTCCACGCCAAGCGCGCGGAATGGCTCCAGCTTGTGCCGATACGCCCCCGCCGCCTCAGCCGCAGACAAACGTCTGCCCTCGGCATTGTAGTAGCCGCCGTACCCGCCGGCAAACAGCGCCTGCTGTGCAGCCCACAGAAACGTGCCGTCGCCCGTCACTTCGGCCATCAATGCAAGCGCGTCGACATACGCCGCCTGATGGCCACCGTCGCCCGGCTGCACGGCAAGTCCCGTCGGGCTGATCTGCTCGCGGTAACGCCGGTAGGCGGCGGCCGCTTTGGCGCTGCGCAGCTCGGCTTCCTTGCCCAGGATCAAGCCAAGCTCGATGACCTGCTTGATGTTGTGCGCCACATAACCCGGCTCATAGCAATCGCCCGGGTCGTACCAATCGCTCCAGACCGCTTCCGCGTACCGATTCCAGCTCTCCGCTTCGGGCAGATGCGGGAACAGCCGCGCAGCATGCGCCTGTCCGATGGCGAAGAAGAACGAGCGGTTATTCGCATCCCGCTCCGCTGGACGCAGTACATCCTGTGCCAGTGCCGCCGCGCTGTCGTACAGCCTGTCATCCGCCGCCCCGATCCGCTTGAGCCCGGCGAGCAGTTGAAAGTAGTAGCCCTGCGAGAAAAAACAGCTGCGCAGCGTTTGCCTGATCGAGCTCCCCGAATGGGCGGTCGGAGATGGGTCCCCCGGGTTCCCCTGCTCCTTCGCCCGATCCGCGCTCCACGCCTCGGTCAACAGCTTCAGACGAAGATGCGCGCTTTGGGCGCCTCCGGTCGCGCCGCCGCCGAGCTCCTCCAGCGCTTTCCCCAAAAACCGCCGCACTTCCATCGCAGGCTTCAGCTCGTCGCGAAGGCTCCGTTCATCCAGTACCACTCCCATTCTCTCCTTTGCACGCTTATTGTGTTCACTATACTGCGGATGCGCCGCGCTTTCAATGCAAACGTGTTCAATGACTTGACCAGGAGAGACGCCGCCCCGTCAACCGGTGGGACAAGCGCCCTCCAAGCGGCGTTTGCGTCCTTCCCTATACGTCTAGCTGCATCATCTCGGCCAGCATCATCAGAGCAAGCCCCTGCCCATACAGCGTAGGGATGACCGGAATGCGGTTATAGTCGTCGATCGTCTTCATGATCGGCGTGCCGCCGGAAACGCCGAGCACTTGGCCCTCGGAATCGATGCAGCCCAGCACCGCCGCGCAAGTCGCCGCCGCCTTGTCCACATAAGAAGCATCCAGCAGCCCGTGGCGGACCGCGCACAAGATGCCGGCGGCAATGCCCGCGCTGCCCGACGTCTCCTGATAAAACTCGGCTCGGTCCATCACCGTATGCCACAGCCCGTTCGCTCCACGGTAACCGAGCAGCCCGTCGACCATCGACCGGTAGCGGGCCAGCAGCTCCTCGGGAATCGGCAGCAGTGTCTGCAGCTCCTTCACGATCAGCGGGAAGCCGATAACGATCCAGGCGTTGGCGCGCGTCCATTTGGCTGCGGACATATGATCGCCCTGCAAGCAGTTCCAGCCGTGGTACATGACGCCGGAGCCGCTGTCCTGCAGCAGCCGGAAGTGGATGTCCACCTGCTCAAGCGCTTCCTTGGCATAATCGCCCCGGCCGGTCAGCGCCGCCAATCGGGCCAAAAACAGCACGGCCATAAAGAGGGTGTCCGCCCATACTTGCTCCGGGAAATTCGCTTTTTCCGTGACCGTATGCTCAAAAGCGCCTTCTCGCGTCCGCGGTGCCTCGTGCAGCATCCAATCGCCGATTTTGACCGCTTCCTCCACAAAATAAGCGCGCTGCGTCCGTCGGTACAGCTCGGGAAAGATGGCATACGGCGCCATCGAATTGATGACCTTGGCCAGCGCCGCCTTCTCCCGATTGCGCTCGACCCACTGCTCCAAATAACGCAGCGTATCGGCATCCTCCGTAGCCTCATAGCTATGCAGGATCGAGATCAACCCGACTCCCGGCGTCCAATCCCAGCGGTGAATATCCATCCCCCACGCTTCGGAATCGGACGTCGTCGTATAGGCATATACATTCCGTAACACCGCTTTGGCCTGCTCCACCTGTACCGAGGTGATGTGCTGATGCTTCGATATCATTACTGCTCCTCCATTCCCCCGGCAACGTTCCGGCAAACGATTTCATAATTGCAATTTTATTATAAAACTTTCGCACAGCCGCATCTCTCGCTGCATTGTTCAAAAATATAATAATGTTGCTGTACATAAGGATCGTTGTCGATACATTCCACTCTCCCCGCCCTGCGGCGATTGCGAAAATTATAAGAGGATTGTTTTTTTCCACAAATTGCAGTACATTAGCTGTAAGCGCTTTATAGAGGGAGGTCAGTCGCTATGCTGCCGCCGGCTCCGGCCAAACGAACCGACGATTTCGTCAATCATCAGCTGCAGGAATTGCCGCTCTCGATGAAATACAGAGAGACCGAGACGCATTTTTATATGGATTTTCATTCGCATGAAGGGTATGAGATTTACTTTTTTGAAGAAGGCAGCGGCTATTTCCTTATCGACGATCACCTGTATCCGCTGGAAGGCCGCGATCTGATCTTAATCAGCCCGCATGAATCGCATAAAAGCTCCCCGAAGCTCGAGTCGCCGAGCACGCGCAGCGTCCTACATTTTTTGCCGGAGCTGCTGGACGACCGGTCAAGGGATTATTTGCTCGAAATATTCAGCCTCAGCCTGGGACATCGCCATGTAAGACTGAGCGAAGAACGGCTCACGCGCTTTTATTATTTGCTGGACCGGCTTCACGAAGATTACACCGCCCGTTCAGGCGATCAATTAATGGCGATACGCATCTACATGAGCGAGCTGCTGCTGGAGCTGCGCCGCTGCTGGTACAGCGAGTCGGTGACCGAGACGCAGGCGGCCGACAGGCGCAACGTCAATCCGAAGGTGGAGCATGCGATCAAATATATTTCCAATCATTTCGCGGAAAACCTGACGCTCGAATTGATCGCGCAGGAGCTGTATTTGAACCAGTATTATTTGTGCCACCTGTTCAAAAAGACGCTCGGGATCACGATTACCGAGTTCATACTGCAGACCCGCATCCACCACGCCAGACGGATGCTGATGCATACGGACATGCCGATCTCCGAAATCGCCGGCAAAACCGGCTTCAACAGCTTCTCGTATTTCGGCCAGACGTTCAAGACGATTACGGGCGCAACGCCGAGAGATTATCGTAAGAAGCATCAGAAGCTTTCGGAGTGAGTGCGCAGCCGCAAGAGTACAGCCCGCAGCGGGACGCAAGGCGCGGTGGTATGCTTCACGGCACGAACGGCATCCGTATAACCGCAGAGACCTGCACGACGACATAGCCCTGAAATAAACAAAACAAGGATAGAACGCAGGCAAGCCTGCCGCTCTATCCTTTGTTGTTTATTTCCACTTCTCGTACTGCTCTGAAATATTATCCGCTGTGACAGCGCCTTTTTGCAGCATAGGAATCGGACAAGCGTTGTTATATTGGCGAATTTTCCGGTTGACCTCGCCAAGCTCGGCATCCAGCAAGCTGCCGGACTTCTGTTCGGCGCGGAGCTGATGCAGAATACGTTCCAGATCGGCTTGAATTTCCTGCTGCAGCTCAATCCAGCGCGGCAAGTAATGAGCCGTCTTGAGCACGCTGTTGACATGCCGTTCCATCGAGGATTCGCCGCTTAAGAACAGCGGCTTCCCTTCGCCCGGCAAATGATCCAGGCCGCCCTTCTCCTGCTGATCTCGCATCACTTCATCCATCCAATCCCCGCCGTACGGGCGAAAGCCCGGCCGGACCGGAGCCTCGACCGGAACCGCCTCACCGCTTCCCGCGATTGTATCCCCGTCTGCCCGCACGCGGCTGACTTGCGGCTCACGCTCCCCGTTATCCGCAGGACGCTCATCCTCCGCATCTCTCCGTACAGGCTGCTCTTCAGGCGAATCGGACTTGTTTCGGGAGTTGTTCTTCGTTCTCCATCTGCCGAACATGGCAAAGATCACGCCTTCCCCAAAATCCATATTGTCCCATCTCTTTTATTGTATACCGTACCGCATCCGGCGTGCGGTTCCGTTCATGTCAACTTTGTGAAAGCATGCACTCTCTTGGCACGCAGCCCCTGGCGTCAAATCAAGTACAAAGTCCGTCAAAACAGGTATCCCTTTTTGCATCGGCCGCCTTTATACTGAAATCGGTTTCATCAATCGATGCAGGGAGGAAATGAAGATGGGGAAGTTTCGTCACATGTTCCATGTTACTTTGATTGCCGCGTTGTTTTTAACGACGTTTGTACCGGCCGGCCAGTCGCGTGCGGAACAAACGCCGCCTGAGCTGCCGAGCGTCGCCGAGGTGCCGGTGAAGGTGATGTCGTTCAACATTTTGCACGGCGCCGGAACGGACGGCGTACTCGACTTGAACCGCACGGCTTCCGTCATTCGCGATTCCTGCGCCGAGCTCGTCGGTCTGCAAGAGGTCGATGTGCATTTCCGTGCGCGGAGCAATTTCGAGGACCAGGCGCAGCGGCTGGCGGAGATGCTCGACATGCATTATGTGTTCGGGGCGAATCTGGATCAGGACCCGCTGGAGCCGGGCGCTCCGCGCCGCCAATACGGCACGGCCGTGCTGAGCAAGTATCCGATTCTGGAGTCGCATAATTATCATCTCAGCAGCTTCGGCCTCGAACAGCGCGGGCTGCTGGAGACGAAAATCTACGTGAACGGCGCTTCCGTCTATTTCTACACGACGCATTTGGGTACGGTAGAGCAGCGTCTGACGCAGGTCAATGAAATATTGACCATTACCGGCGCCCGCTCCGGCACGAAGATTATAACCGGCGACTTTAATTCCGTTCCCTCCAGCACTCCGATTCAAACGATGAAGACCGTGTACAAGGACGGCTTCGCCGATCAGAACAACGCGCATACCGCTCCGTCCAACGCGCCGAACGCGCGGATCGATTACATTTTCACTTCGGAGAACATCAGTCTGACAAGCAAAAGCGTCATCACGTCCAATCCGGTCGCGTCCGATCATCTGCCGATCGTAGGAACCGTCGTGCTGCCTCCCGACAACCCTTCCTATAATGGGTTCAAAAGCATATTCGCCCAATAACCGTCCGATACCCGACAATCGGGTCAAAACAAAAGGAGGACCCGCGCTGCCGCTCGGCGGCAGCCGTGTCCTCCTTCGGTATTAAAATGAAAATAAGCTGGCGAGCAGCCTTCGGCGTTTGGTCGGCGGCTGTTCGCGTTCGCGCGCTTCCGTCTGTTTATGCATATCCGCCAGGGAGCATGCCACTTCTTCCATATGCTGTGACAGCTGTCTTACCGTTCTCGATATTTCCTCGAGCTCCCGCCGGTGCTCCAGCAGCTGCAAACACACGATATCGTCGGCTTTTTCCGTAAGCTTGTTCTCGACATGCCGTAGTCTCTTTTCGATTTCTCCATACTGCGCCGTCATGCGGGTGAACGAAGAGGCATGAGCATCGGAAGCTTGTCCCGTGTCCGCCGGCAGGGGCTTCGATTGGCGCGCGGCTGGCTTCTCCTCCGGCAAGTCAATCTGGCTTAAGCTGAGCTTAAGCTCCAGTTGCTGCTTGATGAATGCGAGTTTCTCCATGTCGCTTTCCTCAAACACGTAATGCCCAAGCTCGTCTTTCGAAAACCGGTGCTGAAAGTGAGATGCCCACCGTTTGATTGTCGTCGGACTGACCTGCAGCAGCTGCGCCGCTTCCTTCGTCGAATACATCATCTCTGATCACCCTCCCGCGATCTTTTGATAACGTATTCGCTGCACCATCCGCATTCCCCTGCCGCGCTGACAAAGGTAGTCAGCGTTCGCCAAACAAAGTGGAATATCTGCTTTTCTCCGCAAAAAAGGCGGTTGAACGCAAAAAAGCCCGGCCGAAGCCGGGTTATTCCGCGGTCACGTCATTAGATCCCCCATGCGCGAGATACAATAACCAACAGAATGAAGAGAACAAGGATCACGCCTGTGCTAGTAAACGCGCCAGCGCAGCTTGCACCACCATAACCGATGTTTCCCATCAGAACTCCTCCTTCCGCTTGAAGCTTATGCATTATATGATCATAAGCGGAATACGGATTGGACTCTTATCCTGTTTTTCTCGCGCAGCAAGATTCGGGCTACCGCCTATCCCGCAATCTTATGCTTCGCAAGCTTGTGATAGTAGTTCTCCAGCCCAGCAAGCGAAAGTCATTACTCCTTTAACCCTTTGCCCATGCCTTTCAGGAAACGAATGCCAAAACCGACGGCGCGGTTGACGTCCGGATCGTTCATCGCTTTCAACAGGTCGAGCAGCCCGACTTTTGGGGGTGATGACAGGTGATCTTTTGCTTCTTCCATGCCGGCGGCCACGCTGGTTAGCAGCTTTTTCGTAAGCTCCGGCTCGATCTCCGCCATGACTCCCGCCGCGCCCATGACGTGATGGATCATGTTGGTGACCGGTTTCCGGGTCGCTTGCTCGACAGCGATTTTGGCGATGTCCGTTTTGGCCTTCAGCATCGCGTGCGCCGCTTCAAGAATGCCGCTGTCATGAAGCTCCCGAACCAGCTCCAGCGTCTTTTTAAGTGCGGCGTCGTGGTCCGCCAGCTCGGAGGCCAGCTGATCCAGCGATTCCTTCTTCTTTTCTTCTTCCGTACGAATCGTCTTCTTGATCGCCCTAATCGGCTTTGCCATATGGGATTCCTCCTTAATCTCGATCTACCAGCGAAACATAACCGGGACGATTCCATTTCCGCTGGACTTCGACCCCGTTTTGCGGATGCCGTTTTTTATAACGCGGGCTCGTTCTCGGCAGCGGATTGCTGCCTTCCAATTCCAGAATTTGCATCCGGACCTTAATCTGCTTGTAAGCCGGCGTATGCGTTTGAACATCAACCGCTCCTCCGGTAAGCAAGTTAATGGCGCTCTCGTGGCTGGTCGAGTGCATGGGGACGTATATGCTCTTCCCTTCCACCCGGTCAGAGACGACCGCTCGCAGCTTGATCGCCCCGTAAGGCGATTCCAGACGCACCAACGTGCCGTCCTTGACTCCACGCTCGCTTGCAAGCTCAGGCGATACTTCTACGAATACTTCAGGCAGCTTATGTTGAATCCCGCTGGACTTGTTGGTCAAATTTCCTTCGTGAAACTGCTCCAGCAAACGGCCGTTGTTCAGCGACAAGTCGAACTGCTCAGGGAATTCCGCCGGAGGAATGTAGTCAAAGAGCGCAAGACGCGCTTTTTTATCCGGGAAATTGAAGCCCTGGGTATGAAGCACAGGCGTATTGCTTCCGTCAGGAGATCCCCAGTGGAAGCTGTTCCAGCCCTCCAACCGTTCGTAATTGCACTGAGAGAAGAACGGCGTGAGCGAAGCCATCTCTTCGAAAATTTCGCCAGGATGCTTATAACTCCATTCAAATCCCATATGCCTGGCGACCTCTTGAAAGATCCACCAGTCGGGCTTGCTGTCGCCTTGGGGCTCAAGCGCTTGATAGAGCCGCTGCACCCGGCGTTCGGTATTGGTAAAGGTGCCTTCTTTCTCAAGCGACGGCGCGGCAGGCAGTACAATATCGGCAAATTCCGCCGTCTTGCTAAAAAACACGTCCTGCACGACAAGGAAATCGAGCTTCGAGAGCATCTCCTGGGTATGACAGGAATTCGCATCGACCCATGCCATCTCTTCGCCTGCGATATACATCGCCTTCAGCTCGCCGCGCTCAATCGCCTCCAGCATTTGAATATTGTCCAGACCTGCCTGGCCGGGAAGGGCAACGCCGTAGGCCGCTTCGAATTTGGCGCGGATCGCGTCGTCCGTAACGGGCTGGTACCCCGGAAAAATGTTAGGCATGGTTCCCATGTCCGATGCGCCCTGCACGTTGTTATGGCCGCGGAGCGGAAACGCGCCTGCGCCGGGGCGCATAAAGTTGCCGGTAATGAGCAGCAGGTTCGCAATCGCGGCGGACGTATAAGAGCCCGCTACGTTCTGCGTGACGCCCATGCCCCAGCAAATCGCCGTTCCGTCGGCGTCGCGAATCATCGTGGCTACTCGGATCAAGGTTTCCTGGGAAATGCCCGTTTCTTGTTCTGCGAATTCCAGTGTGAACCGCTGCAGGAGCTTCATGTATTCCGGATAAAAATTTACATGCGCTTCTATAAATTTCGGATCATGCCAGTTTTGATCGATCATGTATTTGGCGACGGCCGATAACCAGACATAATCCGTTCCTTGCTTCGGACGGATGAACAGATCGGCGCGATCCGCCATTTCATGTCTGCGAAGATCAACGGAGATCAGCTTTTGGCCGTGCAATTTATGCGCGCGTTTGATGCGTGTGGCGAGCACCGGATGAGCTTCGGCCGGAGCGCATCCGACCAGGATGACAAGACCAGCGGAGCTGAGGTCCTTAATCGTACCCGAGTCGCCGCCAATGCCGCCGGTCTGCTGAAGTCCCCAGGATGCCGGGGATTGACAGTAGCGGGAGCAGTTATCCACGTTGTTGGTTTGGAACACCTGCCGGGCCAGCTTCTGCATCAAATAGTTTTCTTCGTTCGTGAATTTGGATGAAGAAATGAACCCGAGCGCGCTGCTCCCGTACGTTTCTTTGATCGCTCCCAGCTTGCCGGCCATAAGGCTTAACGCCTCTTCCCAAGTCGCTTCAACAAATTCATCGCCTTGACGGATTAACGGCTTCGTCAGACGTTCCTCGCTATTGACAAAGTCCCACCCGAACTTCCCTTTGACGCAAGTGGAAATCCCGTTCACAGGAGCATCCGAAACGGGTTGAACCTTCAAAATTTTACGGCCTTTGGTCCATACCTCGAAGGAACAGCCGACCCCGCAGAACGTACAGACGGTTTTCGTTTTTTTGGTGCGCGTTTTACGCATCGCAGCTTCCGCCTCGGAAAGGGCAAAGATGCCGCTGTAACCTGGCTCCACTTCTTTGATCAAGTGAATCATCGGCTGCAGCAGGTCGGTATCGATTCCGCTCATAAATCCGGCTTCGCCGAGCATTGATTTTTCCATAAGCGCGTTGCAAGGACAAACCGTCACGCATTGCCCGCAGCTGACGCAAGAGGAGTCGTTGATCGCCACGCCGCTGTCCCAGATGACGCGAGGGCGTTCGGCTTCCCAATCGATGGACAGCGTCTCGTTGACCTGAAGATTTTGGCATACTTCGACGCATTGCCCGCACGCGATGCATTGATTGGGGTCATAGCGGTAGAACGGATGCGACATATCGACTTCGCAAGGATCCGCCTTCGGCTTATACGGGTATGCTTGATGCTCGATCCCCATCATTTCCACGGTGTTATGCAGCTTGCAATTGCCATTATTGTTGTCGCAGACGGTGCAGTACAGAAGATGGTTTTCCAGCAGCCGATCCATCGCCTCGGTCTGCGCCGCCTTGGCACGCTCCGTGGACAATCGAATGTTCATCCCGTCCGTCACGATCGTAGAACAGGACCGTACAAGCTTCCCATCCGCTTCGACAATACAGGTATCGCAGGTGCGAATCGGATCTACCTCCGGAACGTAACAGATTTGGGGGTAAGGAGTATCGTTCTTGTTTATTGCCTCTAGTATGGTTGAACCGGCTTGAACCTTGTACTCCTTTCCATTCAATACAATGCTGGCTGTTGTGTTTTCACTCATGCGAAAAAGACTCCTTTCAATTGGGATGGGGCAAATGGGATGGCGCAAAAAACTCCACCACAAGAACATGTGTCTGACTAGGGGCACATGTCACTTATGGTGGAGTGGTCATTTGAGCATATTCATACTTAAAAAGCCTGTCTACCATGATAGTAAGATCGTAACGGCGGGCAGCATCCCTGCCTGCGCATCAATAAGAATGAATCCATCAACGTGCTTTTTCAAAAACTCCAACCCCATTCAACATGTGAATTTGATTCTATTGTAATCCATATGTTTTTGGCAGCACGTTTAGGTATCCAAATGGATTTGGATTCAAAGCTTCATTACCTCTACGAAATCTCCATCTTGTTTGCCTCGCCCGCCTGGAGGGATCATAATAAGACAATCCGAATCTTTGATGGAGAGGGAGACGCTGGACTGATCCTTCCCTACAGGCTCTACGAACACCCGGCCATCCTGAATGAAGCTTCTCCCGCGAACATAGCGCGTAAACACATTTCCTTTTGTAAAATCGCCTTTCAGATAAGCTCTGAATTTATGAGGATACGGGTCTTTTTTTCCATGCATGGCATACATCACGGGGAGGACGAACAGCTTGAACCCTACGAAGCAGGCACCCGGATTGCCGGATAGTCCGAACAACAGCGTATTGCGGGAGACGCCCGCTGTCGTCACGCTTCCGGGACGCATGGCGATTTTGTTAAAAAATAGCGTACCCTCAAGTTCGTTAAAGAAGTCCGCCATAATATCATAGTCGCCTACGGATACTCCGCCGGAGGTGATGATCAAATCAACGGCGTCTATCACATCATAGATCGTTTTTTTAGCTTGCTCGATTTGGTCGGGAAGCATGGCGAAATGAACGACTTCACCTCCCGCTTCCTGTACAAGGCATGTCAACAAATACAGATTGCTGTTTCTTATTTTTCCCGGCTGCAGCGGCGAGCCGATATCCAGCAATTCCGACCCGGTGGTGAAGATCGCCACCTTGATCTTTTCAAAGACATTTACCTTTTCATAACCGAATGCCGCCAGAAGCGAAGCTTCCCCGGCATTGATCCTCTGTCCTGTCCCGAACAGATACTCGTTTTCTTTCATTTCCTCGCCGATGAAAGAAATATTTCTCCTTGGTTCCTGCTCCTTCATTACGGCTACGAAACGTTTGCCGCCGATCTCACGATCTTCCGTCATTTCGAACATGACTACGGTATCTGCACCGACCGGCAGAGGTGCGCCCGTCATAATGCGGGAAGCCTGTCCTTGGCCAATAGGCAAAGTGGGGATCGTGCCGCAAGGAATCGTTTGGATCACCTCCAACAAGACGGGGTTGTTGTCTATGCCGGCGCCGCGAACATCGTCCGATTTGACCGCAAATCCATCTACGCCAGATTTCACAAAGTGCGGCACGTCATGGGCGGCAATAATGTCTTCGGCCAATCTTCTGCCGAAAGCGTGCCGAAGCTCCAGACATTCCGACGACTGCAGCCGAACATGGGATAATAATCGTTGCTGCGCCTCGCCGACATCCATTGCCTGCCGATTCCATTTCATAGTAAGACATCCTCTCTCCCGGTTTTCACTCATTTTCGCCACAATTCCGAATTGTTATTTGAACTGAACCTTATTATAATAAAACAAACGGGGATTACCAAGACAGGTTCATTTCCGCAGGTTTGCCAACGATTCATGTTAGAGTGATTTCCCTACCCGTTATGGTCGGGGGTTAAGGCGCATTAACAGACTCTTCCGGGCGATGAGTTTTGTTAATGCTATTTTTTTAACTTCAATCGCAGGTGCAGGGAAGGTTCTTTCGGAACGCTTGCGTTAGTACGTCTTGAATCATCGGCTTCATTCCAATAACGACGGTAAGGGTGTGAGAATGTGAAGCCAGTCGAACATTCACGCGAGATCATCCGTTTCCAGCATGGCGAAATCAAGCGATTGCAGGATAAGATCGTGACAGAGTATCCCGTAACCATTAAAATCAATGGCGAGGAGTT
Organism: Paenibacillus solanacearum; assembly: GCF_910593845.1. Lineage (GTDB taxonomy): Bacteria > Bacillota > Bacilli > Paenibacillales > NBRC-103111 > Paenibacillus_G > Paenibacillus_G solanacearum. The sequence continues at coordinate 58,459 of NZ_CAJVAS010000025.1, read as the reverse complement.
CGCCACCCTGGTCAGCTCGCCGGAATACATCGAAGATATGGTCATCGGGTTCCTCGCATCCGAAGGTGTCATACAACGTTATGAGGACATCGATCATCTCTGGTTTGAAGAAAGCGCAGGCTTCGTTCATATCAAGACAAAACAAATGAATGCATTCTATCAAAAATTTCATTCGAAACGCTACATCACTTCCTGCTGCGGGAAAAGCCGGCAGGGCTTCTATTTTATGAACGATGCCAAAACGGCAAAAAACATGTCAACGATTCATGTGACGTTGTCATTCGATGACTGCTTTCGTTTAATAGGACTCATGCATAGCTCCGCAGAGACTTTCCAAGAGACCGGCGGAGTCCATAATGCCGCGCTTTGCGATAAGCAGGGAATTATTTTATCGAGAGCGGATATCGGCCGGCATAATGCGCTGGATAAAATTTATGGCTATTGTTTAAAACATCATATTTCTTTAAAAGGAAAAATTATTGTATTCAGCGGGCGGATCTCATCCGAAATTTTATTGAAAGTTGCCAAGATCGGGTGCGAGATCGTACTTTCGAAGTCGGCCCCGACGGAGCTTGCTCTTCAGCTGGCGGATGAATTGGGAATGACAACGGTCGGATTTATTCGCAATCACTCTTTAAATGTATACACCCATCCTTCAAGGATTGAGGGAATATCTTGAAATGAATACATCCCTTTCGAAATCGAGGTGACCAAACGGTGGCGAATCAACTGACAGACTTGCGGCATCGTACTTTGCGGGATTTGAGAATATCCGTCACAGACCGGTGCAATTTCCGCTGCCGCTATTGCATGCCCTCCGAAATTTTCGGGCCAGATTATGAATTTTTGCCTAAAGACAGCATACTGACCTACGAAGAGATGACCCGCTTAGCCCGAATCTTCGTCTCTTCTGGCGTCAAAAAATTGCGTATTACCGGCGGAGAGCCGTTGATGAGGAAAGACCTCCCTACGCTCATCCGCGCGTTGAACCAGATTGAGGGCGTTGAGGACATCGCGATGACGACCAATGGCGTCCTTCTTCCGAAATACGCCAAAGCGCTTAGGGAAGCGGGCCTCAAGCGGGTTACCGTCAGTCTCGATTCCCTGGACGATGCGCGATTCCGTTTGATGAACGGCGGAAAAAGCGGGGTTCAGCCTGTATTGGATGGCATTGAAGCGGCAGAGCAATCAGGCATGAAAGTGAAAATTAATATGGTCGTCCAGAAGGGGATCAACGATCAGGATATTTTACCGATGGCATCGTATTTCCGGGAAAGGAAGCATTCGCTTCGATTCATCGAATTTATGGATGTCGGCAATACGAACGGCTGGAAGCTGGATAACGTAGTCACCAAAAAAGAAATACTGGAAATCATCCAGGAGAGCATGCCGCTTGAACCGGTGGACGCGCTTTACAACGGTGAGGTCGCTTCACGGTACCGCTACAAGGGGAGTAATGAAGAAATCGGAATTATCTCGTCGGTCAGCGAAGCTTTTTGCTCTACATGCTCACGTGCGAGAATTTCCGCAGAAGGGAAGCTGTACACTTGTTTATTTGCTTCCCGTGGGCACGATTTGCGTGCGCTTCTTCGATCCGATCAAACGGATCGCGACATCGCCAAGTTCATTGAAGACGTTTGGACCGCAAGGTCAGACAGCTATTCGGAAGATCGAATGACCAATACGCACTCCTTGCCCAAAATTGAAATGTCGCAAATTGGAGGCTAATCCTGCACTGGCGGGCGCTACCGTCCCTATCCGCTCTGTTTTCCGCAGGAACGTTCATATAAACCGGTTCTGGCAGTTGCTTTTCGACCCTAACAAAAGAAAAGCCTCACTCTATTCATTCAGAGCGAGACCATAGGAAATGGCCGCGTTGATCGCTGCACAATGTGGTATAAGAGCTATCATTTGGAAGGTTACAGGCAGGAAGTCGTTTCATCCAGCTTTCGGTAAATCGAACGAAGCGTTTCGAGCGCTCGGTCCTCGTACTGCTTGGCTTCCCGCAAATGACGTAACGCCGCTTCCAGCCGGTCCGTGTCACTTATGTGACTCGGCTGCCGCTGGTGGAACGGGAACAGCTCCGCCACGCATTGGAGATGATGGTGAACATGCGCATACAACGCTTCGCCTTCGTCGAACAGCCCGCTTAGCGGTCCTGGCAGCCGTTCCCTCGCTTCCCGCATGAACTGCGCGGCGAAATACCGGCATTCGCTCCACACCGCCGCATGATAGGCGAGTCCGAGTCCGTCGGCTGTCCTCGTCTCCACCGCATGGATCCACAAGTCGAAGCCGGCCAGCCCGGACTTGAAGCCGGGGAATATCCATGGGGAGCCTTCCTCCGCAGCGTCCAGCGCGAACTCCAGCGCTTGCTTCACCGTAACGGCATCGTCCGGCGTAAGGCCGGGCTCGACCCAGCACATTTCCATGAAGCCGGTTCGCGAGACGCCAAGCTCCCGCCACGGCTTGCAGCCGCCGCTCCGGTCGTAATCGTCGTGGACCAGCAGCCTGCCGTCCGCCGCCTCCAGGACGGAATGCAGCTTGCCGGTCTTCACGTCCGTGAATACGAAGCAGCCGAAGCGCTGCCGGACCTCGGTTTCCGTGGATACGGCAATGCCGAATTGCGCCAGCTCCGCCTGCAGGCCGGCGGACATGCGGCCCTCCATCAGATCGGCTTTATGTCTTCGGTCTACCTCCGCCCGGTAATCCGCCGTGCCAATCCCAGAATAATAATATCCTTGCTCGTTGTACCCGCAGACGACGTAATATTCGGGCAGCCCGAGCTCCCACCCGTAGCACGGCAATCCTTGGTCGATCGCTCGTTTCGTATGGTCCCAGGCCAGCTGCTGTCTGGTGTGAAAATCCGGCGCCGACTCCCATCCGCGCACGGCATGAATGACGCAGCCTACGTTGCTTGCAAGGCGCATCAGCCTCTCGTTATTCCATGCGGTAGGCCCGGCCGCCGTCGCGCGGGAGTCCATATTGAGCAGGAACGCATGCCCTGTCGCTCCCATCAGCCATGCCTCCGTAACCGGAATATTCAAATAATCGAGACAACCTTTCATACTTCCCAGATGCGACACCCACATCGGCTTCCAGCGCAGACGGTCCAATACGCTTCTGCTTACAGTCATGGCCGTTCCTCCTTGTGCATTCATCTCCTCCGCGCCACAGTAAACCGCTCGGCCCTATGATGTCGTTTCGTGTCGCTCCCTGAATCGCTGCACGCAAGCGATGCAGATGCAAGCTTTGCCCCGCAGCTCCGGCTTCACGAGCGCAAAGATCGCTTGCGGGAAATATTCGCTGCCGCACCAGCATGTCCCCGGCGGTCTGTCTGCGGCATTGCCGCAATCGTTGTCGCCGCCGCAGATCGGACACGTCCTTGCCTTCTCGGCTTCCATTCAACCACCTGCTTGACTTGGAATCTTTGATTTCCATTATAGCATAATTTGGAAAATAGACAGACGAAACAGCCCGTTTCCTTTATAATCATGGAAGAACTTTCCGGAGGTGGACAGCTCATGCTGCCAAAAGCGATATTGCTGGATTTGGACGATACGATTACGACTTTCGATTACGGCATCGACCTGGATGCCTGCTGGAAAAACGCCTGCGCGAGCCGCTTTCCCGAGTGGACTGATGAGGCTGTCGACGAGGCGGTCCAAGCGATTAAAAAACGCGCCCGATGGTACTGGAGCGATGCGGATAGACACCGTACCGGCCGGCTGCGCATGGATGAGACGAGACGGTATATCGTCGAAACTGCGCTGATGGGGGCGGGACTCCTGACGCAGAACGAAGCGTCCAGCGTGCATCCGATCGCCGACGACTACGGCCGGTCGCGGGATGCGGCGATTCGTCCCTTCCCCGGCGCGATCGAGACGCTAGAGCACATCCGCGCGCGCGGGATCAAGCTCGCGCTCATTACGAACGGGAGCTCGACAGGTCAGCGGAGCAAAATCAACCGCTTTGCGCTTCCCTCTTACTTCGACGATATTTTTGTCGAAGAAGAATGCGGGGTCGGCAAACCGGAGCATGCCATTTATCAGATGGTCTTGAACCGTCTGCAAGTGGAGCCGGAAGAGTCGTGGATGGCCGGCGACAATTTCGAATGGGAAGTGGCAGCGCCGCAGCGGCTCGGGATCAAGGGGATCTGGATCAATCACCGGGGGCAGGACACCGCTTCCCTCAGCACGCAGCCTTTCCACGCCGTCACAACGCTCAGCGACCTGGTTCCGCTTCTGGATGCCTCCGATTCACGACGAGACGGCAAGTCATAGGCATTCGGAACTACGAACAGCGTGATAAACTCGATTTTTAGCGAGTCTTGTAGTATAATGAACTCATATTACGTTTATCTCGATAACGGCAAACCTGACGAAAGTCAGGGACGCAAAGCTAAAGGGACTACAGTGTACATGCACAATGTCAGCCAGCTGCCGAAAGATAAGGCTGTACATCCTGCCTTCCTTTCGCGTAAAGCAAGGAATGCCCGCACATCAGCGGCTTCCGGCTGCAGCACACCATTCGAGGAGGCAGTATGATGAACAAAAATTGCGAAACAACACCCGTGCCGGAGTTGGAGCTGCATTTGTCGGATATTTTGGGGGAAGAGCTGTCGCAGCAGTTGCAGTCGACGATGCGCCAAGCTTCCGCAAGGGAGCTGATCGACTTGCGCGACTCGCTGCAAGTCATGTCCCAATGGTTGAAGGAGCATGAAAGCGAACAGCACATGACCGCCTAGTCATAAGGAACAGCAAAAAAGACAGCCTCGCGAGGCTGTCTTTCTTGCTGTGTACGCATGTGACGATTCCGCTCCCCTCGTCAAGCCGCTTCCCGGCGCATGCCGGATTTCGCAGACTTGGCCGCCCCGAAGGGCGAGCAAAGCGAGGCAAAAAAGATGCCGAAGAAGACGAGCGAATAGAGCAGCATGATCTCCTTCACCATGGGCAGACGAATCCACGGGGCATGCTTGAACACAATAATATACAGTTGAAATAATACGATTTTGAACAAATCCAGCAGCAATTCGGTAAACCAATTTCGCTCCATGGCAATCTCTCATTTTCAATGTAGTCGCTGTTAATCTAGCATATGCGCGAGAGGTTCCTCTTATTCTGCTTTTGGAGATTTCAGCAGCCGCTCCACCCGGCGCACGGCTTCTTCGGCCGTAAATCCGAAATGCTTGATTAACTGAGCAGCCGGAGCGGAGGCGCCGAACCGGTCGATGCCGAGCATCGCTCCCCGGTCTCCCGCATATTCCCGCCATCCTTGCGTCGCCCCCATCTCCAGGGTGAGCCGGACAGACTCCGGCGGCAGCACCGCGCGCTTGTAGTCGTCCGGCTGCTTCTCGAACAGCTCCCAGCTCGGCATGCTGACGACCCGCGCCTCAATCCCCTGCCGCCGAAGGAGCTGCTGCGCTTCCAAGGCCAGCTGCACTTCCGAGCCCGTGGCGATGAGCAGGGCGTCCGGGACGGCGCCCTCTCCGTCCGACAGGACGTACGCCCCGCGCTCGACGCCGTCCGGCGCCCGCTCTGCCGTACGCGGCAAAATCGGCAGCGGCTGCCGCGTCAGTATGAGCGCGCAAGGACCGTCGCTCTGCGCTGCGGCAAACTTCCACGCCGCCGTCGTTTCGTTCGCGTCGGCCGGACGCAGCACCGTGAGTCCCGGTATGGCACGGAGCGCGGCGAGCTGCTCGATCGGCTCGTGCGTCGGACCGTCTTCGCCGACCGCGATGCTGTCATGCGTGAAGACGTATACCGCCGGCAGCCGCATGAGCGAAGCGAGCCGAATCGCCGGCCGCAAATAATCGGAAAAGACGAGAAACGTGGCGCAAAACGGGCGGACTCCCCGATGGAGCAGCATCCCGTTGACCGCTGCGCCCATCGCAAATTCCCGCACCCCGAAAAACACGTTGCGGCCGGCATAATCCGGGAAGGCCAGCCGGCCTGATCCCTTAATGTTCGTCTTGACGGACGACTCCAGATCCGCCGCCCCGCCGATCAATGACGGCATCGCCTGGGCGATGGCCTGAATTGCCCGTTCGGATGCCGAGCGCGTCGCGATGGCCGGGTCATCGGGGCCGTATTGCGGCAGTGCTGCGTCCCAGCCTTCCGGCAACCGCCCGGCGACCGCTGTGTCGAACTGCGCAGCAAGCTCCGGGTAAGCGTTGCGGTAGCTTCCCATCATCTCGCGCCATGCCGTTTCCTCGCGGTCGCCCGCTTGCTTCAGCGCGGCAAAATGCGGCTTCACTTCCTCGGGAACGTAAAACTCCGGCTCCGCCGGCCAGCCGAAAAACCGCTTCGTCAGCAGCGCCTCCTCTTGACCGAGCGGGACGCCGTGGGATCCGTTCTCTCCCGATTTGCCGCTCTTATTCGGACTGCCGTAGCCGATGACCGTCTTCACCTCAATGAGCGAGGGGCGCGGGTCGGTCTGCGCAGCAGACAACGCCCGGCCGATCGCCTCCAGATCGTTGCCGTCCTCCACCCGCACCGTATGCCAGCCGTAGCCGGCAAAGCGCAGCTGCACATTTTCCGAATACGACATGCTCAAATCGCCGTCAAGCGAAATATCGTTCGAATCGTACAGCACGATCAGCTTGCCAAGCTGCAAATGGCCGGCCAGCGATGCCGCCTCACCCGTCACCCCTTCCATCATGTCGCCGTCGCCGCAAAGAACGTACGTGTAATGATCGATTACAGGGTAATGCTCACGGTTGTATACGCCCCCCAGATGCGCCTCGGCGATCGCCATCCCGACCGCCATGCCGAAGCCTTGCCCGAGCGGGCCGGTTGTTGCGTCGACGCCGGGCGTATGGCCGTACTCCGGGTGCCCGGGCGTCCGGCTCCCCCATTGCCGAAACTGCTTCAGCTCCTCCATCGGCAAGTCGTAGCCGAATAGATGCAGCAGGCTGTACAGCAGCATGGACCCGTGCCCGGCGGACAGAACGAACCGGTCGCGGTTGATCCAGTCCGGGCGGCTCGGGCTGTGCTTCATATACTTTGACCATAACGTATAAGCCATCGGCGCTGCCCCCATCGGCATGCCGGGATGCCCCGAATTGGCGCGATTGACCGCGTCGACGGCCAGCATGCGGATCGTCGTGATCGATAACGCCTCAATCGATTGATTCGGCTGAATAACCATTTGAACTCCTCCTTCAACTTTCCGCAGGTTCGCTGCAGATGTTCATTTGCTCTACGACCGATTATAATAGACGAAGATGGTATTTATGAAATCGATAATTCACATATCTGATATAGATGGGAGTAATACCATGATTCAAAATTTGGAGCTGTACCGTGTCTTCTACTGGACAGCCAAAGAACTCAACTTGTCCCGCGCGGCGGAGCGGCTGTACATCACCCAGCCCAGCGTCAGCCATGCGATCAAGCAGCTGGAAACGGAGCTGGGCGTCGCATTGTTTCATCGCGGCTCCAAGGGGGTCAAGCTGACGGAGGAAGGCAGGCTGCTCATGGATCAGGTGGACAAAGCGTTCCGCTCCATCGAGACCGCCGAGCGGCATATCGCGGAAAGGCACCAGCTGATGCGCGGCGAGCTGCGGCTGGGCAGCAGCGATTCGCTGTGCAAATATTATTTGCTGCCGCATCTCGGCCGGTTTTGCAGCGAGCATCCGCGGCTGCGCATTGACGTGGCGCACGGGACAACGCCCGAGATCATTCGGCTGATCAAGGAGGACCGCATCGATTTCGGTATCGTTCGCCTGCCGGTCGATGATCCCGCCCTCGTCGTCATGGAAACGATCGAGGTGCAGGACCGGTTCGTTGCGGGGCCGCGCTTCTTCCATCTGGCCGAAGAGGCGCTCCCCTTGGCCGAGCTGGCTGCCCACCCGCTCATCCTGTTTACGAAAACAAGCAGCTCGCGCCAATTTATCGAGAACTTCGCCCGATCGCACGGGGTGCTGCTCGAGCCGGAAATCGAGCTGGCCAGCGTCGATCTGCTGATCGAATTCGCCAAGGCCGGGCTTGGCGTATCGTTCGTGACGCGGCAATTCGTGCAAAATGAGCTTGATGCCGGCAAGCTCCGAGAAATTCGCCTCGACGAACCGATTCCGTCCCGCAAGATCGGCGTTGCCTTTTTGAAAAACCGGCTGCTCTCCTCGGCAACCAAAGTTTTTATTCGGCAATATTTGGGCGTAACGGGGCTGAAATGACCGACAATGGGGAATGCTATCCAATCGAAAGGAGGTTGCTTCCATGGCGAAATACAACGACAAGCAAGCGGATCGGCAGGAACAGGAAGAAACCGCGCTGACCAGTGACGCTTGCGCCAATGTGAATCTCGGTCAGGCCGATGCGCCAGCCGACCGGTTCGCGGACCAGGACGAATATATCGACGAGCCTTAACCGCGAAGGCGATAGATAAGCATTCCCGTTCCAGTCCGATGAGCGCGGACTATCGGGGAAACCGTTTACCCGCAAATGCATCATCCATCGGCAAGCGGCCTGCGTCTGGAATTCCGTCAGACGTAGGCCGCTTCGTTATTGTGACGGTTGGCGGTTGCTTCCATGTTTCGTTCGATCATCCGCATTATTTAGGGGACCAGTCGAATGATTTTCGAGCAAAAAGAGTCTGTACCGTCGAGGTACAGACTCTTTTACTTCATACTTACGCCAAGCCGCGCATGAGCTTCATCCCTTGCATGCCTCCGTCGCTCCGCGTGGGGTTCGACGGAACGCTGTGCAGCTCCCCAGCACGTGATCCGGATATATTTATTTAAGCGTGTCTGAAGCATGTTTCATTGCGTCTATCGGATCCGTCTCGAATATGCGGCTCCCGACATCGCTTGTGCTGTTTACGGCTCGTTCTTTCCTTTACCGACTCCCTCGTTCAGCTTCGCTTTCACCGTGACCGCAGCGGAAACATTGCCGCTCGTATCCTGCGCCTGCACGATCACTTCATACTGGCCGTGCATCAGCTCTCCCGTACGAACGGCGGTCGTGCCGGCCGGAGCGAACAGCGCTTCACCCGCTCCCTCCCTGCCGCCAGCTTCGCCTTTCCGTACAACGTCAATCCGCATGCCGGCATAATCCGGGTCTGCCGGCACCGCAAACGAAATCAACAGCTCATGGCCGCTTAGCGCCGTGACACGCACATGGGCAGGCATGCCCGGTGCGGCGGCGTCTTTAGCCGTTAGCGCTTCGAGCACCTCCGTGCGCGAGCTGTTCCCTGCAGCGTCGGAAGCTTCGATCTGGAACCGGTACACGGTGTTCCCGGTCAAGCCTTCCGCCTTCCATACGAGCGGGCCATAGGCGGAAGCGGTCACCGTTCCGACCGAGATCCCGTTCAGGAGCACGCGGTACTGCTGCACGCCTTCGTTGTCCGCCGCCGCGTTCCAGCTGAGCTGAAGGGAATGGTACGTGGCGTCCGTCACCGTAAGGCCCGATCCTCCGGGCCAGCTCGGAGGATCGGTATCCGGAGCTTTCACGCGGAAGCTCCACACTGCCGGAGGAACTGCATACGTTCCGGCAGCATCGGCCGCCTCCACCTTCACCTCGTGCCGTCCTTCCGCCAAGTCCGCTGCGGGAACGGCGTGAATGATGCCTGCGGTCGCGTCATACGTATGCTCCAGCGCCGTACCGTCGACAGTGACAGCAATCGAGGCAGGGTCGACGCCGCTGCCGGCATCCTTGACGCCGATCGCAATGACCGGCCGCAGCGAGCGCACCTCCGAATCCGGCGCCGGAAGCGGCTGCTCGAATGAAGGTCCGTCCACATCTTCGCCGAGATCCATATACTCCGCCCGCAAATTATCGTAGTACACCACGCCGCTGCCTTTGTTCGTCTCGTCGGTTTCGTTCACGACGATATAGCGCACTTTCAGCGGATAGATCGTATTCGCGGGCACTTCCACGGCAACATACTTCCAGCCGCTCCAATCCAGTCCTCCCGGCTCGGTCAGGTTGAAGATCCGGTTCGTTCCCGCGCCGTCGGCAACGCCCAGGCGCAGCATATGGCGGTTCGAATCCCCATATACCCATAAGCCGATCCGGTAAGGCTTGCCTTCGATTTCGCGGCCGGCCGCGCCGGTGGAATCGAGGAAATTCACGTAGGCGTTCGAGCTGCCTTTTTTCCCGGTGAAATCGTAGGTAAGCTTCAATGACTTCGTCCCGTACCGCACCGGATTCGGCCGCGCGACCGCGGTCATCGTGACGGATCCCGCTATCGCATTGGAGCTGCTGATCTGCATGCCGCTTGCACTCTCGAACGGCTCGATCATCTGGGGCTGCTTGCCGACTTGAACGATCGCCTGCGCGGCGACGCTGCCGATCCGCGCGATCACTTTGCCGTCCGCGGACCCGTTGATCGCATCCAGCGTGCCATCCGGCCGCAATGTTCCGATTGCGCCTTCTACCGTCCATTCGATCCGGTCCGGGGAAACCCATACGGCCCGGCCTTCCGCATCAGCTGCCGCAGCTTCGAACCGGAAAGACACTCCAGGCTCGATGACGGCCGGGCTCGGCGTCAGCGACAGCGTGTTCACGCGGTCGGTAATTTGAATGTCCACGTCCTTCACGACATCGCCGCTTCGGATGACAACCTTGCCCGTCCCGGGATTGCCGGCCGCCGTGAATACACCGGAGCCGGTTACCATACCGATCGCCCCTTGCACCGACCAGCTCAGCTCTTCCGCCCGAACCGGGACGCCGTTCCCATACGCGTCCTGTCCTTTGATGCGAAACGGCAGCTTGCTGCCGGCCAGCACCTTCACCGGAGAATCCGGGAACGCAACAAGCTGGTGAAGCGCGGAGGACGGCGCCGTCGACAAGACGGCCAGCGCATTACCGACGGCCCGGTCATGTCCGTCGGACGGACGATTCTGCAGGCTGACGCCCGAATCGCCTGGCTCCCGCACATAGTACGTTGTAGATCCTCCCCCGTCGATATTGAGGGCATTCTCCATCCCGAGGCTTTGCAAGTAATAAGCCCCTTCCGCCAGTGTCATGCCGTCGGAGTACCCCGGCTGGCGCCCGTCGACGGCGACCAGATACAGCTTCCCTTGCTTGGCGGCAACCATCGTGCGGGGGTGGCGTTCCGTCATATTCGGATCCGCGGTGTCCAGCAGCGCCGCTGGAACCGCACCGTTCTTAAGCAGCACGTAGCCGAGCGTAGAATTTCCCGATATCACCTGCTCCGCGCCGCCGAACCCTTTGCTGAAGGCGATGTCCAGCCGGAGTCTCGTGCCTTCCGCCAGCTTCTGCCGAATCCAGTCCGCCTTGCTGCCCGTCGCCGAGAGTATGTAAGTTCCGTCTTCAATCGGCGTGTCCGACGTTTCGTTGATCGACAGGACGGTACCGCTGACCGGCTGCCCCGCAATAAGCTTGTATCCGGGATCGTCGGCTTTCACGACAACCTCCACGCCGCCGGACGGCGTGCGGGTGCTTGCGCCGAATCGCCAATTGTACAGAAAGGCGTGGTTCGTATGCGATTCGACGCGCGTCCGGTTGATCATGGTCAGCGTCAGTGACTCCCCGTTATCCTTGGTCAGCTTGGACGTCATCGTCACGCTTTCTTCCATTTTAATCGTATGATCGGGCATGATGGCCATCGCAATCTTGCTTGTGGAAGGAGCGCTTACCAATTCGCCGTTAGCGATCATCAGACCCGACGGCACGCCGACCGTGCTGAAGAAATCTCCGTTCACTCCCGCAACCGGACGTTTCCCCGCTTCTTCCAGCTGCTGCAGCATACCGTATACCGTCTCGTGGCCCGATACTTCGCCGTGAGAAGAAACGGCCTCCAGACGAACGTACGGATTCGCCGGATCCACCTCCAGCATCTGGACGGACTCGCGAAGCCCGCCCCCCGTCAAGGTACGGGTCATGTGGTTGACGCCCGGAGAAACCGCATACCCGTGCTCTTCCGACGTCTGCCAGACCGGTGAAGCGCCGGAAGCTGCGGCGAACGGAACAGGCAGAGACAGTACGCATAGTCCTGCAAGCATCGCAATACCAAGACGCCATGCGGCGATTCGTGGTACGTTCAACATGAACATGAGTTCACCTCTCTCTTCAATCGTTCGTTGCAAAATACGAATTTCTCATTACGTAATCGCTTTCAAAACAAACTGAGCCGTCCACGCTAGCGCGTGGGATACACAGGCCGCAGCGCAGTGCCCATACGCACGCATGGCTTGACGTCTGCGTTCCTTTTGCGCCCCACCTCCTTCATTTAGTTTATAAATCAATTTGATTAATTAAAATATAATGCATCGTCACCGATTGTTCAACTGATTTTCACACGACTGCCCTTAGTTTATTCAAAATTATAAACACCTCTGTGCGCCCACCGGAATAAGTTGAACCATAGGCATCTATCCCGTATGCGCTTATGCCCCTGCCGATTCAGGGTACAGGATAAGCGCGAAAAGGAGTGTTCAGGTTGATTGAAAATGTATCCCACTATTTTGCCCGCGGCAACACAGCACACGGAGCTCATTTTTTGTATAAATCGGCTTTCCAAGGGCTTGATAAGATTCTCGTCCTAACAGGCCCACCTGGAACAGGTAAATCCACAATTATTCGCAGATTGGCGGACAGTCTGACGGACAGAGGGCAGCACGTGCAATGCTTCCATTCCCCGCTTCGACCGGATGAACTGGACGGCATGATAGCAACCGAATTAAAGGTTGGTATTGTCGACAGGCAAGCTTGTGAGTGGATCATAGAGGACGGCCCAGGTGCAACCATTGAGTTCGATTTTGGAGCGGCGCTTGATAACAGAGGTGTTTCCACGGAGACTCTTGGAATGATTGATGAGCTCAAAGGAGAGCTTATCGATGCTTATTCCAAAGCCTATGAATCCTTTGCTACCGCCTTACGGATTCATGACGAATGGGAAAAATTTTATATCGAAAGCATGGACTTCGATAAGGCAGACCAACTCACTCAGGAACTGATTCAGGAATTGTACGTTGGTCATGAAACCGGGACACCCACCGTTGGACGTCACTTGTTTTTCGGGGCAGCGACTCCGAAGGGAGCGTTTGATTTTATTCAACGCTTGACAGCTTCGTTGAACAGGCGGATTTTTATCAAAGGAAGACCGGGATCCGGTAAATCCACGCTTCTGAAAAAGCTTGCTGCTGCGACCGAGAAGCAAGGCATCGAGGTTCAAGTGTATCATTGCGGTTTTGATCCAAACAGCCTAGATATGCTGATCTTCCCGAAGCTGAGCACAGCCATTTTCGACAGCACCGCCCCTCATGAATACTTCCCGGATCGGGACGGAGATGAGATCTTGGATATGTATGAACGCACCATGAGCCCAGGGACGGATGAAACCTATGCAGCTGAAATTGCCGCAATTAAAGAACGATATTCGGCAAAAATGAAGGAAGCCACCTCATATTTGGCGGTAGCTGAAGCCATCGATTCAAAGATTAAATCCTTTTATACGGCTGCAACGAATTTTTCAATTGTTGAGGAACTACGACTTCAGGTGGAGTCAGAATTAATGAACCAAAGCCTTTAGCAACTGGTGTAATCGTTGTAAGGCTATCCTTTTGGGGATAGCCTTTTATGTCATTATGCTATCGTACCCCGCTTCGTCAGCTCTCGGTAAGGTTTTTTTGAAATATACAGCGGATTCATCATATCCAATGGCTTTATAGAAATCACTTGCTCTTCTTGTGGCTAATGCAACCAGCTTTGAACCACGGTCAGCCGCTTTTTCTTCAATAAGCACCATAAGATTCTTTCCGACACTCTGTCCTCTATAATCTTCTAAGACGAATAACTCTTCTACCCAACTGATTATTCCATTTGCATAAAAAGTGGAGTGATGAAAACCTAATACATATCCAATTATTCCTGTTTCCATCTCTGCAACGAATAAGTCTGCATCTTTGTTATTCAAAACTTCATGATAGATTCGTGTGAAATCCGTTTTGTTCAACTTAAAACTAGTTGAAAGTTTTGCGGATAAATCAAACAGTTCATCTTCATCTTTAGGAATTGCATTTCTGAAATTAATGTTCATTGAACCAATCCCTTCGAACCAACAGTAACTTTAGTTTACTTTTAAGGAATCAAGATTTCCACTATTTCACAGACCATTCGCCAGTTCAATGTCTATAAAATTGGGGCTACCCTGCGGGAGGTCGTCGCACCGAAAGAAAATGCGCGCTTATGCGAGTACAAACAACGGCATTTACCCGTTCAAAGGCGTAAAAAGCTCAGACCTCTCCTATCCCGAAAACAGTAATTGCTGAGGTTTTCTTAATGGATAGGATTAATAGACCATGGGCTTCGCTTCAGCTTTCATTCGCCTTCTGCATCTCGACGATTTGGCGCTGCGCCGGAAGGAAGCATACGGCAACGGTATTCAGCACGGCGATAATGAAGATCGCCAGGAACACAGCATGAATGCCCCCTGCGATTTCCGCGGGTGTGTGCTCGACGAGATAGCTGTTGAACAGCGTGCCGAAGACGGCCACGCCGACGGTTTGACCGAGCGAGCGCATCAGCGAGTTGGCGGCGGTGGCAACGCCGCGCTGCTGCCAGCCAACGACGGATTGCACGAGCACGGTGGCCGGCGTCGAGACGCAGCCCATGCCGAACCCGATGACGGTCAGGATGCCGACGAGAAACCAGTAAGGCGACTGCAGCGTCAGCGCCGTCAGCCACACTCCGCCGAGCAGGACGACAAGCGCGCCGAAGATGACGATCTTCTTGGCGCCGATGCGGTACATATACCGCCCCGCCAAGTTAGCGGCGACCGGCCAGGCGATGGACATCGGCATGACCATCAGTCCGGATGCGGTGGCGCTGAAGCCAAGCAGCGTCTGGATCCACATCGGCGCGTAAATCGACGTTCCGGTGGATACGCTGAACGCCAGGAAGCCGCTTATATTCGATACGTTCATGACGCGGTTCCGGAAGATCGACAACGGGATCATCGGCTCCTTGGCGTGCTTCTCGATCCAGACGAAAAGGATCAGCGCCGCGGCTGCGACCACAAACAAGCCGAGAATTGTGGCGGAAGTCCACGGGTAGCGCTCCCCGCCGCTCAGCAGCGCGTACAGCAGCGCCGATATGCCGATCGTGAACGCAGCCGCGCCCCCGTAGTCGATGCTTTTCGCTTTCTTCTCGAACTGCTCGCGCAAAAAGACGAATACGAGGAAAAAAGAAACGATCCCAATCGGAATGTTCATGTAAAAGATCCAGCGCCAGTTGACATAATCGACAAAATAGCCGCCGACCAGCGGTCCCAGCAGCCCCGCGACCGACCAGACCGAGGCGAAGACGCCCTGCATCTTCCCGCGCTGCTCGCCGGGATACAAATCGCCGATAATCGTGAACGTGACGGGAGTGAGCGCCCCCGCCCCGATCCCCTGCAGCGCGCGGAACCAGATCAAGGCGGTCATGGACTGCGCCGCTCCGCATAGAATCGAGCCGAGCACGAACAGGATCAGACCGATCGTGAAGACGGAGCGCCGACCGAACAGATCCGTCAATTTGCCGAAGATCGGCGTCGCGACGCAAGTCGTCAGCGTATAGATCGAGAATACCCAGCTTACGAGGCTAAGGCCGCTGAGATCGTTAATGATGTGTGGCATTGCGGTGCTTACGACGGTGACGTCCAGCGCCCCGATGAATAGCGCGGCGAGCAATCCGAGCGTAACCATCTTGCGGTTCGTTTGTTGGTGCGGCATACAAAGCCTCCTGCGGAAATGAATTCGAATGACGGCAAGGCGCTATAAGATAAGCTTTCCTTTACTGTTAAAATATTATTTCGGCAGGTTCCGTTTGTCAATACTTTTTATACTTTTAATATATTTATGTATGTTATATAAAGAAACGATTCGCTAAATTTGGCATTTCACATTCGTCCTGCAATCATGCAAAAGCAGCCCGGCACCAGGGTCCGGACTGCTCTGCATAATGTTATGTATACACCAGCCCGATTGGCAGGGCTGCGGTCTTGCTTCTTATCGTGTCATTTCCAGTGTGGCGATAACCGGGTAGTGATCCGACGGATAGGCGCCGCCGTACTGTGTCCGGTCGATAAGGGCGCGAATCACGATCCAATCCTTTGTCGTAAAAATATAGTCGATCGGCTCCCCCTCCACGCGTCCCTTGAACCCGTTGAACGTAGCGCCGACAGGCTTCTCCACATGGTCGAATACATCCTGCAAATCCGTCGTCACCGGCCCGTGCGGCAGCTCGCCACGGAAAAACCGGATCGCATCCGACGCCGGCGTGCAGTTCATGTCGCCCATCAGAAGCAGCGGAATGCCGTGCTTCTCCCGGTACGCAGACATTCTTTCGTAGACGAGCGCCGCTCCGTTTCTTCTCGCCTCTTCGCCCCGATGGTCCAGATGCGTGTTGAATACCGCGAACGAATCTCCCGTCTGCTTGTCGCGAAATCGAACCCATGTGCAAATGCGCGTGATGCTCGTATCCCAGCTCTTGGATGCCGTCGCTTCCGGCGTCTCCGACAGCCAGAACTGCCCTTCCTCCAGCGGCTCCAGCCGCGCCTCGCGGTAAAGCACCGCGCAATGCTCGCTTCGCGCCCCGTCGTCGCGCGGCTTTCCGATCCAGCGGTAGCCGTCCAGACGCTGCTGCAAATCCTCCAGCATCGGAGCTTGTCCTTCCTGGGTTCCAATTACGTCCGGCGCGTTCGCCTCGATGATATCCGCTACTTTGCCGATCCGGTGCGGCCACGCATCGTCGCCGTCCTTCGGCTCATGATAGCGCAGGTTAAACGTCATCGCTTGAATAGTCACGTTCAATACCTCTTTCTGTCCTGTTCGTTGTTCGATTGTTTGGTAGTTTGATGGTGCGAATGACTTGGCGAAACGGTTGTTTCTTCCAGTATCATACAATATCCGTCTCGTTTTAAGCTACGGATATTTTCATATCAGGTCATGCCGATCGTGCGCGTCCCGCCTATTTCGTCTCAGCCAGCTTTTGATTCGACTGCTCCTCCAGCTCTCTTACAAGCGTGTTCAAGTCTTTTCCGGACGCAGCGATTTCCTTGCGCACGTTATCGACCAGCGTGCGGACGACGCCGTCTTTTTTCGTAATGACATGCGGGACGCCGGGCTTCGTCTTGAACAGCGCCTGCATATTTTTCCCCTGATACATCGGAAGCTTGGAGCCGTACGCCTTCTTGATGTCCTCCTTCTTAAGTACGCTCGCGGTCCCTAGCTGGCTCATCATCATCTGCACCTCGTCCGACGTGATCACCTTCAGCACTTCCATCGCCGCGTCCTTGTTCTTGCTCACGGTCGAGATCGCCAGCATATGGATGTCGACTTCCCGGCCCCGCTCCGGCTGCTCCTTGAAGGTCGGATACGAGACGATATCCCAGTTCATACCCTCGAGCTCTTTCTGGAAGTTCAGGATTTGCAGCGACCAGATCGGCATCATCGCGACGGCCTTGTCTTTCAGGAAGCCGTTCGTCCCGTAATCGAACTTGCCGCTTTGCACATAGCCCGGAACGCTGTACGCATCCTTGAACACGCCGAGCACCCGTCTCCACTCGTTGCTGTTGACAAGCGACTTATTGGCTTTCTCGTCGACATAGGACAGCGACAAGCCCGATCCCATATCGGTCGGCTTGGCCGGATCGAAGCCGATGTACTGCACGCCGTTCTCGACGCGCGTCAGCTTGCGGCCCAGCTCGATCACTTCCTCCCAGGTCATGCCGTCCTTCGGATACGGGACGCCGAACCGGTCGAAAATGTCTTTATTATAAATGAGGGAGGCGTAGTTCGCGGAGAACGGAATGCCGAATACTTCTCCCTTCTCGCCGTACAGCTTGATCGCATCGAGGCTCCACGGCTCGAACCGGCTCGTATCGATGTTGTGCCGCTTCATCAGGTCGCGCATATCATATTGCAGCTCTACGTTCATATACGACGGGAAGCCTACGTTACTGCCGTAGTACAGGTCGGTGAAATTGCCGGCAGCTACCAGCTCCTCCAGCTTCGATCCGTTCTGATGCTTCACAAGCTCGAACGTGACGTTCGGCAGCTCCTTCTTCAACGGCTCGACGATAAACTGCTGTACTCGTTCATCCGATATGTTGTTGAAATGATTGTACATCGTGATAGTCACAGGCTCCTTGGGCTTCGTATCCTCCGCCTTCGCCGCCGGAGCGGGCGTGCTGCCCGTGCCGCCAGCCGGCGCGCTGCCGCTGGCGCAGCCGGACAACGCAGCGGTCATCAGCGCAAGACAAGCCATGTAGGTCGTTTTTTTCGTCATCGATAACAGCTCCTCACCATTCGTCCTTCGTATATATCGGGTACAATTTTTGCAATCATTAAGGCATGCCGGAGGCTGTTTCCTTCCTTTGATTGAGCGGCAAGGGAGCAAACGGCGGTTCAAACCAACGGACGCGGTTTACCGCCCATGCTCCCGCCCTCCGCCGCTGCCGTGGCCAAGGCTTCGCCGGGCACGCCCTGCGCCGCCTCAGCCCGCATGATCCTTCGCGCAGCCTTCGCAGTACTAGCCGGTCGGCTGCAGCTTCGGGCGATCCGGTCGCTGGCAGAGGCGCTTTACTCGCCTGCGCCGAGAAGCAAATCGTTCAGCTCGCGCTTCACATACAAGTCGCTGACGATCGGGAAATGATCGGACACCTCGGTTTGAACCACTTCCGCCCGCTCCGCATCGCCGAGCAGCAGCTTGTCGTTCGCCCAAATATAATCGATTTTGGCATACGGCCGATTGGACGCGATTGTGTAGGCATCCGGCTTGCTGACGAAAGGCTCCTGGTACGCCGCAGCAATTCGTCTCATATCCGGCGAATACGGTCTTGCGTTGAAGTCGCCGACGATGATGACGGGGCCGTCTTTTTCTCCGGCAATCGCCAATATTTCGTCGGTCTGGGTTTGCTGCTGCACGGCGTCGAGCCCCAGATGGGTTGAGTAAAAATAGACCGGAACGCCATCCATATCGATCCGCGTCTCAAGCAAGCCTCTCTGCTCCTGCCCATAGCTCGTCAAAGCGTAATTGCGCTGCTCCACGATCGGATATTTGCTCAGCACCGCCGTTCCATATTGGCTGTTCGGCAAACCCGGCTGCTGCGGAGCGCGGTCCAGATTGGGGCCGTACGCGTAATGCATGCCGAGCATGTCGGCCAGCCGGGCGACCGTGTCCTCCAGATTACTGCGCGTCGAGTAATACCGGTCCACCTCCTGGAGCCCGATCACCTCCGCGCCGGACTGCCGGATCGCATCCGCCGTCTTCTCCAGATCGTACGTGTCGCCGGAATCGGCGCCATGGTGGATGTTGAAGGACATGATCCGGACCGGCACATCCAGCTCCGTCCGACCCGCCGTAAACTGCACCCGGTATTCGGCCGTCGTCTTGCCGTCATCGGCGGTCACGACCACATACGCAATGCCCGGAAGCGACGACGGCGCCAACACCTCCACGCTGGCGTTCGGATCCGCAGGCTGCGCGGTGACGACAGGCACTTGCTTCGCTTCGCGCGGAACGATCGTCCGGTAGAACAACCGGTCCGGCGCAAACGATGCCAACGGTTCGCCGTCGATCTGAAGCGAAGCGAGCTCCGCATTTCGGGTCATATAGACCGCTACCGGCAGCTCAGCGGTCAACTGCCCGTACGTGGCGGTGATCTCCGTCTTGCCGGCCGCTTGAGCGCGGACAAGCCCCGGCGAAGGCATGTCGGCCACCTCCGGCTGGCGGCTGGCGTAGCTTGCGCTGGAGGTAACCTCCTTAACGGTTCCGTTCGTGTAATAAGCATTCAGCTTCACATTCATTTCATTCCCCACCATTTCTGATATCGCTTTGTCGGTGAACGCCAGCGCTTTCAGCGAAGGGTTCGCATGCGCATCCGGGTTCAGCGTCAGCTCGCTCACGATCGGAAGGTGAATCGACGCCAGCGAAGGGATCGCCCGTGCTTCGCCCAGCTCCCAATCATAAGAAGGCATGATGTAGCTGATCCGTTTGGCCGGCAAGTAGGCCGGGTTCGTGTAGACGCCCGTCTGATCGAAGAAAGCATCGCTCAACGAAGTCAGCAGCCGCTTCACTTCGGCGCTCGTGTCGAGCGCGTTGGCGTACACGGCGGCGATCTTCGGGCCGGTCTGCCCGCCGAGGATCGAGAGGATCTCATCGGCCTGCTTCACTCGCACGGCAGCGCTCGTGTCCATGTGCGTTGTGTAGAAACGGACAGCCGTGCCGTTCACGTCAATCCGCGCTTCGAACAGAGCGCGTTTCTCAGTTCCCGAATTGGACAGCGGGTGCAGCACAGCGCTCTCGATCGGATACTTGCTCAAGATCGCCGTGCCGAACTGCCGCCGCTCGGTCTTGCCCTGCTCCGGCGCAAGATCCACCGTAGGTCCGTATGCATAGTGCATGCCGAGCGCATCCGCGATTCGCTTGGCTTGATCCTCGTAGCTGCTGCGGCTGGAATAATGCTTGTCGACCGCCTGCAATCCGATCACGTCGGCGCCGGAGGCGCGTATGACATCCGCGATCCGGTCCAGATCGACCACATTGTCGGTCCCCTTGCCGCTGTTGATCTGATAAGACATCGCCTTCAGCTTGAGCGCAGGCTGAACCGTGCCCTTCCCGTCCCCGGCCAAGCCGGAGTCGGGAGAGGCGAAGGCGCGATACACGGGAGTCGTAGCCAGCAAAACTACCATCGCGATGAACCATAAGCTGCGAAATTGGATTAAGCGCTTACCCTCCATCAATGCCATCCCTCGCTTTCTTTATTATTGAATGCGGCCTTCCATCGCAGCGGATTATTTTTTGTAACGGTCATACGCCGCTTGATAATTTTTCATGTAGTCATCCAGCTTCATCTTTTTGATGGCGGCCACATATTTATCCCAATCGGAGAATGGCGCCGCACCGGTCACGAACTTGGTCGTCATTTCATCGATGTAGTTGGTGAGATCCGTACTCATCGCGACCATTTGCTCGCTTTCCTTATCCGTATAGCTGAATGCCGGCCATACTTCCTTCGGCAAGTTCGCTTCGGCCTTCTTCGCCGCATCGATCGATTCCGGCAAGCTTTCGGCTCCGCTGAAATACTTTTGTCTCACAATTCCCGGATAACCGCCGCCCGGCCACGTGACGTATTTGACCAGCGCTTGCTCCAGCGTGAGGCCCTGCGGATTTTTCGTAATTTCGTCCGTATACGCGAGCGTGCCGTCCGGCTTCTCGATGTAGCTCTTGTCCTTGAAGCCCATGAAGAACATTTTGTTGCCTTCCTCGCCGTAGAAGTAATCCATCCAGCGAACGGTGGCGGCCGCATTTTTGTTCTTGTCGGTAATGACGAAAGCACCTGCTCCGTTGACGGACGGACGGAACTCCGAGTACAGCTTGTCGCCCTTCGGCCCTTGCAGCGCGCCGAGTCCGACGAAGCCGGACTGCTTCATCAGCGTGAACGGGCTCGTGATTTTGATCGCGCCGTATACGCCTTCCGCACCCTTGGCGTAAAACTTGTTCGCATCCTTCTCGTTGGGCAAAATGTCCTTGTCGATCAAGCCTTCCGCATACAGCTTATTCATGTATTGGAGCAGTTCCTTATACCGGTCGTCGATCGGAATGAACCGAAGCTTGCCGCTCGCGTCGACGTCGACGTTCGGGTGGCTCGTTCCGCGATTCATCAGCCCGAAGAAGCCCTTGAAATGGCTGACGATATCTTTGAGCTTCGTGCCGCCCAGCGGAATTTCGTCGGCTTTGCCGTTCTTGTTCAGATCGGTGCTCTTGACCGCCTTCAAGTAATTGTAAAACTCCTCGGTCGTCGTCGGCTCCTTCATCTTCAACGCGTCAAGCCAGTCTTTCTTAATCCACAGCTTGGCGCCCATGCGTACGGACGTAAATTCGGGAGCGAGCATGTTCGGGAAGCTGTAGATGTTGCCGTCCGGCATCGTGATCGCTTTTTTCACTTCGGGATATTGATCCATCAGCTTTTTGAAGTTCGGCGCGTACTTGTCGATCAGATCGTTCAGCTTGATCAGCACACCCTGGCTTCCGTACTTCATCAAATCATCCGTCGACATGCGTGCGAGATAGATCACATCCGGATAATCGCCGCTGGCCAGCGCAAGGTTGCGCTTCTCGGTAAAGGCGTCGAACGGCACCAACTGAAAATCGATATTCATGTTCGTCATCTTGGCATATTCCTGCCACAGCATCGTTTCGTTCCAGTTGTTCGCCGTCGTCGGCGCCTTCGCCGTCAGGAATGTCATCTTGAGCGGCTCCTTCACAATCGGAAAGCCGGTCCCGTTGATCGCCGCTTCGCCCGCCTTCGTCGCATCCTTGCTCCCCGAGGATGCCCCCTGTTCCCCGCTACAGCCGGATACCATCCCTGCCGTCACGGCAGCGGTCAATACGAGAGACGTCCACTTCATCGATTTGTTCATACGCTGATCCTCCCTTAAGGTCATGTTCTCTCCTTACCCCTTGAGCGCCCCAATCATCATGCCTTTGACAAAGTACTTCTGCAAAAACGGATACAGCAGCAACACCGGCAAATTGGCGATCACGACGACCGCGTACTTGATGCCTTCCACCTCCATTAGCTTTTTGGCAAGCGAGTCATCCGCCATATCAATCATGGCCTGCATTTGACCCTGAAGCAGAATTTCCCGAAGGATGAGCTGCAGCGGGTATTGACTCCGGTCGTTAAGGTAAATCAGCGCGTTAAAGAACGCGTTCCAGTGGCCCACCGCATAGAACAGCACCATTACGGCAATGATCGGCGTCGACAGCGGGAGAACGATGTTGAGCATGATCCGGAAGTTGCCGCATCCGTCGATGGCGGCCGATTCTTGAATTTCATAAGGGATACTCGTTTGGAAGAAGGTCCGCATGATGATAATATTCCATACGGCAACGGCATTGGGGATGACCAGCGCCCAGATTGTGCCGAGCATGCCCAGCTTTTTGACAAGCAGGTAGGTCGGAATCAATCCTCCGCTGAAAAATAGCGTGAAGGTGATGATTGCGGTGATGACATGGCGTCCGCGAAAATCTTTGCGGGAGAGCGGATAGGCGGCGCAAATCGTCAGGACGACGTTGATGACAGTGCCGACAACGGTATACAAAATCGTATTTCCGTAACCGGTGACAATATCGTTATTTTGGAACACGCGCTCGTACCCGTCCAGGTTGAACCCTTTGGGCCAAAGCCACAGCTGACCCTTGACGACAATGGCAGGGTCGCTGACGGAAGCGCTGAGCACGAACAGCAGCGGATACAAGACGATGATCGTAATCAAGACGAGCAGCAGCACATTGATACTATCGAAAATGCGGTCTTCCCGGCTCCGGTCCATTCGATGGTCCCTCCTACCACAGACTCGTTTCATTCAAACGTCTTGCAATATAATTCACCGCGACGAGCAAAATCATATTAATGACGGAATTAAACAGTCCTACGGCGGCGGAGAAGCTGTACTGCGCTTGAATGATGCCGCTCTTGTATACATAGGTCGAGATGACCTCGGAGCTTTCGAGCGTGAGGTCGTTTTGCATCAAATATATTTTTTCGAAGCCGACGCCCATAATCGAGCCCATGTTCAAAATTAACAAAATGACGATCGTCGGCATAATGCCGGGGAGATTGACATGCCAGATGCGCTGCAGCCTTGTGGCTCCGTCGACTTTGGCCGCTTCGTGCAGCTGCGGATCGATGCCGGCCAGCGCCGCAAGATAAATGATCGAGCTCCACCCCATCTGCTGCCATACACCAGATGTGACGTAGATCGTCTTGAACCACGACGGCTCAATCATAAACAAAATCGGCTGGCCTCCGAACAGGACGATGATCTGGTTGACGATGCCGCTTTGCGGCGACAAGAAGATGACGACCATGCCGACAAGTACGACCGTCGATAAAAAATGCGGAGCATACGTTACGGTTTGCACCGTTTTTTTGAACCATTTGGATTTCGCTTCGTTAATCATCAGCGCGAGCAGGATGGGCACCGGAAAGCCGACGGCCAGCTGGAACAGGCTGATGCCGAGCGTGTTTTTGATCAGCCGCCAAAAATAATAACTGTCGAAAAACCGCTCGAAATGCCGGAAGCCGACCCACGGACTTCCCCAGATGCCTTTGGTCGCGACGAAATTTTTGAACGCGATCTGCACGCCGTACATCGGGAAATATTCAAAAATAAGGTAGTATGCGAGCACGGGAGAAATAATGACGTAGAGCTCCCAGTTACGAAGAAACGGCGTGAACACATTTCGCTTACGCTTATGCTGCGGTCGTGCCTGAATGTTCCGTTCGTTCAAAGAAACTTGATCCAATGGCGTTCACCTCCGTTCATGATGTTCAAGGTGACAAGAAATTGCGATCGAAGCTTAGCGATGAAACAGGCATTCGTAACATGGAATGGAAGCTTGGCTTATGGAGGACCGGAGAGACGAACCAGGTTCGCCTATCCGATCTCGTGATGTGAGTTGCGAGTATGCGTGTTTGCGTTTGACTGACGAGGAAGCGTTGTGGTGCGAATAAGTATTGCTACTTAGTAATGCGTTACGGCAACCGGCTTGCCGGCCTTGGCCGATTCATAAGCGGCCCAAGCCGTTTCGGCGGCGCGCAGGCCGTCGAGGCCGGTAATGAACGACGGGCGTCCTTCGCGGACAGCGGCGACGAATTCGGCCACAAGCGCCTGGTTCGTGTTGTCTCCCCACGACAAATACCTGTGCGTAAGAGCCGCTCCGTTCTCCCACAGCTCTCCCGTCTGGGCGTAGCAGTCCAGATGAATGACGCCTTTCGTGCCGACGATGCGCATCGTCACGTCGCCCCAGAAGGAGAAGGAGGTCGGTCTCGACCAGCTCGTGTCCAGCGTCGCCACGACGCCGTTATCGAATTCCATCGATAACAGGCCGCAGTCGTCGACCGGGATATCGTGAAGCCGCGTATCCATCTCGGCGTACACTTCCTTCACTTCGCTCCCCAGCATCCATCTCATAATATCGACGACGTGAACGGTATGATCGAGCACGGCCCCGCCGCCGGACAGCGCCGGATCGACGAACCAGCCGCCCGGCATTTTGCCGTGGTTCGTTGCCGAGATCGCGACAATGTCGCCGAGCTCGCCTTTGTCGATTTGCTGCTTCACCTTATGTACCGCGGTGCTCAGCCGGACGGGGAAAGCCGTCTGCAGCACAAGCCCCTTCTCGCTGCACTTGTCGATCAGCTCGCGCGCATCTTCGCCGACCGTCGTGATCGGTTTTTCCACCAAAATATGTACGCCAGCGTTCGCTGCCGCCATCGCGTATTGATGATGCCTACTGTTGTCCGAGGAAATGACAACCCCGTCGACTTCGCTAATCAGCGCGTTGTAATCTTCGTAAAATTTGGTTTTAAACTGGTTCGCCCCCGCTTGACCGCGCTCGGCCACTTCGTCGTAAATGCCGACGATTTCGACGCCCGGCACTTTAAGAAGCCCGTTCGCGTAGCCGTACGCGTGTCCTTTATGGGCAAGACTGATCATTCCGATCCGGATCGTTTTCATTGATGCACACCCTCCAATTCAACAGGCTGCTTCGTCTCAGCGGAACGGCGGGCCGCAAGGCCGATGCGAAGCGAGGCCAGCGATTCCTCGCCGGACGTCAAAGGCTCTTTGTCGTTTTTGACGCAGTCGATAAAATGCTCCAGCTCCAGCGCGTACGGGCTTTTCGCCAGCGGGCTGTCCGGTACGCCGGAAGGCTTCTGCGAGCCGCCGAATTGGACGATCGAGTTCGATTTGTCTTTATCGAATTGCACCATGCCGTTCGAACCGGTAATCTCGATAGCGGTCTGGAACGGCGAGCCTTGCGGGTATCCCCAGCTCGCTTCCACGTGAGCCATAACCCCGCTCTCGAAGCGAAGCACGGTCAGCGTATGCGCAGGGCCGTCCGGCTGTACCGGCAGCACCCGGCTGAATACGCGCTTCACCGGACCGAAGGTCCAGCGCAAGTAGTCGAAGTCGTGAATCGCCAGATCGAGCAGCGGACCTCCGCTGCGGCTGTCATCCTTGAACCATTCCGACCAAAGCGGAAACGCGCCGGAGCGCACTGTGCGAACGACGCCCAGGTTGCCGAGACGTCCCGAACGGACCTGGTCTCTGGCCGAACGGTATTCCGGGAAGAAACGGACCACGTGTCCGACCATCAGCTTCACGCCGGCCTTCTTGCATGCATCAATGATGGCCGAGGCGTCTTCTTCATTGAGCGCAATCGGCTTCTCGCAAAATACGTGCTTGCCGTATGCAGCCGCAAGCTCAGCCGCTTCACGGTGCAAATCCGTCGGCAGGCAAATATCGACGGCGTCGAATTCGCCGTTCTTGAGCATCTCTTCAAGCGAGCTGTACACCGCCGCGCTCCAAGGCGCTGCAAGCTTATTGGCTTTTCCCGCGTCAATATCGCACACGGCGACGATTGCAGCATCTTCGATTTGGCGGTATGCCCGGCTGTGCGTATTGCCCATCGTGCCGGCTCCGACCAATCCAATTCTGAACATGAAATATCCTCCTCAGGGCATTGCGATAGCAATGCCTTCTTCGTAAGCATAAACCGGGCATTATCTTTACTTCCACAGAGCACTTTCTCAAGAAGCTTGCCTACTTCGTAAGCATAGGCTTGCTCGTAATGAGATCCACATTTAAATTTTCAAAAAAATGATGCAGCGCAAGCGATCCCGCTCCGACGATACCCGCATCCAGCCTTTTGAAGCTCTCCTCGATACGGACATGCTGGGAAAACATCTTCATCGTGCGGCGTTCGATCTGCTGCTTTACCTTTTGGATTAGTCTTGTATTGTCTAGTGCCAACTCACCTCCCAATATGATCAACGACGGATTAAACAAATGTACGAGCGTAATGATGCCACGGCCGAGCAGTTCACCGGCAAAATCCATCAGTCGAAGCGCGGCTTCGTTCCCGCTGTTGCTCAGCTCCACCAGCTCTCTTAGCGTCGGTACCGGCGCCTTCCCTCCGGTCCATTCATTCCACTTGGCGAGCAGCGCCGCTTCGCTGATCATATGGCCCACGCAGCCGGTATTGCCGCAATGGCATACCGGTCCATTCTCGTCGACCGTAATATGACCGAATTCCCCGGCACCGCCGGCGCCTCCGGTAAATAAGTTCCCGGACAAGAACAGCCCGCTGCCGACGCCACGGCCGACATGAACGTACAGGAAATCCTGCACCATCAGACCGCGTCCGTATAAGTATTCGCCGTACGCTGCCGCATTCGCATCGTTCTCCAGCAGGATCGGCACTTGAAAATGCTTTTGCAGCTCTTCCTTCAACGACAGATGGTTGATGTTCATGTTGGCTGCCGTAATCACCTTGCCCTTTTCCAGGTCGATGATCCCCGGCACCGCAATGCCGATGCCGAGCAGCCGCAAATTATGAACTTCCTGGTATTCGTGGATCAGCTCGTCAATAACACGGATTAATGAAGGAACCCAGCCGGTTTTCTCCGGCGACTGCAGCTGCTTCAGGAACAAAATTTCCGCTTCCATGTTGAGCACCGCCGCCCGGTTCTGCTCCAAATCGACGGCGATCACAATGCCCGCGTTCGGCGCCAGCTTGACAAGAATCGGCTTTCTCCCGCCGCTGGAATCGCCTTTGCCCGTTTCGATCAAAAACCCGTTCTCCATAAAATAATCGACGATGACGGTAACGGTCGTCGGGCTTAGCGAAAGCTCCTTCGCTAGCTGCGACCGCGATATCGGACCCCGCTGCCGAATGGCGTTGAATATAAGCACCTGATTGATCTCTTTAATCAACTGATGATTCCCGGTACGTATCACATCTTTCTTTCTCGGCAATGTTGGATTCCCCATTTTTTAAGTTACTTTTTCCATTAGAAAAATTAAGTTATAAAAATCATTTCTACATCCGGCTTTAAATTCCTGTCGATTTACAAATTTTTTTTGAATTTTTTTCGTTGCGCTGTCGGCGCGTGCTTAAGACGCTGTCTCAGCATAGCAGCCCTCCGTGCGGAAGCCGATTACATCAGCTGCCGCTTAAGCTCCGCATGCGCTTCGCGAAGCCACGGGTGCACAACCTTGAGCGTATCCCTCCGCTGCCACAAATAATCGATATAAGCAAACGCCGCATGATCCAGCGATACGTCCAGCTGCGCCAGCAGCTCCGTAATGTACGGCGGCGTACCCTGCTGATCCCACTCGATCTTGTCGGCAACGAACAGCACTTTGTCGAACAGCGAGGAATGCGCTCTCAGCGTTGTATGGCAGCCGACCGCGTCCAGGATGGATGCGTCCGTTACACCAAATATATGCTCGGCCATCGCTCTCGATATCTTCTGATGTACGATAAGTGGGAACGCCTCTTCTTCCGGCAGCACCTCGATTCCAAGCTGGAGGGCGACCGCTATGCGCCGGTCGTTCGGGTATACGGCGCTGATGTCGTGCAAATAACCCGCCGCCTCCGCCGCTGCCGGATCTGCGCCGGCCAGACGCGCGATTCTGCCTGCTTCCGCGCCGACCTTCATACAGTGCTCTGCCGTCTTCGGACACTTGCCGTGAACGAGAAACCAGTACACATCCTCCTTCAAATTTCCTGTCCGTTCAAAACCGTTTAATTGATCCTCGTATACATGCAGCATCAGCCATCCTCCTGTCGCGGTATAATCGAAATCGCCCCATTCGGCGGCCGGTTGACGTGCAGCCTTCTACGCAATGGAGCGATTTCGACATTTCATCATTTTATTTGGTAACCTGTATCGATTTGATCGTATCGCTGATCAGTTTTTTCATAAAATCCGTGTTGACGGCCTTCGGATGACCAGCATACGCCAAAAAAGTCATCCCGTTCGTCTGGAACGAGCATGCGGTCGTTACGAATTCCTGCGACTCCCATACGGCCCACTGCGCCTGCACGCCGGCAACCGTTTCCGTCCGGTTCTCGATCTCCTTGATCGGGATAGACCGGCCTTTGGGCTGCAGTCCCTCTTTCATGGTGCTTATGACCACTGACGGAGTCAGCTCCAGACCGTCCTCGACCGCGATGAAGAATCCGCCGAAATCGTAAGAGAAGCGAAGGAGATCGTTCGAGCTTTTGGTCGACTCGGCTTTCCAGTAGGTCGGTATGCTGATCGAATAATTATAGTTTTTGTTTTTGACCACGCTTGTCAAGGACCGATCATAGCTCTCGCTCCCATCTTTGATCGTGCCGATCGATGCGGACGGCTTGCCGATGCTGATAGATGCCAAGGTCGACTGGATGAAGCTTTCGGACAACGTGTCCTGCTTTTCAAACTGAAAATACATAAAGTATTTGTAATCGCCCTTGATCATATATACGTTTTCCGTTGCGTCCCATCCCTTGGAATCAAACGTATTATGCGTGCGTCTGGCGAGCGCCTCCGTCCCGTCAACGGTCAGCTTGCGCTCCGGCTCCGATTTCCGGTATTCCGGAACCCACAGATCGACGAACATCTTATGCGTTCGATCCGCCCAGGTTTGAACCGTTTCACCGGTCTTTTTGGAGGTGACGTGAAAGCCGATGCTGTTCTTGCCCTTGGCATCGGTAAACGTAATCGTTTCTCCCCGGGAAGAGCCTTTCTTCCAATCTGCGGGCAGCTTCAGCGAAAATCCGTACGTTTCGTCGGTATACGTACGCAAGCCCTCCTTGACCATCGACAAGTCTTTCACCGATGGATCATTGGCTGCGAAGGACGTTTTGAAGCTGTCCAGCAGGTCTTTATATGCGCTGTACTTGACCGGATTTTTGTAGTTGTCCGCTTTGTTTATCGTCAAATAAAGGTAATACACCTTATCGCCGTTCTGGTACGCGCGGTATTCGTACATTTCGCCGCTGCCTTTGGTCACGATGCGGGCGTACGAGCGTCCGCCTTCCGTCACGTAGTTTTTCTCCAGTATCGTCTCGTCTGCCTGATCGGCCAACAAGCCGAGCAGCGCATCCTGCGACAAGCCTTCGGCCATGTCCGAGTCGACGGAAACGTCCAGAGTGAATTCGCCGTTCGCATCCTCGAACGAGACGTAATCCTCCGTAAAGCTTTGAAAATCTTTAATGAGTCCGGCAGGATATTTCATCGACCAGCCGTGGAAGCTGTTGCCGATGTGCGTCTTCCCGAGATCGGAGTCGATGCCGGCCAAGTCGGATGATGCGGCGGACTGCGCACCGGTGATGCTGACGCTTGCCGTCTGCTCGTCGAACGTAACTTTCGCGCCGAACGCTTCGGCGATGAACCGCAGCGGTACCATCGTCGTTCCGTTGCTCAGCTCGGCGGCCGCCTCCAATGGCTGGCTCTTCCCGTTGACGGTCGCAGTTTTGCTGCCGATTTGAATCGTGATCGTCGTCGTCCCGCGCTTCAGGCCAACCGTCTGCGTCTCCGAATCCCAGCTGAGCGCAGCTCCGAACGCGGAAGTAATGACGCGAAGCGGCACTAGCGTCGCGCCTTCGGACACATACGGCTTCTCCACGGCGACGGACTGCTCGTTAATCGTAATCTGGTCTTCGCCCAGCTTCAGCTGAATGCTGACGGCGCTAGCCGCAGGCGCCTCGTCCGCATATGCGGAAAACGGCAGCAGGGCGGCGCATAAAATGATAGCGGGAATGCAAGCTTTTCGCAAAATCGGCATAAAACACTCTCCATTTTATTGTTTCGCTTCAATTAATGTAATTTCTTTTTGCACGATGTCGCCGTTCGACTGCATTGTCAGGGTCACTTTGTCGCCGGGCAAATATTTCTTCAACCGCTCGTTCAAGTCGACCAGCGATTTGATGTTGTATTGATCGATGGAGAATAGCACGTCGCCTTCGCGAATACCGGCATCGGCTGCAGAAGAGCCTTGATGCAAGCGCGCGACCTTGAGCGGCTCCTCCGTCGGCAAGCCGACGATCGCGGCCCAGCTTTCTTCCAGATCGAGCCCTAACGACGGATGCTTCACTTTGCCGTACGCTTCGAAATGGCGCAGCACATACTGCACCGTATCGGCTGGAATGGCGAAGCCAAGACCGTCGATTCCGGCGGCGGCCAGCTTGAGCGAGTTGATGCCGATCACTTCGCCGTTCATGTTGACGAGCGCGCCGCCGCTGTTGCCGGGATTGATCGCCGCATCCGTCTGAATGAGCCGGTACGTCGAATGCAGCGTGCGGTCCATCCCGCTGACGACGCCGACGGTGACCGAATTGCGGAGCGCAAACGAGATCGGGGTGCCGATGGCGACAACCGTCTCGCCAACTTCCACTTGCGCCGTCTCCGCAAATGTCGCCGGCTGCAGGCCGGAGGCGGCGATCGAGACGAGCGCCAGGTCGCTCTCCTCATCCGAATGCATCACTTGACCGGCATACTGCTTGCCGTCGGACGTGACGACGATCATCTGCTTCAAGTCTTTCACTACATGCGCATTCGTCACGATCAAGCCGTCGGCATCGATAATAATGCCGGTGCCATGCGCCAGGCTGAATCGGTTATCCGACACCTTCCCGTTCCGGTCTCCCTGCTTGCCGATAATGCCGACGATAGAGGGTGACACGCGCTTGACCACTTCCGATATCGAGGCCGGCGACGTATAGACGAATTCGCCCGCATCCGCGAGGTATGTGCCGCTGCCTCCCAGGGCGCGAACGACATCCGATGCTTTGACATAAGCCTCGCCGTTCATTTCCTCCGTTTGCCAATGGACTTTCCCTTCGTTGCCGTTCTGTGCCGCGGCACTGCCCATCCCGCCAAGCAGCGTAAAGACGCACAAGGCTGTTACCGTTTTCAACGGAAATAATTTCAATGGGTCTACTTCCTTTCTCGCGATGGATGCCGTTATGTATGCATAACTTTTTCCATTATACAAGAGCACTGCTGATTAAAAAGCAGATCTATGTCGAAAAATATTAGTCCGCATTATTTTTAACAGGTCTGCCGCCTCAATGCTTATAACCGATATACACTGCCCGTGGGTCTCGGTGTTGACGGCAGTCCCGGAAGTACCGCAAAAAAGCCGGCCCGCAATGATCGATTGCGAGCCGGCTGCCGTCAGCCGTAAAATGAATATGCGTTGTTACTGCCGCTGCGCGGCGATGACCTTGTACAGCGCTTGCGTCCCGCTGTCCGCTTCGCCCATCGCGGCAAGCCTCTCATACAGCGAGTAGGCGAGCGCAAGACCCGGCAGCTCCAGCTGCATTTCCCGGGCCGAATCGAGCGCGATGCGCATGTCTTTGATGAAGTGCTTGACGTAGAAGCCCGGAGCGAAATTGCCGCCTATGATCCGCGGCGCCAAATTGCTGAGCGACCAGCTCCCGGCCGCGCCGGATTCGATGCTCTTCAGCACGGTGGACGGGTCGAGACCGGCCTGCTCCGCATACACTAGCGCCTCGCACACGCCTATCATATTGGAAGCGATGGCAATCTGATTGCACATCTTGGTATACTGTCCCGCTCCCGCATCGCCTTGATGCACGATGTTGGTCCCCAGCTTCTGAAGCAGCGGCAAAGCTGCCTCGAACGCCTCGAGTTCCCCGCCGACCATGATCGACAGCCGCGCTTCCCGCGCGCCGACATCGCCGCCGGATACCGGCGCGTCCAGCGCATGCAGCCCGCGTGCCGCTGCCGCTTCCGCGATCCGCCGGGCGAGCGCCGGGCTCGACGTCGTCATGTCGATCAGGAAGCTGCCCGGCTGTGCGCGATTCACAAGACCGTCTGCACCAAGGTAAATCTCTTCCACGTCCTGCGGATAGCCGACCATCGTAATGACGGCATCGCACGCTTCCGCCAGCGTCCCGGGCGCGTCATGCCATACCGCACCGTTCTCGATCAGCTCTTCCGCCTTGGAACGAGTGCGGCTGTACACGTGCAGCGAATAGCCCGCCCGCTGCAAATGGGACGCCATGCTCTTCCCCATGACGCCCGTGCCGATAAAACCGATTGTTGTCCATTGCGCCTTCGTTGTCATGATAATACCCGCCTTTCGGTGCCGTGATGTGATACGATACTTCTATAATAAACGAACGATCATAGGATAGCGAATAAGCCCTATTTCCGGACAGGCTGCTTACTTTGGCTATTTCGTGGTAATAATGGGGTAAGTACCAGCGAAGGGAGCCTTGTTCTGATGATCAAATCATTCCTTAAAGAGCTGTACAAGCAGACGATTGCCGACGACGCTTTCGGGCTGGCTGCGCAGTGCGCGTATTATTTTTTGCTGGCACTGTTTCCGTTTCTTATCTTCGTCGTCAGTTTGATCGGATTTTTGCCGATTTCCACGGAGGACATGCTGTCCTATATCAAGCAATATTTGCCGCAGGGCGTCACCTCGGGACTGGAGCGCGAATTCCGCGAAATACTCGACATCAAGCGGAGCGGCACGCTGTCCTTCGGCCTCGTCCTCTCGCTGATCAGCGCCAGCGCAGCGATGAACGCGATTGTAGTGGCGGTCAACAAAGCGTATGGACTCCCCGAGCGGAAAAGCATCATCCACTCCCGGGTGCTGGCCATCGTGCTGACGCTGGGCATGCTCGTCGTCGTCTTTTCCGCTTTCCTGCTAAGCGTGTTCGGCCGCACAATCGGCGGCTGGCTGGCGCTGCACTCCCTCGTTCCGCTAGACCAGCTGCACCTATGGAACGTGCTGAGCTGGATCATCAATTTCGCCATTTTGTTCATCGTGTTTCTCGGCCTTTATTTTATCGCGCCCAATACGTGCCTGACTTGCAAAGAGGTGCTCCCCGGAGCGCTGCTCGCCGCAATCGGCTGGCAGTTGACCTCGCTCGGCTTCTCCTTCTATGTCAATCACTGGGGCAATTACAGCGCGACGTATGGCAGTCTCGGCGGCGTCATCGTGCTGCTGACCTGGTGCTACTTGTCGGCATTCATCATTATATTGTGCGGCGAGATCAACGCGATCGCCTATATGTTCAAAATCAAAAAGCGCCCGACGTGACGCTTGCCTGAAGCGCGAAGAGCGGCGGACATGGGCTAGCGAGCCGCATGACGGCAAGCGGCAGACCGCCGGGCTGCGCATCAGTTAGACGCAGCGCGGCGATCAGCCGTCAGGCGGCGACGATGACGATGGCGCTCCCGCGAGAAATTCGCGCGCGTTGAAACGGCCTTGAACGCAAGCGACGTCCGGGGCCGTCTATGTATCATTCATAGCGATCGAAGCCGCTCTCCTCCGCCTGCTGTTCCTCATCCGCCAGCTCTTGAAGATCGAAGGCCGTAATGCCGACGATCGGGTACGGCTGCGAAGCCGCCTGCTGCAGCGCAAGCTCTCTCATGAATTTCGGCGATCCTTCCTTCTCATCATCGTACAGCAGCAGCAATCCGTCCGAATTACGCAGCAAAAATTTATTTTTCTCCTTAAACTGCCATGGGCCGACGTATTTGCTCTTCGTGACGCTGTTCACGTAGTCCGCCCGCTGCAGTATTTGCCGGTAATATGTCTGCTTCTCTTCGCTCCACTGCTCGTCCTGCTCCAGAAACGGGGTAATGACCGCCAAACGAAGCTGGCCGTACGTTTCCTTCAGCTCCAGCGCCGCTTCCGCCGCCCACAGCTCCACGCCCCATTGGCCGCTGACGATAACCCATTCCAGGCCGTCATCCATGAGTGCGATCAGCTTCTTCTTGATCGCTTTTTTGATAATGCCGATGCCGGGATGCTTGAGCGAGAATATGCCCAGCTCGCTTGCTTTATACCCGGTGACAAGCAATCGTTCCATACGCTGCCTCCCTTGTCCGCTGTTACGAAACAGGGTATCACACAACGGAACGTTAATAAAGCGCGAAAAAACGAGGGAGCTCTCCCTCGTTTGCTGTCAGCACACCGAGCCGTACAGGGCAAATCCTGCGGATTCATGTGCGATACGATGCACTAATCTTCATACCGGTCATACCGGTCATCTACTTCTTTGGCCATGCGGCGGTATGCTTTCGTTTCCGCTGCGACCGGATCATGCTCGGTCCGGATGCGGATTTCGGTTTTGAACGGCAGCTTTCGTTTTACCGCCTGCTCTTGAGGCAACGTCTCCATCTCGCCTTCGGACAGCAGCTCGGCCAGCTTTTGTTCGACCTCTTTGGGCTCCATACGAGTCATCCTATCGTTTTCTATGATATGATTTGATTGCCGTTTGAAGAACGTTGATGTATGGACTCTTTTAGCCCCATAAGTTCTGCCCTTCGATTTCCTGAATGGCGCCGTCTTCGTTCAGATCGACATGGGGGTCGTCATCGTTCACCCGCAGCCCTTGCCGTTCATGTGTCTGCGTATCTTTGTTGCCTCTCGGCTGCTTGCTCTTGTGTTGATGTGGATCTGGCATCTGCATCCCTCCTCCGTCATGCCTTATCGTGTCCCGATCAGCAATAATCATGCGGAGAAAGGGCGTCGTCGCATTACAGCGGAGAGCCCTGCTCTTCGCTGGAGACCGCAGCATTGCGAAATGCTGCGCCGCTTCAACCGGTAATGCGGGAGAGCGGAAACACACGGCGGATCGGGATGGTGATCAGCGCGGCTGCGACGGCTTTGATCGCATCCCCCGGCAAAAACGGATAGCAGCTGAGGGCAAGCGCCTTATTCAAGGTGAAGCCGGCTGTATGCGCATACCAAGGAACTCCCGTGACGTACAGCAGCAGCGAGCCGAACAGCTCCAGCGTAATAAACAGCAGTACCACCGCAACAGGACCGCTGCCCTTGATCCGCTTCGAGACGAGACCAATGAGCAGCGCGGCGAACGGGTACATCCAGATGAATCCGCCTGTCGGCCCGAGCACAAGCGGCAGCCCTCCGCTTCCGTGCAAGAGCGGCAGTCCGAGCGCGGTCAGCACGATGACAAGTGCCACGGCGATGAAACCGTAGAGCGGTCCCAGCAGAACACCGGTAATCATCACGGCGAAATTTTGCATTGTGATCGGGACGGGCGAAAAACCTAAATGAATGTTTAAATAGCTGGATACGATCAGCAGTGCGGCAAACAAGGCGCTAAATACGATGCCTTTCACCGTCAATTTTGTTTTCATTGCAATGGCTCCTTTTATTTGTTAACCTAATATTGTTTCCGGCAGTTGACATTTTAACATAACAAACCCGATTTAGAAAAGAGTATATTTCCAATGAATTCATTATTTGATCCGATTATCGAATTGCAGGACCTTACGCTCACCTACGGCGCGGAAGATCAGGCGAAACCGGCGCTGCGCTCCATTCGCTTGTCCATCGAACAGGGAGAATGGATCGCCGTCGTCGGATCGAACGGCTGCGGGAAAAGCACGCTTGCGAAGGTAATCGCCGGATTGGTGCGGCCGTCCGGCGGCCATATGATATGCCGCGCGGAGCGGCGACCGGCCGTGCAGCTCGTATTTCAAAATCCGGAAACGCAAATGATCCGTGATACGGTATATGAAGAAGTAAGCTTCGGTCTCGGGCATTTCGGCGCGGCAGCGGAGAACATCGAGCCGCGCGCCATGGCCGCTCTGCGGCGCGTCGGGTTGGACGGGCGCAGGCACGCCCGTACGGCGGCATTGTCCGGCGGGCAGAAGCAGTTGCTGAACATCGCCTCCTGTCTGGCGCTGAAGCCGGCGGTTTACGTATTCGACGAATCGACGTCGATGCTGGACCCGCAGTCGCGCCAAAACGTGCTGGACGTCGTGCGGGAGCTGCACCGCGAAGGACGAACAATCATCTGGATTACGCAGCTGCTCGACGAGCTCGCCTGGTGCGACCGGGTGATCGGCATGGAGGATGGAGCAATCGTGTTCGACGAGAGCAAGCAATCGTTCTTCTATGGAGAAGAAGTCGGAGGGGAACGGACAGCGCCTAGCCCTTGCGAACAATTGGGCTTCGTCCCGCCATTCACGGTACAAACGGCCCTGCTGCTGCTGGCGTCAGGCTGGAACCTCCGCCCTCTCCCGGTTTCCCCTGAGGAACTGAGCAAGGCGGTGAGCGCTTTATGAGCATCCGCATGCGCGGCGTGACGGTGCGTCCGCCGAGACATCAGGCATTGGCGGATCGCCCGCTGCTGCACCGCATCGATGCGGCCTTCGAAGCCGGGACGATGACGCTGCTGGCCGGCAAAAGCGGTGCCGGCAAAAGCACGTTACTGCATGCGCTGGCCGGACTGATCCCGCTTGCCGAAGGCGACATCCGGTATGATGACATTCCGCTCTGGACGGAACAGCGGCGGACTCATCCGCAAGCGGCCGCTTCCGTCGGCATCGCCTTTCAATACCCGGAGCGCCAGCTGTTCGCGGAAAGCGTGCGCAAGGAGCTGGCCTATTCGCTGCGGCCGCTGCGCCCGTCCAGACAGGACAAGGAACGGATGATCGAGGAAGCGCTCCGCGCGGTTCATCTGCCGCCGTCCATGCTGGACGAGCCGGTGCTAACGCTGTCCGAGGGCACCAAGCGGAAGGTTGCCTTCGCCGCAACCGTCATCGCCGAGCCGCGGTGGCTGCTGCTCGATGAACCGACCTCCGGCATGGATTCAGAAGGCATCCAGCCGCTGCTGCGTATGCTGCAAGCCCATTGTGCCGCAGGGGGCGGCGTCATCGTCGCCAGCCACGATCTGGAGGCGTTCCTCCCCCTCGCCGACCGCGTTGTCCTGCTGAAGGACGGAGCGGTGGCCGCAGAGCTGACGCCGCAGCAATGCTGCGACGCGCCGGAGCTGCTGGCCCGCGCGGAAGTAGGCTGGCCGGAGCAGGTGCGGCTGACGGCCGCGCTGCTCGCGCAAGGCTTCCCCATCGGCCGCTGCCCGCTGACGCCCGAGGACGCGGCCGCAGCGATTGCAGCAGGGCTGCGAGCGAAGCAAGCGGCTGTGCCCGCCGACGCTGCACCGCTTCAAGCTGCGGGCGTCGCGGCGGCAGCCGCTACTGCAGAGGCTGTCGCAGCCATGCCGGCAGCGGCGAGGGGGGCCGCGGAGCATACCGCAGCGGCAGGATCGGCATCAGAGGCAGCTTCCTCCCTGCCGGACATTCGTGAGGCAGCAAGCCCGCCTGATGGGGACGGGCACGACGCCCCGGTCTTGGACTCCGCCATCGCCTACGGAAGCAGGGCTGCCGAGCGAGCGGGTCCAACGGTCCGCGAGCTGCACCCGATTGCCAAATGGATAAGCTATATCTGCTTGTCCGCGGGAGTGCTGCTGCAGCAAGGCTGGACCGGCCTCGGCGCGGCGGCGGCGCTGTGCACGATTATCGCGGCAGCCTCCGGCGGAAGCCGATTGATTCTCGGGAGCAAGGCGCTTCGCTTCTTCGCCGTGTTCATCGTCATCTCCGCCCTGCTGTCCGGCTTGCGCATTGACACAGGGCCGCTGCAGCTCGGCATCGAGGCGGGGCCTGCGCTCGTGACCGTCAAGCTGCTGCTTCGCTACCTGCTCATTATGGCGCTCGGGCTGCTGCTGATGGCTTCGATCGACGAGCGGCACATGCAGACGGCGCTCGAACAAGCGCTTCGCCCGCTGGAGCGATTCAAATTTCCTTCAAGGCTTGTGACGTTCACAGCCATGCTGATGTATCGGTTTGTGACGATGTTCCAGCAGGAAATCGAGCGGCTATCGCTCATTGTTACGGCTCGCGGCAAAGCATACGTCAAACCCGGAACGATCCGGCTGCGCGACGTACGGCTGTTCTTCATCCCGCTGCTGCTGTCGATGATGAAGCACGCGGAAGATCTGGCCTTCGCGCTGGAAGCGAGAGGCTATACGACCAAATCCGCCGCGGCGTCCCAGGCGGAGACGGTTTCATTTCAACGGCGGGACTGGCTGGCCGTCGTCGCCGGTTTCGCCCTGCTGATCATGCTATGGGGCGTAGGTATCGTCGACGGCGTCTAAACGAATGGTTCCGCCATAACAGACCGTTTCCCATAAAAAATGACGCCTTTCATTCCATCGCTTTGGGAATGAAAGGCGTCTCGCTGCATAAAGCTCCGACCGGCTTCCGGTCCATCGTAGGGACAGCGCTAAAAAAGCTAAAAACTACGAATCTCCCTTGTAAAACGGCAGCACGTACCGGAGCAGCGCGAACACCACGGCTGCATTCAGCAGCAGCAGCGCCGGGATACCGAGCTGAAACGACACATGCTTCGTCTTGTGCCGCCAGACGCGCATGCCGACCCATGCGCCGAGCGCCCCGCCGGCAGCGGACAACCCGAACAGCCTCCGCTCCGGCACGCGGCGTCCTCCCTTTCTCGCTCTCGATTTATCGTGTCCCATCAGGACAAATACGGCAACATTCATGACGAGCAAATAAATGAATAACAGCTTCAAGTGCAATATTCCCTCCTTCGCCGTACAGTACGGCCGAGCACAAGCGGTTTGAATCTCTACTGCATGAGATCAGCACCCATTACTCGTTAAATTTATCAATGCTAAACTACTGCTTCTCGTTCGCAGGCAGACATGTTCAAAGTATAACATAAACAAGAAGCCGCCTCTTCATCTCGTTACCGAGACAAGAGACGGCTTTCTCGTTTAAACCCATTCCGTCCGCTGGCCGATCGTTAAATCGACGGACGGTTCGGTTCGTGCTTGTCTTTATGATACGTCGGACTTGTAAATGCCGTGTTTTCCGCCGCATTGTTCGCTTCGGCAGCCATCGACTGCATTTTTTGCTTCATGCTTTTGCCTTTCGCCATTGGAAGGACCTCCCGTTGTTTAAAATAAATTATGAAAGGTTCAATGAGGAACGGTCATAGTATGTCACGCCGGACCGCGAACTATTTGAGCTCCGTACAGGTGATATTTGCATAAGTGCTACAGCGCCCAGTTTCCTTTGCGGAATACCGGTTCAAGCGTACCGTCGGACAGCTCGCCATCAATATCCAGCTCCGCCGAGCCGACCATGAAGTCGGCATGCGTCAAGCTGACGTTGGCTCCATGCGCGACCAGCTGCTCTTTGCTCATTTTCGTTCCGTTCGTTATATTGACCGGATAAGCGCTGCCTACGGCAAAATGGCAAGAAGCGTTCTCGTCCACGCCCGTATTGTAAAAAATGCGTTTCAAATTGGAAATCGGCGAATCATGCGGCACGAGAGCGATTTCTCCCAAATATTTGGCGCCTTCATCCGTGTCCAGCAGCGATTTAAGGTGCTCTTGCCCGACTTCGGCCATATAATCGACCACTCTGCCCTGACGGAACGTCAAAGAAAACTTATCGACGAGTCGTCCGTTCAAGTTAAGCGGCATCGTGCTTGTCACCGTACCGTTGACGCCTTCGCGATGCGGCATCGTATACACCTCTTCGGTCGGCATATTCGCGACAAAGTATACGCCGCGTTCATTCGTGTCGCCGCCCCCGAGCCATAAATGCCCTTCCGGCAGCTCAACGCTTAAATCCGTGCCGGGCGCTTTGTAATGCAGCCGTTTATATTTTTTGCCATTCAACACGTTTTGCACATCTTTCAGCTTGCGGATATGATCCTGCCACGCGGCGATGGGGTTGTCC
Organism: Paenibacillus solanacearum; assembly: GCF_910593845.1. GTDB lineage: Bacteria > Bacillota > Bacilli > Paenibacillales > NBRC-103111 > Paenibacillus_G > Paenibacillus_G solanacearum. The sequence goes on along the minus strand of NZ_CAJVAS010000025.1, from coordinate 18,112 downwards.
GCATACACCCGGTTCATCCGAAAGATCGTATCCCACATCGCCGCGACCCGTTCTTCGCTTGGCAGCTCGGGAAATACTTTGGCCGCCCATGCCTCGGTCGGCGCCTTGACCAGACACCAGCTGAAATTGTTGTTTCTCACATAGGACTGGTACTTCTGCCTGGCCATAGCCATCGCCTTTGTCGCTGTCGCCACTTTGGCAGAATCAATGCCCTGGAACAAATCCGGATTCGGCACTTTGATATTGAGGAGCGCGCCGCCGCCTTCCGCCAGCTGTTCCATCATCCGGGCCGTCCATTCGGGATAATATGTAAACGAATCGTCCGGCGCATATTCGTACCGGGCGCGAGTAACCCCCTCGTCGTCCCACTGCACTTGCACATATTTTGCGCCGGCTTCGTATGCTTTTTGCACCAGTAGGCGCGTCAGCGCGACGGTCTCCAGCGGCGATTCGATAAACAGCACTTGACCGGGCTGAATATTGACGCCGACCCGGATCAGCAGCTCGGCATATTTGCTCAAATTCATTTCAAACGCATTCATCTGTGTAGTCCTTTCCTGTGAAGTCTCTGGTTTGACAATTGCCTTTAGAATCAAGCATCTGACGCAATTATATTCCATGCCCGCGGCTTTTTTCCTTCTTCGCGCAAAAAAAGAAGTCCCTGCACAACGCGTGCAGAGACTGCATTTCGAAGCGATTAGCCTAATGTCTTCTCTCCCGGCTTCCAGTTGGCCGGACATAATCCGCCCGCTTGCAGCGCTTGAAGAATACGCAGTGTTTCGTCCACACTGCGGCCGACGTTCATATCGGTCACAACCTGGTAGCGTACGATCCCTTCCGGATCGATAATGAACAGTCCGCGGTGTGCGGCGCCGGTTTGTTCGTCCAGCACGCCGTAGCGGGCAGCCGTTTCTTTCTTAAAGTCCGAGGCGATCGGGTAGCGGATCGCGCCGATGCCCTGCTGGTCGCGCGGCGTCTGGATCCAGGCGCGGTGCGTATACACGCTGTCTACCGACGCGCCGATGATATCGCAGTCCAAGTCCTGGAACGCGTCGTAATGGTCGCTGAATGCAATGATTTCGGTCGGGCAAACATAAGTAAAGTCAAACGGCCAGAAAAATAAGATCAGCCAGCGGCCGCGGTAATCGGCGAGCGACACGTTTTCCTCCAGCGTCTGCAAATTTTTGGTCGAAGGCAGATTGAAGTTAGGCGCTTGCAGGCCGATTTTTACGATTTCCGTTGCTGTTGCTGATGTTGTCATATGGAGTTCCTCCTCAGGTTTGATGTGCATGGATATAAGCGAATGAAGCTGCGAAAGATGCTAAACGGCCAACGCTTTCTTGATGCGTGTCGGATTCAAACCCAGGATCGTCATCTCGCCGATCACGGTTACCGGAACCGAGCTCATGCCCAGTGCTTGCAGCTCATTGGCATACGCTTCGCTTGTATCAATATTTCGTTCTTCGAACGTTACGTTTTGCTCGATCAAATATTTTTTCAGCTGCGCGCAGTACGTGCACGTCGTGCTGGAGTAAACGATGGCTTGTGTTTTTTCGCTAGACATAGGGAATCTCTCCTTTTATTTATATTGCGGGATCGCATGCTCCCGGCGATGGATGTATTTATCTGCAGCCATGGCGGCGATCGCGCCGTCCGCAGCCGCTATGACCGCCTGTTTCACCGGCGTGCGGCGTACCTCGCCCGCTCCGAACACGCCCGGAACCGCGGTTTGCATCAATTCGTCGAGAATCATGTAGCCGTCGGCATCGAGCGGTACTTGCCCTTCCAGGAAATCCGTTCCCGGCTTGCTGCCCGATAGGAAGACGAATACGCCGTCGGCATCGACAACCTGCTCCTCGCCAGAAGAACTCTTGACGCGCAGCCCCTGCACTCTGTCTTCGCCGACAATCTCCAGCGGACGCGTCCGGAACCGGACTTCCGTATGGGGCAACTCAGGAAGCGTCTTAATCCCTTGCAGCTCGGGCCGCGGAACGATAAAGTGAATTTTCGATACGATCCGGCTGAGGGCAAGCACCTCGTCCACCGATTCCTCCGAATCGCCGATCACCGCTACCTCTTTGCCTGCATAAAATGCGCCGTCGCAAGTTGCGCATGTGCTGACGCCTTTACCGAGCAGCCGCTCCTCCCCCGGAAGCATCCGGTTGCGGCCTTTGGAGCCGGTTGCAATGATGACCGCTCTGGCTTCGTACATGCCGTCCGCGGTAAAGACGTATTTCGTCTCTCCCTCCAGGTCGACAGCGGTAATCGTCGTATGTTTGAACTCGGCGCCGAAGCTGCGGGCTTGATCCCTTATGCGATCCAGCAGCTGCGCCCCGGTCAGTTCCTCGCTCACGCCGGGATAATTGGCGATTTTATGCGTCAATGCGAGCGCTCCGGCATTGGGCGACTTATCCAGCACCAGCGTGGACAACTTCCCTCTTGCGGTATACACGGCGGCCGATGCGCCGGCGGGACCGCCGCCGATAATGATGACATCGTACATGTGCTTCACCACCCCTTTCTTTTATTATTATATTTAGACTTGATCTAAGTTCTGAATATAGAATAACACGGTCTCCCGGATCGTTCATGAAGACCGAGTGAAGGAATGATGAAGATTTCATGAAGCCGTCGCGTGCTATCTCTTTTCTTGATCCAGGGAACGACGTGCCTGGCCGCGCATCGCCCGTATCGCCTGCCTCATGATACGGTACAATTATGCGTCGGCCAGCCGGTAACCGATGCCGCGCACAGTCGCGATATATTTCGGCTGTCTCGGATTATCGTTTAACTTATGCCGCAAGCTCTTCATATGAACGTCGATCGTATTGCTGCCGCCGAAGTAATTCTCTCCCCAGACGCGATCCATCAGCGACTGACGGGACAATACCGCGCCTTCGGCCTCGATGATCGCGAGCAGCAGATCGAACTCGGTCTTGGTCAAGTCCACACGGGTCATGCCGATAAAGCATGTCAATCGTTTCAGATCGAGACGCAGATCCTTGAAGCTCCATTCGCCGCCTTCCTTCTCGGGCGACCGCTGTCCGTGCTGCGCATGAAGGAGCGCCTGGATGCGCGGAAGAAATTGCGAGCGGCCCGAAGGCCAATGCATCGTATGTTCTTTGTCGTCTGCACCCGTACCCTCTCCGTCGACAAGAAACAAAGACGGCGTTTCTTGTGGAACCGCGATCGCATTCAGAGCCATCCCGTGATCTTCGGTCAAATCGACGATAATCAGATCGGGTGAAAGCTTCGACAAGGACTGCGGATTCAGATGGCGGAACACAAGAACGTCGTAGCAGCCCAAGGTCAGCTCTTGAATCAGCTCCGTCAACGCCGACGGATACGGGCTGACGATGACAATGCGGCTGGTCGTTTCGCAAAATTCGCCGTAAGGCATCGTGTCTCCCGCTACAGAATCAACACTTACTTGTTCCGTTCTTTGCATGCCGGACACACTCCTTTGAACAAAATATGCTCATCCTCCACGGTAAAACCGGTTTCTTTGGCCACCGCTTGCAGCCACTCCGCCGGGATCGCCGTAAACACTTCCTCCACTTTGCCGCAGACGCGGCATACGATATGCTGATGATCCTCCACTCGCGCATCGTAACGGCTCGCATCGCCCTCCAGCTTCAATTCTCGAATGAGGCCGGCATCCGTCAAATAACGCAAGGAATTGTAGATCGTTCCGTAAGCAAAGCTGTGACCCCGTTCCTTCAAACGGTCAATAATGTCGGCGGCGCTCGGATGATCGGGGCTTTCCATTACAACGTCATAGATCGCTTTGCGCTGAACGGTCAGCTGTCCTTTTCTCGACATGATCTCGCACCTCCAATTTAATATTTAGATTAAGTATAATATTAGAATGATTATAAATCAAGATTCATTCTAAGCGAAATCGCCTATTCTCCCTGTCCATTTGCATCAAGCTTCCTGTCCCGCAGCACGGAAAAAAGAATGAAAAAGAGCCTCCCGCTTTCTTCCAGCGAGAAGCCCTATCCCTTATCCGTTCCATTTCGCTTCATGCCTCACTCGGCATATTTTTTCAAAACGATGACCGCATTATGCCCGCCGAACCCGAATGAATTCGATATGCCCACCTGCATGTCGGCACGCCGGGCCTCGTTCGGCACATAGTCCAGATCGCATGCCGGGTCAGCTTCCTCCAGGTTGATCGTAGGCGGAATCATGCCTTCCTGCAAGCTTCGGACGAGCGCGATGGCTTCCGCCCCGCCGGCCGCACCCAGCATGTGCCCCGTCATCGACTTGTTCGCCGTCACCGGAATGCGATGCGCATGCGCTCCGAACAGCTTCTTGATTGCCATCGTCTCCGACTTGTCCCCGACATCGGTGCTGGTCGCATGCGCGCTGATCACATCCACCTCATCCGGCTGAATGCCGGCATCGGCCAGCGCAGACTTCATGGCCAAATAAGCGCCGAGTCCTTCCGGATGCGTGGCGACGATATGATAAGCGTCCGAGCTTGCCCCGTAGCCGATCACTTCCGCGTAGATCCGCGCGTTTCTGCGCTGCGCGTGCGACAGCGATTCCAGCACGAGAATGCCGGCCCCTTCCGCCATGACAAAGCCGTCGCGCTGTGCGTCGAACGGGCGGCTGGCCCGGGTCGGCTCCTCGTTTCTCGTCGACAAGGCGGTGGCGTTGCTGAAGCTGGCCAGCGCGATATCCGTCAGCGCCGCTTCCGCCCCGCCGGCGATAATGACGTCGGCCCCGCCGTAGCGAATGAGACGCATCGCTTCCCCGATCGCCGTATTGCCGATGGAGCATGCCGTTACCGGCGACAGCGTTGGCCCGTACGCGCTGAACCGCATGCTGATCATCGCCGCGGCCATGTTCGAGATCATCATCGGCACGAGCGTCGGACTGACCCGGTCGGGGCCGCGTTCTCGCAGTACCGTATGCTGCTCGAGCAGCGTCTGGATGCCCCCGATGCCTGATCCGACATACACGCCGAGCCGCTCGCGATCCAATTCCGCCTGCGATAGTCCGGCGTCGTCCATCGCCTGCTCCGCTGCCGCAAGGGCATATTGGCAGAATCGGTCCATCCGCCGCGCTTCCTTGCGCCCGAATCGCGCTTCGGCGTCAAAATCCCGTACGAGCCCGGCGATTCGGGATTTATGCTTCGCCGTGTCGAATGTATCGATGGCCGCAACGCCTGACTCTCCCCGAACCATACGGTTCCAGAACGCGGCCGTATCGTTTCCGAGCGGCGAGATGATGCCTGTTCCTGTAATCACTACCCGTTCCATATCCATTGCCCCCTCTGACCTTTGTTATGGAAATCATCATGTCACACTGATTATCCTATTACAAGTTGTAGTTTATCATAGTATAATAACTACTATGATACTCGGATACCGAGGAAGGGAGTTTCGCAATGAATCATCAGACAAGACTTCAGGCTTTATCCGCCTTCTTGAAGGCGCAGCGTGCCAAAGTACAGCCCCAGTCCGTTGGGCTGCCCGACGGAGTCCGCCGCAGGACGCCGGGGTTACGCCGGGAAGAAGTCGCTCAGCTGGCGGGCGTCAGCACGACCTGGTATACATGGCTGGAGCAAGGGCGGGACATCCGGGTGTCCGCCTCCGTACTCGACTGCATCGCCACCGCGATGCGGCTTACGGTAGACGAACGCAAATATTTGTATGCCTTGGCCATGGAGACCAGTCCCGGCGCCGGCGTCTCCAAGGAAGAACCGTACCAGATCAGCCCCTCGCTAGCCAAAATATTGCAAGAGCTTAAATATTGTCCCACAATCATCTCCGACCGGCGATGTCAAATTGTCGGTTGGAACAAAGCCGCCGCCCATGTCTTCCTCGATTTCGAACAAATTCCGCCCGAGCAGCGCAATATGATCCGCCTGCTGTTCACGAGAAAAGAATTCCAGCGGCTTGCGGTCAACTGGGAGCACTTCGCCAGCGGGTTTTTGGCTATTTTCCGCGCCTATTACGGCCAATATGTCGACGATGAATGGTACGAATCGTTTCTGGTGGAAATGAAGAGCGTTCACCCTGACTTCAACCGGCTGTGGGAAGACAGCAAGGTGAGCTCCGCCCCCGAGGTCGTGCTGGAATTTCGTCATGGCAAAGCGGGGAAAATGCTGTTCGAGCTTACGTCACTGCAGGTTCATGGCAATACTGACTTGCGCTGCAGCATTTATACGCCGGCGCCGGATTCCCCGACAGAATTGAAGCTGAAGCAGCTTATGGAGCGCGAGCAGCCATCGGCGTAAGGAAGCCGGGATCAACGATGCAGCGCGCGCCACTCGCTTAACGTCGGGATGTAACCCCGCTTCCTGGGCTTCTCGGGCAGCCTGGCTGCAAATTCGAGCATGTTTCCGTCCGGATCGTTGAAATAGACGGAGGCGATCGGTCCGGATGGATGGACGACCGGTTCTTCGTTGCTGCGACCGAAGACACCGACTGTTTCAATGCCTCGTTCCTGCAGCCATGGCTTGGCCCCCATCAAACCGTGTATATCCACTTCAAAGGCAAAGTGGCGCGAGCACACCGACTCCCCTTCTCTGGTCTGCCACAGCCCTAACTCCTGATGCTGTCCCCTCCGCCGATCCGCATAAAGGCAAGACGATCTCCGCTGCGACTCAGCAGCTCGAGCCCGAGCAATTCGTAAAATGAAATGGACGCGCCCAGGCTCGTCACTTGAACATGCGTCTCATACAAGCTCTTGATCATCGGATCTACCTTCCTCCTTCCCTTCGATCGATATCGGCAGCGGCAGCCGGGCCGGGATACCCGGGTCAAACGAGGTGCAGCGAAGCCGAAAGCGGTACCCGTATTTCATCAAATGCAGCTCGCCGTCCGACTCGGCGACCACTTCATGCGCTTGCAGGGACGCTCTTACGCGTTCAATGAAGCTTGCTTCCGAGACGCCGAACGTGACGGTCATATTCGGCGGCAACGCGTGCATGCCGATCGGTATCCACCTTCGGCCCGTCGACGCTGCGATGGCATGCGCCGTTCCGCCGACGACGAAATTGAATGTGTCCGACTCCTCTTTCGTCTTCATGCCCAGCGCGCTTTTGAGCCATTCCCTGAAACCGTTCACGTCGCCGATCGGGAATCCGACCTCTCGCATATACAACACCTTCGATGCGCCGTGCGGGGCAATCACGTCTTCGCGAATGTACGAATGGCAGATCCACTCAAGCAAATGGCCGTCGCCGTCGCGAAAGTATATATTTTTCCCTCCATCGAACGCATTCACATCGCTGCCGTCCGGCCAACGGGCAAGCAGGAGCTTCCTGCTTCGAACGGCGCGGACAACCGCGTCGAATTGCGAGTACGGCACCTCGAAGGCAAAATGGGCCGGGGAAACGGGCTCATGCGACTCCCGAAAGGTCAGCGTCACATGAGGCGCCGGGCGAAAACGGATGAAATCCTCGGATTGATCGACAACCGGAAATCCAAGCTGGTCAAGGTAACATTGCTTGACTCCTTCGATCGATACCGTCAAAAGTTCCAAATCGGCAAAATGCGTAATCACCATGGTCACGTCCTTTCGTTCATCATCAAGCTTTTTACTCTCGTTCGCAGCGCTTCGGCCTGTACTTCCCAGCATTCGATACGCTTTTTGGTAAAATCGGTCCATCCTGGCATTTCAATCCACCGTTAGCGGTAGCGAGCGCGAGCGGCGCCTCATAATGTGGTCTCCGCAGCGGAGTGGCCTTTGCCCCGAAGCCGCGCAGCCAGCTCGAGGAACGACCGGAGTACGCGATGGATGCGGTCGTCGATCTCCTGGCCTACCTCGTAGCTGTCCTGGCCAGCCTCGAAAAAGCGGCGCTGCGCGCCTCCGATCGAGATCCATTCCGGGCAGTTGATCCCGTGCAAATTGCGGACTATTGTCTGCATATGCTGCAGCGAGCTGACCCCGACCGCGCCGCCCGAGGAGCTGACCGACAGCACCGGCTTGCCACTGAAATACTCCGACCCGAGATGATCGAGCGCGTTCTTCAAAACGCCGGATACGCTCCCGTGATACTCCGGTGAGGCCAAGACGATGGCATCGGTTGCCGCCATCAGTTGTTTCAGCTGCTTCAAGCCTGCGTGCTCCGCTTGCGATTCGTCGGGTGAGTAGAAAGGAAGCGGCGTCCGGTACAAATCGAATAAAGCGACCTGATGCCCCGCTTGTTTCATGAGCCGCTCCGCGTATTCCGTCAGCCTTGTGCCGGTGGAGGCCTTGCGGTTGCTGCCTGCGATAATGACAATGTTCATCGTCATAAAAATTCATCCTTTCGCGATCATCATGTGATGGTTGATGCTCTTATCGTACCGCAGCCCGCGATTTCGCACGTCGGCGAAAGGAATGAAGTTGCAGCGCAAAAAACGTTCAACCTAAAGGCTGAACGCTTCTACGACTTTCGACGGATATGAGGACAAATCTTACTCGATCATTCCTTGTTTGACGGCCAAAATCGCGGCTTGCGTCCGGTCGGTCAAGCCCAGCTTATCCAGCAGATGGCTGACATGCGTTTTGACCGTCTTCTCGGTAATAAACAGCGATTCGCCGATTTCTTTATTGCTTTTGCCTTGCGCGATCAGCTTCAGTACCTCGCGTTCGCGCGGGGTCAACGTATCCAGCAGCCCGAGACCGCGGCCGGATGCGGCAGGCGCATCGACAGGCAGCGAGTCCGGCTCGGCGACCATGCTCATCAGCAAACCCGCCGCTTCGGAATGCAGCTCTACGTGTCCCTGATATACGCGCCGGACGGCGCGGACCAATTCCTCCGGCTCGATATCCTTCAGCAAGTAGCCTCTTGCCCCGGCGCGGATGGCCGGAATCACGTGATCCTGATCGGAAAACGAAGTTAGCACGATCACTTTGATGTCCGGATGCGATTGTTTCAGCTTCCGCGTCGCTTCGATGCCGCCCAGGACCGGCATTTTTAAGTCCATCAGGATAATGTCGGGCTGCAAAGCCTCCGCCTTCTCGATTGCTTCCCGTCCGCTCGCCGCCTCGCCAACCAGCTGAATGTCGGATTGCGTTGCCAGAAACACCTGCAATCCTCGGCGCACCATCGGGTGATCGTCAGCCAGCAGCAGTTTGATCGTCATGTAATCGTTCACCTCCCTAGTCCATTCGATTCATTCAGGGGAGGAAGCGGGATAACCGCCTGCACCTGCGTCCCTTTCCGGTACGCGCTGGTCAGCGTGAACTGTCCTCCGAGCGCCTCGGCGCGTTCCCGCATCGTCGACAGGCCAATCGACTCCCGTCTGGGCGAAGGCCGGCGCTTCGCGATGCCGCGCCCCCGGTCGGTAATGCGCAGGACCGCTTCGTCCGGAGACAGCTCGATCCAAATGTCCGCCTCGCCGGTACCGGCATGCTTGCAGACGTTGTTGAGCGCTTCCTGGCCGATGCGCCATAAGGCATCCTCTACGGCCGAAGGAAGCTCCCTGAGCGCGCCAAGCCGCACATGTACGGTCAAATTCAGCTTCTCGCCGTAGGCTTTGAGCGCCGTAGCCAAGCCGCCTTCGAGCCTTTGCGGGCGAAGCTGCATGATGAACGAGCGCATTTCCTTCAGCGCGTGATGCGACAGCGACTGCATGTCCTTCACCGCCGAGCGCGACGAATCCAGGTCGGGAGGAAGGCCGCTCAGCATGCTCTCGACGCCTTTGGCCGTCATGGAGATCGAGAACAGCATCTGGGAGACCGAGTCGTGTAAGTCGCGAGCCAGGCGATGGCGCTCCTCCATGCGGGCCAGCTCGCGGCGGTTCTCCGCGAGGCGCGCAGTCTCCACGGCGGCGGCGACATGCTTGCCGATCGCCTGCAGCACTTCGCCGTCGACGCGATGCAGCTCGCCGGCATTCCCGTCGCCGACCAGCAGCACGCCGGCGCCCGGCTGGCCCGCGAATGGCACCGGCGCCGCCAGCGCCGCCGAGAGCGGCGGCAGCGATGGCCGCAGCTCGCCGCAGCTTATCAGCGCAGCCGCATCGCCGCCGGCCGCGGAGACGAAGCGGCGCGCGGCTGCGGCGCGGCCGAGCCAGCCTGCGGCGTCCCGCGGCAATCGCGCATGCGGCGCCGTCGTACAGCCGTCCGCGCAGACAGCGCGCAGGACGAAATCGTCTCCGTCCGGCTCGAACAACGCCGCGACGGGCCAGTCGAAATGCGCGCCGATGAGCGACGCGGCGCGTTCATACAGCCGCTCCGGCCGTGCCGCGGCATCGGCACCGGCCGCAGCGCTCAATTCGCGGCCGAATTCGCCCAGCCGCGCGAACAGCTCGGCCCGGCGCTGCTCGCCTGCGTACAGGCGCATCCGCTCCACGGCGCCGCCGATCTGAAGCGCCACCGATTGCAGCAGCGCCAGCTCCTCTTCCGTGAAATGCGACTTGCCCGGCGCCGCCACGTTGAGAACGCCGATCTTGCGGTCGCCGGTCCGCAGCGGTACGGTGGCGTGATGCGTGATTCCCTCCGTATCGCCCCATTCATGCGCGACCGCGTCTTCCAGCCGCTTGCAGTTCAATATATTGACGGCATGCTGCAGCCGCCCGCTGTGAAACCGGTCCAGACACCAGCAGCTTCCGCATCGCATCGGCTGCTTGTCGTTCATCTGCAGCGCCGGCGGCAGACCGGCATCGGCAACACAGATGTACCCCGAATGGCCGCTGCGTCCCCGGAGCAAATGGACCATCTCCGGGTCGCACAAAAAGATCCACCCCGCCGTCAAGCCGGTCAGCTCCAGCAGCTGCTTCAGCACCACATTCAGCATCGGAGACAGCTCATTCGATTGATTCAACGCTTCCGCGATCGTTTTGAGCGTAAGCAGCTCGTGAACCCTCGGTTCCTTCATAACGGATTCATCTCCTTTGCCATGCATAATCCGGTCATCGATTGGAAAAAGTAACCTGTGGGATGAACAACCCCCAGATGAATTGTAAAAAAAGGAGCTGCTATAATGCCATTCGGCGCACATGAAACGATGGAAGTCCACGAAATTTTGAACGAAAAACTAAACCTGATCGATCACTTTCACCTATATGCCCAAATGACGCAAAACCGTCAGTTGCAAAATATGATTGATCATCATCTGCATACCGCCATGCGTTCCTATGATCAGCTGGTCGCCTACACGCATGATTACAGCGCCGCTCCGCAGGGCCAGCCCGCACCGTCTTACGGCAGCCCGATGGGTGTGAATCCGAACCAGATTCAGTACGGCTTGCGGCAGCCCGCTCCCGTAGCGCCGACGATGCAGGGTACGCTGAACGACCAGCAAATCTTGCGTTCCATGCTCTCCTGCCACAAAAGCTCGGCCAAGCTGCACATGGCGGCCGCGCTGGAATGCGCCGATCCGAACGTCAGGCAAATGCTGATGCACGGCGCGAATTTGTGCGCGGAGCAAGCGTACGAAGTGTTTATGCTGATGAACCAGCAGGGCCAGTATCAGGTGCCGACGATGAACGATCATACGGCCAAAACATTCCTGCATACGTACCAGCCTACGGGCCAAGCGCCGAACGCGCCAATGCCTCCGCAAGGCTACATGCCGCAGTAACCCGGATTTCGGCCGAATCCGTCGGCCGGAACCTTTCCATTGAAGCAGGCGATTCCCGTTGCGGATCGTCTGTTTCTTTATTTGCTACGTTGAATTGAACTTATGCAGCAGCTCCGACTCGGTGACCGGCTTGGTCCGCAGGTCCAGCGCCGGCGAGGGAACCCAGTCCGCCTTGTCGGTACCTTTGTCGGTACCATCCCCGTATTTAACCACGTGCGTCACCGCAAACGCAGACATATATACATTATGATGCGTGTAAGGACGAACGGTTACCGTATCCCCCTGCTGCAGCAGGCTGATCGTCAGTTCACCGCCGGCAGACAGCTCCGCATACGCAATCCAGCCCTTTTGCACGACGTACAGCTCGGTTACGCCCTGATGGTAATGGCTATTCTGCCAGCCGCTCGCACCGGACGCCTCCGTGCGACTGTATGAGCTGCCGTCGGAGCTGACCAGCCGAAATCTTCTTTCTCCATTATCCATCTCATGGTGAATCGCCTCAACGCCAAGCGCTCGCGCCTCGTCTTCGGAAATCGGTTTCATGTTATTCCCTCCGTACGTCAATTTCCCATTTTATCAGTGGACCCATCCCCGCCCCGCCTGAATACGCCGGAACGAGAAAAGGAGCTGAAGCATATTAGCGCTCCGCTCCTACCGTTTATCTCTTCTATGTGTTGCTTCAAACCGGCACATGTCCGGACTTTTCACCGATCACGCTTCGAACGCATATCCACGTTATCAAGCGTGAAGGATTTTGTCAATGGCCGAGGGTCCCTACCAGCTGATCCATATATTCAAGTCCCTTGTACTGCCCCATGGCCAGCGGCCCCAAAATTTCCGTATCGACGACGAACATTCGTTTATTTTTCACAGCGTCCAGCGACTGCCATACCGGGCTTGCAGCAAGCTCATCCAGACTGATCGCGCTCGCTTTGCTGTAGTCTTTGCCGATAAAAATATATTCCGGATTGAGCGAACTGATGCCTTCCAGCGTAATTTCGCCGACATTTTTCAATCCGTCGAAAGGCTTGAAGCCGAGCTTTTCATAATAAAGAGCCATCCGGGAGCCGCTCCAGTACGTGAAATCTTTTTTCCACGGCATCATGAACAGCGCCGTTTTTCCTTTTAACCCGGAACGATCCATCTTGGACGCCACTTCGTTCTGCTTCTTGACGAATTGATCGATATACGCTTGGACTTTGGCATCCTCCCCAATCGCGGCTCCTACGCCTTTGATCGTATCCTGCCAATTCAAGGTCGCATTCACGGTCACGGTCTTTGCGATCTTGGACAGCTCGTCCACAATTTTGCTCTCATTTTGCGAAGCGATGATCAGATCGGGCTGCAATGCGACGATTTTCTCCAAATTCGCTTCCGTTCCGAGATCGGCGATTTTGCCGTTTTTCAGAAACGGATCGTAGACCGTAAATTCCTGTAACGAACTCAGGCCGACGACGCCTTTCACCAATTCCGCTTGCCCGAGAGCAAATAAATGATCCGCGTAAGGAAAATAAGTAACGACAATTCGCTTGGCTCCGGATTTTGCGCCTGCCGGCTCCGAAGCGGATGGGGACGACTCCTTCTTCGCGCCCGGATTTTGCGCGCTGCTGCCGCATCCCGTAATCATCGCAATGCAAAGAACGGCTATACTGAACAGATACAACCATCGGTAAGATATCTTGAACATGCTGACACTCCTTGATAATGATTTTCATTACCAACGAATTATAGCAAGAGTTCTTCCGCATGAAAATGGACAAAAATCAAAGCGCAGGTGGATTATTGTTTACTCCGTCCGAATCTCGCTCGGCGAATGACCGGTATGTTTTTTGTATATCCGGCTGAAATAGTGCGGATCGCTGTAACCGACGCTGGCGGCAATCTGTTTCACTGGGCTGCTGCCCAGGGCCAGCATTTCGCTGGCCCGCTTGATCCGATGCCGGATGAGATAGTCGATCGGCGAAATTCCCGTATATTTGCCGAATAAATAGGCGAACGCCTTGGAGTTCATGGAGAAACGCTCCGCAAGCGCTTGAAGGCTCAGCGGCTCCATATAGTGATCATGAATATAGGCGACCGCTTCCTCGATCAATGTCGAGTTCTGCTGATGCAGACGGTTGCGGCAGCAAACAAACAGCTCGTACAAGATCGTATAAAATAACGTCTTCACCCGCAGCAGCGGAATGTTACCCGGCGTGCCGTATTCCTCACGAAGCTGCGTGAGCAGCTCCCATAATCTAGGGTTTTCACCCGCATCCAGCAAAAAATGATCTCGCATGCAGCGAGCGCCTTCCGCATCGATTGCAGGCTCGGACGATGCGTAATGAACGAGAAAATAGTCCAGCTCCGTTGCCCCGGTCCGGATCTGCAGGGTCATATCCGGTCCCCCGTGAACAACCATCCCAGGCTTAAGATCGTACTTCGTATCATTAAATTGGAATGAAGCGTTTCCCCGGATAACAAAGACGAACCCGCTCTTGAGCGTAGGATGCTCCGACGTATGGGCATGGATTCGTTTGTTCGCAGGCAATATCGTATGATACACCCTTTCAACCGTGAGCAGGCTGCGGGCGAAATACCCGGCAGCCTCATTCAAGTCAATCATGTCATCCCGTCCTTACGCTTGGAAGTAGGTCGATAAGGAAATCACAGGATTATTGTAGTTGATAATTATTCTCAACGTCAATCGAGTTCGCGATCATGATATGTCCCGTATCTTCGATTGAGATCAGCTCCAATCTACATTAATAATTTTCTCCAGCCGAATTTCGCTTTCGTACGTCTTCCATCCCAGCTTTTCGTTGACGCGCGCCATCGCGCCGTTCGTCGATCGGCTGGCGGTATAGATCGTTTCGATTCCATGCTTTTTCGCGTAGGCAATCCCCTTCATCTTGAGCACCGTGGCGATGCCGAGATTCCGGTAGGGGCGGCTGATCGCCGTATTCCCCTGGATCAACGCCCGGTCCGGCCCTTCGAGCAAATACGAATAGCCGATATATTTCCCCTGGCAAGCAGCAATAAAGAACGCTTCCGGCAGCAAATCCGGACGGCTGAGCCACGAAGTATTCGCACTGGGCCGCCTCAGCCTCGGCGGAAGCTCGCTGGGGAAATCGGGATTCGTTTCGAGTACGATTTGCTTCATTTGTTCCATACATTCAAGGCTGCCGGTCTGCTCTTCCGCGAACGTCTTGATGAATATGCCTCGTTGGCCCAGCTCCCGCTCGGCTCTCGCATAGTCTTCCAGACGGGCTTGCCGCACGTGCAGCTTCCGTTTGACCATGCGATGGTTTTCCGCATACCCTTTGCGCTTGAAAAATTGAATTTCTTCCGCATCCCCCGGGAACAGTCTCGTTTCCACGGCATAAGGCGCTGCCTTCAAGATGACGGATTCCATCCGCGCGTACAGCTCCTGCAGCCATTCGCCTTTGCTCCCGTCCTCACGCACGACAAGCTCCAGCCTCAGCTTGATCGCCGGCGGAAATTGCTCGGCCAGCAGCCCGTAGCCGCACACGATCCCGGACACCTTGTCGGCGATCACGTACTTCGCCATCATTCGTCGTCCGTCCAATTGGTCAACCAATGAAAAAGAACCATGCTGTCCGGCATAATACGACTGGGATAAATCCAACACGCGCTCCAAATCCTCTGCCCTATACTCCCGTATGCAGCACTGCAACAAAATGCACCTGCCTTTGCAGCAATCGTTCGTTCCTCATTTAGTAAACAATGATATGGTAATATTTTCAAGGTAATTTTTGGATAAAACCATAAAAAAATGACCCCGCGCTAGCGGAGTCATGACTTGATTATGCGAAGGCACTCGGGCGGAGTCAGTTCCTACGCGTATCTTATTGCACGGACGGCGTATGGTCTTCGTTCCAAAACCTGACGCAGACGACTTTGGACGCTTCGGCACGATGGCCGGTATCGAGCAGCATGCCGGTCTCATCATCGATGCGAAATACGACGAGGTTCGCGCTGTCTTGGTGCGCCGCTACGATATATCGGCCATCCGGAGAGACGGCAAAGTTGCGCGGGCGCCTTCCCAGCGAGGAGACGATCTGTACCGGCGACAGCCGCCCTGTCCGGTCATCGACCCGGAACGCCGCGATGCTGTCATGTCCCCGATTGGAGCCGTACACGAACCGCCCGTCGGGCGTGATCTGAATTTCCGCACAAGTATTGTCGTCCTGCTGCGCGTAGTCCTCGGGGAGCGTCGTCACGGATTCGATCAGCCGCAGCGCGCCGCTTGCCGGGTCCTGCTCGTACGCAGAAATCGTCGAATCGAGCTCGTTGATCACGTACACATACGGCTTCGACGGATGAAACGCCATGTGCCGCGGACCGGAGGCAGGCGGCGCGATCGCTTCGCCATGCGGCTCCAGCTTTCCGCCGGCGGCATCGGGCTTGTAGATCTTGATCCGGTCCAGGCCGAGATCCGGCACATAGACGTACCGGTTCTCCGGGTCGGTATACGCGGAGTGCGGATGCGGCCGATCCTGGCGCGTCGGATGCGGTCCTGCCCCTTCATGCCGGTGCGCATCGCTCATGCGACCGAGCTGTCCGTCCGGAAGCACCGGCAAATAGCCGACCGCACCGCCGGAGTAGCTGGTCGCCACGACATACCGGCCGGCATCATTATATTGAATATGACAAGTTGCCCGGCCAACCGTCTTCTCCTCGCTCAGCAGCTGCAGCTGTCCATCTGCCGGGTCGAATGCGAATGCCAGCGCGACCGCGCATGTCTCGGTTCCGTCAGCCTCCCGTTCGGCTACCGTGTAAAGTCTCCGATTGCGGTGATCAAGATCTAGGAAGCACGGATTGCGATAACCGCCCGAACGATTCAGCAAGGTCAGCGCGCCGCTCGTCCTGTCAAGCGCATACGCATACAATCCGTCTTCGGGCGCTTCCGCATACGAACCTGCAAATAATAAAAATGACCCCTTCTTCTCTTGACGCATCCCCGATCGTCCTCTCCATCTCCTGCCATGGTACTATCCCCCTCAAAATACAATAAAAGCGATGAAGCCGTCAACCGCCAAGGATGCCGCTTCATCGCCTTGTATTACTCGTTTTTCTTCTTGAAATCGACGAGTTTGTTCAATTCCTCATCCGCATCCCTCAGCGCCGTGTTGACGTCCTTCTCCTTCCTGAGAACGGCCTCGTACGCATCAAGCACAATCTTATTCGTATCGCTCCCCTGGTATTTGGAGATGCGCGGCACGGACGGCTTCAGCTTCGTCATGCTGGTCAGGTTGAGCGTCTTGCCTGCGAATTCGGGAATGCCCTTGCCGTATTCCTGCTTCACCTTATCGCTGGCCAGAATGGACATTTTTGCATTGCGAGCCAGGGCAAGCTGCACTTCGTCGGATAAAATCGATTCGATGACCCGCATCGCCGCATCCTTCGCTTTGCTTTGCTCCGTGATGGACATATTCGGCGTGTCCACATTCGTGCTGTAGCCCATGGCCGCCTTATGCTGCGGATACGTGACAACATCCCAGTTCACATCCGGCGCTTTGCGCAGCGCGAGCAGCGTGGAGCTGGAGCCGGCAATCATCGCCAATTCTCCCTTGATGAAGGCGCTCTGGTTGTTGCTGAAATTCATCGTATTGTACGGCGCGTCCGCATTGCCGGGGTAGTTGTAGATACGGTTCCACAAATCGAAGGCGTTTTTCCACGGATCTGTCGTCAGCGTCGATTTGTCGTTTTTGTCCAGCTGATACTGCACGACCTGATTGATCATCCGGTTGACGTTATCCGGAAAAAAACCGCGGTACTGAATGCCGTCATACATTCGCGTCATTTGTTTGCCGAGGTCTCCGGCTTCCTCCCAGGTCATCCCGTCTTTCGGATACGGGATGCCGAACTTGTCAAACAACGCTTTGTTGTAGAACAAGCCGAACGTATTGTTGAATGCCGGCAGCCCGCCCAAATAATTCGTATTGGCGTTCACTTTAATGTATTCGAGCGTTTCCGGGATGATCCGGTTCAGATCCAGCTTGTATTTCTTGATCAGCGGGTCCATGTCGGACAGCAGTGCCAGATCCTTCAGCTGTTTCAGCAGCCCGCCGTAGCCGACGATAATGTCAGGAATGTTGCCCGCCGCGACCAGATCCGTGAGCGTAGAGCCTTGCTGGGACGTATTGATATACTGGACCGTAATATGGGGATACTTCTTCGCTAGCGGCTCGGTGACATATAGTTTAAACTCGTCTTCGTTGAAAATGCCTGCGCTTGTCGCAAATTTGACCGTGACGGGACTCGTATCCGAATTAGGCACGTCCGTTCCCTCATTCGCGGGCTTCGGAGCAACGCCGGCCCCGCCGCCGCTGCAGCCGGACAGCAGCATCACAGTGCCAAGAGACAGCACCAGCAGACGTTTCCAATGGTGTATCGTCAACCCTTTTACCCTTCTTATTCGTACAGCGGCTGCTTGTCCTCGATCTGAAAGAGACCTTTTGTTCATGTTTATACCCATTCCTTTCGCTTCGCTCAAGGCACAAAACGACATGAAATCATTGTGCTTTGAGCTCATTTTTATTTATCCTAGACTTGCAGGGATACCAGTAAACTACAAATCAC